>JBQDYD010000003.1:0-497154 GCA_051967755.1 Alcanivorax sp.
CAATAAATATTTTTGTCATCGTTTTATTTCGTTTTTTTAATTTATCTTAAAATGCCGTAAGCACGGCGCGTAAGCAACTGGTTTTTAAGGGAATCACAGCCTATAGCAAAAAACGGTATAATGTCGGGAAAATGATGACACAAGACGCCACGCCAGAGGGGATTGCCTAGCGGTTGTTTCGTCGTCGGTAGTGTGTGTTCACAGTCATCATGGCTCTTACATGACGCATTTCAGTGGTGGATGTCAATATTTTTTTGACAGAATTGCCATAAATCACTTATTTTAAAAAGAAAATTATGGGGTAACGGGATATTGATAGATCCGCCAAATCAAACAAGCGATAATAATAAGCAGGTGTATCAGGCATTTGCCTTGAGTACATACACGACCGTACGCAATGCTCTTTCAGAAGGGCTGAAGGAGAGTACGGATGGTTTGCCGATTTTAGTGGTTATCGGAGAGCAGCATATGGATTCGCAGCCGGAGCTGGATGCGAATGAGTATACTCCGGATGATCAGGAGGAACCTGCAGTTGCCGCGGCATTTACTGAAATTGGCGCCTTAGAGGCCGCGGCGCGATTGGTCGGCAAAGAAAATATGGCGCTTTCGATAGAAATCCCGCCTGATCGTTTACCGTATTATGTCGGGCGTATACGCGATAATGACGGCGTGATCCCTGATTCTGATATGGAACATCCGTTCATGCATACGTTGGCCTATGCGATTAATAATAATATTGAGATCATCCCCACAGATCCGGGATTGGAATATGTAATAGAAAACGAAGAGTTGCGTGAGCAAATGCAGCGAGATGCAATCGCTGCCATTGGTGTGGGGGACGATGCTCCGCGTGTTGTCGTGCATGTCGGTGGGCATTATCATCTTTCTAATTTCGCAGGGTTTAGTAATCAGGAAATACGAGATACCTTAGGGCAAGTTACACGCGATGAGCGTGAGAGCCCGTTTGACGGTGTGTATAATGATGTTTTGTTTTTTAATACAGCGCGCGATACCGATGAATTTATTCGCAGTATGGGTGTGCACCTTAATGCGACAGCAATAGGCGAAGCGTACTATTCTGAGAATCCGGCTAATGCAATTCAAATTGATGCCCCCGGTGCCATGAGTGAGGATGTTCAGCATAATATCGGTGAGATGGTGCGTCAGGCCGCCGCCGATTATAATACCAATATGCGTGCCCCGCAAAATGATACAATTGATACGATCAACACAATAAAATCGGGTATGTAAGGCTTTTTAAGGTTCGGCTGTTTTTATGTATCGCCCAAGCTGTGCTCGACTAACCTTACCCAGTACTCTGTCGCAAGCGGGATCAACTCATCATTAAAATCATAAGACGGGTTATGCAGGCCTTTGCTGCAGGGGTGGTCAGGGTCATTGATAATGGCCTGTCCGATTTTTACATACGCGCCCGGCACATGATGTAAAAACGCCCCGAAATCTTCGCCGCCCATAGACGGTTTTGCATCGGTAATCACCATCAGATCACCCACCAAATCACTGGCGATATCAATACAAAGGCGCGCATGCTCATGATCGTTAATTGTTGCATCACTGCGGTTTTCGTAAACGCAGCTGGCGCGAGCACGGTGGGAGCTTGCAATCTCTGAGCATAGCTCCTTTATGCGTTTTTCCATTGTTTTGCGCAGGCTTGGGCAATAGGTACGCACAGTGCCGTTAAATGTGACTTCGGCAGGGGTTACGTTAAACGCTCCTGTGCCGCCATGAATATTCGTCACGCTAAGGACGACAGGTTCAAACGGGTCAATTTCGCGGCTGATGATCGTCTGAAGTGCGAGGATGATTTCAGAGGCCGTCATAATCGGGTCAATGAAGGTATGCGGCTTTGATGCATGACCACCGCGCCCTTCGACCGTTACGTTAAAAAAGTCAACATTCGCCATTGCGGGGCCGTGTTGGATTTCAAAGTAACCAAGCGGCGCATAGGGCCAATTATGCATGGCGTACATCGCATTACACGGAAAGCGCTCTAACAGGCCATCGGCAAGCATGGCTTCGGCGCCTTCGCCGTTTTCTTCTGCCGGTTGAAATATTAGATGAACTTTTCCGTTAAAGTTATTGTTTTCTTTTAGGTATTTAGCTGTTGCCAAAAGAATTGATGTGTGTCCGTCATGGCCGCATCCATGCATTTTCCCTTCGGTTAATGACATCCAATCCTTATTGGGCTCCTCAAAAATATCAAGCGCATCCATATCCGCGCGAATACCGATGGCTTTGCCGCTGTCGGTTTTTTTACCATCGATTGTTGCGACAATACCCGTTATCCCGATTTTTGACTCAAACGGAACGCCCCATTCAGTAAGCTTCTCGGTCACCATCTTGGCCGCGAATTCTTCCTCAAATGCGGTTTGCGGGTTTTGATGCATTTCACGTCTGATTTCTGTGAATTCATCTGCCATTGCCTGAATAGAGTTACGGACACTCATGCGTGAAGCCTTTCTTTTTTTACAGCGTTGTTTTACGCGGATCAAACGCATCTCGTACAGCTTCGCCAATAAAAGTCAAGAGTGTAAGCATCACCGCCAATGATAAAAACCCTGTGATACCAAGCCATGGCGCCTGCAGGTTGTTTTTGCCTTGCGCGAGTAATTCCCCCAAAGACGGGCTGCCGGGGGGCATACCCAGACCTAGGAAATCAAGAGCGGTGAGCGATGTAATACAGGCGGTAAGGATGAACGGCAGGTACGTAATTGTCGCGACCATCGCATTGGGAAGGACGTGGCGCCACATGATTACACCGTTTGAAATGCCCAGTGCCCCCGCCGCGCGAACATAATCAAAATTACGGGCACGCAGGAATTCGGCGCGTACCAGATCGACAAGCCCCAGCCATTTAAACATAAGTAATATGAGGAGGAGTGTCCAAAAGCCCGGTGTAAATATGGCGGCGAAGATAATCACAATATAAAGATAGGGCATACTGGCCCAAACCTCTGTTATGCGTTGCAGGATTAAATCGACCGTACCGCCGTAATATCCCTGCACGGCGCCCATGAATACGCCGATTACCGCGCTTAATCCTGTTAAAATCAGGCCGAAATAAACCGATAGGCGAAAGCCGTAAATTACCCGTGCGGCAACATCGCGCCCCTGATCATCCGTGCCAAGCCAGTTGACTTCGTCAGGCGCAGTGGGGGCGGGTTCTTTAAGGTCGTAATTAATTGTGTCATAGGAAAACGGGATAGGCGGCCAGAGCATCCACCCCTTTGTGCCGTCTTCACCCAAAATTAATTCTTGTACGAATTCATCGCGATATTCGGCTTCGGTTTCGAAATCTCCGCCAAATTCAGTTTCGGCGTAATTTACGAAGACGGGAAAATAAAATTGCCCGTTATGTTTCATCATTATGGGTTTGTCATTTGCGACGAGCTCCGCCCCTGTTGTGATGAAAAGCAAGAAGAGGAATATCCAAAAGCTCCAATAACCGCGCTTATTGGCTCGGAATTGAGATAATCTCCGTCGTGTTAAAGGTGTTAAATCCATATTGAATACTATATGCAAAAAGCGAGATCATCAAAAGCGCTTATGCGGATTTATCCTCTTTGTTTTCAGGCAGAGGATTCTGCGGTGGCTGGTCACTTGGCACAGGCATTTCCGGTTGCAAGCGCATAACGGACGGTGCAGCGTATGCGGGGACCTGAACAAAATCGTGCTTTGGTTTGATGGTTTTACCGACGATACTGCGATAGCGCGCAAGTATCATCATGCTTCCCATAAAGAGCAAACATAAACCAAACAAGCTGTTCGCCCCGATAAAAGACAGGGCAACCCCGCCCACAAGCGGGCCGATCGTCGCGCCGATGGCGTTAAAGAGAATCAGAGAACGGCTGGCGGCGATAACCTGAGATTTTTTAATCTGATCATTCAGGAAGGTGATCGCGACACTGTAGAGGGATGCGATAATACCACCCAGAGCAAAGATTAGAATATAGTAGTGCCCGTAAAACCACATGAATAGACTGCATGCAATTCCGACGGCACAAGCGGTTTCAATTATGATAAGGCGATCCATTTTGTCAGATAGCACACCAAGCAGCAGGGGAATGAACGCGGTACCCAGAATGAATATACCCATCAATACGGCAATTTGTGATTTATCAAGCCCGATCATGCTGGCATAAACAGGCGTCATGCCGAGCATCAGGCTGGAGCATAATCCTGAGACGAACACCCCTGACATAGGAACAGGGAATTTCACCAACATCGTTTTAAATTCAACACCTTCTGTGCGTTTGAATTTGGGGGTTGGTTTGTTTGTTAATGTAATCGGGGCAAGGGCGATGGAAATTAGAATTGAAACCAGAATAAACAGGTAGGTACTGTCCAAAGGCCCAAGATTGATCATGAACTGGCCGGCAAAAAGGCCGATATTAACAATCGCGATATAGGCACTGAAGATTGTGCCGCGCTGTTTTTTCTTGGCGGTTTGGTTCAGCCAGCTTTCTGTGATGATAAATAAACCGCAAAAGCAAAACCCGCTGATGAGGCGCATTAAAATCCATAATATGGGCGTGATAAACAGACCATGTAAGAGTACGCTGGTGGAGGCGATAGAGGCGAGCGCCGCAAAAACCCGAATATGCCCGACAGAAGTAACCAAGCGCGGAACATAATGACAGGCAAAAAGGTATCCTGCGAAATAGGTCGACATGATCACACCGATCATCATAACAGGAAAGCCTTCATATTCTGCGCGCAAACTAAGAAGGGTACCTTGCAGGCCGTTACTGGTCGTTAGCATGAAAATGCCGAACAGCAAAGGCCACACGGTGAGGAGATGTTTGATGATTGGTTTATTATTAAGCACTTATATCCTTATCTGATCGCCTTTGTGCGACGCAGCGATGGTCACTATAGGAAATCAACTGCGGGCTTTAAACCCCTAACGCATGAATTTTGAGAATAGTTTCTATATTTCTCTGGTATTGAAATCGATACGCGGATCGACCCAAACATAAACCAGATCACGCACAAGGAACATAATCAGGCTCATCAGGGAAAAGACATAGAGTGTTCCCAAAACCACGGGGTAATCACGATTGATAATGCTTTCGTAACTCAGAAGCCCGAGCCCGTCGAGGGAGAAAATCACCTCAATCAAAAGAGAGCCTGTAAAGAAAATCGCAACAAAGAGAGCAGGGAAGCCGGCAATAATAATAAGCATAGCATTTCTGAAAATATGCCTATAAAGAACCTGATTTTCTGATAAGCCCTTAGAGCGCGCAGTCAGAACATAATGCTTTCCTATTTCATCCAGGAAACAGTTTTTCGTCAGCATAGTTTTTTGTGCAAAGCCACTGATGACCATGGCGGCAGTCGGTAAAACCATGTGCCATGCATAATCACCAATTTGTTGGAGTAGGCTCATCTCCTCCCATCCGTCAGAGGTCAGCCCCCGCAGCGGGAAGATATCCCAATATCGGCCGCCCGCAAAAAGAACAATCAGCAAGATCGCAAACATAAAAGAAGGGATCGCATAGCCAATGAAAATGGCGGCGCTCGTCCAGACGTCAAATGGTTCGCCGTCATGGACGGCTTTACGAATGCCAAGGGGAATTGAAACAAGATAAATAATCAGAGTTGACCAGAGCCCTAAAGAAATTGAGACGGGCATTTTTTCTATAACGAGATCGAGTACGCCAACATCGCGGTAGTAACTTTTACCAAGGTCAAATGTTAAGTAATTTTGCACCATGATAAAAAAACGTTCATGTGTTGGTTTATCAAAACCGTATAACGCTTCTAATTCTTTGATAAATTCAGGGTCAAGGCCTTGCGCCCCTTTATAACTACTGCTTTTTCCTGACGGGCTTTGAGCCGCGGAATTGCCTGTTCCCATATCACCACCGCCGCCTGTAAACCGCGCGGTGGCAGATGTGCCATGCCCCTGTAGCTCCGCAATCATTTTTTCGACAGGGCCACCGGGTACGAATTGGATAATGATAAAACTAATCAACATAATCCCAAAGAGTGTTGGGATCATCAGTAGTAATCGTTTAAGGGCATAAGAAAGCATGCGCACATCATAATAAGCCTATACGCCGAAGTCTATGCGCAAAAAACGACGTAAAAAAGTTTTACGCCGTTTTTCTGGTGAGTATTTCGTTAGGTCTAGTGGATAGACTGTGATTCCGCGTAACCACTTTTCTCATTAAATTCATCGAATGGGGATTGGGAGTTTTCAATCGCCATAAATACCGATTCAAAATCACGCAATAATTTTGATTCTTCTTGCTGTAGCTTGGCCATGCGATGTTTCGCAGAAACATTATAGGCTTGCTGTAATGTTTGCTCTCTTAGATCATCATTACCAAGCATCTTTGCAATTTGTGCCTTGTTACTAAGTGCCATAAGGTTATCAGGATCAACCGATAGGGCCTTATCTGCAACCTTAAGCGCTTCTTCTTCACGGCTAAGATTTGCAAGGGCGAAGCCTTTATTGATTAGGGCGTTTACATTCTTAGGATCGTTCGCAAGAATTCTGTCTTCGCGGTTCAGAAGCTTAGTGTATTCTTCCTGAAGGTGTTGGATAAAAGCCTTTTGAAATTGTGCCTTTTCATCATCAGGGTCCTCGGCCAAGCGCTGTTGGATCATGATCTCGGCTTCTTTGTAATACCCATCAATAATCATGATGTCGACTTCATCGTCGCTATATTGTGGGTGGTATCCTGCGGCATTGTCGGGATTTAGGAAGTAGTTACAGTCGCTGCGCTCCATGAATGTCATCAGATCATAGGCCAAGCGTGCACGCATTGATCCATCATCTACAGTGTCGTGACTTAACGGATGCGTATACTTGAAGTTAGCTGAAGACCCACTGCCGGCGTATATCTCTTCTGGTAACATGCTTATCAAACCCCAATTATCTTTTTTATATTTTTATAGAGCGTTTCTTTTTTTATAACGTCTCTTTATTTATTAGATAGTACCGCTTTTGGTTGGGTGTAAGCAAGGGTTTTTCTATGTTTTTTGATTTTCGGTGTGATTTTAATCCGATATCGGAACTATATTCCAGCCTGTAACCCGCCACTCACCTTGATTATGCTCTAATATACCAAGCGCGCCGGTTTTTAGTTTTATTGTGTGCTCTTTCGCAAACTGAGTAAAACTTTCCGTTAAATGAGGTGCGAATCGCGCAATTCCGTTTGATGTGACCACGAGGATCTTTTCGCGAATATCTAAGACATCATTGGTCAGGCTGTCATGTGTTTTGGTGATTTGTCTGCCAAACTGTTTCCAGTTGTGAATAATGTCATCCGGGTTCACGTTCCAACCATCCGGCACGATGGCGTCTTTATCCCATTTTTCGATCGCGTCTTTGCCTATGCGGTTAATGACCACATCTTCTGTTTGGTTTTCATCCGGCCCGTAATCAACCTCATCGAAAATATCCAGCGGATAAACGGGAAGGGAAATCCCCGCATTTTTGATGGCAAGTTCGGCTGTTTGTTTCGTGCGCATTAAGGTGGAGGAATAAGCCACATCAGGTATTAGGTCGTTATTTTTTAGGTATGTCCCAATAGCCTTAGCTTGCGCCTGTCCCTTTTCGACAAGCGGTATATCCGTGTTTTTGCCAACGCGGGTGGGGGTGTCGCCCGGGCCGAATGTATTGCCATGGCGGGCAATAATTAAAATAGTCACGAGATGATTTCTCCGTTTTGTGCAATATGCTCTTCTGCACGTTCCAGATCTTCCGGGCTGTCGATGCCTGATTGAATCATGCCGTCTTTGATATCAGTTTCTATTGTTTGTATACGGATATCATTTTCCAGCATACGAAGTTGCTCAAGCCCTTCCAATGCTTCGTATGTCCCTTGCTCAAGGCGGCAGAATTTTTCAAGAATGTCGCTTCTGAAACCGTAAAGTCCAATATGTTGATGCACGGGTGATAGCGTATGCTCCTGCCTTAATATCTGTTCTTTACGTATGGCGGGGATGATATTCTTGGAAAACCAGAGTGCTCTGCCTGTTTCATTTATGACAGCCGTGGTTCCACTAAATGGAGTTTGTTTTTTCCTGTCCTTTAATCGATCAAGGTCAGTCCAGCTTAGTCGATGCACAGGTGTAATAACCTCCAGGCGCGGGTTTTCAATAAATGTTGATATCATCTTTTGAATAACAGATGGCGGGGTGAATGGGGCATCCCCTTGAAGGTTTACAACAAAGTCAGGCCAATCATCTAATTGACGGATCGCTGAGAGCACGCGGTCAGAACCTGTTGCGCAGCTGGTAGGGGTGGTGATGCAAATCTCACCAAGCTCCGTTGCGTGTTGCGCAATACGTCTATCCTCGCTGGTAACGAAAACGAAAATATTTTCGTATGGCTCTGCTGCTTTGCGTGCAATTTCCAAAACACGCTGTAGCATTGTTTTTCCTGCAATTTTCGCCAAAGGTTTGCCCGGAAATCGGGTTGAGCCATAACGTGCAGGGATTGCGATCGCGAGTTTCATAATGTTCCTTGCTTATTCTTGGCTTTGTGCGTTCTTTTCTGCCTGTGCAGACCACCATGTCTGCGTAATAAGCGGACTGATACCGGAGAGTGTTTCCGGGCGTTTTATGCTGTCCCAATAGGCGATGCGCCATTTTGGATAATGCCACATAGGAATAACATAGTGGTTCCACAGCAAAACACGATCCAGTGCCCTGATCACTGTGATCAAGTCTTCGCGTGACTGTGCCTGAACGACCTGTTCAATCAGTTGATCAACGACGGGGTCTTTAATACCAATTTGGTTTCGAGATCCGTTAATGTCGGCCTTGTCTGATCCCCAAAAGTCGCGCTGCTCATTACCGGGGGAGTCTGATTGACCAAATCCGCCGATCAAAATGTCATAGTCAAATGTTTGAACACGTCTTTGGAATTGCGCCGCATCAACCACACGGAAGTTTGCGCGCGCACCGATACGATCCAGGCTTTTAACGAAGGGAAGAACCCATTTCTCATAAACGGATGAGTAATGCAAAATTTCAAATTCCAGCGTTTGCACAGTGCCGTCCGGCAAGGTTCTAAAGCGTACGCCATCCTTATTAAGCTGTGTATAGCCTGCTTCCTCCAAAAGGGTTTTGGCTTTCTTTAGGTTCTCTCTGTTTTTGCCTGACCCGTTTGTGACAGGTGCTTTGTATTCTTCTGTGAACACCTCAGGCGGGATTTTATCACGGAACGGCTCAAGAATTTTCAGCTCAGCTTCGCTTGGAAGGCCTCTGGATGCAAGGTCTGAGTTCTCGTAAAAGCTATTCGTGCGTTTATAATCCCCATAGGCGAATTGCTTGTTTGACCACTCAAAATCAAATGCGTAGTTCAATGCCTGACGAACTTTTTTGTCTTGGAATATCGGTCGTCTGATATTGAAGACAAAGGCTTGCATTCCCGCAGGGCGAGAATTTTCAATTTCTTCCTTGATCAAGTGGGGCATTTTATCGGCAGAGACCTTATAATTTTCATACCACATCTTGGCTGTATTCTCGATTTTTACATCGTAATCCTGTGACAGGAATGATTCATGCGCCACGTTTTCATCGCGGTAATAATCAAATATGACACGGTCAAAATTATTCATACCCTTAAAGAACGGTAAGTCTTTGCCCCACCAATCATCATTACGTACATATTCAATTGTGCGGCCGGGAATAACTTTGCCGACTTTATAGGGGCCGCTGCCTAATGGCGGCTCCAGAGATGTCTCGTCGAATTTACGTCCCTCGGCCGTCCAGTAATGTTTCGGAAGGATTGTCATTTCCGCAATGATCAACGGCAGTTCGATATTACCCGCGACTGAGAAATAAAAGGTAACGGTTTTATCACCGTCGGCTTCGATGGTTTCGACATCATGCCAGTACGCCTTGTAAAAGGGTTGTCCTTTTTCAGTGAGGGTTTTGAATGTCCAAATAACGTCATCGGCGGTGATCGGTGTGCCGTCATGCCATTTGGCTTCTTCGCGTAAATTAAAACGAACCCATGATTTATCGTCTGCAATGGTGATGTCTTTGGCGATTATTCCATAGAGCGCGAAGGGCTCATCCCATGCATTTTGCATCAAGCTTTCATAATAAAGGCCACTGCGGATGAAATCCATTCCTGCCGCGGCGTCACCCTTTACGATAAATGGATTTAAAGAATCAAATGTACCGATGACATGCTGTCTTAATGTGCCGCCTTTCGGGGCGTTAGGGTTAACATAGTCTAGATGTGTGAAATCGGCAGGGTATTTAGGTTGCCCATGTAAAGCAACGCCATGAACGGGTTGTTCGCTTACCTCCGGTTGGGCTTGAGCCTCAGTTGTCTCTTGTTTTTCTTCGGCATATGAAGGTGAGGGCGCGTAACCAATATTTAACGCTGCCAGTAAGGTCACAAAATAAACAGAATAACGCATAAGTGATAAACCCATTTTTTAAATCCTTTTTAAAATTGCCGTATTTTAATAAGTGGCAGGTATAAAGTCACGCAGAACTGTGAAATAGATTTTAATATGTAATTGGGTGTTTAATCACCATATGTATAAACGCCTTGAAAATCAGGTTTTCCAAACAAAAATCCTTGCCCGTATTTAATGTCGTAATCAAGAATTTGCAGCAGAGTTCTGTGGTTTTCTATTTTTTCGACAATGATATCAGTGCCGTTTACCTCTAAATTATGCTTTCTGCTGAGGTTTTCAGAAAATCCTGCATCGGTATGCCCTGATTTAAGGAATGTTTTCGCCGCGATTTTGACAAAATTGATTTGTTTTTGATGGAGGTGTTTTACATCTGTCGGAATTTCCGGGACATGGTCGAGGGAAAAGCGACAGCCTAAATCTTTCAGGCCTTTGAATATTTTTTGTTCCCCGGGAGAGAGCATCATAAAATTATTATAATCAATTTCAAAAATGAGCGCGTGCGCAATAGAGCGGTTATAATCCAAAAGCTTAAGAAGGTTGTACATAAAGTGCCGATTGCGCAGTGTCGACGGCTTTACATTAATGAAATATCCAATGTCATGGTCATTGATACGGCGCTGTCTGCTTAGAATTTTTATACAATGTGATAAAAGAAGCGCATCTAAATGATTAATCATGGGTTCGTTAGCAGCCAGAGGCAGGTAATCTTCTGCGGCTAAGTAAACGCCCGCATGAATACGAAGGCGTCCGTAGAGCTCATAAAATTTTGTTTTACGTTGGGGAAGGGTGATGATAGGCTGAATAAATACATCAATATCGTTATGTTCAATCGCGTCATAGAGGCGCTCTCTTATTAACGCATCATCGGTTCGTTGTTTGGGTTGTGTTGCTTCGCCCAGAAACTCAACATTACCCTCTCTATCGGTATCGGGGTTTTCGATTTCTTCCTGCGCATAATATTGTTGCTTGATATAATTAGGGGCAAGAAATGCCGGAATCACATCACCAAACGCAGCAGAATTTTCCTCTTCATGTCTCATGTGGCTTTTATTATCCATGAAATATCAACCGTACTTATTATTAGTACGGTAAGACTATGCAAGGATTGTGCCGCTTTTAGTGATCTGCGCCGATTGCGTGGCTAATATTTTCAAAGCCGTCTTTATCCATCAGCTCGAGCAGACCCTTATTAATATTGTTGGCGATATCGGGGCCTTCATAGATCATGCCTGTGTATAGCTGCACCAAAGAAGCGCCGGCTTTGATCTTTTCATAGGCGTGTTCTGCCGTTTGAATGCCGCCAACCCCGATGATAGGAAGATTACCTTTGGTAAGTTTATAAAAATTCTTTATGACCTTGGTTGATTTGTCTCGAACCGGAGCACCACTGAGACCTCCGGTTTCGTTAGAAAACTTTGAAGGCAGGGTGTCGGGACGATCTAGCGTTGTGTTCGTTAAGATTACGCCGTTCACTTTATTTTCGATTAAAGTTTCTGCAATTTCTTCTTGCTGCTTTTCTGTAAGGTCAGGGGCAAGCTTTACTAATAATGGTGTCGGGTAATCAGGGCATACTTGTCTGACACGCTTCATTAGGGCGCTAAGCAATTCTGTTAAGGGTTCTTTCTCCTGAAGATCTCTTAAGCCCGGGGTGTTCGGTGATGAAATATTCACCGTCAGGTAGTCAGCTTGTTCTGCAAACTCGCTTATCAGTTCCAGATAATCTTCGGCAGGGTTTTGCTGCCCTTTATTCATGCCAATATTAATGCCGATAATTCCGTCATCAGGGCGAGTTGGGTCGTTTCTCGCTTTGTCTAAGTTCGGCTTAAACGCTCTGATACCCCCATTAGGGAAACCCATTCGGTTGATGACGGCATCATTGGACGGGTCGCGAAAAATACGTGGGCGCGGATTACCGCCCTGCGGTTTTGGTGTAACTGTTCCGGCTTCGGTAAAACCAAAACCAAGCTTTAGAAGGGGCACAATGACTTCGGCGTTTTTGTCAAAACCTGCCGCCATACCGACCGGATTTTCAAATTTCAACCCAAGGACATCTTGTGTAAGGCGATCTGATTTTGTTGGGTTGCAGCTTCTTATAACACCGGTTTTTAAGGCTTTGATTGTCAGGCCGTGTGCGGCCTCAGGGTCAATTTTAAAGATTCCGGGGCGAATAAATCGATATAGTTTTTGCATGATTTAATTCTCTGTTTGTTCGTCTTTAATGTGTTTTACGCCTTTGAAAAAGTATTGCAAGCCACTGATGATGGTTAGGATGGTCGCCAGCGTTAATAGTATAAGACCGATTTCATAAGCATACGGAGAGTGATTAGATAAAATTAAGAAACCAATCGCTACCATTTGGACTGTTGTTTTTAGCTTTGCTATTTGTGTAACAGGCATGGATATTTTCTTGGGGCCTAGATATTCCCGCATGCCGGAGACCAGGAATTCACGCGTAAATATCAGCATGACCAGTATCGTCCATAAACCGGTAATGCGGTCAAAAGCCACCAATGTGATCAATAGAACAGAGACGAGTATTTTATCAGATATAGGATCAAGAAACGTCCCGAAGGCACTGTGCTGGTTTAATTTTCTTGCAAAGAACCCATCAAAGTAATCTGTGATTGCGGCAAAGACATAGGTAAAGAAACATAAAAAGATTACAGTCGAACCGTACTTGGCCTCCATGTAAAAGAAAAGCACCATAAGCGGTATCATAAGGATACGCATAATCGTCAAAGTGTTCGGAATGTTATTTGTTATGATTTTCATGCTGGCTACTCTACTGCAAAAGTCGCGATAAGGGAATGATGATCTGAGCCATGAGATTGGCCTCTTTTTATATTTAACAAGGTAAGAGCATCACTGAATAATATGTGATCAATCGGAATTTTTAAAACCGGAATTAATAGAAAAGACGGCCAAGTATTTGCCGGTAAAAACCCGTAAAATTGATAGTTTAAATTCGATAGCCGCATAAAAGTATTGAACTGTATGCTATATGGTGTGGTGTTGATATCGCCGATAAAGATAATGTTTTTGCCTTTATCTTTGGCAATCCATTCTCCCGCATAAAATAATTCCTTGGTCTGATAGACATAGTGCATGTGTTTGATTGGCGTGTCCGTATGGGCGGAATAGATTGTTACCTTTTGCCCATGTTCAAGCGTGATATTAAAGCGCATGCCACTGGTATGGCAGCCTGTCTTACATATTCTGGATATTCTGAGGTCTTCTAACGGGTATTTGCTAAATACGAGGGCATGGCCCGGGCGACGCCTCATTGGCGGCAATGTATAGGGCAGAACATTTTTTAAGGTGTTCTTGAGCTGTGTGACGTCATAGGTGGTCACTTCCTGCATTACCAAAAGTTCAATTTTGTTGTTTTCTATCCATTCAGGCAAAACATCAAAAGGTTTATTTTTATGATATTTATTATATTGCGCAATTTTCAATATCGCGTGATCAGGATGTGCCGTCGGTGCAGTGAATTGTAATGGGTTTTGCATCGGCAGGCGTGTTTGGGCGTATCCGATGATTGTAACCGTAGCCATGCAGCTTGCCAGTATAAGGTTCTTATTTATTTTTACTAAGCACATACACAACAGCAAAGCGATTAAGCTCATCTGCAAATAAAAATGCATGAATAAAGCAGGGAGCCAGTGTAAGTGCCCCAGAAAACTGAATAAGAAGCACGCGAGCAAGCCGCCCGACAAAATAGTGATGAGTGTTTTTATGTTCATATTATTGGATCGCATATGTAGCA
Organism: Alcanivorax sp.; assembly: GCA_051967755.1. GTDB lineage: Bacteria > Pseudomonadota > Alphaproteobacteria > Micavibrionales > Micavibrionaceae > UBA1672. Next base: position 14,182 of record JBQDYD010000003.1, read on the forward strand.
ATGAGCGGATAATGATCTGACCCCATTGCCGGCCCGCGTCGTTTTTCGATCAGCTGAAGATCGCCTTTATGCAGGATATGGTCAATAGGAATTTGAAAAATGTAATCAATGTATGCAGATGGCCATGAAGGAACAGGCAAGTAGGAGCTGTATTCATTTTTTAACGCGGTGGCACGAAGCAGGTCTTTAAAATAAGGGGAGTAGGGCGTTATATTAAAGTCACCAAGAAGAATGACATTCTTACTTTTATCAGCGTTAATTTTTTCTGACATTATCTCAATATCTGTGTTTCGTTGTTTCGAATGCTTGCCTGAGACCGGAGGGACAGGGTGCGCAGCATAGACAGAGACACTTATTTCATTTGAAAGTTCCATAACCACATGGCCGTATATATTGTTAATCACATATTCTTGCGTATAACCAACCGAGGCATTTTCAAGTGGATAGCGGCTGAGCATTAAAAACCCAAATGGGTTTGTAAGAATAGCGTGATGTAAATATGGGTAATCCTGCAGATTTTGTACATGCCGCATTATGTCCGGATCAGCTTCCTGTATGACCAGAATATCGGGCTTTTCTATCGCGATCCATTTTAAAATCTCTTGGCTATTTGGTGTGTAAAATAATTTGTTAAATAGCGCGACTTTCAGATTTGCCGGATCTGTGTTCAGCGGCGCTTTTGGGGTGGAAAAATATATTTCGCAGCCCGTAGATAAAACAATTAATCCCATAAAAAGCGCATATCGTTTTGATTTTCGGATCAGGAAATACGTACCCAAAACCGATGCGCCAACGAGGTATTGAAAAATAAAGTGACGCAGAATATCAAAAAACCAGAAAAAGGCCGCAGCGAAGGAGAGCGTATAAGCCACACAAAGTAAAAGAGCCAACGATGTGGCTCCTTTATGAATATCTTTGGAAAAACTACTTTCCTGCATTAGCCATTCGCGGCTTGCTTGTCATCCTCATGCGGGTCACGCAGAACATAGCCACGCCCCCAAACAGTTTCGATGTAGTTTGATCCATCTGTCGCATCAGCAAGTTTTTTGCGCAATTTACAGATGAACACGTCGATAATCTTTGCTTCGGGCTCATCCATACCGCCATATAGGTGGTTCAGGAACATTTCTTTGGTCAGGGTTGATCCTTTGCGCAAAGAGAGAAGTTCAAGAATGCCGTATTCTTTACCTGTTAGGTGAAGTGGCTTGCCCGCGGCTTCGATTGTGCGTGTATCAAGATTAACCTTGATTTGACCTGTTTCGATGATGCTTTGCGCATGGCCTTGAGAGCGGCGAACAATGGCCTGAATACGCGCGACCAATTCACGCTTATCAAACGGCTTTGTCAAATAATCATCCGCACCAAATCCTAGGCCCTTCAGCTTGTTATCAAGCTCTGTTAAACCTGAGAGAATTAGAATAGGTGTTTCCACTTTTGCTGCGCGGAATGCCTTAAGCACGTCATATCCATCCATATCAGGAAGCATCAGATCCAAAATAATGATGTCATAATCGTAAATCTTACCAAGATCGAGGCCGTCTTCGCCTAAATCAGTGGTATCGACAATATACCCTTCGGACTTTAGCATTAATTCTATGCTTTTCGCGGTTGATGTATCGTCTTCAACTAATAAAACGCGCATGGATTCTCCCTTTAAAATCGTTTGGAAACAAAAAGTTGCACAGGTGGCGTTAACCTTTATTAACAAGTATATTAACAAATATTAATAAAGTTAACAAATTGTTTAACCGTTTTCGCACAGTTTTCTTAAGATTCGTGATTTTATGTGCTGTAGGCTTTGTATTTCCTGTGAATAAGAGTACACTGGCCTAAATATTCTTTTCACTGTGGATCATCATCATGGATCGATTATCAGAGCAGGTTTCCGGCGCAATTGCATCTATTCCCGAACGACAGTTATTTGGTCGCGTGACCAAAATTCTTGGCCTTTTGGTTGAGATTGACGGTGTGTCCGAAGCCCTCACGATTGGGGCGATGGTGCATCTTAAGCCTACGGAGGAGCGCGATATTCCCTGTGAGGTGATCGGTTTTCGCGAAGGGCAAGCGCTTTTGATGCCGTTTGGCACATTAGAGGGGGTTGGCCTTGGATGTCAGGCGATTGTACAAGATAGCGTGCCGTCAATTAATCCGACTGATCAGTGGCTGGGGCGTGTGATTAACGCGCTGGCGGAGCCTGTCGACGGGAAGGGGATGCTGCCGCAAGGGGCGGTTGCGATGCCGCTTAAAAATAAACCACCATCCCCTCATGCACGCCAGCGTATCGGGGAACAGCTAGATTTGGGCGTGCGCGCGGTAAATACATTCTTGGCTACCTGTCAGGGGCAAAGAATGGGGATTTTCTCAGGCTCGGGCGTTGGTAAATCGGTGCTGCTTTCGATGATGGCGCGGTATACGGATGCCGATATCTCGATTATCGGGTTGGTCGGGGAACGTGGCCGTGAGGTGACGGAATTTATTCAAGATGATCTGGGGGAAGAGGGCTTGAAGCGCGCCGTTGTGGTTGTTGCAACAGGCGATGAACCCGCATTAATGCGCAGGCAGGCCGCGTATGTAACGCTGGCACTTACGGAATATTTTAGAAATAAGGGTAAAAAGGTTCTGTGTTTGATGGACTCCCTGACACGTTTCGCAATGGCGCAGCGTGAGATCGGTTTGAGTGCAGGGGAGCCGCCAACATCTAAAGGCTACCCGCCCACCACATTTGGTGAGCTTGCCAGATTGTTAGAACGCGCGGGGCCGGGCGGTCCTGGTGAAGGCTCGGTCACGGGGCTGTTTTCTGTTCTGGTGGAGGGGGATGATCATAATGAACCGATCGCCGATGCGGTGCGCGGCATTGTTGACGGACATATAGTGATGGAGCGCTCAATTGCCGATCGTGGCCGTTTTCCCGCTATTAATGTGCTTAAATCTGTTTCACGTTCTTTGCCTGAGGCATTTACGGATGAGCAAAACACCATCATGCGTCACGCGAAAAAAATCATCACCACCTATGAGGACATGGCAGAGCTGATCCGTCTTGGTGCGTATCGACGCGGCAGTGACCCGATGGTGGATGAGGCGATATTGCTCTATTCCGAAATAGAAGCATTCCTTAACCAAAATAAGCATGAATCAACCCCGATTGAAGAGGGCTTTCAAAAACTTGCTGCTATTTTACGTGTAGAGTATAACGGTAGAACATAGAAACAATGTAAGGAACGATTGATGAGCGTTCGTTTGCGGGATTATACGGATAATAGAGAACGTATGCAGGCTTTGATGGATTTGCCGCGTGCCCCTGTTATTGAGGATGCACGTGAAACGTTCGACCCTGCGCAGGCTGTGGGGGTGGATATGAATGACGGGGCGGTGACATTGCCGGATGCCGAGTATCCTGCCGTTGGTACGGTTGCTTTGGCGACCTGTATCGGTGTTATCGCGCATAACCCCGCCACAAAGGCAACGGGTATTGTCCATGTTGTATCAGAGGGTGCAGAATCCTATCCGTCCGAAGCAAGTCAGGAATCGTTAGAGCATATGCTCAATAGTGTGAGCGGAGGTTATGGGCAACCAATAGAGGCGCGCATTGTTGGCGCACATATTGGTGCTGATCTGCAAAATGGTATTTTAAATCATATTGCAGATTTATTGGCGGAATATGATGCAACGGTTTTAACGGCAGATATAAAGGGAAAGCCCGGCCCGAAAGATGTCGCGGTGCATGCGGCGCGCTGGGATGAGGGGATTATTCGCGGCAGTGTCGATATGGTGAATTTTATGGGTGACCCTGATACAGGTGGTGTTCCTGAAATGGTTCGCCAGCGTCAGCAATGTCTGGATCTTGAGGGCATGTCATGGTTAGGCAGCCGGCCGGGCGGACTGGTTTACGATGCGACAAAATCAGACGGCCCCGAACCGGAGCATTCTCTTTAAAAACTATTCTTCCCCGCGCGTAAAACAGATATAGTAAAGCCATGGCTGAACTGGACTCCCTTATTCGTGTACGTAAACACACCGTAGAGCAAAAGCAAAAAGCGCTTGCCGCGCTCTATAAGAAAGAGCAAGACCTCAAAGATAAACGTGATGAGCTTGAGGCACAGCACGCGATTGAGGCCGAAAAGGCACGCAATATGGATGCTGATTTTATGGGCTATTTCGGGGCTTATTCAAAACGCTTGCATGCAGAGATAGAGGCGATTGATCGTGCGCGCTCAAAGCTGGAAAATCAAATCAGATTGGCGCAGGAAGATATCCGCGAGGCCTTTGCCGATTTAAAGAAAATCGAAATTATTGATGAACGCCGCAAGGCAGAGGAAAAAGCCGCCCTTGATAAAAAGGAATCGGATGAGCTTGATCAAATCGCGATTGAAGGCTACCGCCGACAAGGGGAGGAGTGATGTTTCTAACGATAGGTGCGTTTTGGATTATTTCTCCGATTATAATTCTGCTGTTTATTTGCGCATTTGCCTCTCTTACGCGTCAGATGGTTGGGTATAGCTTTAAATTAAGAAAAAAAATTAAAGTAGAGTCAAAAGTCTTGGGATTTTTGCTGACATTTTGTTTGATTTTTGTGATGGCATTTGTTTTCCCTATGAGCCTGCTTCTTGGTTTCTTACTTGTCGACATGTTCTTTTTATCCTGAATGCATTAAACATTGATATAATATCGTTTTCTTTCATTGAGGGTAATCAACCCCAATCAGAAGAAACTTAGTAACAAAAGCGGGGGAGCTATATAAGGTGCTATTTAATGGCGTAGAGGGAAAGAGGGTGTAGATGGGTGCGCTTGCTGTTATTGGATTTTTCGGGTGTTTATTTATCTATGTAATCGCTCGATTTTATATGTGTTTAATAGATATTCTGGTTCCATATTATTTTAGAAAACGGAACAAGATTCAAATCAGTTCAAAGCCTCTTAGTATTATTTTTACAATAGTCACTTTTACTTTGTGGGTTGCCGTTATGCCTTTTGCCGTAATTGCATTATGTTTTTTTATTGTAGAAATATTTACCTAAACATCCGCATGATATTCCTTCACCGTGTCGGGGGTGATACGTACCCAGCTTTCCGGCTGGTTTTGGAAGGAGAGTTCGCCCGTTATTTGTGTTTCCTCCAGCGCGTTTTTATAGGCCGTGCGCATTTGCTGTCTCATACTTTGTGAAAATGTCTGTTCCGTCCGTAAGACCAAATCGAGCCGCCCGATATTATCTTGCCCTGAAAACAGGCCGTCTAATTGTACATTTCCCATATTTGTCAGGGATAGATCCATCACAAAACGCGTTTTTTTGCCTTTGCCGGCCTCATCATTGCCTTCGTTATGTTCGCCTTCATTGCGGAAATAAAGCGCGATTTTATTAATGTCATTTTGCCACGCAAGCGGCAGGGACATAGCACGCCAATCACCGGAGAGCGCTTCGCTGCTCATACGGGTGATGCCGCTAATCTCTCTACCTAGGCGAGACAATAAATCCGACTTTCCTGCACGCTTAATCGCATCAACGGCCTTTTCCCCCAGCCACCCATTCATATCACCCGCACGCATCGCCGCAACAAAGAACAAAGCGGTGGAGCCTAACTGCGCTGGTGCGGCGGCGTTCGGAATGACGGCATTAAAGGCTTGCGCCGTTTGCGGATTGATCTGTGTCAGGACCTGTTGCGTTTCCTCCATAATCGGCCAAGTCGATGGCGTAAGGAAATAAGAAGAGGTAAGCGCGGGAAGCGGGATTTCGGTGGATTTCACGATAGAAAAATCAATGCGTGATCCTATCGGAATATCTTCGATAGGCACTTGCAACGCATAGTGTTGATCTGACAGGCGTTCGGGCGACTGTATCTGCAGAACAGCAAAATTCTGATTCTCCGTAAATCCTGTAAGGATGGCTTGCGATAATGTAATTGGCGCATTGAGCGGGGAAACGCGATCTATGGCCTCACCTGATAATTCGGGGGGCGGGGATAATATTCGCTCAATCTTGATCGAGTCGATTTTACTGGGGTTAACAAAATCATGATCACTGATGGGTTCTTGTAGTGGCGCGCTGATAATTTGTGCGGCGATAGAACGAAACGGAGCAATCAAATTTGCTTTAGGTGGTGATAAGATTAAATCTGCGTTTTCCGATGGCGCGTATAATGGTGTAGCAAGAGAGAAGGTAAAGGGCGCATTTTCGGGGCGCGTGATGGGGAGTGAACCGCTTTGCACCGTTTGTAAGGTTAGCTCTGAGAGCAGGGTAACGTGGCTTTGAACCTCATCTGAAAAAGGTGCAGTGACGCTCTGTGATGCGCTGTGCGGTGTCAAAAGCAATTCAGGGGATTGTGTAACCTCGTTTAGTGTTAAGGTCTGTGGTAATTGTGTTTGGCGCGCAATCGTATAGCTTTCTGAGCTTTGGTTTTGCGCTGTTTGTACGTTTTGTTCTGCGCGCGCGTACGTTTTTAAAAGCGCGGTTTCAGGTGGCGATCCTGCATCAATACGCACCTCTATATATTTTCCGACCTCTAATTGCTTTGCCTGATCGGTGCGCAGAACAACTTCACCGCGCTCTGTCTGGATTGTGACTTGCCCGTCTTGCGTGATGGCGATAATTTCACCGCGCAGTGTTTCGGCTTGTTTTAACGCCTGTAATTGCGCAGCCAGACGCACGATTTCCGCTTTGGCATTGGCCTGCGCCCGCGCATTGGCGGTGATTGTCTGGGTCAATAAAGAGGCAATAGATGATGCGTCACTCATAGGAATGAGTGTAGCGCGAAATGTTTAACATCGTGTAGCGGAAAATGTTCCTGCCTGGCTTATCCTGCCACGCGGCGCTGCGCATTCTTGATGCATTTCAGAACATATTGAGCAATTTTTTCAACATCCTCAGCCGCATCAGCATTGGGAGAGCGCGTTAGAATAGGGGTTTGACTACGGATGGTTTCCTTCACCTTTGTGTCATGGCGGATCATACCGGCCAATGGCGGGCTTAGGCGCAGGAAATTCTCACAGGCTTTCAGTAGGGTTTTGTATGTTTTCTCACCTTCTGTGACACTGCTGGCCATGTTCACCACAATATTGATGTTCTTTGACATGCCGGCGGCATTACCCAGTTTGATGAACGCATAGGCATCGGTCAGGGATGTCGGCTCATCTGTTGAGATAAGGAGTGTATTGCTTGCGGTTGCAGAAAGCATACGCACTGTGCGGTCAACACCTGCGCCAAGGTCGGCAATGACAACATCATATTCAGATGACAGATCAAGCAATTGATCACGAAGAAGGCTTAAGCGCTGGCTTGGGAGGGCGGAAAGGGAGGCCTGACCGGAACGGCCTGCGATAATATCAAATCCACCATCTTCATATTCCTGCACGACGCGGTCTAACCCTAAACGTCCGCGAATCACATCATTGAGGTCACGTTTAGGCATCAGGCCAAGTTGAACATCAACATTCGCCAATCCTAAATCACCATCAAAAAGCAAAACACGTTTGCCCATTTTGCTGAGCGCATGTGCCAAAGTAATAGAGAACCAAGTCTTGCCCACGCCGCCTTTACCGCTGCCTACGGCGATAATATTCGCACCACGTTGGAATGACGGGGTGGCAGGCGTTGGATTTTCTTTGCTGGCGGACTTTGGTGTCATTATCAAGTTCCTGTTTTTTGAACGCCCAATCTGGATGTTCGGTTATTTACTATATCACTTTTTTGCGATTTATATAGTCGCGGCATTAAAAGTTGTGCCAAAGCATGTGGAGAGAGGGGCACAAGACCATGTGCAACCTTATGTGTTGTGCTGACATCAGAGAAGCTGAGGCTGCCTTGATGGGCGGCGGAGAGTAAGCTTCCCAGGCGGCGCGCCATATCAACGCGTGTGGGTAAAATCTCATCTGCCCCGATTGTCGCAAAGACGCGCGCCATTTCTCCGGCTTCTTCTGCATCAGTGCCTGCGGGTAAAACCATAACAGGGCGCATATCCGCGGCATTAATCATACGGGCGAGGATTTTCACCTCATTTTTATCAAACGGGTTTAAGCCGGGCGTGTCGATGATAACCTGATCATTGGCTTTGGACAGATCCGCAACAATTGCGCCGAGATCACGGAAATCATTGGCTTTTTGTAAATCGATTTTAAGTAGGTCGGTAAAGGCTTTGAGTTGTTCAATGCCGCCTGCGCGCACTGTGTCTGTAGAGACAACGCCGACTTTCAGGTCGTTCATGGCGCCGCGTGCAGCCAGTTTTGCAACCGCAAGAGTTTTTCCTGCACCCGGTGGGCCGACCATCATAATCGGTTTTGAATGTGCACGCACGGGAAGGGGGCTGAAATTAAAGAGCTGCTCTAATGTGGTGACAAGCGCAATGCCGATATCATCAAATCCCATCGCTGTCGCGCATGAAATCATATGATCCATGACATCCTCAGACGCAGCATGTTTCAGCATGATCTCAGTCAGCTCTTCCGCCACTGCGTCAGTGTCATTTTCCTCATCATATTGAAGCCACGCTTCATCTGTAGATGCGTGTTGCGTGTCACCAATTTCAAAGGCAGGCTCAACCGCAGCGGTCACGCGCACGTTTCCTTGCACATGATCCTCTCCGGTGGCAACAATTATGGCGTCTTCGCCAAGGGTGTCGCGTATCATTTGCATCGCTTCTGTCATTGTGTTGGCGTGGAATGTTTTTAGCCGCATGGAAAGAACTTACTCGAATCAATACTAAGTATAAGGTGAATAGAGATTATATACTAGAGCATTAGCATAAAAAAGTGCTACAGTCTTTTTCGAATTTCTATTATTGCACAAAGTAAGTCGGAGAAAATTATATAATGAAGTCTATGTCCACTTTAAAGTTATTGTTGGTTTTTGGTTTTTCTTTAGGCGGTTTAGTCGTGCCGACAGCCGGCGCCTATGCCGAAGACGTTAGTTCAAACGCTGAGGCGGTTAATAATATTGAACCTGAATCAACTGATGCGATAGCCAGCGAATTGGTTTTAACGGAGGAGATCATCAAGAAGTTCTATGATGATGCTACACAGGTTCAATTCGAAGGCGGAGAGGCTACTGTCAATTTTTTGGAGAAGCACACGCATGATGATGCCGTGAATACAGTGATGCTACGCACAATCAGACCGGGAAGCCCACCAGAAAAGCAAAAAATAATAACCGACAAAAGTAAGTTGTTAGAAGATACCAAGGCGGCCTATGAAAAAGGAAGTGTAGAGAGCATAGATACCGATGTGATTACGATGGATATCGCAGAGGATGGGCAGTCTGCAGCAATTGTTGAAAAAACAAAATATGTATATAAGTTGGCGTTATCTGAAACTGAGGAAGTTCTGCTTAAATCAGATCAAAGCTGTGACGTCGAAATCCTGGTTGAAGAAAATATCATCAAGACAGGTGATGCTGATTGTACTGTTGAGGTTAGAATACAAGAATAACAAGTAGACAAAGAAAGATATTACAATGAAAACAATTTTATCTACGGCGTTTGTTATGTTGGCAATGGCGGTTCCTTTCGGTGTTGCACATGCGGGTGACGCAAGTTTGACCGAAGAGCGTATCAATGCATTTTATGAGGAATCTCTGGCAGCACAAAAAGCAGGTTTGGTTGAGACGATTGGATTTTTGGAAGAGCATGTTCATGAAAACTCAACAACGGTGATTAATACAATCAGTCACATGCAGGGGGCTCCTCAAAACAAGCAGGCCATGACCTTGAATAAACAAGAACTACTCAGGGAAACGGAAAAGGGGCGCCAGGCAATGGATTTAAAAAGCATTGAGAACAAGATTTTGTCAGTAACAGTTGCCGCGGATGGCCGCAGCGCGCAAGTAAAAGACACGACATATTCCACTTTGGTTCTGAAAATGCCGGGGCCGGGTGGCCAGCCCGTTCAATTTAATGTTGAGCAGTCTATGTTATGCGACACGGAAATTGTCTTAAACGATGCGAACGTTATTCAGAATAAGAACAATATCTGTAATTCTGAAGTTAATATTAAACCACTTACGAAATAGTTTTTTCATGTTTACAAAACCAATAAAGTTACTTTCTGCGGGCTTAATGATATTGAGTGCGGGGACTGCTCTGGCTCAAGGCCAAAAAACAATAGATCAAACCGCAGTTGTTGATCTTTATAAGGGGATCGTGGAATCCAAAATTGCGGGTGGTGAATATCTGGTTTCATATCATGACCGTCATTATCATGATGAACTCGATTTGATTATCATCTTCTCTGGCCAAAACGAAAAGCGAAAGTTTGGTAAAACATTCATGGATCACAATAAGGCCACCTTTATTCAGGCTATAAAGCAAAATGGGAAAACGCTTAGTCATAAGGACGGATCATACGACGTTGAGGATGTTTCCGTCGATAGTACCGGGCGTAAGGCGCAAGTTAATGTTAAGCTTGTAAGTCATTTCGAAGTCTTCTCAGAAGAGCAGCAGGAAATGAGGTTTGCTGAGGAAACAATGAAATGCAACGACACTGTAGTTTTGAATGATGAAGATATTCTGCAGATCAAATCATCGCAATGCGATGTATTCGTTGACATGAGGTAATAACACAGCCCTATACCTGTCCCATGGTTCTGATTTTTGCCTTGGGGTGGATTTCATTTTGCGACATTACGATCGTTTGGGGTCTAAATCTTTCTATCACAGATCTGACATAAGGCCTGATCATCGGTGAGGTTAGCAGCACAGGGGTAATTCCTTGTGATGCCAGCGTGTCATATTGCTCTCTCACGGCGGTGATGAAGTCCTGTAATTTTGTCGGAGGCATGGCAAGCTGTTTGTCTTCTCCGTCCCCGATGAGGGCTTCCATGAATTCTTGTTCCCATTCCGGGGAAAGGGTGAGGAGAATCATGACGCCAGACGCATCTGTGTTGGTGTCGCATAACTGGCGGGCTAATCTTGATCGAACATGTTCCGTGATTTTTGAAATACTCTTGGTATAGGCGGCGGCCTCGGATATTCCCTCCAGGATGGTCGGTAAGTCTCTTACGGAGACGCGCTCTGCCAAAAGGTTTTGTAATATACGTTGTAGGTTGCCAACGGTAACTTGCCCGGGGATAACATCCGCAACAAGCTTTTGATAATCCGCCGGTAGTTCGTTCAATAGTTTTTGCGTTTCGGAGTAATTTAGTAAATCCGGCATGTTGTCTTTAATTAATTCTGTAATATGTGTCGTGATAACGGTGGGCGCGTCAACAACTGTATACCCCTTAAAGTGAGCTTCCTCGCGGTATTGTTCTTGTATCCACATTGCAGGTAAGCCGAAAGTGGGTTCAACAGTATTTTCACCGGGAAGGGTGATAGAAGCCCCGTTAGGGTCCATACACATAAGCATGTTTGGCCTTACTTCGCCGCGGCCGGCCTCTATTTCTTTAACGCTTACGATATATGAATTCGCAGGGAGCTGTAAATTATCCTGAATGCGCACTGCAGGAAGGACATAGCCCATATCCTCTGCCAGTTGACGGCGTAATCCCTTTATCTGATCCGTCAGTTTGTTGCCGCCATCCCCTTGTACCAGCGGTAGCAAGCCATACCCAAGTTCAAGGCGAATAATATCCATTGCCAGCGCCTTTGATATGGGTTCTTCTGCGGGGCTTTGCGTTCCGTCTGCGGATGCCAGCGCGGCTTTTTCGTCCGCCTCGGCGGCGTCAGCCGTGATATTGCGTTGATAGGCGTAATAGGCAAGGCTACCTGTTATCGCCGAGATAAGCGCGAAAGGTATAAACGGGATGGCGGGGATCACGCCAAGAAGTAGCATCAGGCCGGATGTCATGGCCAAAACATTCGGATAACGACCAATCTGCACAAAGAGTTCTTGTTCTGCGGAGCCCTCGACACCTGCTTTTGAAACGAGAAGACCGGCAGATACGGAAACGACAAGAGCGGGGATTTGGCTAACCAAGCCGTCACCAATTGTAAGGATTGTGTAATTTGAAGCAGCTTCCGCAAGGGTCATACCCTGCATGACTGTTCCGATTACAATACCGCCAATGATATTGACGAATACAATCAGAAGGCCTGCAATGGCATCACCGCGCACAAACTTCGCGGCACCGTCCATGGCTCCGAAAAATGTACTTTCTGATTCCAGTTTTTTGCGTCGGTCTCTGGCTTCGTCTTCGGTGATCATACCTGCGGAAAGATCACTATCAATCGCCATTTGTTTTCCGGGCATGGCGTCCAAGGTAAAGCGGGCCGCAACTTCGGCAATACGTCCGGAACCTTTTGTGATTACGACAAAGTTTACAATCACCAGAATAGAGAAAACAATCGCACCGATGATATAACTGCTGCCGATAATAAAGGTACCAAAGGCTTCGATAATACCGCCCGCCGCATCACGGCCTGTGTGACCGTTTTCCAGGATAAGGCGTGTAGATGCGATGTTTAAGCCCAACCTTAGTGATGTCGCGACCAAAAGCACAGTAGGGAACGTTGAAAACTCTAGCGGCGTTTTGATAAAAAGCACCGTCATCAGGATAAGCACTGAAAATGTAATGGATATCGCCAATCCACCATCAAGCATCATAGCCGGCATCGGAACCAGCATGAAAAGAATGATGGTGATGATACCAACAGCAAAAATTATATCTGTACGAATAAGAGAGCTCGCACTGAATGTGTTTCCTGTTGATGTTTGTACTGCGTTATCAGCCATGAAAATATCCGAACAGATCAAGCCCTAAGAATTAGGAACACAAAAGAACGCCCATATTGCATATATGGACGTTTTTTATATTACAGTTGTGTATGACAACATGCAAATGCTTAAGAGAGCCGAAAGGCGCTTTATCCTAAGTCATTATCCATGTCGATTATGTGATGTGGTACAGATGCTACTTCTGTATAGGCTTGAGTTTCTGCCATATCGGGACGTTTGAATTCAACAACGTTACCTGTTGAGCCGTCCACCAAGACATAATCCTGTTTTGTATCAGCATCTTGATTGTAGGAGAATGCACCATCCGTCACAGCCTTTTTAATTGCTTCTTGGCGTCCTTCTTCCGGAGTAGCAATAAAAATCAGAAGAGCATCTTTTTGGTCTGATGACAGGTTATTATAACTGTCTACATCATCACCAAGTTCAGCTTTAAGATCGGCTTCTACTTCTTTCTTTGCAGATGAATCCACGTCTTTAAGATAATCTTCTTCGACAAGTGTGTCTGCAAATTTTGCAACGATTGTGACGGCTTCGTCTTTTGTGACAACACCATCTTTTTCTTTTGCACCACTGATATCCATGCCGAACTGTTGCTCAAACATAGGACCTTGTTGCGGATCATTCAGCATCTCGGTCAGTTCTTCAAGTTCTGTCAGCTCCTGATCAGCGTTTTCTTCGTCGTTATCCAGAAAATCTTTCGCTGCTTCGGTTGCTTTATCTTTAAGGCCACCTAGGTCAATTTCAGGAAGTTTTAATTTATCGCGCCAGCCCATGGATTTATCCTCATTGTTTGTCTGTCAACTAAATTGGGCAGCACCCTATACGTCTGCTTATGAAAATACAAGATAAAAACTAATTTTGTCCGGCAGCAGGAATGTCCATTCCTTCTTCTTTATACTGATTAAGCTTATTTCTCAATGTCCTAATCGATATTCCAAGGATGTTGGCTGCATGTGTGCGGTTTCCTAAACAATGGTCCAGCGTGTTTAAAATCATGTCACGTTCCACATCGGATATTTTCCGGCCAATCATAGATTCAACGCCGCCTGTGTTTTGAACAGGGCTGGCTGCGCCGGCGCTCGAAACACCTGCTGGGTCCGGAGCGTTCTGAGCCGGAGCCTGAGAGGGGGCACTTAATGCACTGCCTTGAATAAAGACGGCGTCCGCTTCTATTTCATCTTCGCTGGCCATTAGAATTGCACGGTGCATTGTGTTTTCCAGTTCACGTATGTTTCCGCGCCATTCGCTGGCTTTTAGTTTATCTTCGGCTTCTTTTGAAACCTTTTTCTTTGCGATGTCATTTGATTCTGCAAATTTATCGGCGAAGAATTGCGCCAGATTTGCAATGTCTGTCGGGCGTTCCCTAAGCGGGGGAAGGGGGATATTCACCACGTTAAGACGGAAGTAGAGGTCTTCTCTAAATTCTCCTTTACGAACAGATTCCTGAAGGTTGCGGTTTGATGTTGCCAAAATACGGACATCAACCTTCACGGCATCGTTGCTGCCGATACGTGTGATTTCTTTTTCCTGAATGGCGCGTAATAATTTCGCCTGAAGCAACGGGTGCATCTCACTGACTTCGTCTAATAGGATCGTGCCTGTGTTGGCTTCCTCAAATTTACCAATGCGTCGGTTTGTGGCGCCTGTGAATGCACCTTTTTCGTGGCCAAATAATTCAGATTCCAATAGGTTTTCAGGGATCGCAGCGCAGTTAACAGCAATAAAGGGGCCGTTTTTACGTTTTGATTTATTGTGAATGTAACGGGACATGACCTCTTTACCCGTACCGGATTCACCTGTGATCATTATTGTCGCGTCTGACGGAGCAATTTTCTTTGCCAGTTCCATGATGGGTTTCATCGACGGATCACTGGCAATCATGGAATTGCTTTCCTCGGTTACCGCCTCTAATACAGCGGCAATCAATTCCGCATCAGGGGGAAGAGGGACGTATTCCTTTGCGCCTTGTTGAATCGCCTTTACTGCGGATTGGGCATCGGTTCCGATACCGCAAGCGACAACAGGCATGTGGATACGTTCTGTCTTTAGGCGTTCAATAAATTCACCGATCTTTTGCTTTACATCGATCATGACCAAATCGGCGCTTTTTCCATTCAAAAGCGCACCAAAAGCCTCTTCGGTGTCTTCGCAGTGGATAACTTTTGCCCCGCGTTGAAGCGCGATTTTTCCGGCTTCGGAAATATGTCCACCCAGACGACCGATAATCATTAAACGCATTGTTTATGTGCTCCTGACGCAAATTTTTTTGGAATAAGAGTATAAAATTTACTCTAAAACAACCTTTTCAAGATATAATGCCATCTTATGACACAACTCGATTATATACCAGAAGGTTATGACCTAATAAAGGTGGTCGATGATCTGTACGCATTTTTTGTGACAGATTTTGAGCCTAAAGCAAATGTTGTGTTGTATCCGCGTATTTTAAAGGGGGACTTTGATCGCTTAGCTGAAGTGATGTGTAGTCATTTTGACCTCAAAGAGGGGGAGCTTTTCATTAAATATAGTGAGCGCGAGAAAATAGAAGCTTTTCGAGATACGCTGGACGATTTTGAATTATTCGAATGTGTTGAAACGATATTGGCTGATATGGAGTGTTTATATTCAGCACGGGTGAAAACGCATATGCGTCTTGTTGCGCCAAATGGTTATAAAAAGCACAAGGATGTTCACAATTTTCATGTTGATGGTTTGAATCAGGATTTTGACCGTTTTATGAGTTGCTATAATAGCCCCGTAACACAATATGTATGTAATCATGATGTTCTAACAGTTTCGGGGAATGATGTTGAGGTCAGGCCCGATGCATCTGTCTATCAATTTAATGTCGGCGACTTTTGGAAGGCGCGCGTACGTAATAAGCAAAAGAATAGCGCGGACAATTTTTTGGAAAAGGTGCTGCGTGAAAAAGAAAAACGTGCGTTTGTGCACCGAGCGATAGAGTCGCAAAATCCGCGTGTTATGGTAGTGGGGGATAAGCAGCTATCGTAAGGTTTATTTAAAATAGATGATACGTTTGCTCGGCGGGAGGTGGCTGTTAATCATCATCTCAAGATTTCTGGGATTTTCTTGTTTAAGAATTGATTGAACCAACTTTAGTGTCATTGTTTTTGCCGTGACTTCTTCTGCCGCATTTTTTTCAAGTTTTGCAGCAAGCGGTGCCATAACAATTGTACCAAGAATTGCGCCATAGAATGTTGTTAATAGGGCAACAGCCATAAATGGCCCGATTGATTCCGGATCCTCTAGTTCGGCAAGCATCTGAACAAGACCGATTAGGGTTCCGATCAATCCCATTGCCGGGGCGATCTCTGAACCTCTTTTAAGAATTTGTGCAGCTCGTTTTTGTATTTCTTCTTCTTTATCGATTTGCTGTTGAAGGATGCGCTCAAGGTCTTCTTTATTGTACCCGTCAACGACCAAACGCATCGCATAATACAAAAATGGCTCATTGCGTGTTTGGTTTTCATAGTTAGAGAGCTGTAACAATCCGCCTTTGCGCGCAATGACGGCAAGGTCAAGCATGCTTTTGGCAAGTGCGGGAAAATTGCGAACAGGCCTGAATAGCGATGAAGCAATGATCTTCATGGATTGTGCCAATTCTTCACCTGTAAATGAGATGCACGTCGCAGTTAATGTGCCCAAAATAACAATGAGGAGTGAAGGAACATTAAAAAAGCGTGCCTCGCTGGGGTTTAAAACAATCGCCCCTGTAATTAAGGCAAACGTGATGACCAGCCCCAGTATTGTCGCGAAATCAGCCTTTGAGACAGCGGCAGGAACGCTCACATTCGGAAGCTGTACTTGTTCTTGCTGCGCTTGTTCGGGTTCTGCCATTTTAAAAACGATCCTCGTTTCTTTTACATGGAATGTATATTTTGTATTTTACACAGATGAAGTTAAGGAAGGCATAATTATGATCTGTCAGATTTCACAATCTCAGTCATGGTGATGCCGAGCTTGTCTTCCACAACAACCACTTCGCCGCGGGCGACAAGCCTGTTGTTAACATAAATATCGATTGCTTCGCCGACCTTGCGGTCTAATTCTACAACAGCGCCACGGCCAAGTTTTAATAGTTGGCTTACCTGCATCGTAGAGCGGCCCAGAACCGCAGATACGTTCACGGGAATATCGTATATGGCCGTTACATCACCGGCCATCGCTTCGCCAATGGCAAATTCTTTATCATCATCGCCCTGCAACTCATCAGGTTCTGAAATTTCATCCAGATTTAGGTCGCCCGGGGTCTGCTCTTCATTTTCTGTTTCATCGCTCATCTACGAGTCTCCTGATGTGTCTGCCGCGTCTTGGGGCAGGGTGGTCTCTTGTTCTTGTTGCTCTCCCTCATCATGAAGGCTAATGCCGCGCTCCGCAAGAGATTGATTTAGTATATCAAATATTTTTTTCGCCGTCTGGTCGTGCTTGCAAATCAAACCGCCGGAAGGCCAGTTGATCATCGCATTATTATCGGACAGTTCGTCATTTGTTTTTATTGTAAGGTGTTTGCCTAATTCTTCTGCGTGTTCTTTTATAAAGCCGGACAGGGCGGACTCAAGTTTTGTGTTTAATTCCAGTTGCAGTGTATCAGGTGTTGTTTTCTCAGAGAGGGCGGACTTGATGGCGTTATGTAACTCATCTTTGCCAAAGGTTTTCATATATTGCGGGAAAGCCTTGGAGAAAATCACAGCGCTTAGGTGAACCGTTTCATTTTCAAACGTTGCTTCGCGATTATGTTCCGCAGCAATTAATGCGTCGATACTTTGTGATATCTTTTGAGATATCGCAAGAAGCTGGTTCGTGATGTTTGTTTCGCTATCTTGGAAACCGGCTCTTTTTCCTTCTTCGAATGCTGCGGCTTTGGCGGCCTCAAGTTCGTCACGTGTGAATTCAGGGATCGCAGCAAGTTCCTCTTCCGACAATTCCTCTTCATCGTCGAAATTATTCGTATCAAAGAAAAATGGTTGTCCCTTCATTCTTTATTATGGTCCTTGGCCATCACGCGGGTTAAGCAATCATTTCTTCATCAGACGCACCGGTTGCAATGGCGACTTCGCCGCGTGCTTCCAGGTCTTTTGTAACGGTAACGATATATTGCTGCGCTTCTTCAACATCCTTCAGTCTAACAGGCCCCATTGCGGCCATATCTTCTTTCATAATCTTACCCGCACGTTCAGACATATTATTGAAGAACAAGTCTTTCAGGCTGTCTGTGGCTCCCTTAAGTGCAAGCGGTAGTTTTTCCTTATCAACGGCACGAATAACAGTTTGGATTGAGGCTTGGTCAAGCTTGAGCAAGTCTTCAAATGTAAACATAAGGCTTCGAATTTTTTCGGCAGAGTCGGGGGTTACTTTTTCCAACTCTTCCATGAAACGGTTTTCAACCGCGCGTTCCATGTTGTTAAAGATGTCTGCAATAAGTTCATGACTGTCACGACGCTGTGTTCGTGCCAGGTTCGACATAAATTCTTTACGTAAGGTTTTTTCTACTTCTTCCAGAATTTCCTTCTGAACCGTTTCCATTTTGAGCATGCGATTAATCACCTCAAGGGCAAAGCCTTCCGGTAATATCGCCAAAACGCGCGCCGCATGATCGGTGTCTACTTTAGACAGAACAACAGCAACGGTTTGCGGGTATTCTTTCTGAAGGAAATTGGCGAGGATATCTTCGTTCACATTGCCCAGCTTCTCCCACATGGTGCGCCCGGCGGGGCCTCGAATCTCCTCCATGATCACATCGATTTTATCTTGTGACAGGCCGGATTTCATCAATAAGCGTTCTGTGCTGTCTTGTGAGCCAACAAGCGTGTTTGTGGAGCTCATTTGCTCTGTAAATTCTATAAAAAGGCGCTCTACTATGCTTGGGCCGATTTTACCAAGGCTTGAAATGATTTGTGACAGCTCAAGGATTTCATCGTCATCCATGTGGCTGAACAACTGCGCAGTATGTTCCTCGCTTAACGAAAGAATAAAGATAGCGGCCTTTTCAGGTCCTGATAAAGAACGATAATCATCTCTCACTCTTACACTCATACCTCTCTATCCTTCCTGAGACATCCAGCTTCTGATAACAGACACTGTTTCTGCAGGATAGGATTCTACAATTTCTTCGACACGCTTAACTGTTGATGCTTTAACTTTACCCTCGACGCCGTCAATATTAATTAACGAGTCTTCTTCCTCCGCACCTGACTCTATTTCCTGTGGGATTGGCTGTCCGTCTGCACCAATTTGTTGTTGGGTTGGTGGGGCAAGGGCAGGGTTAGCGGGGGATGTGGCAAGTAATTCATGTTGTAATAATTCATCAAGTCCAGCGGCCGGTCTGCTTGCTGACTCCGCATTAAGAAGCTTGGTCACCATCGGCTGTATGACGAGGAGCACGACAAGAACGAGCATAACACCAACGACCAGCATTTCTGCGGCATCAATTAAGTCGCTTTTTTCAAATCCGAAAAGCATACGATCGTCAACGACATCTTCGTTTGTATCAATTTGGGCAAATTGCAGATTGGCGATTTCTATGATGTCACCGCGATCCTCGTTAAATCCGACGGCTGTTCTTACCAGCGCGGCAATTTGATCCATTTCGGCTTGGGAACGCGGCTCATATGTACGGTTACCTTCCTCATCCTCTATGTATCGTCCGTCGATTAACACAGATACGGATAGGCGATCGACCTGCCCGGAGTGGCGAACTGTATTACGGATGGTCTTGCTGATTTCGTAATTTGTTACTTCTTCCGTGCGAGAAGATTCAAGGCTTGGCGCTTGATCAGCCAGCAGATCTCCTCCAACGCCCGGCAGGTTGTTGCCCACACTTACATCATCTGTTGCAGGCTCTCTTTCTGTATTATCTTCTTGGCTGGATTGTGCAGAACGCAGAACTTGCCCCTCAGGGTCGTATAATTCTTCGTTCATACTGATTTGGTCAAAGTTCATCTCAGCATTAACGATGGCTGTGACTTTTCCGTATCCGACGACCCGGCTGATTTGCTCTTCTATTTTTCTTTGTGTGTTTGTTTCATACTGCCTGCGCAAATCTTCGGTCTTAAGCGACATAAGCTGATCGTCATCCTGACCGCCTTTTGCCATTAAATTACCGTTGCTATCAATTATAGAAACGTTTGCAGCTTTTAAATTTGGTACAGCAGAGGCGACCAAAGATTGGATCGCAAGGATTTGGGAGCGTTCAATTGATGTGCTGGATTGTAATCCTAAAAAAACACTTGCGGAAGAATCACGTGTTTCGCGGCTGAAAAGCTCTCGCTGTGGCAGGACAATGTGCACGCGTGCGCTTTTAATACTATCGAGGGATGTGATTGTTCGGGAAAGTTCCCCCTCTAGGGCGCGCATCTGATTGATGTTTTGAACAAAATTCGTTGTTCCGAATCCTGATTGCTCATCAAATATTTCATAGCCCATAGAGCCGCCATTGGGTAAACCTGCGGCAGCCAACAGCATGCGCGCACGGCCGACTTGATCACCGGGAACCATGATTCGTGACCCATCGGCAGATATCTCATATGTGATTTGGGTTTCTTCCAGTTTTGCGGCGACTGCGCCCGAGTCGGTTGACGATAAGTCAGTGTATAATAATTTCATTTCAGGGGTGGTGATGCGCATAGAGAGGAAGACGAAAAACATCAACAATCCCAACACGATAGCCCCCATAACGCCTAGTCGGGCGGGGCCTAATTGTTGTAATGTCGCAACAAAATTATTCACGGACGTACCTTTTATTACAGCATACTAGATCCCCCAAGAAGGCAGGGGTAGCATTCAGTATAACATAAAACACATATATAAGACGAGAGGGTGATTCGTCTTAAATACATAAGGTAAGTTACTGTAGTTTTTGTATTCTTGCAAACCCCATAGGTGAAATCCTTTGTGTGGAGTTTTCTTATTGTTTTTGCACGTTTTATTGACTTTTTATGGGAAGTTCTGTATTATGATACTAGGGTAGTATGTCTTTTTTGTGTTTGTGTTTTTTTACGTAAGAAAGACTATAAAAGTAGAAAGGTTAGGGTTTCGCTCATGATTGAAGCGGTAAATTCTACGATTGCAAGCGCGGCTTCGTCGCGGGCTTTGACTGAGGCAGTTGATGCTGTTTCGGTTGCGCCTGTTAACGCCGTTTTGCCGCCTTCACCGCAGGGGGCGCCGGATGTGCCGCAGGCCCCGTATGTCAGCCCGTATATCTCTGTTGATTTAAACTACAACAAGGCCGTTCTTCAGATCCGCGATTCAGAGACCGGCGATGTGCAGCAGCAATTCCCGACCGAGAGCCGTCTTGCTCAGATAAGACGTTCCAGTGAATCGATAGAACGAGCGCAGTTGCGGGATGTTGTTCCCGATCAGCCGGCCGAGTCTACTCCAGGCAGTGGCGGAACGGATGTCATCACGTTACAGCAAGTTACATCAAGCCAACCATCGAACGCTGCGCCTTCATCAACGCCGCAAGCGGCGATAGCCGCACTCTCTACTGGTGCGCAATCCGGGCAGGCAAGTCAGTCTGCCGGCGTAAGTGTATTGGCTTAGTCGATCTGGGTTTATCCTGATATATCTGTTTTTTGTGCCCCGCCAGAGTCTGCGGGGTTTGTTTTTGGTTCTGTTTTCGCGTTATCAACCATAAGGCCTGCAGCGATTTCCTGATTAATACTGATAAGGATATCCAGCTTCTTTTTCTCAGGATTGGCAAGAATTTCCATCTCTCTTTTAAATATAAAATTTGCAAGATTGATAATGTTGCTACGCAGGTCGTTTGGTCTGTCACCCTCTTTGTTTTCAAGTGCGGTGTCGTAGAATAACATCCATATTTGGCGGTTATATTTTAGTGTTTCTTCTAATAAATCTTTCGGACGTTGGTCCCATCCGTCGATAAGTTGTTTCATCATGCGGTTTGATTTGAGCAAGATGCGTGCTTCCAGCTCTCTCTGAGAGCCGGCATTTGCCTGCGCATTGGTGTCATATGCGCCTGCGGCTTTTGCGTAAGGGTTGTTGCTATTTTGTGACATGTTCTAATAGCTCCCGCTCATGCTCGATCAGTTGTTGTGCTAGCTTCATAGCTTTATAATACGACCCTGAGATTATTTGTTCGTTAATTTGCATGAAGAAAATTGCGCTTGTTGGTGAGGCTTTTTGAATTTCACTGACATGCTTGAAGTATTTATCGTGATAGTCTTTCGGATCGCGAGAAATATACATGCATTGAATAAGGAAATAGATTTTTTTGCACGGCGTGTCTGCGTCATCTTCGTGCATGATGTCTTTTTCGCGAATGATGGGTGCATCGCCCGCGATGTGAAGGCGTGTACGTTGTGAGCTGTTGGTGATGACAGCTTCGCCTATAAGTATTTTTTCTTGGGGTTTTAAATCGATAACGAGTGCCATGGAATTCTTCCTTTCGTATAGAGGTCAGCATTCTGCGACGTATTTTAATGATTGAACTCTATCATACTATGACTTGGTAAAGGAAGATTTAAAAACGGCTTAAAAAGAAAAGGGCGGAAAATTTCTTTTCCCGCCCGATTTCGTATAAATAAAGATCAGTGTCTTTATCTGAATTAGAATAGTCGAAGAACAGCCTGCTGAGACTGAGACGCCAATGATAGGGATGTAACACCCAATGTCTGACGTGTCTGCAAAGCAAGTAGGTTTGCACCTTCTTCGTTTTGGTCTGCAACGGTCAAGTCATCCGCACCCGCTTCAAGAGTGTTAATTGTTTGCTCTGTGAAGTCTTGGCGTGTCTGAATGATAGACAGGTCGTTCGCGATAGATGAACCGAAGCTTCGTACGTCATCAAGAGCAGAACGGATGTCATCGATAGACAACTGGATCGAGTTTGAGGTTGTGAATGAACCTTCTGCGATACCAAGGCCGTTTGCTGAGAAGTCAACGCCCTGTGTGGTTAGTAGGTTGTCACGATCTTCGTTGAAGAATGTGGTCAAGTCATCGCCACCAAGAAGGTTAACGCCACGATATTCCGCATCTTCTACGATCCCGTCGATTTGCTCACGAATGTTGTTAAAGTCTGATTCGAACTGTGCCAAATCAACGCTTGTACCAACAAATGAGAAGCGCTCAGAGTTTACATCGTTCGCAGTACCAATCGCACCGTCACCAGCGTTTGTACCAAAACCGAAGTTCGGGTTCGCTGTACCGGTTAGGTCTTCGTACTGGATTTCAACTGTACCGACACCATCAGCAGCTTGAAGCTCGATCGCGCCTGTGTCTGTGTTGAATGATGCAGTGATTGAACCGCCAATGTTTGCGTCATTGTTGATGTTGTCGATCAATTCCTGAATGGTTGTGTCCTGAGCAACATCAATGTTCGCACTTTGTTGGTCATCAACAGAAACGTTAATACGAAGTTCGTCAACACCTGCCGCACCGGTTGTCAGGAAGCCGGCTGCGTTTAATGTAGCAGAAGCCACATAGTTACCGTTAACCTGTGATGCGAGTAGGGCGCGTGTTGAACTTAATGTATTACCGGCGATGGCTGTACCACCATAACGAATAGCGGCTGTACCACCGGCATCGTTATCTTCTGCCTGAACAAAGTCACCAAGACCGATTGCGCTGAAACCGGCAAGGTCGAATTCAGTACCACCTGCACCAGAGTCGGCGGAGTCTTGAATTCTGATAGATGCGCCGTCAACCAGTGATTCGATCTGCAACTGACCGGCAGATGTTACGCTTGCGCGAACTAAGTCATCATTGTTTGTGTCAGAGTTGATCTGTGCAACGATGTTATCGATTGTGTCGTTTGCAGCCAATGTAACAGTAGCCGCCGGACTAGTGACAGTCGGGGCCGTTGTTGATGTGCCATCAGCTTCTTCAACGATAATTGTGAAGCTTTCACCACCTGAGAATTCAGCAAGGTCAGCTGTCAGGTTTACACCGCGAAGGTCTTCTGTACCACGGATCAAAGCGAAACCTTCTGCCGTTCTGGCTTCTGATTGTGCTTCAATAGCAACGGATTCTGCCTGCTCAACGAGGTTAGTAAGAGCAGTAATACCGTTGTCAGCTTCTTCAATCGTTCTAATGGACTGTGAAATACCATCAAGAAGTCTTGTTAAGTCACTGGCACGGTTATCCAAGCTTTGTGCTGCGAAGAAGTTAGAGGGATTATCTAGCGCAGAATTAACTTTCAAACCTGTCGCCAAACGTAATTGTGTTTGGTCAATAAGGTTCTGTGTGTTCTGGAGAGATAAGAGGTTACTGCGTAAAGCAGATGTTAATACGATATCTGAAGACATAGTATATTCCTTTCCTAGGTTTAAATACTGAAAAATCCTATTTCAGCTTCATACTCCATCATACTAACACATTCTTTAACAAAACGTTAAGTGTTATTTAAAATATCGACAAAATTGTTGTTAGTTGAATAAGTTGTTGTTTTTTATAGGAAAAGAAGAGTTTTTGACGTGAAAAAAGAAAAGGGTGTATCGACGTATGTTCTGCACGTCTGATACACCCGTAGATTGTGAAGCCACACTTCTGCGTGATTATTTCACAAAATTTCGGATACTGGGCGTTAGGGGTTAGGGATGCGGGTAGCGTACCTAAAACCCAATATCCTAAAACGTTTTCTTTTTATCGAAGTTGCAACAGCTCCTGTGTCATCTGGTCAACTGTGTTGATGACTTTTGTACCGGCGGAGTAGGCGCGTTGCGCAACGATAAGTAAGGCAAATTCATCGGCCAAATCAACGTTTGAGTTCTCAAGTGTGGACGGCTCGATAAAGCCTGCACCACCTGATCCTGCCTCACGGAGGTTCTCTTCACCGGAATCTTCGGTTTCGGTGTAGGCCGTTCCTGATACCTCTGCCAGACCATTCGCGTTTGCAAATGTGATAAGAGGCAATTTGTAGAGCGTCGCACTGGCACCGTTAGAGAACTGCGCGATCACAAAGCCTTCGCGGTCAATTTCAATACCTGTTCTAAGCCCAAGTTCCGCACCATCCTGATCAGAGAAAAGAACTGTGTAATCACTTGAGAACTGACTGAATCGTTCGATATCAACCGCAATATTTTGTAATTCTGACCCGTTATTCCAGTTGATTTGGTTAAGTTCGATGTCAATATTACCGTCAATATCAGGGCTGGCGTTAATCGTACCGTCACCATTAAAGTTCACCAGACCTGTTGTGAGTTGGTTGTTGCTTGGGTCACGTATGGTAACATTCCACCAACCGCGTGCATTATATGTCGGATCGCCCGGCAAGAACTGAAGTGTTGGGAAATCACCTGTACTATATGGTGGGGTGTCGGTCGATGTACCGTTAGAAAATGTACCGCCATTCAGGTTGTCGGATGTGTATGTGCCGGGTGTGAAGCCCAAAGATGCAAGCGCTGTACCTGCGCCGACCTCTAGGATTTCAAAGTTTTCCGTACCAAGAACGAATTGGTCATGTTGGAAAACAATTTCGCCGCTATTTCCCAAATATGCTGTCAGATCAGTTACATTCGTATTGATATCGTCAATCAAGTCACCAATGTCAAACACCATGACATCGACACCGCCCGGAGGAACGGCACCATCAGTATCGGTGATTTGATATGTTCTGACGCCTAAGCCATCCACGTTGATTGTGAATTGGTCACCGTTTGTCAGGCCGAGGTCATTTACCATTTCATCCGTTGATGTCAGGGTTGTCCGCGTGCTGGCATGTGTTGCTTGCGGGCCGTATGTTTTTGTGAATTCAAAGCTCATGCTTTGTGGGTTACCGAGTGTATCAAAGACGGTAAGGCCACGCGTAAAGTCCGCATCAACCGTGCCGATATTTGCCAAGGTTGTGTCCGCTTCGGCGGCATCAAGGTTCACAGAAAGCTCGGCTGTGTTTGTCGGGCGGGTCAATCCACCAAGGAAGGCAACATCGACCGGAACCAAAGAGTCAAGGTCACCTTGGTTGGCCGGCAGATCTCCTGCTTGGTCAATCGGCCATCCGTAAAGGTAAAATCCGGCGGAGTTTCTAAGGAAACCTTGTGAATCTTCGCTAAACTGGCCGTTTCGTGTGTAAAGATATTCGGTTAGCGCGGAGTCGTCAGAGTCACGCTTGACCGCGAAAAAGCCGTTCCCTGATACCGACGCGTCTGTGCTTGAAGATGATTGCGTGATCGGCCCTTGCTCTGTAACGCGCTGAATACGGTTTGCTGTCACAGTACCGGGGGAATATCGGCTTGTGTTGCCTTGTGTCGTCACAAGCGAGAAAAACGATGCTTCTGAGCGTTTAAATCCTGTTGTGTTGATATTGGCAATATTGTTCGAGATAATTGCCGTATTTTGCGATTGCGCGGTCAGCGCCGATACGCCTGTAAAAAGTGCTCCAAATAGTCCCATAGTTTTTCTCCTTTACGCGTTAAATTTCTATATATTCCTGATTTAAGATTCTGAGGTTTCCTCAGAATCACTTTCTTCTGTGTCTGTTGTTTCGTCTGTGTCTGATGAATTGTCAGCTTGAGTAGAGTTTGCTTCTTGCACGTTGATCACATTACCAACGGAAACCGCACGATCACCGACAAGTAAGAATGTGGTGCCGTTTTGGGTTTCTACGCCACTGACATATCCTGAAACAACAGTTGTCGTTTCAAGCGGTTCGTTATCTTGGTTTAGGGCATCGATACGAATTTCATATGTACCAGCCTCCAGATCTTGTCCGGCCGAGTTTTTACCGTCCCAAGTAAAGGTACCATTGACCTCGTCTGAGAGTTCCTCTGTATAAACCAATGTGCCTTCTTCATCGAAAATGTTGAGCGTTGTATCCACTGAGGCACCGCTAATTGCGTAGCTGATGTCAATCGGTGTGGTGCCGTCATAGTTTGCTTCTGCGCTAATGTAGTTGATGCCTTTACCAACGTAATTCAACGCAGATGAGAATGATGTTCCCAATCCCAGAGAAACCAAGCTTTCCAAACGTTGGTTGGTGTTGATTTGCTGTTCCACGCCGGCAAAAGCAACCAGTTGGTTTGTAAATTCAGTTGAATCCGCAGGGTCTAACGGGTCTTGGTTTTGTAGTTGCGTGGTGAGTAGAATCAGGAAGTCATCAAAATCCTCGGCGAGTTGAGCCGATGAATTTGCTGATCTCTGGGAATAATCCAGCGCGTTATTAATTGTTACATCACTTGCCATTTTGCTTTAATCCTTCCGTCTTCTTACGCGAGTATGTTGTAGTGCATACGCCCTGTATCGGGGTCTACATACCAGTCCATTTTGCTGTTTATAATCGGTTCACCTTCATCGGATGAGCCTCGCTTACCATTGCCGCTACCGCTGTGACCGCCTCGGTTTTGATTGAAATCATGATCTTCGCCGGCGAGCTCAAAGCTCAAATCTCCGCCGGACTCTATGCCTGCGTCAGTGAGTGCGCGGTTAAGGGCATCTGCATCGCGCTGTAACATCATGAATGTTTCCGGTTTTTCGGCTGTCAGCACAATTTTCGCGTTGTTTTTATCGATGCTCATTTTGACTTCAACGCGTCCCAATTCGGGCGGGTCCAGCCTTAGTTTTATGTTGGTGTCATCGCCCGCCTTTACGGCCTTTTGTATGGTCATTGAGACCAATTGTGTTGCGGGATGTGATTGCGTTGCACTTTGTGACTGCGTGGTCACATTCGTCATTGCATTTTGAACCACGGTCGTGGGGGAGGGGGCGCTTGTCCCCTGTGCCAGCGCGCTATCTAACCCACCAAAACCGGATTGAATGGCAGAGCTTGTTGTTTGTAAGAAACGCTGGCTTGATGTTTGGGCCGTGTTGTTTGCAGGTGTTTCGCTTTTTACGGTTGCAGTTGCATCAACATTCTTTAACGCGGCATCAAATTTTTGTTTTGTTTCACCGTCATGGGATGGGCGCTGGTTGTCATAGCGCGCATCATAGCGGCTATCATAACGATCTGTTTTTGTTGCCGTGCTGTCATTATTTGTTGGCTGTGTGTTTTGTCCGGCCTCTTTATTCTGTAAATCTGTCTTTAGAACATTGTCTGTGATCGTGCTCGCAGTGTTATCAGATTTGGCTTCAGACCTTTTGCCCGGCTCTATCAAGGCGTAAAATTGACTGAGGAGGGCGCTTAACGCTGCTTCATCATCTTCGCTGCGTGTTTCTGTGGTCAGAAACGTATTAATTTGCGCTTTAAGGTCTGTGATCTCTTGCGGGGTAAGGCCGCCAAGCAAGACTGTCAGGTCTTCGTCTGTTTGGGGACTGTCCGCTTGTTCTTCGTTCTTACCAAGGATTTGGATCACCAGCCCTTTTAGCAAGGATTGAAGGGCATCTTCCCCCGTATCGCTTGCATCCTCAGATGTTTGTATCAGGGCAGGGGCCGTCGTTGCTTCGGTCTCATCGTTTTGGTTGGCGATTGTTTCATCAATCAGTGCCTGTAATGTATTGCTCAATAGCTCTAAGGTTGTCTCTTCCCCTTCAAGCGCAGGGGTAGAGTTACCGTCTGTGTCATTTGTTGTTTCTGTATTGCTGTGTTTGGTTAATATCCCTGAGATAAGCGATAATTTATCCAGCCCCGCTTTTAATTCGCTATCAACCTTAGTGTTCGTTGCCTCTGATGATGCGGTTTTAGTAGCATCTTTCGTGACGTTTCTTTTCTGTGAGTTCAGATATTCTTCAAAGCTGTTTTCCTGTGTTGTTGACTGCTTTGTGTGTAAGGCATTCTTGTTTTTTGCCACAGTCTGCTTGGCACCAACCTGTGACGAGTAGTCATTAAGGTTGCTGTTATAGCCTTGTTGTGCTGTAAAAAAATCTAAGCTCATTTTTTGTCCTTACACTGTTTCGCTTAATCCTGAAGACACAGCTTTTTTTCGTGATGTATTCGGGATGCTTCCTGTTTCGGTGTAGCTATAACCACGATCTTTCTGAATTGACCGAATGGCGGCATTTCGTATCGTGTTTCCTAATTTTTCTGTGCATCGCTGCATGCGCTCAATTGCTTTCATATTCTCTTTTGAAATGTCAGAGAATTGCGCGTGCAATTTATCCAGACGGTCTTTCAGAGCCGGATCAAGGTTATTAAGTTCACCTTTGCGAGCAATGATTTGTGCAATGACGTTTTGATAGTCATGCGCTGCGGATAATTTTTTCTGCTGCAGGGACATGAAGGTTTTTGTATCTGTGCGGTGCAAAGCCTCTGTTTCATCCTTATATACGCCTTCCAGACGTTTGATGACTTCCATTACCTCTTTCACCGCGCCGTTTGTATCGCGTGACAAGGTTAGGTTACCCGGCTGTTGTGTGTTTTGT
The DNA here is from genome assembly GCA_051967755.1 of Alcanivorax sp. Taxonomy (GTDB): domain Bacteria; phylum Pseudomonadota; class Alphaproteobacteria; order Micavibrionales; family Micavibrionaceae; genus UBA1672. The sequence continues at coordinate 43,100 of JBQDYD010000003.1, forward strand.
TTCTCACTCATGCCTATGCTTCCTTTCTGTCTTGTTCTTGGTCGGTGGTGTTATCTTGAAAATAAACGCGCTGCCCCATTTGCTGGGCCGTGAATAGGGTAGACTGCGTGTTTGCAGCGGCCTTTTTCTTGATTTGATTAATCATGACGTTGTTATGGCCGTTCTTTTCCTTTAGTTCGTTTTGCAGAACATTAAGCTGCGCGATAAGCGCCTTATCAGCCATGCGGAACGCACCCAGACGTTCTCTGAATTCTTCGGAAGCTTTCGCATATTTTTCCGCCAGCATTTCTTTGTCGCGTTGTGACATTGCAAATTTCATATGATCTAGGGTGACTAAGGCTTGTGTCTCTTCATCTGCAGATCTGATCAAATCTTGCGATAATTTGATTAATTGCCTCACAGCCATATTCACATCTCTGGAAAGAACCATATTGCCGTTTTCCTGCGCGGTATTTTGTGTGTGTGTCATTGTCATAGTGTGCTCCCTCTGTTTATCCCTGGTGTTTCTGTGAATTCTGCGTCTAGTATCTGTTTTGATTGAATTGCGGCGGATTGATTGTTGGCGGTCATTTCACTTTGCATCTCAATTAATTTGTTCATGACTTGTGCCTGAATGCCTGTGGCATCGCGGTCTGCGACATTCTTGCCGTATTCTTGAATCATCATGCCGCGGAATATCTCTTCGCCTTTACCGCCACCAAACATATCGTCAGCTTCGATGCCTTCGAACATGGGCTTTACCATTTCCGAGATGAAGACAGCCTCAAATTCGCGCGCCACCTGCGCCATATCTTTTTTGTTGTTTACTTTCGCGGTCGTAGGATCATTGATCTGTGACTGCTGAAGAACGTTCATCGCTGTTTCCGGAGTTAACATTTGCATTACATCACCTCAATTTCTGCCTGCAGGGCGCCTGCGGCTTTGATGGCTTGTAGGATTGTAATGATGTCACGTGGTCTGACACCCAGCTGGTTCAGGCTTGTAACCAATTCTTGCAATGTGACCCCTGTGTCCAAGACGGCCAGTTTGGCATCCGCATCAGTGGCAGAAACATCGGTGCGTGGCACAATTACGGTTTCACCCTGATCGGCAAATGGGTTTGCTTGCGACACCTGAGGGGTTTCGTTAATTTTTAGCGTGAGGTTGCCCTGAGCGATGGCGACGCTGCTTACGCGGACATCCGCACCCATTACAATAACGCCGGAGCGTTCACTGATAACAACGCGAGCGGGCTGATCCGGTTGGATGGGGAGCTGCTCTACATCTGTGATTAAATCAACGATGCTGCCGTCATAGTTAACGGGTCTGCGCAGCAATACGCTTGCGGAATTCTCTGCCTGTGCAAGGCGTGCATTGGTAAATCCGTTGATTGCTTGTGCAATACGGCGTGAAGTCGTGAAATCAGGGTTTCTAAGGGCAAGTCTGACTTGTTGTAATTCTTCCAGTTGAAAGTCAATTTCACGTTCCACAATCGCGCCGCTGGGGATGCGCCCGGCAGTCGGGATGTTTTGTGTTAAGGATGCAGCTTCGCCTTCTATAGAGAAGCCGGCAATATTTACCTCTCCTTGAGCAACCGCATACACTTCGCCATCAGCGGCGATGAGCGGCGTTACGAGGAGTGTACCGCCCAATAATGAACTGGAATCCCCAAGTGCGGAAACATTGACGTCGATACGAGACCCCTGATTGGTGAAGGGCGGCAGTGTTGCGGTAACCATAACGGCGGCAACGTTTCCTGTATTCATATTTTGGCCGCGAATATTAACGCCAAGACGTTCTAACATTGCGATCAGGCTTTGTTCTGTGAATGGGGAATTGTTAAGCCCGTCACCTGTGCCGTTCAGGCCGACGACCAAACCATAACCGACAAGTTGGTTTTCTCTGACGCCTTCAATATCGACAATATCTTTAATACGGGATGTTTTTGCCTGTGTGCTTTGAATTCCTGATGTGAGAATAAGAAAGCAAAGTCCGACTATCACAAATACCCTAATGGTACCCACTTGTGATAATCGGACAACAACCGAAGTGTCTGTATTTTTGTTATTACACTTAAGCATCTGCTTTTCCTGATGACCTGAATAAATAGGTCGTTTCTCTTTTTAACTTTTTCTACTTTTACGCTTGGAGGCCTCTCAACGAGAATTCTCTCATTTAACCTTTGCGAAAGCTGTGCCAGTTTTGAAAAGTTCAGTGTTATCAATGCACTGTGCAAAAAACAGACCCTTCGGAGTAGGGCGTATGGGCGGGAAAAAAGGGTTCTTTATGACGTTATTGCCTGATGCGCTAGGCAATTCTTACCGACTTGATAAAAAAAAACGCCCGTGTGTAAACTAAAAAAACATGCAACGCATGTGGGGTTTAAGGTATAATTAAAAGATCAGTGAGAGAGGTGTGTTATGAAAGTTGGTGGATCCAAGGGGCCAAATTCAACATCAAAAAGTAAAAAATCATCTTCATCGCAAGGTGAAAATACTGTTGATTTTAGCCAATATGTCAAAGGAGGGGCGTCTGAGACTACGACTGCCGCAGCCACACAGTCTATTGCCCAACTTGATGCATTATTAGCCGTGCAAGAAGTTGAGGACCCAACTAAAAAAGCCGCCAAGAAAAAAGCACATATGCGTGCCGATACTATATTGGACAAACTGGAAAATATTCGCCTTAGAATGTTGAGCGGTCAATTAACCGTCGGGCATATGATTGATATTGCCGATGTTGTGGCATCGCACCGCGATAAAATTGATGACCCGAAACTGACGGCAATTATGGATGAGGTTGACTTGAGAGCGCAAGTTGAGCTGGCAAAAATGCGCGTTGCCTTGGACCAATCAATGGTTTGAAACAAGGCTGTAAACTATAAATTCTAAATATTTGAAGTATGTAGAGTGTTAATTTTCTTGTTTTTAAACCTAAACAGACTTATATTCTCAAGTCTTAAAATTTTACTATATTTATATTTTAGAAGAATATAAGGGAAATCACAATGGCAACACCTGATAGCGTAACGCTTGCTCCTGATTATGATCCTGAAAAGGATAAAGGGGAATTTATGAACCCCACTATGAAAGAATACTTCCGAAGACAGCTTATTTCTTGGCGTCAGGAATTGTTAAAAGAATCAGAAGCGACGATTCATGACACGCTACAAGGGACTGAGTTACAAAAACCGGATCTTGCGGATCGTGCGTCTGCTGAAACGGATCATGCTTTGGAACTTCGTACGCGTGACCGTGAGCGTAAACTGATCTCAAAGATTAACAGCACTTTGCGTAAAATTGACGAAGATGAATACGGATATTGTGACGAAACAGGGGAGCCGATTGGTATTGCCCGTTTGAAGGCTCGTCCGATTGCCTCTCTTAGCTTGGAAGCGCAAGAGCGTCATGAGCGTCTCGAAAAGACACATCGCGATGATTAGTTAATCTAATGTGTTAAGTGTTTATAGATAGGGGCTTGAAAAAGCCCCTTTTTTACATCTTGGGTGTTGACCAACTCGGGTCTGTAATAGTCTGCGCCGTTTCGGTATCAATACGGAAACATTGTGCCTGATCAATCAAATCGGCTTGTTGCTGTGAAACATTGGCCAAGGTTAATGTGACAGAATTACCCAGATAACTAATGCTACGTTCTATATCAGAAAGAGCGATATCAATTTTTGGGCAATCATCCGGATTTGAAACAGGATTATTTTGATAGGTCAGGGTTATATCGTCCCCGTCATATTTCTGGATGGCGTGGCTTTTTTGAAAAGCTTTTGTGAGTTTGATGCTGGCTAGCTGCTCATCCTGATCATAGACCGCACTGGCAACGGACAAGATAAGCGGATCTTGCCGTGATGTTGGTTCTGGTATAGCTGTCTCTTGGTCTGCCATATATTCATTATAAATTTTTACAGGCCAAAAGTGCAAATATTAAAACGGGAATATAATATCGTATAATTGTTGCCCGTATCGCGGTTGTTGCACATCGGTCAGTTGCCCCTCGCCGCCATAAATGATGCGTGCTTCTGCGATTTGGTCATAGGAGACTGTGTTTGCGGTGGAAATATCTTCCGGTCTGATCACACCGTCAATTTGTAAGATGCGTTTTTCAAAGTTCACGAGAACCTCTTGTTTTCCGTGAATGACCATATTGCCGTTGGGTAAAATTTGTGTAATCAGAGCCGCAAGGCGCAATTTCACTTCATCTTCACGCTCAATGCTGCCTGATCCGGAATGGGTCGAGTTTGACCCGAAATCAGCCAAGCTTGCATTATCGACCGCTTCGGGCAGGACACGGCTTAATGATTGCTCTAATCCAAGAAAGTTGTTAAGACCCGCGCTGTTATCACTGCTTCGTGTGTTCGACGTGTCATTTTCAAGTGTTGCTTCATCTTCGATGTCGATGGTTACCGTGATGATGTCGCCGATATTGCTGGCTCTTTGGTCTTTGAAAAATGTCACGCGGTTGCTTTGCCACAAAGAGTTTTTCTGAGGTGCAACATGTTCTTGCGATGGCATTGGCAGGCTGACGGGTTGATAACCGGGATCAGTCATCGGGTTCGCAATCTGTGTCATCGCGGGCGGTTTGCCGATATTTGCAATTTTATCAGCCGTCGAGCAGGCGCTGAGCATTGTGCATCCCAGAAGGCCGATGGCAGATAATTTGATATATTTTAAAGTACGCATTTGAACCTCTTTTGGTTTTAATTAGTGACGATGCTGACCGCATTTTGTCCTGTGACAAGGGCCTGCAAGGTCTGGTTACTGCTTGTGTTTACGACGCGGATGATCTCACCTTTTGCGCCGTTTTCCAGAGCTTTAACCTGGGTTGATATATTCATGATGCCGTTGTTTAAGTTCAGGGTGATAAGTTCACCGCGCTCAACAATTTGCGGGGCAACAAGGTCTGTCTCTTTGATGGGGCGTCCTGCGATAACCAAGCGCCGCGCTGTCATTCCGACCAGGCTTTGTGCATCGGCAATTGTGCCTTTTGTGAAATCCCGCTCTCTGATTTCTATCAGTTTGATGTCGTGCTCATGGATGATGCGGCCATGTTCTATAGTTTCCATCAGAACAGGAACGCGGATGACGTGATGCATTGCGCCTCTTACCTGAAATTTATGTATTGGATTTGCAGAAGAGGGCGCGGAAACCATGACCTCAAAGTGCTTTCTTTCTGCATCAACGTTGACACGCTCAATATCCATTTGGGCAGGTTGGTTTGCCGGCAGAATAATGCGCTGATACTCACTTGGAATACTAATGTCATAATCACCATATATCCCCTCATCATATAAAGCGGTTTGAATGGCTTCTTTTATTTGCGGATATTCGATGATTGTCGCTTCGCGCGTTAAAACAACCTTGTCTGTGTTGCTGGACGGGCGCCAAGGTAAATCCAATGCGACGGCAATGCGTAAAAGGGTGCGTGCGTTGAGTACCATTTCATCACCCGGGCGCGGTGCATTGCCTAAAACGCGGTCTTGGTCGCGTTTCAGCCCATAGAACACATCGCCCAATTTAATGGTGCTGTCTGTTATGACGCTATTCTCTTTTATTCCCATGGCATAGGCAGGAGATAGGGTGAATAGCCCATAAGCCAAAGCACAGAGTAATAATTTTACGCATCCCTTTTTCATTTTACGCTCCTTAATTTACCCTTATCGAAGCTGTGATACTGTCTGTAGCATCTCATCGCTTGTTGATATTACGTTAGAGTTCATTTCATAGGCGCGCTGCGCGGAAATGAGTTTTGTGATTTCTGCAACAACATCAACGTTTGATTGTTCCAGGGCGCCTTGTTGCAGGCGTCCGAATTGTTCTTGGTTGGCAATGCCTGTTACTGGCGCGCCTGAGGCTTCTGTTTCAACGAGCATGTTATTACCGATGGCCTCTAACCCTGTTGGGTTTATGAAATCAACCATTTGAAACTGGCCTAAATTTTGTACGGCTGTTTGCCCTTGTATTGTCGCTAGGACTTCGCCTTCCTCGTTAATGTCGATGCCTGTGGCATTGTCAGGAACCGTAATTGTCGGTGCAACGGTGTAGCCCTGAACAGTAACGATTTCGCCATTTTCATTGATTTGGAATGTACCGTCTCGTGTATAGGCGGGGGTTCCGTCAGGTAATTCAATTTCGAAAAAACCGCGCCCCAAAATGGCTATATCAAGCTCATTTTCGGTGATCTGAACGGTTCCCTGCCCATGCATACGGTATACCGCGCCGGTTTTTACACCTAAACCGACCTGAAGCCCTGAGGGGACTGTTGTTCCCGAATCCGAAGATGTTGAGCCGGGGCGCGTAATGTTTTGGTACAGCAAATCCTGAAATGCGGCGCGCTGCTTTTTATAACCTGTGGTGGTCATGTTGGCGATGTTGTTGGATATCACATCAACATTTAGTTGTTGTGCCATCATGCCGGTTGCGCCAATATCTAATGATCTCATTGTTTTTACTCCTTAATCTAAATTCTTTAAACTTGTGTCAGTGTTTGTACTGCATTGCGCAAGCGTTCATGCTCGCTCTCTAATATTCTGTGTGTGGTTTGAAACTCTCTTAGTACTTTGATCATGCGGGTCATCTCGACAACAGGCTGTACGTTTGATCCTTCTAAAAAACCTTGCGCGGCGCGTGTGTTTTCTGCTGCGGCGACATTGCCATCGGTTGTATAGAGGTTGTTTCCTGTAGGTTCTAATTCCTGAACATTTTCAAATTCGACGATGGCAAGTTGCGCGATCGGGCCGTTTTGATCAGAAATGACGCCTTTTTCATCAATATTAATCTCTGTCGCATTTGCGGGAATTACGATCGGCCCGCCATCGCCTAGAACGGGAAGGCCTGATGAATTGACCAAGGTCCCGTCTGCGCGTTTTTGAAAGTTTCCATCCCTGGTGTATCCGGTTTCTCCGCCCGGCATTTCAATGCTCATGAAGCCCGGGCCGTTCATCGCAACGTGAAACGGATTACCCGTTTGCTCTATCGATCCTTGTGATGTCATTTGATATTGACCGTAATCATAAACAAATGAGAGCGGGTCATCGGCATATCTCGGGTCTGAGATGTATTCTTCAAAGACAGGGTTTTGTGCCTTAAAGCCGTTTGTATTCATATTGGCAATATTGTTGGCAACAATATCCATGTTCGTTTGCAGAACCATTTGCCGTGATAAGCCGAGATAAATACTATTTTCCATCGTTTGATATCCTTAATTGTTATTCCAATGATGGTTTATAAAATTATTCCCTGTTAACAATGCATAGATCGTGCCATTTGAATTAACTTAATTAAAACAATGGTTTATTGTGTCTTTGGTTGGTGCGGTCATTGCGCTTTGACGGTGTGATGTTCCATAAAGTTCCGAGTGGCAGGCATTTTTTTCCATGCAGAAGCGGAAGCGGGATCGTTATAAGAGAATAGTCATAAAACTGTGTTGATAGTTCACGCTCTTGGTTGGACGTGAGCCTGTCTTTGCTTTATAATTTCGATTAATTTAATCTCTTATGTATTCTCATTTTTATTTCATAACCAAAGCGGATTAGCATTATGGCAGAAGAAGATCAGGGAAATGAAGACCTGGAAGCTGAAGGCGGCGAAGAGCTGGAAGAGAAAAAAGGCGGTAAGAAAAAGCTGCTCTTTATATTATTACCGTTGCTATTGCTCGGCGGTGGCGGTGGTGCTGCATATTATATGGGGATGTTGGACTCCCTTCTTGGTAAGAAGGCAGAGGAAGAATGCGTTATTGATGATCACGGGGATGAGGTGTGTACACCCATTGAGGATGAGCACGGAGACGATGATGGTCATGGTGAATCTGATGATCATGGCGGTGATGACGGTCATGCTAAATCAGATGATGGTCACGGTGATGGCCACGGCGGTGATGGTGAAGGATCTTCAGAAGCTGATAAATTTTTGCCTATGAAGTCTATCATTGTAAATTTAATCTCCGATGACGGTGTACCCAGAAACTTTAGATTAAAGGTGGTTTTAGAACTGGAGAGTAGTTCTGACGCGTCTAAGGTTGAGGCGGTTATACCGCGTATTGAAGATGAGTTTCAGGTTTACCTGAGAGAGCTGCATGTTAAGGATTTGCGCGGTTCTGCAGGGATTTATCGTTTGAAAATGGAGCTTTTGTGGCGCGTTAATCAGGCCGTAGAACCCATCGAAATTAAAGATGTGTTGTTTCAGGAAATCCTTATTCAATAACGGTTAGACAAAAAGCGGCATGTTTTTTGCTACGATCTTCTGGTATAGTGTGTTTATGCATTTTGTGTATCAGAAAGATGGCTATATGCCCTTACAAGAAGAAGATTAACGCATGAGTGATTCGGATACAGATGAAATGTCGCAAATGAGCGACGAAGAAAAAGCCATGATGGAGCAGTGGGAGTCCATGGCCGACGATGAGGGCGGCGATGACCCCGATGTTATGGCCGATGCCGAAGCTGAAGAGGATGACGACGACGGTGCATCTGCCCGAATCCTGAACCAAGATGAAATTGACAGTCTTCTTGGCTTTGACGATGAAATTGGCGGGGCTGAAACATCCGGTGTTATGGCGCTTATTAATTCGGCGATGGTCAATTATGAGCGCTTGCCGATGTTGGACATCGTCTTTGACCGTTTGGTGCGCCTTATGTCTACGTCACTACGAAATTTAACATCTGATAATGTTGAGGTTAGCCTCGATCAGGTGTCAACAGTGCGCTTTGGTGATTATATGAATTCGATCCCATTGCCTGCAATGCTCTCTGTTTTTAAAGCGGAAGAGTGGGATAATAACGGGCTGATGGTTACAGACAGTGCGTTGATTTACTCCATCGTTGATGTGCTTCTTGGTGGGCGTAAGGGGGAATCTTCTATTCGGGTTGAGGGGCGACCATACACCACGATTGAGACAAAACTGGTGGAGCGTATGGTTCATGTGACTTTGGCAGACGTATCATCGGCATTTGACCCGCTTTCTCCGGTAAGCTTTAATTTGGATCGCATGGAAACAAACCCCAGATTTGCGACAATTACGCAAACAGGAAATGCGTGTGTTCTTGCGCGGCTGCGTTTGGATATGGGGGAGCGCGGCGGGCGTATGGAAATTCTTATTCCTTATGCTACGCTGGAACCTATCCGCGCATTGCTGTTACAGCAATTTATGGGCGAAAAGTTCGGTCGTGACTCTATTTGGGAAAATCACCTTACGCAGGAGTTATATAAAACTGATGTTCAGCTTCAGGCGGTTTTGGGTGAAATGTCTGTCCCATTGGGCGAGATGTTGAATTGGGAGCCGGGGGATCAGATTTTATTGAACACCACCACGAATGACTACCTTGAGCTTCGATGTGGTGACTTCCCGATGTTTAGAGGGCCTGTCGGACAACGCCAGGGAAATATAGCGGTTAGGGTGGAAGATTACATAGAGCCAGAAGAAGACGGCAATTAAGATATGGGTACTGAGTTATTAGCGTTATTGTTTGATTGTGTTGTGATGACACTGTTGGGTGCTACAATTTTCTTTGTGTATCGCCTTACAAAAAGTTTGGAAAATTTTAAGCAGCACAGGCAGGAATTAGACAGTGTGATTGCCAATTTACTATCCAGTATTGACCGGGCAGAGCGCTCTGTTCAGGCGTTGAAACTATCCAGTGCAGAAGAAGCAGGACGTATGGAGGGGTTGATAGAGCAGGCAAAATCACTTTCTGATGAATTGCAGATTATTAATCAAGCCGGTGAGAGTATGGCGGTGCGTTTGGAAAAGCTTGCAGAGACCAATAGAAAGCTTGTGCAGCCAACACATAAATATCAGCTTCCTGATCAGGTGCCGCGTCATAAAGAGAAAATCAGTTCTCCGGTTCATAAAAGAAAAGCCGCCAAACAGGATGATACATCAAAAAGTTACGGTGAGACGTTAAAACGGGTCGATAGAAAAACGGAGCCGCAGGAAGAAGATTTACCATCATTCATGATACAGGATCGTGACTATAATTCCGGTGAGCCGGCAAATAACGATGATGGTGATTTTAGCGTGGAAGATCAGGATCGAGGGAGCCTGCAAAGTCAAGCAGAGCGAGAATTGTATGAAGCATTGCGTAGTAGTAAAAAAAATATTACTGACGGGGGCTCATGATTAGTTATTCTAAAATTCTACCGTTACTGATTATCGTATCGATGTTGTCTTTCTCGATACGCCTGACCGAAGTTGTCACCGGTGTTTCTAATCTATCGGATGTGGCGTATGCAAAAGCCGCCGATGATGGTGACAAGGCTCATGCAAAAGAGGAAGAGCACGAAGAGCCCATGGCAAAAGGGCATATGCAAAGCGATAAGAAAAAGAAGGGCGTGGACGTTGTTGAGGGCGATGATGCAAAAGCCCCCAAATGGCGTGATGCCAGTGACTCTGATCTTGATGTGACGAGTATAAAGTTGGAAATGTTTGAGGATTTATCCAAGCGGCGCGCAGAATTGGAAAAGATGGAAGAAGATGTTCGTATGCGTGAGGCGCTTTTAAAGGCCGCAGAGCAAGAGCTTGATCGCAAGGTGCAGGAACTGACCAATTTGCGTAAGGAAATTGAAGAACTCTTAGAGCTCCAATCAGGTCAGGAACAACAACGTATCGACAGTCTTGTTAAGATTTATGAAGGCATGAAACCAAAAGATGCCGCGCGTATATTTGATACGCTTGATTTAGATGTCTTGGTGATGGTGATGTCTAAAATGTCTGAGCGTAAGGTCGCCCCTGTGTTGGCCGCCATGAACCCGGAACGCGCCAGAACAGTTACGATCATGCTTGCAGAAGAGCGTACTTTGCCAACTCTGCAATAAGGTGCATTCCCTTGTATTCATTGTAATTATCGCAAATCACTGAAACAAAAAGTTTGCACTTTATTTCCGTTGTTTTTTCGTTGATACTCTATTTGAGGGAGTTTTCAATTAGCCATTTAAAGTTTGATTTTTTGTTTTTTAATTACGAAGCGTTAACTTTTTGAAGGCATAATTCCTTTCGTGAATGGTGTGAAGTGCACGTTCTTTTTTTCAAATTTATGCGTTTGAATTCGGCTTATATTTTTTAAGGAGATAAAAAAGTGGCAGTTGATATGAATATGAATGTTCTCATTGTTGATGATTACACAACAATGCTCAGAATTATCAAAAATCTTTTGAAGCAGCTTGGTTTTAATAATGTTGATGAGGCAACCGATGGCACAATGGCATTGGAAAAGATTAAGTCTAAAACATATGGCTTGGTAATTTCTGATTGGAATATGGAGCCTATGAGTGGGTATGAGTTTTTAAAGCAGGTGCGTGCTTCGGATCAGCCTTTTAAGACTGTTCCGTTTATTATGGTGACAGCCGAAAGTAAAACGGAAAATGTGATTGCGGCAAAGCAGGCAGGTGTTAACAACTACATCGTAAAACCGTTTAATGCAGAAACGCTGAAAACGAAAATTTCAGCTGTGTTAGGTGACTTTTAGGTCTTTGGTTTGCAAGGGGGGAAGAAAATGGAAGCAGCAGGTAGTGAAGAGGCAAGCGCTAACAATAAGAAAGAAAAGATTGTAAAAATAATCTCTTCTGTCGTTGATAAAGTTAGTGAAAATCAACAGGTCTCTTTAAATTCTATTCTCAGCGAAATGCGTGATTTATTGGTGGTTATAGAAGAAACCCGCGATGAATTGGGGCGTGCTGCACCTTCAAAAATCAAAGGTGAGCACATTCCCGAGGCGACAGATGAGTTGGATGCCATCGTTAACGCAACATCAGAAGCGACCGGAACTATCATGGATAGTTGTGACGCGATTATGGAGCAAACCTCCGCGATTGAGGGCGATGCAAGTGAAGCGATTACAGCGGAAATCATGAAGATATATGAGGCGTGCTCGTTTCAAGATATCACAGGGCAGCGAATCTCTAAGGTTGTGACAACATTTCATGACATAGAGGAAAAGATTGATCGGTTAGTATCTGTGTTGGGTATAAAAGAAATTCGCAATATCGAAACTGATAAAGAAATGACAGATGAAGATTTGATGAATGGTCCGCAACTGCCTGATAACGCAATTTCACAAGAAGATATTGATAAGCTGCTTGCTGAATTTGATGAGTGATCTTCGTATATATCTTTAATGTTTATCTATTTATATGAAGCGATAGGCTGTTCTATCGCTTTTTTTACTTTTTTCAGCTATCATTGAATAATCTTATTTTAGTCTCTTCTTGGATATTTTTATGGCTAATCAGTTCTTAGCGTTGTCATTATTTCTCATGCTGTTATCGTTTTTTATCGTGTTGAACAGCGTGTCAAACTTTGAGCGCGAGCGTGCTGTTCCGGCTGTTTTGAATAGTTTGAAGCTTACGTTTTCTTCCGATGAACGTAAGATAGAGCACAAGCCTGCTCCCAGTCCTTCAGAATATGAAGAGCAAAGATCAGGGGACACGATAGATGCCGTAGAAGGCGTGTTTAACGCAAATATCGCGGGGTTTGAGGCAAAAAGAAACCGTTTGGGCACAGTACTGCATGTTAGTTTGCCCATGCAGCGTTTGGAAAATGCCGTTGATGCAGCAAACTTCGAAGAAATTGATTTCAACGATGAGGGCGAAAGCCAAAGCTTTTTGATCACGTTGGTGACTGTTTTGCGTTCAGCTGAGCGCGGAGATCCTTACCGAATTGATATCGTAATGAATATTCCTGAAGATCCGGTTGCATTTTCTGATGCAGAGCCAAACTTATTTATGAGATCATTAAAGCGCGTCAGTCATGTGGCCGAAGAGCTGGAGCAACGCGGGCTTCCGAAAAAGATGATTAGTGCCGGTCTTCAAAAAGGGGAAGTCGGCAATGTTGATTTATATTTTTACAAATATGCACCATTTTCATTTCCCGAAGATGCAATGAAAAAAGTGTTAGAACAAAACGCTCAGGGGCAGGATCAGCAATGACCACAGACCAAGACAACATAGTGACATTCGATGGTGCCTCAGATGATGTTGCGCAACCAGATGCAGATCCTGTTACACAATCACGGGGTGAAGAGGGGGAATCTTCTCTTGTTCGTGTGGGGGATGATGATGTATCCGCTGTGCCGCTGTGGCTGGTAACATTCACAGATGTGATGGCGTTAATGCTGACGTTTTTTGTGTTGCTGTACTCTATGTCTACGCCGCAGGAAGATAAGTGGGAGGAAATCGTCGACTCCCTCTCTTACACAGAGGAAATCTATGACTCTGCGGCGCGTGAGGCTGGCACACAAGATTACATAAGTTTGGATAAGATTGAGAAGAAAAAAGCTTTGGATCCTGCGTATCTTCAAGCTCTCATAGATAACATGCTAAAGGAAAATGATATATCCGGTGTCATGCTGATTGAAAATCGCAGACGTTTGATTATTTCTCTGCCGGCGCAACTGCTTTTTAACAGTGGTATGGCCGATATGAAGGTGGAGGGGAAGAAATTGATTTTTGAATTGGGCGGCGTGTTGTCTCGTGTGAAAAACCGTATTGAGGTGATAGGCCATGCTGATCCTATGCCTATTTCGGGCTCTGCGGGGCGGTATAGTTCAAACTGGGAATTATCATTGGCACGTGCCGCCTCAGTATCAAAGGCGTTGCGTGATGTCGGGTATGAACGCCCGATGACTATACGCGGGTTATCCAGCGCGCGTTTTGATGAACTGCCCGAGGATTTATCCGTCAATGATCGTTATTTATTGGCGCGGCGTGTTGATATCGTTTTGATGGATGATAGCGGCTATCGACAAAATGCGTTCGATATTAAATGATTATTTGATTAATTTAACTTAAACTCTGTGTTTTCATGCTGGATCGTGGGCTAAAGCTATGGCATTCTAAGAACATGAAAAGACTGTTCTTTTTCATATCTTTGTGTGTGTCTGTACTTATCTCTGCATCTGTTAACGCTCAGGACGTGATTCCTTTGCGCGCAAAGGTGCTTGATGGGTATGCAAGGCTTGTTTTTGAATGGCCGAAAGCCACCACTTATACTCTTGATCGTAGTTCCGAAAATGTCGTTAAGATTACTTTTGGTGATGCGGGGCTGATTGATTCTGCTAAGGCGCAATTATCGGGCGTGAAGTCAGTTGCAAAATTTGACGTTGTTTCAGAAGACCCTCTGGCGATAACATTACTTATTCCCCGCAGTAGTAAGATACGCGATTTGAAAATCGGTAATCGTGTGATTTTAGATGTATTCGATCCCGAAGATGCAGGTGATTTGGGGGCATTGGTAGCGTTGTCTGAAGACGTAAAAGCACCAGCTACAGCGGTGAAAGAACCCGCCCCCAAGGTGGAGGAGAAGCAGAGCGAGCAAGAGGAAAAGGCGCCTCGCGCTATGCCACCCGCAATTGTCTTGGTGCCGGAAAACCTTCCCCCTAAGAAAACAGCAGAGCAAATACGACAAGAAGAAGAGCGCGCAGAGACAGCGCGTATCGAGAGGGAAAAAGCCCGGAAATTAGCAATAGAGAAAGCCGTTGAGCAAAAAGAGCATATCATCTCTTTGCGGGGTACGCAGGATATGAATATGGCCGCTTATGAGAGTTTCGGAAGTTTATGGTTGGTTGTGGGCGGCGCAAATTCTTTCTCCAGACCTGCGCTGACATCGCCGGAGCCCGATATTTTCCCGGGACTGCAAATTGTTCAGGATGATGATTTGCTTGATGTGTATCGCCTGCCACTTCCTGATCGCCAATTTCAATTCAAGGGGATGGGGGGCAGTCTCGCATGGGATTTAGTGATGGGCGAAAAGGTGAATGCAAACCCCGTTACAGAGCCAAGGCGGATCATTACATCAACGCAAGAATTCCGAAACGGTGCCATTATTTGGCCGTTTGAGGATGTTGGCGATATTGTGAATGTTGAAGAACCCGAGACAGGACAAACTTTGATCGTGGTGACTGTGCGTAATGCTAATCAGCTTGCAGGCCAAGGGCAAAGCTATGTTGATTTTGATGTTTTGACGTCACATGTGGGTCTGGTGATCAGACCGCGCGTGGACGACCTTGAGGTGACAAAAACAGAGCAAGGCGTGCGCGTGACACGGCCGTCTGGTTTGGCGCTGAGTTTGCCCAAAGATCTGGATGCGGCGGCTTTATTTGGTAAGCAAAAGGTAATAAAGCCTGTCGCCAAGAAAATTAAAGACAATGTACTGTTGCGTTTCGGTGAATGGCAGCTTGGTGATCACCGAAGTTTGAAAAGGCGTGAAAATATTCTGTTGACCGGCGTAAGGGGGCAACCACCTTCCAGGCGGGTTCAGGACTTAATTAGTCTCGGCAAGATGTTTATTGCACATGGGCGCGGCGCAGAGGCGCAAGGGTATTTTGATTTTGCCGTCTCTGAAATGCCTGCAATTGAGGATAGTGCCGAATTAAGGGCGTATCGCGGCGTGGCGAAAGCTTTGGGTTGGAAAAGTCGAGAAGCGTTGACCGATTTTCTGGTGCCCGCATTGGACGGAAATGAAGAAATTAATTTATGGAAGGCCTTTGTGCTTGCCGACCTTGGTGATTGGCAGCAGGCCGCAAGTTTGTTGCCTGATAAATATGCCGTTCTTTATACCTATCCGTATAATATAGCCAGCCGTTTGGCTGTGGTCTTGGCAGAGGTGAATTTACGTGCCGGGAATGTACGTAAAGCCGAAGAGCTTATGACCTATATTGACTCCCAAAAAGAGGGGGAGTTAATCGCCCCGGTAAAGGCGGCGCTTCAATATTTAAAAGGTGAGGCGGCGCGGCAGAAGAAAGATGTTGAGCAAACCAAGGAATTATGGGGTGCGCTAACGAAAAACAATGATGATCTGTACCGTACAAAAGCCGGCTTGGCCCTGACAATTTTACAAGCGAATAAGAATGAAATTGATAATGAGGAAGTGATCGATCGTTTGGAGCGCCTACGCTATTCTTGGCGTGGTGACGGTTTAGAAGCACAAGTGAATTATTGGCTTGGTGATGCGTATTTCAAGGCAAAAGATTACATTAAAGGGCTTGTGATTATGCGCGAGGCAGCATCTATTGCAGATGAAAGTGTTCTTGCTGCGCGGATTACTTCTGATATGGCCGATACTTTTAACAGTATGTTCAAAGAGGAGAACCTAAAAGATGTTTCGCCGTTGGATGCAGTCGCTGTTTTTGATCAATTCAAAGAGTTAACGCCGCTTGGTTCTGAAGGTGATAAGCTTGTGCAAAGACTTGCAGAGCATTTGGTTCGTTCAAATTTATTAAGCAGAGCCGCCAACTTACTGCAGCATCAAGTGGATCACCGCCTTAACGGGAAAGAAAAAATTCGTATTGCCATTCGTTTAGCGGCAATAGAATTGCTTGATAAAAACCCGCAAAAAGCAATCAATGCGCTTTCAAAAGCCAATGATACACTTAATTTCATTTCAGAGACGGCAGATAAAAAACAGTTTCAACATGAAATTGCCTTACTGCGTATTCGGGCGTATGCACAAAATAAAGAATTTAAGAAGGCACTATCCTTGATTGAGGATATGCCGCTTGACCCCATTGTTAATCGTCTGAAAGCGGATATTGCGTGGAAAGCGAATTATTGGGATATTGCCGCGGAAGCACTCAATGATGTTATTATCGATGAGAATATCGATACTGATGAGGCATTATCACCGGAACAGGCTAATATTATCCTGAACAGAGCCATTGCTTTAAATCTTGATAATGACCGTATCTCTTTGGCGAATATGCGAGAGAAATACAGTGCCCTTATGCTGGAGAGCAACAAAGATAAAGCGCGGCAATTTGAAGTGATTACGCGGCCTCGCCGCACGGCTCTTTTAGATGATAGAGAGGCGCTGTTATCTGCCGTAGCCGAAGTCGATTTATTCAAAGAGTTCTTAGACAGTTATCGTAATATCCAAAATTAAGCTTTTAGATTTTCTTATGATTATGTAATGTATCTTGCAAAATTAAGAAAGCGGGCAGCAATGGGTAAAAAGTCACCGATAATCGAAGTTGATCATGTATCTGAGGTCGTTAATAAGTCGTTTGGGTTTTGGAAGCCTGCGCAAGTTATTGCTCATAAACGTGATGTAAAAGGTGAT
The DNA here is from genome assembly GCA_051967755.1 of Alcanivorax sp. Classification (GTDB taxonomy): domain Bacteria; phylum Pseudomonadota; class Alphaproteobacteria; order Micavibrionales; family Micavibrionaceae; genus UBA1672. The sequence continues at coordinate 60,134 of JBQDYD010000003.1, forward strand.
TATGCTGCTCTTGCGGCGTATTTGATGCATAGTATGAATGTTGCCGATGATGCCGGCAGAGATGTTACCCTTAATCGATTACAAATCGCGGCTAAGGACTTAACGTTAAGCGAGGAAGGACGTGAAGCCGCGGAACAAGTCTGGGAAGATTTATCCTATATCAGAATGATGACCAATAATGCCGCGATGGTGCTTCATGGTGGTAAGGCAAGAAATGCAGCGTTAAATTGGCATTATCATGGCACAAGTGTAGAGCGAACAATTTTGTGTAAATATGCAGGTGAGCCTACTGAAATTGCGAAGCATGAAAATGTTACATCCTGGGGGGAGGAGAGCTTAGACCGTGATTTTGTGATGTGCGAGGTTGATAATCAGGCTGAACTGATACGGTTTAGTAATGGTGATATGTTTGCTATTGCGGGCGGTGCGCGCATATTCGGTAAGCCTGTTGTCCACAGAAAGCCGGAGCCTGATGGCAATCCTAGCCTGACATTGATTGCAGAGCCGGAAGTATAACGCTATCCACCGCCGCCAACCACGGTGAAGCTTTGGATCAATGAACCGGAAATCAAATACCAGCCATCGACCAATACAAAGAATATAATCTTAAACGGCAGTGATATTGTAACGGGCGGTAACATCATCATACCCATCGACATCAAAATTGACGCTGTGACCAAATCAATAATCAAAAACGGCAGGAACAGCATAAAGCCAATCTCAAATGCGCGGCGCAATTCTGAGATCATGAAGGAGGGGATCACGATATGAAGCGGCACATCCATGGCTTCGTCATATGGGCCTGTTTCACTTAGGTCAACGAACAGGGTTAGATCGTCTTCACGTACATGTTTGAGCATGAATTGCTTGAACGGCGTTGTTGTCCGCTCAAAGGCTTGCATCTCATCAATTTCCTCATTGATAAGCGGCACGACACCTTCTTCGTAAGCCGATTGAAGTGTCGGCGCCATGATGAAAAATGTCAGGAACAGCGCAAGAGAAATCATCACTGTATTGGGCGGTGTTTGTTGAATACCGATGGCGGTTCTGAGAAACGATAACACCACGATAATACGCGTAAATGACGTCATCATAATCAGTATAGACGGCGCCAGAGAGAGCACCGTCATAAGCGCAACGATTTGGATTACGCGTCCCGTTACCGTCCCGTCACCTTCGCCGCCCAAATCAATGGATATATTTTGCGCCGCCGACGGAAACGCCCACAGACAGGCCGCGGTCAAGCATAGGCTGGCGATCATATACGAACAGAATTTAACGGTCTTTTTGCGCATGGCCATATCATAGCGTATGGCGCGGGCGATTCTTAAGCGTCTTGATTTGAATTGTCGGAATAGTCCACAGCCGGAATATCATTTTCAATGACGGTTTCACCATTTGAATTAAGGATAATCAGATGCTCTTTGTTATCACATTTGAGGATAACGGCGCGTCTGCGGGCATCAAGGGGCAGGGATTCAACAACTTTCAATCGTCTTTTATCACCGCTTTTGACGGAGGTTTGCGGTGACAGGCCAAGCATTTTTAACACCATGACCAATCCGCCCATTAACAAGATCACCACGCCAAGCGCGATGATGAGTTTAAGGAATTGCGGTAGATCAGGTGAAATTACATCCATGGATATTTAACTATCATCATTCAAAATTGTATCAAAGGGGTTTTCTTGCCCATTGGCGCGGTAAACATAGGATAAAATCTCACCCACCGCCATAAATGCCTCAGAGGGGATGGGGCTGTCGATCTCAATCGAGGCGAGTAATTCCGCCAAATCGCTATCTTCGCGGACATCGATGCCATTTTCATAGGCAAGCTGCAAAATTTTCTCGGCGATTGTGCCGCGTCCTGCCGCCGCCATCTTGGGCACTTTTTTCCCACCTTCAGATTCCTTAAGGGCGACGGCGGTTTTCTTTTTTGGGATTTTCCTTATATTTGAATGGGTTAGGGCGTTTTTGTCGTCCTTATCAAAGCCATCATCAAATCCGTCGCTCATTGGCATAATTCCTGCATTACTGATTATGGAAGTAATTATACAAGGTTAGAAACCATGACGATACAGGATATAGGTCTTTTTCAGGCAATTTCGGCGAAGATGGATTATTTGAACCAGCGCCAGAGCCTTATTGCGCAAAATGTTGCCAATGCGGATACGCCGGGATATCGCCCGAAAGACTTAGTCGCAGTAGATTTTAAGGATATGCTGGAGAAAAAAGCAACAGGCACGGCGCATAAGGTCGGCGTTGCAACAACAGATGCACAGCATATCGGTTTGGCCAATGATAGTGTCACGGCGAATGCCCGTAAATCACGTGATACATATGAAGTTGCCCCTGCAGGAAACGCGGTAATCATGGAAGAGCAACTGATGCACGCAGGGCAAAATTCAATGGATTATAATTTGATGGTGAATGTCTACCAAAAGCAAATGGGGCTATTCCGTATTGCACTTGGTTCAGGACAATAGAATTAGGATAAGGAGTTAGAACATGGGCGGCGATATAGTTGATGCATTAATGATTTCGGCAAGCGGTATGCGCGCACAAGGGACGCGTATTCGTGTGATTTCGGAGAACCTCGCAAACTCTGAAACAACGGGCTTAACCCCCGGCGCAGATCCATACAGACGTCAAACGATTAGTTTCGCAAATGAGCTTAACCGCGAAATGGGCGTTCGTATGGTTGAGGTTGATGATATCGGTGAAGATATGGAATCGCCTTTTACCCTTGAATTTAAGCCCGACCACCCCGCCGCCAACGAAGAGGGCTATGTGAAAATGCCAAACGTGAATAGCCTGTTAGAAGTTATGGACGCCCGCGAGGCGCAGCGCTCATACGAGGCGAATTTGGGAATGATCGAACAATCACGTGCGATGATTTCCCGTACGATTGATTTGCTTCGTGGCTAAAACGGCAGTAGACTATTAGAGTAGAAAAGGAGTTCCGATCATGGGATTTAACGGTATCAATCCAAACGCAGCGGCCAGCGCCTATATCAATTCGCAGAAAATAGGCGGTGCAGGTGAAATCGGTAATACGATTTCAGGCACGAATGCCGCGGCAGATAATGACGGCGTTAGCTTTTCTGAATTCCTGAAAGATAGCGTTGAGCAATCTATCGACACGATGAAAGGCGGCGAAGACATGGCCGCCAAGGCCGTTACGGGAGAGGCGGATTTAACCGACGTCGTTCAAGCGATCAGCTCGGCGGAGCTAACCCTACAAACTGTTGTCTCTGTACGTGATCGTATGATCTCCGCGTATCAAGAAATAATGCGTATGCCGATTTAACGGCGCGTTCGTTTCACCAGAAATACGTTACTTCGTCACTTATGTAGCTTTACTACACGTCGTTCCTTGAGTCTGTTTCAAGCATAATGCCTTTACTTTTTTTGCAGATGCAATCACTGCGCTGACATGTGATCTTTGGGGGCTATTTTGTTTTGATACTCTGTCGATGTGTTTTCTGTATCTTCTTTGGTGCTTTTAATGAGCTGTACTGTTCCACCTCTAGATAAGCTGTTCTTTTGTTCGTAATTATCAATCTTATTTAGTAGAGGATCCAGGCCAAAAAATATGAATGTGCAGAATATTAAAAGTGCGAAAATAATATAGCTCAAGATTTTTCTTGTTTTGGAGATCGCTTGCTTCTTAGTCATATAATCACTCCGCTGCGACGTGGTCAGGGGATTGTGTGCGGCTTTTTCGCTCTAACGGATATCCGATGGCAAAGACTGTAAATGCCACGCCCATAGACGGAACGATGCTGAGCAGGGTTTTATTCAAAACCAGACCATGCTGCCAGAACGCGTACATCGCAAATCCTGAAATCATCATGGTGATCACCAATCTCTGAGACGGACGAAAACCGAGGAGTTGGACGATGATCGCGGGGGTGAGCGCAGCGGCCATATAGCCCCACGCCAGCACGATGAGCGGTAAGACTTGTTTTCCTGCAATCAATGCAATGGTCACAATCAGTAAAATAACAAAGATTGTTCCCAAACGCGCAAACGCATAAGAGTCACGCCATTTCGGCAGGACATTTTGCGTGAGAGAAGATGACGCGGCCAGCAACAATGAGTCTGCCGTCGACATTGTGGAGGAGAATAGCCCTGCAATGAGCAGTCCCACCAGAACAGGCGGCAGAAGATCCTGCCATAGAAGGGGGATCGAAAGCTCCGCATCAAAGGTGACGCCCTCGGTTGAGGGGATCAAAACACGTGCGACCATACCACTAAGGCATGACAGCATCAAAACTATCCAGCGCCATGAGAGGTAAATACGGCGCGCCGTCAGCAGGTCTTTATCAGAGCGCGCAACCATATGCCGTACCATTAATTGCGGCTGGCCTAAAATGCCCATGCCGAAGCAAATCCATGCGAAAACCAAGCTGATAAAAGATAATTGAAATGGGTTTATCAGGTTCGGGTCAATCGCATGCAGCGCGCTCCATAATGCACCAAACCCGCCGATTTTATAGAGTGCGGCGGCGATTAAAACGATTAAGGATACCATGATTAAAATCGCCTGAACCGCATCCGTCCAGATAGAGGCGCGAATACCGCCCGACCAACAATAAGCAAGGAGAACAAGCGCCCCTAAAATAATGAAATAGGTGTAGTCCCAGTCAAAAAGCGTCTCCCCGATTTTTGCCCCAGCAACCAGTTGCGCCGCGCAATAGGTTCCCAAAAAAACGATCGTGAGGAGGGCGGCGATGAGTGTAACGATCGGTTGGTCTTTATTGCCCAGTTTCCCAATCAGCGAGGGATAGGTGTGGGCTTGGCGTTCCGTTGCTCTTTGGCGGATTTTATTGCCTGAGAGAATCCACCCGATGTGATCACCAATTGTTAATGCACCAACGACAAAAACCGCCTTTATCCCCGTACTGTACGCCAGACCTGCAAAGCCGATAAAGGTTGCGCCGCTTGATATGGTTGCGCCGAATGATAACGCAACCAGCCAAGCAGGGATATCACGGCTGGCGAGGAAATAATCATCAATTGTATTTCTGCGCCACAGAGCCGAGGCCACGCCAACCCCGGTGAAAAGTACGAAGAAAAACAAAAAACTTACGAGCATCATGGTTAAAGCCGCCCTGTTCAAAAATCTTATAATTGTTTGATTAAGGTAATATTTTTATCAGTGTTCATGGCATAGGGCAATTTTTTTCATGTGGTTTACTTTGTGAATTCCTTTGATTGCGGTTTGTTACAGCTTAGGGATTTGATAGGCTTAATGCTATGAATGAGACAGAAGTCATTGATGTTGCCCGCGAAGCGTTGTTGATTACCATACAAATCAGCTTGCCTGTTTTGCTGGTTGGGCTTGTTGTCGGTGTGGCCATTGCCTTGGTTCAGGCATTAACGCAAATTCAAGAGATAACATTGGTATTTGTTCCGAAGATCGTTGCGATTTTTCTGTCTATGTTCTTCTTTCTTCCTTGGATGATGAATGTGCTTGTCGTGTTTATGGAGACGCTGTCTGACCGTATGATCGGCGGAGGGTAGGGCATGCAGGGCGCACTGGAAGCCTTTTTGGTTAGTGGCGTTTTGGCTTTTATGCTGACTTTTACGCGCATTGGGACGGCAATTATTATTATGCCTGGTTTGGGGGATTCCTTCGTATCAACACGGGTTCGCCTGCATATGACGCTGGCGATATCGTTTGTGTTGTTTCCGTTTCTTTTACCGCATATGCCGTCGCCGTTACCAACCACGTTTGCTCTTGTGAGTTTAATCGCGATGGAGCTTGTGATTGGTTTGTTGATTGGTACCGTAGCACGGATTTTTATGACGGCGCTTGATACTGCCGGGATGGTTATATCCTCACAATCCGGTCTGGCGAATGCACAGGTTTTTAACCCGACTTTAGCGGCGCAAGGTTCTTTGATCGGGGCGTTTTTATCAATGACCGGTGCTGTTTTAATTTTTGCAACGAATCTGCATCACTTGTTGCTGACCGGTCTGGTAGAGAGTTATCAGATGTTTCCGCTGGGGGCTGTGCCTGATGCAGGCTCCATGGCGGAGCTGATTACAAAGGCGGTGTCTGCCAGTTTTATGATCGGTGCGAAATTGGCAATCCCCTTTATTGTTGTCACGTTGTTGATTTATGTTGGTATGGGGGTTTTGACGCGCCTTATGCCGCAGGTTCAGGTATTTTTGGTGGTGTTGCCATTGCAAATTCTGATGGCAATAATTTTATTGTCTTTGGTTGCTGCGGCGTTGTTCCATCACTGGCTAACGCATTATGAGTCGGCAATCTTTTTCTTCTTCTCTAACGGTGGTGGTTAGACGAAATAAACCCTTTTGAGGTATAATCAACCATGGCTGAAGACGACCAAACGGATGATTCCCAGAAAACCGAAGACCCCACCCCCAAAAAGCTGGAGGAGGCGCGAAAACGCGGGCAAGTGGCGCTGTCGCGTGAGGTTAATAATTGGGTGATGCTTTGTGCGGCGACGATTTTAATCATCGCTTTGTCCGGTACTATGCTTAATGATTTAAAAAACATGATGCGTGTGTTTATTGAGCATGCACATGATTTGCCCCGCGTGCCGGGGGGCATGGAAATAATTCTTGGCGGTACATTAATCAAAACAATGAAGATATTGATGTTGCCGTTCTTGTTCCTGTTTGTAGCAGCCTTCTTTGCACCTTTTTTACAAATCGGGCCTTTATTCGCACCCGAAGTCATTAAGCCTGACATCAGCAAAATCTCGATTATGAAAGGTTTTAAGCGCCTGTTTTCTATGCGCTCTATTGTTGAGTTCGTAAAAGGAATTTTGAAAATTACGATTATCGGGGCAATCGCGACGATAATAATCTACCCGTATTTTGGCAGTTTAGAGCATATGATTGATATGCCGGTGCTGATGGTTATGGAGGAGCTGCATTTTTTGGTTGTTCGCATGATGATCGGTATTTTGGTTGTGTTGGCCATTATCGCAGGTTTGGACCTGATCTATCAGCGTTTTGAATATAATAAAAAAATGCGCATGAGCCGTCAGGAAATTAAAGATGAATATAAGCAGTCCGAGGGTGACCCGCATGTGAAGGGCAAGCTGCGCCAGTTAAGAGCAGAACGCGCGCGTCAACGCATGATGCAGGCTGTGCCCGACGCCGATGTGGTGATCACCAACCCGACTCACTATTCAATAGCGTTAAAATATAATCCTGATGAGAGCCCCGCGCCGATTGTGATTGCAAAGGGATTGGATGAGGTCGCATTGCGTATTCGTGAGCTTGCGAAGGAAAATGACATCGTGTTGTACGAGAATAAGCCACTTGCACGCGCGCTGTATGATACTGTTGAAATCGATGAAATGATCCCGACTGAACATTTCAAAGCAGTGGCGGAAATTATTTCCTATGTTTTCAAGTTAAAAGGAAAGCTGAATTAAACGGTCTTATTTGCTCTCATCATATTCTGAAAGTTCTGCAAGTTCTTTGCGTAAATGGGCCTTTCGAATACGTTTTTTCAGGGCGCGCTCCTCTTTATCATGTCTTCGCATTGCGATAATGGATAGGACGGGGGGAATCCAGAATAATAAAACCATATATTGCTCTGTCCCGTATGCCTCCAGGCTGATGATGAAAATGACAGCCATAAGAATAAGGTTTGATAAAACAGCGAGCACATGAATGACGCACCCTGTATTGAGACATTTTCTGAACATAAAGCTTCTTTCCTGTTTGCCCCTTAGGGGATGTTAGGATACCTTATCGTATTATCTGCGGATTTAAAATAAGAGGAATGTTTCATGCGTCGTTTTTTTGCGAATAGTTCATTGGTTTGTATGGCTTTGGTCACTGTTTCACCTGCCATGGCTAAAGATATCGATGTGATGAGTAAAGTTTCTGCCGCAACAGTTTATAATGACCGTGCGGCACTAACCAGAAGCGCAAAGATAGAGATCCCTGCGGGTGAACATAACCTGGTTTTTAAAGGCTTGCCTGTCAATTTATACACGCATTCCCTACGCGTAGAGGGGAGCTCTAAGGCAGATGTGATGTTTGGTGCGCTGAGTCATAAGCGCGCAACGTTTGAGGATTATGTTGTCCCGAAAGAGCGCGAGCTTAATCAGAAAATTGAAGAATTGCAGGATGGGAATAAGGTTCTGAAAGCAGAGAAAGCCGCGCTGAAAACTGCAAAAACATTCTTGGAAAATTTAGGGAAAGAAGCCGTCTTACGCGAAAATGAAAATATCGCAAAAATAGACCTAAACCCAGATTCATGGGGGGCGGCGGCAGATAGTCTTGCCTCTAAGGTTTCGGAAAATATGAAACAAAGTCTGGCGCTTGATATTAAAATTCGTGAGACAAATGAGAAAATTCAAAAAATTCAAACAGAACTTAAGCAACTGCGTACAGGGCAAAAGCAAAGTTATGACGTGATTGTTCCTTTTGAATCAGATAAGCCAACGACTTTGAATATCGATCTCAGTTATCAGGTTCCGGGTGCCAGTTGGCAACCCATTTATGATGCGCGTTTGAATGTGAAAACAGGGGAAATGGAATTGATCCAATATGGCTCTGTTTGGCAACGTACAGGTGAAAGTTGGGAGGACATAAACTTAACGCTCTCGACCGCACAGCCAAGCCGCGGGTCAGGCCTGCCTGATTTGAACCCAAACTGGCTCTCCATATATACACCGCATCGCGCGCAATCGCGCAGTATGTTTGGCGGCGCATCGAACGAGATGGCAACGCTTTCTGCTATGCCGGCACCCGGCACAGATGAAGAAGTCGCCCCCGCATATATAGGCGCAGTTGAAGAACAAAAAGCAGCGAGCTTGGACCGTGTAGTTGCAGTAAAAACAGCGAATATTAATACCGAGGGTTTTGTCGGGGAATACGTCATAACAGGCCCGTCAACTGTGGCCTCTGACGGGTCAAAAGCAAAGCAATTAATCGGGTCATTTGAAACAGAAAATAAAGTCGTGGTGCAGGTAAAACCCCAATTAAGCACAGATGCATATTTGGTTGTGAATGCAACATTGAAAGGCGAGGCACTTGTTTTGCCCGGGCAGGTTAGTTTGTTCCGTGATGGCGCGTATATCGGGCAAAGTTACATGAAGATGCTACGCCCGGATGATGAAACCGAACTGGCCTTTGGTATTGATGATAATGTGACAGTGAAACGTAACACCGTGAAAGATGAACGTAGCGAGGCGGGCATGATTACGAAGGATAGCGTTATAGAGCGTCATTATGTGACAGAGATCCAAAACTTGCATAAAACGCCTGTTGATATCGCTGTGCTTGAAGCTATACCCTCATCAAAAGATGAGCGTATTAATATTGAGATTTTATCAGAGCAAACAACGCCCGGTTATAAAACTGACTTGAATAACATAAAGGGCGTTACGCGTTGGATGACAACGTTGCAACCAAAGCAGCAATCTACGGTTAAGCTCGGCTGGAAGGTCAGTTGGCCGAAAGGGGATAATATCTCGGGATTATAAAAAATTCCCGAATATATTCTAAAAAACGTGTATACTGCGCAGGATGTGTATCACCTTGCCCGGTTTGGTGGGCTATGCCATGATTTTATGGAACTATGACGACTGACCACTCTGAATTTATCAACCGCCATCGCCGACAACCCGTTCGCCACAAGCCCGGTAATCGTGGGCGTATAAGTGCGGCTATCGTTATCTCGATCTTCTCTCTTTATTTTGTGCTGATGCTTTTTGTTGTGCATATGGCGCGTGTCGATCAAACCACGATTGTTATATCAATGACGGTCTTTGTGATGGCGACCCTTGTTGCCTTTGTCGCAAAGCGTGCGCAATTCCTTCAAGCAGAGCAGGAAAAGGAACTGATCCTGTTAAAAGAGATGTTAGAGGGCAGTCACGGCGCGCTTTTGATTACAGATACCGAGGATAAAACCCTTTATAATAATGAGCGTTTTGACAATATTTGCCCGCCGGAAGAAGAGGAAGACGGTGATCGTTATAAAAAGATGATCGCAATGTTTTCAGAAAATAACGAGGTTTCTTCGTTATTTCGTCGTCTGATTGAACAGGTTCATCGTGGCTTATCGGATTCTATCGAACTATATTGTAGCAGGCGTGACTATGAAGGCTGGTATCATATCTCCGCCCAGCCGATTGATGGCCACCCCGGTTTGGTTCATTGGCGTGTGGAAAATGTGACAAATCGTTATACCGCCGATCGTTCTATTCGCGAAGAGCGAGAAAAGCTTATTGATTTTACTGATAATGCCCCTGTCGGGTTTTTCTCAGTTGATGAAACGGGGCACTTTGTTTTCGCCAATGCAACTTTTGCACGATGGCTTGGTGTGGATTTGAAGCATCTTCTGGAGCAAGCATCTCTGCATACGTATTTGGTTAATCCACCAGAAGAAGGAAAGCCCTATGATTTAACCGATGTAGGCGGCGAGCGCCAAGTCGTCGAAGTCGAAATGAAAGGCGCTGCCGGTAAGACATTTCTTGCATCAGTAAATTATGGTGTAATGCACAATGATGACGGCAGTATCCGTACACGTGCGGTATTGCATGATCTGACATCCGAGCAGGAAATGCGCCGTGCCCTGAAAGCATCGGAGGATAAGTTTGAGCGTTTCTATGAGGAGGCGCCTTTGGGCATTGTGCTGCTTAATGATTCCGGTGTGATTGAGGATTGTAACAGGCAATTTGCAAATATGATCAATCGCCAAATGAAGGATATAGAAGGAATATCATTAAGAAAGCTTTTGGTCGGCGAGCACCGTGACGGTGTTCTTTCTTCTTTGCGGCAGATGCAAAAAGGACAACCAATGTCGGAGGCAATGGATGTGTCTTTGCAAGGGGAAGGCGATAAAATTGTCTCAACGCAGTTACATGCCCGTAGATTCACGGAAGGGGGCAGTACTGTCCTCCATTTCATTGATGTAACAGAGAAAAAGTCACTGGAACAACAATTTGTACAATCACAAAAGATGCAAGCGGTAGGGCAGCTTGCGGGTGGTATTGCGCACGACTTTAATAACCTGTTGACGGCGATTATCGGCTTTTGTGATTTGCTTCTGTTACGTCATAAGGCAGGCGATCCGTCTTTTGGTGATATTATGCAGATCAAGCAGAACTCTAATCGCGCGGCTAATTTGGTGCGGCAGCTTCTGGCATTTTCACGTCAGCAAACATTGCGTCAACGCATTCATGACATGACCGATATCCTGACGGAGCTATCGCATCTGTTGCGTCGTTTAATTGGTGCGCAAATTGATTTGGATATTATTCACGGCAGTGACCTTGGCTTGGTTAAGGTTGATGAAGGGCAAATGGAGCAGGTTCTTATTAATTTGGCCGTAAATGCGCGTGATGCAATGGATGGGTCGGGACAGCTTACAATTACAACGGAAAACTTTTCCAACAAGAAAACCAAAAGCGTAACGCAAGAGGAAATGCCGCCCGGTGATTGGGTTCTTATTAAGGTTGCCGACACAGGCAGTGGTATTTCTAAAAAGAATATGGGGCGCATTCTTGAGCCGTTCTTTACGACAAAAGGCGTGGGTGAGGGGACGGGCCTTGGTCTTGCTACGGTGTACGGTATTATCCGTCAAAGTGGTGGCTTCCTTGATATACAAAGTAAAGTCGGTAAAGGCACAACATTCTGTATTTATTTACCGCGTGCATCTGAGGCTGATGAGGAAGAAGAAGAGCAGGTCATTGAAAAAGCTGTCGCAAAGGATCTAACTGGGACAGAGCGCATTTTATTGGTTGAAGATGAAGCCGCTGTGCGGACATTCTCGCAACGCGCTTTGGTGAATAAGGGCTACGAAGTTTTATGCGCAGAAAATGGAGAGATGGCTCTTGATCTCTATGAAAAAGCCGAAACGGGCCCGATTGATTTGCTGATCACCGATGTTGTGATGCCGGGTGTAGACGGGCCAACCCTTGCGCAACGTGTGCGTCAAAATAGTCCTGAGCTTAAGATTATTTTTATGTCCGGTTATACAGAAGATAAGCTTAAAGACTATATGGGGGATAACACATATTTCCTCCCTAAACCCTTTACGCTCAAGGTGCTTGCGGAAAAGGTGAAAGAGGTTTTAGAGGAATAGCTGTTCTTTTTTTGTTCTTTTGTGTTGACATGGGTACAAAATAAGAACATCCTTGTGTGCATAAGAGGAACCGTTTTACCTCATATCAATTGCACAACCGCAGTAACTATGCGAAAAGGAAATATAGCTATGAGCGTTACGCCATTACGTAAAGATTCGAAGAGTAAGGATACTGACATGACCCAAAACACATCTGAAAAGCAAAAAGCATTAGATGCGGCCCTTTCACAAATTGAGCGTGCGTTTGGTAAAGGCTCTATTATGAAACTGAATGACGGGCCAAACCCTATGGGTGTTGAGTCGGTTTCCACCGGTTCTCTTGGTCTTGATATCGGTCTTGGCATCGGTGGTTTACCGCGCGGCCGTATTATTGAGGTATACGGCCCTGAAAGTTCAGGTAAAACAACCCTTGCTTTGCATGTGATTGCAGAGGCACAAAAATTAGGCGGCACATGCGCGATTGTTGATGCGGAACATGCGCTGGACCCCGGCTATGCGAAAAAACTTGGTGTTGATGTTGATAATTTGCTTATCTCTCAGCCGGATGCGGGGGAGCAAGCCCTTGAAATTACAGACACACTTGTTCGCTCTGGCGCGCTTGATGTTCTTGTCGTTGACTCTGTGGCTGCACTTGTGCCGCGCGCTGAACTGGAAGGGGATATGGGGGATTCTCACATGGGGCTGCAGGCGCGCTTGATGTCTCAGGCGTTGCGTAAGTTGACGGGCTCTATTTCTCGATCACGCACAATTGTGATTTTCATTAACCAAATTCGTATGAAAATCGGTGTTATGTTTGGCTCTCCTGAAACAACAACAGGTGGTAACGCGCTAAAATTCTATGCATCTGTTCGTTTGGATATTCGTCGCATTGGCGCGATCAAAGATAAGGATGAGATTGTCGGTAACCAAACCCGCGTGAAGGTGGTAAAAAATAAAATGGCACCGCCATTCCGTCAAATTGAATTTGATATCATGTATGGTGAAGGGATATCAAAGCTTGGTGAATTGATCGACCTTGGTGTGAAAGGCGGCATGGTTGATAAGGCAGGCTCTTGGTTCTCTTATGACGGTCAGCGTATCGGACAAGGGCGCGAGAACGTGAAGAATTTCCTTAGGGAAAATCCGGAAATTGCAGAAAAATTGGAAAAACAAATTCGTGCAAATGCGGGTTTGATTGCAGATGACATGCTTGGTGGCTCTGAAGAAGCAAAAGACGCAGCAGACGCAGCAGCAGAGAAAAAAGCCAACGATAAATAGATTTTTTACAAACAGCGCCTTATCACGTGTTTTTAATACGATTGTTTAAGAAGGCGCTGTTTTTGTTTATTCCAATCGCGCTTTTTCTCAGTTTCGCGTTTATCATGAGTTTTCTTACCTTTGGCAAGTGCAATCTCAACCTTTGCGCGCCCGCGTGAATCGAAATAGATTTTGTTCGCCACGATCGTCATGCCCTGTTTGTTCACGGCGCCCATGAGCTTATTAATTTCACGTCTATGAAGCAAAAGTTTGCGCGGACGTTTTGGCTCATGCTGGGCTTTAGGTCCGGCTTGCTGATATTCTGCAATGTTCGCATTAAAAAGCCATATCTCACCATCTTTGGGGCCGACATAAGATTCCTTGATGCTACATTGTCCATAGCGCAGGGATTTAACTTCGGTGCCCACCAGTGAAATACCGGCATCAAATGTATCATGCAGTTCGTACTCAAAACGTGCTTGGCGGTTATCGGCCACGGTCTGGTCGGTCGAAATAATGCCTTTTTTACTTTTCTTGTTTTTAGCACTCATAACAGTTTTGCTTTATGCCGCTTTGACCGACTTTAGATTTGCGTAGGTTAGAGCATCCTCAACCTTGGCGCGCGCAACACCTGATGCAGGCAGGAGCGGTAAGCGTACCTCGTCATCACATATCCCAAGCAGTTTTGCCGCATATTTAACAGGGGCAGGGTTGCTTTCACAGAATAAGTCACGCGCGAGGGGTACTAAACGATCACGCAGTGATTCGAACGTCTCTATATCACCTGCACGCCATGCATTTTGCATATCCGCGCTTTCTTTTGGTGCGATATTGGATACAACGGAAATACATCCTACGCCGCCCTGTGCCAGAAACGCGGCGGCGGTAATATCATCACCCGAGAGTTGGCAGAAATCCGGCCCGATTTCATGGCGTGTTTGAAGTGGTCGGGACAAATCACCTGCGGCATCTTTGACGCCAACAATATTCGGAAGTTGTGCAAGTCTTGCCATGGTTGATACATCCATATCAACGACACAACGCCCCGGAATGTTGTAAATTACAATCGGGAAATTGGTTTCCTCGTGTATTGCATGATAATGCGCATACATACCCTCTTGTGTGGGCTTATTGTAGTATGGTGTCACAACAAGAGCAGCATCCGCGCCGGCATCTTTTGCGTGCTGCGTAAGCTCAATTGCTTCTCTTGTGGAATTTGAACCGCTTCCTGCAATAATCGGAATTCTTTTCTTGACCACATCAACACAACGCTTAACAATAGCCATATGTTCATCATGAGACAGGGTCGGGGATTCCCCCGTTGTGCCACAGGGAACCAGTGCATGCGTGCCGCATTCAATTTGCCATTCAATCAATTTATCAAAAGACGGCCAATCAATTTCGCCGTTTTTAAATGGTGTGATCAGCGCGGTAATAGATCCGTGAAACATTGTCTTTCTCTTTTCTTTCGGGTCATGAAAATGGCAATCAATGTATCGCGTGAAATGCGCTTTTGCAATAATTACACAGCCTTTATCTGTGCTTTTCTCCTATTTGCTGCTGTTTTTATGATATGCCCGCCGGTTTTTGCAAAGGATAGTCCCGTTAACAGGATGCAAACGCATAAGGCAAAAGCATTAACGGTTGATGCCATGCGCCTGATCGAAGATGGTCACTGGGATAGCGCAAGGGAAAAAATAGCCCAAAGCGCAGACCCGCTGGCGGCAAAAATATATCTTTGGATGGTTTTGCAGAAGACCAAAAAAGAGGATTGGACAGATGAGCTGTTCATAAAGCTGTCTCATTTTATCCGTCAAAACCCTGAATGGCCGAATGTATCAAGGATGAAGGTACGTGCAGAGGGGGTCATGCCCGAAACATTGTCTAATGAAGAGGTGATTGCGTGGTATGAGGATTTCCGGCCGCAAACGCCATATGGCATGGAGCGGTATGTCGGCGCCCTTATCGTGAACGGATACACTGAAAAGGCACAAAAATTTATTGAGGAATGGTGGGCGAGTTCCAGAATTACAAGAGATCAACAAAAACGTATTTTTCGTGATTATAAGGAGTATCTAACACTCAACGCACATAAGCGTCGTTTTGATGCACTGTTATTGCGTAAGGATTATAATAATGCACTTGGGATGGCCGGTCTTTTGGGGCATGGATATAAAGAATTGGCAAAAGCACGTATTGCGTTATCTAAAAACAGCTCCAGCGGTCTTTCTGAGTTAATTGATGCCGTACCTGAAAGCTTGCAATCTGATCCGGGGCTTTTATTCGAGCGGTTGCGTTGGCGCAGAAAACGCGGATTGACAGATGGTGCTGTTGAAATTTTGTATCAAACGCCGGATGCAGATAAAATTCAAAACCCGGCAGAATGGTGGCAAGAGCGCCATATTATAGTGCGCGGATTATTGCAGGCGGGGGAGTATCAAAAAGCATATGAACTGTCGGCAATGCATGTGCAGTCTGATGGCTTTGCCTATGCGCAGGCGCAGTGGCTGGCGGGGTGGATGGCGCTTCGTTTTATTCATAAACCGACAGAAGCGTATGAACGTTTTACGGCCCTGTATTCGCAGGTAGAGATGCCGATTAGTAAATCACGCGCAGCCTATTGGGCGGGGCGCGCTGCAAGTGATATGGGGCAGCATTCTATGGCCAAAGGGTGGTATGAAAAGGCCGCGCAATATCAAACGACATTCTACGGGCAATTAGGCGCCGCTGCGTTATCCTTGGAAGATCAACTCCCTAAAAGGCGCTTGCCATATATTTCGCATAGCCAAAGGCAGGCATATGATAAGTCAGAGCTTATGCAATCTTATGAGATTTTCAGAACTATAGGCAGGCAGGATGTTGCGAATGATTTTGTTATTGCGTTCTTGAAATCAGATGAAAGCCCGAAAGCCTATCGCTTTGCTGCGGAAAAGATGGCAGGCCAGGGCAACTATAATATGGCCGTTAAAATTGCAAAGCGCGCGACGAGAAACGGTTTGTTTCTAACAAAGCAATCATACCCGACCATTACGAATCAATTGGCAAATATTCAATATGCGGAATGGGCATTGGTGCATGCGATAATACGTCAGGAAAGCATGTTTGATCCTGATGCTCAAAGCGGTGCAGGGGCGCGTGGTTTAATGCAATTAATGCCGGCAACAGCCCGCAGTATGTCAAAACGCGTTAGCCTTCCTTACAAAAGTGGTTGGCTCACCTCAAAACCAAAATACAATATGACGTTAGGGTCGTATTATATAGCCAATCTGGTAGAGCGTTATAACGGAAGTTATCCTTTGGCTATTGCGGCCTATAATGCAGGCCCGGGGCGCGTTGATCGCTGGATACGTGAATTCGGTGATCCCAGAAAAGATGAGATTGATCTGATTGATTGGATTGAGATGATACCAATTTATGAAACCAGAAATTATGTCCAGCGTGTAATGGAGGGGGTATACGTATATAGATTGAGGTTGAAGAGCATACAAACGAAACCAAAGCAGCAACTTCATGTTGCTATTCATGCTCAATAATATCAATCTATAGATGTTGTTTTATTCCATTTTAAGTTTCTTCTAACTTTGTTTGTGTTAAAATATTATTTCGTTTCATTTGTCGTTTTAAGGCAATTGTGTGGAGATGCGTTATGAGGCTATTGATAGCTGATGATCATACCCTTTTTCGGGATGCGTTGGTTCAGTATATAGAGCGTGCTGATCCGTCTTCGCATGTCGTTTTGGCAAAAGATTTTCATGAGGCGATGTCACTTCTTGAAAAAGATGCTGATATGGATCTTGTTATTCTGGATTTACGTATGCCCGGAATGGACGGCTTAGAGGGGTTTAGATCAATAAAGGCGAGATATCCTGCGTTACGCATGGCCCTTATGTCCGGGGTTGCGGAGAGCAAAGATGTCGATGCTGCGCTTGAAATAGGTGCTGCAGGGTATTTTCCCAAGACGTTATCCGGGCGGGCGCTGTTGCAGGCAATAGAAAAGGTTGTTGCAGGCGATATATATGTGCCTAAGGATGGTGACGGATATATGCCGTCTTTTTATGCCGATAACGCACGTAATCAAGCGCAAATTTCGGCTTTTACACCGCGTGAAAGCGAAGTTTTATCTTATTTGGTCGATGGTGCCTCTAATAAGGAAATCGCACGTGCTTTGGATGTTCAGGTGGTGACGGTTAAATTGCATGTACGCGGTGTTTGTCGTAAACTGAACGCAAAGAATAGAACTCAGGCAGCACTTAAAGCCAAAGAGATGGGAATAGTACCGATATCCCAGTCTAATTAATGCGTATTAATATGTTCATTTATTTAGTCATGAGACTCTCGCTATGAAAGGCTTTTTCAAAAGCAGACTTTTTCAATTTTTACCCGGTGCGGTTATCCTACTTTTTTCAATGGTGTCTTTGTATTGTGCTGCCGATCTGATCGAGGCACGCCGCGAAATCACGATAGAGATGCGCCAGCTTGGGCATTATAAAAGTCAAAGTGATCTATGGAGCCAGTTCCAAATCCAGGAAAGCTGGATGTATTGGTCGGTGTTCGCATTGGGGTTATGTGGTTTTATCTTGAGCGTGTTAAACACGAATAAAGTTCAAAGGCTTGAGGATTTAAACAAAGAAAAATTGGAAACCTTGGCTCTTCTTGAAAATAGAATGGCCGCGTTAGAGGTTGCCCGAGACGGTATTTTTATTATGGATGCCGATGATCAAATTGTTTTTCTGAACAAGTCCTTTTGTGATATTGCCGGGATTACGGACATTCGCAGGGATCGCTTGATTGGAAAGTCATGGCCTGATGTTTTCTCTCGTTCAGATTATGACATTATCGAAGAAGACATTCTGCCGGAGTTGTTTGAGGACGGGTTTTGGGTTGGTGATTTTCAGCTCTATCGTGATGATGGTGCAAGCATCTATACAGAAATGTCGTTAACCCGCCTTCCTGATGGGGGGCTAATCGGAACGGTTCAAGATGCATCATATAAGAAACATGCCGAAGAAGAGAAACGTCAGTTAGAAGACCAATTCTATCAAGCGCAAAAAATGGAAGCTGTGGGGCGGCTAGCTGGCGGAATCGCGCACGACTTTAATAACATTCTGGCTGCGATGAATGGATATGCGGAGTTCTTGATTGATGATTTGGAAGAGCAAAGTGAACAAAAAGAATTCGCTGAGAAGATTTTACAAGCAGGTCTGCAAGCAAGAGAACTTGTAGATCAGATGTTGGCGTTCTCCAGACGCAGTGACAGCACTAAAGACACAGTGGACATCGTGAAATCTGTTAATGAAACGCTTTCTATGATTAAAGCGACAATGCCTAAAACCATCATACTGGATAGTGAAATCGGGCCGGATCATGCTGTTATTCTTGGTAATCAGACCCAAATATCGCAATTGGTTATGAATCTGTGTGTGAACGGCATGGATGCAATTGAAGGGGCACACGGAGAGCTTGGTGTGTTTTTGGATATCGCTGATGTTAATGCTCTGAATGTGCTGGGTGTTGTTGAAGATCATTTGCCTGATCCAAATGACACCCCGACAATTAAAATCGAAGATTTAGAAGCAGGGCGGTGCCGTTTATCTGTTGGGCATGTGTCTCGGAATGATAAATATATTAAGTTGAGTATCCGTGACACCGGAACGGGTATGAGCCGCGTCATTATGGAGCATATTTTTGAGCCGTTCTTTACAACAAAACCTGTGGATGAGGGGACAGGCCTTGGTTTGGCAACTGTTCACGGCGTTCTTGTATCGCATAGCGGTTTTCTAACCATTGATAGCACCTTAGGAAAGGGGACTGTCTTTGACCTGTATTTCCCGTTGGATGAAGAGGTTATGCAGGATATTCAAAATACTGCGCATGTATCGCAAGGCGGGGATGATGCCAAAGGGAACGGGCACATTTTGCTGGTCGAGGATCAGGAAAATGTCAGGTCAATGGTGACCAAGATGATTGAAAGATTGGGGTATGACGTTGTTTCTGCGACATGCGGATTAGAGGGGCTTGATATGATCCGTGAAAACCCGTCAGGATATGATCTGGTTGTGACGGATCATAATATGCCGCGTATGACCGGCCTGGAGATGGTCAATCAAATTCATGAAGATTTGCCCAATATTCCGTTTATTTTGATATCAGGATATAGCGAAGAGAAAATGCAGGGAATAATAGAAGGGCACCCTGCAATTAAGGGGGTGATGCGTAAGCCCGTGAGTAAGAATGCTCTTGGCGCGCAAATTAAATCTATTTTAGAAAACACAACAGATTTGGAAAACGTCTAGCTTGTCTGTTAACGATTTTGCCCTTCTCTCCACCACATCAATAAAAGCACCGACAAAAGTATCAGCAGTGTCATCCATTCCGGCAGCAGGGCAATATCTCTTACACCTGTGACGGTGAAATCATTATTTTGTTTAAGGGACAGCCAGTTAGAACCACCATAATGACGTGCATTTGATGTCGCGCTGACCTTGGGGGCGGGAACATCATCCAACCATATTGTGGTTCCCCCGGATGCATCGATCAGAGGTTTCAGGTGCTTATCTGTGGTGATCACACCACTTAGTTCGGGTGGGTTTAGGTCTCCGACAATGGCAAATTTTCTTGTGCCGTTTACATCCTCAAATGCATAAATCCCCAGCTCTTCTGCTTTGTACTTATATGTTAATACTCCGTCATTATCGGCCTTTAGGGTGATTAATTCTGTTTCCTCATTCGGCAGGGTCATCGCGATATTTTCTTCGCTTTTACCGTACCCCTGTTTTTTAACGGTAATTGTGTCTTGGTTAACACGCACGGTTAGGGCACGTTCATCCAATTCAGGCTCTTTCATAAGCCAATGAACAATGCGCCTTAATAATTCTGCATGCGGCCCGCCCCCTTCGTACCCACGAGACCAGAGCCATATATGGTCACTTGATAATTGTGCGACGCGGCCTTCTCCCACGCGATCCAAAATCAGCAGCGGCTTATTATCCGCACCTTTCATCAGTTCATCACCACGGTTTTGTTTGATATCAATATATCTAAGCCATGACCCCCAATTTTCTTTTTCATCTTTGGTTTGCGCTTTGTTTTTCCAAATAAGACTTTTGGTCACCGGATGCTGGTGTCCGATCTCTGTTACAGATGGGGTGTATTTATGTTCTATTATATCCCCGGTCGGGCTTGCGGGCAGTATTTCCCCTAATGGTGTATCGTAAACGGACCGTCTGCTGGAAAATGCGGGGCCACTTGCTTCTAAAAATGCGCCGCCTTCACGAACATATCGCACAATATTGTGAAAATAGCGGTCAGGCAGGATGTTGTTCACGCGGTAACGGTCGAAAATAATCAGATCGAAATCATAGAGTTTTACTTCAAATAATTCACGAAACGGAAATGCAATCAGTGACAGTTCCCGTTTGGGGGTGTAGTCAAATTTCTGTGGTTCTCTAAGGATTGTAAAATGTACCAAGTCGACACCCGGATCAGATGTCAGCAAGTCACGCCATGTGCGTTCCCCCGAATGTGGGATACCGGATACAAGAAGTACCTTCAGACGATCCCGCACACCATTGACAAGGATGGCTGTCTTGTTATTGGCAAGCGTGATTTCATCTTTCACCCCCGCGACAGACAGTGAAAATACATTCTGGCCGGGATGCTGAATAGGGATGTTGAATGATTGCTCTTTGTTAACAGGCACATCAAAACTGCGCTGCGACCCATCATGGAGCTTTAATGTTACATGTGCTCTGCTTTGTCCGATATTACGTGTGTCATCGATGCGGTATTTAACGGTAATTTCTTTGCCCACAAGCCCGTATGCAGAGGCATGGGTGACAATAATTTGCCTGTCTTTTTCATTTCTTTTGCCACTGAGCAGGGCATGAACCGGGCCGTATGCGTCAAATTGGGCTTCGTTTTTAGGAACATCGTGGATTTGTCCGTCACTTAAGAAGATCACGCCCGCCCGCCTTTTTTGCGGGACATCTGTCAGAGCCTGATCAAGCGAACCAAACAGATCAGTACGGTTGGTTAATGTTGCGTTTTTGGGCGCGTTTATGATCCGCGTTTCAAATGAATTGCTCTGTTTTAGTTCTTTTTCAAGATAACTCAGGGCGGCCTGTGTTCTTTCTTTTCGTTTTTCGAAATTTTGGCTTGTGCTTTGATCGACGACGATTACCGCCACATCCTTTACGTAGTTGCGGTCTTCTTGCAAAAGAGAGGGCTGCAATAATGCCAGAATAAACGCAGCGAACATAATCACTCTCATAACAATGCCGCGTTTGTAACGCAGGAATGACAGCGCCAGAAGCACTATGCCGATAACACCTATAGCCCACAGCCATTGCGTATCAATTGATGGTGTGAAATGTAAGGTTGTAGATAAACGCGATGTGTCCATTATCGATCCAACCTTTCTAATATGTGCGGAATATGTACCTGATCGGCTTTGTAATTTCCTGTCAGTGCGTACATAACAAGGTTAACGCCAAATCGCATTGCCATTTCACGTTGGCGGGAATCCGGGGAATTGTTAAAGCGGCTAAAGCTTCGCTCCCCCATAGAGTCGGCCCATGAGCCCACCCAATCATTACTGCCGATAAGAACTGAGCTGACATTATCGCGTCCGCTAGCGCTATAGCGTTCGACCCATAAGGTGCCTGAGCTATAGCGGCCGGGATATTCATCAAGCAAGTAAAAAGCGCGCCCCAAAACATGATCATCCGGTACGGGAATAATTGGTGGAATGTTCAGTGATGCCGTAATACGTCGTAACGCCTTGGCATTGTCTGTGTTGACCATGCTGGAGGTTGATCGGTTTTGATCGCGCGTATCAAAAATTATCGTACCGCCATGATCAAGATAGCTTTGTATATTTTGCATGACCTTATCGGAATAGACCTTTTGTCGGTCACTGATCGCCCAGTAAATAAGCGGGAAAAAAGACAGCGTATCTGTCTCAGGGTTAAGCTTGGCTATGCCCTCCGGCTCTACGGATGTTCTTTTGTGCAAGGTCGCGGATAGTGATTCAAGGCCGCGGCGTGTTAGGTTATCGAGCTCCGTATCGCCTGTTTCAATATAGGCAAGATAAA
This sequence comes from Alcanivorax sp., assembly GCA_051967755.1. Lineage (GTDB taxonomy): Bacteria > Pseudomonadota > Alphaproteobacteria > Micavibrionales > Micavibrionaceae > UBA1672. The sequence continues at coordinate 82,549 of JBQDYD010000003.1, forward strand.
ACGCACCTGCATATGTAATGTCAGATGTTTCATCTGCTTGTGCAGTAGAGAGGGGGATAAAAGCAAGCAGGGTTAATGAGGCATAGGATATTTTGCGGAGCAGGAGCGCACCACTGCCGGCGATAATAATCATGATGATCCAATCTATTAAGAACAGGCCTAGGGCCGCATATAAAAGATAGGGCATGATACTGATCTCATATTCTTGTTCATATTGTGTTGTTAAAATACCTGTCGGCAAAGACGTCGGAGCAAGTAAGGGGGGGAGGTTTACCCCTAAATTAAAGGCATATTGTGTTTGCCCGTTACCATAGATACCGGGCGGATTTAGCGAGTTAGGGATAAAATTGTCCATTTTGTCTGCGGATAAAGGAGGAACAGCGGCCGGTGGCGGCATTAATCCGCCATACCCATCCATAATCAGGATCGGATCAAGTGTGGTGAAATTGCGGCTGGCGGTAACGGCGCTTGTACCCGCCAAACTGACGGTGCGTTTTAGAACAGACACGTATAATCCTGACAGGCAAAAGTTAGACCAATCTGTGTTTGCTGTTGTATGGATCAGAACGATTAAGCCCTTATCCTGTTGCCGAGCGGTAATAAAAGGCGTGCCATCACTAAGGCGTGCCCATACTTTTTGATCTAAATCTTGTTCCGGATCAGCCAAAACTTGCTGTTTGATGCTTATATCGTCCGGAATGGTCAGGCCATAATATGGGCTTTGTTCTGTAAATGTCGCTATGTTTTGGGGGGCATCCCATGAAAGGGAGCCTGAAAGTGACCGCCCGCCAGAGCGAAGCATCACAGGCAAGAGAAATTGTTCATTGCCTGAATCAGCAAGGTTGGGGCCAGAAAACCGTAAGAGTAATCCGCCTTCTTTGACCCAATTTTCAATCGTGTTCAGAGTGTCAGTCGGCATCGCACCAACGTCAGGTAAAATCAAAACGGAGACTTTATCTTCTTCTATTAATTTAACAGGATCAGCGATGATAATTTGTGAAAAAGGCTCCAGTGCGCGTTTAATGTAATAGCTGGCTTCAATGAGTGGTGCGGAGCTCTCTGCATCTGCTGCGGCTGCAATCCCGACTTTTCGCTTTTTATATTGATCATCTAACAGGAAGAGCCCGCCAGCGCCACGTCGCCCGCTAATTTCAAATCGGGCGATTTTGCTGACCAAGTCCTCAAGGATATCGAATGATATTGTAAGGGGCAGATCTTCGTGGCTAAGGGTGTCGCTTCCAACGTCGAGAATATCGTTTTTATCCGCCATCGCCCTTACTGTGACAGGGGTGTTGATCGCGGCGTTACGAACAGTATCGACATCAATACTAATTTTAGGCTTGTTGGTATCATCATTCTTCTGTGCGGCGTTTGCACTAGGCCTTAGAATAAGTGGAAGGCGTTCTGTTGGTGGGGTGATGTAGCTAAGGCTTCCTTGGTTTTGGGCTATTGCAAGTGCTTCACGAATATTTCCTTCATCTAATCCGTGCGATAGCCAGATGCTATGTATGGATTTACGGACACGGTTATTCTCTAGCGTTTCTTTTAAAATTGTATAGTCCGCAGGCCAAGGATTTGGTGCTAGGCCTCTGATGATAGAAAGAGCATCAGCTTCGCTCAGCGGGCCTGACTGCCTGATTTTTGTTTCGCCTAATGCCGCTGTCGTAGGTGTAATATAAATTTCACGACCTTCTCTCGCGGCTTGTGTGATGCTTTCTTCCGCACTGTCTAGTTGCTCATCCCATGTTTGTGCACTTGCCCAACTATTATCGATGATAATACGTACAGGGCCATAGCCCGGGATGGAGTCTGCGGGGTTTATCACAGGGTTTGCCATTGCAATAATGATAAGAGCGGCGAGTAACAGCCTTAATAATAAAATCCACCAAGGGGACTTACTCGGTGTTTGTTCTTCTGAAACAAGCCCATGTAGAAAACGTGTTGCAGGGAAGAATATGGTTTTGGGTGCAGGCGGCGTAATCCGTAAAATGTACCAAATGACAGGCAAAGCAAGAAGCGCCGACAGGATGATCGGCTGCATAAAAACAATTTGCGAGAGAAAGGCGATCATTGCTCGTGCTCTCCCATGCTTAAGATTTGCCAAATCTGACGAAGTGTAACTTCAATATCATTATCCGTACGATGAAAAACGTAATGCCATTGATAACTCTCAGCTAGGTTTCGGACAGTTTCTATATGCTCAATAATACGTTCTTGATAGGCCTGCCTTACAGACGCAACATGGTTGATGATTTCTTTATCACCGTTTGGGGCTTTGAAACGGATGCGCCCGTTATAGGAGAGGTCAATCTCTGTGGGATCAAGGACCTGAATGATCAACGCACTTTGTGTTTGTTTGCTTAGGGCGATGAATGAGCGCTCAATTTCTTCTATCGGCCTTAGAAAATCACCTGCACCGATAAAAAATGCATGGCGCGGCATGCTCAGACTTTCTGTATCGGGGAGTGTTTCGTCAATCGCAGAGCGTTGGAACAGAAACTCAGTGATTTTTGCCATGGTTTCTTCGCTGCGGCCTGTGCGCTCTTCTCCATAGATACCGATTTGCTCTTTTGCTTTTTTCAACAGTAAAGCCAAGGAAAGGGATAAAATCTGCGCACATTCCTGTTTTGAATACGCCGTTTCATTTGATGCAAAGCTCATCGATGGGCCACCTGCACACCATAGAAAAACTTTGCGGGTTATTTGCCATTCTTTTTGCTTTATGAATACCTGATCACCCTTCGCTGATTGGCGCCAATCAATGTCTTGCGGCCTGTCAGAGGCGTCATATTCTCGGTACTGCCAGAATTTCTCACCTGTTCCAGACTTTTTGCGCGCATGTTCACCATGGATGATATTATCAGCGAGCGTTTCTGATTTTATCATCAGCGCAGGCAATGACAGAACCGATTGTTCTGCCCGATCACGAAGCTTTTCTATATGTGACAAGATACCCATCAATCCAAGCGATCTTATAAGCTATGCACGATCTCGGCGATTAAGTCTTCCAGGCGTATGCCTTGTGTTCGTGCTTTGAAATTCAGTGCCATACGATGACGCAGAACAGGCGCGGCCAATTCAATTACATCTTCTTCTAGCGGGGCAGGGCGACCTTGTAAAAGTGCGCGGGCGCGAACGGCAAGTGCCAAACCCTGTGACCCTCTCGGGCCCGGTGCCCAAGCAATATATTCATTTACCAAATCATGGGCATGCTCACCGGGGCGTAAGGCACGAACCAAATCAACGATCATATCAACAATGCCGTCACCAACGGGCATATCACGGACCAGATGCTGGATATCCATCAAGTCTTGCGGGTTCATAATGGTGTCCGCGTTTGCTTTCATATTTGTTGTGGTGCTTAAAACAATCTCGCGCTCCGAATCGTAATCAGGATAAGTGACGTCGATTTGCATTAGGAATCTATCAAGCTGCGCCTCGGGGAGGGGGTATGTTCCCTCTTGCTCAATCGGGTTTTGTGTCGCAAGAACATGAAAAGGCTCGGGCAATTTCTGCGGTACGCCTGCGACAGAGACCTCTTTTTCCTGCATTGCCTGCAAAAGCGCAGATTGTGTTCGCGGGGATGCACGGTTAATTTCATCGGCCATGAAAAACTGCGTGAAAATAGGCCCTTCAATAAATCGGAAGGCGCGTTTGCCTTTGGCGTCTTGTTCTAAAACCTCTGAGCCGAGGATATCTGCGGGCATTAAGTCAGGCGTACATTGGACGCGGTTTGACCCAAGGCCTAGAACAGTTGCAACGGTTTCAACCAATAATGTTTTAGCCAAGCCGGGTACACCAATAAGGAGAACATGACCGCCTGAGATAAGAGTGATCAAGGTTTGATCAACAATTTGTTCTTGTCCGATAATTACTTTTGAAATTTCTTTTTTGGCCGCGCTAACTTTTGCGTGCGCATCATCGAAAAATTCAGGGTTTTTCAGGTCTGTCTTTGCAGAGGCCATAGTATAAAATCCTTCCTTTAAAAGTCTTAGATTGTATAATACGCAAATATAAACGAATTGCATGCTCAAAATTTAAAAATGTCCCTTGAAATTAAACGTCATATTGTCGCGCAGGATTGGATGCGCAGCCCTCAGGTTGAAAAGCTGTTCACTGCATTGCAGGGGCATGTCGATGCGGATGAGCCGCAAGCCCTTTTTGTTGGTGGGTGTGTGCGTAATGTTTTGCTTGGCAAAGACGTGGAGGATTATGATGTTGCAACTCCGCTTGCGCCCGAACATGTTGCAGAAATTCTGGAGAGGGAAGGCGCAAAAGTCATTCCCACAGGAATAGATCACGGTACAGTCACGGCTGTTATTGATGATATGGTGTTTGAAATCACGACTTTGCGTAAGGATGAGGAAACGGATGGTCGGCATGCCGTCGTCTCCTTCACAGAGTCATGGGTTGAGGATGCTGAACGTCGGGATTTTACGATCAATACCCTTTTATTAGACCCCTCAGGGAATGTTTATGACCCGCTTCATCAGGGGCTCGAGGATCTTGATGCGCGCTTGGTGCGGTTTGTCGGTGACCCTGCTGCGCGGATTGAAGAAGATCATTTGCGCATCTTACGTTTTTTCAGGTTTTCGGCGATTTATGGGCAGGAATTTGATAAAAACGGCCTGAAAGCATGCCAAAGGGCAGCAAGTTCGATAGAAAAACTGTCAAAAGAACGCATTACACAGGAATTTTTTAAGATTATCGCATCGGATAAACCGTATGACGTCCTTGATGTCATGTTTACTCATGATGTTTTGTCGTCTTTTTGTTTCCCTGATTACGATCCTGAATTCTTTGAGCATTTTTGCACTTTCCAATCCAGATATGGTCTTGGCGCGCTATCATCAAGGCTGTTCGTTTTCGCGAATTTGAATATGGCGAACGTTAAAATGATGGAGCGGCTTATACTTTTCCCCAAAGTTTTCCTCAAAGACATGCAGGCCGTGCAAGGTGCACTGACCCTATCTGACCTTTCAAGTGAACAGGCCGTAAAGGAGTGTGTTTACAGGTATGGGCGGAGTATTACGGCGCAAGCGCTGATGATTGAGCTGGTGCAAGACCGTGTCATGAACGGCTATGCGCCTACCGCTTTGGGGATAATTCAGGAATGGGATATTCCGGATTTTCCTGTCTCGGGTAATGACTTAAAGGCGAAGGGAGTTCCCGAAGGCCCTGAAATGGGGCGGGAGCTTAAACGCCTTGAACAGGAATGGATTGATGGTGGCTTTCAGTCCCGTTGAAAAGGCCGATAAGTTTGCATTTTTACGCCCTGTAATTTAACGTACTAAAAAATAAAAAGCAGAGTGTAAACAGGGTTTAAAATGTCAAACGATGAAGACTTAGCACATAAAATAAATGAGGCTGCGTCTAAATTCTATTACCATGTGAGAGAGCCATATAGCGCCGCCGATGAGGTGCGCATATTCAGCAGTTATCATTGTTCTGAAAAGCCTGATTTGACCAAAATGGAAGGCAAAGAACAGGATATTCACCGCAAGCGCCATTTCGCCAAAAAAGGTGTTGATCTGATAACAGGTGAAAAAGTTGATCCGCGTCATGATGCGGATGAAAAAATCATTATGAGCCGCATTAATGCGGCGCAAGAGGTGGTGTGTGAACTTATTTCCGACGCGCATGTGGAGGAGCTGGCGCAGCATATCTATGATCAGGTTCAGGGGCGTGATGACAAGGAAGTTTTTCTTTTACGTAATTCCGTCATGAAGGAAGGGCAGGTGTCTTACAATTTCCTTAGTCCGACATATGATTTTATGCTGATTGATGCCTTGCATGATGAACTGGACCTTATTGATAAAGACCACGGCATTACCTTTAAAATGGCAACAGCCCTGCGCTTGAATGATACCCGCCGTGTCTACAGTGACCCGATACAACGTCTTGCACGCCAAGCATATATGGATACAGACGATCTGGAGCAAATGCGCGGTAAAAACGTTTTAATCGCAGATGAGCATGTGCAGTCAGGCGCGATGGTGACAACAATTTATTCCCTATTAAAAAAGATGGGCGGAGATACGAATGTGATGGGGGTTACCACATTAACGTCTCATCCGACTATGACCACCTTAAGCCCGAATGAAGATGTGAATATGATGTTGCGTGATTATCTGCCCGGGTCGGATTATAAGGATTTAGAAGGTACGCTAAACCGATTGGGGCTTGGCTATGATACTTTAACCGCAAGAGAGGGGCTTTATGTGCTTGCGCTTGTGATGGATGGGCATGACCCCGAACAGAAATCACAATTTGTGAAATTGGAGGAAAGCTTAAGTGGTGGAAGAAACGTTGTTGAGGGTGTGGAAGATGACCTTCATGCCGCCCTTATGAGCCCCCCATTGGATGTTCAGGCTTTTGATGATGGCATCTCAAATCTATTGAAAGATAGAAACAGCACATTTTATCGCACGCTCGATTTGTCTGAGGGTGAAAATAACAAAGAAGAGGAGGGCTTGAGCCATGACGGATAAAAAACATTATAAAAAGAAGTCCCCTGATCCGTACCCGAAGGAATGGTTGATATCGGAACAAGAAAAGCAAGAATTTAAAGACGCTGATAATGCAGTTATGGATATGATTGCTGATGTCTTGAAATCATCTGATAAAGAAAATTAGCCCATTTCCAAGGCTTGATCGTTGCGATCGTGTGATGTGGTTGTGCTATCACTTTTGATTTTATCGATCATACGATCGGTAAGCTGTCTGATTTTTTCCGGTCCGTTATTCATCTCACGTTCCACGCGCTCCAGCCCCATGGGGGAGCTGTTGGCTTCTAAAATCCATACGCCGCCATTACGGTCGACCTTTAGGTCAAATGCAACATATTGAACGTCATGCGCTTCGTGTAAATGCGATGCGATGCGGTCAATTTGATCGATTATTTTCGGGTCTTCGACTTCTACTGGAAGCGACCCCGCCCAATAGCTTGGGTTGGCGCGGCTTCCCGGCGTTGCATGTTCAACATTCTTTGTATATACGATTTGGCTTTCGCCATCTAAACAAATTGCCCTAACCTCAGGGTAGGGGCCATTCTCATCGCCCATATATTGCTGCACCAACATTTTATCGCCCCTGTCGCGATTTTGCCTGATCGTATGGATTGCTTGCGTTAACTTTTCTTCATCATCCACAATAAAGACATCTTGAGAGAGCGAGCCGTTATTTGGTTTTAAAACGATAGGAAGGCTGAAAACGTGTTCCGGGTCGTTGATTTTGGCTTTTATGTCCTTTGCAATGTCTGCATCGCTTTGGTTCGATTTTTTTGCAATGGCATCGGTATAGGGAAATCTAAGCGCATCATTTGTGGTCTCATAAAAACGCCATTTATCATTCATCATCGCATCGGCCTCAGTTGAATTAAACGGTGTGTTACCAAAGGCGAATCTATGAATTTGCGTGCTTTGTTCAAATTGAAAAGTGACTTCCGGGCTCTCGCAAATCGGGTCATGATAAACCTGCGCATGCAGATCCTCATCCTGACGCCTGCGCCATGCATCAATCATGTATGATGCCAGATATTTCCTTTGTGATCCGTCCACTTACAACAAAACCCGTAATTATTTTTTCTGTATAATACGGGTTTGTCATATAAAAAGTAAAGAAAATCGGCTTAGGGCCATTTTGCTTCCGGGGGCATGGACATTAGTATGGCCTCTGTGTTGCCACCTGTTTTTAACCCGAACTGTGTCCCGCGGTCATAAAGCAGGTTAAATTCAACGTAACGTCCGCGTTTTACCAGTTGATGTTCGCGTTGTTCTTCTGTCCACTCTTTGTTTAATGAACGACGCACAATGTCACTATAGACTTTCTTGAATGTCATGCCGACGTCTTGTGTGAAAATAAAGTTATCTTCCCAACTTTTGCGATCCAGATAGTCATAGAAGATCCCCCCGATTCCCCTTGGTTCTTTACGGTGCGGAAGGTAGAAATACCGGTCACACCATTCTTTGAACTCAGGGTAATAGGCTGGGTCATGCTGATCACAGCATGTCTTAAACGCGGCATGGAAATCTTTTGTGTCTTGCTCATTCGGGTACATCGGCGTTAGATCTGCACCTCCGCCGAACCAGCTTTTTGAGGTGGCAATCATGCGTGTATTCATATGTACGGCAGGGATAAGCGGCGATTGCATGTGCGCAACCAGTGATATGCCTGATGCCCAAAACGCTCCGTTGCTTTCTTCTGCGCCCGGAATCTGTTTGGCAAATTGCTCGGAAAATGTACCGTGTACTTGTGAAAAGTTAACCCCGACCTTTTCGAATACGCGTCCGCGCATGATGCTCATTATGCCGCCGCCATGAAGAACAGAACCCGATTCATTTGGCTCACCTGATTTTTCGCGTGTCCAAGGTGTTTTTTCAAAACGACCGGCGGGAAGGGATGCTTTTTCTGTTCCGGTGAGTTCATCCTCAATCTCTTCGAATGCTGTGCATATTTGATCTTGGAGGTTTTTAAACCACTCTGCGGCGATTGCTTTTTTATCATTCAGTGTAAGATTTTCTAATTTTTGCACGATGCGTTCCATTTCTTAAGCTTTCGTTTGTCTTAGGGCTTCGCCTAGTATCATAGATGTTGCATTCACTATATTTAAAGAGCGCAGACCGTTTTGCATCGGGATATAGATGGCTCCGTCAACGCTGTTATGTACTTCATCAGGTACGCCTGCGCTTTCGCGGCCGGCTAATAAAATATCATCTTCTTGAAACGTGAAAGAGGTGTATGGTTGTGCCGCTTTCGTAGTCATTAGAATTATTCGCCTGTTTTTATTATGCGTTACATGGAAATTTTTCCACGACTCGTGGCGTGTTATTGTGATTTTGTCGTAATAATCGAGGGCAGATTTACGAATTTTGGACTTATTCCAGATAAATCCGCAAGGCTCGATAATGTCCAGTTCCACTCCCATGCATGCGCACAATCTAATCATGGCGCCGCAATTCTGCGGGATATCTGGTTGATATAATGCGATTTTCAAATTTTTATTCCTTCGTGTACGGGGCTGTTTCTAATACTTTTCGGATAAAAAAACAATTTTCTTTTGCAAGACTGGTCAGCAGGGGCTTGATCTATTATAAAGAGAAGACTAAAAGACTGTTTCAAAAGATTATCTTTCTACAATTTTATTATGAGGTTCAGGCGAAAATGTCAGCCGAAACGAAAACAACTAAAGGACATGACGGGGAAACGCGTAGAGATTTCATGCAACTCCTCGCTGCCGCGTTTGGTGGTATAGGGGGCGTTTTTGCACTCTTGCCTATGATTAACTCTCTTAATCCCGCTAAGGATACGTTGGCTTTGGCAACGGTTGAGGTCAATATCAGTGATATTCCTAAGGGTGAAGCAAAGACAGTAATGTGGCAGGGAAAGCCAGTCTTTATTCGTCATCGCACACCGGAAGAAATAGAAGAAGCAGAAGATGTCGATGTGCAAAGTTTGTCAGATAAGCAGAGTGACGCTGATCGTGTTCAAAAGCCTGAATGGCTTGTGACAATCGGCATTTGTACCCACCTTGGTTGTGTTCCTGTCGGTCAAAAGCCAACAGAGGCACGCGGCGACTTTGGTGGTTGGCTCTGTCCGTGTCATGGTTCTCACTATGATACATCAGGCCGTATTCGTAAGGGGCCCGCACCTAAAAACTTGCCGGTGCCACCATATGAATTTGTTAGTGATACAGTAATAAAAATTGGATAAGGATTATTAAGGATGGGAAGCGGACCACGCGAAGAGTTTGACAATCCGGTGATTGAATGGATTGATTCCAGACTACCTATTTTTACGATGTTGGATAAAGAATACGGCGTATTCCCGACACCACGCAATTTCAACTATTTTTGGAATTTTGGCGCGATTGCCATGTTCATGCTGGTGACGATGATCCTGACAGGGATTATTCTCGCGATGCATTACACGGCAGATACGAAGCTGGCTTTCGATAGTGTTGAGCGCATAACGCGCGATGTTAATGGCGGTTGGTTATTGCGTAACATTCACATGAATGGTGCGTCGTTCTTCTTTATCGCTGTTTATATCCATATTTTCCGCGGTATGTATTATGGTTCTTATAAGCGTCCGCGCGAATTGCTGTGGATCTTAGGTGTCGTTATTTTCCTTCTTATGATGGCAACAGCCTTTATTGGCTATGTTCTTCCGTGGGGTCAGATGAGCCTTTGGGGCGCGACAGTTATCACAAACCTGTTCTCTGCTATACCGTTTGTCGGCGATAGTATCGTGACATTGCTGTGGGGTGGATTTGCGGTTGATAACCCAACATTAACGCGTTTCTTTGCGCTGCATTACCTCTTACCGTTTGTGATTTTTGCCGTTGTGTTTTTGCACATCTGGGCGCTGCATGTGACAGGTTCAAATAACCCGCTTGGTATTGATGTGAAGGGGCCGCAAGATACATTGCCGTTTAACCCGTATTATACATATAAGGACTTATTCGGTCTGTTGGTGTTCTTGATTGTTTACTGTGTGTTTATTTTCTACATGCCTGATTCATTGGGGCACCCGGATAACTATATTCCCGCCAATCCGTTGGTGACGCCTCCGCACATTGTGCCTGAATGGTATTTCCTGCCTTTCTATGCGATTTTGCGTGCGGTTACGTTTAACATTAATCTTTATATGATTGCCGGCTTGGTTCTGCTGTTTGGCTTCTTGGTTGAGTTTATCTGGAGACATGAACCGAAGAACCTAAGCAAAGCACAGGGTGCTCTACTGCTAATCATTGGTGGTGGACTTGCGCTGTTTGGTTTGGCTGCGGATGCAAACCAACAGTGGGGTATCCCTCTGACAGCTGCAGAAGTTGCACCAATCTCTGCGAAACTGGGTGGTGTGCTTGCAATGTTTGGTTCAATCGGTTTGTTGGTTATTATGCCATGGCTTGATAATCATCCGGTGCGTTCGGCTAAGTTCCGTCCGTTGTTCCGCCTTTCAATGATTGTGTTCACGATTAGTGTTTTCATACTTGGATATGCAGGGTCGCAAGCTCCTGATAAAGTGTACCTTTCTTTCTGTATCGATAGTGCTGATGTCTGTGAAGCTGCCTCTCATGGTGCTCATGGAGCGCACGGCGAAGCTGCTGCGCATGAGCCGACCATGTTAAAGCTTGATAACACAATGGTGGCACAGCTCTTCACTGGGTTTTACTTCTTCTTCTTCCTGATTTTATTGCCGCTACTTAGCCGCTTTGAAAAGGCGAAAGAGTTGCCGGTATCTATTCATCAGGCCGTATTAGACAAACAAAAAAAGGCGGGGGCATAAGATCATGTCATTCAAACACTTAATTTTGACAGCCGCAGTTGTAATTATCGGAGCGCCAAATATTGCGTCGGCTGCGGGAGATGCACCGCATCCACCGTCCCAGCAATGGAGCTTTAGCGGGCCTTTCGGTCAATACGATAAAGCGGCAATGCAAAGAGGGTATAAGGTTTACCGCGAAGTGTGCGCCGCATGTCACAGCATGAAGCGTGTCTACTTCCGTAATCTTGAAGCTCTTGGCTATGATGAGTCACAAATCAAGAATATTGCATCTGAATACACCATCGAAGATGGCCCAAATGATGAAGGTGATATGTTTGAGCGTGTTCGCCTGCCAAGTGACCCTTTGCCATCACCTTTTGCAAATTCGAAGGCCGCAGCTTATGCGAATGGCGGTGCGATTCCTCCGGACTTGTCATTGATCACAAAGGCGCGTGCCAACGGGCCTAACTATGTGTATGCTTTGTTAACCGGCTATCAAGAACCACCGGCTGGTGTTGAGGTTGTTGACGGTAAATATTGGAATAAGTATTTTGCCGGCCATAATATATCTATGGCACCACCACTTTCAGATGGGCAGGTTGGGTATGAAGACGGCACACCTGAAACAGTTGACCAATATTCGCGCGATTTGGTTCAATTCTTGATGTTTGCTGCTGATCCGCATATGGAAGCGCGTAAGCAAGCAGGTTTTAGAGTGCTAATGTTCTTATTCATATTTGCGATCATTATGTATCGTGTGAAAAAGAAAGTCTGGGCAAACGCACATTAAACATGTGTTCAGCCAACATTTTAAAATGATTATAAGCGCGCCTGCATTTGTTGGCGCGTTTGTCTTTTTTTACGGGAGAGGGATATTTGAGGGATACGAAACAAGAAGTTTTAAAGTTTTGGTTTGAGGAAACTCAGCCACAACAGTGGTTTCAAAAAGATGAGAGCTTTGATCGTGAAATCACGGAACGATTTTCTGTGACCTATGATATGGCGAAAAAAGATTTATGCGCAGATTGGACTAAAGATGCGGACGGGTCATTGGCGTTGTGTCTGGTTTTGGATCAATTTCCGAGAAATATGTTTAGAGATTCTCCGAAAGCCTTTGAAACAGATAAAAAAGCATTGCTTATCTCAAAGGAGGCATTGCACCGTGGGTATGATATGCTTTTGCCGACGGTAAAACGTAAATTTTTGTATATGCCCTTTATGCATAGCGAGAATATAGATGAACAAAATCGCTGTGTATCATTGTTTGAGCAAATGCAAGAGGAGGAGCCGCTTAGCTATGATTATGCGATGCGTCATAAAGAAGTGATCGAGGAATATGGCAGGTTTCCACATCGAAACGTGATAATCGGGCGTGAGAGCACCAAAGAAGAGATTGAATATTTAAAATCACCCGGAGCAGGGTTTTAATTCCTATCTCGAATCAATAGTAATTATATCATTTTTATCTTATGTAAAACCTTGAGTTGCTAAGGTTTTGTTATTGTTAAACGAATGAGATTTTTTTGATTTATAGTTTATTTTCCAGTTATCCTGAAGATATAACCAAAATACTGACAAGGAGGTCGCATGTCTTTAACGACAGTATCTGAAGTTTCCGTATTAAACTCACGTATTGAAGCCTTGAAGGAGAAGCATTCGGCTCTTTCTCATGAAATTGAGGAAGCGCGTAAAAAATTATCAACCCCGGATTTCTATCTTAGCCAGCTAAAAAAGGAGAAATTGTTGGTTAAGGAGAAAATAGCCGCAGAAGAACGCGTGGCCGTTGGCCAGTAAGACATTAATTAACCCGATAATGTACTACTAAAAACATAAAAGCCGGATCTTTTGATCCGGCTTTTTTCATATTCTTTTATTATCTAGAATAAATCAGAGGCTGTTTTTTCTGAATCATCTTGCTCATCATCGTCTGATGAAGGCGTGCCAAGTGCATCAGGCATGAAGTTTGAAAAGTCAAAACCACCTGATTGAGATGATCCGCTTGTTTCATCTTCTTGTGGTTTGTTAAGGCTTTCCTGAAGTTCTGCTTCTTTTTGTGCCTTTACCGCTTCGGGGTCTTTACCCGCTGCTTTCAAACCTTTGTGATATGCTTTTTCAAATTCTTGATATGTGCATAGGCCAAGTTCTGCAGGGTGGCGCGGACGCAATGTTGATGTATTTGGGTGCGTGCGCTCACGGATGGCATTGATTGTCGGTTTTGTCGTACCAACCAATTTGCAAATTTGAGCATCAGAAATTTCTGCATTATGCTTTAGAATGTAAGCAATAGCATCCGGCTTATCACCGCGCTTTGAAACAGGGGTGTAACGTGGACCCTTGGATCGAACTTTTGCCGCAGGAAGGTCACGTTTCGCGATTTTTAAGGATGCCGCCGGGTCAGATTCACAACGATCTAATTCGTCTTGAGTAAGCTCACCATAATCAATAGGATCTCTGCCGACCAAACCCTTGCCAATTTCTTCGTTTGCAAGTGCTTCAACTTCAATCTCTGTGATGCCTGTAAATTCGGCAATCTGTCTGAATGTAAGCGCAGTATTCTCAATCAACCATACGGATGTTGCTTTTGGCATCAATAATTGTGCGCTTTGCTGTGCGGCCTTCGCCATTTTGGTCTCCTTAAAAAAATTTCCAAAATTATGGGGTCATAGAACCTGTCCCTTGGTTCAATGTTTATTTTATTCAAAAATGTTTAGGGAACCTGCACTTTATAAGCAATTTTTTCATGAAATACCAGTTTTTTTTCTATCTGTTAGCATTTCATATATGGATTGCTTTTAAGATGATATAATTCTACTCTTCACATCTGTGATTTGATGGGTGTGCTATAATGAATAATCAGGAGTTTTAGCCATGTTTGATGATGATCTTCCCAAAGCAAAGACGGGCGAATTTCCACGTAATTTGGAGGGGCTTTCTGTCGCCGAATTGGATGAGTATATTGTAGCGCTCAAGGATGAAATTAAGCGGGTCGAGGTTGATATTTCGCAGAAAAAAGCATCTAGCGAAGCGGCCAACGCCTTTTTTAAATAATAACACTCACATATAGGACTATCTATGCGTATTGAAAACGACACCAAACTTGATTTTAAAGACGTTCTTATTCGCCCAAAGCGTTCGACTTTGCGCTCACGCAAGGATGTTGATATCACGCGCAAATTTACATTTAAGTGGAGCGGGCGTGACTATCATGGTGTGCCGATTGTTGCCGCGAATATGGATGGTGTCGGAACGATGGCGATGGCAAAAGCCTTTAAAGAACAAGATTCCGTTATGAGCGTGGCATTGCATAAGCATTATGAACTTGATGCGCTAAATACGTTTTTTGATGAAAACGGCTGCGATAATGCATGGTACAGCATCGGTATGGTGCAGGCGGATCAGGAAAAATTAGAAGCATTTATGAAGGAGCGCCCTGACGCCATTGATAAATTATGTGTGGATGTTGCCAATGGCTATAGTGAGCATTTCGTTGATTTTGTGAAAACAATCCGCGAAAAATTCCCGAAACTAACCATCATGGCGGGTAATGTTGTGACCGGTGAAATGGTGGAGGAGCTGATTTTATCAGGCGTAGATGTTGTGAAAGTAGGGATTGGGCCGGGCAGTGTGTGTACGACCCGTAAAATGACGGGGGTTGGTTATCCGCAGCTCTCTGCGATTATTGAATGTGCGGATGCAGCGCATGGCTTGGGTGGTTTGATTTGCGCAGATGGCGGTTGCACTGTTCCCGGGGATATCGCAAAAGCCTTTGGTGCGGGCGCTGATTTTGTGATGCTTGGCGGGATGTTGGCCGGTCATGATCAGGCAGAGCAAACATTAATCGAAGAGAATGGTGAAAAGTATCTCGCTTTTTATGGTATGAGCAGTGACACGGCGATGAAAAAGCATAAAGGCGGCGTTGCGGAATACCGTGCAAGCGAAGGTAAGACCGTAAAAATTCCATATCGCGGTGATGTATCGCAGTCAATTCAGGATA
Source organism: Alcanivorax sp. (assembly GCA_051967755.1). Classification (GTDB taxonomy): domain Bacteria; phylum Pseudomonadota; class Alphaproteobacteria; order Micavibrionales; family Micavibrionaceae; genus UBA1672. The sequence goes on from JBQDYD010000003.1 coordinate 97,808, forward strand.
TTCTCGGCGGTGTTCGTTCCGCTTGTACGTATGTTGGGGCGCGTCAATTAAAGGAACTGTCAAAGCGCACAACGTTTATCAAAGTCGGCCAGCAAATCAACACGGTTTTTGGCAACGGATAACCGTAATTATCTTTTGATTGGCTTGCGTCCTAACGCGCAAATCGATAGAGTGTTGTCTTCGCTGAATGTGAGTATGTATTAGTATTAAAGGAGCCTTAAATGGAAGATATTGCAACGCGTTTAAAAGAAGCTTCACAAACCTGTCTTGAGGCATTTTCTGCCTGGGAAGGGAAAAAGAAAGATTCTAAGGCTCAAGAGGAATTGCACTCTGCAATTCATGAATTACGCAAGGTTTCTTCTCGTTTGGAGATTGAATTGGCCATTAGTGAACGTGATCAAATGACGTCAAAGCCCATTCCTATCCCTGCACATCGTTCAAACAGTAAGGGCGATAGCGGTACTATCCTTGAGGGAAGTGATGATAGTCAAGGTGGTCCTGTCGTTCAAAGCAGTAAGCCAAGACGTAAGCGTACAAGCAAGAAAAGCAGTTAAGTCTTACTTTTTAAAAATTATCTTTCTTACGGCGCAAATCACCAAATTCTTGCGCCGTTTTTGTTTGCATAAATACGTTGGTTTTCTTTTCTATGCCGATCGTTGTCGGTAGGGTCGGCTTATTTTCTGCGCGCAATGTTTTAACCTCGGCAATGCGTTGTTTTAATGCGGCGTTATCGGGTGCAACACTTAGGCAAAATCCTGCATTGGCTCTGGTGTATTCATGGCCACAATAGACCAATGTTCCATCAGGCAGTTTTTTAAGCTTTTCAAATGATGTAAACATATCCTCTGCCGTGCCTTCGAAAAGGCGTCCGCAACCAAGAGAGAATAGGGTGTCACCCGTAAAGACGATATTGCTGTCGGGAAAATAATAACAAATACCGCCTGCCGTATGGCCGGGTGTCAGTATGATGTGCGCTTTTTCTTCCCCCAATTCAAATACATCACCGTCATTTAATGTAATGTCACCGTATTTTATTTTGCTTTCTTCGGCCTTGGGGATGACAACGGGGCAATCATATTTCTTTTTGATCTTAGGTATGCCATTCACATGATCCCAATGGTGATGGGTGATAAGGATATAGTCAGGCGTGATGTTCTTTTGTTCCAATATATCAATAATCGGATCGGCTTCGCCCGGGTCTAAAACCGCGACTTTTCCGCAGTCGGTTTGTATAAGGTAGGCGTAATTTTGATTGGTTTCAATGATTGGGATAATCTCGACAGTGATCATGGTTTTGCTTTATCTCCTGTTTTGATTTCGGTGGTGTTAAGCACATCAGCCAGTCTGTGCTCTGCGCTTCCCGGGCGCAAGGGTTTTTGTTGTGATTCATGGGGCGCCCATCCAAGAAGGAATATGATTTCGAATGTTGCAACGATGCGTCCGTCGGCCTCTGCAAATTGTTCGTGATATGCTTTTGCGACATCCATAAAGAAAGAGCGGCTAGTGAAGTTCTTACTTCTTTCAATGATGGCGTTATTTTCTCCCATCCCTCTCAGGTCACGAAATAGTTTGAAAACATTGTCGTAAGTCACTGTTATTATTTCAGAATCTACAACCGGTAATGCGAATCCTGCGCGTTGCAGCAGGTCGCCCATTTGCTGCTTATCGGCAAACGGGGAGATGCGCGGACTAATCCCTCCATGCATTTTAAGCTCAATCTCAGTCATGATTGTGCGTAATTCATGAAGTGTTTCCCCGCCAATCATTGATGCGATAAATAAACCATCATCTTTAAGTGACTGCTTTATTTGCAATAATGCACCCGGCAGGTCGTTGACGGTGTGCAGGTTTAAATTACTGATGATCAGGTCCAGGCTTTTGGGTTTTATGGGCAGGAATTCTTCCGAAGCCTGAATATAGTTTTCTACTTCCGCGCTTAAGGGGGCTTTTGTCAGGTCACAGGTGAAGAGGGTATCTATTTTCTTATGTGTCTTTGTATTTACGCAACCGCGCGACCCGATTTGCAGGCCGGTATTAAACTCTCTGTTTATATCATAGAGTCTGTCTTCAAGTATTTGTTTTACATGCGAAAACAGGAAGTCATATTCATTGAAGTTTTTTGCGCATCTTTCGCGGTTATGTTTCACAAGATCGCGGTCAAAGACAAGAATGTCAGAAGTTTTTGTTTGAGGTTTTACCATTCTTCCGGCTCTGGTTTTGAATCGTTTCTATCATCCTCAAGAACCTTGCGAAGCTCCTCAAGTTCTCCGCGGAAGTCATTGATAAGATCTATTGTTTGGTCGTTTGACTCTTCTTCGTGATCGGCGCTGTTTTCGATCACGTCTTTTATCTTTGGCTTTTTATGGTCTGTTTTCTTTGAACGTTTCTTCTTTTTCTTTGATTTATCATCGTCCTTCAAAATTGCTTCATCGTCTTTCTCGGCTTTAGACTTTTTGGCGTTCATGATTTCTTCATGGCTTTGCTCAATTGAAATCGGCAATGACCAATCAGGTTGCGCAGCTTGGAATATATTTTTGACGATGGCTTTCACATTCCGTTTGGCCTCAAGCTTTATGTGCTCAGGCATTTTCATGTATGCGCGCGCGATCGTCGTCATAAAGTGCTGCTCTTTAGAAAGGGAGCGCCAAAGGATCATATATTGATACATCGGCATAAAGCGCGTATTCGGATCTTTGAAGGCGTCAGGCGGCGCGGCAATCGCAAAGGGGTGAATGCGGTGCGGCGTTATACCAACATGTGTGAAATAACTCTCACCCAGTTTTATCACCATGTTCGGGGTAACCCCGAATTTTTCCGCGATAAATTGTTTTAGGGTACGGTAATCTTTGATTTCTTTCGGGATGTTGAATTGCGGTACGCTCAGGCTCAGCCCGTTCCCTTCATAACGCTGTGGCACAGGCATGTGTTTTACGGTAAATCCTGCGTACAGGTCTTTTTTCATGCTGCTTGTAATAGGTAGGCATACCGCCGTGTTTATGGTTTTATCGTCAGAGAGTACAAAATCTATTGTTTCGTTTGAGATGCCTGCTTTACCGCCCTGACTATGGCCTTCTTCAACAAAGATAGAATTAATAGCGCGCAGTTGTCCGGCAGAGCCTTTAACCTCTTTAAAGCGCTTATCACTATGGCTTGCTTGGCGCATAAATTCTCTCACGTCAAAAGTTTGTGAGATTTCACCTCTGGCAACGGCAATTTCTTTTCTGACCCAATTCTCTGCTTTAATTCCGACATGCTGCATCAGGGATAAGATTTGCAATTCCAGCCGCGCATTCGGGATCACACCTGCGGTGATGGCATCTAGAATATTCTGCGCGTTAAATTCTCGAATAACACCTTTTTCTTTGAAGTCATGTGCCTCTAAAATGCGGCGTTTTGGCGCAAAGCGTTTCTTCTTGTCTTCGTTTATCTCAATAAAATAGGTGTTAACCCGTTCATCGATATAGTTAGGGTCAGGATAATAAAATGCCCCTTTTTCAATGATTGCACCGCTTTTTGTTGTTAAGCCAATATAGCTTTTGACGAATTGGCGTGTATTGTTTGCGTCAATTTCTTCCAGATCCAATATGCGTCTGTTTTCAACCGAAATGGCCTCAGTCATGTGTGATGACCATTCGCGCCCGTCAATATTATGACCGCTTCGGCTGATGGCGTTACTAATGCCGCGAATAATGCCGTCATGCAGGTAAACATACAGCCTGCCTTCGTCATCTGTGCGATAGGGTAGGATTTCGGCAAATTCCATCCCGCGTGTGACAACATCAAGGATTTCTCCGTTTTTCTGATCGCGGAGCGTTTTTATTTCCAGATCACCTTCCTCATCATAGGCAATGCGGCGCTCTTTAACAAACAGGCTGCTTTTTTCGGGCCTTTTTCTGGCGATGGCAATGAAGCTTGTTGGTGGATCGCTGATGATGTCACCATTATTGCGCATAAGGCGGAAATGCCCCTCAAAGTGGCGGCGGATATGCTCTTCATCCCAATGCGGGGCGGAATACAGCATTTGTGCGCCCATCCCGCTTAATTCGTGCCTGAATTCATCAACCGTGAATACCGTATATTCAAAAGGTAACTCTTGCTCCCACAAGTCGCGATCATCTTTGCGCATGATGAATTCATAGGCCCATTTGTAGGGCAAGCGGAACAGGCGTGTGCGCGGAAAGCGAGGAGGGAGTTCTTCCAGGAAAAATCCACCGCATCCCGGATCTTGTTTAGGTTGGGCATGTTCAGAATACCAAACGAGTAAATCTGCCTCAGATAAATCCGCAAGCTCTTCGCTTGCGCTGTCTTTGTCATGCATTTCCATGAGCACATATTCGTCGGCGTCAGGCTTTGCGTAGTCACGAATAAACATGATGCCGTCTTCTTTGAGCATCGAAAATTGCTTACGAAGCGTGTCACTGACGATACGCTGGTTGTATCGTGAATTGGAATAAACCTGATGGAGTGTAAAAGAGTTGATTACAGCATCAAGGCTGTTTTCATCGAAAATTTCACCTGAAACATCACCGACTTTATATTCCAGATTATGGAGCTGATATTTTTGTTTTGCTTCGCGAATGACACGTTTACTTTTGTCAACGCCAATGAACTTTACCTTCGGGTTTAGCGCAGCCATGGCATAGGTTAATGTGCCATCCTCACACCCCAAATCCACAACTTTTGAACCTTCGTCTAACAGAAGATGTGATAGGGTAAACCAAGCTCTGCGGACTGTGGCATAGGGGATTTCTTGCAACAGAAAATTACGCTCTTCGATGTAATCGACGCGCGTTTCTTCACCTAAAATATCATCAATGTCTTTATTTTCTGATGCCATCTATGTGCATTACCCCTAATTTCACCCGCTTTATATCGTCTTTTTATATTATTTCCAAGACTTTACATCATATATCTATACGATGCTTTTATGCAAAAACTATCGTTGGATAATATCCGGACTAATTGTACCTTAAAAAAATGAAGAAAAAGTACATGCACATGCAGTCTATTGTTCGCGCAGGGGTGGATTTAATTCTTCCCCCGCGTTGTTCTGTAACCGGCGAGGTTGTTGACGTACAGGGAATGATTTCTGCATCTGCTTGGGCGGATCTTCAATTTATATCCGAACCTTTTTGTCGAACATGCGGAATTCCGTTTGAATTTGAAAGCGGATCAATATGTATGAGCTGTATCGATGGCCCGCCTCCTTATGATTTGTCGCGTTCTGCGCTTATATATAATGATACCAGCAGGGATTTGATTTTAGGGTTCAAGCACGGCGATAAAACCCATGTGGTGCGCAGTTTTATCCCTTGGTTGCAAAAATTCGGGGCGGAGGTGTTGGCCGAGGCAGATTTTCTTATTCCCGTGCCGTTGCATCCTTATCGTTTGATTTTGCGGCGATATAATCAGGCGGCGTTGATTGCGCATGACTTATCTAAAAAAACCGATATCCCGCATCTTGCTGATGCTATGCGAAGGGTAAGGGCAACGGTTAGTCAAGGGCATCTAAGCCTTGAGGAGCGACAAAAAAACGTAAAAAAAGCGTTCGATATACATCCGAAATTCAAGGATATGATAAAGGGGAAGGTTATCGTGTTGATCGATGATGTTTACACAACGGGGGCAACGGTAAAAGAGTGCAGCGTTATTTTAAAAGAGAACGGCGCGCAGAAAGTGCATGTCTTGACGCTGGCGCGGGTTTTGAAGTTATAGTGGTTCCCCTGATGCCAGGCGCCCCTGATCGAGTTTCGGCGCGAGGCCGTGCTGCATAGCCAGCATCTTAAGCGGGCTGAATTTATCAACCATTTTCAAGCCAATGCGGCGTATGTCTTTAATTGGGGCGCGGTCTGTGCGTACCAAATTATTCAGTGTGTCTACACCGAATGTGCGCGTGCCTATATCCGCTCTGCGTCGTGATTCATAGGTTTTGAGTGTTGCTTGTTTTCCGATATCCTCACCAACGCGTAATGTATCAATCACGGTTTCTGCCAATGTCGCAACATCGCGCAATGACAGGTTTAACCCTTGCGCGGTTATTGGCGACATAACGTGCGCGGCTTCCGCAATGAGGGCAATGCGCTCTGCCGTTAATGATTTGGCTTTGATGGAGCATAAAGGCCACCCTTCGGGTGTTGTTTCCATGTTGATTGCCCCTAAAAGGCCTTTGGTCGCGTCTTGAAGTGTGCTTTCAAATGCCTTTTTGGGCAATTTTAACAGCTCATCTGCTTTATCACTATTTTCTACCCAAACGATGCTGGATTGATTTCCTTTCATCGGGACGATGGCAAACGGCCCGCCCGGGCGATGAAACTCTGTCGAGATATTCTGGTGGGACTTTGAATGGTTGATGACCAATGTGATGGCGGTTTGTCCGTACATTTTGCGGGTCGTTTTAATATGCGCCAGTTTTCTAACCAAGGATTCACGCCCGTCAGATCCGACGATTAACTGTGCTTCAATTGTCTCATCGTTATCAAGTGTTGCTTTAATACCCGATGCGGCGTTTTGAGTAATGTCACGGAGTTTTCTGTTTTCGTGAATGGTGACGTTTTGCGATGCTTTGATATCTTCGTATAGTTTGGCGCGCAGCGGGTTGTTAGGGATGTTCATGCTAAAGTAAGGCAAGCCGATATCAAAGGCCTCAAATTCCGAGATAATAGGATCCTGCCCGCTGATGCTGTCATCATAAAGGCGCATGGCTTCCATTTTTGTGCCGTGTTTTTTGCAGAAATCTTCTTGCCCGGCTGCTTTTAAAATATTCAAGCTGGTTTGCATCAGAGCCACGGTGCGCCCTGTTGTCGATGTGTCATTAAGCGCAGCAGGAGGCCTCGGCTCAATTAAGTGGATGTTCACACCTTGGTCGCTTAGGAGTTTAGTAAGCGTCAGCCCCGCAATTCCGCCGCCGACAATAACAATATCACAAATGCTTTTTTTCATTTTTACCATGTTCAAGCCTTTTCGAAGTGACTATAGTTTGTTTAATCAGGACTGAAAAGGATTAAGAACAAAATGCCAAGCATTGAAATTTATTCGACTAAAACCTGCCCGTATTGCGTACGTGCAAAACAATTACTGGATCGTAAGGGCGCTGAATATGTTGTTTATGATGTAACAGGGAATCAGGATGCTCGTGATAAAATGACAGAGCGCGCAGGGGGCAGTCATACTGTGCCGCAAATCTTTATAAATGATGTGCATTATGGCGGGTGTGATGATCTATATGCGCTCGATGCTGATGGTAAGCTGGACCTTATTCTGGCCGGGTAAAGGGGGGCAATATGTCTGATTTAAAAGTTGCGTGCATTCAAATGACAAGTGGTCCTGCTGTTCAGGAAAATATGGTCAAAGCCGGCGAAATGATTGAGCAGGCGGCCATACAGGGGGCACAGTTCATTGCGACGCCAGAGAATACCGGGCGCATGTTGCACTCCTATGAGAGGAAACTATCCGATACAACGCCGCAGGCGGATAATCCTGCTATTCCGTATTTCTCAGATATTGTGAAGAATTTAGGCGTAACGCTTCTTGTTGGCTCTATGGCGGTTAAGGTCAGTGATACGCAACTGAAAAATCGTAGTTTTCTATTCACACCCGACGGAGAAGTAAAAGCCACCTATGATAAAATTCATATGTTTGATGTAGAGCTTCCTACGGGCGAAAGTCACACGGAAAGTAAAGTCATTAAGCCGGGTGAAGAGGCCGTCGTAACTAAAATTAATGATGATTTTAACGCCGGTCTTTCGATTTGTTATGACTTACGCTTTGCGTACTTATACAGATCATTAGTGAGAGCAGGTGCAAATATTCTATGTATTCCCGCTGCTTTTACCGTGCCGACAGGTAAGGCGCATTGGGAGGTATTGTTGCGTGCCCGCGCAATAGAAACGGGAAGCTATGTTATCGCTCCGGCGCAGGTCGGTGAGCATGACGGTGGTCGAAAAACATATGGTCATAGCATGATTATTGATCCGTGGGGGCGCATTTTGGCGCAACAAGAAGACGGTGAAGGGATTATTTATGCGACGTTGAGCACCGAAGAGGTTGATAAAGCCCGCACAGCCATTCCGACATTAAAACATGACCGAGATTACACAGTGAAGAGATATGGCCAAGAATAAGAAAAGATCAACCCGCCTGATGCATGCAGGTCGAAAGCCTGAAGATTATTTTGGGGTTGTTAACCCGCCAATTTGCCGTACCTCAACAATCTTGTATGAAGATTTAGCGGCTTATATTGATCCGAATACGAAATATCGATACGGGCGCGTGAATAATCCGCTTAGTCAAGGCTTTGAAGAGGCTGCGGCAGAGCTGGAAGGCGGGTATCATGCAATTACTGCGCCCAGTGGTTTGTCTGCCATTACAACAACATTAATGGCATTTCTGGAGGCAGGTGATCATCTTTTAATCGTTGATAGTTGTTATCCGCCCACACGCTTTTTCGCCAATAAGAACCTGCGTTCTTTTGGGGTAGAGGTTGAATATTATGACCCGTTAATCGGTGCGGATATTGCCGATTTAATTCGTGAAAACACCAAGGCAATTTATCTGGAATCGCCGGGGTCTGCGACATTTGAGGTGCAAGACGTGCCGGCAATCGTGAACGTAGCAAAAGAGCACGGGGTTTTGACGATTATGGATAACACCTATAGTGCGGGGGTTTTGTTCCGCCCGATTGAGCATGGTGTGAATATTTCAGTCCAATCAGCCGCAAAATATATGGGCGGGCATTCAGATGTTAATCTTGGTGTTGCGGTTACGGACACCGAAGATCATTACCGCACGTTGAAATCCTGCGCGGTGAATTTAGGTATATGCGCGGGCGCAGAGGATTTGTATCTGGCTATGCGCGGATTGCGCACAATTGAAATGCGTATGGATCATGCGCAGAAAAATATGCTGCCTGTTTTGAAATGGTTTCAAGGCAGGGATGAGGTACAATGTATTTATTGCCCTGTATTACCTGAAAATGGTGGTCATGATATTTGGGCGCGTGATTATTCGGGGGCAAATGGTTTGTTGAGTGTGCTGTTTAAGCCTGATTATGATTTTGACAGCGTGGCAAAATTTATTGATGCGTTGGAGCTCTTCCCTGTCGGGAGCAGCTGGGGCGGTTATGAAAGCCTGATACAACCACAAAATATGGACCTATACCGCAGTCATTGGGAAGAAGAGGGGGTATTCCTCAGATTTCAAATTGGTAACGAGGACCCTGATGATCTGATTGCGGACTTGGAACAGGGCATTAGTTTTCTTAAAAAATCATAGGGCATAAAAAATGAGCTGTTTAGTTGATGGTGCAATTTTCATTGGAACCGGTGATGACGGAAAAGGCGAAAATCAGTATTTTCCACTGAAATGGGGAAATCGTCATGGTTTGATTGCGGGTGCTACGGGGACGGGAAAAACCGTTACACTGCAAAATTTGGCAGAGGGGTTTTCTAAGGCAGGTGTGCCTGTTTTTGTTTCCGATATTAAGGGGGATTTATCGGGGCTTTGCCGCGGCTCTGATATGCAGGATTTTTTGGTAAAACGCGCCAAGCTCATTAATTTTCTGGATGAATATGATACGGAAACATTCCCTGTTGAATTTTGGGATTTATACGGCGATCAGGGCTTGCCGATCAGAACAACAATATCTGAAATCGGGCCGCTTTTGCTTGCGCGCATGCTGGAATTAAACGATACGCAGGAAGGTGTGTTGAATATTGCATTCCGCGTGGCAGATGAACAGGGCTTGCTGTTATTGGATTTGAAAGATTTGCGCGCGTTGCTGAATACGGTGAATGAACAACGCAAAGAAATCTCTGCCGAATATGGGAATGTCTCTCCACAATCTGTGGCGGCAATACAGCGATCTTTGTTGCGATTAGAAGATCAGGGTGCGGATCAATTCTTTGGAGAGCCGGCACTTGATCTAAATGATTTTATCCGCACGGATAAAGATGGGCGCGGCGTTGTGAATATTCTGGCTGCAAATAAATTGATGAATTCCCCGCGTTTATACGGCACGTTCTTGCTTTGGATGTTATCTGAACTGTTTGAGGAATTACCGGAAGCAGGGGATGCGGATAAACCGAAATTGGTGTTCTTTTTCGATGAAGCGCATTTATTGTTTAATGATGCGCCGAAGGCTTTGCTTGAAAAGGTAGAGCAGGTCGTGCGTTTGATCCGTTCGAAGGGTGTTGGGGTGTTTTTCATCACACAAAGCCCTGATGATGTGCCTGATTCTGTTTTGGGGCAGCTTGGCAACCGCATCCAACATGCCCTGCGTGCCTTTACGCCTAAACAGCAAAAAGCAATTAAACTGGCGGCGCAGACATATCGCCCTAATCCGAATTTCGATGTGGAGGATGTGATCAAAGAGCTTGGCGTTGGGGAGGCGCTTGTCTCCACGCTTGAGGATAAGGGGCAACCATCAATCGTACAACGTACAATGATCCGTCCGCCATCATCCAAGCTGGGGCCTGTAACCAAGGCGGTGCGTAAAAGCATCATCATGGAGAGCGGCTTGTCTGATAAATATGCGCAGAGCGTTGACAATGAGTCGGCCTATGAAGTTCTTCAGGAGCGTGCGGAAAAAGCAGCGAAGCAAGCGAAGAATGCGCAAAAAACTGCCAAAACATCAACAAAACGTAAATCAAATCGCCAAAGCGTTGGTGAAGCGGCGGTGAAATCTTTTATCCGCTCGTTGAGCTCATCCGCGGGTCGTACGATCACGCGTGAAATTATGCGCGGTATCATGGGGGCGCTAAAGCGCTAGGTCATCCTCGTTTGACGGGATGCGCTCAAAGGCAATTTGATCCTCAAACGGTGGTTTATACGCGTCTGTTTCTTTGAAGTTATATCGCTTATACAGGCTTATTGCAGGGTTCCTTGATGCAACGCTGGCAAAGGCCGTCGTACAGTTATCATCCAGATAGCCGGCAACCATATCCATCATTTCTGACCCGATGCCTTCATCACGGTAATCAGGATGCACGAAAAGGCGCGCTATATGCATTGAACCGTCGATATTTTCCTCCAGCATGGTAATGCCGAAAATCTCGCCGTCTTCTTCGGCGCAAATTACGATTTCATTATCAATGTATTTTTCCAAAACGTCATAACCAACCTCGGTTTCATCGTCATTCCAATGTTTTGAAAGGGACTGTATTTGGTCAATATCCTCTGTCGAGGCTTCTCTTATTACCATGGTTTACTCAGTTTTTTGCTTAAGTTAGGTCACCGACTTTAACGCCCAATGCGCCTGCGATGGCTTTCATTGCGCGCAATGACCCGTCTTTTTTACCTGTTTCAATTTCAGTCAGGTAGGGGCGTGAGATGCCGGAGCTTTCTGCCAAATCTGCTTGTGTCATTTGACGGAATTTACGAACGATTTTGATGGGGTGATCCTGACGGGCAGAAATTTTATCCAGTACATCATCAGGAAGCTCGGATTCAGCGCCGGAGCTGGTCATAGAACGATAATCATGCAGTGGCACAAGCACATAGGGCTTTCCCTGAATGTGTAACAGATCATATTTCATAAGCGTGATTCTCCCTTAACTCAGGCGACATTGTATCAAGATTTATGTCTTTGCATAAGATCTAAAATCGTGCAGTGAAGGTCAGTGACCCGAATATGCTTTCTTCACTTTGTGTTTTGAATTCTTTTGTTCGCATGTTCAGGGTATATGATAAGCGGTAATCATCATAAAATAGGGATATGCCGGCGCTCAAATCACCAACAGCATATCTTTTATCGACGCTGTGGCTGTCAGTGAAGCTATTCCCGTCCAGAAATATATCGCGGCCGATCAGGCGGCCATCGAAACCCGCAAAAATCTGCCAGTTAAATTCGTCATCCGGTGTGCCGAAATATCCTGTGCCGGGCACAGCGGGGCGAACGCGCGGGGGTGTGTCCAGCTTACGATCGGAGCCCAGAATAAACATAGCACCGGCGCCAAGGTTGGTTCTGATATTACCCAAAGATACTGAAAAATTAGGCTCTATACGGGCATTTACGGGGCCGAAATCTGTTTCTAAAAAATAGGGGGCGCGTCGCTGCCATGAAACAACAATGCCGGGTTCGAACTTTAGTTGATTTTTCCAACCGCGCGGATCGGGGGAGTTGGATAGGTATTTGTGCACAAAACGCTGGATCGGTTTACCAAGGGCTTCCGGGCCGACAACACCGAGGGTGAATTCAAGTTCATCAACATGATCAATATCGCCGTCTTCGGCAAATGTGGCGGTTGCCATACCGACTGAGCCGTATAGGAACGCGGCCCATGGGCGGTCATCTTGAGGCTGGCTTTCAATGCGGATATCTTCGGGGGTGTATATATTATGCCCTAATGAATAAAAGGTGGCTGTTGTATCATTTAAATCAAAGGTCGGAATCTTATCTGCCATTCGGTCAATGCCGGGGGGGACGTTGATGTCGGCATCAAATAGGGTGATACGCGCGCCGCTGGTGTAAAACCGATCGGTTCCGCCGCCTAAGTTATCATTCTCATGAGAAATACTTAAATATTTCAGGTCTTCATCTTCTTTGTCCTCCGCCAGTACCGCGAACGGCATTGTCGATAAACTAAGTGTTAGAAGAAGTGCGTACTTTAAATTCATATGGGTATCCCTCATTTTTACCAGATTATGTTCTATCCCATTTCTCTATTGTGTGCTAGAGCTTGGTAATTATGAGCATTACAAATTTTTATCAATATGGCCCTGATGCAGATGACGTTGAACAAGTCGTTGTGATGTTGCACGGGGTGGGTTCAAACGGTCAGGATTTAATATCGCTGGCGCCGATGTTATCAGAGAAGCTGCCAAAGACGATGTTTATCTCGCCTGATGCGCCGTTCCCCTGTGATATGGTTCCGCCAGGTTATCCGAATTCCTATCAATGGTTTTCTTTGCAAGATCGTGACCCGCTTGTGATGTTGAACGGTGTAAAAGACGTGTTTCCGTTGGTAGAGGAGTTCATTGAAGAACAGCTGAAAGCTTATGATATCCCTGCGGATAAATTGGCGTTGCTTGGCTTTTCGCAAGGAACCATGACAAGCCTGTATTCCGCGCCGCGCCTGAAAGATAAAATCGCAGGTGTTCTGGGGTATTCCGGCGCGCTTTTATGGGATGCATCTGATGATGTTGAGACTCTTCACAAGACACCGATTCACCTGATTCACGGTGAAGCAGACGATGTTGTCCCTGTGCAGGCTCATGCACAAGCGAAACAAGTGCTGGAGCAGCATGGCTTCGAAGTGTCGGGCCACACAACGCCGTATCTTACCCATTCTATTGATCAAAAAGGGATTGATAGTGGGGTAGAGTTTTTGTTGAAAATATTCTCTTAATGCGCTGATTTAATATAATATTTTTTGTTTAATGTGCTGCGCCGCAGCGCGGAAAATTGTGCGCTATGTAAAATATGCAACGTATTGTTTATGAACATTAAAACCAGTGTTTTCATAATGCTGCGTTTCGTTACGTTGTGGAGTGCAGCAAAGAAATTAAATTTCATATTATAAAAAAAATCATTCTCTATGGTATAATTTAGGTGTTGGGACGCGGGATTTACACGGTCACAGAAAGTTCCTTTTCTACCTGTTATCCCCACAATTGAGACTCTGGTCTTGCATACGATTAGAGTCGGAGCAGAAAGGAGTGTGCAATGAGTACTGCAATGCCATTGGAGAGGTGTAGTGCGTTAATACTGAACGCGGATTTTAGACCGCTCAGCTATTTTCCTTTATCCGTATGGTCTTGGCAGGATGCTGTTAAGGCCATTTTTAGAGGAAGTGTAAACGTTGTTTCGGAGTATGATCGCATGGTGCGGTCACCGGATTTGGAAATGAAACTGCCGTCGGTGTTGGCGTTAAAAGAATATGTAACGACAACGCGCTCACCGGCTTTTACGCGGTTTAATGTTTTCTTACGTGATAAATGGACATGCCAATATTGCGGAGGGAATTTTAAAACGCATGAGCTGACTTTTGATCATGTGATTCCAAGATCAAAAGGCGGGCGGACAAGTTGGGATAATATCGTCGCAGCGTGCCAATGCTGTAACACGAGAAAAGGCAATAAGATGCCCAGAGATATAGGGATGTTCCCGCTGGTAAAGCCAAGGCAGCCATCTGTCTATGAGTTGCAACATAGCGGGCGGAGATTTCCTCCGAACTTTCTGCATGAAAGCTGGAGCGACTTTCTATACTGGGATACAGAGTTGTCGGAGGAGTAGACAAAGAAGCAAGAATAATAACTAAGGTCTTATGGTTTATAAAGAATTGGCATGCCACGGAAAGCGGTTTTCAGGCTTGCCATAACCGGCGCAAAGCCAAGAGTTAAAGGCGGTTCTTTTGCTCAAAGCCAAGCGCAATAGTGCAACGAAAGGAGGATGTTATGTTTAATCATATCACAAATCTTGCACACTTACGGTCAACCACGCAGGCTTTCGGGTTTTTCCTGTTCTATACAGTTCTGCTGGTTGGTTTATCAACCTTCCTGGGACACTATATGGGTGTTTTGGGGATGATAGACGGTACAGTGGGAACTTTCTTTGACGGTGGCCACTGGCATACAGTGATCGGCGCTGGTTGGACGTTAATCCTATCCAGCATGATCCTGACCGGTAAGAAGCTTACGAATGACATGATGTCGGTTGTGATCGCCTTTATCGGTGTTTATTTGGCCTACAAGGTTGATGTTGTATTAGGGATGGTCATGGTTTCATATCTGACCACTCTTGAAAGAGTAAAATAATATAACCTAAAAACTAAAACAGGCCGGAGCCATGTGCTTCGGCCTTTTTTTATATCTGGGGGGCGGGGAACTTTATGCAGGTTCAGACGTAGGTATATGTAATTGCAAATAAAGGATAAACAATGAACATTCAGAAAAAAGTTGAATATGATCAGGAAAAGATCAAGATGCTGATCGCCGATATAGAAAATTTGGGGACAGAGACAACGGATTTACGAAAGCCTTTGTTTCATAAGCTAAAACAGGAAATTCACGTTCTGCACACGGCAGAAGAAGAGGTTGTTTTTGAGGCTGTGCAGGATGATGCCGAGGAGATCACTGATGCGTTGGAAAGTGAAAATAAAAAAATCAACCAAATCATGCAAAGGATTGAAAAAACACCCGAAAATGACAATCAATGGCATGATGAATTTGCGCGCTTAAAGGAAAAAGTGCTGAACCGTATTGAGCATGAGCAAGATGATTTGATGCCTATCATGGATAAGAGTTTGGGGGATCAGGAAAGCGAAGCCCTTGCGGAGGAGTTGTCTGAAGAGAAAGACGATCAAGTCAATGTTGATATTCAGGAGCTGCCGCAAGAAAGCGGGCCAACAAAAAAACGTAATGTTTCGTGAAATGCAAGGCGGGGTGTCTCTTGTAAGGCGCAGAAAACCTTGACTTTTGCCGTGTTTGTGTTGTAAATCACAAGGGTGGTGGGGCGTTTTTATGTAAAGGTTACGCGCATGTTTGATGATTTATTTGATTTTGGTAAAAAACGCACTTTGAAACAGTCGATTGGTTTTTTCTTGTTTCATGGCGGTATGATTACGCTTGTTCTGGGTTTTTTGAAGGTACTTGGTGTGTCTTAATCATCACGGCGCTTAAGGCGCAAAAAACACATAGACCCAAGCACAAGATGACATTGTAATTGGCCATGGATAGACCAAGAATAGGGTCTTGCCATGGAATTTCACTGCATGAGCCCATAGGCGCGCTGAGTAAATTCTCAAGTATGCTTTGTTCTGATGTATCATCAAAGAATAACGGCACAGAACATCCGTCTACTGCCGACGCCCACCACTTTTGTTCTACACCTGTGTGATATAGGGCGATGCCGCTATTTGCCAGAAAGTTTATCGCGCCCAGCCCAAGAAGTACGCGTAATTTGTTGAGTTTGTTGCGCATCGCCAATCCTGCAAGGCCAATGATAATGCCAAGAGCAAAGGGGTAGCGTTGATAGATACATAATACGCATGGCTCTAATCCCAAAAATGCTTCGGACGTGAATGCCGCGGCTAAGGCAGAAAAGCATATAAAGGCAAGCAGAGAGAAAATGATGGTGGGTGTTGATATTATTGTTTTTATCAGTGCGATCAGTTTCACGTTACAATAATCCTTTTATTAAATCCTTTACGAGGCCAATGCCCTCGGTGCCTAAAAATAATATTACCATAGTCAGGGTGGTAACCCAGATCATACCGATGAGTGCACCAGCTAAGACGGCGAGACCATCGCGCATAATAACGCCGATAGACATCAAAGCGATGCCAAAGCTAGGCACCGTATTTGTCAGTGGTAGCGGTACGCACACCGATAAGGCCATGATAAAGCCGAATATACCGATCATTCGTGAAAATGCGCCTTCGGTTACAAAACTTAGTCTCGGTTTTATGAGTTTTTCTATACGCTTTACCCATGGCATGGCACCGTCAATCATGCCGATGACTGTCTCACGCTTTAGCCCTTTATGTTTTATTTTTTCAGGGAACCAAATTGTATGCCTGCCGATGGCTTGTTGCGCTGTTAAAAAGACGAGGGGGATGCCCAATATTGTGCCAACGCCGACCGCCGGTAAGGGCAGAGCAGCCGGCAAAGCGAAAATAAAAAGAAAGAAACCAAAACCGCGTTCATGAAAGGCTTCTAATAGATGTGCAACACTGATTTTTTCACCGGTGCACTGCGTTTCTATGCTTTTAAGGATGTCTGAAAGGCTTCTCATTTCTAATCAAATATCAGAGTTTTAGAATGTTGACGAGAGGGAAAGGTGATAAGTTTAAAAAAACTTTGAAGGAAATTCTTGCAGAATTTAAAAAGATGGCTATGATCGCATCTTGTTCTGACATGCCCCTGTGGCGGAATTGGTAGACGCGCCGGATTCAAAATCCGGTTTCTTCGGAAGTGCGAGTTCAAGTCTCGCTGGGGGCACCATCTTATACTCACCGTCCTTAATTTGGTCTAAAAGCGAGAATGGAAGCGCTTTTGCGGGAGTTCGAAAACCTTCATTTCGCACATATGGCAGTCGCTCTGAAAATGCCAATTTCAGCACCAATCTTTTGTGATTTAGGTTGCCTGTATCCCATAGGTTCTGCGGGTTCCCAAGGAAGGTGATAGCAGTTCGAAAAGTGTCGTCGAAGGTCGCAAGCGGACGACCGCAATTTTTGATCTGTTCTTGCAATAAAAGCTTATCTTCTTCCAGCTTTTCGATCTTTCCCTCATAAGCCACAATCAGATTAACGCTCTGCGTTTCTGCAATGCGATCTATGAAATGCTCGCTTTGTTTTTCGAGGCGTAACAGCTCGCGTTTCATAAAGGTGACTTCTTCCTTGCCGTTATCGCGGCGATGATCCCACAGGGCGCTAAACATCTCAGCAGCCGTATAGAATAAATCTGGTGTTGGCGTAAGCTCAGCCAGCATCTTTTCAAATTCATCTTCTATTACAGCACGGGGAATGGACTTGCCGCGCTCAGGGCATTCCTTTCCTTGGCAGAGATAATACGCATAACGACCGCCAACACCTTTTGACCAACATGAGGTATAAGGTTTGCCGCAACTGCCGCAGGTCACATAACCTCGCAACGGGAAATCCTCATGGATGTCTTTGCGGCGCGGTGCCATGCTCTGGTTTTCAAGGCGGTTTTGTATCCTCTTCCATGTCTCAAAGCTAATCAGTGCCTCATGCTTGCCTGGGTGCATTTTGATGTCCCAATTCGGTACATCGAGATACCCCGCATATAAAGGGCGTTTCAGCATATCGTTCACGGTTTTAAAGTGGACTTCGCCTTTTTTGTTCTTATTCGGAAAGGCAGGTTTGCTTTCCAAGAAGTTCTTAAATTCGCCCTGTGTAGCAAAGCGGCCAGATGCAAAGCCTTCAAGCGCTTCTTTTACGATTGATGCGACAGGCTCATCAGGGACTAAGATTTTGCCGTGCATGGGCTTGTTTTCAAATTTATAGCCAACAGGCGCATGAAACACCCAATAGCCGTTCATCACCCTTGCACGCATGCGGTTTCTGACTTGCTCGGTGTTCTTTTCGCGTTGGTGCGCGGCAACACTGGCCAGCAAATGCTCAACAAGGCGACTGTCTGAATCATCGCCGAATTCAATGGATGGACTTTCAAGTTTGCCGCCAGCTTCTGCGATGGATGATCTGAGTTTGATATGGGTTTCGATGTTACGGGCTAAACGGCTGATATCATCGATAATGACAACGAGGTTTTCTTTCTTGTGGGCTTTGAGGAAGACCAGCATTTTTTGAATGTTCGGGCGGTCTAATAATTTGCCCGTGATGCCTTCATCTTTGAATACGTCGATAACCTCATAGCCTTTGTGTTTTGCGTATTCGCGGCAGCGTGTTTCTTGGGATTGCAGGCCGTGGCCTTCTTTAACTTGTTTCGGGCTGGAGACACGGCAATAAATAACGGCTTTTCTACGTTGAGTCATGGGGCTGCTCTCCTTCCTTGGGCGCGTGCAATAACGGCATATTGTGTTGATGTTTTGAGTCTACGGTTTTGCGTGAATCCTGTAAATCGGAAACACGGTTTTTCTTGGCGTGTATCTGGTCGGGATGGATTCCAAAGGCGCGATCGACAAAGCTTTCCATGATGAGCCATAGGTCGTGGATAAGCTCAATCTTTTGCTCGCGGGTTAAATCCATATTCTCCAGCATGGGCAGGTATTTGTTGATGTCTGGTTGCATGGCGGCTTCTCCTTGTCGGTTGAGGTGACAAGTTAAATTTACCAGTTGGTGCGCCGCAGCATGGGCGCACCCATGTGTTATGGTAGATATGTCGATAGTTATTGACATGTTAAATTATGTCCATTAGTCTAGACATATGGATATACAAGAAGCAATTATTATGTTTGATGCGCTCTCTCAGGAAACTCGCCTGAGCGCATTTCGTTTGTTAGTAGAGGCTGGCGTTGAAGGCTTGCCTGCAGGTGCAATCAGTGAAAAGCTGGGTACACCGCATAACACAATGTCTTTTCACTTAAATCACCTGTCCAATGCAGGGATTATTTCATCGCGTAAGGATGGTCGCTCGGTTATTTACTCTGCGAACTTTGATGTTATGCGTGATTTGATCGGCTTTATGGTGAAAGATTGCTGTAGCGTTGAATTTGCCAGCATTCGTGAAGACAAGAAAAAAGGCTGCTCAATAATCGAGCTTGCAAATTGTTGTTCCCCTAAATCTAAATGAAAGGTCTGATTATGAAACGTATGCATATACATGTTGGTGTTGAAAATCTGGATGACAGTATTAAATTTTACAATGCGCTGTTTAACGCCGAACCCGTCAAAACAAAAGACGATTATGCCAAGTGGATGCTCGATGACCCACGTATAAATTTTGCGATTTCAACGCGTGTAAAAACAAAAGGCGTTGACCACCTCGGCATTCAGGTGGACGACTTATCCGAACTTGAAGCAATCAGAGCGCAAATGTCTGCGGCTAATATCTCAACGCATGATGACGGTGAAACAACGTGCTGTTATGCACGCTCTGAAAAATCTTGGATAGAAGACCCGAGCGGCATTGCTTGGGAAGCCTATCAAACGATGGACGATGCGCAGATTTTTTCTGACAAAGACGCAGCAGCCGGTTCTGCTTGTTGCGTACCAGACGCCAACCAGAAAACGGGCTGCTGCTAGTAATGACAAATGTTCTTGTTCTTTGCACGGGTAACTCCTGCCGCTCTATTATGGCCGAAGCCTTGATTAATCACTTGGGCGCAGGCAGCTATAAGGCGGTTAGTGCGGGCAGCGATCCGACAGGTGAGGTGCATCCTAAATCGATAGAAACATTAGAGCAGCACGGCATTCCTGTCCATGAACCGCGCAGCAAATCATGGGATGAATTTGAGGGCACAAACTTCGATCTGGTGATTACGGTTTGTGATGCTGCTGCGGGACAGAGTTGTCCAATATTTTTTGGAAAGCACGAAAAATTACATTGGAGTACGCCTGACCCTGCTGCGGCAACTGGCAGCCAAGAGGAGATAATCGCCGCTTTTGATGAAGCATTTAATATACTTAGAAAAAGGGTTGAAAATGAGCTCATCTGATAATCCTTTATGCTGGATATGTAATAAAAATAAAGCAGATTCTGGTGAGCATATTATGCAAGCTAGTGATATTGGCTATTCTTTGAAAATAAAGAAGGGCACATCATTTTTTATACACCATGAGGATAAAAAAAATATCAAGATCCAAAGTATAAAATCTGATCTTTTAAAATTTTCCAAGGTGATTTGTTCGCCTTGCAATAATGCCAGAACTCAACCACATGATTACTCTTGGAGTGAACTATCTAGGTTTCTCTCAGAAAACTCTTTTGTTGCGGGTTCAAGAATTAGGTTCAATCGTGCATTTCCATATGGCACTCGTAAGCATATGCGTAATGTACAACTTCATTTTGTAAAGAAGTTAGGTTGCGCAATTAGTGATTATGGTATGCCCATTGATATATCAACTTTTTCAAGCGCGATCATGGAAAATAAACTTCATCCAAATATATATCTGGGTTTTGCAACGCGCCCTATGGGTACGGAAAAAATTGACGTGCTGGTATCTGATCTTGATGTCATCAGCAAAAATGGCGTGGGAGTCTTCGTAATTTGGCCAGTGTTCTTTAAAGGATTCACATTGATGGTTATGTACATAGCAGAAGGAGAAGAGCGAGCTGGCAAGACAGTCTCATGGAATCCTAGGTTTAATCCTGGTTGCACAACTATGATTGATGCAGACGAATTTATTAGAAAAGGACAGGATAGAGATGGAAATTAGCGCACAATCGCCAATGGGATTATTTGAACGCTATCTCTCGCTCTGGGTCGGGTTATGCATTGCTGCGGGCGTTGGTCTGGGCATAGCTGTGCCAAACATGTTTGAAAGCATCGCTGCGATAGAATATGCCAGCGTCAATCTGGTGGTTGCTGTTTTCATATGGGTGATGATTTATCCGATGATGGTGAATGTGGATTTCGCCAGTCTTAAAGACGTTGGCAAAAAACCAAAGGGCTTATGTATAACGCTGGTCGTGAACTGGCTGATTAAACCGTTTACAATGGCCGCGCTTGGTATCCTCTTTTTTCAATATCTGTTTGCAGGTTTAGTTGATCCGCAAGATGCCAAGGAATATATCGCGGGGATGATCCTGCTCGGCGTTGCACCATGCACGGCGATGGTGTTTGTTTGGAGCCAGCTTGTACGCGGCGATGCCAATTATACGCTCGTGCAGGTCTCAATAAACGATATCATTATGGTTTTTGCCTTTGCCCCGATTGCAGCGTTCTTGCTGGGCGTAACGGATATCGTTGTACCTTGGGAAACATTACTTTTGTCAGTGGTACTCTACGTTGTTATTCCTCTGGCGGCAGGGTATGTGACGCGTAAAATGCTTGATAGCTCAGGAAATGATGAAAAGATTTCCAGCTTCACAGGAAAGGTTAAGCCGTTCTCGATTATGGGGCTGCTGGCAACTGTTGTTTTGCTGTTTGGGTTTCAGGCACAAACGATCATCGATAAGCCGCTCATTATTGCCTTGATTGCTATCCCACTTCTTATTCAGAGCTACGGCATTTTCGTTATTGCTTATGGATGGGCTTATGTTTGGCGCGTGCCGTTTTCTACGGCGGCTCCTGCAGCGCTCATCGGAACGTCCAACTTCTTTGAATTGGCCGTTGCTGTTGCGATTAGTTTATTCGGTCTAAATTCGGGAGCTGCTTTAGCAACGGTAGTTGGGGTGCTGGTTGAGGTTCCTGTCATGTTATCTTTGGTCGCCATAGCGAACCGCACCAGAACGCATTTTTCACAAGATTAATGTCATTTCTACTGAACGCAAGCTGTGTGTTGTACTACAACACGCTTGGAAAGGGAGACGCTGCGCTCTCCCGTTTCATCCCTCTCGCGGATGGTTTTTAGCATGGGAACACAATCCGTTCCACCATGCAAAACCATCAAAACGTATCGCCGTTTTATCCCTCGCAGGACTTGGAGAATTTCCTCTCCACCCGCACCGAACCATGCATGAACATATGGATGTTCAATCGCCATTCAGGGGAGCGCATCCGCTACCCCTAAAAACCCCATGATGATTTCATCAAGACCAACCGTGCGCCGATTGGATGCCGTAAGCTTAACTCGATGCTTGTATAAGTACAGATGAAGAGCTAGTAATTATATAATTTTGTCGAAAATAATTAATTGAAGTATTAGCCATGAAAATTGACGACGCTCAGCAAAACTTTTCAAATCTAAAATCAGAGATTGCAGGTAATTTGCAAAACATAATCAGTGAAGAAGACGCAAAAATACAAATAATCGTGCGCCTGTTAGTAGAGGTTCTTGGCTGGGACCACACAGATATAGGGGCAGAGAGAAAGAATGACAATGGTTTTTCTGATTTTATTCTATCGATTAGAGGGGGGCAGGCATTTCTTCTTGAAGCAAAAAAAATAGGAGCGTTAAATATTGCCACGAAGGAAGAGGACAAGCTTAGGTATCTTAAACTTAATGGAAGTACCTTAAAGGATATACAAGAAGGCATTGAGCAAGCAGCTAGCTATGCGGCACCTCATGGAATGACAATAGCTGTTCTCACTGACGGTATTCGTTGGGTGGTGTTCAAAAGTTTTGTTTCAGGGGCTGATTACAAAGAAAAAGAGGCTTTTGTTTTTCCAAGCTTAGAAGCTATTTGGAATAATTTTAGTGACTTTTATGAACTGTTATCTAAGGAGTGCTTTAGCCGCAAATTGTACACTGCTTATTTTGATAAACTTCATAACAAACGTTTATTATTATCTCAAACTTTAAAACCCCCATTCGCAGATTATGATATTAAGCCATTAATTAAGACAGATATTGCTTTTGATTTAGATCAGATATTTTCGGCATTTTTTAATCGCTTAACAGGCGATGAAGATGAAGAGCTGCTTGTAGAGTGTTTTGTTGAAACAAGAGAGAGTCGTATCGCAGATTTTGCACTAGAAAAAATTACAGCGAATGTACTGGGAAATATTTCTCCTGCAAATAAGCAAGTAGATGAAGAGCTTAGTAACCTCATACAGAATATTGTTGAGCTTGAAAGCGGCCAAACAATATTTATTGTAGGTCCGACAGGCGCTGGAAAAACAACTTTTCTCAGCCGTTTTTTCAAAAAAACATTATCACCGGTTGTTAGAAAACAGTGCATAGTCGTTTCAGTAAATTGTCTAGATTCATCAGGTAGAGAAGATACTGCATTAAAATGGTTGACAGAACATTTAATTAGTAAACTAGAAGAAGAGATGTACGAAGATGGTTGTCCATCTTTTGAACAACTCAAAGGTTTATATTATTCTGACTATAAACGCCGTCAAAAAATTGATGAAAATTTGTACAGAAATAATCTGGATGCATTCAATCAAAAGTTTATTGATGAATTTTTGGATAAAAAGGTTGAAGAAGACAGAGAGGGTTACTTAAGACGCATTCTAGCAGATGCAGTAAGAAATAGACACAAGCTGCCAATCTTATTAATTGATAATACAGACGAGTTTACTGAGGATTTTAAGAGAGAAATATTTCAGTTTTCTCAATCCTTAAGAAGAGCAATTAATTATTGTCTTTTGATTTTTCCTGTAACGGATAAGTCAGCTTGGTCATTTTCAAAAACTGACTTGTATTCGATATATAAATCAAAGTCTTTCTTTTTACCAACACCACCACCCCGTGAAGTGTTTAGGAAACGTATTGATTTTATTAGGTCAAAATTAAAAGATCTTTCTTCGGAAAATGAGAAGCGTCAATATATGGCGAAAAAAGGTATTCGTGTATCAATAGCAAATATTGAGGGGTTTGCTTCTGTTATCGAAAATGTTTTTGTTGATCACGAATACACTGCAAAAACAATTGGAGAAATAGCAAATTATAATATTAGGAATACTCTTGCCTTATCTCAACGGATCATAACCTCTCCAGTATATGAAATTGGCGATTTATTAAAGGCTGTTATATCTGGAGGGATGTCTGATTTGAGCTTTACAAAATTCATGAACGCTCTGCTAAAGGGGGATTATGAATTTTTCAAGCAAAACGATAGGCATTTTATATACCCGATTTATCAAGTAAACAATCAAATTAAACAATCTCCACTTTTGCCATTAAGATTACTAGCGCTTCTTCGGGCTACAAAGAATGGGGCAAGGACTGTAGAAGATAAGCATTTATCAGTTGATTCTTTGCTGAATTATTTTGACTCGATGGGATGTTCAGAGGCGGCTTTAAATGAAACTATAATAGAACTTTTAGAATCTGGCTTGGTCGAGCCTTATGATTCATCTGTAAGATATATTGAGCCTAATCAGCGTTTAGCCATTACTTATAGCGGTCTTCGTCACTACGACCTTTCTGTTTTTAATTATATTTTCTTTGAGCAAATGGCTCTCACCACTGCAATTGTTAATCACGATATAGCTGATCAAATTAGAAGTATGTATCGTTCTGATAAAGCGTACAAAGACAAAATGCAGGAGATACGAAGTCTTTTTTTAAACTACTTAATAAATGAAGATGCTCTCCATGTACATGTTCCAGAAAGCGTCGAGCAGTTTAATTGCCAGCTTGAATTGACAGAAAATTTGAAAAAATTAGATGTTCTAATGCAAGCAGCAGATAATCAGAAAACTCTAGGTGCGATTTCAGAAGAAGATGTCTGTTCTGCAGTTATAGCGGTTGTTGATTGGTATAATCCTGAGCAAGGCTTTGGGTTTGTTGAAGTAGAAGGTGAGGATTTTCAGGCATTTTTACATGCTGAGGTACTTCAAAATGATCAGAATACAGATCGTGTTTTTGATGGTGATAAGATTTTATGTGACGTAGCACAGAATCACAAAGGGCACTACGTTAAAAAGGTTCATGACTTTGAAGCAAAAGATTTGAATGTCGAGATTGTCGATGCAAAAGTAATTAAGATGTTTCCAGATAGAAGGTATGGTTTTGTTCAAGTTGCAGGCGGTTCTCGCAGTGCTTTCTTTCATTATTCTAATATAGAAGAAAAAATTTTGGAATCTTTAGCTATTGGGCAAGATCTTAGCGTTGAAATTTGTCCAGACAAAACTGGAGAAGGATTTCAGGTTAGGCGCGTGATAAATTGAAGGTTTTTATACTATGAGAATGTTTAAGTAAGTTTAGTATATTTTTTCGTCAGCATTCACTCCATTGCATACCCACCGCGGTCTTGCTGCTGAGGTTTAAATTGAACGGATTCGGGGCTGTTTTTCTCTTTCATATCCATATATGTACCGATGTCTTTGCGCATCTGTAGCATGGTTTCATTATGCTCATTACGAAGGTTTTGAACGTGAGTTTGCAAGCGGCTGCGCTCCTGTAACTGTTTGGTGATGAGTTCCTGCTTTTCCTTCTGATCTCGCGCTTGGCATTTCAGCGCGTCTTGTCTGTTCTCTTCCTGAATGCGGCGATGCTTGCCGGTTATACGGGCAAGCACGCCTTTAAACCATCGTGGCATACGCTCTTGGCGCTGCGTTTCTTCGTGCCTCTGGCGTTCATTGTGCGCCTGTTCTAACGCTGAGCGCCCTGTGCGATGACGCTCACGAAGATTTGAAAGCGCGCTCTTAAGAGGCTGATACTTCTTACTGCGCTCATGCCTGACATCATTGATATGTTTTTGAAGAACATCGGTCATGACCTTGGCAATCTTAGTTTTTGCTTGCTGTACAGATGGTAAATTTTCTTGTTTCAGGCGCGCATTCAGGGCGCGGGTTTTTAATCCTGTCCAGCGACTGAGGGAATAGACTTCGCCTTTATAATCTACGGCGACAAATCCGCGCTGATCTCCCTTTGCGAGGGTAAAGCCATGATTTAGCAGAGCGTGCGCAAATGATTTAGCATCATCGGAAGCGCTCCAAGCTTGCTTGAAGATATGCTTAATCATGCGCGGATCATCATCTTGGCGCTTGGCCTGTTGCCATTGTTCGCGTGTGAAATTAAGCGGGTTGGTATATTGCTTATCAATAAAGCCCTTGGGCATGTTCCAGCCCTGTTCAAGATAGATGTCTTTGGAAATTTCATTCAGTTTCTTTTTGTAAAACGGCAGGTTTATGGCCGTCATGCTTTGCGCATCAATGCGTGACCAGACACAATGCGCGTGCTGCCGTCCTTCTTTTTCATGGAAGACGACAACGCGCGGCTGCCCCTCCAGCCCCATTTTTTGTTCAATGTCGCTCAGGGCTTTTTCGAATGTTTCATTGGTGGCGATTTCATCTTGCGGAGGATTGAGAGAGACGGAAAACAGAAATTGCGTGCAACGTGTTGCGCGGCTCGTGGCCTGAATTTCCTGAAAAGCGCCGTGTACGGTTTCAGATGAAAACCCTGTGATTTCATGAACGGTTACATGGTCATTATCCCGATCATTCAGCAAGTGATTGGCGAGCTGTTTTGCGTGGCCTCTTTGATTGCCCTCGATAATCATGGGCATTCATCTCTCAGGCCGAGGACTTTGATAAGGGTTTCTTTGATGAAAGCGATGTTCTGAACGGCTTCATTCAGATCGTGCAGAACGTCATCGGTGACAAGCAGACTGCCCGTGTTTGCCGCTCTGGCCAGTTGGTTGATGTTATTGGGAATACGCGACGCGCCGAGCTGCGCTAAAATCTGCGCAAGGATGATGTTATCTTCCTTTGGGCGGGATGTGCGGCCTCTGCGCGGCTTGGCATTGCTCAGGAGCGTTTCGCGAATATATGCACCGAGTGGTTTTGTGCCCGCAAGCTCTTCCAATAGCTGGCGTTCTTCAACGCTCAGGCGCAAGGAAAACGGGGTCGGCTTTTTTGTCTTGGTGTCATTGCTCATGCCTTCAGCATAGGCGTGAGGGAGCTGAAAGCTGGGCGTTTTAATTATCGTTTCGGGATATGTTTATATTAGATTCTAACCTATCATTATTTTCGGCTAACATAGCGTTTTATATAGGGAGTTGAAGGTTGGTAGACAAAATACGGCATCATTACGTTCCAGTAGGGTTGAGCAAGAATTTTTGTACAGAAGAAAAAAGATTATATCTTTACGATCTTTTGGAACAAAAGATTATGTCATCATCTCCCAAAGATGCTTTTTTGAAGAAAAAACTACATTCTATTGTCGGTGACTCTGGGGAGGTCGATCATAACTTGATAGAAGATGAATTTATGCAGATAGAAAGCATTGGTCTAAAAGCTATTAAAGAAACTATTCAAGGTAAGGGGCTAGATAACAACGCTAAAGATTTGATTGGTGCTTTTATTGCTCTTCAATACCTTAGAACCCCTGTTTCCAGATCAGGAATTGAGAAAATGCTTAAAAAGCAGCTCGCAGCTACTGCCAAGGTGCTTGATATGCAAGGTATATTCGGAGAAGTGCCGCAAGCCCTAAAGCCTTTTGGGAACACGATGTCTGAGCTAATAGATAGTGAGGCGGTTAATTTCCAAATTACTTTGCCTCAAGTAACAATGCAGGGATTGGTGGCTCTTCCCAAAATACATGAGCTTTTAATTCAAATGAACTGGTGTCTTTTACAGTCTTGCGATGATAACTACTTTTTATTATCAGACCATCCTGTTTCTATCTTGGATCCTGACATTGAAAAACATGGGTTGGGTATTGGCTTTATAGGGAAAAATATAGAAGTAGTTTTGCCTATTGGCTTGCATCATTGTGTCTTATTGTCATGGAAGGATATTCCAAATAACCTCAACGCTAATAAACGACAGGTTATTAACATTAACAAGCGTAGTGCGGTATTTGGGGAGAGGTTTTTCTCATATCCAATAAAGTCAAAAAAAGTAATGAATTTTATTAGTAGATATAAAGAGTGCAATTTTGGAAGTGTTGTAGAGAATATACCTAATCTTGAAGGGCAGTTAACAGTGGGGCAAAACAGTATTGTAGGTAATAGGAGGCTGTATGAAGAAATACAGCCTCTTTTTTGATATTTATAGCGTAATGAAGTTTTGAAATTCAAATGTCTAAAAAGTAGCCTTAAGCAACTTTCAAAATCCTATTCCAATCCTCAAAACCTTGAATAATGCGTTCGAGGTTTTTGAGGATTGCACCGCTTATCCAAGCCAGATTTAAAACTGCTTCAATATCCATTGATGCAGGAAGTAGCCAACCACTAGCAAGACAAGCCCGATACCCCAGCTCAGCCAAAATCCAAGATCAAATTTTTCAGTAAAGAAAAACGGTAAGAAAAATAGCCATGAAATTGGCACGGCAAAAATAATGCTGCGTGCATATTGTGCTGTATTACTGGCATCACCGTGCTGCGTGTAGGCGAAGGCAATCGCCATGATGGAAACAAGCGGCAGGGCTGTAATAAACCCTGCCAGTTCAGGCTTTTTACCAGCCAGCCATGACGCAAATACGATTACAAGTGCGGCTATACCAGCCTTTAATGCGGTAAAAAGCATGAGTGTTTCTTTCTCTTTAGGTTAGTAGCGCTTTACGGCGGAATATTCGCCATCAATTTTCAAAACAAATGTTACTGGATCACTGTTACGGTTTTTGAAATACCAACCGTGATTACCGTCAAAGGCGGCCTCTAGGGTGCCGTCCTTTTTATCCGCAGTGCCTTTGTAATATTTGTGATAATTGATTTTGAGGCTTTTTGAATCCCCATGCACATCAAAGAAAATGTCTGAGCCGTTGGCATCCCATGAATAGTTTACTTTGCCTGCTTCATTCATTGTTACTTTGATTTCAGTGCTTTTATCAGGATCAAGCGTGATCTCAAATTCATCGCTTTGCACTGTGACGGCCTTTGGCTCTGGCTTCGGTTCTTCTTTAACCGTGGCAGCAACCTCTTGCTTATCCATTGCAGCATCTGCGGCGGCCTCTTCAACAAGTGAGGTTTTAATCTCACCCATGCGCTTTAGACCAAGTGTGTTTCCGATGCCTGTCGGATCAATGCCGTATTCGGCGGGCATCACAACAGTGACAAGCAAAATGCCCGCTGTAACCGCCGCAAGAATGGTTGATTTAATCAGTTTTGCCGTTGAGGGCACTTCTGTATCTGATGGAATGTTTGAATTATACATGTTTGCATTTCCTTATATAGAATTTTAATTATTGAACGATATAGCCAGTGATTTGATAGAACATGAGCAAGAAGCCCAACATCATCATAAAGGCATTGGCTTTGTAGGCGTGGTGCAGGAAGTTCCCTGATTTTCTCCAATAGGAGATTGCAATCAGGATAACAGCCAGAGCCAAAATTTGACCCAACTCAACACCGATATTGAAGAAGATGAGATTAGGTAATAATCCGTCAGGGGATAGCTCATAATCCAAGATTTTCGTTGCTAAACCAAAGCCGTGAATTAAGCCAAAGAGGAACGTCGCAACTTTGGTATTGGGCTGAACCCCGAACCAACGTTGATACGCGCCCATATTATCCAAGGCTTTGTAAACGACAGAAAAGCCGATAATCGCATCAATGATATAGGCACTGATGCTGATCTCCATCAACACGCCAGAAAGAAGCGTTATGACGTGGCCAACAGCAAAAAGACTGACGTAAATTGTGACGTCTTTCATACGATAGAGGAAGAAGATCACACCAAGCAGGAATAACAGGTGATCATATCCTGTCATCATGTGCTTAGCGCCCAAGTAAATAAACGGAATGGCATGAACGCCCGTTGTTTCTTGAATATAGCCTTTATCACCGACTGTTACGCCGTGCGCAAAAGCATCGGGTATAATTCCGAATAACCCGACCAGCATCAAGAACAAGCCGATACATGCGTATAGGCGCTCTTGTGCCGTGTTAAATTGTAAAAATTGCAACATAAAAATTATCTCCATTTTGAAAGAGTTGCTTTAAATTAAGTGGAAAATGGAGGCGCGAAACGCCTCGGATATAAAGGCCTATATCCGTATGCGCTGTGTAGAGAGATAAAGAGGGGTTTTGCTCGGCCAAGGCCGCAAAATATCTGGCGGTGCTCGACTTTGAACAGTGATGAGCTTCTCATACAATGAAATATCGGCGACCTTTGCAAAAGTGAAATCCATATCCTGCGTGTCAAAAACAGGTGATTTGAGAACGATTTGTTCAGGGGTTTGCAAATCTACATGCAGATACTCATTAAAATATGTGGAAGCATCAATTTGAATGGGATGGTGAAACGCTTGCTTATTATCGCTGTCATGATCATGTCCAGATGCGCCATGACTATGTTGATGTGCGCTGTGATGTTTTGATTGGTGATCATGAAACGCATGAATCGCGTTGTGCGGCATCCACGCAGTGAAAGCCGGTAGAATAAAAAGCAATATCAGTAAAATGCGAAACGCTTTCATATAAAGAAATTTACATTAAAAGCGGGATTTGGCAATAGTCACAACGCGTCTATTTTTTCGTCTTCAATATTGCATTCCAATCTTCAAAAATCTTAAATAATGCGTTCGAGGTTTCTCTATTGGGCTGCACCATCTTATACTCACCGTCCTTAATTTGGTCTATCGCTTCGAATGGAAGCGCTTTTGCGGGAGTTCGAAAACCTTCATTTATGTGTTCATCAGAGCTTCTCTCTTTTTTTACCATGCGTGAAATAAGGCGTTTTGCCTTGTTTTTTTTCTTTGGGGGGTGAAGGGGCTTTGGGGCTGCGCCCTTCAAGTTTGACAAATTGGGGTGCATGTATCACTCTTCGAGATATATTAAGGGGGTGGTCGCGTGAGCGGAATTAGTCATATTTTCGGAATTAAGGGGCGTAATGCATCTGCGTCTAAGTGGCATCAGGATCATGGTGTGCGTTTTTATTTTTCTGTACAAAGTGCAGATGAAATGGAGCGTTTGGGGCGCGATTTTTCTGCAGTTGCTATCGAGAGTTATCGTGAGCATAGTGCCCTTTATAAACCTGAAACACCGATGTTAATTGCCCTGGACAGTCAGCGGTGTCAGGGCATGGGAAAATCAACATTTGCAAGCGGGGTTTTGGAGGCGTTAGCGCAAGGGGGCGAGGTTCGGCGCGGGTATCGCGTTGGTCAGGGCGGAGCCGTACATTACGATACGCCAATGTGGTCAGATATACATGTTCAGATTGATGAAGAGGATATCCAAATACAAAGCGTTGATTATATTCATGGAAGACGCAATGAGCCTTCATCTGACGTTCCGACCCCAAGGCGTATGTTGTCGGGACTTACGCTGTGTGAACATTTGGATCTTAATAATCTGGAGGATGAGGAGCAAGGCGTATTGCCTTTTATGCTCTCTTTTCACAAAAGCCGTTTTGTGCCGAATGCGCTTGCGGGGATGTGGAATACCAAGCAGCGCGTGGTCTGTTTGCAAACGGATGAAGTGAATGCACAAATGCCCGGTTTCCAAAAGTTCTTAGAGGATAATCGGGATCTCAGTTTATAAAAAAGCTGTATTGTAAAGTCGGTAGCGTATGAAATTCTGTTCTTTGATGCGTACAGTTTCATCTTCAATAAAGCCAAAACGTAATAATGCTTTTTTGTTTTTTCTGCTTGGGGGGAATAGTACTGTTATTGATGTTAAATTCATTTCATTAAACGCTTTGTCGATGGTGATATCGAAAATACGCTTGCCCCAGCCCCAAAAGTTTGGGTGCAGTATAAGGGCAAAGTCGGCATCACCGTTTTCAAATTGCAAGCCGCCCCATCCGGCGAATTTTTTATCGATTAAATAGGCTTGTGGGCCATAGCCATGGGTAAGCCACAAATCTCTTTTTTCCTGTATGAAGTCAAAATAATCATCCTCTGAAAAACGCCCCGTCATAAGCGGTAGCTGCTTCCCTACATCCTTATTGTTCATTAATGCGATGAACTCTTTTCGCGGGATATTCTTTAGATCTGTAAATATAATAGATGTCATGATTTATAGGTTCGTATTTGTAAGGGGCTTTGTTACAGAGCGTATTCTTCCATTGTAACTTTAATGTCTTATATTTTATTTGCTCTTTAGTGCGGGAGACAATTCAGATATACCATATTGTTATGATGTAACAGTTTTGTTTGTGGGCGCGAATGTGCACATTATATGGCGGCGATCTATTTTTGTTGTGTTTTGATTTAAAGCAGAGGGCAATTTATGTTTTTGAAATCTAAGGATATTACAGTAGTCAGAAAGGGGGGCAGCACGCTCCAATTTCCTGATATAGAGGTCGGGCATGATGATTCCGTCCTTTTGCTGGGGGCTTCGGGTGCCGGTAAGACGACTTTTTTGTCTGTGCTGGCTGGTTTATTGCGGCCGAACGCAGGGCAGGTGCTTGTTGATGGGGGTGATTTTTATGAAATATCATCATCAAAAAGAGACCGGGAGCGCGGCCAGAAATTTGGCTTTATCTTTCAAACGCTTCATTTGCTGCCATCGTTAACTTTGAGGCAAAATATTGCCTTGGCGGCAGATATGGCAAATGTGCCTCTTCAGAATGAGCGGCTGGAGCATTTATTGAAAACGCTCGGTTTGGTTGATAAGGCGGATCGTAAGCCTGATGCATTAAGCCAGGGGGAGCAGCAACGCGCCGCTATTGCACGGGCAGTTCTTTTGCGTCCGCAAATTATCATGGCTGATGAGCCGACCTCAGCGTTGGATGATGATAATGCGAATTCTGTGATGGATTTACTTGAAGCGCAAGCGAAAGAGAGCGGTGCGGCACTGTTGGTGGCGACGCACGATAATCGCATTAAGGGGCGTTTCAAAACAATTATTAACCTGGAAAGTCAGGTAAGGGAGGCAGCATGAATTCTGTTACTTTGGCCGTCGCATCCATTCGTTCCCGCGCGTTGCATTCTACTTTGTGCGCTGCGGCTGTTGCGGCGGGGATTGCGCTTTTGTGCTCGGTTTTTTTGTTTTCACAAAGTGTTGCTGACGGGTTTTCGCGTAATGCTGCCGGCATTGATTTGGTCGTTGGAACAAAAGGCAGCCCGTTGCAGATGGTATTGTCGTCTGTGTATCACGCGGATATTCCCGCCGGAAATATTGAAATGCGTGATTATGAGAAGTTAAAGCGGAATCCGCGGGTTAAAATGGCGATACCTCTGGCGTTAGGGGATAACTATAAGGGGTTCCGTATGGTCGGAACCACACCTGATTATCTGAAGCTTTATAAAGCTGATTTTGCAAGCGGCGAGGTTTTTGCTGCCCCGTTTGAAACTGTGGTTGGTTCCGGCTCTGGGCTAAGCGTGGGGGATAAGTTTGCGGTAAGTCATGGGTTGGCAGGAAACACGCGCGATGTCCATGATGGGCACTTATATACTGTTACCGGTGTTTTGAAGCCAACCGGGACAGTTCTTGATAAGCTTTTAATTACTGATGTGAAGAGTGTGCAAGAGCTTCATGGTGGACATGACCATGACCATCAAGCGGATAGTGATCACGAAGAGGGTGGGCATCATTCAAAAAGTGACCACGACGACGACCACAATCACGACCATAACCACGACCATGAAAATGAACATGCGCATAAGAGTGACGGGCATGATCATCATTCAAAGGCAGAGCATGCACATTCTGATCATGCTGATCATGGTCATCAAGAGCGAGCAGGGCTGAAGAGCCAAATTACAACGGTTTTGATTAAGGTTAGAAGCCCGTTGGATCTGATGAACTTACCACGCCAAATTAATACAGAGTCAGATATTATGGCGGCCGTTCCGTCGTATGAAATGGCGCGATTTGTAAAAAATTTGGGTGTTGGTCGTAATCTCATGATTGTTTTGGGGGCGGGATTTATAATTCTTTCTTCTTTGATGTTGCTCGCCTCTTTGGCCTCAGGCCTTGCTTTGCGGCGCTATGATTTGGCAGTTTTGCGTGTTTTGGGGGCGACATCTCGTCGATTATCTGCAACCGTTTTGGCAGAGGCGCTTATCATTAGTGGGATAGGTGCGATTTTTGGTGTTCTTTTAGGGCACGTTTTGGCCTATTGTGCCGTTATATCCATAGAGTCATTGCGCGGATTGGTGTTGTCCGAAGCGTTATTAATACCGCGAGCTATGGATGTAGGGTTCATTCTTATTGGTCTGGTGTCGGGCCTGGTTGCATCATTGGTTCCGTCAATAACTGCGGCGCGCACGGACATTGCAGGGTTATTAGCGCGTGGCAGGGGGTAGCATAAAATATGAAGCTTTTTGTTGGTATTCTGGGCGTCTTTTGCGCTCTCGCGATGCCTGTATATGCGATCGAATATGTTGATAGTGGTGGTGAAAAGACTTTTACCATCACCGACTATATTGCCGATTATGTTGATGTGCCGGAAGGTGCAACTGATTGGCGGGTATTTGGCACGACAAAAGAAATTCAAATAGAAACCACCACGGATGACGGCTTTGATTTAATGTATTACAAGCCCGAGTTCTCAGAGGATTTAAAGGCTCTGGATGGTCAGGAGGTAACCGTAAAGGGGTATATGTTCCCGCTGGAGGGTACAGACGCGCAAAATTTATTCTTATTTGGCCCGTTTCCCCTTACATGTCCGTATCAATATCATGTCGGCCCGTCTTTGGTTATGGAGGTGCATGCGGACGGAAGCCCTGTGAAGTTTAGTTATGATGCCGTTGTTATTACAGGTGTTTTGGAACTGGTGCCTGATGATCCTGAATATAGTGTGTTTTATCGTCTGCGTAAGGCGAGGCAGGTTGAGTGATGCAGATGTTAAAGGTAACGGTAAAAATCTTGTTTTTTGGCGGATTGGTGGGCTTGTTTGTTTATGAGCTTTTGACCCAGGAGGCCCCTGATCAAGGGGATCTTATAGATAATACGGTGACTTATACAGTAACAGAGACTGTGATGCCGTCTACGTCTATTCGTATTACGCCGTCCCCTGAGGAGGTGGTTGCGTCAATCGCGGAATATGTGACTGTGCCTGACGGTGGG
The DNA here is from genome assembly GCA_051967755.1 of Alcanivorax sp. Taxonomy (GTDB): domain Bacteria; phylum Pseudomonadota; class Alphaproteobacteria; order Micavibrionales; family Micavibrionaceae; genus UBA1672. The sequence goes on from JBQDYD010000003.1 coordinate 132,683, forward strand.
CTGGATTGGAAAACTTTCTCGGAAACAAAGAGTATTCCATATAGTTTCGAAGGAGATGATGGAGAGGAGCTGCATGGTGTGCGTCCTGAATTTCCGGCCGATTTGATGGCTTTAGATGGGGCAGAGGTGTTAATGCAGGGCTATATGTTTCCGCTGACCGCAGGAGAGGGGCAAGAGATTTTCTTGTTTGGCCCATTCCCTGTCAGCTGCCCTTATCATTACCATGTCGGGCCGGCGCTGGTGATGGAGGCTTATAGTCAGGAAAAAATTGAATTTGGCTATGATGCCATTACCGTTCGGGGGCGATTAGAGCTTGTACCGCGTAACGATGATTATAGTATTTTTTACCGTCTACGGGATGTGACGGTTGTATCGCAGTAAAAGGGGGCGGCGGTTTTTACAGGTCCGGTTGCGGGCCGTCAACGTCTGTTGATGCGTATTTTCCCAGTGTTCCATCAAGTTTAAAGGCAAATGTTGCCAATGCGTTATGTCGGTTTGTTATGGCATTTTCAAATTCGCTGGGCTCATAAAAAACACCATCTTCCCCAAATTCATCTTCCGCTATATATGTTTCCCCTCGTACACCGCTGGGCAGGTGTTGCATGATGTCTTTTGTGCCCTCTTTGGCGCGGTAAATAATGTCTTTGTTTTGGGTGATCGTGTCGATATGGCTTTGTGGCAGCTCTACTGTGTCTGAAAAACTACTGGTTTCGCGAATGTGGGCCGCGATATCTCTTAATGTGTCTAGGTATGCTTCTTGTCGGTCTGTTATGCCGTCATATTGTGAAAGGCCTTCTTCGGTCAGGTCGGCAACGTGATCCCACATACTCGCCAGTGCATCGCCGGTTCTTTTCTTTGTTGAAAATTCATCTATTACGGAAATTGTTAAATCATTTCGATCCACCGAAACCATAGTAGGGGCTTGCGGTTCTTTATCTTGTGCGTGCCCGGTTACTGCATTCATGGCCTGCTTTAAAAAGATGGGGATTCGAAGTTTCATAATATTCTACACGAGTTAAAGGGTGAACTTAAACGGTATTATAACCGACTTTCAGGCCGACTTAGCAATTTTTTTGTTGTGAGTAAAGTAAAACCGAATTGCTGACTGCGGGAAAAATCACACCGCAACGCGGTTTTTGGGTGGGAAATATCACCGGGGTAGGCGTGCGGCTTTAGCCCGGGGGAGGGGGATTTACATGTTTTTTTTGAATATTCTTGAGCTCTGTCAGGTTAGAGTAACTCACACCCGCAATCTTTTTGAGGGTTTCTATTTCCTCATCTTTGTCGGCCAATTCTGCATAAGAGTGGTCAATCATGGAGGGAATGAGCCTGTACACAGGTACTTTCAATGCTTGGGAGAGTTTATAAATCGTCTCCAGCTTTGGGCTGGCGGATCGGTCTTTTAGGATGTCACGCACGGCGGTTTCGCCAAGCCCTGCTTCTATCGAGAGTTTCTTGGCATTTGTTATGCCTTTGCGCTCATTAAGAATCGCCTTGAGGTTTTTCTTAAACTCACGCGTGAGTTTGTCTGTTTGCTTTTTTTGCATGCGAATATAATGAAGCCTTTTCCGTATTTAGAAAAGGCTTAATCACACTGTATAAAATTAATAATGAATTTTTTACGCCGGCGTAAAGTCGGTGTTGCTTACCCAGTCTGCAACGCCACCACCTGCGGCTTGCAAACCGTCCCAGCCTGCTTCCCATACAGGGCCGCTATTTGCGAGGCCAGTCCCTACATATTGAAGGTAGTTACCACCTGCTTGTGCCACTGACCCTGTTAATGTCGTTGCAGCTTCCTGCGTGGCAATGTCGTTTGCAACATGTGCCAATAGTGTTGGATCCATTGCGAATGAGAGGGCTGCGACAGCTGTCGCGCCAATTAGCGCAGGCTTGGCGATTCTGACCGCACCATTAAATGTGCTTTTAATAGTTTGCCATGTTCCTCTTGTAGCGCCTTCTACTGAGTCTGCAACGCTGTTCATGGGGTCTTTAGCCATAGTAATTTTCCTTTACACCCTTATTTTTTTAACTAATTCCGCTTTTGGTGTATTTTAACATATAAAAATTTTCTAATGCAAGTATTATCATGCACTATTCTGCTGCGGCGTGAATAGTGTCATTTTTATTCATGATTTCTTTAAGAAATTCACCAGTATAGCTTTGCTTTTCCTTGCATATTTCTTCGGGCGTACCTTTGGCGATTATTTGCCCACCTTTATACCCGCCCTCAGGCCCGATATCGACAATAAAATCGGCCGTTTTAATAACATCAAGGTTATGTTCAATCACAATAACGCTATTGCCTTGATCGACAAGTTTGTGCAGTACTTCCAATAGTTTGCGAACATCTTCGAAGTGCAGGCCTGTTGTGGGTTCATCCAGAATATAAAGGGTTTTGCCCGTCGATCTCTTGGAGAGTTCTTTAGAAAGCTTTACGCGCTGGGCTTCACCGCCAGACAGGGTATTTGCGGGTTGCCCAACCTTGATATAAGTAAGGCCGACATCTTTCAATGTTTGCATTTTATCGCGAATCGATGGGATGGCATCAAAAAACTCGGCGGCTTCCTCGATTGTCATATCCAAGACATCGGCGATGGACTTGCCCTTAAACTTTACTTCCAGCGTTTCGCGGTTATAACGCTTACCGTTGCAGGTCTCACATTCTACGTAAACATCAGGAAGGAAGTGCATTTCGATCTTAATCATGCCATCGCCCTGACAGTTTTCGCATCGCCCACCTTTGACATTAAAGGAGAATCGCCCCGCTTTATATCCGCGTGCTTTGGCTTCGGGCAGGCCTGCAAACCATTCACGGATAGGTGTGAATGCCCCCGTATATGTGGCTGGGTTGGATCGCGGCGTGCGCCCGATCGGGGATTGGTCTATGTCGATGACTTTGTCTAAATGCTCTAATCCCTTGATTTCTTTGTGGGGCAGGGGGTGTTCTTTTGATTTCATGAGCGTTTGGCTCGCGGCGCGGTATAGCGTATCAATCGTAAAGGTTGATTTACCTGATCCTGAAACGCCTGTGACGCATGCAAATGTCCCTAACGGAATTTTACATGAGACATCTTTCAGGTTGTTCCCGCTAGCGCCGATAACTTCCAGATATTGTTTCTTTTTTGCTTTGCGTCGTTTTTCGGGTATTTCGATTTCACGTTCGCCGCGCATATATTGTGCGGTAATGCTGTCTTTGTGTTTGAAAACATCTTGGGGCGCGCCGCATGCAACAACTTCACCACCGTGAATGCCTGCGCCCGGCCCGATATCGATCAGGAAGTCTGCGTTTCGAATTGCATCTTCGTCATGTTCAACCACTAAAACGGTGTTTCCGATATCCCTTAATCGTTTAAGAGTTTCCAGTAACCTATTGTTATCTCTTTGATGAAGCCCGATGGAGGGTTCGTCTAAAACGTAAAGAACACCTGTTAGGCCTGAGCCAATCTGTGATGCCAATCTAATACGTTGCGATTCGCCGCCAGACAGTGTTCCCGATGATCGTGACAGGTTTAGATAATCAAGGCCGACATTGACCAAAAATGTCAGGCGGTCATTGATCTCTTTAAGGATTTTTTCAGCGATTTGCCCTTGTTGCTTGCCGAGTTTTTCGGGTAGCGCGCTGAACCATTTATGCGCCTCTGCGATACTAAGTGCCGTGATTTCTGATATATGTGCCCCGTCTATTTTGACGGCGAGCGCCTCTTCCTTGAGCCTTTGGCCGTCGCATCGGGAGCATGGCGCACTGACCATAAAGCTGCTTAATTGCTCACGCATGCTGTTGCTATCCGTTTCGATGATACGGCGCTTCAGGTTGTTAATGACCCCTTCAAAGGGTTTGTTGCTTTTCCATGTGCTGTCATTTTTGCTTTGATAGGTTGTCGCGATGACTGTGTCGCCTGACCCGTAAAGCATGACATCTCTATGTTCGCGTTTTAAATCCTTCCATGGGGTGTCCATGCTAAAGCCATAGAAATCCGCTACGGCCTGCATCGCTTGCATGTAAAAAGGGGCAAAGTTTTTAGACCACGGAACGACTGCGCCCTCTGCGATTGATTTATTTTGGTCGGGTACAATCAGTTTTTCATCAAATTTGTTTTGCTCACCAAGGCCATCACAGGCGGGGCATGCGCCGTGGGGGGAGTTGAATGAGAATAAGCGCGGTTCTATCTCGGCGATGGTAAAGCCTGAGACGGGGCACGCGAATTTCTCAGAGAATAACTTTTGATCACCTGATGTCGCATCTTCTGCAATCACAAGGCCATCAGCCAGGTTGAGCGCGGTTTCAACGGAATCGGCAAGGCGGGTTTGTAATGTGTCTTTGGTGTCTTCGCGCACAACCAAACGGTCAACCACAACCTCAATGTCATGTTTGAATTTTTTATCAAGGTCAGGCACGTCTTCAATTTCGTATAATGTGCCGTCAACTTTAACGCGGCCAAAGCCTTTGGCCTGTAACTCTTTGAATTCCTTTTTATATTCGCCTTTGCGCCCGCGAACAATCGGTGCAAGAATATAGAGCTTTGTGCCGTCATCCATAGCCAAAATTTGATCAACAATTTCCGATACGGTCTGGCTGGTGATCGGTTTTCCTGTGGCGGGGGAATAGGGCACACCGACACGCGCCCATAAAAGGCGCATATAGTCGTAGATTTCGGTCACCGTACCGACTGTTGAGCGCGGGTTTTTGCTTGTGGTTTTTTGCTCAATTGAGATGGCGGGTGACAGGCCCTCGATGCTGTCTACATCAGGCTTTTGCATCATCTCAAGGAATTGGCGTGCATAGGCAGAAAGGCTCTCAACGTATCTGCGTTGCCCTTCGGCGTAAATGGTGTCGAACGCGAGTGAGGATTTGCCCGATCCGGACAAGCCTGTAATCACCACGAGTTTGTCCCGCGGGATGTCGATATTGACGTTCTTTAGGTTGTGTTCACGCGCCCCGCGGACGCTTATTTCTGTCAGCATGGAACAGAATATGGATCAAAATGTACGATCAAGCAACAGATTTGGAAAATTAAACGACGCCGGGTTCATCGTGCGGCGGTTCATAATCGTCTTCGTCATCATAAACAATCGGAATGCCGAATTCTTCCAGTGTTTCTGCGGCCGGTGTCATTTGCTGATCCGGTCTGACGTGAATCTTTAATGCAGCGCGTTCTTGCAGAACCTTAAAGGATGCCAGAACATCCTCAACCTTCATGGAGCTAAGTTCAGCTTTGCGCTTATCTTCTACAACCTGCAGGTTTTGCACGCCAAGACCTGTCAGGATTTCGACTGCTTTTTCGTAGCGCTCTTTCTTGTCCTTTTTGTGTTCTGCCAGTGCAGTATCTGCCTTAACATAGGCGCTTTCTGCTGTGTCATCTTCTTGCAGAACATGCATGCCAGAGCTGGATACAATCGGGAAATTCTTACCCTTATATTCAAAGCAAACGGCCTCAAGTTCAGAACGTAATCGATTTAATCCGCCTTCAAATTGGGCTGTGGCGTCTTCTATGCTCTCGGCGCGCGTATTCATAAGTAGGGTAAATTCATCACCGCCTAATCGTGACATGGATTTTTCACCGCCATGCTGCCCTTTTTTACCAAAAGGTTCGAATAAGGTGTCCATATCATCAGGGTCGACACGTCTGTCTGTTGATTCCAAGTGCTCATCATTGCGACGGTCGGGATGTGTTCGGGTGATGTTTCTTAAAACCTGTGCAAATGATTGTAGGGCCGCATCACCTGTATCGTGTCCGTAATCATCGTTAATGCCCTTGAATCGATCCAGATCAAACATAACGAGCGCAAAGTAACGCTGTTTGCCATCGGGTTCAGGCTCTTGCTTTGTGATGTCGCTTGTCGCGGCTTTTAATTGTTCATGATAAACAGAGCGGTTGTTTGATTGTGTCAATGCGTCAACGCGCGCCGCTTGTCTTTCTTCGCTGGCTTTTTGTTTGTACATGTTACGCGAATCTCTACGCATTGTAGAGAAGAGCTGTTCAATAGACAGCGTGCTGAACATGTCCACCATATCTGTTGCGATTTCTATGGTCTCGGGGATGGGGTCGTTATATGCATGCGTGATTGCATTGCGCACTTTTTCAACGCGGTGATCAAGACGCTCCAAGAGCTTTTCATCATCGCCGCGTCCTATAATCTGGTCACGCACGATCTCTGCCTGCTTGTCCAGCTTGTCTTCTATATGTAATAGATGTTGACCATATTCCATGTGTTCACCCCGAACTATATGTCCTTATTTTTGTCTAGTGTTTATTAGTTAAGGACGCTTTTGTCAAATTTTACGAGACCATTATAAAGGAAAGGATGAATTTTTCAAAATAATACTGGTTTTTCGGTGTTTTAAACGCTCCACAATTAAGCAATAAAAACTTAGGAAAAGGCTTTAGAATCCCTTAGTGGGGGGCTATACTCGGATTCTCGTAAAAAATGAATGGAGTACATGAACGTGGCAGGCAGCGTTAATAAAGTAATTTTGGTTGGAAATCTTGGTGCAGATCCTGACATCAGAAGCATGCAATCAGGGGATAAGGTGGTAAACCTATCAATTGCGACCTCTGAGTCTTGGAAAGACAAAATGACAGGGGAGCGTAAAGAGAAGACAGAATGGCACCGTGTTGTGATTTTTAATAAAGGGCTTGTCGGTGTTTGTGAGAACTACCTTAAAAAAGGTGCGAAAGTTTATATCGAAGGTCAGTTAGAGACCCGCAAATGGCAGGATCAAAGCGGTCAGGATAAATATTCAACTGAAATCGTTTTGAGACCGTATCGCGGTGAGTTGACCATGCTTGACAGTCGCGGCGGCGGCGCAGGTGCATCAGGCGGTTATGGTGGCGGTCAGTCATTTAATGATGGCGGTAATTCCGGCTATAGCCAAGGTGCCCCACAATCTCAGTCTCAGGCTCAACCTGTTGACGCGATGGATGATGAAATTCCATTCTAGAAACAATTAGGTTAGAGTAGCTGGAAAATCACATAAGGATACGAGTAATGAATCGTTCAAGAAATTTTTTGATGTTGGCCGGCGTTGCGTTTTGCACCGTTTTTGTGTCATCTGCATCGTTCGCACAAAATGGTGAGGCTGTGAATGCAGATGACGTGCTGTCTTCCCAAACATCTTCTGCACAGGCCGGAGCGCAAGATGCGCCGGCTATGTCTGATGTTGATAAGGGGCTGGCCGAGGCGAAAGCAGAGAATGAGGATGAAGCGATCTTGGCACAAAAGATTGCACTTGCGAAAAGAATGCATGAAATTCGCCCAACCAGAACACAGGTTGATAGTGCTGTCGGAAGCGCGGCGATGATGCTTCCTGCGAGTGAGCGTCAGAATTTTACGGTCACAATGAAGTCAATGCTGAATTATAATGCGATTGAGCGCATCTCAATTGATGCAATGGTTGATACATATACATTGATAGAGTTGAAGTCTATGGTGGAGTATTTCAGCAAGCCTGAAGCGAAAAGTGCGTCAGCCAAGGTTCAAAACTGGGCGCGTGCTGTTAATCCGCATATTGTTAAAATGATTGACGAAGCCATTATGCGCATTCGCACAGGTCAATAAGAGTAAATAAATAAGAGCAAACCTATATGAGTGATGATGATCTAACCCCTGAAGAGCCTGAAACAACTTTACCCAGCATTGCGCTGGAAGAGGAGATGAAACAATCCTACCTCGATTACGCGATGAGCGTTATCGTCAGTCGTGCGCTTCCTGATGTGCGCGATGGATTGAAACCGGTTCACAGACGCATTTTATATGCAATGCGTGTTGGGGGGTATACATCAGATAAACCATATAAGAAGTCAGCGCGTATCGTCGGTGATGTTATGGGTAAGTATCACCCGCATGGTGATTCGGCTATTTATGACTCTCTTGTTCGTATGGCGCAGCCATGGTCACTTCGTGTGCCGTTGATTGACGGTCAGGGGAACTTTGGTTCTATGGATGGCGACTCTCCTGCGGCGATGCGTTATACAGAAGCGCGTCTTGAAAAGGCTGCAGAAGCGGTTCTTGAGGACTATGAAAAAGAAACAGTCGATTTTCGTCCGAACTATGACGAAAGTGAAAAAGAGCCGGTTGTCTTACCATCGCGTATTCCGAATTTGTTGGTGAACGGGGCAGGCGGTATTGCCGTTGGTATGGCGACAAATATTCCGCCGCATAATTTGGGCGAAGTTATCGACGCATGCTGTGCATATGTTGAGAATCCGGATATCACAACCGAAGAGATTATGCAGATCATTCCCGGGCCTGACTTCCCGACAGGGGCGCAAATATTAGGGCGCTCCGGTATTAACTCGGCTTATCACACCGGAAACGGTTCAGTTAAGATGCGCGCGAAGACCTCAATCGAGGAAATAGGAAAGCGCGAAGCGATTATCGTGCATGAGGTTCCATATCAGGTCAATAAGGGTAAGCTACTGGAGCGTCTGGGCGAAGTCGGACGTGAGAAGATCGTAGAAGATATCCATGAGATACGCGATGAATCAGACCGTGATGGTGTGCGCGTTGTGATTGAGTTGAAGATTAATGCTAATGCTGATGTTGTTTTGAACCAGCTGTTCAAATATACGGCACTTCAAACGAACTTCTCATGTAACATGGTTGCTCTTCATAACGGTAAACCGCAAATCATGGTCTTGAGAGACATGATTAAGGCTTTCGTGAAGTTCCGTGAAGAGGTTATTACACGCAGAACGATATACGAGCTGGGCAAAGCGCGCGAACGTGCGCATGTATTGGCAGGTCTGGCGATTGCCGTCGCGAATATCGATGAAATCATCGCTTTGATACGAAATGCACCCAATCCGACCGCTGCGCGCGAGGGGTTGCTTGCGAAGCGTTGGCCGGCTCTTGATGTTGCTCCGCTCATTGAATTGATTGATGATCCTGAGCACCCTGTTGAAGAAGGCACATATCAGATGTCTGAGACGCAGGCACGGGCCATTTTGGACTTGCGCCTGCATAAGCTTACAGGTTTGGAGCGTGAAAAAATAAGCGGTGAGCTTAAAGAAATCACAGATCAAATCGCAGAATTGCTTCTTATCCTGAGTGATCGCTCTAAGCTTCTCGAAGTTCTGGTTGATGAGCTTACGGATGTTAAGGAGCGCTTTGACACGCCGCGCCGCACCGAATTGGTTGAGGCGGAATATGAAGTTGATATGGAAGACCTCATCCAGCGTGAGGATATGGTTGTTACCATCACACATGGTGGCTATGTAAAGCGCGTACCCCTTGACACATACCGTGCACAGCGCCGCGGTGGTAAAGGGCGTTCAGGTATGTCGATGAAGGATGATGACTTCATTTCGGACCTGTTTGTCGCATCAACCCATACGCCGATCTTATTCTTTACATCTCGCGGTATTGTACACCGTATGAAAGTGTATCAGCTTCCGCTTGCGACACCACAAAGCCGTGGTAAGGCACTTGTGAACCTTCTTCCGCTTGAAAAAGATGAAAATGTAAATGTGTATATGCGCATGCCGGAGGCAGAAGACCTTTGGGATGAATTAGACATCATGTTTGCAACCAGTCACGGGTCAATCAGACGCAATAAGCTCTCAGATTTCAAGAATATCAGGTCAAACGGTTTGATCGCGATGAAGCTTGGTGACGATGAAAGTCTTGTTTCCGTTGGTATTTGTACCGAGGAAGAAGATGTTATGCTTTCAACCCGTATGGGTAAGGCCATTCGATTCCCCGTGACCGATATTCGCGTCTTCTCGGGACGAACATCAACAGGTGTGCGCGGGATTAAGCTTAAAGAAAAGGGCGATGAAGTCATTTCAATGTCAATATTGAAGCATGTCGATGTCACACCCGATGAGCGTAACGCATATCTGAAGATGGCTAGCCAGATCATTGGCGGTGACTCTGAGGGGATGGATGTCGAGGATACTGACTTTGAAATTACGCAAGAGCGTTTCCAGGAGTTGTTGGATAAAGAGCAGATATTATTGACGATTTCCAATAAAGGTTTCGGTAAGCGCACGTCTGCTTATGAATATCGTGTTTCAGGACGCGGTGGTCAGGGTGTTGCCAATATGGCCTTGACTAAGAAAAACGGTGGCGAGGTCGTCGCGACATTCCCTGTTACAGATAGCCATCAAATTATGTTGGTTACCGATAAGGGGCAATTAATTCGCACGCCTGTCGAAAATGTTCGCGTGACGGGACGTAGCGCGCAAGGTGTAACAATCTTTAAGGTTGGCGATGATGAAAATGTTGTTTCTGTTGCCTGGCTTGTTCAAGAAGATGACGAGGATAGTGAAGTCGATGCCGCCGTCGCAGAAGAGGGGGATGCCACAGCCGTAGATTCGGATAGTGATGCAGAATCGCCTGAAAGCCAAAACACAGAAAACGACAGCGAATAAGGGGTGCAATGCCAACGCAAGGGAAATACATAACTGCGGTATACCCCGGATCGTTTGATCCTGTGACCAAGGGGCATTTGCATCTGATTAGACGCGCCAGCCGTATGGCGGATAAGTTGATTATTGCCGTAGCGGAAAGTGCAAGAAAAGGGCCGCTTTTTACGCTCGAAGAGCGTTTGGATATGCTCCGTATCGATATAGAGAACCTTCCGCATAAGGGGTGTGAAATAGAAGTTAGATCGTTTGATAAATTGCTTGTTCATTTCGCAAGGGAGGTTGAAGCCTCTTGTATTATCAGGGGGTTACGTGCGGTTTCTGACTTTGAATATGAATTTCAGATGACGGGGATGAATGCAAAGTTGGATCCGGATATCGAAACGGTGTTTTTGATGGCGGCCGATAAATGGCAATTTGTCTCATCGTCTTTTGTTAAAGAGATTTCCAGTCTTCAAGGAGACATCTGCGAGTTTGTAACCCCACAAGTTTCTGAGCGTTTGAAGAAAAAGTTCGAAAAATAGAATCAAATACTTGACGACATCATGTGAAATCCATATGGTGCAGCAGTCCGAAACGGAACACCCGTTTTTTTGATAGTAAGATCGCGTAGCTCAGCCGGTAGAGCAACTGACTTTTAATCAGTAGGTCGAGAGTTCGAATCTCTCCGCGATCACCACTTCCCCAATAAATTTAGTTTTGTTTTGAAAAGCCTTGGTCTTGCTATCGGGCGCTTTCTTGCGCTTTTATTATATTTTATGGTAAAAATTATAGGATAAAAAATAATAAATATAATTAAATAGGGCGGAAAATGGGGCAGTCTGGCACAAATGGTATAGATACTGGTGGTTCTAGGACATATGAAATTCCGGAATATGATCATCACTCATTAAGAACGGTAAGGCACAGGCACGGCGCACTGGTTGATAACCATGATCATGGCCAAAGATATACGCATTTCAATCTTAATTCTTCCACTGTAAAAGAGCCGAATTTCCGTGGCCCGGGTATCGGACTGGTTAATGTTGTCACCGCGGCAGAAATCGACCATGAGGTTGAGGTCGTAGAAGGAGAGAGAATCGAACAAAAGGGCGGTTTATATTTCGATCACGGCTATGACGCGCATACGCCCAAAGATATTGTCGCGGCCAGTGGTTATGAAAATGTTGATCTTGATGACGTCGCGCATACCTTGGTAACACAGCCTGATTTTGAATTAAAAATGACAGGGCATGCAGATCGATCAGGTGATGCACAGAGAAACCAGACGTTATCAGAAAACCGTCTGGAAACAGCAGAGGTTCTGTTAAAGGCGGCTTTGGAGCGTCAGGGATTAACCTCTGAGCAGGCTCAGGAATTATATGATACCCGCGTGGCACCACACTCCACCATTATCGCTATGGGTGAGGATGGTGGGCCTGTCGATACAGCCGATGAAGTAAAGGAGCAGGGGAACCGCGTTGTTAGCTTTGATCTGTTCAGTGAAAAACCATCTGAGGAGCTATTGACCAGTATGGTTCATAAGGCAGGGGATGCAGATAATCATGAACATGTCGTGATTATGAACCTTGGTTCAAAGAATGTCAGGCATGACTTTAACTTTAGCCCGGAGGTACACCCGCCTAATTTAAAACAAGGACAACATGCAATCGCCGATGAAAGCACACATTTTGTGTTTAGGATTGATGAGAACCGCACATTGGATTCGGATCATGAGTTCACATTAAATTACGAGGCAGAGAACAACCTTGTTGCTGATAACACAAATTTCGTTATAGAGCATAATGAGCCGGGTGCGGTCACCAGTGCGTATAATTTTGATACAGGCAATATTGATGTCAGTGTAAATGGTCACGTTGCTATTAATATTAGTCTTCCGGATAATATTGATCCTGCCATAATAAATGTCGGTCAGGTTACAACGACGGGGCAGGTTACAATCTCTCCGCTAACGAATTTAGATGATGTGGCGCCGATCAGCGAAGCGCGTAGCATCCCTGGAGAGCGTAATCAAGTCACAGAGGCTGCCGATGCGATAGTGCGCCTGTCGATTGACGCAAAACACCTATATATGGAGCATGAAAATGACCCCGCGGCGTATCAGACGGCACTGGAAGAATATGGCTTCACCGGTAAATTAGATGAAGCATTTTTCAGCCTAGAGCTTCATGGTGTTGATACAAACCCATATAAATCTTTGATTGAAAGCCAGTATATGAATACAGAGTCGGCGTTATATAACCCGTCTCAAGTGGTTTTCCCGTTTCAAACCTATCAAGGTTTGTATGAATCGGAAGTCAGTATGGGGCATATTGAACCACAAGACGGTGTCGAAGCGTATGACGCGCTGGTTGATCAAGTCGGTAATAGGATGGCAACCTCCGATACTGATGTGGCGATACCGAACACAGAAGAGCCGATCTCTCCTGTCGCTATTCCCGGCGGTAATATGCGAAATAATTAATCGAGCCCTTCTTTCTCATTTTGTTGTCTATACTTGTTTTTCTATTTTTCACGCGTCATAGTGTGTTCCTTGATGGAAATATGGATAAGACATGTCAGATAGTAATCCAAATAAACAAGATTTAGATATTGTAGAGGATATTGAAGATGCGACAGGTGGAACATCGGGACCGCTTGCGCGTTTACGGCGTTATTTTCTAACAGGTGTTCTGGTTACTGCCCCGATCAGTATCACAATATATCTTACATATATATTTTTAACCTTTGTCGACAGTAAGGTTGTGCGGTTTCTCCCTGAGGAGTGGTATGAGGCATTATACGGTCATACGACCATTCCGGGTTTAGGGCTCATCATTGTTATTACGCTGTTTATTTCTATCGGGTGGTTGGCGACGAATTTTCTGGGGCGCATTTTTATCCGTTTATCAGAATATATCGTTCATCAAATGCCGGTCGTGCGCACATTATATAGCGCAATTAAGCAGATTTTTGAAACGATCATGGCAAGTCAGTCGAATGCATTTCGAGAAGTCGTGATGCTTGAATATCCGCGTAAAGGCGTATGGTCGATCGGCTTTGTCACGGGCACATCGGAAGGTGAGGTTCAAACTCTGACAGAGCAGGAAACGGTTAATGTGTTTGTACCGACAACACCAAACCCGACATCAGGATATTTATTGTTTGTTCCAAAGACAGAGCTTAAATACCTTGATATGAGCGTGGAAGAGGGCGTAAAGCTTGTCGTGTCTGCGGGTATTATTACGCCCGCTGAAAAAGGAAAAGACGCCAAAAAGCCTGAAAAGAGAAAAAAGGCATAAGGATTTAGCATATGTTTGATCTGATAAAATCAATACAAGAGCGTGACCCGGCAAAGCCGACTTTTGCTGAGGTTTTCTTTGCTTATAATGGGTTTCATGCGGTGATGTGGCATCGTATGAATAATCGTTTATGGCATCTGGGCTTGAAAGGTCTGGCGCGGTTCTTTGCTAATGTTTCGCGTATCTTTACGGGTATTGAAATTCACCCCGAAGCGAATATCGGTAAGAATTTCTTTATCGATCACGGTACGGGCGTTGTTATCGGTCAAACGGCTGTGATTGAGGATAATGTAACCATCTATCATGGCGTGACCCTTGGTGGTGTCGGTAAAGTCGGTGCGGTGAACGGAAAACGTCACCCGACCCTGAAGGAAGGGGCCATTGTCGGTTCAGGGGCGCAGGTTCTTGGTGATATTACAATCGGTGTGCATGCTAAAATCGGTTCAAACTCTGTTGTGACGTCCGATATTCCTGACGGTGCAACGGCGATAGGTATTCCTGCCCGTGTGATTGGCGGCGATGATAAGGCGCGTGCCTATGGTATGCCATCGCGTGAGGAAATGCAGGATGTGACCTTTACGATTGATTGCATTATTCGTGAGATGGGTAAGATTAAGCGTGAACTTAATCTGGAGGAGGAGAGCTCCGAAGGGATGGAAGATTGCCTGTCTAAAAAGCATGTTAATCAGGCCGACGCGGCGGAATAATCTTATTTATCTTTTTTTCTTTCTGAAGTTTCAAACGGACGAATTGAATTAACGATCCTATGCTGAATGCTGCCGAATAAATAAGGGCGATAATAAAATGTATTTGTGCAGCTGATGGTTTTGTTGGTGAGCCAAAATTGCTTTTATATTGTGACCCTACATACAATACATAGGTCAAGGCGGTTAAGATGATTCCCAAAACCCCGATGTAGAATAAGAGTGATTTTAATGTTTTACACCAAAAGGGAGATACAAATAAAAACAGGGCAGGTGCAAGTGCAAATATGATGAATGCAAAAACCAGATCTCATCCCCCCCTGAAATACTTAATCGCCTGGTCTCTCTCAAAAAGATAGAGCAATGTCTTAAGCGCTGCGCCGCGTTCTGACACCAATTTCGGGTCACGCGTAATAATCAGTTTTGCATCATCACGGGCGGCGGCGAGCAAATCCCCATGCGCAGATAAATTTGCAAGTTGAAAGTCAGTCGCGCCGCTTTGCTTTGTGCCGAGGATATCACCACTCCCGCGCAGCTCCAGATCTTTTTCTGCAATGACAAAACCGTCTTCTGTGTCACGCATAATATTCAGGCGTTCTTTTGCAATGTCACCAAGCGGACCGGAGTAGATTAAAAAGCAATAAGATTGCTCTGCCCCTCGGCCGACACGACCACGGAGCTGGTGTAACTGCGACAGGCCAAAACGCTCGGCATGTTCAATCACCATGATGGTGGCTTCGGGCACGTTTACACCGACTTCAATAACAGTTGTTGCGATCAAAATGTCCAGATCACCTGCTGCAAATTGCCGCATGACTTCGTCTTTGTCGGTTGGTTTCATACGTCCGTGAACAAGGCCGATACGCTCTCCGAATGTGGCCTTCAGGATGTCATAGCGCTCCTCTGCTGCGGCTAAATCCATAACGTCAGATTCTTCGACTAATGGGCATACCCAATAAACACGCACGCCTTCTGCGATTTTACGGGTTAGGCCTGCAACAACCTGATCCATTTTGTCCTTGTGAAACAGCATGGTTTCAACAGGTTTACGGCCGGGAGGTTTTTCATCCAGTTTTGAAACCTCCATATCACCATACGCCGTCAGGGCGAGTGTTCGTGGAATAGGGGTGGCGGTCATAACTAAGATATCTGTGCCCTTACTCTTATTCGATAACTCCAGGCGTTGATGCACACCAAAGCGATGCTGCTCATCTATCACGGCAAGGCCGAGATCATGATATTCGACATCATTTTGGAATATCGCATGTGTGCCGATCACGACCTGCGCGGTACCATCTTTGATTTGTTTGAGCATGAGCTCACGTTCTTTGCCTTTGTTGCGCCCTGTTAAGGTTACGCTGCGCACCCCTGCGGCTTCTAGCCATGCTTTCATGCTCTCTTCATGTTGACGCGCAAGGATTTCTGTCGGTGCCATTATTGCGGCTTGTGCACCATTTTCTACGGCGTTCATCATCGCCATGGCCGCAACAATTGTTTTTCCGCTACCGACATCGCCTTGTAACAGGCGCAACATTCGCCCTGCTTGCCCCATATCGTGGTCAATCTCATACAGGCTTCGTTTTTGCGCTCCAGTCAGGGTAAAGGGCAGAACATGTTCGATTTTTTCGCGCAATATAGTTGATTGTTCAAATACGCGGCCGTTAATTTTGCGTTGCCGATCGCGCACAAGAGCAAGTGTGAGCTGATTGGCGAGCAGTTCATCATAAGCCAATCGCATGCGGGGCTTGCTCATTGGTTCCAGATCGTCTTCATTCTCAGGCGTATGAAGTGTGGCAAGGGCATTGTGCCAATCCGTCCAGCCTTCGCGTTTTTTGTGCGCATCATCAATCCACTCAGGCAGGGCGGGGATGTATTTTAATGCAGCATGTTGCGCTTTACGCAGGGTTTTATTGGTCACACCGGCAGTAAGCGGGTATATGGCCTCCACAGTTTCCAGCGTGTCGCGCTCGCTCGGTTTTGCAACATCGGGGTGCATCATTTGCGGCTGCCCTTGAAAATATTCGACCTTGCCACTGATGATCACTGACTGCCCAATCGGGAGGAGCTTTTCAATCCAGCCTTTTTTTGCATGAAAAAACACGAGGGTCATGCTGCCGCTTTCATCCGAACATTTCACGCGGTAGGGCAGTGATTTTCGCGCATTCGGGAAATGCTTATCGATATGTACCTGTGTTGTCATAACCTTACCATTGGGCACATCGGAAATCGGGCATGTAAAGCGGCGATCAATGAAATCAACAGGCGCGTGGAATAGAAGGTCGAGCACTTTCGGCCCGCCAATAAGTTTTTCTAATAACTTCCCATTACGCGGCCCGATACCCGGCAATGTTGTAACACTGCGAAATAGGGGATCAAGCTCGAATGGACGTTGACTCATGGTGGTTTAACTGCTCATATTTTCTTTAATCGATAAGGAACAGGCTACTATGGAATCAGCAGGCAGAAAAGACGAGACAACAGAAAATAAACGTAAACGATTGATTTTCCGCTCCGGTCATCGCGGCACAAAGGAAATGGATATCATTTTGGGTACATTTGCCACGAAGAATGTCCCGCATTTCTCAGAAGATGAACTGACCGATTATGATGATCTGCTCTGTCATAATGATCCCGATTTGTATAATTGGATAACGGAAAAAGAATCTCCACCCGATGAAGTGGCTCGGATGTCTGTTTTTCAGAAATTGATGTCATCCAGAAATTAAGGCACATATTCTATGAAAAACAATCCTTTAACCGTTGATGTCTATCGCGGGCATATGGTTGAGAGCTCTCATAAGGTGCATTGCATCGTTATGGATAAAGACGGTCAGGTTCTGGAAAGTTGGGGCGATGAACAGCGCATGATCTCGCCGCGCTCTTCTTTGAAGCTATTGCAGGTTTTACCGTTCATAGAGAGCGGCGCAGTGGATGCGCTTGGTCTGGGGGATGATGAAATAGCCCTTGCCTGTGCGTCACATAATGCAGAACAGGTTCACATTGAAAAGGTGCAAGGGTGGCTGGCGCGGATAGGGCTGTGCGTCGATGATCTGGCCTGTGGCGGTCACTTATCTATTAATCAAGCGCGCGCGCATGAAATGATTCGTAATCAAGAGCCGATGACGGCATTCCTCAGTGATTGTTCGGGAAAACATGCGGCGATGCTGAGCACTGCGGTTCATTTAAATCTTGATATAAACGGATATGAAGATATCAACCATCCAGTACAACAGCAGATTTTTAAAACCATCAGTGAACTGGCGCATTATGACCTGAGTAATGGTTTATCCGGGACAGATGGGTGCTCCGTTCCTAATCCTGCCATTCCCTTAAAGAATTTGGCGTTTGCGTTCTCACACTTCATGAACCCTGATCGTTTAGATCAGAATAGGGCGCAGGCCTGCACGCGCATATTGGATGCAATATCGGCGCATCCGTATTTGGTGGCAGGCGCGGAGCGTTTTGACACAGATGTGGTTAAGACAACAAATGGCAATATCATTGCTAAGATTGGGGCGGAGGGGAATTACGTTGTCTTTATTCGGGATAAAGGGATCACAATGTATTTAAAGGCCGAGGATGGAGTGTTGCATCGTGCCACCGAGCCAGCACTTGGTTTTATGCTCAAACGCTTTGGTGCGATTGATGATCAGGCAGATGAGACGCTTTCGGGCTATACGCGCCCGGTTTTAAAGAATTGGAAGGGTATTGAAATCGGTAAGATTGCGGTGCGTTAGCGGAGCACAAGGATAAAGTGGAAAAGAAATTCAATTACACTAGTTATACGCGCCTTTACACAGTACTTAATGTTCTGTTTGTCTTGCCGCT
Source organism: Alcanivorax sp. (assembly GCA_051967755.1). GTDB lineage: Bacteria > Pseudomonadota > Alphaproteobacteria > Micavibrionales > Micavibrionaceae > UBA1672. Next base: position 150,863 of record JBQDYD010000003.1, read on the forward strand.
TTTTTTCTCATTCATTTATCAACCGGGAATAGTGGGGTTTCACGCTCTTGAGTTTTCATGGGAAAGTGATCCGGGAGAGGTTGCTTTTACGCTGTTTCTTGTTTTTTGTATTACGCTGACGGGACTGTTCAGTGCCTTGAAACGCGTCAAGCTGGCATTTTATGCCTCTCTTTTTCCGATAGGACTGTTCCTAACGACCATGCTAATTGGATTATTGATGCAATTGGTTAGCTCTTTTTAAACACTGCGCGATAGGAATAGCGCTTATACATGTGCGTGACATTCAGCGTGCCTTTTTTCTCAACTTCCAGACGTTTCAGATAGTCAAGAATTTCAGGCTTGTGATAGACATGGAACATCTTGAGCCACCAAAACACAAACTTGCTGAACCATTTTGGTAAGCCTTCCTGCCCGCCAAAATCAACGATATGAATTTCTCCACCTTCCGGGAGCAATTCAAGCGCATGATCAATCGATTCCTGCCATGGCGGAATGATGGATAGGGCATAAGAAAACACAATCTTATTCAATGGCTTATCAACCGAAAAAAGCGTTTTCGGGTCAAAGTTTTGTGAGAACGCCTGCTGCAATGTGACGCGGTCTTCCATTTCTGCGAGTAAGACATTTTGACGTGCCGTCTTTAGCATTTCATCTGACGCATCAAGCCCGTAAATGTTGGCGCTTGGGTATTTCTTTGCAATCTTGATCAGGTTACGCGCTGTCCCACATCCAACTTCACAGAGGTTCTCGCCTTCTTTTGCGTCAATGTTATCAATAAGTTGGTCACGGCCAAGTAAGTAATATTTTCGGGTCAAATCATAAACATGGCGCGTCCAACGATACATGTTATCCATGTTGCTTTTGATTTGTTCTTCATTTGAGGTCACGGACTGTGAATTCATGATTACTTTGTCTTGCTGCGGTTGAGGGTATAAGTATGGAAACCACCGTAAATCGATGACCTGTCACGTTCGTTATCAGGTTGTGCGATGGACGGGTCATATTCCCATGGTGATAGATTTTCATGCGTCAGTGCATCTGTAAGAGGGCTTTCTTCACCTGCGGTTCGGAAGATCACACGTGCACCGTCACTAGCGGATCGAAGCACCGCTGACCAAAGTTCATTAAGCTGGTCTGAATTCATCCAGTCTTGGGCATCAAGAAATACAAAACAATCAACGCTGTCCGCGCCCTGACCATCTAAATATTCTGTGATTGTGGAGTGAACAACAGACGCATTCTCAACGTTTTTCTTAAGCGTTTCGTAATTGTCAGCTTCCAGATAACGGGGAACAGCGACTTTATTCTCACGATCATATCCGCGATTGAAAGCTTGCCATGCGAAGTAGTTGTTTTGTATAGGGAATTGGCATGCCATGCGTTCCAGTCTTGCCTTTAAAAGCGTAGCCATGTCACCTTTGGCAGATTCATTGAGATCATCAAATTGCGCGGGTGGAATACCCAGCCCATAAAGAGATTCAGGCTTGTTACACATCATTTTAACGAATTTTTTGTCAAATAACGGCCCTAATGTGCGATCAAAGATAACCTTTTGTTCTTCCATTGTGCGTGCCTTTAAAATATCACGCGGGTCTTGGCCATAGAATTTCGCAACGCGGTGTACCGTACCGATAAATTTCCCAAGAAGGCCGAAGCGGTATATGTTCTTCTTAAACAGGTTAATGCGACGTCCGTGGGGGATCACTTTCTTTTCCCAATAGTCGCGTGTGAACTTATCCAGATTCGGTGCAATATACTTATCGTAATTCTCTATATTCTTTGGGTCATCTGCACATCCAAAGAACAAAAAGAAGCTCTCATAATCAGGAAGATGTTTAAGCGCCGCAATTTTCAAACGTCCCAAAGCAACATGCGCAGGGTTTAAGTCAACCGCGGTTACAGAGGCAGGCGATTCGGTCAGATAGTTCATCATATTACAGCCGCCTGAACAAATCGTCATAATACGGGTCGTATTATCGATTTTCATTGCCGGAATATCAACTTCCGGATCTTCCCATATTTGCGGGTAAACAAAGCCGCTAAAGACAGCCGTGAACATGCGTTCTTGCAGGCCGCGCTTAGTTGTGGCCTTATTTTCATGAACCGCACTTTTTAAAAGCTCTTTGTTCGCTACTGTTTCTTGCTCGTTAGAAAGCTGTGTCTCTGCACTCATAATCTCTCACGCCTCTTGAAATAGACTGAAACCTATATATAAAAAGCCAATCAATAGCAAACAACTATTTATGACATAAAAGGGTAATGTTGTGCACACTAGCGCGCGTGAAGACGATAATCAACCAAAACAGAAAACCACCCACAATGTGATTTACGGTGTGCCTGCGGGTGAGGATGCTCGGCTGCTGGCAGAGCGGGCAAGGGCGCTTATGCCCGAGGATCGCGTGTTGGTTCATGTCGCATTGGATGATGCACGCATTGATACCTTAAAGGGGCTGCTCTCTTTCTTTGCCCCTGATGTGAAGGTGCTCTGTCTTCCTGCTTGGGACTGCCTGCCTTATGACCGTGTTTCACCGCATGGGGATATAATGGCAGAGCGCGTAGCCTGCTTGACGCAATTAATGCAGTGGGATCATGAAAAAGAGCGTCATCCAAGGGTCTTGATTACAAGTGTTAATGCCGCCCTTCAGAGGGTAATGCCGCGCTATACCTTGCGTGAGGCAACGTTTGACGCACATGTTGGTGGTGTTGTCGATATAGACAAGATGAGCCTGTTTCTGACGCAAAACGGCTATATTCGTAGTGAAACAGTGCGCGAGCCGGGTGATTATGCCATCAGGGGCGGAATCGTTGATTTATTCCCGGCAGGATATGAAGACCCGATTCGCATTGATTTGTTCGGTGATGAGATCGAAACGATTAAGACGTTCGATGCAATGTCGCAACGCACGAAAGGCTCTATAAAAGGGTTAACCCTGCAGCCCGTAACAGAGTTTTTCCTGAATGAAGAATCAATAAAGCGCTTTAGATCTGCTTACCGAGAGCAATTCGGCGTCGTGCAGGGAGATGACCCGCTTTATCAGGCTGTTAGCGAAGGACGTCGCTATAACGGTATGGAGCACTGGCTTCCGTTTTTCTATGATGACATGGAGACCATCTTTGAATATGCACCAAACGCCGCGATCACACTTGATCATCATGCATTAGATTCTTACAGGGAACGCATGGTGCAGGTCAGTGATTTTTATGAAGCGCGCCAAACACTGCAAAAAGCAGCTCAGAATAAAAAGCAATCTGTAACGAGTGCGGTGTATAACCCGCTACCGGCAGAGCGTTTGTACATTCCCGAAGGTGAATGGGCACAGCTTATCGCCGATGCTGATATTCTTAATGCATTTGGCGCGGCGGAGGGCGCAGGTTTTATAGATCGCGGAGCAAGAAAAGGGCGCGATTTTGCCGATATCCGTGCGATGCCTGATGGTGACGTGTTTAAGGAACTTGGCATCCACATTAAGATGTTGCAGGCGACAGGCCATAAAGTTTTGGTCGCAACATATAGTGAGGGGGCAAGAACACGTCTTGAAGGGCTTATGGACAACGCGAATATTGGCGGCGTTGTAGATATTGCAGATGGTAAAGCGATTAAAAAGCTGCAGCCCCATCAGGTTGGTGTGTGTGTTGTTCCGATCGAGAGTGGTTTTAAAGCGCCTGACCTTGCTGTGATTAGTGAGCAAGATATTCTGGGTGATCGGTTGGCGCGAAAAGCCAAAAAAACCCGTAAAGCAGATAACTTCCTGACCGAAGTCTCTGCCCTATCAGAGGGGGATCTGGTTGTTCATGTTGATCATGGAATTGGACGGTTTATAGAGCTGGAGACGATTAACGCGGCCGGCATTGTGAATGATTGCCTAAAGATCGAGTATGCGGACGGAGATAAGCTATATGTCCCTGTGGTGAACTTAGAGGTTTTATCGCGTTTTGGTTCTGATGAGGGCACAACGCAGCTGGATAAGCTTGGCGGGGCAGGGTGGCAGGCGCGTAAGGCGCGTGCGAAGAAAAACCTGATGGAGATTGCCGATAAATTGCTTGGTATTGCTGCGGCAAGGCAGCTAAAAAAAGCGGAGTCACTTCAGATCAGTAATGAGCTTTATAATGAATTTGCTGCGCGTTTTCCTTATACGGAAACAGAAGATCAAGACCGTTCTATCAATTCTGTTCTCGGCGATATGGCAGGGACATATCCGATGGACCATCTGGTCTGCGGGGATGTCGGTTTCGGTAAGACAGAGGTGGCATTGCGCGCTGCATATGTTGCAGCAATGTCAGGTGTTCAGGTCGCGCTGGTTGTGCCGACAACATTATTGGCGCGCCAACATTACAATAACTTTGTGAAGCGGTTTGAGGGCACAGGCATTCGCATAGGGCAGCTCTCTCGTATGGTGTCATCACGTGATGCCAAGCTAACCAAAGAGGGCATGGCCGACGGTTCTGTTCAAATTGTTATCGGCACGCATGCCCTGTTCGCGAAAACGGTGAAGTTCGATAATTTGGGTTTGTTGATCGTTGATGAAGAACAACGTTTTGGTGTTAAGCAAAAGGAACGTCTGAAAGAGTTAAAGAGCACTATTCACGTCCTTACCCTTACCGCAACACCGATACCGCGAACATTGCAAATGTCTTTGACGGGCGTAAAGGAAATGAGCCTGATCACGACGCCGCCTGTTGATCGCCTTGCCATCCGAACATTTGTTATGCCCGTGGATACGGTGGTGATACGTGATGCATTGCTGCGCGAGCATTATCGCGGGGGGCAAAGTTTTTATGTGGTTCCACGGTTAAAGGATTTGAAAGAAGTCGGCGATATGCTGCGTGAAATTGTGCCGGAAATTAAATTCATAGAGGCGCACGGGCAACTGGCTGCAACTGATTTAGAAGATCGTATGACTGCCTTTTATGATGGGCAGTATGACGTCCTTCTTGCAACAAACATCATCGAGAGCGGGATTGATATCCCAAGCGCAAATACGATGATTGTGCACCGCGCGGACATGTTTGGCCTTGCACAATTATATCAAATTCGCGGGCGTATCGGCCGTTCGAAGGTGCGTGCTTATGCGTATTTAACGCACCAACCAAATGTTAAGCTAAATGCAAATGCGCAAAAACGTCTGGAAGTCATGGAGACGCTGGATACCCTTGGGTCAGGCTTTCAGCTGGCATCGCATGATATGGATATTCGCGGCGCAGGTAACTTACTTGGTGATGCACAATCCGGCCATATTCGAGAGATCGGCGTAGAGCTTTACCAGCAAATGCTGGAGGAGGCGGTTGCTGCAGCAAAGGCGGGCGTTACCGATATAGATGAAATGCAGCAAGATGAGTGGTCGCCGCAAATCAACCTTGGTGCTTCTGTTCTTATTCCGGAAACATATGTTGAGGACTTGGCAGTGCGTATGAGCCTGTATAGGCGTTTGAATGATTTGGATACGCGCGAAGAAATTGAGGGATTTGCTGCAGAAATGATTGACCGTTTTGGTGATTTACCTGATGAGGTTGAGAACCTGCTTGAAATTCTTACAGTAAAACAATACTGCAAAAAAGCGGGCATTTCACAGATTGATGCAGGGCCAAAGGGCGCAGTCATAACATTTAGGAATAATCAGCCACCAAATGTTGATGCATTAATGAAATGGATAGGAACAAAAGCAGGAACAGTAAAAATTCGCCCTGATCAGAAAATTACAGTAATCCGTGCATGGCAAAAACCGATGAGCCGTATTAAAGGCGCTCAGACAATCGCGAAGGAATTATCTGAGCTGACGTCTTAGGGTTTATAACGCAAGTCGCTCTTCAAAATCCTGTTCATCATGGGCATCACCACTAATCGCTTTATACGCTGCGTTGGTGCGTGCCTCGATCTCTGCACTAGTATGTTTTCGCGGAGGTATCTGAAGCTTTAATTCACCTGTGATATAAGATTCATTACCGTCTTTTTCCGGTGTTGTGACATGCTTGATCAACTCATATTCCCCGTCATCAACAATTCCGCCATCTACAAGCGCATCATGCAGACGCGTTTCAATATCCGCGAATTGCTCATCTCCCCTGCAAATGAAATTAAAGTCTCGTGTTTGGCCTGCAACCGGGCCTACAACAGTGGCAAACAGCTCTCTGACCGCTCTGCTCATATAGCCATTCGGGTTATCTCTTGGTGATGGATCGCTCATCTCTACTCCTTTTTTGTATTTATATACATAATAAGTGCAGCTCTCTGAGCGGATTTGTCAAGATATTATCCATACCCCTAATCGCCTTAGATATAGTTTCCCTTAGCTTTTCAGCCCAAGTTGTGGCAGACTCTATTTGTAAGGTTTACGAAGTTGAAAGTGAAATAATGTCCAGAGAATATGCGGATAAGAAAATCAAAGAAGCGCTTCAGTTGTGTGATGGAAATATGACGCGTGCGCGTCAGCAAATTCTGACATTGGCACAAGATGACTTAACGCTTCTATCTGCAATCGTGCAGCCGCATCTGGATGGGATTATCGCCTATCAGGTGGAACGCGTTGCATCAGGACGCGCGGAATTAGAGAAGCGCCACCCAAATGAACCACTACCTGAGCCGGGCGAGAATTTCGGCATGGATTTGCTCCGCGCTGTGGCTTCATCGGATGTTACGGTGTTTGGTCAGGATGACACCAGCTTTAATCGTAAACGCAAAACAGCATCAAAACAGCATATTGATGCCATTCATAAAATAGCAGCCAGCACCAGAAACAAGAAAAACAAGTAAGACCTATGCCCGATATTGATCTGGAAAGCCTAAAAAAAGAGATAGGCGCAGATAAATTGGATGCATTGCCTCGCGATGTATCTCCGCGCCATTATTTCAGAGCCTATAAAAACGGTAAGCCATCGATAGTAATGGTTTATCCCGATGCAAGTGATGCTGATAGGGCGGAGCTGAGTACGTTTTTAGAAATTGGAAGCAGGCTCGCATCCTATGGCATTAAAGTACCTGCGGAGCTTCAATCGAATGCAGATAAAGCCTATGCGGTTTTGGAGGATTTGGGCACGATATCCTTTGGAGACTGTTTTCGCGGTGATATCATTGATAAGGCGCACTTATATACCCTCGCCACTGATGTTTTAATTCGCCTGCGCGACATCAAGGAGGTCGATCATCTTCCTAAATATGCACAGAGCCGCATTTATAAAAACCGCAGGCAGCTTATTGATTACTACATGGCCTTTACAAAGGGGGCGCATCCCGGTGAAGAGGTGGTGCAGGAGTTCTTATCCATTTGGGATGGTATTGAGAATAGTTTGCCGCCGTGCCCGCACGGGTTTGTACACGGGGATTATCACCTGGAAAACCTGATGTATGTTGAGCAAGAGCGCGGAACGAAGCAATGCGCTCTGATTGACTATCAAGACGCATTAAACGGGCCGCTTCCTTATGACCTTGTGAACCTGATTGAAGATGCGCGTATTGATATACCGCCTGAAACGCATCAGGCGATGATCGCACGATATTGTGATGGCATGAGCGCAGATGAAAAAGACGTGTTTTTGAAATGGTTCAGAGTTCTCGCCGCTCAGTTTCATGGGCGGGTCATCGGGTTGTTTATTATGCTTGCTGCCGAGCAGGGACGTGATAAATATCTGATTCATATTCCTCGTCTTCAAAACTACCTAAAGAAATCACTTCAAGATCCGGTCTTGGCGCCGTTAAAAGCATGGTTTGATAAAGTAGGGCTTGATTTAGAGGCGATAAAGGATTTAGATGGAAATCATATCCGCAAGGCTTTCGAAACAATTCGTATCGATAGTTAGGCGGGTATCGAGATTTTTTTAAAATTTAAAAACTGATAGTGGTACATAATCGTGTCATTATTATAGACAAATAAGGAGTTATATCATGTCTATCGTTGCAGATCGTTTGAGCCGAATTAAGCCGTCCCCCACAATTGCGGTGACGAATAAGGCGAAGGAACTTAAAGCAGCAGGGCGTGATGTGATTGGTTTGGGCGCAGGTGAGCCCGATTTTGATACGCCTGACTTTATCAAAGAAGCTTCATACGCAGCGATCAAGCGCGGTGAAACAAAATATACGGCCGTTGACGGTACACCTGAATTAAAAGATGCGATTATCGCCAAATTCAAGCGTGACAATGATCTGGAATATACAAGAGAGCAGATCAGCGTCGGAACAGGAGGAAAGCAAACGCTTTATAATGCGCTTATGGCGTCTGTGAACCCCGGTGATGAAGTGATTATCCCTGCACCGTACTGGGTGTCATATCCTGATATGGTTTTATTAGCGGAGGGAACGCCGGTTCCCGTGGCCTGTACAAAGGAAAATAATTTTAAGCTAACGCCAGAACAGTTAGACGCAGCGATTACGCCTAAGACAAAATGGTTTATTTTCAATTCACCATCAAACCCGACCGGTGGTGCATATACGCATGAGGAGCTTAAAGCGCTGACGGATGTTCTGTTAAAGCATCCGCATGTCTATATCATGACAGATGATATGTATGAACATCTGGTCTATGACGGTTTTAAATATTGCACCCCTGCGCAGGTAGAGCCGAAACTTTATGACCGCACATTAACATGTAACGGTGTGTCTAAATCATATGCCATGACAGGGTGGCGCATCGGATATGCCGCGGGTCCGAAAGAATTGATCAAGGCAATGGCGAAGATTCAAAGCCAGAGTACGTCGAACCCTTCATCTGTATCACAGGCGGCTGCGGTTGCTGCGCTAAACGGAGATCAATCCTTCCTTGAAGAGCGCAACACAGTGTTTGCAGAGCGCCGTGATATGGTTGTTGATATGCTCAATGATGCAGAAGGTTTAGAATGCCTGAAGCCGGAAGGCGCGTTTTACGTGTATCCGTCATGCGCGGGGGTTTTGGGTAAGACAACACCTGATGGCAAAGTCATCGAAAGCGATGAAGACTTTGTTACTTATCTGCTTGAAAGCGAAGGCGTTGCCTGTGTGCAAGGGGCGGCATTCGGTCTGTCACCGCATTTCCGTATTTCTTATGCGACCAGCACGGAAAACCTTAAAGAGGCGTGTAAGCGCATTCAGAACGCATGCGCCGCATTGAAGGGTGAGGCAAAAGCCGCGTAAATTAGGTTTTACATTAAATCGTGGTCGGTATGACCTGTGTGATGACGCTCTTGTTCTTCAAGGGCGTCTTCTGTTGGAACATTGATTTCCGTCCAGTCATGGGTCATAACACGCATCATCAGTAAGATCGCTTTGCGCGCTTCTTTTGATTCCAAAAACGGATGGTGGTATGTATCGAATTCGTAAAAGTCTGCATCAAATTCTTTGGCAACACCCATGATGTGGTTCTTAGAGGATACAAAATCCTTGGAACCGCCAAGCATAACAATCGGAAAGTCTTTTGCTGCATCCGGCGCCCCGTTTTTCTGGATTTTTTCCCAGAGCTTTTCACCTTCCTGATTAGAATATAAAATCTGCCCGTGCGTTGTTGCAGTATTTTGCGGTGTGATCGGCGACGCAGTCAGCTTTGACTTTTCTTCAAAATCGTCGCGAAGTTCACCTTTTCCGCCTGTACTAAAAAAATTTCTGACTTTTTCAGTGGCAGGGAACACCCAGTCCAGAGGCGCTTCGCCATAGGCTTGTTTCGCAAAGATTTTGCAATAACTGTTGTAAAGCGCATTTAGCACAGGGGTAGAGCGGTAAGGCGAAGAGAAGTGCGGAGCAATTAGAACAGCGCCGGCATAATTGTCATGGATCTCTTGCGCAAAATCTTCATCAAGCATATTCGCAATGAATGCGCGGCCACCAAGTGAGTGCCCGAAAATGAAATTTGGAATACCTTCTTTTAATCCTTCGGGGGGCGGCATTTCGGTTAATGCCTGCCGGACAATCTCTTTATTGTCATGTAAATACCCGATATGCGGGCCTGGATCAGGCAGCAAAATTATGTCTACTTCGATGCCTAAGCGCTGTAATGTTCTGATTTGCGGGGTGTTGTATGTTTCCATGTCGGCTTTGAACCCTGAAAACATGGTGATTTTTGATTGTGGCTCACCAATGGCGTGTGCGCGGTAACAGCCGACATCAATATCATCGACTTTGTAATCGATGAATTCCCAGTTTTTGGGAACATCTTCAGGCTTTGGCCGTTTCAGCATATAAATAGGAAGCTTCTCGGGCGCTGTGTCATCAAGATGGGTCGATTTATCCTCCATCAGGTGGCTTTTTTCGCTGCCTGATTTAAAGAATCCCAGTATGCTTTTTGCATTGAATGCTCGAGAGTGTGCTATTTTACGCGTCCCACTTTATTTATTATCTTTTTATAATATTAATGTATCACAGAATGATGCGAAGAATAAAGCTGTGGTGCACAAAAAAGAAAACCGGACCATAGGTCCGGCGAGTTGAACAGGGAGGTTTTACGTCTAAGAGACGAGGGGTTGGAAAGTTCCGAACCCGGACATGATCATTATTAATAATCATATAATACTAATATACGAGAGGGAGCCTTAGCACAAACGCGAAAACAGTATATGGGGTATGCGTTTTTTGCATATACTATGCTTTAGTGGTATGCATCCTGCGAATAACTTTTTTTCATATTTATATTTTGTTTTCTTCCTGTTTAATGAAATCAAACAAGAATTCTCGTAACACTTTGATTCTTTGTGAATTTCTACGCTCTTGAGGGTACACGAAATACATATCAACGCTTGGGATTTTAATTTCAGGGCAGATGATTTCCAAATCAGGGTCTTGGTGGATAATGTAATTAGGGAGCACAGAAATCCCGCCGCCGCTTTTGATTGCGCTGTATCTGGTGTGCATTGAATTAATTAAAACAACGTTTGGGTTATTTATGATATCGATTCCCAGCTTATTGAAAACCCAGTTTGGTTTTGTGAACGGGGTGTGTGTGTTAAGCGGATACCCAATCATCAGGTGATGGGAGAAGTCGGTCTTCTTTTTTGGGCGGCCGTGTTTTTTGATGTACTCTTTTGATGCGCAAAGCGATAGGCCAATGGTGGTCATGTGGCGCTCAATCAGGTCACTATGCTCCGCTTTCTGAAGCCTTATCGCAACGTCTGCTTGCCTTTGGCTAAGATTGTAAACGCGGTCATCCAAAAGCATCGTAAGGCCGATTTTAGGAAATTCCTTTTTAAATCGGGCGATTTGCGGCGCTAATAAAGTAGAGGCTAAAAACTCCACAGTTGTCATGGTGAGGGGGCCGGCCGGCAGGTTTCGTGAATCACTAAGTTGGATTTGAACCTGTTTTAACCGGTCAGATACATCGCACGCAGTTTGGAATAATATCTCTCCTTGTTCGGTTAATATCAGGCCGCGTGCATGGCGGTGGAATAGGGGCATGCCTACTTCCTGCTCAAGTGCGCTTATCTGTCTTGATATGGCAGATTGGCTGAGGTTTAGTGTTTCACCTGCATGTGTGAAACTTCCGGCCTCGGCAACAGACTTAAAAATTTTGAGCTTATCCCAGTCCAATTACCGCTCCTTTAGGGGGTAGGTTTATACGTTTGCACAACAGGTTATTCTGCTGCGTGTTGCTGCGCCGTGTCTTGATCCGTCGCGTCACTTTGTGCGGCCAAGAACCGATCAGCTTCTAATGCGGCCATACAGCCCATACCTGCTGCAGTTACTGCTTGTCGATAGACATGGTCTGCAACATCGCCCGCACCATATACACCGTCAATTGATGTGGCAGTGGAGTCGGGTTTGGTAATGAGGTATTTGCTGTCGTCCATTTCAAGTTTATCAACGAAGAGCTCGGTCGCAGGGTCATGACCGATGGCAATAAACAAGCCATCCATCTCTAATTCCTGTGTTTCAGATGTCTTGGTGTTCTTAACTTTAACGCCTGTCATGCCACTGTCATCGCCGAGGACTTCTTCAACTTCGTGATCCCATAACATTTCGATTTTTTCATTTTCGAAGAGGCGCTTTTGCATGATTTTTTCCGCACGCAATTCATCGCGTCTGTGTATCAGTGTTACTTTTTTACAAAAGTTTGTAAGGAACAGAGCTTCTTCCACGGCGGTGTTTCCGCCGCCTACAACGGCAACATTTTTATCGCGGAAGAAAAACCCGTCGCATGTTGCGCAAGCGGATACGCCGCGGCCTTTAAACTTTTCTTCTGATTCAATGCCCAGCCAGCGAGCCTTTGCGCCTGTTGCAATAACCAGAGTATCTCCCGTATAGGTGTCATCACCGCTTCCTGTCGCAGTGAAGGGGCGTTTGGACAGATCAACATCCATAATATAGTCGTTAATCAGCTCAGTGCCGACATGCTCTGCCTGGGCACGCATTTGCTCCATCAGCCACGGGCCTTCAATAGGGTCAGCAAAGCCGGGGTAATTCTCAACCTCTGTTGTGATCATAAGCTGACCGCCCGGTTCCATGCCCGTCACAAGGATTGGTTTCAGACCTGCACGCGCCGCATAAATTGCCGCTGTGTATCCTGCGGGGCCTGACCCGATAATGAGAACTTTTGTGTGTTTTGATGTCGTCATAATTTTACCGCCTTATTCTTGACAAACATATTAGTCAATTAGCGCCCTTAGTAAAGTCTTTCAGGCGTTTTTTGATTTCATTTGAAACCATTTGTGAATCATTCAGCGGTTTATATGAAAAAGTTTCAAGCGTTCCTTTGAATTTTTTTAAGGCGCCATATTCTATTAAATTGTGGTGGAATTGTTCTATGCGGCGGGCTCCGCCCTCAAGTGCGACCATGTAAACAGGCTTACCGGTTGTGCAACTTTCTGAAATCATCGATGCACTATCGGCTGTTACAAGAATATAATCTGCCCATGCTAAAAGTCCGAAATAGGGGTTGTTTCCTTCACCATCCCAGAAAAAGTTCCCCGGTTTTTTTAGCCCCGATTCGAGAATAGCTTGATTTTCTTTGCCTGTACGGCGCGAACAGGTGATCATCAGGCTTGCGTCGATATTGTTAAGCTGCTCTACGAGGGTGCGCGTTGTTTGTTCTGTCATATTATATGCTTTACTTGAACCGCCAATGAGAACGGCAACGCGTGGCTGTTTTAAATCCCCCAGATGCGGGAAGTCTTTCTTGGCTTGCTCCAGAATGTCATTTGTTATTTTGTTCGGTGCCCCGTTTGTGACAATCACATTACCCCCGCGCAGCGGGTCATGAGCGGGCACTGCGACAAGGTCAAAATGTTTTGGCGCGATACGAGGGTCTTGGATTTGAACAGTAAAGGTTTTTCCCTGGCTCATTTTTTTGATGTATTTTGACGCGGCGATGCTTTTACGACCACTCGCGATCAGAATTTCCGGCCATGGGGGATGCAACGCAGGCGTGAAGCTTTTTTCTGTTTCAAATCCTATAAATGGAGATAGACTCTTCCATGGTTGTATCAGTGAAATGCGTTTCACCTCATACGGAATGTTCAAAGCATCGGCAACACCGATACATTGATTTTCGGTTCCTGCTATACCCTCTGTAATCACCCAGCATGACGGGCTTTTTGGCTGTTTAATCATCGCGAACTCTATTCTGGAAGCGGCTTTTTTTTAAATTAACACTTGCTAATCTTCGAGTGCATCCTTATACAAATCTATCTAAAATAAAAAACCGTTCAATACTAAAACTTAAGGTTATAAAGAGTAATGCCCCGTTCTCGTCTGGATAAAATAGATAAAAACATATTAAAAAGATTACAGGAAGACGGTCGCGTCACAAATGTAGAATTAGCGAAGTCAGTAGGAATATCTGCCCCTCCGTGTCTGCGTCGTGTGCGTGTTCTTCAAGATGCAGGTTATATCAAGGGATATTTCGCAAAGGTTGACCCGGCTAAGCTAGGGTATGGCGTGCATGTCTTCGCTATGGTTAAGTTAAAAAGCCAGGCTGAAAAAGATCTTGAGGCATTTGAGAAATATATTGCTGAGCTTCCGATGGTACGTGAGTGCCACATGCTTGCGGGGGATAGTGACTTTGTTCTAAAGATTGTTGCGAAAAGTTGGGATGCGTATCAAGAGTTTCATACAGGCCAGTTAACTACGGCTCCAAATGTAGAAACAGTGAAGTCTTCTCTATCAATTCGTTCAACGAAAAGTCTTCCCGGAATTCCTATTGAATAAGATTACTCTTCTTCGCGCTTGAATTTGCTGTGCTTTAAGAAGAAGAGCGCTTGATCCATCACATCCGGATTAAACATCATAAATGAATGTGTGGCCGACATCACAATGTGATCGGCCATGCCGTCTATCTTTGTGCGCTCCACAGGGACAATGCCGTCATGTTCGCCGTTTAAAACCCAAGGGGCAAGCGGGTTGATTGACAGATTTCCTGCGATCACACCAAGCGGGTAGGTGATGTCGCCGTCAATATGGGGGTATTTCGTCGTTAATTGCTGTCCTGCAGGGCCAAAAACCGTTTTGAAAATCGGTGCCAGAACCTTTGTTTCCGTTAACCAGTCGGCAAATTCACTGCCTGTGTTGGGTGGGCCAAGCATAACAACCTTGCCAAGATGTTTGGGCTTTTTTCGCGCAATGTAGTAACGGGTGATCAGTCCGCCCATAGAGTGAGTTACGAAATTGAGCGTGATATCCTCGTGATAATCAGGAGAGTTGATGATTTTTTCATGAACAAAATCGCTGAGCTCTTCCAGGTTTTGTTCGCGGGAGGGGTATAGAATGTTAAGAGAGGCATAACCGTTTTTTGCAAAATGACTGCTCATAAAATGCATGTCTAATTTGCTACGCAATATACCATGCAATAACACAACCATTTCTTTCGGTTGTTCTTCACTCATATCCAAAGCCTTTTTATTGTTGATCGAACTGCAAGAGCCTAAGAATAATGCCCATAAGAGCATAAATAAGGCAATAGTTTTTCTATGCGGCATCTTTTTCGTTGCTAAGCCAGCTTTGCATATCGTTAATGGCGCGATCCGTATAAACTTTCTTGCGATCCTTACCTTTCAACTTTTTGCGCTTACCATTTGGCTGTACAGGGCGCAGCATTTCATCAGCAGGCAACGGGAAGAGGCCAAAGTTAATATTCATTGGCTGGAAGGTGTCGGCGTTTGCACCGCCTGTTACGTGGTTTAACAGTGCGCCATGCGCGGTGGTCTCTGGTGGTTTTTGCAGCTCAAGCCCAAGGATTTCAGCCGCAGCAAATCGTCCTGCCATTAACCCGACAGAGGCACTTTCGACATATCCTTCGCATCCTGTGATCTGTCCGGCAAATCGAATGTTGTTTTTCACCTTCAGACGTAACACATCATCAAGAAGTTTTGGGGAATTGATAAATGTATTTCTGTGCAGTCCGCCCAGACGTGCAAATTCTGCATTTTCCAATCCGGGGATCATACGAAAGACCCGTGTTTGCTCCCCGTATTTCATTTTTGTTTGAAACCCAACGATGTTATATAGCGTCCCTAATGTATTGTCCTGACGCAGTTGCACCACTGCATGCGGCGGTTCATCTGAATGCGGGTTCGTTAAGCCGACAGGTTTCATCGGGCCGAAACGCAAAGTTTCGATACCGCGTGATGCCATAATCTCGATGGGCATGCAGCCCTCAAAATACGGGGTATCTTTTTCCCATTGTTTGAAATCGCCATACTCTGCATTCAGTAATTCGTGAATGAATGTTTCGTATTGCTCTTTATTCATAGGGCAGTTCAAGTAATCTTTTCCGGTTCCTGCCGGGCCCGCTTTATCGTATCTGGACTGGAACCAAGATGTGTCCATATTGACACTGTCAAAATGAACGATAGGCGCAATCGCATCAAAGAAGGCAAGGTCATCTTCGCCGGTTAAATCTTTGATAGAATCCGCGAGTGATGAAGATGTTAGGGGGCCTGTGGCGACGATTGTATGCGCCCAATCCTCATTATTGATTGAATTCACCTCTCCGCGCTCAATGGTGATGTTTGGGTGCTCGCTCAAAGCTTTTGTCACGCCGCCCGAAAAAATATCACGATCGACGGCCAACGCTCCGCCTGCGGGTACGGCTGCTTTATCGCCCTCACGCATGATCAGGGAGTTCATCATTCGCATTTCCGCATGCAGCAAACCAACCGCATTATATTCCGCGTCGTCAGACCTGAATGAGTTTGAGCATACCAACTCCGCACAGCCATCTGTATGGTGCGCAGGTGTTTCAACGTGCGGGCGCATTTCATGCAAGGTAACATGAACGCCCATATTTGCCGCTTGCCATGCTGCTTCGCTGCCTGCAAGTCCGGCGCCAATGATGTGTAATTCTTTCTTTTCCATGGCAAGAGGAGTAGCAAAAACATGTTAAAAGAGCAATCAAAATCAGCTCCAAAACTCTTCTTGTTCCGGGACGCGTGCAAAGGCAATCTTTGTGCCGACATAGCCGGCCGATGTTTTGGGGGTAATGCCAAGAGAAACAACATCTTTTTGATATCGTGCCTGCAATGTTTCCAAGGCCTGTGTCAGGGCTTCGTTTTTGATGGCGGAGTTGTGGTTATTCTGTAATGAGGGGAGGAATAAATCATCGGTGATGGCGTCGTGCATAGCCAAGCCGAAGAATGTCACGGACACTTTCTTTATTCGAATGAAGCGCATGTTTGTGTTTGTTTTTTGCGCGGCATATTGCATCATGCATGCCCACATATTTTCAATGTGTTGCAGCAGGAGGAACGGGTCGTTCGTGGCTTGGATGGGAATTTGAACGGATGACTTAAAACCGCATTCTGTTCGCAGCGATGTTGCGATTGTGCGGGTATGTTGCGATTTTTTTCGCAGTCTGTGTGCCGCTTTCATAGTAAGTTTTCGCAAAATGAGACGCGCTTTGTTAGGGGGGCGTAGCTGCGGGTCCAGAATACGGCTATGGCCGATCATAGAGGGTTTTGTTTCAGGGGCGGGGAAGTCATATCCATGCAGCCAGTACCAGAAGCGCTCCCCCTGGACGCTGCCCCATATTTTGCGTGCATGTTTTGGCTCTATATTCCAGAAATCTTCGATGCTGTATATGCCTGCTTTATTCAGGCGTCTTTCCATGTTAATGCCTATCCCCGGTATATCTGTGAGTTTCAGATCAAGGAGGGGGCCGGGCAGGTCTTCTTGCTGCAATATTGTCAGGCCATTTGGTTTTTGCATTTCGCAAGCAATTTTTGCGAGCAACGAGTTAGGGGCAAACCCAATGGAGCAGTTAATCGCCTGGCCAACATTATCCCATATGCCTTGTTTTAGTTTTTGTGCAACCTTTGTTGCGCTTTCTATGTTGCGTTTATTAGGGGGGAGGCGGCTTGACAACTCATCAATAGACCAAATTTTATTAATGGGCGTGTGCTTAATTACTTCCTCAATAATGCGGTTATGGTATGCAACATATTGATCATGCCGCGCCGGCACACAGTGTAGGTTAGGGCACATTTTCTTTGCATCCTTGATCATTGTGCCTGTCTTGACGCCATAAGCTTTTGCCTCATAACTGGCGGCGATCGCGCACGTGTAATCAGTGTCCATCGGGGTAACCGCCACAGGCTTTCCCCGTAACGCAGGATTTTCTTGTTGCTCGACACTCGCGAAGTAGCTGTTGAGATCCATGAAAAGCCATTTAATGCCGGGTTCACGTTTCATGCGTCTGTTCCTTTTAATGATGATTCAATGTCTCACACCAATAAGAACAAATCAAGAACATTTGTTTGTGATCGTCTTCAAAAATGAACTCATCCTTATAAAATTGTGAGTAATTCACGATATACGTATAAAAATAACGCAAACTGCATTGCACATAGGGGGCAGTCTGATCATTATGGTTGTGTAAATATGAGAGAGGCCTGTAAAAAGCCAGGTATTTGATTATTTTAATAAAATGTCAGCTTTTTGCAGAGATAATAGTTTATGAGCAAGGATGATGTGAATAAAAGCGCATTTCACATGTGGCGAACGTTGATAGCGGTCGCGCATGCGGATGATATCGTGACGGACGAAGAGATTGAGTTCATCGCCCGCATGATGGAAGACGTGAATTTTTCGGATGAACAGACGGCGATCCTAAAAGATGATATCGTGCATGCCAAGAATGTGAACGATATGTTTGCCGGCATTACGGATCAGAATGACCGCGTGCAGTTTTTTGATTTTGCCCGTGACTTGGTCTGGATTGACGGTGACTTTGCATCTGAAGAGCAAAGCGTCATGATTGCGTTATATCAACAACATATCAAGGACACTGATGTTGATACGCTTGTGGGGCGGACAAAGCTGGAATTTGAAGAGGATTTCGGATTAGAGCCTGCCAATGAAGATACGACTATGGCTGAAAAGAAAAGAGGGTTTCGTATGTTTATTTCTTCTTTACGGCGTTTCTTTGTCGGGTCGTAAATAGGTGCCGCAGAAGGGCGTATTACGGCGAAATTCCTGTTTCATCATAGCTTGCCTGGCTCATATAAGGTTCAATTACGTCGCTTTGTGTGTATTGTTCGCCATTGAAAAACAGTATGCGGCTATGTGCTTTTTCAGTATTCCCGGATACTTGAACCTTGATATTTTTCCATCCATTGGTTTCTTGGTTCGTAATATTAAATGGCGGGCGAATAGGGCGGATATCTCCTACTATTGAAAAGCCCTGAGTGTGGCCTTTTAATATCAGTAAGGTACAACCGGAATGATCGCACCATCGCCCGTATGGCGTTTTCATATATACAAGACCATCCAAAATACCGTCTTCATTCAGATCCTTCTTGGTAAAATCATATTGTGAGAAAAGCGGCGCGTTATGGTATTGCAAATATTCATGCATCGCATTCTTTAGGTATCCGTCATCATAACGAACACCGGGTTGCTGTTCACCCATGGGTGTCATAATTGTGCTTTTTTTAGGGGCGGGCTGGCTACATCCTGTTAGTGCTGTAATGATGAGCGCAGTAAAGGCGAATGTTATGTTTTTATATCCGATCATAAATGCCCCTGATTTTGACGTGATTTTAAAAAAGCATAAACCGCATAAGGGCGCGTGTATAGTTTCTTTTTGAAAAGCTGTTGCCATATCAAAAAGGAGGATTATAGTGACACTGCTAGTATTTATCAGGAGTAAAATCGAAAATGACATTTGTTGTTACAGACGCATGTATTCGGTGTAAATATACGGATTGCGTAGAGGTGTGTCCCGTTGATTGCTTTTATGAAGGGGAGAATATGCTTGTCATTCACCCTGATGAGTGCATAGACTGTGGCGTATGTGAGCCGGAGTGCCCGATTGAAGCCATTTTGCCTGACACAGAGAGTGGCATGGAAAAGTGGGTCGATATTAATAGGAAATATGCCGAAGAGTGGCCGAATATTACTGTTAAGAAAGATGCAATGCCCGAAGCAGAAGAAATGAAAGATAAAGAGGGTAAATTTGAGTCAGATTTCAGTGCGGAGCCCGGTGAAGGCGACTAACGCTGAGTGTGTCTTGTGATAAAGACCCACGAATTACAATGAAGTGACATTTACTTAAGGAGAAAAAACATGAGTTTTCCCGCAATTAAAAATACAGAAAGCCCGCTTAAGGAAAAAGCAGAATATCGCGGCCGTATTTATGACAGTATCTTAGATACAATTGGCGCTACGCCGCTTGTGCGTGTTCCGCGTTTTACTGAAAAACATAATATTGAGGCGGATATTCTCGCTAAGCTTGAGTTTTTTAATCCTGTTGCATCAGTCAAAGACCGTATCGGCTTTGCAATGATTGAAGACGCAGAAGTGTCAGGCAAGATCCAGCCGGGTAAAACAGTTTTGATTGAGCCAACATCCGGTAACACAGGGATTGCACTGGCATTTGTCGCAGCCAGTAAAGGATATCGCCTTATTTTGACAATGCCTGAAAGCATGTCGATTGAGCGTCGTAAGATGCTTAAGTTTTTAGGCGCTGAATTGGTTTTGACGCCCAAGGAAAAGGGGATGTCAGGGGCGATTGCAAAGGCTGAGGAGCTATTGAAAGAGCACGAAAACTCATTCTCTCCCGGTCAGTTTGATAATGGTGCAAACCCGCAAATTCACCGTGAAACAACAGCCGAAGAAATTTGGAATGACACGGATGGTAAGGCCGATATCTTGATTTCAGGTGTTGGAACAGGGGGGACGTTGACAGGAACCTCGCAAGTTCTTAAAGCGCGCAAGCCTGAGTTCAGAACATACGCCGTTGAACCGGAAGAAAGCCCTGTTATTGGCGGTGGTCAACCGGGCCCGCATAAGATTCAAGGGATCGGCGCAGGGTTCATTCCGTCCATTCTTGAAACTGACCTTATTGACGGTGCGGTTACGATTGATAGTGAAACGGCGCTTCAAACGGCGCGTGAAGTGGCAAAACTTGAGGGTATCCCATGTGGTATTTCATCAGGCGCAGCGTTCGCCGCGGCGAAAAAGGTTGCTGAGATGCCTGAGAATAAAGGGAAGCAAATTGTAGTCATTATTCCATCATTTGCGGAGCGCTATATCTCAAGTGCATTGTTTGACGGTATCGAAGATTAATTGTCAAAACAGATAAGATTAAGGGGCCGTTTGGCCCCTTTTTTATGCTTACTAAGCGGCTTTATCATCGACGCCGAGTTTCTTTTGAACAGAGCTACTTGACGTAGTGTATTCAAACCTAAGTTTGGCATCAGGGTGGCAGTATTTAAAGGCCTGCCTTGCCATAAGCGCGGCTTCGTGAAAACCGGACAGGATAAGTTTCAATTTACCGGGGTAGGTGTTGATATCCCCAACGGCAAAGATACCTTGCTCTGACGTTTCGAATTTTTCCGTGTCCACAGGAATAAGGTTTTCATGAAGGTTCAGTCCGAAATTCGCAATCGGGCCAAGCTTCATTGTGAGGCCAAAGAACGGCAATACCGTGTCGCATTCCAGTGTCTGCATCTCTTTGTTTGCATCCAGAACTTCAATTGCATTTAACTGACCATTATCGCCGATCAGTTTCTTGACCTGACCTGTTTGGAAGGTCATCGCGCCTTGGTCAACCAATTCACGCATTTTTGACACGCTATCAGGTGCGGCGCGGAATGAGTCGCGTCTGTGGATCAGTGTCACGCTTTTTGCGATCGGCTGTAGGTTTAATGTCCAGTCCAGCGCCGAGTCACCTCCACCGACAATAACGATGTTTTTATCACGGAATTGCTCCATTTTGCGCACGGCGTAGAATACAGACGTGCCTTCATATTCTTCAATACCGGGAATAGGGGGCTTTTTCGGCATAAAGCTACCGCCGCCTGCCGCAATGATAATACATGTGGCTTCAAATACCGTGCCGATATCCGTTGTCAGGCGCCATTTGCCGTTATCCATCTTCTCCAGCTTTTCTGCCATTTGCTGAAAATGGAAAACAGGATCAAACGGTTCGATCTGTTCCATCAGACGATCCGTGAGCTCCTGACCTGTGATGATCGGATAGGCCGGAATATCGTAAATCGGCTTCTCGGGGTATAATTCTGCGCATTGTCCGCCCGGGCGATCAAGAATGTCAATCAGGTGACATTTCATATCCAAAAGCCCCATTTC
The DNA here is from genome assembly GCA_051967755.1 of Alcanivorax sp. Taxonomy (GTDB): domain Bacteria; phylum Pseudomonadota; class Alphaproteobacteria; order Micavibrionales; family Micavibrionaceae; genus UBA1672. The sequence continues at coordinate 172,332 of JBQDYD010000003.1, forward strand.
AAATACGGTAAACAAACCGCAGGGGCCTGCACCTATTATAACGGCGTCGGTTTTAATGATGTCTGGTGTATCAGTCATTATCTTAATCTTTTTATTTCATTTGAATTAGTGTGATTTAATAAATCATTCGACATGCCAAGTAAAGCGCGTCATCCGCATTTCTTTTTCAACTCATAGAGCAAGTCAAGCGCATCACGCGGTGTGAGGGTATCAGGATTGATCGTTTCAAGTTGCTTTTCAATCTCTGACTTCTCGGCCGGTTTTGTTTCTTGCAGGTCGAATAACGGTAAATCCTTCACGATTTGTTGCGCAGTATGATCGGCATTATCGGCGGACAACTTCTCTAAAATCATTTCCGATCGTTTGATCACCGCAGCCGGAAGCCCCGCAAGCTCTGCCACATGAATACCATATGATCGATTGGCATTTCCTTGAATGACTTTGTGCATGAAAACGATGCTGTCATTCCATTCTTTTACTTGAACAGTATAGCAAGAAAGGTGGGATAATGTTTCACTGAGTGAGGTGAGCTCATGATAATGTGTTGCAAAGATAGAGCGGCTTTTATTCGCATTGTGCAGGTATTCTACGCACGCCCATGCTATGGATAACCCGTCATAGGTCGCTGTGCCGCGCCCGATTTCATCCAGAATAACCAAAGAGCGCTCTGTTGCCTGATTAAGGATGGTCGCGGTTTCGACCATCTCAACCATGAATGTTGATTGACCACGCGCCAGATCATCTGATGCCCCGACGCGGCTGAAACATTTATCAATAACACCAATATGTACACTTTGCGCGGGCACATAACATCCGATTTGTGCCATAATCGCGATTAGCGCATTTTGACGCAGGAACGTTGATTTACCTGCCATGTTAGGCCCGGTGAGCAGCCATAATTTGCTCTTGTCGCTCATGTTGCAATCATTGGGAACGAATGGTTCACTTTGTTGCTTAAGAAATGCCTCAACAACAGGGTGACGGCCCTCTTTGATTTCAAATTTTATGCTCTCGTCAATGATGGGTCTGCTGTACTGCATGTTTTGTGCAAGCTCAGCATGCGCAGCGCTTACATCGATAATCGCAAGTGCTTCTGCGATAGTTTTTATATGCTCTGACTGTGCGGATATTTTTTCTACAAGGTCATTGAAAATGTCATTTTCCAACGCAGCAATCTTATCTGCGGCGCTAAGGATGTCACGCTCCAATTCGGCGAGCTCTGTTGTCGTGAAACGAACGGCATTGGCCATTGTTTGACGGTGAATGAATATATTCGCTTCGTTTTGTGCATCATCACCGGATTTAATCATAAGGGCATCTGCACGTTTTGCGGGAACTTCTATGAAATACCCAAGCACGTTATTGAATTTGATCTTTAGGGCATCGATCTTTGATATGTCACGATATTTCGACTGCAGCGATGCGATTGTGCTGCGGCTATTATCACTAAGTGATCTTAATTCATCAAGGCGTGCTGCATATCCAGCCTTTACGAACCCACCTTCACGCAAAGAGGTCGGCGGCGTTTCAATGACCGCAATTTTAAGGGTATCATGCATATCCGCGAGCGAGGGGACCTGCGCCAGATTATTCAAAATATCATCAAAACCGCTAAGTTTGGCTTTATTGTGCTGTAATTCCGCGCGGATCAGCTCTGCTTGAGAGAGGCCATCGCGTATCATGCTAAGATCACGCGGGCCGCAGCGCCCCAATGTTATACGTGATAGGGCACGGTCAAGGTCGGGGAGCGATTTCAAAAGCTCCCTGATGACAGAACGTAAATTCGCATTACTTAAAAACCCTTCTACGCGGTCTAATCTTTGATTAATTTCTTGCGGGGATGTTAAGGGCGCAGAGAGGTGATATTGCAACAAACGCGCGCCGGCACCGGATATTGTATAATCAATGGTATCCAGCAGGCTGCCTTTCTTTTCACCTGATAATGTGCGCATCAATTCAAGGTTTTTGCGTGTTGCTGCATCAATCTCCATAAAGGCGGAATTAGATAGTTTTCGCGGCTTTTCTATGTACGGAATTTTGCCTTTTTGTGTGCGCGAAATATAACCAAGAAGCGCATCAATGGCCTTTAATTCGATTGCGGAAAAGTCGCCGAACCCTTCTAATGTCCCAAGACCGAATTTTTCGGCAACTTCTTTTGTATTGGATGAGGAATTTAGAATAGAATCATGCTGGACGGTGAGTTTGTCTTTAAACGCCTCCAGAGAGTCTTTAAACCGCGTATATAAGCTTTCAGAAAGTAAAATCTCTGCCGGGTTAATACGCTCCAGCGTTGCACGCAGGTCATGCGCCTCACAATTTTGCGTCGAAAATGCTCCTGTGGACAGCTCAATCCATGCAACGCCCATGCTTTCATGTGCGCTTGAAATGCTACAGAGGTAATTATTTGCCCTTGAATCCAGAAGATGATCTTCGGTGAGGGTCCCTTGAGTTACGATACGCACTGCTTCACGTGAAACCAAGGCTTTTGAAGGGCTTCGACCTTCTCTCTTTGCGCGTGCTTTGGCCTCTTCAGGGGTTTCAGTTTGTTCACAAACGGCCACTTTATGACCCGCATGGATCAGTTTTGCAAGATACGGTTCATAGGAGTGAAACGGCACACCGCACATGGCAATGTCACCGCCGTTAGATTTCCCGCGTTTGGTTAATGTGATATCGAGAACCTGCGATGCAGTGACGGCATCATCGTAAAAAAGCTCATAAAAATCGCCCATACGATAGAATAAAAGGCAATCCGCATGTTCCTCCTTAAGGGCGTGGTACTGCGCCATCATCGGCGTGTGGCCTTGCTGAAGGTAGGGAGCCAGTTTCGGGTCGTAATTGTCGTTTGTCGACTGCTTCTTTTTTTTGGCCTGAGCCATTATGCGCCTTTTTCGTTTACTCTAGTTCTCTCCGGTAGAGCCGAAGCCACCTTCACCGCGCTCTTCATTCTCTTCCAAGTCTTTAACGACCTGCCATTTAACATGGGTATAGCGCTCAACAACCATTTGCGCGATACGCATGCCGCGCTGGATCGTGAACGGTTCATGCCCATGATTAATCAGAATGACTTTAATCTCGCCTCTATAATCTGCATCAATCGTGCCGGGTGTGTTTAAAACAGTAACGCCGTGGTTTATCGCCAAACCTGAACGCGGTCTGATCTGTGCCTCAAAACCATGGGGAAGGGCAATAGACAGCCCTGTCGGGATAAGGGCGCGCTCACCGGCGCCAAGCTCGATTGCTTCTTCAAGTGCGGCTGTAAGATCCATGCCTGCAGACTGGCGCGTAGCATATGTCGGGAGCTTTAACCCCACGGCATGTTCCAGCGGCTTTAGTTCTACCTCAATATCGTCTTTGTTTACTATGTCGGTCATAATCCGTTTTTTCCGTTGTTTATTTTATAAAGTCGATGATTTTGGCTGTCAGTTCCTCGGCTATACGAGTTTTTGACATGCGGTTCCATTCTTCTGATGTTGATTGTGTAACAAAATATATTTGATTTTCATCAGAACCAAAAGCCCTTTCCTGACCTAATTCATCCTTGCCAACATGATTAGCTAAAATCCAATCACATTTTTTACGTTCTCGCTTGCTTTTGCCGTTTTCTAAGACATTTTCAGTTTCTGCGGCAAAGCCGATCACAAGAGCAGGGCGATTATTCTCGCGCGATGAAATCGTACGCAGGATGTCAGGATTTTCTGTAAGCTCAAAAGAGGGCGGTTTTGGCGCTGTGCCTTCTTTCTTGAGTTTCTGCGTGCTGGGTTTCTCTACGCCCCAATCACTCACGGCAGCGGCACAAACGCAGATATCTGCTGGCAGAGCGTTTTCACATGCCTGAAGCATCTCACGCGCGGTTTCAACGGGAATAACGTTTACATTTGGTGGTGGCGGTAAGGCCGTGGGGCCTGAAACTAAGGTTACATCTGCGCCTGCATACGATAGTGCCTTGGCAATTGCATATCCTTGTTTGCCGGATGATCTGTTGCCCAGGAAGCGCACAGGATCGATCGGCTCATATGTAGGGCCTGTAGTGATGAGGGCCTTTTTACCCTTTAGCGGACGTTCAAAAAAAAAATCTTTGATCGCGGTTAGAATGTCTTGAGGCTCACTCAAACGACCCATGCCATGTTCTCCGCACGCCATATCACCTTCTGTGGGGCCAATCAGAGTAATGCCGCGTTCTTGAAGGGTTTTGATGTTCGCTTGTGTGGCGTCGTTATTCCACATTTCGTGGTTCATTGCAGGGGCAATCAGAATCGGTTTATTCGCCGCAAGTAAGGTGGTTGAGGCCAGATCATTCGCCATACCGTGCGCCATTTTGGCAATGATATCCGCGCTTGCGGGGGCAATAACGATGACATCATTTTCACGGCTGAGGCGGATATGCCCCATTTCGGTTTCATCCGTTAGTGACCAGAGGTCGTCATAAACTTTGTTTTCTGCCAAGGAGGCCACACTGAGCGGCGTTACAAATTGTGCCCCGCCTTTGGTAAGCACAGGTGTAACGGTGCCGTTCTCTTTACGGATAAGGCGAATAAGATCCAGCGTTTTATAGGCCGCGATGCCACCGCTGATGATCAGTAATATGCGTTTATCAGATAACATATAAATGCCCTTGTTTGTATTATGAGAGTAAAGAAAAAGCCTTGCTAAAAGGCAAGGCTTTTTTCTGTGAATTTTATTTTCCGGATTACTGTGATGACGCGACTGTTGATGTTACAGCGCCTGTCACGATGTTCATAACACCGCCCGGGTTACCACCTGAATCTATCAGATTCTGCGCTGATTGCATGACGCTATTGTCACCAAAGCCGGATCCGCCAACAGCACCAACAACGTTAGATGAGAAGTCGATGACTGCTGCTATCGGGCCGCTAAGACCTTGTGAAAGCAAGTTACCTGCAACATTCAGTAGTCCACTGATCGCATCACCGACGAATGGGATGCTTGGGATGATTGGAATGATTTCAGTCGGAAGAGCAACCACTGCCTGAATAACTTGCTGTACGATAACACCTGTTGTGATATCCCCGCCAAGTGCTCCGGCAAAGCTTCCTAACAGGCCGCTAGTCAAGGATGTTAAGCCGCCACCGCCAATAGCAGAGGATAGCTGTCCTTCCAAGAAGCCGCGTGCTGCTGCTTTGGCTGCCTCAGGGTTTGTCGCGCTTTGAATGATTGTGTTTAGCTGCGGAACCGCGCCTGAAGCCGCTGTTACTGCCGCGCCTGTGATGCTGCCTGCTGATGATGCGACCGCTGTTTCTGCGGATTGGATAGCACTATCAAGCAATGTACCCGGTTGCATTTCCGGAATGGCCGCCGTTGTTGCTTGCGCCTGTGCAGTTATACTGCCAATACCGCCTGTTGCAGTTTCCAGTGCAGGGGCGTTGGCTGCATTATTCTGAGCCGCTGTAACGGCATTTGACGTATTATCTGCAACCGATTGCGCATCACTGGCATATTGAACCGCTTGATTTGCCGCATTGTCGAGTTGATCAGCATAATTTTGATCAGCTTGTGCCGCTGCTGCATCTGCTTGCGCCTGTGTGTCTGCCGCTGCGTATGTTGTAGACGCACTGGCCTCTGCTGCTTGCGCTGCTGTCAGGTCAGATTGCGCTTGTGTTTCGGCAGCTTGCGCATTTGCCAGATCCGTTTGTGCCTGCGTTTCTGCAGCTTGTGCCGATGATAGGTCACTCTGAGCTGATGATGTGTTTGCTTGCGCTGCTTGATAATCAGCGAGCTCCGCGTCAGCTGCCGCTCTGGCATCAATAGCAGCCTGTTGAAGAACAGGGTCGCTTGGATTACCTGCGGCCGCTGCTTCTGCTGCTGTCGCTGCATTGTCAGCATTCTGATAGTCAGTTTGCGCTTGCGATTCTGCATTTTGTGCATTGGTTAGATCAGTCTGCGCCTGTGATTGTGCCGCTTGTGCATTGGCCAGATCAGTCTGTGCTTGCGTCTCAGCATTTTGCGCGTTGGTTAAATCAGATTGCGCTTGTGTTTCTGCCGCTTGTGCATTTTGCCAATCAGCTAACGCTTGGTCAGCCGCCGTTTGAGAAGCAGATGCCACTGCCGCAGATTGATCTGCCACGTCTTGCGCATCAGATGCCGCTTGTACAGCTGCCGCCGCTGCTGTTGCCGCCGCATCCGCTGTGTCTTGCGCGTCTGCCGCCGCTTGGATGGCTTGTTGGATTTGAGCATCGGTCATTTCGCCGAATAGTGCGTTTGCAGAACCGCCCATAAGTGATTGTGACATGGCATCTGTCGCACTTGCTTTCATGATACCGTCTTCAAGCGTTGTCGCCTTCTTTGAACCGCCTGAGCTTTTTTTCATCGCTGCATCCATTGCTTGTTGCATAATGAATGCCTGCTGTGTCATCGGCTTTTTCTTTTTCTTCTTAGAATCGTTGCCGTTTTTAACACCGTTATTTTTGATCGCGCTAAGCAGCTTTTTCTTATTAAACTTTTTGCCGCCATATGATTTGCTATTTGATGACTTGGCATTACGCTCTGCGTCATCAATCGCTTGTGTAATAATGTCGTCTATGTTTCCAATGTTAGGCTGAGCCGATGGGGCTGAGTTGCCTGTTAATTGGAAGTATTTAGATGTTGAGGCTGTTCTTTCCGGAAGGAAGTGTGGGCCGCTGCTTCCCTTACGGTAGTTAAGTGAGCCATGTTTCTCAGGAGCAATTTCTTTGACTTTTTCAACGGGGGCTTCTTCATTTACAGGAGTTTCAGTTGCCTCTGTTATTGCGTCCTTTGCGTCTTCTATATCCGCGCTGATCGACTCAGTCATGTCAGCGCCCATTTCTTTTGCGTCTTCTACAGCCTCGCCGATGGCCTCGGATGTTGCTACGCCGGCTTCAATAACCGAGTCTTTTGCATCTTGCGCTTTTTCAACTGCGGCAGAGTAATCAATTCCGATTGAGCTTGTTCCTGCGGCAGGGCTGATTTCAGCAACATTACTTCCCGGTGGTGTTGAAGCCACATTATATATAGCGAAAATACCAACGACACCTGCGGCGAGAACCGTCGTCGAATATACGATTGATTTTGTAAAATTGCTCATTTGTAGAAACTCCTACTGCTTTCCTGTAAAGCCCTAAAAAAAATTGGGAACTACACTATAATGCATGATTATTTCAATACATGTCAAATAAACGAACACATTATTATTAAATAAAAAAACGGCTATATATACAATTTTATATAAATTGTTGTTATGTCTATACTTTTGTACCTTGGTGTATTGCGGCGATGCCGAGGGACAAATTCGTGTATCGAACACGCTTAAAACCAGAATCACCGATGCGTTTTACCAGATTTTTCTGTTTCGGGAATTTGCGGATACTTTCCACCAGGTATTGATAGCTCTCACGATCATTCGCGATGCGTTTCCCAAGCTCAGGGATGACATTGTAAGAGTATAAATCATAGGCTTTAGCCAGTATTTTCGGCGATACGTGGCTAAATTCCAGGCAGAAGAACTTCCCGCCGGGGCGTAAGGCTCTGTACGCTTCTTTTAGGGCTGTATCTATGTGCGTTACGTTTCTGAGGCCAAAAGCGATTGTATAGTAATCGATGCTGTTATCAGGAACGGGCAGGCTCTCTGCGTTTCCTGTGACCCAGGAAAAATCATTGATCCATCCCTTATCGATCGCACGGTCGCGACCAACGGACAACATATTATCATTGAGATCACAAAGCGTTATGTTTGCGCCTGCGCCTATTTTCTTGCGAATGCGAAAGGCAATATCACCCGTACCGCCTGCAACGTCCAGATAATCCGCAGGGCGGCCGCCTATTGTGGCGCGCGGGCGTATCATGCGAATGAGTTGATCCTTCCAGAGCCTGTGAATGCCAAGGCTCATCATGTCATTCATAACGTCATAGCGGTCGGCAACACTGTCAAAGACACCAATGACATTCTCGGTTTTTTCCTCGGGGCTGACATGTTTTTCCCCAAACCATGATTTTTCAGGATTTTGCATACTGTTTTTCTCCTTAAAGAATGCTACTAGTTAGCATATGAAACTCGTAAAAGCTATGGCTACTGTTGCAGGAATGACAGGTTTGTCGCGGATCGCCGGATTCGCGCGTGATGTGCTGACGGCGGCCTATTTAGGGGCGGGGCCGATCGCCGATGCGTTCTTTGTCGCGCTTAAGCTGCCGAATTTCTTTCGCCGCGTAACCGCAGAAGGGGCCTTTAGCATTGTTTTTGTGCCCATGTATTCCAAAACGCGGGAAATCGAAACACAGGAAGATGCGGATGCATTTGCTAGTAACGCATTTATGGTGATGCTTAGTGCGCTCTCCGTCTTTACGGTTCTTGCACTTATATTGATGCCATACATTATAAGTGCAATTGCACCGGGCTTTGTTGATGACCCTGTGCGTATGAGCCTAGCGACAGAGCTGTCTCGCATAACATTTCCGTATTTGCTCCTCATGTCATTAACGGCGCTTCTGGGGGGCGTGCTTAACGCAGTGGATCGGTTTGCGCCATTCGCCTTCGCGCCGGTATTGTTTAATCTGTCACTTATCGTTTCGTTATTATTGAGCGGATATTTTGAGACTGTCGGTCACGCGATGGCGTGGGGCTTGTTCGCGGCCGGTATTTTACAGTTTTTGTTCCTGTGGCAGTGCGCAAAGCGCGCTAATATCAAAATCACAATCGCGCGCCCTAAGCTAAATGCTGACATGAAAAAGGTTTTCCGCCTTATGGGGCCTGCGGTTATCGGGGCAGGGGTTGTTCATATTAACCTGTTTGCTGATTTGATTTTGGCGTCATTTCTGCAGAAGGGCTCTATATCCTATCTTTATTATGCAGATCGTTTGAATCAACTGCCTCTTGGTGTGGTTGGTATTGCCGTTGGAACGGCGTTATTGCCGATGTTATCGCGCGCAATGACAAAAGAGGATAAATCGTATGCACAAAATTTGTTCAACAGATCAATGGAATATTGTTTGCTCCTTGCTTTGCCTGCTGCAGTGGCACTTGCGGTTATGCCGCTTACGTTAATTACGGTTTTGTTTGAGCGCGGCGCCTTTGATGCCACCGATAGTGCAATGACATCAAATGTATTGCAGGCGTACGCCATCGGTCTGCCGGCCTATATCGCGATTAAGGTATTCTCTACGGCGCATTGGGCACGCGAAGATACAAAAACACCTGTTAAGATTTCCATTGCCGCGACACTTTTGAATATCGTCGGTAGTATTATCCTCATTCAGTTTATCGGAGTGGTCGGTATTGCGCTCTCAACGGGGCTGACGGGGTGGTTGCAGTTCTATTTGCATGTTTCTGCTTTAAAGGATCATCCATCGGCACAGTTTGATGATAAATTCCTCAAAAACCTGCCGAAAATTATTCTGTCATCTTGCATCATGGGGCTTGCGGTGTATAGTCTCAGCGTTCTGATGCAGCAGGCTATTTTTGACGGAGCAACCTTGATGCAGGTATTGATGCTTGTGTTGATTGTTTGTGTAGGGATGGCGGTGTATGGGGCTTCTATATTAATAACAGGTGCAGTCAGTCTGTCTCAGCTTAAGCTGTACGCGTTTAGGAAAAAGTAAAAAGGCATTGAAATGAATAGAATTTTATCAGGCATGCAGCCAACCAGCCAACTTCATCTCGGGAATTACCTTGGGGCGCTTAAAAACTGGGTTTCATTTCAGGAAAAGCCTGATTTTGAGTGTTTATATTGTGTGGTCGATTTACATGCGATTACGGTTGATTATGACCCAAAACATTTGGCACAAGCCACACGTGAAATTGCGGCGGCCTATATCGCGGCGGGGATTGATCCGAAAAAATCATCACTATTCGTACAATCACATGTGCCTGAACATTCACAGTTGATGTGGTTACTGGCGACGATGGCACAGATGGGCAAGCTGGAACGTATGACCCAGTTTAAGGATAAAGCCGGTAAGAATAAGGAGCGTGCAGGGCTGGGGCTTTTTGCTTACCCTGTGTTAATGGCGGCAGATATTCTGGTGTATAACGCCACGCACGTACCGGTGGGTGAAGATCAGAAACAGCATCTGGAGCTAACCCGTGACTTAGCCTCAACCTTTAACACGCGTTATGATGTTGATCTGTTCATCCAGCCAGAGCCTGTGATTGCGGGGCCCGCGCCGCGTGTGATGTCACTGCGTGATGGCACAAAAAAGATGAGCAAGTCCGATGATTCTGACATGACGCGCATCAATCTGACGGATACAGCGGATATGATCACGAAGAAAATTAAAAAGGCAAAGACGGATCCTGATCCGTTGCCTGATAATCTGGCCGGGCTGGACGGTCGCCCGGAGGCGCTAAACCTTGTCACACTTTACGCGGCTTTGGCGGATATGAGTAAGGAAGAGGTCGTTCAACAATATGCAGGCCAGCAATTTGGTGTCTTTAAGCCCGCATTAATTGATGTCGCAGTCGATCATTTAACTCCTATCACAAACAGAATGAATGAATTACTGGAAGATCAGGCGCAAATAGATGCGTTTTTAGAACAGGGCGCAGATCATGCCCGTTCAATAGCGTCTAATACACTTGCCGAAGCGCAAAAAATAATGGGGTTTTTCATATAAAGGAATTCCTTATTGGTCATTAATGTGTTAATTTTACAAAGATATTTGCAATTTCTTAATGAAAATAGCAGAATATGGTCAGCGTTAAACTTACTGGGACAGCGTATAATTATGTTTAGACTCTTCAAATCCTTTCTGGCGGTCGCTCTTCTTTGCTCCGCTTACACTTCACAAGCACAAGCAGAGCAATTCTTCTATGAAGATAAAGTTGAGCGCTTTACAATGACGTTCCCTGACACATGGGCGCGCATTAACAACCAGAAGGCAGATGATCAAATAACAATCGCAGGTCCGGGAGCAGGGCATTACGCGACATGCCGCGTCCGCGTTCGCAAGGATCGTCGTTTTGTAATCTTCCCCGGTAAGTTTGATTCAGATGTTCAAAAAGTTGCTTATAGCAGAGAGTTCTGGAATGACTATCTTGGTGATTACGATAATGTTGTCGTAGACACATTCAAAGATGGCGCAGGCCTTGGTCTTGGCTATGCAAGTATGGCAGAGGCTTCATATGAAACTGCAGAAGGCCCGTTGGTGCGTAAACGTGGTTTGATGTTTGCTGCTTTATATCATGATAATTTATATGTAGCGGATTGCTCTTCTGAGGAAACTGTTTTCCAAAAATGGCGTCCGGCTTTTCTTTCAATTGTAAAATCAGTTGATTTCGGTAGCGTAAGACACGATAAGCGTCACGGTCATTACAGATCATTCACAAGCGATCCTAAGCTTGAAGTTGAAGGCCCGAAAGAGCTTGATGTATACAAGTTTTAATCTGCCTTTAAATTTTATGAACGTAATGTAACCCAAAAAAAGCGCCTCAACCTGCTTGAGAAACGTCGCTGTCGGTACTATACCAAGTGGGTGATGAAAAGGTGTTGCATTCATGCAGATTTATCTGCCAATAGCTGAAATTAGTATCGCCATAGAGATGATCTTTCTTCTTGGCGTATTTGTAGGGCTTATCTCCGGTGTTTTCGGTGTTGGCGGCGGCTTTCTGACGACACCTCTTCTTATTTTTATGGGCATATCCCCGGCCGTTGCTGTGGGTACACAGGGGTGCCAGCTTGTCGCGTCAGGCCTTAGTGGTGTTATGGGGTATTGGCGGCGCGGGCATGTGGATTTTCTGGTAGGCACAATTATGCTGGTTGGCGGGTTTCTCGGCACGGTTATCGGTATATTCTTTTTCCAATTCATTAAATTGCTCGGTCAGATTGATCTGATTATCTCTCTTCTCTATATCGTTCTGTTGGGGAGCATCGGTGTGATGATGCTGTTTGAGAGTGTTCTGACCTCATTTAAAAAGAAGAGCATGAAGTCGGAATTTAACCGCCTTAAGTCAAAAAGCTTTGTTTCAAAGCTTCCCTATAAGATGCGTTTCCCAAGGTCCAAGCTGTATATAAGTATTCTGGTGCCGGGCGGAATTGGTATCGTGAGTGGTTTTTTGGTTGCGACCATGGGCGTTGGTGGTGGCTTTTTGCTTGTGCCCGCAATGATATATATTCTCGGCATGCCCCCTTTATTGGTTGCGGGGACTTCTTTATTCCAAATTATTTTCACAAGCGCCTTTGCAACCATTATGCATGCCACAGTTAGCCAAAGCGTTGATGTGTTTTTGGCGATGTTTTTAATATTGGGCGGGGTTATCGGCGCGCAGCTCGGTGTGAAATTTTCGCGTAAGTTCACCGGCGCGAAGGCGCGCGTTGTGCTGGCACTGCTTGTGCTCGGCGTATGTACCCAGCTTGGTATCCAATTGTTTCTTTCTCCTGCTGATATTTTTGTAATGGTGGAGAAATGATGAATCGCACATTAATTATGGCTGTATTTGCGTTATGTCTGGTTTTTCTGCCGTGGCAAAAAAGCTTTGCAGGTGATTTAGCGGTTGAGATTGCATCAGAACATATCGATGTCACTGTTGGCTTTACAGGATCATCTATTGAATTATTCGGCGATCGCCGTAATGCAGAGGCCGATATTGCGATTGTTGTAGAGGGGCCGCGTAAGGAGATTACAGTCTGGCAAAAAGCACGTGTTATGGGGACATGGGTTAACCGCTATTACATGACGTTTGAGAATATGCCAGTCTATTATAATTATGCGACAACGATTGATGGCGATGTTGATGATAAATTGGACCTGATTATGCGTCACAACGGAATAGGGCATATGGCTCTGTTTTCCTCGCTTGATGTTCGTAAATCAGGATCAGTCATTGATGCAAAGCCATTTCAAGATGCGCTACTACGTAAAAAGCAGGCCAAAGGTGTTTATTTTCCTAAGGCGGCTGACATCAAATTTTTAAATGATCATTTCTTTAGGGTTAGTTTTGAAATTCCCGCCTCGGCGTTAACCGGTGAGTATAAAATTCATAGTTATTTGATTGAGGATGGCAGGGTTAGTGAAAAAACAATGAATATTTTGAAGGTCGAGCAAGTCGGCGTGAATGCATTTGTCTATGGGCTGGCGAATAACCATAGTTTTGCATATGCGTTAATCTGCATTATCTTTGGTCTGTTTTCTGGTTGGTTTTCCAGTGTTGTAAGGGTCCGTCCTTAATAAAAGGAGAAATAGCATGAGTGATAAACAAATAAAAAAAAGAAATGGCGTTTTCCTGGTCATCGTAGATTCTACGGATGAATTTAATACTGCTATTGATTTTGCATCTGACTTCGCGAATGCAGAAGGCGGTTATGTTGCTTTGCTGAATGTGATTGATGATACACCGGTATCGGGGTGGTCAGATATTGAAAGCAGAGTAAGGAAAGAGGCGCGGGCGCTGGCTGAAAAACGTATATGGAATGCGGCCGGTCGCGTTGTAGATAACACAGGAACCATCCCTATGGTGAGTATTGAAGAGGGTGGGGAGCGCAGTGATTTCATTTTGAAGACCATTGAGAGTAACAAAAACATCGTCGCCCTTGTCTTGGCGTCTGCTGCCGGTTCGTCTAATCCCGGGCCGTTGGTGACTTATTTTTCCGGAAAAGGATTATCGAAACTTCCTGTGCCGTTAATGGTTGTGCCCGGACACTTGCAAACAAGTGATAATGGCTGATAGGGCTTGAACATATTTGGATCAACTCATATAAACATGAGGAAGAGAAAAGGACGATCATGTTTATACAAACTCAAGACACACCAAATCCTGCTACCGTGAAGTTTCTTCCGGGGCGTACAATTCTGGATGAGAACAAGACATATGACTATGCGTCGCAGGCAGATGCGTTTAATGCCCCGCTTGCCAAGCGTTTATTCGGTATTACAGGGGTGACCCGCGTTTTTATCGCAGAGGATTTTGTATCAGTAACAAAGGCGGATGATACGGATTGGAGTATGTTAAAGCCCATGATACTCGCCGCTTTGATGGAGCATTTATCAACGGGGCAACCTGTTATTAATGTGAATACAGAATCATCAGGGCATGCGGATCATCAAGAGGGCTGTGAGCTTTCCTCCCAAATTAAAGAATTATTGGATGAGCGCGTCAGGCCTATGGTTGCTATGGATGGCGGCGATATTGTTTTTGATCGTTTTGAGGATGGAATTGTTTATCTTCATATGCAAGGGGCGTGTTCAGGATGCCCCAGCTCTACCGTGACCCTCAAATCAGGCATTGAGAATATGCTAAAACATTATATCCCTGAGGTCGTTGAAGTGCGTCAGGTTAATGAATTTTAGGTGCGTTAATGATCGTCCTTTCTATAGATAGTGCGATGAATGGCTGTTCTGTTTGTGTTTATGATGCTCAGAATGATACGGTTCATGCACAAAGGGACACCGCAATGGTGCGCGGGCAGGCAGAGGCGTTAATGCCAATGGTTAATGATGTTTTGTCTGATGCTGACATGACCTTTCAGGATTTAAATTTAATTGCTGTTACGCAGGGGCCCGGCGCATTTACGGGTATGCGCATCGGTCTTGCGACTGCGAAATCCATTGGTATGGTGGTTGGCGTGCCTGTGGTTGGTGTTGGTTGCTTTGACGCAATAATGCGCACATATGGGGCAAATAAGGGTCATTCTGATGTGTCTGGCCCTGTTATTGTTTTACTTGAGACGAAAAGAAAAGATTTTTACGTGCAGGTTTATGCGTCTGGTGATGCTCAAAAAATCGGTGATCCTTCGGTGATGATGTGTCATGAAATTGATGCTTTATCTGAAAGTGATGAGGCGATTTTTATAGGCGATGGTGTTACGCGATATCAGAAAGAAACAACGAAGACTGTAAAAACGCATTTTATTGAAAAACCTCTGGCTTCTGAGGTTGCAAGGCTTGGGGTAGAGGTATATAACCAGAGCCCGGAAAAGGTGAGCTCCGATCCTGTTTACTTGCGTATGCCGGAAATAGGAAAGCCTAAAAACCCTCCGAGAAAATTGGAACAGTAATACAATCTTATGCAAAGATTATATTCTTTTCGGTTTTTATATACTTAATGTTGTAAAATATATATTCTTGTGAGATATTTAAAAAATAATAAATAATATTATAGATAGGTAAGTAAAGGTTGTAAGTATTATGAGTGAAGAAGTAAATCATGCAGATTTATTGTCGTTAACAACAGAAATCGTGTCTTCTTATGTTTCAAATAACACGGTGGATTCGGGTGACCTTCCGGCTGTTATTGATCAGGTTTATAAATCATTGTCAGGCGTTAGCGCGGAAGGAACCATCACTGCAGACAGACCGCAGCCTGCTGTTCCTATTAAACGTTCAATTACACCGGACTATTTGATTTGCTTGGAGGACGGTAAGAAATTAAAGATGTTAAAACGTCACCTAAAGACGGCCTATGGTATGTCGCCTGAGCAATATCGTGAGCGTTGGGGCTTGCCTGCGGATTATCCAATGGTTGCGCCGAGCTATGCTGAAAAACGCAGCAAGCTGGCAAAAGATATCGGTCTGGGGACACGTAATTAGCCGCTGAGCTCTTCGCCGCGTTTTTTTGCGGCGCTAAGGGCTTCGTCAAATATTTCCTGTGCGCGTCCGTCCATTAAAACTTTTAACGCTGCTTCTGTTGTGCCTTTGGGGCTTGTAACATTTTCCCGTAAAGTTTTGGCAGGGGTGTCTTCTTCTTCTCGTGCTAATGCTGCGCTTCCTATGACTGTCTGGCGGGCAAGTTGCATAGCCATGGTCTTGTCCAGTCCAAGCATTTCTCCGGAATGGGCAAGCATTTCTATAAGGTAGAAAATATAAGCAGGGCCGCTACCTGAGAGAGCCGTTACGGCGTCCATAAGAGATTCATCATCAATCCAGTGTGCTGTTCCGGTTGCTTTTAACAAACGCGTGAGAGCATCTTTCTGATCCTGTGATGTTACTTTATTTGCGACTGCAACATTCGCGCCTTTTCCGATTGCTGCAGGCGTGTTGGGCATAACACGGATGATGGCCTGATCCTGCGGGAATAATTTTTCCAGATCCTGAATCGTTTTACCCGCCGCAATAGAGGCGATAACGGTTTTGTCCGAGATATTACCCTTAAGTGACTGCGCCGCATCGTTTAAGATTTGTGGTTTCACGGCCAAGATAAGGAAGTCAGTATCTATCGGGCCATTGATTTCAGTTTTATGTGTCAGGCGTTGATCTGATATATCTAATGGGTTGGGGTCTATCGCCGTTACGGCAGAAACCAGATTATTATCCAGCCATGCCTTTAAAATGGCACCACCCATTTTTCCGCATCCGAGCATGGTTACTGTGTATTGTTCATGTGCTGACATGCTGGGTCCCCTTTAATGAGATGGAGATGGGTGAGAGCTTATGACTCCCCTACGGTTTCCATCATGGCCAATGACAGAGAGCGTATATCAAGCGTATCGGTCGCGCAAAGCATTTGAAAAACACCCTGATGCTGCTCACATTGTGCAAGGCAGATATCAACGATATCATTGATGTTGTTATATACATGATCTTTGTTTTTGCGATCATGTAATATGGTGGTGTAACGGAAACATGGTGCATTTTTTTGTGCGTTAATTTCGAAATGCCCCATCCAAAGCGATCTGTTTAATTGCATGACGCTTTCCGCAGCAAGTTCCATATTATTATCGGCCACCTCTTTGTCATATTGGCACATGATCTGCAGGCCGTTCATGTGCTCTTGCCATATAAAGAAGATGCGATAGCTGAAAACTGATCCTGCAACATCAACAATGAGCTCCTCATTGTTCATACGGCTGTAGATCCAGTTATTATCACTCAGCACGTCCTCAACACTATCCAGTGGATTTGGAAGGCTCGTCTCTTCATATATTTCTACAGCTTGGCTCATGCTTCTAATTCTTCTCCAATTTTTCGATACGTTGTATTAAGTCTTTGTTGTCTGAGATAAGTTTTTCAACCATTGCCTCAAGTTTTTCAAAGTCTTCGCGCGGTACAAGATCCATATCTTGCGCCATCGCATCAATTTTTGAGCGGACAACGTCTTTTGCTTCTTTGCTGACATCGCTGATCATGCCGACGGCACCGCCGGCAACTCTTGCAACATCATCAATGATTTTTTCACGTGATGACATTTGTACTTCTACCTGTTTATGATTTTGGAGTCTTAACACAGCGATATAACGATGGGAAGGTGTTTTGAAAATATAAAAGAAGATAAATGTGTATCAATTTTTAATGTACTGAAATTAATCATCTTAGGCCTTTTTTTTTACCTGTGATCAGAGTATGGAATAGGGATGGAAACACTCATTTTGAATATTGATCCTGTGGCATTTCATATCGGATCTTTTCCTGTGCGGTGGTATGCGCTTGCGTACTTGGCAGGGTTTGTCGTTGGCTGGAAATACTGCCTTTCTCTGGTATCTCGCGAAGAGGGCACGCGCCCAAATGCAGAGGATATCGATGATTTTCTGGTGTGGGCCGTTGTCGGTGTTATTCTCGGCGGAAGGTTGGGTTATGTGCTGTTTTACAACTTCGATTTTTACCTCAATAACCCCGGTGAAATTTATCAGGTTTGGAAAGGCGGTATGTCGTTTCATGGCGGTATGATTGGGGTTTTGTTTGCCATGTTTGCATTTGAAAAGCGCCGTAAAATAAATATTTTGCGCCTATCAGATATTATATGTGCTGCGGCCCCTATCGGGTTGTTTTTCGGGCGCATTGCAAATTTTGTGAATGCTGAGTTGTATGGAAGGGTTACGAGTGTGCCGTGGGGGGTGGTTTTTCCAAATGGTGGTGATGTGCCGAGACACCCAAGTCAGTTATATGAGGCTCTGTTAGAGGGGCTGGTTTTGTTCATTATTCTATATTTCATGACCCGTTCAGATAAGGTCAAAGATGGTATGGTGTCGGGTGTATTCTTGATTGGCTATGGCGTCTCTAGGGCGTTGGTTGAATTTGTTAGGGAGCCTGACGCACAAATAGGCTACATAGCGGGGTTTGTGACCATGGGGCAGCTTTTGTGTCTTCCAATGGTTATTATTGGTATAATGGTTGTTATGTTTTCAAAAAAGGGGACGTTGACGCGCGGTGAGTGATGTTCACAATACATTGGAATCTTTTTTAATTGATCGGATCCGGCAAAAGGGTGTGATGGATTTAGGCGCGTTTTTGACCCAAGCCATGACGAACCCGGACTTTGGTTATTACACGCAACGCGATCCGTTGGGTAAAGACGGTGACTTTACGACCGCACCTGAAATTTCCCAGATATTCGGAGAGTTAATAGGTGCATGGGTTGTTGATGTGTGGATGCAAATGGGACAGCCTGAATTTAACCTGATCGAATGTGGGCCGGGTCGGGGTACCTTAATGGCCGACATTATGCGGGTGGCCTGTAAAGTGGAAGGTTTCACCGATAAGGCTCATATACGCCTCATAGAGGCGCGCAGTGTGCTCAGAATAACGCAGGGTGAGAATTTATCTGACTATGATGTGACATGGTATGATGAGCTTTCTGAGGTAAAGCGAGATATGCCATGCATCATTATAGGGAATGAGTTTTTAGATGCCCTTCCTATTGAGCAATTAAAACGCGGCGAAAGTGGATGGCAAAAGCGTATCTTAACTGTGACGGAGGATAACAAATTATCTTTTGACTGGTCAGAGGCGGATGCAGATTTAAGGTCTTATTTGCCCTCTAGGACAGAATCCGGTGAAACCTATGAGGTTTCGCCCGCACGCGTAGGGTTTACAAAAGAATGCGCAGGGTTGATTAAAGAGGTGCAAGGCGCGGCCCTTATGATTGATTATGGTCATACGCAACGTCATCATGGCGATACATTACAAGCGATTAGAGCGCACAAATATTCAAATATTCTGGATGATATCGGGCAGAGTGATATTACATCACATATTGATTTCGATGCATTATTACAAGCCATACAGGGGCAGGGCGTATCGCAGATGCCTTGTGTGACGCAGCGACATTTTCTAATGACGCTTGGTATCGACATCAGGGCGAATGCACTCTCTAAAGCCAACCCCGATCGCGGGCAGACGATTGGTGAAGATGTTGAGCGTCTGATCGGTAGAGAGCAAATGGGAGAGTTGTTTAAGGTGATGTGTTTTTACAGTGGTGACATGACGCCATGCGGGTTTGAATAATGACAAATGATGTTAAATTTTACCGTGCAGAGGGGCTTACGGATCAGGAGAATGGTCATATTTTCCATGGTTTCTTTACACGGTTAGGTGGGTACAGCACCGGTGAATATAACGGGCTTAATTGCGGCATAGGCTCCGGTGATGCCCCTGAAGTTGTGCAGCTTAACAGAGCGCTTGTTGCGCAGAAAGCTGGCGTTGATAAGGATGGTTTGCTCTCAGTTTATCAGGAGCACGGCCCCCAAGTTGTCAATGTAACGCAAGGATGGGAAGACAGGCCGAAGGCCGATGCTATGGTTACAGATCAGGCGGGTTTCGCCTTGGGGATTTTAACCGCGGATTGTGCGCCTGTTTTATTTGCAGGGGAAAAACCTGACGGTGGCCCCGTGATAGGCGCCGCGCACGCAGGCTGGAAAGGGGCTTTGTCAGGGGTTTTGTGCGGCACTGTTGCTGCGATGGTGCAGCTGGGTGCGCAACATAAAACTATCAAAGCCAGTGTCGGGCCATGTATCGGTAAACAGTCTTACGAAGTCTCTTTGGATTTTGTAGATCCGTTCTTAGAGGAAAATGAAGAGAGTGAGCGATTTTTTCATGCCGGATCAAAAGACGGGCATTTAATGTTTGATCTGGCCGGTTATTGCGCATGGAGGTTGGCGCGTGCCGGTGTCGGTTCGGTCACGTTATTGGATAAAGATACATATGCAAATGAAGAAGAATTTTACAGTTATCGCCGTATGAATCACAGGGGTGAAAAAGATTACGGACGGCAAATTTCTGTTATCTCCATAATTTAAAAACAAATATTAATGAATTTGCTTGATTTATGCGCTTCATTTTTTATAGTGCGCATATCACTGAAAATGACTGGCTTAATGTTAAGAAGGGTATAAACCTCATGAAATTGATATCGGGTAATTCAAACCGTAAACTTTCCGAACAAGTTTCAGCTTATTTGGATATCCCGCTGACGCAATGTAACATCAAGCGTTTCAATGATAAGGAAATCTTTGTTGAAATCATGGAAAATGTCCGTGGTAAGGATACATTTTTTATTCAGTCAACATCCTATCCTGCGAATGACCACATGATGGAGCTTTTGATTGCGATTGACGCACTCAAGCGCGGGTCAGCAAAGCGTATCACGGCGGTGATCCCATATTTTGGTTACGCCCGTCAGGACCGTAAAACAGGTGGTCGTACGCCGATCTCTGCGAAATTGGTTGCTAATTTGATTACAGCGGCAGGTGCAGATAGGGTTCTTACGCTGGAGCTGCATGCAGGGCAGATTCAAGGTTTCTTTGATATTCCTACAGATAACCTTAGCTCAACACCTGTTTTTGTACCGTACTTGACGGAGCAATTTGACGGGCAAGAGCTTTGCATCGTGTCACCAGATGTTGGTGGTGTGGTGCGTGCGCGTCACTTGGCAAAGCGCATCGGCGCAGATCTAGCCATTATTGATAAACGCCGCGAAAAAGCAGGCGTTTCAGAAGTTATGAACGTTATCGGTGATGTGGACGGTAAGGTCTGTATTTTGGTTGATGATATCGTCGATTCTGGCGGCACGCTTTGTAATGCTGCCAGTGCGTTGGAGGCAAAGGGCGCAAAAGAGGTTCATGCCTATGTCGTTCATGGTGTTCTGTCAGGTGAAGCGGTTGAGCGCGTTAAAAAGTCACCGCTTAAAAAGCTTGTAATCACTGACAGTATTACGGCCACGCCGGAGATGGAAGCGGCACATAATATTGAGCAAATAAGCATAGCGTCATTGATTGGTGAGGCAGCGCGCCGCATCAGTGAAGAGCGCTCTATTTCAGCTTTGTTTAAATAGACTGTTCAAAATACATAAATAAGTCAGAATTTTCTTGATAAACCACGTGTTTTTTGGTTTAACTCTGCCGTGCATTGAAAATATGCGATATTAACGGTTCAGCACCCCTGGAGGCTGGCCATAACTTTAAAGGAAAAAGAAATGTCTAAAAACTATGCTTTACAAGCGGAGAAGAGGGAGCGCGCCGGCAAGGGGGTTGCACGTTCACTTCGCCGTGAAGGCCGTACACCTGCTGTTATCTATGGTGATAAGAAAGAACCGATTAAAATTATTCTTTCAGAAAATGAAATTAACGTTGAATACAACAAAGGTAAAATGTTCACTACGTTGTGTGATCTTGAGGTCGCAGGCGATAAGAAACACCTTGTTCTTGCGCGTGATGTACAATTACATCCCGTGACTGATGTTGTTGAGCATGTTGACTTCCTACGTGTTACGTCCAAAACAAAATTGGCTGTTGATGTTCCTGTTCAGTTTATCAATGAAGAGGAATGCCCAAGCTTGGATCAAAAAGGTACTGTTAACGTTGTGCGCCACACAGTTGAACTGGTTTGTGTTGCGACAAACATTCCTGATTACATCGAAGTTGACCTTAAAGGTAAAGAGCATGGAGATGCTGTAAATATCAGCGATGCGACACTTCCTGAAGGTGCTAAGCCGGTTATTGATGACCGTGATTTCACAATTGCGACACTTGTGCCGCCTAAGACAGCAGAAGAAGAGGAAGCTGAAGAAGCTGCTATCGCTGCTGAAGGTGATGGCATCATTAGTGATGAAGAAGCTGCTGCTGCAGATGAAGGTGCCGCAGAAGGCGGAGACGAGTAATCTCTTCGTACTGGTTTTACAGTTTTATATCACGTATTTTGGGAAAAGAGCCTTTATCAGAAGGCTCTTCTTCGTATCAGGAAAAGGAAAAAGCGATGTGGTTGTTTGTCGGGTTAGGAAACCCGGGGGATAAATATTCTAAAAATCGGCACAATGTTGGCTTTATGATTCTTGATCACATCGCAGATAATTACCCTGCGTTTAGCGGATTTCGCTCTAAATTTCAGGGTGAAACGACAGAAGGCCGCCTGAATGGGCAAAAGGTTGTTCTGTTAAAGCCGACAACATATATGAATAATTCAGGCCAGTCAGTGGCGCAGGCCGCTAAGTTTTACAAAATAGACCCGAATAAGGTTCTTGTGTTTCATGATGAGCTTGACCTGAAACCGGGTGAGGTGCGCATCAAGCAAGGGGGCGGTAATGCGGGGCATAACGGGCTCAAGTCAATTCAAGCCCATTTGGGGACGCCGGATTTCTGGCGAGCGCGTATCGGAATAGGGCGCCCGCAACATAAGGGGCAGGTTAGTAATTTTGTGCTCGACGATTTTAGTAAAGCAGAGTGGGAATGGCTGGAGCCTCTTGTGGATGTTATATCGGATAAAGTAGGGATTGTTTTGGACGAAAACCCTAAGGTTTACGGCGATGCTGTGAAAAAGAAATTGTCGAGTGAATAAAGGCTTTATTTTATTGTGTATTTTCGATACTTAATTCGAAACAAGTTTTAATGCGAAAGGTAGTGTTATGGGGTTTAATTGTGGAATTGTCGGATTGCCGAATGTGGGTAAGTCAACTTTGTTTAACGCACTGACTGCGACAGCAGCGGCGCAGGCAGAGAACTTTCCGTTTTGTACGATTGAACCGAATGTGGGCCGTGTGGCCGTTCCTGATGACCGTTTAGATAAAATCGCATCAATCGCAGGGTCTGCCAATATTTTGCCTGCGCAATTAGAATTCGTGGATATTGCAGGTTTGGTAAAGGGCGCATCACAGGGGGAGGGGCTCGGGAACCAGTTCTTATCAAATATTCGTCAAACTGACGCGATTATCCATGTGGTGCGTTGTTTTGAGGATGAAGACATTCACCACGTTGAGGGATCTGTTGATCCGCTGCGTGATATTGAGACGATTGAAACTGAGCTGATGCTTGCTGATCTGGACAGCGTGACAAAACAAATTGAAAATCTACAGAAAAAGGCACGTTCAGGGGATAAAGAGATTATCGCGCAAAGTGAATTCTTAGAGCGTATCAAGAATGCTTTGGATGATGGGAATGCGGCCAGAACAATTGTGCCGTCTGATGAGGACGAGGAGCGTTGGATGCGCACGGCACAGATGATGACGGCCAAGCCGATGCTTTATGTGTGTAACGTCACCGAAGATGATGTGGTGGACGGCAATGACTTTTCCAAGAAAGTGCAAGAGATGGCACAATCTCAGAACGCGCAAGTTGTCATTATCTGTGCCTCTATCGAATCTGAAATTGCGCAATTAGACACTGCGGAAGAAAAAGCAGAGTTTTTAGAGACAATGGGGCTGAGTGAACCCGGCCTGAACCGCATTATTCGCGCAGGGTATGAGCTTTTGAAGCTACAGACATACTTCACCGCCGGCCCGAAAGAGGCGCGTGCATGGACCACCCCTGTCGGTATTAAAGCACCACAAGCGGCCGGTGTTATTCACACGGACTTTGAAAAAGGCTTCATTAAGGCCGAAACCATTGCCTATGATGATTTTATATCTTTAGGTGGGGAGCAAGGTGCAAAAGATAAGGGTAAAATGCGCCAAGAGGGCAAAGAATACGTCGTGCAAGACGGCGACATCATTCTATTCCGTTTTAATGTATAGGAAATTATTGCTGTAAGGCGGCGTCACGTTCAAGTCTGCGTGTGACTTCATCTTCGACGGTGCATTCGCCTTGCGGGTTCCCGGTTGCATCTTCGATATTCGTGGTGATGCAGTCGCTGGTTGTTTCATCAGCATCAGCAGAGCTGTTAAACTCATCACCACGTAAGACACCTTCAACTGTGCACGGGCCGTTATTACCGCTGTTTGTTCCGCCGCCATCGCCGCGCAAAACGCCCTCAACGGTGCAGGGGCCATTTGTTACATCAGTAACGTTCAGGTCAGGATTATCATCTTCCGCATCAAGATTTGCACCTGCGGTATTACAAGATCCGACATCTTCCTTAAACTCTTGGTAGCGAACAAGGTATTGATCGCGTTCTTTTTCATATGGGCTTTGTTGTGAAATGTCACTACGAAGCATATTGTAGTATAGAGATGGCAAGCCATATGAATGAAGAACATGTTGTTCTGAATACCCAAAGGCCTGTGCTTTTTCTTGAATGGCAGATTCAGGCATATCGCCAAAGCGTTCCGCGAAGGCACGGGCGCGATACGCGATCACAGTAGAGCGCTCTTCATATTCCAGTCTCCATGCTTCTGATGTGCCGTATTCGTCTAATTTGTCTTGGAAATAGTCATTGTTCGGCAGGCCAAACCCTTTTTCGGCAAGTAACAAATCATCAAGATGCGGCATGAATTGCTTATCATGGATCATTTCGTGAATTTTGCTTTCATCAAACTCTTCGCCCGGATTGATAAAGCACCATTCCCTTTGTGCACGGATGCTTAGGATTTCTGTGGCTAATTGACCGACCTGCATTTCAGACAGCACAACGCCGCGTTCCATGGTCATTCCAAGGCGTTCTTGCGCCGTCAGCAGGATATCGTAATTCTCTTCGCTATAGCTTGCGCGGTCAAATAGGACGTCTGTTGTTACAGTTTTGTTATTATACAGATCACGATACGTGGCAGAACTGAAGAAGCGGTCGCCTGAGTCGTGGTTGGTCCATTGTGTGTCCCAGTTTACCTCTGTATTTGGTCTGGGTGCGGTCGCACCACTGGGCAGTTCGCCATTCACCATATAGTTTAACAGGCCACTGATGGACGATGCCTCGCCGAAAGCCAAGCCATCACGCCCCGGCGCATCACCATCTGCACCTGCATGTGCATTTTCTATCGCCCATAATTGTGTCAGGAAACTTGTTGAGTTTGAAGGCTGTACATTTGCGTCACGCTGACGTTTTTCTGTAACGGCCTTCATGAAGTCAACAGCGCGTTGATCAAAAACACGTGGGTCAAAGTCAACATCAATATCAGTTTCGGAGGCTTGAAGCTCTTCCAAACGTTCCCTGAGGGAGCGTGCGGTGCGTTCATCAATGTTAATGCGGCCTGTATCTTCATCAACCTCAAGCGTGGCATCATTTGTTCCTAAATAACGTTCAGCAAGGCTGACGACGGCCATTCCCTGAGATTTAGCAGCATCAGGCCCTGACGGCTGTGCAAAGAATTGCGTGTATGTTTCTGTTTGTGCGCGGATATCATCGGGAAGAGAGGTGTAAAGGTCTCTCAATTCCGATAGAGCCGGCGTAGCGGTCAATTTGTCTTCATTTAATATATATTCTTGCAATAAATATATATATGAACCGTCAAGTGCGTCACCATTGACGTGAATAGACATGTCTGCGGTTTCAGGTAAGATTTCCGGCAAGCGTTCGTTTAGTGTGTTTTTAAATTCAGCCAGCTTTTGCTCACTACCGCTAAGCGATTCTATTGCGCTTGCTGTGACTTGCTCCGGTAATGCAACAGGTTGTGCATTTTCAGGCAGGGCTACATATAAGTCTTTTAGCCCCTGAAGTTGAGGGTTCGCCTCAATTTGAGCATCGCTGAGAACGTAAGTATTCAGTAAATATAGAAATGATTCATCAGATGGGTTCGCATTGGCATGAATTTGCATTTCTGCTGTTTCAGGGATGATGGTTGGCAATTGCTCATTCAAAGCAGTCTTGAAAGCGATCAAAGCTGCGCGCTCTGATTCACTTAAATCAGTCTCATTTGCTATTCCGCTAACGACTTCTGAACTCACTTTTATCACCCTACGGTTATGTTTGATAACCAATTTTTACTTATTATTTAACGAAATTATAAAGTTTTCCCCCCATTAAGTCAAATTTAAAGGGGGGAAGTGATTATGTTTATCCTATTTCATTTTAACGTGTATGGAGCGCCTTACTCCAGGACACGCTTTTCATAGGCATCGCGTAATTTTTTTGTAACGGGCCCAACGGTATAGTGATGGTCATCGATTTGGCCGACCGCGGTCACTTCGGCGGCTGTACCGGTTAGGAATATCTCTTGAAACTCGCCAAGTTCTTCGGGCTTAATGTGGCGCTCTTCAAAGGGAATGCCATGCTCATGCGCAAGCTCGATAACTGTCAGGCGTGTAATCCCGTTCAAGAAGCAATCGGGCGGCGGTGTAATCAATGTACCGTTTTTAACGGCGAAGAAGTTAGCGGCAGAGGCTTCGACAACGTTTCCGCGATAATCCAGCATTAACGCATCGTCAAATCCCTCATCTTCAACAGCGTGCTTTGACATTGTGCAAATCATATATAAGCCGGCCGCCTTGCTTTGTGTCGGCGCTGTATCTGGTGCAGGTCTGCGCCATGCTGCGGTTTTTAATGAAATACCTTTATCACGTTTTGTTTCATCAAAATAAGCCCCCCAAGACCACGCTGCAACGGCAACATGTGTTTTGGTTTTCTTGGCGGAAACGCCCATTTGCTCACCACCACGCCACGCCACCGGGCGCACATAAGCACTGGTCAGGCCGTTTTTTTCACAGACTTCGTATTTGATTTTCTCAAGCTCATCAACTGAGTAGGGAACTTTCATGCCTAGGATTTCAGCTGATTTATGAAAGCGTTCGGAATGCTGACGGCTTTTGAAAATTTTGCCGTTATACATGCGCTCACCCTCAAAAACAGAGCTGGCATAATGTAGGCCGTGGCTAAGGACATGGACTTTTGCATCTCTCCATTCATGGAATTCACCGTTAATCCATATAAAGCCGTCTCGCTCATCAAACGGAATCACCGACATTTTCATTCACCTTTCGAAGTGTTTTTTAGATATATTGTTCTCTTTTGCGCAGAATATATGTATCTTCGGGAAGAATAAACATTAAAAGAAAAAATTTACAAAAATTTCGTGAGCCCCCTTAATGGCAAACTCTATGCAGGCATCTAAAGGCCATATTTTGATTGTTGATGATGATACCAGGATCCGTGATTTGGTGTCGCGTTATTTGCATGACCATGACTTTATTACGGTGACTGCAGAGGATTCGGAACAAGCGTATTCATTGATGCAGCGTTTTGAATTTGATGCATTGGTTTTAGATGTAATGATGCCCAAGGAAACAGGTGTTGAATTTACACAAAGGTTGCGCGCGGAAAATTACACGGTGCCCGTGTTGTTGTTAACCGCATTGGGGGAGGTGGAAGATAGAATTTCAGGGCTGGAATCAGGGGCAGATGATTATTTAGTCAAGCCGTTTGAGCCGAAGGAGCTTGTGCTTAGGCTACAATCAATTTTGCGCCGAACAAAAAAAGAGCAGGCAGAGAAGGCCGGCTATCAAATCGGCGCATGGTATTTTGACCCTGAATTTGATGAGCTGAAGGATGATGCAGATAATGAGGTTCGTTTAACATCTGTTGAGGCAAATTTGCTGCGTGCTTTGGCTGAGTCAGTCGGTAGTCCTGTCAGCCGAGATGATTTGGCCGTGCGGTGCGGGTTAGATGCGGGAGAGCGCACTATTGATGTGCAGGTGACACGCTTGAGACGTAAAATCGAAGAAAACACCAAGATGCCTAAATACCTGCAAACGGTTCGCGGGAAAGGGTATATGTTGCGTGCGGAGCGGTTGTGATGACAAAAACATCTGACCTGAGATATAAGCGAAAACGCAAAGGCATTAAAAAGTTTTTGCCTGAAACGCTGTTTTTTCGTTCTTTATTAATATTAATTACGCCGATTTTTTTAATTCAAATCATTTTGACGGTCGTTTTCTTTGATCGTCATTGGAGCCGCATGACATCACGCCTGTCTTATGCCGTGGCCGGAGAGATTTCGATCGTTTTAGATTATATTGAAAATAGTGATACGCCTGAGGATGTAGATCATATTTTAAACCTAATGTCACAACGATTGAATTTATTGATCACGCATGATGACGGGGCTGTTCTTGACGTTGGGCAGGGGCACATGACTGTTCCCGGCTATAGTTGGGAGGCGATGATCAAGAATACCCTAAGTCATGAACTTCATGTGCTGATTTCCGAACCATACACGGTTAGCGTTGATTTCGCAGAAAAATGGATAGAAGTGAGGGTGCAAACGTCGAAAGGCATTTTGAATGTTTCAATACCGGAGCGACGACTATTTTCTTCTACGACATATATCTTTTTGCTCTGGGTTTTTGGTGCTTCTTCGGTTCTTTTGGTTATTGCGGTTTTGTTTATGCGCAATCAAATTCGCCCGATCAGGCGCTTATCAATCGCGGCGGAACATTTCGGTAAGGGACGGAATGTAAATAGCTTTAAGATTGAAGGTGCGCGCGAAGTGCGGCAGGCGGGGCAGGCTTTTGTTGATATGAAGACCCGCATACAAAGGCAGATATCTCAACGCACTGATATGCTCGCAGGTGTTTCGCATGATCTGCGTACGCCCTTAACACGCCTAAAGTTGCAAGTTTCCATGATGGGCGATAGTCCGGATATCTATGAGATGAAAAAAGACATCAATGATATGGAAAAAATGATTGAGGGCTATCTGAGTTTTGTGCGCGGAGAGGGGCGTGAAAAATCAAAGATAACAGAAGTAGCCGCAGTTCTGCGTGAAGTGACGACATCCGCCAAGCGTCAGGGGTGCGATGTTGATTTGGTGTTAAATGATGTAACGAATTCCGTTATGTTGCGCCCTGTCGCATTTAAAAGATGCCTTTTAAATATCGTGAGCAACGCCATTAAATATGCCGACCATCTTTGGATTACGCTTGATAAAAAGTCAGACAATGAACTGGAAATTATCATAGAGGATAACGGCCCCGGCATTGACGAAGAACAATACGAAAAAGTTTTCAGACCGTTTTATCGCGTTGAGGGCTCACGTAATCCTGATACTGGCGGCGTGGGGCTTGGTCTTCCTATTGCGATGGATATCATTCACGCCCACGGTGGTGAAATATGGTTGCAAAAAAGCAGGCACGGCGGCGTGGCCGTGCACATAACATTACCTATATAATAAGGTTGGTATCTAAGCCTGTTTTTCTGAAATATTTTTAATGTCACGGTATGTTTCAGTGACGCGCTTTGTCAGGATTTTACCTGTTTCATTGCCTGACTTTTTCAGGAGATCTGAAATCTCCTTTGCGTTTTTCATCGCCTGCTCATAGCCTTTTTGCAAATTCTGCGCGTTGCGCTTCATTTTATCTTCGGGCTTGGCGTCACTCATCAGGTCATTAGCCATGATCGTAGTGTGCTGCATGATTTGATTGAAAATTTCATTTTGCTTGTGCGCGATTTCCTGAAAACTTTCAAGTGACGTTTGCTGAGCAATGTTGAGCGTTTGTACATTTTTCAAATGTGCCTTGTAAAGGTCATTAAATCCCTCCGGAATATGTCCATAAGGTTGAAAAAGGTTGAAAAATGTTTGTACTCCCTTTGCATCCGGGGTGTTTTTGCCATCTTGAGACATGCCCTGATCCTTTATCTTTATGCTGCACTTTTTATGGTTGTATTGATGCTATGCATTTTTACTTTTGCCGTCAAGAATGAAATATAATTATAATAGCTGTGCAGCATAGATATCATATGTTGTTTTTATATTTTTTTTTGATGAATTTTTTCTCTCTATTTGTGTATTCTTCTTTTATATCCATTGCTTAGCATTGTCGTAAGTTTAAAAGTGCGCCATCATGGCCATTGGAAAACAAAACTGTCATATTTTGTACAGAGCGACTATAATATGCAGATATTAGTGTGTGTAACTTATAATGAAGAAAACAGAAAACCATAGTGAAGTGCTTGGCCTTAAAAAGCCCAAAAGCAAGGTCGGTAAGGTCTGGCTTACGTCTGGCTTGGCGCAAATTATGGTTTTGTTGAATGGGTTTTTCATTACAATTACGGCGTTTGTTGTCTTTAGTTACTTCATTAACGGTATGTCTTTGGAAGAATATCGCAGAACATCTAATGAAGCAGGGCGCACCCTCAATGAGAGTATTTCAAAGCTTGAAAGCTCTATGCGCTTAATTACCAGTGTTATTTATCTGTCTGACGCAAAAAACAAAGATAGTCTTGTGATGCGTATCAGGCGGAACATTTCTGATCTAAGTGATTTTGATCAATTAATATGGCTGTATGAAGAGAGTCCGGGAAATTGGCAGTATAAGACGATTTACCAATCCGGTCAGTCTGCAAATGAGGACGAGCCCTACAGGCTTGTACCCAATGCGCGCTTTATTACACGGTTGGTGCGAGAGGGGCTCTTTAAAGATGAAGACTTGAGAATTTTCACCGATTTAGAGGGGATGGAATACACGGAAGAACGCGGAAGCTCTAAAGCGATGTCGCGATCTTTTGCTTTTTTGAAAACGATTGAAGAAAATGATTCAAGCAAAGGGATGGTCATTGGCGTTAGTCGCCCGGGATTGTTTTTTAACCAAAGCTTGATATCAGAAGAACGGTCAGTCTCCAGAATTACAATTCGCGATAAAAAGAGTGATCGCCGTATTTATCATATGGATAGATACCAGGATGAGAATGAAAATGAGAAAGCCACAAACTTAAGGCAGGAGTACGGCTTCTTTATCGGGGATAGTGAATGGGCCATTATTTTGGATTTTGAAAAGAAGCAAAATGTACTTTTGCTGGAGAAAATCCCCTACATTATTTTGTTTTTCGGGTCGATTTTAACCCTGATCGGAACGTTGTTTATCAGGAATAACAATAAGCAATCTAAAAAGCTGGCTGAGATTAACTACCAGTTAGAGCAAAAGAACTATGAATTACAGTCTGAAATTTCAGAGCGGGCAAGGTTGAATGACGCGCTATCAGTTGCAGAGAGAGATAATCGTGCGATTATTGATTCTGTTAGTGATGTGATTTTTGAAACTGATATTGAAGGGACTGTTCTGTTTTTAAGTGCAGCATGGCGGAATATTACCGGTTTTGAAACTGAGCGATCAACCGGCAGCAATTTGTTCTCGATGTTGTACCCGCAAGATCAGGAAAAGCAGCGTCATGAGTTTGAGCTTTTGATTAAAGGGCAGAAGCAGTCATATCGCTCTTTCACTAAAATTCGGGTACATGACGGCACATTTCGCGCTATTGAATTGGCGATTTCGATGATACGTCAGGATGAGAATAAAAATTTGCGCGTTGTCGGAACGGTAACGGATGTAGAAGAGCGCAGGAGAGCTGAGCGTGCCTTGGCAGAGGCCGAGAAAAAGTATCGTACAATCGTTGAAAATGCTGCGGGTGGTTTGTACCAGCTGACCCCAGAGGGGATATACCTCAGTGCTAACCCGGCTATGGCAAGGATTTTGGGATATGCCACGCCTGAAGAAATGCTTCGTATGGTCAAAAATGCAAATGGTACCGTTTATCCTGATATTAATGAGCGAGAGCAACTCAATCGAACATTGACAGCTCAGGGGCAAATCTTCGGTTATGAGAGTAAGATATTGCAAAAAGATGGCCGAAAAATATGGGTTCGTGAAAATATCAGGGTTGTTCGTGATGATCAGCAAAATATCATGTATTTTGAAGGGTCTATGGAGGATATCACGAAGCGGAAAGAGGCTGATATTGCACTTATGGAAGCCAAAATCCAATCTGATATGGCGAGTAGGGCAAAAACAGAGTTTATCGCAAATATGAGCCATGAACTGCGTACGCCTTTGAATGCGATTATCGGCTTTTCAGATATTATGCGTAACGAAGTTATGGGCCCTCTTGGTCAGGAAGCATATAAAGAGTATGTCACGGATATCCATAAAAGTGGTACGGGGCTATTGAAAATCATCAATGAGATTTTGGATATTTCTAAAATTGAATCCGGTAACAGAGAGTTGAATGAAAGCGAATTCGCCCTAAGTGAAGTTCTTGAAAGCTGCATGGAGTTGTATAGTGCGCGCATTCAAGAGAAGGGCATTATGATTGTCGATCAGAGTAAAGATGTGCCGATTATCGTGGGTGAAATTTTGTCCATTAAACAGGTGATTGGTAACATTTACTCTAACGCGGTGAAGTATACCCCCAATGAGGGGCGCATAACGTTATTTACCAATTATGATGCTGATGGCTCCTTCCGTTTGTCGGTTACTGATACAGGTGTCGGTATGTCTGATATTGAGGTTGAAAAGGCATTGTCACCGTTTGGGCAATTGGATAATGCCCTTGACCGATCATCATCCGGCGCGGGATTGGGGCTGCCTTTGTCAAAAGCAATTATGAATGTTCATGACGGGCGTATAGAGATTTTATCCGAAAAATCAATTGGTACTACGGTCACATTAGTGTTCCCGTCTCAACGCGTTGTAAAACGAAAGAAGCAGCAAGATACAACGGACATACATTCTGTTTAAAACACTATGTTTTCATAGAGGGCATCTTCTGCGTCTTGGTGTGTCATCT
Organism: Alcanivorax sp.; assembly: GCA_051967755.1. Classification (GTDB taxonomy): domain Bacteria; phylum Pseudomonadota; class Alphaproteobacteria; order Micavibrionales; family Micavibrionaceae; genus UBA1672. The sequence goes on from JBQDYD010000003.1 coordinate 204,642, forward strand.
CCAAAACAGATTTAGCGATGTCATATGAAAATCCTGCTCTGGCGATTTTTGCCAATGACTTTGTTTGATCTTCATCTTCGGGGGCTCCGCGAAAGAATGGGCCGATTTTTCTTTTTCGTGCGAAAGTAATCGCCGCCATTTTTTCTGCTATATGGCGGTTCTCATGGTTTTCATTATCCAGACGTTCTAAGGCGTCTAATGTTTTTTCCTTTGCGATGCCTTTGACCATCATTTTTGTTACGATACCGTTCGTTGACAGCCCCTTGCGACGCATGGAATTGACCAGTGAATCTGTATAAAGCGTATCATTAAGCAGGCCGTTTTTTTCAAATTTATCAGCAAGAGCATGAACCATTTTTTCACATGCATCAAAATCTTGATCTTTATGGTGCATGCATGACTTTTTTACCTTACGCATCATAACGGTGATAAAATGCTTTTTACTGGCGGCAAAACGCTCCAGATAAAACAAAGCCGAATTATGTAGGTAGCGCTCCGTAATTTTTTTCGGCGGTCTGCGCTCTTTTTTTCTCTTGAAATTCTTTGCGTCGTGCGTAATGTGCTCAGCTTCTGGATTATTTTGAGTCATGTCTTTCATTCCTGCATTCTAGCATGCAAACTGGTGGGGCTGAAATCATAGAATGATAAATAAAAGATCCTGGCTATATAATTATAAAGAATATTAATCGTTAAAAATTGGAACCTTGGTTAAGTAATGTTAGTTGATAATTTCGTTCAGCCCTTTCAGTTGGAATCCTCTTCAATTCGGGGGCGTATTGTGCGGTTGGGCTCTGTTCTGGATGATATTCTGGGTGCACATGATTACCCGTTACCTATATCTCATTTAGTTGCAGAGACCATAACATTGACGTTGGCATTATCTTCTATGCTTAAATATGAGGGGATCTTCACCCTTCAGGCACAGGGGGACGGCCCCATTCGCATGCTGGTCGCAGACGCGACAAGCGCAGGAGTTGTAAGGGGCTGCGCATCATATGATACAGAGCGTTTCCAAAAATCACGAGAGCAGCTTTCTGCTCTTAAGACGACCGAAAGTTCACAAAATCATCTTGCTCAATATCTGGGGCAAGGTCATTTAGCGTTCACCGTTGATCAGGGTGCAAATACAGACCGATATCAGGGCATTGTTGATATTAAAGGTGCATCTATGGTCGATTGCGTACAGCACTACTTTACCCAGTCTGAGCAAATCGGCACCGGCATTAAGATGGCTGTGGGTAAACGAGGAGATCATTGGCGCGCCGAGGCGATCATGCTTCAGAATATGCCTGAAGACGGTCAAAACCCCGAAAGCGGTACAGGGAATTTGAATGAAGATGACTGGCGCCGCGCTATGGTGTTGTTGGATAGTTGTACAGAAGATGAGTTTCTAAGCCCGGATCTGGGCGCGAATGAGTTGCTGTTTCGTCTTTTCCATGAAGAGGGCGTCAGAGTCTATGATCGTCAAGAAATCCGTAAAGGATGCCGATGTGAGGAAGAGCGGGTCAAAAACATTCTCAAGTCAATGAGTGAACAAGATATTCAGGATATGAGTGTCGATAAAGAAATACATATGACATGTGAGTTTTGCAGTAAGACTTATTCCTTTAAAGAAGCTGATATATTACGTATGATTAAGACGTAATATTATACTGTTTTTTATCATTACGGGGGGACATGTGAAACAGAAATACCTTATACCAATGACGGCTCTTTCAATGTTGTTGGCATCATGTAGCCATATTACAGGTAATGACGGTAAGACGCTTGCGCAAATGACATTTGAGCATGTGAAGCCTTTTCCTGTGTATGTTGCATCCTATGAAACGACTGATTTGAATGAAACCAAGGCGATTAACTTGCCTGAGGGGTTTGTGACCAATCCGTCGTCTTTGATCTATGATTATCTGAATAATCGTTTTGAGGCAGCGGGTAATCAGGGAAAGCTTATGATTTCTGTTGATGATGTTCATATTCAACATGCGATTGAAAAATCTGACAATGCTGTTGGCTCTGTTATTGGTCTGGGAAAGAAAGACCATTATCATATTAAGGCATTTGTGTCCGTAGAGGGCCGCGGCATTGGGCAATATGAACGCTTAAAAAGAAACCTTGTCGTAACACGTAATATTTTCATTTCAGAGCATGTGTCTTTAATTGAACGAGAGCAGCTTGAGATGCAAGCCTTAGACAGCATGATTGATGATTTGGATATCGCATTGCGCAAAGTTTTGAACGAGCAATTCGGTGTTTTAAGATAAGTGATTTCTTCTTATCTTAATGTTTCCAGAAATTAGGTGAGAACATCACCAAAATTGTAAACAGCTCAAGCCGTCCCATAACCATACCAAGGCTTAAAATCCATTTTGCACTATCGGGAAGTGGTTTGAACGTTCCTGTCGGTCCGATTATGTCCCCCAGACCCGGCCCTACGTTTGAAATGGCCGTTGCTGCACCTGACATCGCTGTTATAAAGTCCAGGCCGACATATGATAAGGCAACGGCAAGAAGTGAAAAGCCAAGCGCGTAAATGAAGAAGAACCCCATAACCGAAGACGGTACGTCACTGGGCATAGGTTTGCCATTATAATGCGGTATAAATACCCCATTTGGATGAAGGAGCTTGTTAATCTGAACCTTTGTAACGGAGTAAAGAACCTGAAAGCGGAAGACCTTTATTCCGCATGACGTGGAGCCCGCACAGCCGCCGACGACCATTAAGAAAAAGAAGATACTGACAGCAAAGCCACCCCACGCATTAAAATCTCCGCTACCGTATCCTGTACCCGTCATGACGGAGACAATGTTAAAGATGGAACGTCTGAATGCCTCACCTAGGCCCATATGTTCTTGCCCATAAAGGTAGGACGTTGTGACAATGGTTGTAATTGCAATGATCGATAAAAACCATTTCACCTGAGAATCTGAGAATAGGGGGCCTAAGTTACCTCTTATTGCCTTAAGGTAAAGCACGAAGGGCATGCCGCCAATCATCATAAATAATGTACACACGATTTCCGGGCCAAGCGTGTGATAGTGGCTGAAAGATTCATCAAATGTTGAAAACCCACCCGTGGAGATGGTTGTCATCGCATGTGAAATAGCGTCAAAAATTTGCATGCCAACCATCATATAGAATACGGCACATAAGGCGGTTAAGAATATATAGATAATAGCAATAGAACTTGCGAGCTGGGCTGTTCTGGGGAGGGCTTTTTCATCTTCGGACAGTTCTGTCTTGAAAATCTGCATACCACCAACCTTTAGGAACGGTAGGACAGACATCGCCATGATAATAATCCCGATACCACCCAGCCATTGTAAGATGGCGCGCCATAATAAGATACCGGCAGGCGCGTAATTCAGCCCGGTAATAACAGTGGACCCGGTTGTCGTGATGCCCGACATGGATTCAAAAAATGAATCGGTTATCGACATATCCAGAGAGGAAAACCAGAACGGTAATGCACCAAAAGCAGGCAAGACAACCCACGCAGAATTAATCATCACAAACGCTTGTCGCGCCGTAATATCAAATTCATGCCCCATATTGCTTAGGATAAGGGCGCCGCCAAAGAATGCTGTGATGATAATACAGATAAAAAAGACCATCCAGTCATCATAGCCAAAATACACATCGGCCAGCATAGGGAAAACCATGCTGAATGACAGGATACATAGGAAAAATCCGTTGATATATAGAATTGGACGTAGATCCAAGATGTTTCTCTTTTTGTGTCTGTGAACGCTGTATTTAGCCCCTTACGTTATAATATGTTTTCTTCTATTTCTAAAGTCGGAAATTCCGGATAATTGAGGCGATACAAAAAAACACCCCGTTAAGGGGTGCTTTCCAAGAATTAGATATAGTGTGAAGAATTATTTGAATGAAATATTCACGCGGCGGTTTGCTGGCTCACGGATATCATCCACTGTTTCAACCAGCAGCTCTTCTTCACCGCTACTTTCTACAGAAATAAGTTCTTCGCTTACGCCGAGTGCAACAAGTGCATCACGTACAGCGTTTGCACGCTTGAAGCCCAGACGTTGGTTGTAGTCTTTGCTACCTGATGTGTCTGCATGACCATCAATCATTACCTGAGACGGTGGGTTCTTAGCAACTTCTTCAGCAACAGCATTCAAAACATTCTTTGCGCCTGAGCTTAGCTCTGATGAATCCCAGTTAAAGAATACAAGGTACATGGCTTCTTCAGGGATCATTGGCGGAGGCTCAACCTCTTCAACAGGTTGTGGTGTTTGTTGAACCAAGCCTTCCAGTTCAGCAACCGCATCCATGAATTCTTTTTTACATGAAAGATCTTCTTCTGACTTCCAGTTTTCTTCCTGCTGTTCAATCCAGCAATCATATTTCGCTTGAGCCAGTGCGGCGGTTGAAGGAGCAATTTCACGTCCACCAAGGTCAAATGTGATGATTAAACGACCGCGCGCAGCAGCAAGTTCTTTTGCGTGATTGTCGCTAAGGTTCCAATCTGTTACCGGCTCAGGCATAACAGCTTCACCAGAAGCGGCGGCTAAACCTTTGCGCGCAAAATGTAGAGCGTCCGGATAATCAAACATTTCCTCTAATTGGTGATTTGAAAATGTCTTATATTCACCAGCTAGCGCCTGAGTAAACGGGCTACCCATTGGTTGTGCTTCGTTTAGTGCATCAACTTCGCTGTATGTATCGAACATTGTACAGCCTCCTAAGGCAAGAACGCCGGCTGCCAAAACTAGATTACGCACAGATTTCATATTATTGCTCCTTAAAAAGTAACGCGTCGAATTTGATCGAAATTCTTAAATTTGTGTGTGTACCCACAGAAAATCAAATTTTGATTCTTTATCAATACATTAAATTTGTATCCTCAGAAGAACCGCTTGTAAAGATTTGATTGTTTTTTTTACATTTTTTTGTTGTATATCAGAGAATTCTGTTTTTTGCATTGCACAAAAATATGACTTCATGTACCCTAGTATTCAGTTAGGGAATCAGATTTTAAGGAGTATGTTTATGTCCACCATGGGATGTAAAGGAATGAAGGCCGCTTTTTTGGTTGAAAACGGGTTTTGTGAGCGTGAACTGATGCAAGCACAGAGTGCGTTGTCGGAAAAAGGCATCGATTGCAGAATCGTGTCATCTAATGTTGGTTTAATCAAAGCGTGGAACGAGTTAAAAGACCCGAGCGGATCTGACTGGGGTGAAGGGTATGCGGTAGATTTTTCATTGGATAAGGCCGTACCAAGTGATTTTGATATGCTTGTTATCCCCGGTGGCACCAGAAGTATTGAGAAGCTGAAAATTGAAGGTGCCGTAAAATCGTTTGTTTCAGGCTTTTTGAATACAGGTAAACCTGTTGTTGCTTATAACTCTGCAGTCAGTTTGTTGATGCATCTTTCGCTGCTCTCCGGGTATTCCGTGGCCGCCAAGGATCAACTATGTGATACCGTAAAAGGGGCAGGGGCAAGATGCGCTGCGCCTGAGTTTGTCGTAAGTAAGAATTTGGTGACACTCTCTCGTTTCAGAAATGTAGAGCAAAACATACAGGCCGCAGTTGAGGCAATTGTGACCGGAAAGCCATATGAGAAGGTTGTATCTTCGGATAATATGCCATCCTCGCACAAGGCCGCTTGATTTTTTCGTTCAATCGGATATTTATTTTCCCCTAAGTTTTAATTGTGGTCGATTTAGGGTCGGCCATAGGGGAAGTATCAATGCGCGCAGAAATAGAAGCTATCGTAAATGATGTCAATGAGACGCTCTCGCTTCTGAGGAGGCGTCTTTGACTGGGATCAGGCCAAAAGCAGATTAGATGAATTAAACGCCCTTAGTGAAGATCCTGATTTGTGGTCTGACGCATCTAAGGCGCAGAAGCTGTTGCAAGAACGTACGCAGCTGGAAAACAGCATTAATGATGTTGAGGGGCTCGAGGCGTCTGTTCAAGATTATGTTGAATTGATTGAAATGGCTGAGGCTGAGGACGATCAAGACATACTGAAAGAAGCAGAGCAAGGCATTGAGCGCTTATCAAAAACCTCCGCGCGCCTTCGTTTGGAAAGTTTGTTGTGCGGTGAGGCTGACAATAATGACCTTTATCTTCAAGTAAATGCAGGGGCGGGCGGCACAGAGGCGCAAGATTGGGCTGAAATGATCTTGCGTATGTATATGCGTTGGGCTGATTCTCGGGGCTATAAATACTCCACATTAGAACGCAGTGAGGGCGAAGAGGCCGGCATTAAATCGACAACATTGAAGGTTGAAGGGCATCAGGCCTATGGCTGGTTAAAGACAGAAACAGGCGTTCATCGTTTGGTGCGTATATCCCCTTATGATTCAAATGCACGCCGTCATACAAGCTTTGCATCCGTATCAGTATCACCGGTCATTGATGACACGATCAATATTGAAATCGATGAAAAAGATTTGCGTGTTGATACTTATCGCTCTAGTGGTGCAGGGGGACAGCACGTAAATAAAACGGATAGTGCTGTTCGTATTACACATGTGCCGACAGGCGTTGTGGCGGCGTGTCAAAACGGGCGGTCTCAGCATCAAAATAAAGCGGAGGCGATGGCAATGCTTCGAGCGCGTCTCTACGAGCTGGAATTGAAAAAACGAGAAGAAGAGCAAGCGAAAGAGCACGGCGAGAAGACCGATATTGGCTGGGGGCATCAGATACGCTCTTATGTTTTGCACCCGTATCAGATGGTCAAGGATCTGCGGACGAGTGTTGAGACAACGCAAAGCCAAAATGTACTTGATGGCGATATCGATCAATTTTTAGAAGCATCTCTCGCCCATATTTCTGATTAAGAAACCTGCCTATCTTATTGTGCTTTCGATGCATTTGCGGGTCATGACGAATTTGTTTTTTCTTGTTTTTAAAATCTTGTCATAATAGTATCTTCAGGGTGTTAATAAATCTGAGGATATCCCTGTGCGAAAAGTTGTTACCTCTGTTTCATTGTTCATGTGCTTATCCACTTCGGCGGCTGCAATGGATCACCGCGTGGTAACGCATGATATCGGCCCATATGCGCAGAAAGTCGGATGGGAAAAGAAAAATTGGGATACGCAAAATAAGGGTACAGCCAAGATTTATGAGCAACTCAAGACCCTTCAAGCAGAAAATGAGCGACTAAAGCAATCTTTAACGAGCATTAAGCCGGTGAGCGGTGATGCATATAAAAGTGATACGCGTATTCAGGCTTTGATAGAGGAAAATAACCGCCTTACGCAATTATTGCGACAGGGGCAAAATAACAATAAAGCTGTTAATGCGCCTCCGAGTGAGGTTTATGCCAGTAAGATCGCAGAGCTTAAAATGGAAAATGCTAAGCTGCGAGAGCAGGTGCGCACATTATCGACTGCCGGAACTCAGTCATCGTCATATGCTTTGCAAAATGAATTAGAGCAATATAGGCAAGAAAATAAGCTTTTGAAAGAAGCGTTAAATCAGCGAGAAAATGGCGGGGAGCGCATTGTGGCGCTTCAGCAAAGGGTCGAGGATTTATATAAGCGTAACTTAGCCCTGGAGGAGCAAAATCACGCATTACGCCAAAGTGAAAATCAGAAAACATCATATGTTGCTCAGGCGAATAATTCTAAGGAGTTACAGAGAAACATAGCCACCTTAGAGGCGCAGCTTAAGTCTGTACAAAGTGAAAATGAGCAATTGAAGCAGGCTGTCAGTGTTGAAAAGAAAAAACTGGCCAGTGTGTCAGAAAAAGCTGATGAAGTTAAAAATGCTTACACCAGTAATCTGGAGGCAATAAGACTATTACAAGGGCGCCTTGATAAGGTTAAGGCGGAGAATGCAGAATTAAATAACAAGGTCGCGGCAAAGTCGGGAGTCTCTTCGGAATATGAGAAGAAACTTGCAACATTACAACAGCAAAATAAAAGTCTGAGAGCCACCATTAGTGCGCAAAGTGAGTCTTTGCTCTCTGCTGACAACGCATCACAAACCGCCGAGCGTTTGTTGATTGAAAATAAAATGCTAAAAAGGCAACTGGATATGTCTGAAAAGGCAAAAACAGATAACGCCCAGGCCGCACAGGATATATTAACGCGTAATGCAAACCTTCAGGCGCAAATTATTCAGCGCGATGAGTATATTAAAAAGCTTGAAGGTTTGAAGGAAACTGTTCAAGCCCTAAGGCAGGAACAGGATGCCGGTCAGATAGCAAGGCAGGGGGAGGCCGTAAGCAAGGCTCAACTTGAAATGCTTATGGCGGAGAAGGAAAATCTGCAAAATGAATTATCCTTGGAGCGTGAGAATATCATTACGTATCGCACCAAGATCAAACAATACCAAGATCAAATTGCGGGGATGGCAAAAGACACTCGTCTGGAGGAGTTGACGCAGGAATTGTCGGAGCTGAATACTGCTTTTACAACGCAAAAATTAGAAAATCAGGAGCTTAAAGCGCGGATTGAATTATTATCAAAAAAGAATTCATCTGTTGTGTTTCAAAAAGAGGGCTCTGTCGAGGATATGAACGCTCTGGATAGCTCTGTTTTGTTAAAGCAAGAAAAAGCTAAGTCTGATGTTGAGTTTAGCCGCGTTGAAAACGGTATAATCGCAACCTCTTACCAAAGCGATCAAGAACCAATCCAGCGCAGCGTGACCTATATAGATGCGCCTTATCCGCCTGTTAATGAGGTAAAGCCGCTTCTTGGTTCTGACGGAAACCATCTGAGTGATGTAAAGAATGTGCCCTCAGATGATGACGTTATTGAGGATATGTCCAATGATCCGGTTGCATTGGGCGGGATTAAGCCTGAAGACCTTTTAGCGCAGGAGCTTCAGCCATTATCTGATAAGTAATATATTATTGTTTTTTGTCTGGGGGAGAGACAGAAAAAAGGCTCTGATGTGTAATGTATCAGAGCCTTTATTTATTTTGTGTATCCGGTCTAGGTTTATTTAGACGATTTGTCGTTCGGGTTACCACCCATATACGTCATGTTGAAAGGAGGCATCATTTTCATGGCCTTTTCAAACATTTCCATGTTCTTGCGTGTCATTTCCTCTAGGTTATTTGCCTGCGGAAACATTCCCTCCATGTTACGCATGCCCTCAAATGACTTATTGATTTGCTCTTGCATACGTTCTTGGTTTTGCGCGAACACATTCATTGTCTGCTCAAGGTATCCCGGTAACATGGTTTGCATGTTGTTGCCGTAAAAGCCGATAAGTGTGCGCAGAAAATTTGTCGGAAGCAGTGTCTCATCACTGGCTTCTTGGTCTGCGATAATTTGTGTAAGAACGCTGCGCGTAATGTCTTTGCCAGTCTTCGCTTCGATGACCACAAAATTCTGGTCTTCTTGCACCATTTCGCAAAGGTCATCAAGTGTGACGTAACTGCTGCGGCCAGTGTCGTATAAGCGGCGGTTCGCATACTTCTTAATTACTATTGGCTCATCCTTGCCAGTCTTCGCTTTAGACATGTTGCACCTTTTTTCTATTATGAATTTGAATTAACATCTTTATTATGCACAAAATAAAATAAAAAAAAAGCTTTCTGTGGAAAAACCGCAATATTTTTTTTATGCTGCATATTCTATTACTTAGGAGTTTTTTTCTCATGCGTAGAGGGCTACATCCGTTATCTGTGCACTTGGGGCAGGCCGCAGCGAACGCAACTGCAATACAACAGTATTCGTCTAAGTTTTCACAAGACTTTTCACCGGAACGTATGGTCGAAATGGTGCGGGGCATTAAAATGTACCAGTCGCACCCTTTCGCGCCGCAACGTTTGCCAACGGAAACCGTTTGGCGCAAGGGGGCTACATCACTGCTTAAACCCGCCGATGATTGTGCGCAAGGTAATGATGCGAACAGCCCGCAAAGGCCGCTACTTTTGGTGCCTTCTTTGATTAATAAGTCTTATATCCTTGATCTAACCGAAGAGCGTTCCCTTATGCGGTGGATGAACGCGCAAGGCATCCGCACTTATTTGCTTGATTGGGGTGATATTTCCATTGATGCTGAGGCTCGTAATATGTCAATGAGCGATATTGTAACGCACAGATTATGCGAGGCATTTAAGTATTTATCCCTTCAACATGACAGCAAAGTGGATGTGATGGGGTATTGTATGGGTGGGACAATGCTGATTGGGGCGGCGTCCGTTGCGCAAGAGCATATAGAGCGTATTGTTTTGCTTGCCGCGCCGTGGGATTTTCATACAAATAGTGGCGGTGAGCGCAATGAATTGGCGCGCGCGGTACGCATATGGTCACCAATTGTGATGCCCACCATTAAAGAGCGCGGCGTATTGCCGTCATCATATGTGCAGGCGCTGTTTGCCAGCCTTGGATCAGAAGAAACAGTGCAGAAGTTCATAAATTTTTCTCAAATGGATCAGGACTCAGACCGTGCGCGCTTTTTTGTCTCCGTTGAGGATTGGCTGAATGATGATGTCGATATACCGGGTGCAATCGCACAAGAATGTATTCAGAATTGGTTCCTTAAGAATGACACGGCGCAGGGGCGTTGGTTTGTGAATGATAAGGTTGTGCGCGTTGCGGATATATCCGCAGATATGCTGGTGATTACATCACGCCGCGATCGCTTGGTGCCGTATGAGTGTGCACTGTCTGTGTTACATCAAAGTGCGCCGAATAAGTGTAGCGTGATCGAAGCCGCAACAGGGCATATCGGAATGATCGTTGGAAAGAGCGCCATAGACAAAATATGGACACCGATGATGGAATGGTTGAAAGCATAAAATCAAAAATGAGATTAAAAAGCATAATTCGCACTTGATATATTTGTGCGTAAATATATGGTGAGCATATCTAAGATTATATTGAACACGAATGGGGAATTCATGGAAGATTCTGTTGTCATTGTTGCTGCAAAAAGAACTGCAATCGGAACATTGGGGGGTGGATTGTCATCTGTGCCTGCCAGTGATTTGGGTGCGCGCGTTATAGAGGCTGTTCTTGCCGACGCGAAACTGGATGGATCAGATGTTGATGAGGTGCTGATGGGGCAGGTTCTTACGGCAGGGTGCGGACAAAACCCTGCGCGTCAGGCGGCGATCAAAGCCGGCATCTCAAAAGAAGCCACCGCAATGACAGTTAATCAGGTCTGTGGTTCAGGCTTGCGAACGATTGCGATGGGGATGCAGGCAATTTTATCAGGCGATGCTGATATCGTTGTTGCAGGCGGGCAAGAGAATATGAGCCAGTCCCCGCATGTGATGCATTTACGCGAAGCAGTAAAATTTGGTGACGCGCAGATGCGCGATACGATGATTGTTGACGGTCTGTGGGATAAATTTAATGATTATCATATGGGGATCACTGCAGAAAATATTGCGGAACAATATGATATCTCACGTGAGCAGCAAGATGAGTTTGCTGCACAATCACAAAACAGAGCCGAAGGCGCGATTAATGCAGGAAAGTTTAAAGATGAAATCGTTCCTGTAGAGGTTCCTAAGCGTAAAGAAACAATCACGATTGACACTGATGAGTTTCCACGCGCCGGTGTTACCGCGGATGGTCTTGCGAAATTAAGACCTGCGTTCAAGAAAGACGGTACCGTAACCGCAGCAAATGCATCAGGCATTAATGATGGTGCGGCGGCGGTTGTATTGATGCGCGAAAGCGAAGCAAAAAAACGCGGTCTTGATGTTATTGCAAAGATTGCCTCATGGGCAACACGCGGTGTCGATCCGTCTGTTATGGGAACGGGGCCAATTCCTGCGTCTAAGGCGGCTTTGGAAAAGGCTGGCTGGGCCGTGGGTGATCTCGACCTTGTGGAATCAAATGAGGCGTTCGCCGCGCAGGCTTGTGCCGTATTGAAGGAAACTGGATTTGATCCTGCGAAAACGAATGTAAATGGCGGCGCTATTGCACTTGGTCATCCGATTGGTGCATCGGGTACGCGTGTGCTTGTCACATTGTTGCATGAAATGGTGCGTGCCGATGCATCCAAAGGCTTGGCGACACTTTGTATTGGTGGTGGTATGGGTATTGCACTTTGTGTGGAACGATAAACTTTTAATTTTTGAACAGGGAAATAATTAAATGACTAAAGTAGCAGTAGTAACCGGCGGAACACGCGGTATAGGCGAGTCGATCTCAAAGGAGCTCAAGGAAGAGGGGTTTAAGGTCGTCGCTGTTTATCATGGCAATGAAGAGGCCGCGCAAAAGTTTCGTGATGAAACAGGGTGCGAAGCCATTAAATGTGATGTAAGTGATTTCGACGCGTGTCAATCTGCGATGGATATGATCGAGGAAACTTATGGTGAGGTTGCTGTGTTGGTTAATAATGCAGGGATTACACGCGATGGTACATTGCATAAAATGCCCAAGGAAAATTGGCATGACGTAATGCAAACAAACCTGACATCATGTTTTAATATGTGCCGAGCGATTATCCTGAAGATGCGTGAGCGCCAATTTGGCCGCATTATTAACATTAGCTCTATCAACGGTCAAAAAGGACAGTTCGGTCAGGCAAACTACTCAGCCGCCAAAGCAGGTATGATTGGCTTTACTAAGGCGTTGGCTCTGGAATCTGCGGCGAAAAATATCACCGTGAATGCGATTTGCCCGGGCTATATCAAAACTGAAATGACAGGGGCAATGCCGCAAGAGGTTTTGGACTCGATCATCCGTCAAATCCCTGCGATGCGTATGGGTAAGCCAGAGGAGATTGCAGCGCTTGTCGGGTTTTTGTCATCAGACAAAGCGGCCTTTATCACAGGAGCGACATTATCTGCGAACGGTGGTCAGTACATGGCATAATGATAGCGGTACTTAGATAATCTGTGCATCGTTTTATATTTCTATGGAAAGCACAGGCTTATTTTTGTATACCTGACTCATGGCTAAAGATCGTGTAATCCTAGAGCGTCGTTTTGTCCCCAAGGGCAGTGTTATCATCAAAGAGGGTGAGGAAGCATACTCTGCCTATTTGATCCAATCCGGTAAAGTCGGTGTTTACACCTTAAAAGACGGTAAAGAGGTTCAACTGGCAGAACTCGGCATGGGTGAGATTTGCGGAGAGATGGCTCTGATCGGTGAGGATTCTCGCGCTGCGAATGTTAAAACCCTTGAGGATTGCAATTTAATTGTTATCACGCGCTCTGCTTTTGAAGAAAAACTACGCCATAGTGACCCGACAATTCGCGCTGTGATGCATATGCTGATTAAGCGTTTAAAGACGTCTAACGCCGATATCGTTGAATTTTTTATTAAAAACGATTCATCTGACGAAGATTAAAAGAAAGAGCGCACCGGATAATGTGCTCTTTTTTGATTTCGTGTTGAGATTGATGTAACTAACAGATACTATCCAACGCATACTATATTACCAGATCACCAATGAAACGGAGACGCGCTCATGAAACGCCTTCTTGTAATTCTCTTTACTGTTGTTTTTGTCTGTTTGGCGGCATTGGTGTTTGCGCCGTCATTTATTGATTGGAGCGCATATAAGGATCAGGCAGCCCAACAAGTCGCAGAGCGCACAGGCTTGACTGTTGATATCAAAGGCGGGCTGGGTTTTGCCGTTGTCCCCTCACCACGATTTTATATAGAAGACGTAACGATCGTTGCGCCCGAAGGCTCTAAAAACCAGGCTTTAGCGTCGCTAGAACGTTTGGACGTGAACGTATCGTTAATGCCTCTTCTCAGTAAGCAGCTAAAAGTAAATTCATTAACCATAGTTAAGCCTAATATTGCTTTAGAGGCTTTTGAAAATGGTAAATTAAATATTATGACCCCAAAGTTAGAGGCGATGACTTCGGCTGATGCTGTAGCTGAGGCTACACAACCTGCGACAGGCGCGCAGCAGGTGTCTTTGGATCAAATTAGAATCAAAGACGGTTCATTTTCTTATTATGATCATAAGTCAAAAAGTGAAACTAAGGTTCAAAATATAAATATGGATCTCAGTGCCCAAAGCCTGCAGGGCCCGTTTGATGCAGAAGGATCCGTATTTTATAATGGAAATGCATTGAACTTTGATATTGAAACAGATGCATATAACGCCTCAGAGCAGGTCATTTCTCCAAAAATTAAATTACTGGTACAGCCGGGCAATATCGGTCTGGAATATCAGGGCGTGATTGCCACAGGTGAAGAGTTTTCTATTCAAGGGCAAACAGGGATTCATATTGAGGATTTAAAAAGCACACTGAATGATTTTGGTGTTGGTGTGGCCGGTATTAAAGGCGGCGTTTTAGATGCAAAAGGCATTTTGACCGCCGATAAGGGGGCACTTTCATTTAAAAACGCCTCTTTGACTTTGAACGGGCAGCCCGCAAAAGGTGCATTTGAAATGGCATTTTCACCGTTCACATATAAATTAAATATAAAAACGCCTGACCAAATTAGTGCGGCGGCACTTCTTGATGGAGGCTACACGTTTGATAAGGCTCTGCTGGATATTAACCTTGAGAATAACGGTAAGGAATTATCATTTGATAAGACATCTGTTTCTTTAGACGGGCATAAATTTGATGTTTCGGGCACTTACGGCACAAATGCAAAAACGAATAGAGGGCAGGTTGATATCTCTTTATCTGCGTCAAAAATTGATTATGACGTGATTGCGACGAAGTTACCAAAATCTTCATCCGGTTCAGGTGACATGAAGAGCAGTATAGCATCATTGGCGATGCCTGTGGATCTTGCACTTGATGCAAAGATTGGTGAGCTTGTTTGGCAGAAAAAATCATTGAAGAATATTTCAGTGAAAGCAAAAACGTCTGAAAATACTGCGGCGTTAAATGCGTTATCCGTAAAAGATTTTGGTGGATCTTCTGTTAATGTATCGGGAGATATCCAAAACCTTAAAAATGTTTCGGGTATTACTGCGTCCGTAGATATCGATAGCCCTGATGTTAATAAGCTTGCGGATGCACTTCAGCTTGATCGATCATCATGGCCATCAAATCTAAGTAAAGCCAAAGTCAACGTGAAGGCAACCGGTTCATATGACGCAATGGCGATTACTGCGGATGTTAATGCAATGGGGGGGCAGGTTATCGCTTCGGGAGATGTGAAAACCCCGTTAACTGCACCTGCGCCAAGTAATCTATCGATCCAGTTGAAGCACAAGAATATGGCAGAAGCGATCCAAATGTTTAGCGGTGCAAAAATTGCAGACAGAAACCTTCAAAAGCCGATGGACTTTAAAACGAAGATTAATCAGTCGGGCAATAAATATAGCCTGAAAGAGATAACGGGCGATTTATCAGGTATTTCTGTTAAGGGAGATATTGAGGCCGACCTGGGCGGAAAGGTTCCTGATATTAAGGGGAATCTGGCGTTCGGTAATGTTAAAATGGAATCGGTAATGACTGAAGGCGGCTCAGCGTCGCAAGGGGCAGCGCGTTGGTCAAAAGATCCTATTGATACGGCTGCGCTCCATTCTGTGAATGTTAACCTAAAGCTATCGGCCAATAAGATCACATATGGTGCATGGCCCTTAGAAAAACCGACTATGAGCCTGAGCCTGCATAATGGAACGCTTGATATCTCTGAGCTGACATCAAATGTGTTTGGTGGCTCTATTGATATGACTGCGCGTGTAAAGTCATCAAAGGAAGCGCGTGCGCCGGTATATTTCGAAAATACGAGCGAATTTAAAAGCGTGGATTTGGGTAAGTTAACGAAGGCCTTGATGGGAACGCAATTGGTTAAAATATCAGGTGACGGTAATTTGAACTTAAACATGAAAAGTTCAGGCGCAAGTCCGGCCGCATTGATTTATGATTTGAGTGGATCGGGCGTTGTTAACGGCACTAATATCGTCCTTGATGGTGTTGATGTTGAGCGTTTTGTGAATGCGTTATCATATGATACGAAGCCCGGTGATACTGTTATGGGTATATGGAAGGGTACGACAAAAGGCGGTCAGACAAAATTTGATACTCTTAATGGTGCCTTTACCATTAAAAATGGCGTTGTTGCACTAAACTCAATGGATCTTGATGGTGCGCGTACACAGATTACGACCAAAGGGACGATTGACCTTCCGAAATGGTACTTAAGCACATTGCACAATATGTCGGTTAAGGCAGATGAGAATGTAGCCTCTGATGTGCCGAAAAGTTTTGAAATTCGCGTTCAAGGATCGCTTGATAATCCTGCGCAAGAATTTACACAAAACATCATGCAGCAATATCTTGAGAATAAGCTAAAGCGCAAAGTGAATAAGCTTTTGTCAGATAAGTTTGGTTTTCCTTCAAATGACAACCAACAAGGCAATCAAGGGGCAGGGCAGAATAACCAGCAGCAAAATCAGCAGCAGCCCAAAAATCTTGAGGATGCTGCCGGTCAGGCACTGGAAGGTGTGCTAAAGGGCTTATTGCGTTAATAAACGGTTCTGTAACGACCGCAGTACATAAAGACGAAGGGCACTCGAAAGATTGCCCTCGTTTTCATTTTCATCAATGTCTGAGATAAGTTTGTTAAGAGATATCTTCTTCTCTTTTGCGATATCCTTTAAGGCCTGCCAGAATTCATCTTCAAGGGTGATGCTTGTGCTGTGCCCGGAGATTTTTACTGAACGTTTTCTTATGTTCGTATCACCGGGCACTACACTTATATCCTTATTTAGACGGCTTAATCATGTCGATCGGCTTGATCCAGTCTGTAAACTGTTCTTCTGTAAGAAGGTCAAGCGCCATTCCTGCCTCTTTCAAAGTCGATCCATCTTGATGCGCCTTTTTGGCAATCTTCGCGGCGTTGTCATAGCCGATATGTGGGTTTAATGCCGTGACGAGCATTAAGCTCTCATTCAAAAGCTTGTTGATGCGCTCTTCATTCGCTTCGATATCAACAACACATTTTTCAGTGAAGCTGTTACAGCCATCTGCGATAAGGCGGATTGATTGAAGCACGTTATAAATCATAACGGGTTTAAATACGTTAAGCTCAAAATGGCCATTTGAACCGGCAACAGTTGTTGCTACGTGATTACCCATAATCTGCGCACAAACCATTGTTAAGGCTTCGCACTGTGTTGGGTTGACCTTACCGGGCATGATCGATGATCCGGGTTCATTCGCGGGAAGGCTGATTTCGCCGACACCACATCTCGGGCCTGACCCAAGCAAGCGGATGTCATTCGCGATTTTCATTAATGATGTTGCAAGAACATTTAATGCACCGGAAAGTTCAACAAGCGCGTCATGCGCTGCTAATGCTTCGAATTTATTTTCAGCGGTCACAAATTCAAGGCCCGTGATTTGGGAAACATTCGCCGCAAATTTTTCGGCGAAGCCAACCTTGGAATTAATTCCCGTACCAACGGCTGTACCACCCTGTGCAAGTTGCATCAGACGCGGCAGGCAGCTTTGAATGCGTTGAATACCATATTCGATTTGCTTGGCGTAGCCTGAAAACTCCTGCCCAAGGGTCAGTGGTGTCGCGTCTTGCAGGTGGGTACGTCCGATTTTTACGATTTTGTCGAATTCATTGGCTTTTTTATCTAGCGCGCCATGAAGATTTTCAAGTGCAGGTAACAGTTCATGGTGAACCTGTTCCGCCGCGGCAATATGCATCGCGCTTGGGAATGTGTCATTAGATGATTGCCCCATATTGACGTGGTCATTCGGGTGTACAGGGCTTTTGCTGCCGCGTTCACCGCCGAGCAATTCGATCGCACGATTTGAAATGACTTCATTTGCGTTCATATTGCTTTGTGTGCCTGAGCCTGTTTGCCACACGACAAGTGGAAATTCATCGATCAAAGTTCCGTCGATGATTTCTTCTGCTGCACGAACGATGGCATTGCCAAGTTCATCCGTAAGAACGCCGAGTTCTACATTTGAAAGTGCGGAAGCTTTTTTCTGGATACCGAGTGCCCGAACAAGCGGGGCAGGCATCTTTTCGCCACCGATTTTAAAGTTTTGAAGGGATCTTTGCGTTTGCGCCCCCCAATATCTGTTTGCAGGAACGTCTATCGCACCGATAGAGTCGCTCTCTGTTCTCATTTCACTTTCAGTGACTTTCTGAGCTGCTTCTGACATGTTTGATTTTCCTTTTTGTTTCCAAACAATAATTAAGAATCTGTTTTGGGGCTTATTTTTGTGACATGCCCCATTTTTCTGCCGTCTTTAACTTGGGTCTTACCATACAGGTGCACATTGGTGAAGGGCTGGTTCAGATATTGATCAACATCATTCACGTCCTTACCGATCAAGTTTAACATCTCTGCGTTACTATGTCGTTCACTGTTTCCAACAGGCAGGCCGCAAACTGTTCTGACATGATTGTCAAATTGCGAAACACTGCACGCATCGATCGTCCAATGGCCTGAATTGTGTGTTCTGGGGGCTATTTCATTAACAAGAACGGTGTCATCTTCGCATACGAAATATTCAACCGTTAATACGCCGACCAGATTTATTGAGTCGGCTATTTTCTGAGCAACGTTAAATGCTTGCTCTTTTACTTTTTCCGATACGTCACATGGAACGGTTGTTTTGTGTAAAATGTGATTTTTATGCTCGTTTAGCATAGGGCCGTAAAGCGCTGTTTTTGAATTGATATCACGGGCTATAATAATCGATATTTCACTTTTGAAAGACACATGGTCTTCCATAATAATGTCATTATCTTTGTTGGCCGCCAAGAATGCATCCAATTCAGCGTTGTTATCGATACTTTCAGACTCACATTTAATCTGCCCCTTTCCGTCATAACCGAAACGTGCGGTTTTGAGGATGAACTTATCGGATTTCCATAGGTTAGAGACGTTATTAATGTCATTTGTATCTGATATCGCCGCCCAGCGCGTGGTTTGAATGTCATTTTCGTTGAGGAACGTTTTTTCCTTTATACGATCTTGCGATACGTTTAGTAGCGATTTTTCAGGAAAGACACATTTTGGCTTTAGGCTTTCGATGTACTCTATTGTTTTTACAGGTATATTTTCAAATTCGTAACTGATTACGGTTGTTTTTTCAACGAAGTCCTTAAGGGCGGTTTCATCGTCATATGCGGCGACGATTGTGTCCGTTGCAACATGTGATGCGGGGCAGTTTCCTTCGGGGGCGTAGATGATAACCGAAATGCCAAGTTCCGCCGCGGCCATCGCGCTCATGCGGCCGAGTTGACCACCACCTAAAATACCAAGAACTATCTCACCGCTATGTAAGGGCATATTCTACTCCGATGGGGTTTCTTTAACGCTGTTAGTTTGTTTCTTTTTATATTCCTCTAGGGTGGCTTGTATTTCGGGCATACTGGTTCCGAGGATTGACGCTGCCAAAAGTGCGGCATTCTTTGCACCTGCTTCACCGATTGCTAATGTTCCCACAGGGACGCCGCCGGGCATTTGTGCAATTGAAAGCAGGCTGTCCATACCTTTTAGGGCTTTGCTTTTTACCGGAACACCTAAAACGGGAAGGGGGGTTAGGCTTGCGACCATTCCGGGAAGGTGGGCAGCACCGCCAGCACCCGCGATAATAACTTTCAGACCTTTATCTTTTGCCATTTTTGCATACTCAAACATGCGCTCCGGTGTTCGGTGCGCCGATACAATGCGGCATTCATGCGGGATGTCAAAGTCATGCAAGATTTTATGCGCTTCTTTCATTGTTTCCCAATCGGATTGGGAACCCATAATAATACCGACAAGCGGGTTCGGATCTGAATGTGTCATGTGCACTATCCCTTTGTTTGTAAGAGATATAGTTTATAGGAAAAAGCCCTGACTCTCGCAAGGCTGTTAATGAAAAAAACCGATTAAATATCTGTATGAATAGGAAGGTTAAGCGATGATATCGTCAATCAGTGCGCTTTCAAGCTTTTGGATCATATCCTTCAGCCACAACTTCTTTTTCTTAAGTTGTTGCATATAGAGTAAGTTAACAGGTGTGTCACTTTCTAACGCGCGTTCGATGAGGTCATCAAGCGCTTTGTGCTCGCCCTTATATTCCGTAAGCTTTGCTTTCAGTTCTTCTTGATCTTCTTGCATGGTGTAAAATGAACTATTCCTGTGAAACCTTGATCGTAAAGAATAACATATAATCCATTGTTTGCTAAGAAAAAATAATAAAATGTGCATCGTTGTGCCTTGCACCATTTAAAAATAATTATTCCTGTTTATACTAAAGCTGTATCAACACTGTTTAACCCCCTAAAACTGAAATGGATTTTTCATGACAAAACGAATAGCAATTTTTACAAGTGGCGGTGATTGTGCCGGTTTGAACGCAGTGATGCGCGCGGCTGTCTTGCGCGCGGATAATTTGGGGTGGGAGGTGATCGGCCTGAAGAACGGTACAGCAGGATTATTAGAGGATGAGCCGCAATATCGTATTCTTACCCCCGATCAGTTTGACGGTAATGTCATGCGCCAGGGCGGTACAATCCTTGGGACGACAAATTCCCGCAATCCGTTTTCATATGAATTAGATGACGGCACGGTTGTTGATCGTTCGGATGAATTGATTGAAGCTTTTAAAGCGCTCAATGTTGATTCTGTTATCGGTATTGGCGGCGACGGTAGTTTTGCGATTCTGAATAAGCTTGTTAAAAAAGGCGGTCTGAATTTTGTAGGCATCCCTAAAACAATTGATAATGATGTCAATATGACGGATTTTGCCGTTGGTTATGACACGGCAGTGGCCGTAGCGACTGAGGCACTGGATCGGTTGCAGCCAACTGCGGCCAGCCATGACCGTGTGATGATTCTTGAGGTAATGGGGCGTGATGCGGGGCATATCGCATTGAATGCAGGGATTGCAGGGGGCGCAGATGTGATTTTGATTCCTGAAATTGAATATTCAATCGAAAAGGTGGCGGAAAAAATAAAATCCGTTAAAGCGCAGGGGCGGAATTTCGCACTTGTTGTTGTGTCTGAGGCCGTGAAGACGCCCGATGGGAAGAAGCACGAAGTTGTCTATCATGGCGGCGAAACCCGTTATGGCGGGATTGGTGATTACCTTGGGGTTAAGATTGCGGAAGCAACGGATTCTGAAACACGCGTGACTGTATTGGGGCACGTGCAAAGGGGGGCGCAACCAACATATAATGACCGTCTGCTGGCGTCTGCGTTGGGGGTTAAAGCCGTGGAGTTGCTAAACGAAGAAAAATACGGGCGCATGGTTGCATGGCAAAATGGTGACGTGATCGATGTATCAATCGAAGATGCGATCGCAAAATGTTATACCGTTGATGTGGATGGTATGCTGGTTCATACGGCGAAGTCTCTGGGTATTTCCTTTGGTGATTAAGCGCTTTTTTTATAGAAAACTGTGTAAAGTCTAGGGCATTGATATATTTGAAACTTGCTAGCTTTACTTATGGACTTTACAATAGTTTCGGGTCATTATGATGGCCAATTAGTAACAATCAAAATAAAGTGAAATAATATATGCTCTACGTACAACAGTCTCTTGGTCCCGAAGAAGAGTTAATCCATGTCGGGAAATTTCACTGGATGTATACGGTTAATGCGTTCTTATCTATTTTGTGGGGGCTTGTCGGGGCAATTATGATTATGTTTGTTGCGTATAAAGCATACGCCTTTATGGGGCATTTGCCTTCAGGGACAGGTTTTTTCGGCGCAATTAAAATTATTCACCCGGGTATTCGTGGTGTGTCATTCTTGTTTTTCATTCTCGGTTTGGTGAAGTTCGCCCAAATGATGGTTGTGAAGGTAACAACGGAAATTGCCATTACAAATACGCGTTTGGTGTATAAGCGCGGCCTTGTTGCCCGTCACGTCGGTGAAATTAGCATCGACCGTATTGAAGGTGTTAACGTTTTACAGCCGATTATGGGGCGTGTTTTTAATTACGGACGTGTTATGGTTCGCGGTATGGGGGTCGGAGAAGTGCTTCTACCGCCTATCGAAGACCCGATTTCTTTCCGTAGAGCTATTGAAGAGGCTAAAGTGCGATGAGTAAGGAAACACAAGAGGTTAAATCAAAACCAACGACGAAGTCTAAATCAAGAGCGTCTCATAAAACGTCTCAGGATAGGGCAATTGATAGTATGTTGGTTAGCGGAGAAGAGGTTATTCTTCGTGCTGAGCTTCATTGGGCAATATACTGGAAAGCGATTGCGGTGATTGTTTTGTCGCTTTTGCTTTTAATTATGTTACCCATGGCGGCGCCTTTATCAGGTTTAATCGGCTTTGTTGGTGTTTTAATGCTTATTGTCGCTATTCTGACACAGCATTTCCTGCTTTTGGCGGTTACGAATAAGCGTGTTTTGGCGCGGTATGGCCTTTTGCAGATGGATGTTGTTGATATCCGCCTAAGCAAAGTAGAAAGTATTGATCTGGAGCGTATGCTTCCCGGGCATTTACTTGGTTATGCCAGTGTCGTTGTCATGGGAACGGGGCAGCGCATGATCCGTGTACAGTACATTGCGAATGCGGAGGCCTTTAGACGTTACTACAATGAAATGGTACTGGCCGAAGAAGGTAACGAAGAAGCTGAGCAGGAAATTGGCCGCATAAAAGAAGAGGCGGAAGCTCAGGAACGTAGAAGCTCTAAAAGAAAATAGTCGCTTGCATCGAATATACTCTTGCTTTTCATAAGCGATTGCGCTTTGTTTTAATCATTCAAAATTTAGTCACATTAACCTGCGAGGATAGGAAAAACTGTCATGTCTGACTCTGATAAATCGAACCCTACAGAATGGGATAAATCGAAACTTGTAAGTCGTTACACGACAGAAGGCCCCGATAGTGCGCCGCACCGTGCCATGTTGCGTGCGATGGGGTTGACGGATGAGGATATTGCAAAGCCATTGGTCGGTGTTGCGACATGTTGGAATGAGGCCGCGCCATGCAATATCAAACTTGCTGATATCGCGCAGTTCGTTAAAAAAGGCGTTAAGGATGCAGGGGCAACGCCGCGTGAATTCACAACAATTACCGTGACAGACGGTATTGCGAACGGACATGAAGGTATGCGCTCTTCTTTGTCATCACGCGAAGTTATCGCCGATTCAGTTGAACTTACAATGCGCGGTCACTGTTATGATGCGCTTGTCGGTCTTGCCGGCTGTGATAAGTCATTGCCGGGTATGATGATGGTTATGGCACGTTTGAATGTGCCGAGTGTTTTTCTGTATGGGGGGACGATCCTTCCGGGGAAATATAAAGATCAGGATGCCGATATCATCACCGTATTCGAAGCCGTAGGGGAGCACTCCGTCGGGAAGATTTCAGACGAAGAATTATACGCATGTGAATGTGGTGCATTACCGGGCGCTGGGGCTTGTGGTGGTCAGTTTACTGCGAACACCATGTCGTGTGTGGCAGAGGTGATCGGATTGGCCGTGCCGGGTGCAAATGGTATTCCCGCCGTTGATACCGATAAAGATTGTATGGCCGAAGCATCAGGTGAGGCTGTGGTTAATCTTCTTAGGAATGAGGGGCCATTGCCGCGCGATATCATCACGCGTAAATCATTGGAAAATGCCGCGGCAATTGTGGCGGCAACAGGCGGGTCGACCAATGCAGCGTTGCATATCCCGGCGATTGCACATGAAGCAGGGATCGAGTTTGATTTATTCGATGTGGCGGAAGTATTTAAAAGAACGCCGTATATTTCAAATTTGCGTCCGGGTGGTAAGTACCTGACCAAGCATCTGCATGATATTGGCGGCGTTGGTATCATCATTAAGGAATTGCTGGATCATGGCTTACTTCATGGTGATTGCATCACTGTGACGGGCAAAACATTGGCAGAGAATTATGCCGATGTTGTGTTCCCTGATGATCAGGATGTTGTATACCGCGTTGAAAATGCTGTTTACCCGTCTGGCGGTGTTGTCGGATTGCAGGGAAATTTGGCACCTGAAGGGGCAATCGTGAAAATTGCAGGTATGGAAAACCTGATATTCGAAGGGCCCGCACGTTGTTTTGATGGTGAAGATGAATGTTACAAAGCCGTCGCCAACAAAGAATATGAAGAGGGCGATGTTATTATCCTGCGTTACGAAGGGCCAAAAGGCGGTCCGGGGATGAAGGAAATGCTTTCGACAACGTCTGCCCTGTATGGTCAGGGAATGGGCGGTAAGGTTGCCCTTATCACTGATGGTCGTTTTTCCGGTGGAACACGCGGATTCTGTATTGGTCATGTCGGGCCGGAGGCCGCAGTCGGTGGCCCAATCGGTTTATTGAAGGATGGCGACATTATTCGAATCGATGCCGAAAAGGGCACGTTGGATGTGAAGATCAGCGAAGAGGAATTGGAAAAGCGTCGCAAAGAATGGAAGCCGCGCAAAACGAATTACAATAGTGGTGCGTTGTGGAAATACGCCGATCAAGTTGGTTCAGCGCGCTATGGCGCGGTGACACATCCGGGTGCAAAAGAAGAAACACATACTTTTGTTAACCTTTAGGCGTTATACTGCTCATTGTGTTTTTTGATTAAGAATTGATTCTATGAGCAGTTTTTCACCTTTTTTCAGGGCGATCAGCATTTTATGTATCTGCATCTTTGTGATGCAGGCTGCGCCGTCTTATGCCCGTTCTATCCATGCGCAAACGGTTATTGATACATATTATATGACCAGACAGGGGGAGCCTTTATGGCTCTCCGGTAAACGATTGAGCCGTGCCGGAAAAACAGTTTTAAAAACGTTAGAGGGGGCATGGTCTCACGGTTTAAATCCTGAGCTATATTACGTCAGTGATATTGAGTATATCTTAGAATCTGATTATGCGAACGACCCTGAATTATTACTGAAATTAGAGTTGCTGGTTACCAGCGGCCTTGTGCGTTACATACAGGACCTTAGCGGTATGCGCGTTGATGCGCACGCCCTGCAGCTTAGACCCAAAGATTGGAATATGCGTATTTCTGCGCAAGATGCGCTGTCAATGATCCCTGAGAACGCAGAGGGTATTCAAGAGTTTTTGGATGGTTTGGGGCCGCAAACCGCGACGTATCAAAGATTAAAGGAAGAACTTAAGCGATTTGCGTCAAAAGATGATGAGCAAGCTGTTGAGCCGATAGATTTTAATGCGACCCTATATCCCGGGCGCGGGCATGAGAATATTCCAAAGTTAAGGGAACGTTTTGGTTTGCAAGGTAATGATACCGAAGCGCGATATACATATGATGAGGCCCTTGTTAATGCAATTAAGGAATTTCAGGCGGATCATGATTTGAAACCTGATGGTATTATCGGCAATAAAACAATATTTGTTCTTAATCAGGGTAAAGCAGATAAGATTAAGCAGATTATTCTTAACATGGAGCGCTTGCGCTGGGTTCCTGATGAGAAGCCTGATCGCTTTATCGTGGTGAATATTCCGAACGCACAGCTATGGGCGATTGAAAATGGTGAGATTGCGTTTTCTATGCCCGTTGTGGTCGGGCGTAAAAAAAGGCCAACTTTATCGTTTGTAACTGAGGTGCATGGGGTGCGCTTTAATCCGACATGGAGCGTACCGCCAACTGTAAAAAAAGAAGATATCTGGCCGAAGTTAAAAGAAAATGCTGCATATTTATCTGATAAAGGGATGGAGCTTCGGGATGGATACCAACAGGCCTCACTTACGCTTGATCCTCAATCAATCGACTGGCAGGGGATTTCGGAAGACGAGCTTATTGCCCTTAATATGGTGCAAATTCCCGGTGATCATAACCCGCTTGGTCGGATACGCGTTCTGATGCCGAATGAGCATAATATCTATCTGCATGATACAAATGATAAAGGGTTGTTTTATAAAAGTGATCGCGCTTTATCTTCCGGCTGTGTTCGCATGAAATACCCTGAAAAGGTAGCGAACTTTGTCTTACGCGATGTCGGCTCTTGGGACACGACAAAGGCGGATGCTCTTATTGCTGCAGGCGAGACAAAAGAAATTTACACACGCGCGCCATATATAACGGTGTATTTGCTATATTATACGACATGGATTAACTCGGATAATAAGGTTGTGTATGGTCAGGATATTTATGACTGGGATCAGCTTTTGCTGCAGGAACTTGAAAAGCTTGACGGAGTTCCCATAATGTTAGATAATCATTAAATAGTATCAAGAAATGTGAGCCGAATTTCTTTCGCGTTTTACTCGCCTTTTTCAAAGGCAAATCGGTTCTTTACTCACTAAATAAAGTATTGTAAAAGTATCACCCTGGTTGGTTTGCGCCAGCATGAGTTTTTCTTTTGTTTTCTTGCGCTTGTCACCGCTTTTTGTTATTTGGAGGTGCTATGAAACGCTTTTTTGATATAAATACTTCAGATGAACGTATCGACACACAACGTCGGGACCTTATGAAATACGGTCTGGCAGGGGTTATTGCTGCGTCTTCACCGCTTTTGACTATGAAGAGTGCTATGGCCGCAAAAGACGGCAGTGATGCATGGAAAGTATCGTTCCGTCAACGCCACACAGGTGAGAGTTTTTCCGGTGTATACCGTGTTGGTGATAAATATCTTCCTGATGCATTTGAACGTTTAAGCTATGTTCTGCGTGATTTCCGTACCAAAGAAGTCTTCCCGATGGATCCGCATGTGATTGATATTCTGTCATTGATCCAGAAAAAGACAGGCGCTCATGATAGTTTGCAGATTTTATCAGGTTATCGCAGCCCGAAAACCAATGCGATGTTAAAGAGAAATACCTCAGGCGTTGCTTCAAACTCTTTCCATATGTACGGCCAAGCGCTCGATATTCGTATTGAAGGTTTAGGAACGCGTAAACTACGTAATGTGGCGCGATCGCTTAGAGCAGGCGGTGTAGGATATTACCCGAAGAGTGGCTTTGTACACGTAGACACAGGTAAGGTGAGAACATGGGTTTCTTAAACCCGTTTTTTTATTTATAGAATGTAGTGGGGCTGTGGGCTCCACTTTTTTTATGTTAGGGACAAAATGATTTTAATTGGTTTAGGTGCAAATTTACCCGGTGTTTTTGGAACGCCCGAAGAAAATATCCAAAAGGCTCTTTCTTTAATGCCTGAAAATGGCCTAAACGTTGTCAGTGCCTCTAGTGTTTGGAAGTCTGCGCCTGTGCCAATATCTGATCAGCCGTGGTATCATAACGCGGTTTGCATGGTTGAGACGGATCTATGCGCACATGATGTTTTAAAGGCGATCGCCCGCATTGAAGATATGGCAGGCCGTGTGCGAAGGGAGAGAAACGCGGCGCGCGTGCTTGATCTTGATTTGCTGGTATATAAAGATGAGGTGATTGAAGATGAGGTGTTATCTGTGCCGCACCCCAGAATGCATGAACGCGCCTTTGTTTTATTACCATTGCAGGAAATATCACCTGATTGGATGCACCCCACATTAAAGCAGCCTGTTGAACAGTTGGTTAATAAATTACCGAGTGACCAGCAGATTGAGCGTATAGGCGCAAATAATATACCTCTGGCAGGATAAGGATATATGTCTGATTTTATCTCTACATCGATTAATAGCGCCCCGATGATTATGGGGATTGTGAATGTTACGCCCGATAGTTTTTCCGACGGCGGAGATTTTTATAACCCCGCACGTGCAATTTCTCATGGCCTGCAATTAATCGAAGAGGGGGCGAATATTCTGGATATTGGTGGTGAGTCGACCCGCCCGAATGCTGAGATTGTAAGCATAGAAGAAGAAATTAAACGCGTTGTGCCTGTGATTGAGGGGCTATCAGGGAAATCGCCGTTTATTTCAATTGATACACGCAATGCACAAACGATGCGTGCGGCCATTAAGGCGGGCGCGAATATTGTGAATGACGTAAGTGGTCTGCTCTATGATGAGGGCAGCATTGATGTTGTTGCAGAGGCGCAGGTCCCAGTGTGTATTATGCATAGTCAGGGCACACCACAAGATATGCAAGACAGCCCCGAATATGGGGATGTTGTTGATGATATATTGGCGTTTTTTGAAGAACGTATAGAGACGTGCAGTAAGCGCGGTATAAAGCAAAACAAAATCATAGTCGATCCGGGGATTGGTTTTGGTAAAACGTTAGATCATAATTTAAAAATCATCGCCCAGCTGGATCGTTTTCATCAATTTGGCTGCCCTATATTGCTTGGCGTTTCCCGTAAAAGCTTTATCGGGAAAATATCAGGTGAGGATCAGGCAAAAAACAGGCTACCGGGATCTCTGGCTTCCGCTTTGGTGGGCTTAGAGAAGGGGGCGCAGATCTTCCGCGTTCACGATGTAAAGGAAACCAAGCAGGCCTTTGGTGTTCATCAGGCGATTTATTCTGCCACTTGATCTGTGATTTCCATGCGTTCACTAAGGTGATAAACATCAACAGAAACGCGTTCTACCTTGCTTTCATAATCATAAGACCACACTTTCCACGGGAAAATGTCATTGCTAGGGTCTGGCTGGAACTCATAAAGATGGCAGTTTCTGAATATGCCGGGGGTTTT
Source organism: Alcanivorax sp. (assembly GCA_051967755.1). Lineage (GTDB taxonomy): Bacteria > Pseudomonadota > Alphaproteobacteria > Micavibrionales > Micavibrionaceae > UBA1672. The sequence goes on from JBQDYD010000003.1 coordinate 232,980, forward strand.
AAGGCCGTAAACACCGCCAAAGGCGCGGAACACACCACCATGCGATACAATTAAAACGGGCGTATCATGCTGGCTCAGGGCTTTTGTTTTTCCGTTTCTGATACGGGCGCAAAATTCACTGAATGTCTCGCCATTTGGTGGATCAGGCCAGCCCGTTAGTAAGTCCTGACATTCGTCATATGGCACGCCTTCCCAATCACCTGCATGTAATTCTGCAAGGTCGGCTTCTTCATGCATGGGGACATTTAATGCCTGATTGATAATAGATGCCGTGTCGCGCGCGCGTGAAAGATTGCTATGCACGATTGCTTTTGGCTTTATCTCTAAATCAGCAACGATGTTTTGCACATGCGCGGCTTGCTCTCGGCCAAAATCCGTAAGAGGGGAATCAAGGCTTCCGGCCATTTTTCTTGCTTTATTGGCTGTCGTTTCACCATGTCGGATCATATAAAAATGTTTCGCAGGAACCATGTGTCTTTTCCTTATCTTAGATCACTAGAGCATTACTCATATTACGAAGCGTTGCAATAATACTTTGCGCGGCCAGAACTGAGCTTTTCGGATTTGCGGGATCCGGCATATTTTCAATGCGAGAGGTCAGTGTGGAATAGGCGCTTTTGACGGTGATTTCATGCGCATTGCCTGTGGCGGCGGGGTCAGCCCAGATTTCAACGCGCGTTTTCTCGGCGCCAATGCCTGCAAGGCTGAGGGTGGCCGCAACGTTAATATTTGCAGGAAAGCCTTTTGACGCTTCTAATGCGTTACCACTGAAAATCATTGTTTTCTCTGTGATCTCAGTCAGATCTAAGCCTGTTTCAACCACGAATGGCGCACCATTAAAGCCCAGTGGCGGCTTGGTAGAAGCGATTTGCGCATGTTCAATGCCCATTTCTTTCATTGCAACCACGCCGTCCAAACCGCATAAGGCGCCGGAGGGGAGATATGCACGGCTGTCTGATTGTTGTAATTCATCCAGTATCTGTGGATAAACCAGAAGGGCTGCGCTGCTGATAAAAATAACATCCTTATTGGCCTTAAATACCATAGAGGCCAGCGTGGCGACTTCGGCCGCAGGAAGACATTCAATGATCAAGTCGCATGCATCGACCAGCTTCTCAAGTGAGACGTTATCGATGTTATATTGCTCCCCTCCGTTTGGATCGCAAATGCACCTTAGTTCAAATCCTGAAATTCCTTCGGATGATAAAAGTTTTTTTGTGACTGCGCCGCCAATTGCGCCGACACCTGCGATGCCTACTTTGATTGTCATGCTGCCAGCTCCTTTAGTTCGTTATAAACTGTGTCGACGATGTCGATAGCCTCTTTGTTATTGTTTTCCATATATTTGCGCTCTGAACGTTCACCCGGAATCAGGAGCTCTGTTATCTCTGCTTTATGTTCCGATTGCTTGATTTCCTGTATAAATGCTTCCATATTTGCTTCGAATATATCGCGCCCGACAAACTTATCAGGATCAATCGCGATAAAGAAAATTCCATCGCTTCCCTGAACCGCATTTAGGCCTGTTTTGGCGCCTATTAATGCGCCGCTTATGACTTCCACAGCTAAGCCGAGTGAAAATCCTTTATATCCGTTCATCGGAAGCATTGCACCGTCTTTGATATCATCAACATCTGTCGATGGATTTCCATTTTTATCCACAAAGGCATCCACAGGAATATCCTTCCTTGCCTTAGACAGATCAAGAATTTTGCCATAGGCCCATTGCGCGGTTGTGACATCAACGACGCATGGGGTTTTTGCGGACGGTATTCCAAAGGAAATCGGGTTCGTACCTAAAACCGGGCTATGCCCCTCAGGGTGGCAAACCATTGCAAAGGAGTTACAGCCTGCAATGCCGATAAGGCCAGCTTCTACAAACAGGCGGTTATAGTAGTTCATCGTGCCGGTCGTACTGAAATGGTTGCGCGCGCCGACAAAGCTAATCCCGAATTCTTTTGCCTTTTTAATGGCCACATCGGTTGCATAACGCGCGGCGACAACGCCAATGTTATTTTGACCGTCTACAATAGCGATCGGGCCGCTATCCATGGCTAAATCAGGGGATTTAAAGGGAATTCCCTTATCTTTACGCTTTTTCATGGAGGTAATCGTCCATTTTACCCGCAATAAACCATGGGATTGCTTTCCTGACATTTCGTTTTGCATCAGGTGGGTATATATTTCTTTGATAACGGCATCATCGGTTAGGCCCGCGTTTTTATACGCTCTGGACACAAGGTCGAAAATTTCGGATTTGGGGATAGTCACCATTATTTTTTATATCCTGCTGGAATCTGATGCGTATGATGTTGATAATAGATACCCATGGAACAATGGCAAGATCAATCTGTAGTGCTTGCGGCGCGCGGGCATGGTGAGAACGGGGCAATCGTCTCGCTCTTAACGCGCCATCACGGACGCCAAGCGGGCTACGTGCGCGGTGCATCGTCTTCTAAAAACAGAGGCACGATTGAGATTGGAAATATTGTGGATGCAAATTGGCGTGCCAGAACGTCAGAAAATTTAGGCTCGGTGAATATGGAGCTTAACCGCTCTACGGCGGCGCGTATTATGCATGACCCGCTAAAGCTTGCCGCACTGCAGGCGGCGTGTGCTTTGTGTGATCAGGCTTTACCTGAGCGCGAAGGGCATGAGGGGCTGTATGACGGGTTTCTTGCGCTGCTGGATATCTTAGAGGGTGATGTGTGGGAAGAAGGGTATGTGATGTGGGAAATCGCATTGCTTAAGGAGCTTGGATTCTCTCTCGACTTAACCCGCTGCGCCGGTGGAGGCGATGATAGTGATTTGGCTTACGTCAGTCCCAAGACAGGGCGCGCCGTCAGTCAAGCGGTGGCGGAGCCGTATAAAGATAAGCTCTTACCCTTACCTGCATTTCTAAGGCACGGTGTCAGGCAGGGCAGTGATAATGATATTATTGATGGGTTAGGGCTTACACGATATTTCTTTGAGCATTGGGTTTTTGCGCATCATAATCGTGGACTTCCTGAGGCCAGACACAGGTTAGACTTGCGTTTTGATGAAGTTTTTGCAAGAACAGATACCTCAGATGACACGACGCGTAACAATGATGAGTTAGGAACACCAATCCATGTCGCAGGATAATATTGCAGAAAACGAAGCATCCGTAATTGATCAGCCGATGAGCGATATCCTCTCGGATCGTTATCTTTCATACGCGCTGTCGACAATTATGAGCCGTTCTTTGCCTGATGTGCGTGATGGCATGAAGCCTGTGCACAGACGTTTGATGTATGCGATGTATCAGCTCAAGCTGAACCCCGATCAGCAGCCGAAAAAGTCTGCGCGTGTTGTTGGTGATGTGATTGGTAAGTTTCACCCGCATGGCGACACGGCCGTTTATGATGCAATGGTGCGTTTGGCACAAGATTTCGCGCAGCGTTACCCGCTTGTCGACGGGCAGGGGAATTTTGGTAACATTGACGGGGATAATGCGGCGGCGATGCGTTATACAGAAGCGCGCCTGACCGATGTTGCGTTGCTTTTGCTGCGCGGTATTGAGGAAAATGCCGTTGATTTCCGCCCCACTTATGACGGTTCGGAAAAAGAGCCTATCGTATTGCCGGGCGCGTTTCCGAATTTATTAGCAAACGGATCCAGCGGTATTGCCGTTGGTATGGCAACCAATATCCCGCCGCATAATGTGGATGAACTGTGCGAAGCCATGCTGTTGATGTTGGAGAAAGACCCAACAATTGAGGAGCTTGTAGACATTGTTCAGGGGCCTGATATGCCGACAGGTGGTATTCTGGTTGAGGATAAAAAAGACGTTATCAACGCCTATACGACGGGTAAAGGCGCATTCCGTGTGCGTGCGAAGTGGGAAAAAGAAGACCTGAAGCAAGGGCAATATCAGATTATCGTTTCTGAAATTCCATATCAGGTGCAAAAGTCAAAGCTGATTGAAAAAATCGCTGATTTGATTAACTCCAAGAAATTGCCGCTGCTGGATGATGTGCGCGATGAGTCGGCCGAAGATGTGCGTTTGGTGCTCGTGCCGAAAAACCGCAATGTCGAACCCGAAATCCTGATGGAAGCTTTATTCCGTGCCTGTGATTTGGAATCGCGTTTCAACATGAATTTAAACGTGCTTGAAAACGGGCTGGTGCCAAAGGTGATGTCCTTAAAAGAAGCGCTGCAAAACTGGCTGGATCATCAGCAAGTTGTCTTGGTGCGCCGTTCACAATTCCGCCTAGAAAAAGTTCTGCACCGTCTTGAGGTGTTAGAGGGGTATTTGATTGTTTACCTCAACATTGATGAGGTTATCCGTATTATTCGCTTCGAAGATAATCCGAAGCAATGTTTGATGGACACGTTCAAGCTTACGGATGTGCAGACTGAGGCCGTGTTGAACTTGCGTTTGCGTCGCTTGCACAAACTGGAAGAGATTGAGATTAAGTCTGAGCATGATGAACTCAGCAAAGAGCGTGATGAACTGCAGAAATTGATCGCATCTGAGGCGCGTCAATGGACACGCATCAAAAAGCAGGTCAAAGAGCTGAAGAAGATGTTCGGTCAGGATACTGAATTAGGTAAGCGCCGCACATTGATCGGTGCGCCGCCAAAGCCGATTTCTGTTGATCTGGATGCTGTCATGATTGAGAAAGAACCCGTTACGGTGATTTGCTCGGCGCAAGGGTGGCTGAAGGCAATGAAAGGCCATGGCCACAAAGCCAAAGATATTAAATATAAGGACGGAGACCGCGGCCAGTTTATTTTAGAGGTTCAAACAACAGATAAGCTGACGATTTTTGCAACGAATGGACGTTTTTACACGCTTGGCTGTGATAAATTGCCGTCAGGACGCGGCTTTGGTGAGCCGTTGCGTATTATGGTGGATATTCCAAATGATGCGAACATCACCAGCATGAAAGTATATCAGCCTGAGGAGAAGATGCTGGTTGCCTCCACGGATGGGCGCGGATTTATCGTGCAATCTGAAAATACATTAGCGCAGACCAAATCCGGTAAGCAGGTTTTGAATGTATCGGGCAAAGTTGAGGCGGCCTTGTGCCGTTATATCCAAGAAGGCGATGATCATGTCGCTGTGATTGGTAAGAACCGCAAGATGCTTGTTTTCCCGTTGGATGAGCTGCCTGAGATGAGTAAAGGGAAGGGCGTTATCTTGCAGAAATATAAAGAGGGCGGCCTGTCTGATGCCAAAACATTCAGCATGGAAACCGGCCTTGAGTATAAATATGGCGCAGGGACGACTGTGGTTGAGGATATTGAACCATGGATTGGAAAGCGCGCATCTGCAGGACGTTTGCCGCCAAACGGTTTCCCGAAGAGCAATCGCTTCGATTATAAATTCTAGTTTAAGTCAAAAGACTTCCTCTAAAAAAATTGTAAGACTTACGGTTTACGGTTTTAGGGGAATTCCACTATGCCGGGGGTGACGCGGTATGGGTTTTTGATTTCGGGTTCGTCGATAATGATGTTGCTATCCTCATCGTCAATGAACTCACCATCTTCCATATCTTCATCAGGAACAGGGCTGGTTAGGGATTCTTTTAATAAGATCAGTGTGATGCGTCTGTTACGCGGATCCAGGGGGTTGTCCAGAATAAGCGGATCTTTTGATGCTTTGCCCATCACATTATTCAAACGTTCTAGAGGCATTCCCGAATCCAACATGACGCGGCGTGATGAGTTTGCACGATCTGCAGAGAGTTCCCAGTTTGTATATTTTGCGCCGGGGGAATACCGCACAGCGTCAGTATGACCGCGAATGGAGACTTCGTTAGGCATATCCAGAACGATATCTGTAATCAGCGTTAGGAGCTCTTCCATCTTTTTATACATTTGTGCACTGCCTGACGGGAACATCGATTCATCTTCTTGATCGACAATCTGAATTCTCAGGCCCTCAGGTGTGATATCAATAATCAGGTTGTCTTTGAGCTTTAATAGTTTCGGATTGTTTTGAATGGCCTCTCTTATTTGCTTCGCCGCCATTTCAAAGCGTTTCTCTTCTGCTTTTTCTTTTACTTGATTAACTTTTGATTTTGCCTCACCGCCGCGTTTTCTTTGCTGATTAACTTGAAGCGGTATCAATGGATTTTTGTTGGATGCCATCGCGCCCTCGGGCGACATGGTCAAACCGCCCATAATACCGCCCGCACCGCTGGTTGAGTCTGATATTTGTGGGTGACTGGGGTTAAAGTAATCAGATAAAAGGTCTTTTTGTTCCTGCGTGGTTACGTTCAAAAGCCACATAAGCAAAAAGAACGCCATCATCGCCGTAACAAAGTCGGCATAGGCCACCTTCCATGCGCCGCCGTAATGTTTATACGGCAATTCAATAATCTCAATATTCAGGTAATTGTCATGTGTCATATGAGTGTGTGATCCTTAACCCGGTGGCGGCGGAAGTTCGTTCAGGATTTCTTCAAGCTCCGTAAAGCCCGGTTGTACATTATGTGGTAATGCCTTTCTGGCAAACTCAACCGCGACTTGCGGTGCTGCGCCACTAAGGAATGCAACCATCCCGACTTTCATGATTTTATAATAAAGAACCTCAGAATCTGCGCGCTCTGTCATGGCTTGAGAAATCGGGCCGAAAATACCGTAAGAAAGCCAAACCCCAAGGAATGTACCCACAAGGGCGCTACCGATCAATTTACCCAGAACCTCCGGCGGTTCAGAAATAGAGGCCATTGTTTTAATAACGCCCAAAACCGCGGCAACAATACCAAGCGCAGGGATACCTTCCGCCATGTGGTGCACGGCGTGACCCGGATGGTGTTCATGGTGGGCGATCTGTTCAATTTCTTTATCCATTAATGCGCCGAGCTGCGCAGGGTCTTCGTTACCCAATGAGATAATACGCAAGTAATCACACACAAAGTCCAAAGCATGGTGGTTGCCGTGAAACTTAGGGAATTGAGAGAATAGGGCACTATCATGTGAATTTTCTACATGCTGTTCAAGGGCCAGAAATCCTTTTGAGCGTGCAAGTTTGAATACGGTGAATTGCATGCTGAGAAGTTCTATATAGTCTTCTTTTTTATAGGCAGTCGGTTTCACGAGGGAGCCGAAATACTTTAAGGTGTATTTGACCGTATCCATCGTGTTGGCGATTAAGAAGGCAGAAACAGCACAGCCCATAATAATAACTGTTTCGGCGGGGGTGGCAGGCAAAATAACACCATTGATCAGGTGCATGGCCTTTTCCATCCCAGCGGCCATAATCAAACCACCGAATGTACAAACGAAAACCAGAAGAATACCGAGCAGTTTCATGGGTCGGTTTATCCTTTCCCGAAGCTTGGTTGAGGTGCATTAAATTTAAAACACCGTCAATAAATCAAAATTATATGTGGTTACTCAGAGAATATATGTACGCAGAGGCTCAGAGCGCTAGAGCAGGCTCATTTATTAGCATAGTATGATTGTGCGGGTTTTTTCGTTTAAAATCAAGAATCTGCAAAAGAATTTTCGAGTTTTATGCGTTTTTCTTCAAGATTTCAACAACATCGAGTGCACTATATGTTAGTACACCGTCGCAGCCCGCGCGTTTAAATGCGGTGATTGTTTCAATTATGGCGCTGTCATAATCAAGCCAGCCATTCTGACATGCCGCCTGAAGCATCGCGTATTCACCGCTTACATGGTATGCAAATGTAGGTAGTTTGAACGTATCTTTTACACGGCAAATGATATCCAGATAAGGCATTCCCGGTTTGACCATAAGCATATCTGCGCCTTCTTGGATGTCCAGCATCACTTCTTGAATCGCTTCATCACTGTTTGCAGGATTCATTTGATATGTTTTCTTATCCCCGCTCAGGCACCCTTTGGATTGCACCGCATCACGAAACGGGCCATAGAAGGCCGACGCATATTTAGCGGCATAGGAGAGGATCATTGTGTTTTGGTGGTTTTTTCCATCAAGTGCGGAGCGAATAGCCTTGATACGCCCATCCATCATATCTGACGGGGCAATAATATCTGCACCTGCTTGAGCTTGGACAAGAGCTTGTTTCGACAGAACGTCAAGCGTCTCATCATTCAGGATTTTACCGTCATCCATGATGCCGTCATGACCGTGCGTGGTGTAGGGGTCTAAGGCGACGTCAGTGATGATGCCGATATCAGGGACCTTTGCTTTGATCGCCTGAATGGCGCGGCAAATTAAATTGTCGGGATTATATGATTCCTTCCCGTCCTCAGTTTTCTTTTCAGGGCTTGTGATCGGAAATAGAGCGATTGCAGGGATCCCCAGATCATAAGCTTTTTGTGATTCTTGCACCAAAAGATCGACGGAATACCGATTTACACCGGGCATTGACGCGACAGATTCGGTTTTGTTTTGCCCTTCTATCGCAAATACCGGCCAAATCAGGTCTTTTGCTGAAATGTTGTTTTCTTCAACTAAGTCTCTTATCCAAGGCTCAGCGCGCAGTCTGCGCATTCTTTTGTGGGGGAAGCTGGAATTTATCATTGAATTATTTCATTTTTTACATTTCTTTAAACTAAAAGATATATAAAATCACTTTGCGATTGGATCAAACTTTAATTATGATCCGCTGTTATATATACAGAAAGTATTTGGAGAAAAGTCTGTGACAACACCATACTACGAAGCCATTCAGTTGATTGAACGACTGCACCGTCATTTCCTTGACGTTCTGAAAGTTGAACTGGATAAAAAGAATATTCAGGACATCAACAACGTACAATGTATGATCCTGTACAATGTCGGCGAAGATGAAATGACAGTCGGGGAATTAACCATTCGTGGATATTACCTTGGGTCTAATGTTTCATATAACGTGAAAAAGATGGTTGAGAACGAATATTTAATTCAAGAGCGTTCCGTGCATGATAAGCGTTCGATCCGTGTTCGTCTTTCTGATAAGGGGATTGAGCTCAGAAATATGATCTCCGATATGTTCTCTCGTCATGAGGAACAAATTGAGGGTACGGAAGTGACCGATGATCGCTTGAACGACCTGAACCAAACTTTGAAAATGTTGGAACGTTTCTGGGCACAGCAAACAAATTTTGGCGGCGGATTTTAGACTTTTTATTTTCGTCAAATTCATTATCTTTAAGAGCAGGCAGTAAATGGCCTGCTTTTTATTTTTATTCGGATCAACCTTATGGCACATGAGTTATTACAAGGCAGGGAGATTATTCTCGAGTTCTTTCCCATAGGAAATGTGGTGAAAGTGACGGCCATGGATGCGCAATCTCTTACAGAAATTTCGGTGCAAGGGCCGCTATCCACACCCAAAGAAATGCTAAAACGCAATGCTTTACGTCGTCTTGAGTATGTTTTGAAAAAGAAAGGATTGATTTCATAGCACGAAGAGGACTATATATTGTGCTCCGAAGTAAAGGAATATAACGATATGAGCACACTCGCGATAGCTTGTGATCACGGCGGTTATGAATTGAAGGAAGCGATTAAAGAGCGCTTCGCGGATCGTTGTGAATTTTTAGATTTTGGAACGAACTCTACCGAATCTGTAGATTACCCGGAATTTGGTCAGAAACTTGCCGAGAGCATTGTTAACGGAGAAGCACAGCAGGGCATCCTGATTTGTGGTACCGGGATCGGCATATCAATCGCGGCAAACAGATATAAAGAAATCAGAGCCGCCAATTGCACAGACACCACGATGGCGCGCTTGACCCGTTTGCATAACGATGCGAATGTGCTGGCGTTAGGGGCACGATTGGTTGGTTTAGAAGTTGCGTTTGATATTGTAGAGACGTTTCTAAACACAGAATACGAAGGGGGTCGTCATGATCGCCGGGTTAAAAAATTATCAGAAATAGAATGTTAATTGAAAGGAAGTAAACTTATGAGCAACGCAGCGGAAAATGTAGCGCATTTTGATTTTAGCGGTTTTTTCACAGAAGACCTGAAAAATGCGGATGCAGATGTTTATAACGCCATTCAGGGCGAATTGAAGCGTCAACAGAGCAGCATTGAGCTAATCGCGTCTGAAAATATCGTATCACGCGCAGTGATGCAGGCGCAGGGTTCTGTATTCACAAACAAATATGCAGAAGGTTATCCGGGCCGTCGTTATTACGGTGGGTGTGAATATTCTGACGTTGTTGAAGACATTGCTCGTAACCGCGCAAAAGAACTATTTGGCGCAAAATATGCAAACGTACAGCCAAACTCTGGCTCTCAGGCAAACCAAGGTGTGATGATGGCTTTGATTAAGCCGGGTGACACAGTATTGGGGATGAGCCTTGCTGCCGGTGGTCACTTGACACACGGCGCGGCGCCGAACCAATCCGGTAAGTGGTTCAATGCGGTTCAGTACGGCGTGCGCGAGAGCGACTCGCTGATCGATTATGATGAAGTTGAAAGATTGGCAAAAGAACACCAGCCAAAGATGATTATCGCAGGTGCTTCGGCGTATCCACGTCACATCGATTTTGAACGTTTCCGTAAAATTGCGGATTCTGTTGGTGCATATCTGTTCGTTGATATGGCGCACTATGCGGGCTTGATCGCGGCTGGTACGTATCCGTCACCTGTTCCGCATGCACATGTGACAACAACAACAACACACAAAACATTGCGTGGCCCACGCGGTGGTATGATCCTGACAAATGATCTTGATATCTTCAAGAAACTAAATTCAGCGATCTTCCCGGGTATTCAAGGTGGCCCGTTGATGCATGTGATTGCAGCGAAAGCAGTGTCATACGCAGAAGCATTAAAGCCTGAATTTAAGGCATATGGTCAGGCGATCATCGATAACGCACGCGCGCTTGCGAAAACGTTACAAGATGGCGGTGTTGATATCGTTTCAGGCGGAACAGACAGCCATATCGTTCTTGTTGACCTTCGTCCGAAGGGCTTAACAGGTAAAGACACGGAAGAAGCATTAGAGCGTGCAGGCATGACCTGTAACAAAAATGCAGTTCCGTTTGACCCTGAGCCACCAATGGTGACTTCAGGTGTGCGTCTTGGTACGCCTGCTGCGACGAGCCGTGGTTTCGGTGTTGAGGAATTTAAGCTGGTTGGTCAATATGCGATCGAAGTTCTTGATGGTCTGAAAGCAAACGGTCCTGAAGGAAACGAAGCTGTTGAGAAAGCCGTGAAAGAAAAAGTGGATGCGCTATGTGAGCGTTTCCCGATTTACCCGAATGAATAAGTAGGGAGGGGTATGCGCTGCCCGTTTTGTGGAAATGAGGAAACTCAAGTAAAAGACTCGAGGCCGACGGAAGATAATTGTGCCATTCGTCGGCGTCGCTTCTGCACGAGTTGCGATCAGCGTTTCACCACTTTCGAGCGTGTTCAGCTCCGTGAAATGACAGTTGTAAAGGGCGGCGGTCGAAAGCAGCCCTTTGACCGTGATAAGATTATCCGCTCTATGCAGGTTGCCTTGCGTAAGCGTCCGATTGATTTGGAAACCATCGAAAAAGAAGCCGATAAGATTGTGCGCTCTCTTGAATCTGAAGGAGAGGCAGAAATTCCGTCAGAAAAAATCGGTGCATATGTGATGGACTCGCTAACTGCGCTGGACGTTGTTGGCTATATACGGTTTGCATCTGTGTATAAAGATTTCCGTGATCCCGAAGATTTTAATGATTTCCTGAATAAGGTCAGCGACCTTAAAGACCAAAGCTCACCCAAGAAGACAAAAGGCTAAGGCCGATGACATCTGATATTGATATTCATCATATGCGCTCTGCCATTGCGCTTGCGCGACGCGGCGTTGGCCGTACTGCGCCGAACCCGTCTGTTGGGTGCGTGGTTGTTCGCGATGATGTGGTGATATCCCGCGCGCGTACAAATGATTTAGGGCGTCCGCACGCTGAATTTTTGGCTCTCGAAGCTTTGGAAAATAATGCAGAAGGCGCGACGCTTTACGTGACGTTAGAGCCGTGCACACATCATGGCGCAACGCCCCCATGTGTCGATGCCATTATCAAAGCGAAAGTAAGCCGCGTTGTTATTGGTGCGCTTGACCTTAATCCGCAGGTCGCAGGCAAATCTACTGCAATTTTACAAGAGGCAGGAATTGAGGTTACATCAGGTGTGTTGAGCGAAGAGTGCACAGCCATTAATGAGGGCTTCTTTTCGACCATAGAAAAAGGGCGTCCGTTTGTAACGTTAAAAACGGCGTGCAGTCTTGATGGTAAAATCGCGCTGAAAAATGGTGAAAGCCAATGGATTACAGGTGATTTAGCGCGGAGACATGCGCATTTCCTTCGGTCCAAGCATGATGCGGTTATGGTTGGTGTCGGCACTGTTTTGAAGGATAACCCTATGCTGACGACGCGTTTAGACGGGGTTGATCATAACCCTGTGCGTGTTGTTCTGGATTCAAAACTAAAAACGCCTCCGGATAGTATTCTGGTCAAAAGCGCCTATGCGATCAGGTTGTTTATCTTTCACGCAGAACAAAGTGATAATGAACCGCTTTTCATTGCAGGTGGGGTGCATCTTCATCAGTGTAATCCGCATGATTTGGCAGAGGTTTTAGGTCTGTTGGCAAAGCAAGGGATAACCCGCATATTGGTTGAGGGCGGAGCAGAGGTGCATGCATCGTTTCTGAGCGCCGGTTTATGTGATGAATTGGTGGTTTATCGCGCCCCAACAATATTAGGCGATGATTCAAAAGGGGCCATGCCTGACCTTAATATTGAGCGCTTGAATGACCGTTATGATTTTGAATGTATAGAGCGCAGAGCCCTTGGTGATGATATGTTAGAGCGTTATCGCCCGAAGAGTGAGGTACAATAATGTTTACAGGTTTGGTTCAGGATGTTGGTGTAATTAAATCCATTGATGCGCATGATGGCGGGTGCAGGATCGAAGTTGGGGTGTCACTTGATGTCACATCGGTTCAAATGGGTGCGTCGGTGGCGTGTTCAGGTGTGTGCTTGACGGTTGTGGAAAAGTCAAATTCGTCTTTGTTTTTCGATGTTTCGGCGGAAACACTCTCGCGGAGCATTATCGGGTCATGGGGTGTCAGTGATGCAGTTAATGTTGAGCCATCGTTAAAGTTAGGCGATGAGATGGGTGGGCACATTGTGTCAGGGCATGTTGATGCCGTCACCAAAATCATTGATATTACCTCTGACGGGGAGTCATATCGGTTCAAGATAGCCATACCACATGGGTATGAGGCCTATATCGCATCAAAAGGGTCAGTGACGCTTGATGGTATCTCCTTGACGGTTAATGAAGTTGATGATCATAGTTTTGGCGTGAACATCATTCCCCACACATGGGAGAATACGACCCTGCAGTATCGAAAAGCGGGTGATGATATTAATCTGGAAATTGATACACTTGCACGCTATGTTGCGCGCATGCTGGAAGTAAGAGATAAAAAATGACAAATACTATATCCAAACAAGACATAAAAGACGCGCGCCTGGCCCCTGAAGATCAGGATGTTCTATCGTCAATTGATGAAATTATCGCGGATATGCGTAATGGCAAGCCTGTGATCATCGTGGATGATGAGGACCGTGAAAATGAAGGGGATTTAATTATCCCTGCGCAGATGGCAACGCCTGAGAATATTAATTTTATGGCCAAAGAAGGGCGCGGCCTCATCTGTTTGCCAATGGAAGAGCAAATGATTGATCGCTTGGGCTTGCATCTGATGGGGCGTGGTAATAACTCCCAACATCGCACGGCCTTTACGGTTTCTATCGAAGCCAAAGAGGGGGTTACGACTGGGATTTCTGCGGCGGATCGTGCGCATACGATTCAAACGGCGATTAACCCTGATAACGGGCCAGACACGATTGCAACGCCGGGGCATGTTTTTCCTCTGATGGCGCGTGAAGGCGGTGTTTTAGTACGCGCAGGTCATACAGAGGCCGCGGTTGATCTTTCAAAGCTTGCAGGGTTTAGCGGCGCAGGTGTCATTTGTGAAATTATGAATGATGATGGCACGATGGCGCGCTTGAATGATTTGGTGGCCTTTGCGCAGTTGCATAATTTGAAAATCGGTTCGATCGCAGATTTGATTTCATATCGCCGCCGCAATGAGAGCATGGTAGAGCGTGTTCATGAGCAACCATATTCGCCAGCCGATTGCAGTGAATTTACATTATGCCTGTATAAGGCCAAAATTCATTACGCAGAACATATTGCACTGGTAAAGGGGGATATCAGCCAGCAGGATGAGCCGATTTTGGTGCGCATGCATGCTGTTGATATCTTAAAGGACGTTATTGGCGGTAAAGAGGATAGCATTCTTCGTCGCTCTATTGAGGAAGTGGAGCGCGCGGGGCGTGGCGTTATTGTTTTGCTGAGGCCGCCAAACGCAACCAGCCTGTCTGAGCGCCTTATTAAAAAAGATGAAAAGGCCGAAATTGATAATAAAGATAAAGTGATAAGAGATTATGGGATTGGCGCACAGATTTTGCTGGACTTGGGTGTCAAAAATATGGTGTTACTATCCAACAATCCGAAGAGCGTAATTGGCCTTGAGGGGTATGACCTTCATATAGCCGATCATAAATCAATAGATTAGACGATAAAGGAAACATCATGCCGCATGTCATGATAGCAGTATCACCATATTATACAGAGGTGGCTAATCACCTTCTTGATGGCACAAAAGCAGCGTTAAAAGACAGAAAATGCACATACGAGACGTTTGAGGTTCCCGGTGCTTTGGAGCTTCCTCTGGCTATTAAGCTGGGCGCAAGCCGAAAAGAGGGGCGCGGTACTGACGGGCGTAAGTTTGATGCATTTATCGCGATAGGCTGTGTTATCCGCGGGGAAACATCGCATTATGATATTGTGTGTGAAGAAAGTGCCCGTGGTTTATCACGCCTTGCGCTTGATTATAATTTACCAATTGGAAATGCGATTCTAACCTGTGATACAATGGAACAGGCTGTGGTTCGCGCTGATCCGGCACAAAAAAACAAAGGAAAAGATGCAGTAGACGCGGCGCTCGGGTTATTTAACCTTAGTCGTGAATTGCTGAGATAATTTGGGGGCTGTGATGACTTCACAACATGAAACTTTAGATCAAAATCGTGAATTTTTGGCGCGCTTATTGGCGGCGCAATCATTTTACCAAATTCTGCACAACCAAAAACCCATGAAAGAGGTCGTGCAGGAGATGCTTGAGCGTGGCCTGCAGACTGATGATGGTGAAGATATCAAGGTAAAGCCAAATGGCGGTTTGTATAAGAAAATTATGTTCAACTTGGATGACAGGCTTCCGGAGGTTGAAGAAATATTACGGTCTTATACAAAGGATAAGCCACTGGAGTCTTTGTTAAAGTCGATTATGTTATGCGGTATTTGTGAAATTTTGATGCATACAGACACAGATGCACCGGTCATTATTAATGACTATCTTGATGTGACACACGAATTTTATGAGAAAAAGCAGGTTGCATTTGTGAATGGTGTTTTAGACGCCATAAGCGGTGTTGTCCGTGCCGCTTAAATATGCTTTTCTTGAAGAAATATAGTTTCAATTTTATCTATATCTAACGCGCCGTTAACTTTTCTTTGTTATCCTTTCTTGGTTAGGATTTTATCATTATATCAATAAAGGATACGGGTATGCGTCATTTGGTTTTGCCAGCTTTGTCATTGTTGTGTTTAGCGTTTCCTGCGCATGACGCGTATGCGGCTGAGGAAAAGAAATCAGCGAATGTCGCTGAATATATTAAAATGGACCCTTTATTGCTTCCGATTATCGATGATGACGGAGTGCAGCAGGTGGTAAGCATGGTTGTAACCATCGAGGTTGATGGCGTATCTAATGCGGATAAGGTAAAGGCGATGCGTCCGCGTCTGGCTGATGCCTATATTCAAAATATGTATGGAATTCTTAATAAGCATGCAGCCCTAAAAGGCGGTATCATTCAGGTGGCTATGCTTAAAGAGCGCCTCAACAAGGTAACAAGTGATGTTGTGGGTGATGATATGGGCGCCGAAGTTTTGATACAAGTGGTTCAGCAGCGCCCGATATAGCGTTTATCGATCCAGATCGCCGGTCGCACTTACATTCTGTGGTGTATTAAATCGACCCAAATTCCCAAGTAATTGTTGTATAAATGTCAGGTCATTACCGTGCGTTGGCGTTTTTGTTCGCGCGAATGGAATGTTCTCGCGCTCACTATCTACCTCTTGGATGGCATCAACAACACCGTCTTTTCTGAACATAACAACAACAATACGTTCATCCGTGATGTGCTGATCAAGAATGCCGCGTTTTTCGGTTTCTTGTCCCAAATAATACCAGATGTTCGGATTGAATGTAGATTGCGTAGTCGGTGAGCCTAAAATCCTTAAAACGTCAGAACGTGTATGCTCACCCGCTTTTACTTCTTGAACCTGAAAGTCTTCCAACATATTTCCATGTTGTGACGTTACCGGTGTGCACGCCTGAATGAAAAAGATTAATAGAAGTGAAAAAGCAAATTTGACTATTTTTTGCATGGCATTCTTTAGTTTTGGTGTTATGTGTTATCGGAGCTTAGAGATAAAGTTATAAAAAACCTAGAGTAAAAATCAATGATTGGCGGATTATTCAGGAAAAAAGATGCACAGCGCACTGATTATAGGAAAAGTGCGGATAAATTATATGCAGAAATCTTAATGAATGTGCGTAAACCTGTCTTTTATGAAGAGTATGGTGTGCCGGATAGTTTCGACGGGCGCTTTGATCTATTGTTGGTGCACGCATTCATTGTTTTACACATAACAATGGAACACGAAGATTATGAAGAGCTGTCTCAGGCTTTGTTTGATACGGTGTTTCAAGATATGGATCAAACCCTCCGTGAGATGGGGATAGGGGATATGGGCGTTCCCAAACATATGAAGCGCATGATGAAGGCGTTCAACGGGCGAATGCATGCGTATCAAGTGGCTTTGAACCCGGACAGTCTAAAAGATATTGCGATTGAAGATTTGAAGCAGACAAACCTTCAGGAGGCCCTGAAGAGGAATTTGTACGCAACGGTATCGGACGGTAAAGGTTGGAATGAAGAATATTTATTCTTAATGGAGAACTTTATCTTAAAGAACATAAGCGATAAAAATACGAATCGCGTGAATCAGCTTATGTCAGGTGACATGACATTTGTAATATAAATTTGTTAAGGAGATAGAGAAATGGCAGCGCAGGACATCAATCCGCAGCAAAAAGAATGGTCGCATGCTTTTAAGGCAGAGGATGTAGACAGAAAGCCCGTTCTTGTCGAGATTTCAGCCCCTGAGAGTGCGTATTCTGCTTTGTGCAGTCGTCTGGGGCTCATCTCTATCGACTCATTGAAGGCGAAACTCACTCTGGTTAGGAATGACGTAAATAAGGTCATTCATATTCAGGGGCAAATTCTGGCAGAAGTTCAACAGAAATGTGTTGTTACGGCCGAACCTGTTGCAGAGGTGGTTGATGATACGTTTGAGGCATGGTTCGCTGAGCCCTCGAACGCGGTGTCATTCACCAAAGCGAAGCGTGACCGTACCTCTACGCCTGAAAATAATGAGCACCCAATGCTTGAGGAAGAGGAAGATCCGGAGGAGATTATTGACGGTAAGATTGATTTGGGGGAATTGGTTATCCAGTATCTGTCCTTGTCCTTGAATCCGTATCCGAAAAAAGAAGGGGCGGAATATGAGAATAAGGAAGCCTCATTGGACCATGATCAAGATGTATACTCGAATCCGTTTGCCGCTCTTAAAGATTGGAAATCAGGTGAAAAGAAGAAGGGAAAATAGAGAACGTTGAAGAAAACACGTCTAAAATTAGATAATTTCCTTGCGTTGTCTCAGGAATTTAGGTATTACCCTGTTCTCGTTAAATACATTGTGATAGAAAATAGCACGAAGCACGAATAAAAAAGGATATAGTTATGGCTGTACCAAAGAGAAAAACAACAAAATCAAAGCGTAACATGCGCCGTGCGCATCATGCATTGCCTGTAGAAAACTGGGTTGAAGACTCAAACACAGGTGAGCCAGTGCGTCGTCACCATGTTGATTTAAAGACTGGCATGTATAAAGGCCGCCAAGTTCTGGAAGAGCGCGACTAGTTCTGATCCTTTCTTAGGATAAGGTTTTAATAGCGCGCCATCTGCGTTATATTCTTTTTGATGTGCAAATACCTTTTGCGTTCATATCCTAAAAAAACGATTCAGTGGATCAGTTCTCGTGCAAAATCAAAATACAGTTGAAAAGATAGTAATTGCCGTCGATGCGATGGGCGGTGATTTTGGCCCGTGTGAGGTTATTCCGGCTTTGAATATGGTGCTGGATGGCCGTCCCGAGGTTGGCTTTTTGATTTTTGGTGATGAGAATAAGATTGATCCGTATCTTTCTAAATACCCTCGCTTAAAGAAAAACTCATCGGTGCGTCATACCGATAAGATGATCAAAAACGATGATAAGCCTTCTCAAGCTTTACGTGCGAGCAAAGGCTCCAGCATGCATATGGCGATTAAGTCTGTAAAAGACGGTGAAGCGGTTGCGGTTGTCTCTGCCGGTAATACGGGCGCCTTAATGGCGATGGCCAAAATGGTTCTTAAGACCGTGCCCGGTATTCATCGCCCTGCAATCGCCTCTGTTATGCCCGGTATTAAGGGCGATAGCATTATGCTGGATCTTGGGGCAAATGTGCTTGTTGACGGTGAAAATCTTGTGCAGTTTGCCATTTTGGGCTCTATCTTTGCGCGCGCCCACAAGAAGGTCGAAAAACCAACTGTGGGATTGCTGAATGTTGGTTCTGAGGAAACAAAAGGCCCGGATCATGTGCGTAAGGCGGCGGAGATTCTTTCGCAAGTTGAGTTCCCGGGGGAGTATAAAGGCTTTGTAGAAGGCAATGATATTACCAACGGCACTGTAGATGTGATCGTCAGTGATGGATATGCGGGCAACATCGCCCTAAAAACTGCGGAGGGCGTAGGGCGCCTGACCAAGCATTATTTCTCTCAATCATTTACCT
This sequence comes from Alcanivorax sp., assembly GCA_051967755.1. Classification (GTDB taxonomy): domain Bacteria; phylum Pseudomonadota; class Alphaproteobacteria; order Micavibrionales; family Micavibrionaceae; genus UBA1672. The sequence goes on from JBQDYD010000003.1 coordinate 251,936, forward strand.
CTAATCCACTGGCTATGCTGGGCGGGTTGTTTGCATTCTTCTCACTACGATCTCTGAAAAGACGTATGGATCCACGCCTTTATAATGGGGGTGTGTTTCTTGGTTTGAATGGTGTATGTATCAAAAGCCATGGCGGAGCTGATGCCTTATCTTTTTCACGTGCGGTGATACTTGCCGTCAGACTTGCGCGTCAGGGCTACATTGATCAGGTTGTTAAAGATATCGCGCATTTGACTGATCAAGAGAAATTTGTCGCTCAGCAGGCGTAATATTATCTTAGTTTAAGGACGAAAAGACGATCAATGACTATCCGCTCCCGTATTATATCAACCGGCTCATATCTTCCTGAAAAAATAATGTCCAACAGTGATTTGGAAAAAATCGTTGAGACATCTGATGAGTGGATTTTCCAGCGAAGCGGTATCAAAAACCGCCATATTGCCGCCGATGAGCAATCAACCTCTGATCTGGCCGTTAATGCGGCGCGAAATGCACTGGATAGCGCAGGGCTAAAGCCTGATGATATAGACGGCATTATTGTCGCGACGACGACGCCTGATCAAACATTTCCATCCGTTGCGGTTATGGTGCAGGAAAAGTTAGGCGTGCCTGTTGGTATTGCCTTTGATGTGCAGGCCGTGTGCACCGGGTTTGTTTACGCCCTCAGTGTTGCAGACAATTTCATAAAGGCAGGGCAGTTAAAGCGTGTTTTGGTGATCGGTGCAGAGAAAATGAGTTCTATCCTTGATTGGACTGATCGAACAACATGTGTGTTATTCGGTGACGGGGCGGGCGCAGTTATCCTTGAGGCGCAGGAAAATAGTGACGCGGGCATATTATCGACCCATCTTTATGCGGATGGCCGTATGAAGGATATCCTTTATACCGATGGCGGCGTAAGTACGACAAAAAACAGCGGCCATATTGTGATGCACGGGCGTGAGGTGTTTAAACACGCCGTGACCCTTATGGCAGATGCCGTTGTGAAGGCACTTGAGGAAAATAACCTTGAGGGCAGTGCGATTGACTGGCTGGTGCCGCATCAGGCGAATATCCGCATTATTGAGGCAACTGCGCGTAAATTATCACTTCCGATGGAGCGTGTCGTGGTTACTGTTGCCAATCACGGAAATACATCCGCGGCCTCTATTCCTCTTGCGCTTGATCATGCTGTTCGTAATGGTCAGGTAAAGGAAGGCCAGTTGGTTTTATTCGAAGCATTAGGCGGCGGACTCACTTGGGGCTCGGCTCTCGCACGCATGTAAATCCTTATAAAATTGAACAAATTTTATGAACAACGGTTCTTTACCCATTGAACTCGTATCATTTTTTTGTGACTAATGGCATCTGTAAGATTGACGAAAACCATATGAATCGTTAATCTAAAGATATACAAAATGGAGTCATACATATGGAAAGTCGCACGGTAACGCGCGCCGATCTGGCGGAAGCAGTCTACGAAGAGGTAGGTCTTTCTCGAAATGAGTCAGCGGATTTGGTCGAATCTGTCTTGGATGAGATCTCAAATGCACTGGTTGAAGGCGAAAATGTGAAAATCTCATCTTTCGGTAGTTTCACAATCCGCGAAAAAGGCGAGCGCATTGGACGTAACCCCAAAACAGGGGTGGAGGTTCCGATTCTTCCACGTAAAGTATTGGTTTTCAGGGCATCACACGTTCTAAAAGATCGCGTGAATAGAGGCCGGTAAGATACTGTAAAGAAATAAAATAAGCACACGAAAGGTACAGAAATGCAGCAAGGTAGCTCCGCAAGACATTCAGATCAGGATCAGACTGAGGGTGGCGCGCAATCCGGTAAGCCTGCAGAATATGACCGAAGTGCAGCGCAAGCAGGCGCGGCGATTAAAAGCTCGCGCCGTAAAAAATCCGCTGCGGCGTTCAGAACAATTAGTGAAGTCGCAGATGAGCTTGGCGTGAAACAGCATGTTCTCCGTTTTTGGGAGACGAAGTTCTCACAAGTTAAGCCATTAAAACGCGGTGGCGGTCGTCGTTACTATCGCCCCGAAGATGTTGAATTGCTTCAGGCGATCCACCGTTTGCTCTATGTCGAAGGGTACACAATTAAGGGTGTGCAAAAACTTTTACGTGAAGCAGGTAAAAAGCAGGTTGTTACCGCATTTTCAGAAGGCCCTGAGGAAAAAAGGCGCCCGTTGACGCGCGGGGAAACAATCACCGCTGAGGTCGAGGCCCCTCGCGTTCCGAATTCAGATAAATTCACACCGGAACAGCGCGAAGCATTGCAGTCAGTTCTGGATGAATTGAAAGAATTACGCGGAATGATCAAGCCTCGCGGATAATCATCGTTAAAGTCATTGATTTTTTGCAATTACGTTGCTACATCTTTCAATCTAAATTTTTTCATGTCGGAACGTAGCGCAGCCTGGTAGCGCACTTGCATGGGGTGCAAGGGGTCGGAGGTTCAAATCCTCTCGTTCCGACCATTCACCCTACATTTCCAGAGATTTTTATTTTTTGTTTGTCCCATAAATAGCACTTCGTCCCATATTTATCGTTTAAGACAGATACGTCTGAGAGCTTCAATTGCTTAGTATTAACCAATAGATGCGCTCGTTATAGGTGATGGGAAACGCAAGGTCACTTTGCTGATATAAGCTCCCTTTTTAAAATGAAAGACAATCTTAAGTTGCATTTGATTTTTTAATCACGTAGATTTTACAGAGGATGCCTTGGTAAGTCATACACTGTGCGCGTGAGCGGTGAATGTGCTTCCGATACCAAAGGAGAGGGTTAATGAGCGAGTTAAAAGATGAAATGATTGCTTTGCTATATGACTGTGTTGAGCATTATTCAGAAAAAGAGGGTGTTGAAAGCATCTATGCGAAAGACACTATTAATCGTTTTTCAGATTTAACAAAGCAAAACCCTGCGCGCAAAGTTATTGATGGTTTATGTTGTGAGGGCAATGAAATTTTTGACCATTGTTGAATGCATATTTAACAATGAATACACCTTTAGGTTGATTTTAATTCCGAAGTAAATTATTAATGGTTTTGAAGTTACTAGGGTGTGTATATGTATGTTCTACAAAAATTATTAGCAGTTATCGCACCGCGCCCCACCTATGGTGAGTTTATTACGTATTTAGAGGATACAGGTCATACTGTCGGCAGTTTTGCAGAGAGTTATAATTACCGCCATGATCAGGTCACCGGGTGGTTAGAGAAAAGGGAGCCGATCCCAAGATTCGTGTTGACGATTATTAATGACCGATATAACGGGCTGGGCTGAATTGGGAATAAATTCTTGACCTGTCGTTTGTTTTTTCATACCTTATAGATCATAAACACCAGAATTATATCTTTTTTATCAGTCCGCGCTTGCGGGCTTTTTTTATTTTAAGGAGAAAAATATGCTTATGAAAGTTGGCCGAATAGGTCAGATCAATAGGCTTTTGGCCGAAGTAGAAGCGATTGGCTTTATCCCGAGCATGCTTACACCACTCTTGCTGGTTGATGGTAATACGGATGCCGCGCCGTCTTTATGGCAAAGTGAATCACTGGAATGGCCCGGTTTTTATCAAGCCGTCTCTGCCAGTCAGTCTGCGTTGAATTCGGGGGCATTTGAGTTTGACGGAAGTGATGATTATATGTTGGGCGCATATTATAGTAATGGCGCGCGGGCGGCTCAGATTTTGCCGGATGGCGCAGGTTCTGAAACCGGAAAGGGCATTACATGTACTGGGCTTGCGAAGGATGATGCGGCAGATAGTTTTTGGATTGCTAATCATGGGCAAGCCACGGGGAGCCATCCATACACCCCAAGCTTGATGAATGTCACAAAAGACGGTGCCACTGAGATAAGTGAGATAGAGCTGATTCCACTATTTCCTGCGATGCAATCGGTGCAGGGGCTTGCTGTTGATACAAGTGATAGTACGTTGTGGTTTGTTTCAACCGCTGAGAGTTTGGTGCGTCATATTACGAAGGCAGGGGCGAGTATAGGAAGCTTTTCGGTTGATTCAGGGGCTAATGGCCTTGCATATGATAGCAATGACGACAGTTTGCTGGTTTTGTATTCTAACAGGCAAATTAAGCGATACAGCGCGTCGACAGGGGTGTTGATTGAAACAGTCACGACGCTTAGTACATTATCTAATGTAGATCATTTATATCTGGATACAGTCAAAAATATTGTGTGGGTATCGCACGGCTCAAGTGCTAAGCCGGGGCGGGTCAGCGCTTATTCGATTGATGATGATGTGCTCTCTGATCCGGTGCGTTTGCCTGAATCGGACGCTATTGAAGGTATCTATTTGGATGGGGAGGCTCTGTATGTCGTTAGTGACGGGTATTTTCACAATGGTACTTTAAACAAGATGCATACTTATGATTTTTCTTCCTTGCCGATAGAAAATGCGGTAACGCGACGATATTCTGCGTTAGAGTTTAATATGGTTTTTAAAATCGGCGCTGTTACCTCTGCGACAGAGGCTGTTATATCACTTGGTGACCCGTTAAGCGGCATGGGGTTTGGCCTTTTTTTGGTCGGCAGTACGGATAACACAATCAGGGTGGTGATTGATGATGGCAGTGCCGCGCTTGATGCGGTTGATATTGTGTGTGATACGGCTTTAACATCGTATTCTGTTATCACTATAAAGGCTGATTTCACCAACAGAACGATTAGTCTGTATCAAAACGGCACATATCAAGGGCAGGGGAGCTATGACGCGTCTATACAAAATGATATTGCCTATTGCCCGATGTCTTTAGGTGCGCTGCCGGATGGATCACGCGCTGTGCATCTGGATATCAAAGATATATGTATCACAGATTATTTACTGTCTGCGTCTCAGGGGAATAATTTGGGAAATTATTATGCCGATGAACATGGCCTGATCTGGACAGATATATAGGCAAGTCTGTACCATACGCCGCAGCCATTACAAAGCAGGAGGGGCATAATGAAGCGTTATTTTGTCTATGTTACATTTGAGAATGAGGCACAGGCCGAAAAAGTTGCAGAATCTGTCGTTGAGAAGCGGCTGGCTGCGTGTGCGAATATCTTCTCTCCGCATAAATCTGTGTATTGGTGGGATGGAAAAGTAGAAAAAGCGACAGAATATGCCGCCGTATTCAAAACGACTGAGGATGCTTTATCATCTTTAAAAGATCATATTACAGAACAACATAGCTATGACGTGCCGTGTGTTGTTGCGCTTCCGATAGAGACTGGAAATCCTGAATTCCTGAAGTGGATCGGCGATGAGGTGAAAGTTTGAGGTGTTATAATACCTCAACACTAATCCTATGTTTTTATTGCAAAATTTTATTGACACCGTGCAGTTTTTTCGCCATAAAGTCCCAACTTTGATAAAACTGTAAGAATGAAAGTCGTAGAGAGATGAAAACATATTCTGCAAAACCTGCTGAGGTTGAGAAGAAATGGATTATTATTGATGCGCAGGGCGTTGTACTTGGACGCTTGGCGAGCATCGTTGCACTCCGTCTTCGTGGCAAGCACAAACCTGAATTCACACCTCACGTAGATTGTGGCGATAACGTTATTGTTATCAATGCGGACAAGGTTCACTTGACCGGTCGCAAGCGTGAAAAAGATATTTTCTATTGGCACACTGGTTTCCCTGGTGGGATTAAACAGCGCACAAAAGGTCAGATCCTTGATGGTAATCACCCGGAGCGCGTTGTTCAGAAAGCTGTTGAGCGTATGCTTCCTAAAGGTCCTTTGGGTCGTAAGATTTACAAAAACATGCGCGTTTATGCTGGTGCTGAACACCCACATGAAGCACAAAACCCGGAAGTTCTGGATGTTGCTGCTTTGAACGTAAAGAATAAGAGATAAGGATAAACAGGATCATGGCTAAAAAAGAAGAAACTGTAAAAGACCTTAAAGATATCGGTGCTGCTGTGGCTGCTGATGCGAAAGCTGATGCACCTGAACAGTCTGGTGATGAAACAAACACTGACGCACCTGCGAAAAGAGAGAAAAAGGTCGATGACCTTGGTCGTGCATATGCAACAGGCCGTCGTAAAGATGCGGTTGCACGTGTGTGGATCAAGCCCGGTTCCGGTAAGGTTGTTGTGAATGGTAAAGACCAGACTGCATATTTTGCACGTCACACACACCGTTTGATTTTGAACCAACCTTTCTTGATTGTTGACCGCGTTGGTAAATTCGACGTGAATGCAACTGTTAAAGGTGGTGGCTTGTCAGGTCAGGCTGGTGCGGTACGTCACGGTATCACACGCGCTCTGGAAAACTTCGAACCTGAACTTCGTCCTGCTCTTAAGAAGGCCGGTATGGTTACTCGTGACGATCGTATCGTTGAACGTAAGAAGGTCGGTAAGCACAAAGCACGTCGTACAAAGCAGTGGGCGAAGCGTTAATCCGCAGACCAGTGAAATTAGAAATATTAAGAGTGTCCCGGAAAATATTTTTCTCGGGACATTTTTTTGTCTATACTCTGACCATGGTCAGGGTGTGTTTATTTACGGTTATGTTTTTTGGTGCGGCAACCTTCTATTCGGGAAGTGTGTCGGCCGCGATGTTGGATTGCCCGCCCGGCGAATTAAGCTTTGAGATGGTTAGAAAAACTTTCGTCCCTCAGGATACGTATACGGCCCATCTGTATGGCATTTTTGATGTGCCGTCACCGCATACATATCGTTTGATATTTAATGAGGATAAACAAGGCGTTCATTATAAGCGCGGCACTTTGGTTCTGGAGCCTGCTAAATCTATAAAAGAAGAGCAAGGCGCATCTGATTCTGATGATTTGCAAATTGATGGTGAACAAGCAAAAGGTGCGCTAGAGGTGAAGGAACGGTTTGAAATCCTTCCCCTCGCTGAGGGTGTGTTTATTGATGTGGTAAAGCAGGCAAGCTTTGGTAATGAATATATTGAATATTACAAAGTAAAATTTTCAGACATTGAAGTTGAAAATAAATCCCAAGAGGATGGCCGTCTTATGGTATGTCTGAAACCAGAGCTGTATAAATAACACGCAGCCAATTTTTTCGTTAGTCAGCCTGAGAGGAATCCAGAATGAGCCAGTTTATATACCCATATAAAGGGATATCACCCCAAATCGACAATAGTGCGTTTATTGCCCCATCTGCCAGTATTGTCGGCGATGTTAAAATCGGGGCGGATGCCAACATTTGGTATAATTGCGCGATGCGTGGTGATGTGCATGAAATTCGTATCGGGGAGCGTACAAATATTCAGGATGGCACCGTTATTCATGTGACAACTGATTTCGCGGGAACGTATATCGGCTCTGACGTTACGGTTGGGCATGCGGCTATCCTCCACGCATGCACGGTTGAGGATTTTGGATTTGTCGGTATGCAGGCTTGTGCAATGGATGGATCAGTCGTGGAAGGCTTTGCCATGCTTGCCGCTGGTGCGCTTCTCACACCCGGTAAACGCGTGCCAAAGGGGCAATTATGGGCAGGGCGCCCTGCCAAATATATGCGTGATCTGACAGATGAGGAAATCGCCTATATTAAATGGTCTGCCCCGCATTATGTTGAATTGGGGCAGGAGCATAAGAAAAGCGTATCGTCCTAACGTTCTATTCGCTGCCCCTCCAAACAAGAGTAGATAGAGTAAATAAAGCTTATCCCTTCACCCGTACATAACTGCCGGGGGCGGGTTCGATTTCTTTCTTTACTTTACGCGCCGTAACGTTTTTACCTGATTTTCCTGCGTAGGGTTTGATCCATTCTTGCCAGTGCGGCCACCATGACCCTTCGTGCTCTGTGGTCTTTTCAAGCCATGCATCGCGTGATGCGGGCAGGGTATCATTGACCCAATAACAGTATTTTTTCTTATGCGGCGGGTTCACGATGCCCGCGATATGCCCCGATGCCGCCAAAGTAAAGGTCACAGGGCCGCTGAGCCTGCGTGCACCTTCATAGGTCGCGATCCACGGCGCGATATGATCTTCCTTGGTGGAGATGAAATGACACGGTGTTTTGATTTTAGAGATATTAATATTCACACCGTCAATCGTGATGCCGCCAACCTCTATCAATTTATTGTCACGATACATATTCCTTAGGTAAAATCGATGCATCGCCGCGGGCATATTGGTGCAATCGTCATTCCAATAGAGCAGATCAAAGGGAAACGGCTCTTTCCCAAGCAAGTAATTATTGACGACGAATGACCAAATCAAATCGTTTGCACGCATAAGGCTAAAGGTTTTTTGAAGCTCTTTCCCGCTTAAAACGCCGTGCTGGTCCATCATTTTTTCAAGATGATCCAACTGCTCATCATCAAGAAACAGCTTCATATCCCCCGCATGTTCAAAATCAATCAATGTGGTCAAAAAGGTTGCAGATAAGATGCAATCATCCTTTTTCTTGGCAGAAAGATAGGCAAGCGTCGTCGTAAGCAGCGTCCCGCCAAGGCAATAGCCCATGGCATTGACCTTTTCCTCGCCTGTAATGTCCTGAATTTGCTCAATGGCCTCTAAAACCCCTTCAAACATATAATCCTCGAAGCGTTTCTGCGCCAGTTCCGCCGTCGGATTGACCCAAGATATGATGTAAACGGTGTGGCCTTGCTCCACCAGCCATTCAACCAGTGAATTTTTTTCACGTAAATCCAGAATGTAATATTTATTAATCCAAGGCGGCACGACGAGGAGGGGCGTTTTAAAGACCTTATCCGTCTTCGGTGCATATTGGATAAGTTGCATCAGGTCATTTTGGTAAACAACCGAACCTTCGGTGACGGCAATGTTTTTGCCAAGTTCAAATGCGTCATAATTGGTTGTGCTGATGCTCAGGTCACCGCGCCCACGCTTTAGGTCGTTAATCAGGTTTTCGAACCCTTTGACAAGGTTCTGACCACCTGTGTTCATGGTTTCTTTGATCACCTCAGGGTTGGTCATGGCGAAATTCGTCGGTGACATGGCATCTGTGAGGAGTTTTGCCTGAAATTTAAGCTTCTCTTTTTGTTTGTCACTGAGACCGTCAACCGAGCCGATCGTCTTTTCAACCTGTTTGCAGGTTAAAAGATATGATTGTTTGATAAAGTTAAACAGCGCGCTTTCCTGCCATTCAGGTGCTCTGAACCGTTTATCGGGTTTTGCATCGTCAACGCTCGGCGCTGAGGCCGGTTCACCAATAAATTGATTGAAGCTATTTTGCCATAGGTTGAACCAATCCTGCATAAACTCTGCTTGAATTTCGATGTACTTCTCAGGCTTTTGTGCCAGACGATCAAGAAAATCTAAATAGGTTTCGCGGACATTCAGCGGGTCAAAATTGATGTTGGCAAACTCACCTGTGCCGTCTGCCGCCGCGTACTTATCCATATATTCCTCGAACAGGGGCTGCGCCTTTTCATAGGCATCGAACAACGCCTTACCCAGTATGATGGGGTCAGGGATTTGAACTGATTCTTTGTCTTTGTCCGAGGCGCTCATTTTTTCATCTTTCGTCTGTGTATAGTGATGTTGTGCGCGATAATACGCTAAAAATCAACTAAGCAATAATGATGCCAGTTTTTTGTGTGAGATATATCCCCCTCATCACTTGAAACGATAGGCAAAGCACGCTAAGACACTAGTTCAACTTTTAGAGGGTAAAAGAGATTATGAGCGAACCTTTCCGTATAGCGATCGCAGGGCTTGGCACTGTTGGTGTCGGGGTTATCAAAATCCTGACAGAGAATAAAGATGTGATTACGCAGCGCGCAGGACGTGAAATTGAAATTGTTGCGGTATCTGCACGCAGCAAAGATAAAGATCGCGGTGTTAATATTGACGGGTATGAATGGTTCGATAATACGGCAGATATTTCCGCGTGCGAAAGTGCCGATGCGATTGTTGAACTTGTCGGTGGCTCCGAAGGTGTTGCTGCGGATGTTGTGCGTGCTGCGCTCTCCGGTGGCAAGCATGTTGTGACGGCGAACAAAGCGCTTGTTGCGCATCATGGATCTGAGCTTGCACAAACCGCAGAAGATAACAATGTGTCTCTTATGTATGAGGCAGCCGTTGCAGGCGGTATTCCTGTGATTAAAATGATGCGCGAAGGGCTGGCCGCCAATAACTATAATGCGGTGTACGGCATATTAAACGGGACATGTAATTACATTTTGACAGTAATGCGTGAAACGGGCGCTGATTTCGGAGACGTTTTGAAAGATGCGCAGGAATTTGGCTATGCCGAAGCAGACCCGACATTTGATATTGAGGGTATCGATGCTGCGCATAAATTGTGCATTCTTACCTCTATTGCATTTGGTGTTAAGCCCGATTTTGATGCAATGAAGATTAAGGGTATTACGCAGATCAATGCGACAGATATTGCATACGCAACAGAGTTTGGCTACCGCATTAAATTGCTTGGTATCGCCCGCAAAATTGACGGTAAAATTATGCAAGTGCTTGAGCCATGCTTGGTGCCTATAAATTCACCGATGGGCATCGTAGAGGATGTATATAACGCCGTTTATGTCGAAGGCGATTTTGTCGAGACACCGTTGATTACAGGTAAAGGCGCAGGCGAAGGGCCGACGGCTTCTTCTGTTGTTGCGGATATCATTGATTTGGCACGCGGTCTGAACATTCCGACATTCGGTGTTCCTGTATCGGCGTTGCAAGATGCGCAGTGGATTGACCTTGGTGAAACGCAGGCGCGTTATTACCTTCGTTTAGAGGTTGTTGATCAACCGGGCGTGATTGCCGATATCTCTGCTATCTTGAAAGAACAGGATATTTCAATTGAGGGTATGGTTCAAAGATCTCGTGATCCGGGGCAGCCCGTTCCTATCGTTTTAACGCTTCATGACGCGCGCCACGCCAACATGGCGAATGCGGTTGAACAGATCGAAGCACTGGATGCATGTAAGGAAAAACCTTGTCTCATGCGCATAGAAGAGCTATAGCATAGGGCAAAACGAACAGGATTTTTTAAAATGACACAAGCACAGGCACAAAACATGACAGACGCAAAAGAACCCGCATTTATGGATCGTAACCTCGCCCTTGAGGTTGCACGTGTAACGGAGGCTGCGGCATTGGCTGCGTCGAAACTCGTTGGGCGTGGCGATAAGGTTGCCGCTGATCAGGTGGCTGTGGATGCGATGCGCCATGCGCTAAATTCGCTTCATATCCAAGGGCGCGTTGTGATTGGTGAAGGTGAGCGTGACGAAGCGCCAATGCTTTATATCGGTGAAGAAGTCGGCTCAGGCAAAGGCCCGAAGGTTGATATCGCGCTTGACCCGCTGGAGGGGACTGACATCACAGCGGCAGGTGGTCCAAACGCACTGGCTGTGGTTGCGATGACAGATGAGGGCGGTTTCTTGAACGCGCCTGATGTTTATATGGATAAAATCGCCGTTGGCGCAGGCATTGACCCGAACATCTTGGATCTGGATGCACCGATTGGTGATATTTTGCAAAAAGTTGCCAAGGACAAGGGCGGCACAACAGAAGAATTGATGGTTTGTATCCTAGATCGTCCACGTCATGAGCAGTTGATCAAAGATGTGCGTGCATCTGGTGCGCGTATTAACCTGATTGGTGACGGTGATGTGAGTGCGGTAATCGCGACAACTGAGCCTGACACAGGGATTGATCTATATGTCGGTTCAGGTGGTGCACCGGAAGGCGTATTGGCCGCGGCGGCGTTGCAGTGTATCGGTGGTTCAATGCTTGGTCGTTTGACATTCCGCAATGATGATGAGCGCGCCCGCGCAGAGCGTTGGGGCATTACGGACCTGAATGCCGTTTACACAACAGATGATCTTGCCAAAGGTGATAATGTGATGTTTGCAGCAACAGGCGTGACTGACGGGTCAATGCTTCGTGGTGTGCGTCGTTATCCGGGCGGTGCAAAGACATCAACGATTGTTATGCGATCCAAATCAGGTACGGTTCGCCGCATCGAAGCAACACATAACCTGAAGCGTAAAGACTGGATTAAGGCGATTTAAGCCTTCTGGTTTTAGAGCGAATCTAATACTCTGTACTCTATGTCCAGAATAGTTACTGATTGCTCGCTTAAAAAAGCACGTTGGGTGCTTCCTGATCCTTCACTTGATGAGATCGCGTTAATTAAACAACGCCACGATGTCCCTGAGATCGTGGCGCGTTTGTTGGTTCAGCGCGGCGTCCCGTTTGATCAGGTTGATCGTTTCCTTAATCCGACTTTGAAAAATGACTTTCCTGACCCGTTTTCGCTTAAGGGGATGGGAGATATGGCAGAAGATGTCGCCATAGCGATTGAGGAAAAGAAAAACTTCGCGATTTTTGGTGATTTTGATGTTGATGGCGCAACGTCTTCGGCAATTCTGGCGCGGTTTTTAAAAGGCGTCGGCATAGAGGCACCAATCTATATTCCTGAACGCCTTAGTGAGGGGTATGGGCCCAATATCGGTGCATTGCAGAGTCTTAAGGATGGCGGCGCGGATGTTATTATGATGCTTGATTGCGGCACAACGGCGTTTGATGTCGTAAAGGCAGGCAGTGATATGGGCCTGAGGATCATTATCCTTGATCATCATGAGGCCGAAGATAAACTTCCTGAATGCTGGCATGTCGTAAACCCGAAACGCAAAGACGATTCATCTGATTTGGATATGTTGGCCGCGGTTGGGGTGACGTTCCTTTCATGCGTGGCGATTAACAATCGTTTGCGTGATCGCGGGTTCTATAAACAAAACGGAATTTCTGAACCTGATTTGCGTTCCATGCTCGATATTTTGGCGCTTGGCACTGTTTGTGACATGGTGCCGCTGACGTCTGCCAATCGTTTGTTTGTTAGGTCAGGATTCGCCTTACCATCGCAGTCAATGAACCTTGGCATGCGTAGTTTGATGGATGTCGCGGGGATCAGCGCACCGATCAGCACATATGATTGCGGATTTGTTTTGGGGCCGCGCATTAACGCAGGAAGCCGTGTGCATAAGGCGGATTTAGGGGCGCAACTCCTGACGAGTGAAGATCCCGAGGAATGCAAAAACATCGCATGGACCCTTAATGATTGTAATGACAAGCGTAAAGCCATCCAAAAATCAATGGAAGAGCAAGCCATTGCCATGGTGGAGGCGCAAAATATGCAAGATGACCCGATCATCGTGGTTGCGCATGAGGACTGGCATGCAGGCCTAAGTGGTTTGGTCGCGGGTCAGATTAAGGAAAAATACCAAAAGCCGGCCTGTGTTGTGACCTATGCGCATGATTTATCCGGTAAGAAGGAAGGGCGCGGCTCCGGGCGCTCTATACCCGGTATTCATATCGCGCAGAGCTTTATTGATGCCCGTAATGAAGGATTGCTTGAAAAGGGCGGTGGGCATGCTATGGCGGGCGGTTTTACTGTTGATCCTGATAAGGTGGAGGAGCTCCGCACGTTTCTATGTACCCATATATCCAAGCAAATGGAGAACACGGACGTGAATGTGGAAACCGAAATTGACGCGGTTTTGACTACACAGGGCGTTACGGTTGATTTGATTGAGATGCTTCAAACCCAAGTCGGCCCGTTTGGTCAGGAATATCCCGAGCCTGTGTTTATGTTGGAAAATGTTCGTATTCATAAGGCCGATATACTGGGGACAAATCATGTGCGGGTCATGATGAGTGATTGGGAAGGCGGTTCACGCATCAAGGGCATGGCGTTTCGAAGCGCAGACACACCATTAGGAGATGCTTTGCTGAGTGGTAGTGCGCGTGCCCTTAATGTGATCGGGCATCTTAAAATCAACGAATGGCAGGGGCGCAAAAGTGCAGAAATGCACATTACAGATGTTTCAGAAGCCCAAGAACAGATTCGCGCAGTGGCTCTTTAGGTGAAAAATCTAATATTATGATATAATATAACATAATTTCTTTGCATTGTATTGATACGCTAGGTATAAACGATGCATCTTAAATGAGGTGTTATATGCAGATCAGACGTTTACAAAATGTTATGTCATATTTTGTGGTGCTTTCAGAAGTGAGCCACGTCTTTTGCTGTGTTTTGCCGACAGTGTTCAGCCTTCTGACTGTTTTGGTCGGTATGGGCGTTCTGGGTGCGACGCCATTATGGATGGAAGGTGCACATGACGTGATGCATGCTTGGGAAGTGCCGATCATTGTAACATCAGGTGTGATTGTGGCATTTGGTTGGGCTTTGCACCTGATCAGTAAGCGAATGGATTGTCATGACACAGGGTGCGGTCACGGGCCATGTGATACGAAAAAGAAAAAGACATTAAACGTATTACGAATCGCAACGGTTTTATTCTTGGTGAATACGGTTATATATATTTCCGTGCATTTGCCGCAAGAGAATGCAAAAATTGCGGCCGTATCGCATGATGATCATCATGGCCATGATCACCATCACTAGGCATGTTTATTTATAAACATCCTTAGGGTCAAAGCATTTCTCATCATCAATCAGTTTCATGTCTTCTTTCACTTTAGAGTTAACCTCTATCTGTCTGTAAAAGCATGACTTTCTTCCTGTGTGGCAGGCGCCCGGTTTTGATTTTACCTTGATCCATATGCAGTCTTGATCGCAATCTGTGCGCATTTCCGTAACGTATTGGATTTGCCCGCTGGTTGCCCCTTTGTGCCAGAGAGAGGCGCGGCTGCGTGACCAATAATGCGCCTCACCCGTTTCGATAGTCTTTTGGATGGATTCGGCGTTCATATAGGCAACCATTAAGACATCTGCGCTGTCTGCACAGGTGGTCACACACGGGATGAGACCCTTATCGTCAAATTGCGGGGCGAAGGTAAGTGTTTCTTCCAGCTCTTTTTTTTTCATGTCTATAATCTTTACTTTAACTTGCGTTCAAATGCGTCCCATAAATCACTTTCAAGGCATACACCATCCAGTTGATTTATTTGCTGTAAGCCAGTTGGTGAGGTCACGTTAATTTCTGTGATGTAATCGCCGATAATATCAATACCCGTAAAGACCAGATTTTGTTCCTTAAGAAGAGGTTTCAGAGCTTCGCAAATTTCAATTTCACGCGCTGTCAGGGTGGATTTCACACCTGTACCGCCCGCATCGAAATTTGCGCGCGCTTCGCCTTTTGCAGGTACGCGCAAAACCGCGCCGGCAACTTCGCCATCAATCAGAATAATGCGTTTATCGCCTTCGGTTGCCTCAGGGATATAGCGCTGTGCGATGATGGGTTCGTTATAAAATTTATCAAACATCTCAAGCAAGGCATTGATATTAAGGTTGTTTTCATCGACCAAGTAAATCTGCTCCCCGCCATTACCGTATAGGGGTTTGAGGATGATCTTCTTATGTTTTTTCCAAAAGTCACGAATAGCCTCAGAATCTGAAGTAATCAGTGTTTCGGGAATATACTGAGGGAAATGTGTAACCAGCAGTTTTTCGGGGGCATTTCTAACCGATGACGGGTCATTCAGAACAAGCGTATGACCCTTTAGGTGGTCTAAAATATGGGTCGCCGTGATATAGTTCATATCAAATGGCGGGTCTTGGCGCATCAGAACGATGTCAATGTCTTCTTTTAAATCAATGACTTCCGGATCATTTGCTGAGAAATGGTTTCCGACTTCACGGCGCAGCTCAGTGACTTTGCGGGCTTTGGCTAATACCTTACCGTCTTCGAACCGTAAATCAGGCACGAGGTAGTAATATAGATCGTATCCGCGCTTTAAGGCTTCCAGTCCAATTACAAATGTACTGTCTTTTTTGATATTAAAATTTTCGATGGCATCCATCTGAATGGCGACTTTTAAAGACATAAGACTCACTTTTGTTTGATTTTATTTGGTTTTTATAATAGCTCTAATCACGAAAGAAAATAAAAGAATGACTGATAGTATATGAAATTTGAAGAGTTGGGCCTGAGTGAGCCTATTTTAAAGGCAATTAAAGAGTGCGGATATGATTCTCCGACGCCGATTCAGGAAAAGGCGATTCCAAATATCTTAATGGCGCGTGATGTCGTCGGGTTGGCGCAAACCGGAACGGGTAAAACCGCAGGCTTTACCTTGCCTATGATTGAGATATTGCACGGTGGGCGCGCAAAGGCACGTATGCCAAGGTCCCTTATCTTGTCACCAACGCGTGAACTGGCTGCGCAAATTGCGGATAATTTCGATTTGTACGGGAAACACTGTAATTTGAGCAAGGCTTTGCTTATCGGTGGGTCATCAATGGAAGACCAGATCCGTATCTTAGAGCGCGGCGTTGATGTGCTGATTGCGACGCCGGGGCGTTTGATTGATTTGTTTGAGCGTGGAAATATCCTGCTTACTGATATTAAGGTTCTCGTGATCGACGAAGCGGATCGCATGCTTGATATGGGTTTTATTCCGGATATTGAAAAGATTTGCTCGCTCTTGCCGCCAATGCGCCAGACCTTGCTATTTTCTGCGACGATGCCGCCGGAAATTAAAAACCTGACGAAGAAGTTTTTAAGCAACCCGCGTGAGGTTGCCGTTGCCCCGCCTGCATCTGCGGCCGAAACGGTTGATCAGTTCCGTGTCGAGGTTTCTCCGCGTGCCAAAAATGCTGTGCTGGAAAAGCTGATAAAGCAAGAAGACGTCAAGAATGCTTTTATCTTTTGCAACCGAAAGCGCGATGTCGATTCCCTAACCAAGTGGTTCAAGAATAAGGGGTATAAGGCCGAAGCCATGCATGGCGATCTGGCACAGTCGCACCGCTCTGAAACGCTGGAGAAGTTTAAAAACGGTGACATTAACCTGTTAATCTGTAGTGATGTCGCAGGGCGCGGTATTGACGTGGATAGTGTATCGCACGTCTTTAACTATGATGTGCCTGTGAATCCTGATGATTATGTGCACCGTATTGGCCGTACAGGGCGCGCGGGGCAAAGCGGTCGCGCGTGGATGTTTGTTACGAAATACGATGACAAGCAGCTCTCTGCTGTTGAAAAACGTATTGGCAAGCCGATTGAGGTTGTAGAGGTGGATGCAGGTGCGGCACGCAAAGATGATGATCGCCGTAAAAACAAAACATCCGATGCAAGCTCGCGAAAATCTAACTCCGGTAACGCGCAGCGTTCTGATCGTAAGGCGGATAATAAGAAGCGCGGTAAGCCTTCTAAAGATAATAATGTAGACGATGTTAGTGGTTTCGGTGATGAAATCCCTGCATTTTTTAATAATTAAAACTTAGTGAGTATAACCTTATTGTTCTCTGTGGTGATCTATTGACTTTGATGGGGGAAAACCCAAGAATGTAAAAGTCCGAGTTCTTTAGACACCTCATCTATTGTGTTCCTATGCTAAAAATCAAAATTACCAGTACTGTCTTTGTTTGTAGCAGCCTTATTGCTGTTGCTGCGTTTGTTTGGCCTTTTCAGGTCGCTTATTCCCAAGATGATGACGTAATAGAGGTATCTAATTCCCCTGTTGATTTACAGGCCGATAGTTTGGTTCACAACAAAGACGGCCAAAGTGTTACAGCCGCAGGCGATGTTGTGTTAAAGCAAGACGGAAAAACGGTAAATGCGGATGAAATCGTTTACTTTTTGCAAGATGATAAAGTCGTTGCGACCGGAAATGTTGTGTTTACGGATGTTACAGGTGACAAGCATTATGCCGACTATTTTGAGTTTAATGATGCGTTGAAAAACGGCTTCGTCGAAGGGCTTAAGACGGTTCTTGTGGATGGCTCTCGCTTCATGGCGTCAAATGGACGTCAGGTAGAAGGCAAAAGGGTTGTGATGAAAGATGCTCATTATACACCATGTGAAGTATGTGAGACTGATCGTAATGGAGAGCCGCTTTGGCAAATTAGAGCCTCTGAAGTTGAGCACGATAAAGAAAGCAAGACTGTTAGCTATCGCAATGCTCGCTTTGAAATGGAAGGTGTGCCGGTTGCGTATTTGCCGTACTTTTCTCATCCTGACGGGTCAGTAAAGCGTAAGAGCGGTTTTCTGACACCAAGCGCCGGTTACAAGAGTGATGTAGGTGGCTTTATTGAGAATAAGTATTATTGGGATATAGCCCCTGAAAAAGATCTGACCGTTGGTATGAGGATGATGTCGCGTGAAACACCATTGGCAACGGCACAATGGAGACAACGTTGGACGGATGCCTCTTTGATAGCAGAGGGGAGCTTTACCTACTCTGAGCGCACTGATAATGAAGCAGGGGTTGAGTTTAAGCGTGATCGCGAATGGCGCGGAAATCTTCGTGCTGAAGGGTTATGGGACATCAACAATAAATGGCGCAGTGGTATAAAAATTGATGTGGCATCAGATGATCAGTATCTAAGACAATATGATTTTGATGAAGATACGGATGATGTTCTTGATAATGAAATTTATTTAGAACGCTTTTCCGGGCGAAATTATGCGGTCGGTCGTTTTCTGGCTTTTCAGGATGTCAGGCTTGATGAAGAAGGGGATACGAACGAAGACCAGCCCAATGTATTACCTGAAATCGAGGCGAGCTTTATAGGTGAGCCTGATAGTATTCCCCTTATTGGCGGGCGCTGGGATGCTGATGTGTCTGTATTAGGCTTGGTCAGGGATAATAATGGGCAGGACGTTAACCGCTTGCATACAGGGCTGGGTTGGAAAAAACGCTTGGTTTCTGACTTTGGTTTGGTTACTGAGCTCGATGCAAATGCTCAGGCAAGTTACTATGATATTCATGACAGGCTTGGCGCACAAAACGATTCCTCTGTTAAGCCAAACACATCAGAGTTTCGTGGTTTTGCGTCATTTAATGCGGAAACAAGTTATCCTTTGGCAAAGTCCTTTGGCACAACCCAAATGGTTATTGAGCCTGTGACATCTGTAACGCTTGCGCCGGATATTGATGCCGATGATGTGCCTAACGAAGATAGTCAGGATGTGCAAATTGACGCATTGAGCCTGTTCAACAACAGCAGGTTTCCCGGTGTTGATGGTATAGAAGATCAATCACGTGTTACATATGGTTTGCGCTCTGGTCTTTATACTGCTGATGGCAGTTATGGTGATGTGTTCATCGGGCAGAGTTATAACTTTGATAATGATGAGAACCCCTTTGATCGCGGATCAGGTTTGGATGATCAAAGTTCTGATGTTGTTGGTGAAGTGCGCGGTAATTATAAGGGCGACTATGCACTGGATTACAGGTTTCAGCTTGATAATGACAGCTTGTCATCGCAGCGTCATGAGGTGGATGCATCCGCAAAATTATTTAATGTGAATTTATCTTCGCGTTATCTTTTCGCCAAGGCGATTGAAAATGGTGAGGATAATGAAACCAGAGAACAGATTTTGAATTCAGCCACATATTACATCAATGATAAATGGCGCCTTTATGGGGCTGCACGGCATGATTTAGGGGATGAGCCCGGTCTTCGTGAAGCCAATCTTGGTATTAACTATTTGGGGCAATGTATTTCATGGTCTGTGGTCGGAACCAGAACCTTAACGGATGATGCTTCGGGTGACAGTGGTACTGAAATATTCCTTAGAATTGGATTTAAGAATTTGGGCGAATTCAATGCTTCAGGTGTTCAATTTGGTGGAAGTGGCGAATAAGTTGTCAGCCAACTGTTTTTCTTCATAGCAATATATAGTATAATTTCTCCTTCGATGTTGCAGAGCAAATAACTTAAAGGAACAGTTTTTGGGTTTCGTTATAGATCCTGTATTCCATATGTGGTTTATGCTTTTCCTTACCGCGGGCGCTGTCTATGCGTTTG
Organism: Alcanivorax sp.; assembly: GCA_051967755.1. Taxonomy (GTDB): domain Bacteria; phylum Pseudomonadota; class Alphaproteobacteria; order Micavibrionales; family Micavibrionaceae; genus UBA1672. The sequence goes on from JBQDYD010000003.1 coordinate 271,599, forward strand.
TGAGGGAAAAGGTGCCTCTTGAGGTGACGAGCGTCATATTAATGACTGTTCTGCTTTTGTATGGGCAAATCTTTTCTATTACAGATGATAATGAAAAGAACCTTCTGGATCCTGAGGCTATCTTATCAGGCTTTGCGAATCCGTCTCTTATTGCCGTTTTGGCGTTGCTCGTCATGGGGCAGGGGCTTATTCATACAGATTCCTTACGATTTTTGACGAACTTTTTGGTCTTTAAGCGTAAGGCTTTTGCATGGATATCTGTGATACTGATTTTGATCTTTGTGATGTTCTTCAGTGCGTTTATGAATAATACGCCTCTTGTGATTATTGCAATTCCCATCATTCAATCCTTACTACATAGTGCCCACGCCCCTGCAAGCCGTATCATGATGCCGTTAAGCTTTGTCGCGATTTTGGGAGGAATGACGACATTGGTCGGTTCCTCAACCAACCTGTTGGTATCAAGTACGATGGTGGAGTTGGGGCAAGAACCTTTGGGGTTTTTTGATTTTGCAATACCGGGGGCGATGCTTGCTGGTGTCGGGTTCCTCTATGTTTTGTTGGTGTTGCCTTGGACATTGCCAAATCGAGCCTCGATTAAAGAGGAACTGGTTGGTGATGATACAGAATATGTCGCCGAACTTGATATCGCAGAAGATAGCATTTTGATCGGTGAGAAAGCGGTTGATGGTAAGTTCCCGTCATTACGTAATATGAATGTAAAGCTTATTCAGCGTGGTGGTCATTTGATTTTGCCGCCGTTTTCAGGCCATGCGATTCATAGTGGTGATATATTGATTGTTGCTGCGCCTGCGCGTGCCTTGGGTGATCTATTGTCTAAATACCCTGGCTTTTTGCTGTCTGAAGAGGAGGAAAAGGTCATTAAAGGGACGTCTGATGGTGAGGAGGGCGATGATGATTTATCCTCTCTGGAGAAGGCGGAAACACGTGTGCTCGCAAAAATTATGATTACGCCTGCGTCTCGTATGGTTGATATGTCGATCGATCACGTCAGTTTCCACAAGCGTTTTGGTGTAATCGTGCTGGGTATTCAACGTCGTGCACGTGTTGTTAGGCGCAGGCTGGGGCGCATTCGACTTGAGGCAGGGGATGTTCTGCTTGTTGCGGGAAAGAACAGCAGAATTAAAAATCTACGTCGTAATCCTGACTTTATCGTATTGTCAGGGTCCCGCCGTGACTTGCCTGTGCCGGGGAAAGCCCCTATTGCGATGGCGATTTTTCTTGCGACGATCGGTTCGGCGGCGCTCGGCCTGCTTACAATACCGGCTGCGTCATTCGCCGGTGCTGTGTCTATGATATGGACAGGGTGTTTGAATATTCGTCAGGCGACACGTGCGATTGATCGCAAAATTTTCCTCTTGGTTGGCTCTATGCTTGCGCTGGGAACTGCGTTGCAAGTCACTGGGGGCGCGGACTTTATCGCGAAATTGATTTTGGCTGCTCCGTTTGCGCATTCTCCGCTTCTTGTTGCTGGGTTGTTGTTTATTATCGTTGCGATAACGACAAATATTTTGACTAATAATGCTTGTGCGATTTTATTCACGCCTATCGCCCTGAACATAGCCAGCAATCTGCAGGTGTGGGCGGATGTAAATTATGATTTAACGTTTGTATTTGCCGTCACGGTTGTATTTGCAGCGAATTGCTCTTTCGCTTCGCCGATCGGTTATCAAACAAACTTGCTAGTTATGGGGCCGGGGCAATATAAATTCCGTGATTTCATTAAGGCGGGTATGCCCCTTGTTGTTGTGCTTTGGATTACGTATATATTTATTGCTAAATATTACTTTGGTTTAAACTAACGGTTTTGTGTTGTTATGGCCCTTTCGTCTTATAATCCGAATGACAGATATCGCCAACGTGCGGCCAAACGCATGAGTAATCTGATTGCGTTTTCGTTTTTGTTTGCGATTGTTTTTTGTTTTGGATACTGGGTTGGAAGTCTTAAGTCTCAGCGTGACTTATATATCTTGAGAGAGGACAAACAATCCCTTTCAGAGGAACGTGATCAGGTTCGCGCTGATATGACGAAATTACGCGCTGAGGCGCAAACAGCCACTGTTCGTCTTGAGCAACTGCGTGCCAATTATGATGAGTTGATTGGCGAAGGCCCTATGAAGAATCTTGTGTCACTTGTGCGCCAGCAGATTGATTCCGGTGTTGATGTGAAGCGTTTAGAATCTGTTATTCTTTCCGCAAGGCCGCCGCAAAATTGCAGCAACCCTATCAGCAAGCGATTTGTTATCAATACGCCTGTTTATAATGGCCCAAGCAGTAATGTTACGTTGCCTCGTGGTATTGTTGTGATTACGGGTGAGGGAACATCAGCACAAAATGCGCAAGGCAAAAAAGAAGCGTGGTTTGATCCGGGTAAACCGGTGCAACTGGTCTTTAAGACGAAAGAGGGGGAGCCACAAACACGTGAGGGGGTTCTGCCTATGTATCATTCAGTGATTGTCGGTGATAAGGAGTATCGTTTCACGATAACGGCAGGTGAAAAGTCATTTGTACGGGTGTCTTATGATTACTGTGACTACCCATAAGTTTAATTCTTTCTTTTAAGTCCTTCAAATAATAAAGATATTTGCGTTTCTATCTGTAGGTTCAGATCGACGGGCTCCTTGCGTGCCATATTGGGGTTTTGTCCCCGGGCGCTGACTGTCATCATAACGCGATCGGCCAGATCACCGTCGAACCTGATTTCAAAAAATTCATAATGGTAATTTTCAAGAGCCTCCCTAATCATAACCATTTTGGGGAATGTGCCGGGAAATAATCCCAAAATCATATCCTTAGGAAGGCTGAGCACGCCCGGCCTTAAGCTTTGTATAAGGGCGCCGTTGACGTTGACCTCTGAATCTATGGTTTCAAAGGGGATAATGCCGCCAAGTGCACCTGTGATTTTAACGTTTGAGAATCCTGCATCACGCATGAGGGCGCTGATGTTTAAATCAGAAACGATCAGTTTGTTTTTTCTGACGATTTTTCCATTTCTGGAAATAGGGGACTCTGTCCTAATTTCACCATTATAGATTTTAAGGCGAATATTCCCCAGTAACGGCTTATCTTTATTGCTTAGATTAATGCCGATGCGTCCCTTATGGGGGATAGAGCTTTTTAGGGGTAATGCGAAAGGCAAATACGTGTCTGATTTTGTTTTTCGCTTCTTATTCTTGCCAATAAAAACAGACCCATTGATGTTAGGGATTTTCATGGCCCCAAAGTCGATAATGCCATCAATGATATCGGAATTGATAAACCATTCTATATGAGGTTTTGTTGAAAAATCCTTTATCGAAAACTCACCGGATGCCGATACGTTGAATTTCGTGTCGTCATTTTCATTTTCTAAAGAGGTGATGTCTGTTTTATCAAGGGTTATTGTCCCGAGTAGTGTATTGATGTCATCTGCGGATCTGTAATCCGCGTTGAGGCTGATCTTTGGGGTCTGCATAGACAGGCGTAATGTGCCGACATTTTTTGAGGCATTTATGTCTGTCGTGTTTTGTATTGTGATGGTTGGCTGTTTTAGGTTCCTTAAAACATCCGGTATTTCCGCGATAAATGACAGGCCCTTGTTTGTTTCGATGAAGTTTAAAACATCATGCAGGTTTTCGGGGGTCAGAGTCGTTTCAGAGCTGATGGTACCTTTCTGAGGGGTGATAACGGATGTCCACGGAATCGATGTTTCACCAAAAACATCGCCGGTCGTTTTTATTTCGTATGTGTCCGCTGATTTGTTAATAGATAATTTTGTGCCCCTGAGCGGAAGGTCGTTCCATTTAAGTGAGGGGAATTGCATCTCACCCTTTATGGAATATTGGGCGTCTTCTTTAAATGCGGGATATGTTACGGTTAGTTCGCCAATACCTCGCCTTACAGACATGAGGTCTCGTGAAATATTGATATCTTCGAGTTTTCCATCTAATGACACAACGCCTTCAGGGGAGATAGAACCGTTAATGTTGGTATGAAAGCTCAGAGCTTTTTGTTTGCTGTCTATTTTGGTTTTGAATTCAATTTCACCGGAAGAATTTATTGTCGCTCTGGCATTATAGCGCAGTGAAATACCGCCCATTGTTGGTGTCAGAATGTCGATAGAAGATTTATCAAATGTCAGGGTACCTGCAGGAAAGCTCTGTAACCCCTTTAAGAGCTCTGTATTACTCTTTAGGCCTGCAAGGCTGATTGTGTTGTTTTCATCAAGATCACCGGTTAGCTTTAAGCCGTGAATGGTGATGTTTTGCGCGTGTGTTGGGTTGATTAGGTATTTGAATAACGAAAAACCGATATCCATACGTTCAATTGTGCTGAACTTGTCTTTATCAAGCGCAATATCTGAAATTATAATCTGCCCGCTTTTATGGGTAATGTTTGCATAGTTAACCCCTTCAAAGCCAAAAACGTCAAAATTGCTTACGATGCGTTGTTCAACCTTTTGGGGGATGTATACAAAATACGCATAAGCGCAGCCACCCGATAGGGTGGCCATAAACAACAACATAAAAATCAGGGCGACTTTCTTCATGCGTGTTCTTTGTTGTGGTTAAACGTCAATATCTTCAACGAATTGCGCGTTATCCTGAATAAAGCGATATCGCGCTTCTGCATCTTTCCCCATAAGCTGTTTTACAAGGTCATCAACTTCATCTGTTTTTGGTGGCGCAATATCTTCTGCATCGCTAATTTCTTCAGGATTAATGCCAAGTGCAGCCATCGCATCAGGCAGTGTTACGCGAAGCAAAATACGAGATTCAGGCTTCATTGTGGTTTCTTTAAGTTGGGCAGCAGGCATCTCACCCAAACCTTTAAATCGGCTCACATCTATCTTTGTGCGGCCTTTAAAGGTTGTTTTCATTAACTCATCCTTATGTTCGTCATCACGAGCATAGGCGCTGATGTTACCGCTGACCAATCTGTAGAGCGGCGGCTGTGCAAGGAATAGGTGCCCTTTTTCAATCAGTTCGCGCATTTGTGTGTAAAAGAACGTCACAAGCAGGGTCGCAATATGCGCGCCGTCAACGTCCGCATCTGTCATGATGATGACGCGTTCATAGCGGAGCTTGTCCAGATCAAAATCCGGTCCGCTGCCGCAGCCGAGTGCCTGTATCAGGTCTTGAATTTCCTGATTGGCGCGGATTTTGTCTTTTGACGCGCTGACAACATTCAGGATCTTACCGCGCAAAGGCAGAATTGCCTGCGTTTCACGATTGCGTCCTTGTTTCGCAGAGCCGCCCGCACTGTCCCCCTCAACGATAAACAGTTCCGTATCATTTGCATCGGTTCGGCTACAGTCAGCCAGCTTACCCGGAAGGCGTAATTTGCGTGTGGCACTTTTTCGTGCCGTTGCGCGGTCATCTTTTCGTCTTTGACGCTCTTCGGCTTTTTCAATGATAGCATTAAGAAGCTTCGTGCTTGAGGTGGGATCTTTTGAAAGCCACAGATCGAAGTAATCCTTAACTGCAGCATCAACCAGCTTCGCCACGCCGTTAGAAACCAGTTTTTCTTTGGTTTGGCCTTGGAATTGCGGATCTCTGATAAAAACAGACAGTAAAATTGTCGCGCCGGACATAACGTCATCGGCCGTGATCATTGAGGTTTTCTTTTGGCCGGTCATATCACCATAAGCGCGCAAGCCCTTGGAGAGGGCGGTACGAAGCCCGCTTTCATGCGTTCCGCCTGATGGTGTGGGAACCGTGTTACAATAGGAGTGAATGAAACCATCGCCATCTTCGGGCCATTGAATGGCAAATTCAACGCGGCCTTCATTTTCGGGCAATTTGATATTGCCGTGAAAAGCGGTGTCCGTAATTGTTGGTTTATCTTTTAATGTAGATTCCAAATAGTCTAAAAGGCCGTTAGGGAACTTGAAAACGGCTTCGGCGGGGATCTTGCTCTCAGGCTTTATCAGTTCAGGATCGCATTTCCACCTAATTTCAACGCCCGAAAACAAGAATGCTTTGGAACGCAGCATTTGGAAAAGCCAAGCGGGTTTGAAGCTAAGCTTATCACCGAAAATTTCAGGATCAGGGTGAAAGCATACCGCTGTTCCGCGTCTGTTATGGACGGGGCCTAAATCTTCAATCGGGCCGTCGGGGATGCCACGGGAAAAGCTTTGTTTGTAGAGCTTTTTATCGCGTGCCACTTCAACCCATATGTGATCAGAAAGGGCATTCACAACCGATATACCAACACCGTGCAGGCCGCCTGATGTCTCATAGGCTTTGTTACTGAACTTACCACCGGCATGAAGCATCGTCATGATCACTTCGAGTGTGGACTTGTCGGGGAATTTTGGGTGGGGGGCAACCGGAATACCACGGCCGTTATCGCGTATTGTTAGAATATTTCCTTTTTCAAGCGAGCATTCAATCCAATCTGCATGGCCGGCGACGGCCTCATCCATAGAGTTATCAAGGATTTCACCGACTAAGTGATGATAGGCACGCTCATCTGTTCCGCCGATATACATACCGGGGCGTTTACGGACAGGCTCAAGGCCTTCGAGGACTTCAATCGAGGATGCATCATAATTTGACATTGGTGAATCATAATCCTTTTTGGTGCGAAAATAAACATAGGACGGGCTTAATCCTTAATGTTATGCACCTGTTGAATCAATAAAATTTTTTTAATCCTGAAACAAAACTTGTCTGTTAACCGAATTAAAGGATAATATATGATATCTACATAAGGTAATGATCAAACAAAAACTCAAGGGATATTTTTATGGCTTTTGGAAAACTTTTTAAGTTGCTGGTTGTTTGCGCAATGGGGGTGTGTTGCATGACAGTAACAATCCAGCAGGCACACGCTCAGGCGGCTGAAAAGGATATATTTTCCCGTTTTAAGAAAGCAATGCCTGAATTGCCCCTTCTGTCGGATGAAGAGTTTATAGAAAAAACCAAGCCTATCGACAAAAAGCCATATAATGAAGAAGTGCTTGCCTACAGCATGCGTATTGATAAAGAGTTTGAAGAGGGTGTTGATCGTAGTTCCAGTAACTTTATTCTCAGTGAAAAGCTCTTTCTTGAGTTAAGTTCATATTGGGGTAAGCCCACGATTGCCGGAAGAAGTCGTTTGGTCGTTGAGGCCTTGAACATGGAAGGTAAACTTACCGCAGAGCAATGGTATATTCGCTATATTCTGGAAGGTGGTTTTACAACAGAAGGGTTTGTAACACACAGCCCGAATAAGGTTGAATCGCTTATGGTGGTTATGGAGAAGGATTACTCATATTACCTGCGTACCCTGATTATGATTAATGGTTCGAAAGTAATTATGGTGAAATATTATGTGCCTATTCATTACATCAAAGAACAGGCTGTAATGCAGGCTATGGTTTTGTCTAGCTTCAAGCTTACTCATTTGAAAAAGCGCGTTTATCCGCCAATGGTTGCTTATAGATTTCTTGATATCGCAGAATTTAAATATCCGCCGAATTGGAAGGTTTACGCAAAGCCAGTTCGTAATGTTGATCGCCTTGATGTGACGCTTGTTAACGTGAGAGAGGTTCCGGGGGGGCTGGGAGAGGTTGCGTCTTCTTTAACTGAAGGGAAACTTGATGTGACCGTTGTCTCTTCCGCGGTGAAAAATACCCTTATCGAAGAGATAGAAGAGTATAAGAAGCGGATTGAAGCTGAGGGGATGTTGATTGGTGAACGTATCACAGAGGATTATGACTTTAAGTATGCCAACAATATCGATTTTGCTTTGACGGAAGTTTATAAAGGCATTGATAGCGCAGACAACCTTAGTGAATATGAGTTTTGGTTTACTGTTTTGGTTGGCGGAAATTATTATTATTTCGTTTTGTTGCTGACCCCATCCAGAAATGAAATGTTCGCCACATGGGCTGACAACACTCAGAATTACAAGCTGATGTTAAGAGATTTTAAGCCTATGGTCGGCGCGTTTTTAGAGCGTGATTAAGCTATAGTTCTAGGGATTAGGTTTTTAAGTATTTATCTGGTGGTGGTTCTGTCAGATAGGGGATTTTATGCGGTTTAGGGAGTATATATTTATGGCGAATGGGTCTGTGTCATGTTTCAGATTTAGTAAAGGGTGTGCGCGTTTGCTTGCTCTGTTTTTGTGCGCTTCTTTGGTTTTTCTCAATGCTGGGAAAGCGAAAGCTGACACACGTCAGGGCGGAGATGTCTTTAATCAAATTAAAAAGCCGATGCCTAAATTACCGCCATTAAGTCAGGAAGACTTTCTGGCTGCGACCAAGCTAATTGAGAAGGTGCCACATGGCGAAAAGGCTCTCGCTTATTCTATGCGCATCGATAAGGAGTGGCAGGAAGGGCGTGGTGGTTTTTCTACAAACTTTCTACTGAGTGAAAAGATTTTCCTACAGCTTGATACTTATGTAAGTCGACCGACGATTTCGGGACGTAGTCGCATAGAAATTGAAGCTATGAATATTGATGAAAATCTTTCTGCTGAGCAATGGTATATCAGTTACATCCTTGAAGATGGAATCACGTTAGAAGCATTTGTCACCCATAGCGATAGAAAGGTTGAATCGTTAAGGGTCGTGATGGAGCGCGATTATTCATATTATGAGCGCACATTGGTTGTGATTAATGGCCCCAAGGTTATTATGGTTAAGTACCTTGTCCCGATCCATTATTTCCAGCAGCAAGGCCCTATGCAAGCCAAGGTGTTGGAGAGCTTTAAAATCACATATTCTCAGAATAAAGAAGAGCATGAGATGCTCGCTTATAAATTTCTGGATATCGCCGAGTTGTTCTATCCGGAAGGGTGGGAGATTTTTAAAAAGCCACGTGCACGCATGGAAGTTACGTTGGCCAAGGTTATTCATGTAAAAGGGAGTTACGGTCAAAGCATCGGAAAGAAAACTGAGGGGCGGCTCTATGCTATGGTTGATATGATAGAGCAAGGCGCTTTGCTTGAGGATGATTTGGATGATTACAAGGAGCAAATTGAAATTCAAGGGATGCTGTTTGGTAAAAAGCTGGAAGAGGATTATGTATTCAAATACCCGGGCAACATGAAATCGACAATTACAGAAGTATATCAAGGTGTGGATAGCAGTAACACACAAGTAGAGTATGAGCTTTGGGTAACGGCGATGCGTGGCGGGGAGTATAACTACTTCATTTTGCTTGTGACACCATCACGAAATGAGATGTTTCGGGTTTGGGCCAGTAATACGCAAGCTTACAAAGAAGTGCTCGAGAACTTCAGGCTCTCGAGCGGTGCATTTTTCAGAAGAGATTAGTCTCGGTTCAAGTGCGCTTAGCTTGAGTAGTACATATCAACTTCGACAGGGTGTGTCGTTGTCTCGTAACGTTCTAGCTCTTCGGTCTTAAGCGCAATGAAGGATTCAATAAGTTCTTCAGAGAACACATCTCCCTTTAATAAGAAGTCGTGGTTTTCTTTCAAGGACGTTAACGCCTGACGTAGCGAGCTACAAACCGTTGGAATAGCATCTGCTTCTTCTTTTGGCAGTTTGTATAGGTCCTGATCCATGGCGTTACCGGGGTGGATTTTATTCTCAATACCATCAATTCCCGCCATAAGCATAGCAGCGAAGGCCAGATATGGGTTGGCCAAAGCATCAGGGAAGCGTGCCTCAATGCGTTTGCCGTTAGGGCTGGATGCATGTGGAATGCGGCACGAAGCAGAGCGGTTGCGCGCAGAATATGCCAGTAGAACGGGCGCTTCAAATCCGGGGACAAGGCGCTTATAGCTGTTTGTCGTCGGGTTTGTGAAAGCGTTCAATGTACGGGCATGTTTTAGAATTCCACCGATATAGTATAGGGCGTTTTCAGACAGGTCTGCATATTCTTTACCTGCAAATACCGGCTTTCCCGATTTCCAAACAGATTGGTGAATGTGCATGCCTGAACCATTATCCTGATTGATGGGTTTGGGCATAAATGTTGCCGTTTTGCCATAGCTGTGCGCGACGTTATGGACGGCATGCTTATAGAGTTGAACATTGTCAGCTGATTCTACGAGTGTTTCAAATTTGATCCCCAGTTCACACTGACTTGGCGCAACTTCATGGTGATGCTTTTCAACGTCAACACCCATACTTTCCAAAACGCTAAGCATTTCTGCGCGGATGTCTGACAGGCTGTCGACCGGGCTTTCCGGGAAGTATCCGCCTTTTACATTCGGGCGATGCCCCATATTTCCGGTTGGGTACTCTTTGTTCTTATTATAAGGGCCTTCTTCACTGTCCATGTGATAGGAGACGTGATTGGCCTCAGTTGTAACGCGAACATCGTCGAAAACAAAAAATTCAGGTTCAGGGCCGAAATAGGCAGTGTCACCAACCCCTGACTTTTTTAGATAGTTTTCAGCCGCGCGTGCAACGGTGCGTGGGTCTAATTTATAGGGTGTGTTTGTTTTCGGGTCGTAAACATCACAAAATATTTTTATGGTCTTTTGCGCGGCAAACGGGTCGTAAGTGACGCGCTTTATGTCGGGCTTAAGAATCATGTCAGATTCGTTAATGGCTTGCCATCCGGCAATGGATGATCCGTCAAAGGCGATGCCGTCTGCGATCATATCTTTGTCAAATGTACTAACATGTTGTGCTGTGTGCTGCCATTTTCCGCGTATGTCAGTGAAATTGAAGTCAATAAATTGTACGCCTTGATCATCGATATATTTCAAAATTTCGGCAGGGTTTTTGAAGGACAGTTTGTATTTGCTCACGGAAATAGGCCTTATGTTGTAATAAATGAACGCCCCAGTTTTAGCATGGCGGCTATGCAACGACAAGAATGATTGGGGAAGATTTGATAAAATCCATCGATATTTCGTGATTATGCACTTGACCTATTGTTCTGATATATTATAGACATTGTTACCCTAATTTGTGGCGGCTGTAGTTCAGTTGGTAGAACACTCGGTTGTGATCCGAGACGTCGCGGGTTCGAGCCCCGTCAGTCGCCCCAGTTTTTCTCTACATTTTTGTGTGTAGTAATCCTTATGAAAGCGGGTTTTTGGCAATATGCTAAAAAATTCGTAATCTTTTAAAAGAATTGCTTGGAATTCATAAAAAAGTAGGGTAAAACCTCGCAATCGTATTCGCGTTAATCGCGTTTTATGCACCTGTGCGGGTGTGGCGAAATTGGTAGACGCGCTAGATTTAGGTTCTAGTGTCCATCGGACGTGGGGGTTCAAGTCCCTCCACCCGCACCATTTAAATTCGAAAGAGTATGCGAGAAAATACCTTTCACGTTATAAAAATCCAAAACACCGAAGGATAGAAGAGTAGAGCTATGCAGGTAAAACAGCTTAAGCAAGAAGGCCTTAACCACGAGCTAGAAATCACCGTGAAGGCAGACGAAATCGAAAAACGCGTTGATGCACGTTTACAGGAAGTTGGCAAAACAATCAAAATGCCTGGTTTCCGTCCGGGTAAAGTGCCGATGAACCTAATGAAGCAAAAATACGGTAAGGCTGTCATGGGTGAAGTTCTTGAGCTGGCTGTTAATGAAACGTCACAAAAGGCTTTGAAAGATCAAGAGATCACACCTGCGCTTCAGCCGAAAATCGAAGTGACATCATTTGATGAAGGTAAGGACCTTGTCTATACAATGGCAATTGAAGTGCTTCCGAAAATCGAAGTTCAGGATTACAAAGGATTTAAGCTGACTAAGTTGGTTGCTAAGGCTGATGATAAAGCGATTGATGATGCGCTTGAGCGTATCGCTGCTATGCGTAAGTCAACAAAGCCGATAGAAGGCAAACGCGCGTCAAAAGAGGGCGACACTGTTGTTATTGACTTTAAAGGGCGCACTGCTGACGATAATGTTGAGCATCCCGGTATGGCATCTGAAGGTCACCACTTGGAACTTGGTGCAGGCCAGTTTATTCCTGGTTTTGAAGATCAGCTTACAGGTAAAAAGGCCGGTAGCGATGTTGAAGTGAAGGTTAAATTTCCTGAGGAATACGGCGCAGCCGAGCTTGCGGGTCGTGATGCAATCTTTGATGTGACTATTCATGAAATCCGCGAATCTTCTGAAGCTGTTATTGATGATGAGTTTGCGAAGTCTTTAGGAATGGAAGATGTTGCAGCCCTACGTAAGGCTGTAGAAGAGCAAAGCAATCAAGAATACAACAACCACAGCCGTATGAAGCTTAAGAAGGAATTGTTGGATCAGTTGGATGATGCCCATGACTTTGATATCCCACAGGGTATGAAAGACATGGAAATGGAAAATATCATGCAGCAGGTTAAAATGGATAACCAGCAGCGCGGTATTACTGAAGAGCCTTCTGATGAAGAAAAAGAAGAGCTGGACGGTATTGCAGAGCGTCGCGTGCGCCTTGGTTTGGTTCTGTCTGAAATCGGTAAGGAAAACAACATTCAGGTTGTTGATGCTGAATTGCAAACTGCTGTTATTCAAGAGGCTCAGAAATATCCGGGTCAGGAAAAAGAAGTTTTTGATTACTTCGCAAAGAACCGTGATGCGTTAGAATCACTTCGTGCACCTTTGTATGAAGATAAGGTTATCGACTTTATTCTTGAGCTTGCAGACGTGAAAGAAAAGGAAGTTTCAATTGAGGAACTGACCGCGGAAGAAGACGAAGCGCCTAAGAAGGAAAAGAAGAAGTCATCTACTGCGAAAAAGAAGCCTGCCGCGAAAAAAGCGACAAAGAAGGCTGATGACAAAGAAAAAGATGAGAAGCCAAAAGCGAAGAAAGCCCCGGCTAAGAAGGCGGCTTCTAAGAAAAAAGCGTCTTAATAGATTACAAAATATTGTATAAACGTCTTGAACAAGCCGTGCCGTATGGTACGGTTTGTTTTGACTCGTATATGAACCGATAGTCAAAGGTGCGTTTCCGAGTCATTTCTGATAACAAATTAAATAAAAAAAGAGCTTAAAATATGTCTGAACGTGACCCGCTTGATACTTACATGAATCACCTTGTTCCCACAGTTATTGAACAAACAAACAGGGGTGAACGTGCTTTTGATATTTACTCACGCTTGTTAAAAGAGCGTATTATCTTCCTTACAGGTGAAGTGAACGATCATATCTCTGCCCTGATCTGTGCGCAGTTGCTATTCTTAGAGTCTGAAAACCCTAATAAGGAAATTTCTTTCTATATTAATTCACCGGGTGGTGTCGTGACATCAGGTTTGGCGATGTATGACACAATGCAGTATATCAAGCCAAAGGTATCAACCGTGTGTATCGGTCAGGCGGCGTCTATGGGCTCATTCTTGCTTATGGCAGGTGAGCCGGGTATGCGCTATTCTTTGCCGCACTCCCGCATTATGATTCACCAGCCATCAGGCGGTGCGCGTGGTCAGGCGACTGATATTGAAATTCAGGCAAAAGAGATTTTGCGTTTGCGTCAGATGCTAAATGAGTCCTATGTAAAGCACACAGGGCAGAAGCTTAAGGTTGTTGAGGATGCAATGGAGCGCGATAACTTTATGAGCGCCCAAGAAGCGAAGGAGTGGGGGTTGATTGACCACGTTGTTGAATCAAAGCCAGAAAATTCCGACGACGATAAGAAAAAATAAATATTTAGCCTATAGAATGATAAGTGCTCTGCGTGGCGTGTTGAACGTTGCAGGGCACTTTTTTGTATAAAAAATCTATCAAAAGGGCTTTAATCTAGGGCGTTTTACGCGCATAATGAAAAGCTAAGCAAGGAAAAGGATTTCATGACATGATGGAGAAGAAGAACTCATCTTATGCCGTATTACCACTACGCGATATTGTGGTTTTTCCGCATATGATCGTGCCGTTATTTGTTGGCCGTGAGAAATCGGTTCAAGCATTAGAGCATGTTATGCATTCCGATAAGCAGATTGTTTTGGTGACGCAAAAAACACCAACGGAAGATGATCCGTCTGCAGGTGATCTGTTCTCAGTCGGGACGATTGGGACGATATTACAGCTTTTAAAACTGCCTGACGGGACGGTGAAAGTTCTGGTTGAAGGCGGTGAGCGTGTCAGTATTCATGATATCAGAGAAGATAGCGGTTATCTTGAGGCTGATATTACAGAGATTTTGGATACATCTGTTCAGGATGAGGAGCTAGAGGCTTTGTCTCGCACGGTTGTGTCGCAGTTTGAACAATATGTGAAGCTTAATAAGAAAATTCCACCGGAAGTTATTGTCTCTATTAATCAGATTGATGAGGTTTCAAAGCTTTCAGATACGATTGCATCACACTTGGCCCTTAAAATCGACCAAAAGCAGGAATTGCTTGAGCTGAAAAGTACGGCTGAGCGTCTTGAAAAGATCTTCAGCTTTATGGAAGGTGAGATTGGCGTTCTTCAGGTTGAAAAGCGTGTGCGTAGCCGCGTGAAGCGCCAAATGGAGAAAACACAGCGCGAATATTATTTGAATGAGCAGATGAAGGCCATTCAGAAGGAGCTCGGTGAAGGCGAGGGCGGTCTCGATGAAATGGGCGAATTGGAAGAGAAGATAGAAAATACCAAGATGCCTAAAGAAGCACGTGAGCGTGCAAAGGCGGAAATGAAGAAACTTCGCCAGATGAGCCCGATGTCCGCAGAAGCGACCGTAGTGCGTAATTACCTTGATTGGATCCTTAATGTGCCATGGAATAAGCGTTCCCGCGTTAAGAAGGACATCAAGGCGGCTAAGGCGGTGCTGGATAAAGACCATTATGGTTTGGACAAGGTTAAAGAACGTATTCTTGAATACTTGGCTGTGCAACAGCGCACACGCAAGGTAAAAGGGCCTATTCTGTGTCTTGCGGGGCCTCCGGGTGTTGGTAAGACGTCATTGGGGCAGTCCATTGCGAAGGCCACAAACAGAAACTTTGTTCGTATGTCTTTGGGCGGTGTGCGTGATGAAAGCGAAGTACGCGGTCACAGACGTACCTATATCGGTGCGATGCCCGGTAAGGTTATTCAGGGTATGAAAAAAGCCGGAACGATTAATCCGCTATTTTTGTTCGATGAAATTGATAAGCTTGGCTCTGATTGGCGCGGCGACCCCAGCTCGGCTTTGTTAGAAGTGCTGGACCCAGAGCAGAATGAAAAGTTTCAGGATCACTATCTTGAGCTTGATTATGACCTGTCAGATGTCATGTTCGTTTGTACGGCAAACAACATTGCAACAATGCCCAGACCTTTGCTCGACCGTATGGAGGTTATTCGTATCTCCGGTTATACAGAGGATGAAAAGGTAGAAATTGCGAAACGTCATCTTCTGAAAAAGCAAAAGAAGGCCGCAGGATTGAAAAATAAGGAGTTTTCAATCAGTGATAACGCGTTACGTCAGTTGATCCGTTATTACACGCGTGAAGCGGGCGTGCGTAGTTTGGAACGTGAATTGGCGAATTTATGTCGTAAGGCGATTAAAGAAATCTTGATGAAGGGGCGTGAGAAAATTTCCATTACGCCACGTAGTCTTGAGAAATTTGCCGGTGTTAAAAAGTATCGCTATGGCGAAATCGAAGAAAAGAACCGTATTGGCGTGGTGAATGGCCTTGCCTACACCGAAAGTGGCGGGGATTTACTCTCGATTGAGGCTGTTACGATGCCGGGTAAGGATTGTAAGGTTTCAACAACCGGTAACCTGAAAGATGTAATGAAGGAGTCTATTACGGTTGCTGAGATGCTGACAAAATCTCGTGCGGCGCAATATGGTTTAGACTATGAGCAGTTAAAAGAGCAGCAAGTGCATGTTCACGTCCCTGAAGGGGCTACGCCGAAAGACGGGCCGTCTGCCGGGGCTGCTATGGTTACTGCTATCATCTCTGCGTTGGCCGGTATTGAAATCAGACGCGATATTGCCATGACGGGGGAAGTGAACCTGCGTGGTAACGTTACGGCAATTGGTGGTTTGAAAGAAAAGCTGCTTGCGGCGATGCGTGGCGGCATTAAAAAGGTTCTGATTCCGTCTGAGAACGAAAAAGATCTGGCTGAGATTCCCAAAAATGTGACTAAAGCACTAGAGATTGTGCCTGTTAGAACCATTGATGAGGTGCTCTCTCATGCGCTTTTAGATATGCCAAAGCCCCTTGAATCTATAAAAAATGAAGAATTAGACCAAATTTCTTCAAAAACTGCAGAAAACAAGGGAGAAAGCGTGATTCACCATTGAGTCTTTGGGAAAAAAGGCTTACAAAGGAATCACCAAAAATGATTGGAAACCCGCACTGACATTTGTTCTTGCGTTGTCTGATGTTTTTGGTCTGTTTTTGAAGAGGTTTTTCAAAAATAGTTCGAATTTTACTCAAACGCATAGGGGGTTCCTGTGAACAAAAATGACCTAGTATCAAAAGTTGCTGAATCAGCAGATATTTCAAAACAGAAAGCTGCGTCTGCAGTTGACGCTGTTATCGATGCCATCAAAGGTAGCTTGAAAAAAGGCGACGATGTTCGTCTAGTTGGTTTCGGTACTTTCTCTGTTTCTCAACGTGCAGCAACAACTGGTCGTAACCCACGCACTGGTGAGCCAATCAAGATTCCTGCTTCTAAGCAACCTAAGTTCAAAGCAGGTAAAGATCTTAAAGAAGCTGTAAACAAGTAATTCTTGTTTATTTTTCAGTTCGAAAAATACATGCCGGCCGCGCTGTTTAGCTCGGCCGTCATCTTTTTTAGGGAATAATAAAAAAAACTCGATAAAACTGCTTGATTTTTGTGCTCTAAATCTTTATCAATACGCAATCCGTAAGGACATGGGTGGTTAGCTCAGCTGGGAGAGCATCTCGTTTACACCGAGGAGGTCGGCGGTTCGATCCCGTCACCACCCACCATTTTCTCTTAGACAAATGGTATTATATTGACCCCAGCATGAGAAAGCAGTGCAGGGGCTTAAGCCGTGTCTAAATATATTCTAACCATTTTGTTTTTATCTTTTATGGCCGCGCCTGGTCTGGCTGATTCCTATCAGGAGAGGTTTGATGATGCATATGGCCCTAAAACATACCAAATAGAAGTCGATAAAAGTTTCGCACGCTTTGCAACGAAGATGTGTACCGCGGACATCATTAAGGGGGGATTTGAGGATTTCTCCGGTCAAATTTATTTTGACCGTGAAGCGCCGGAAAACTCACATGTGGATGTCACAATAAATGCAGCCAGTCTGACGCTTGACCATGAATATCATAAGGATGAGTTATTAAAGGACATTATCGAAGGTGATCAAATTTTGAAAACCCCGATTTTCCCTGTGATTTCTCTAAAAAGCACGAAGATAGAACGCACAAGTCTGAATACCGGTTTCATGACAGCAGATCTGACACTGGTTGGTGAAACCCATCCTATAACGCTTGAGATTACTTTTGAAAATACGATGTCTGACCGATATGCCCGTAAGGTTGACCGTCAAAGGGTCGCCTTTTCCGCATATGGCACGTTTAAGCGCTCTGATTGGAATGTCCTGTATGGTTTAGACCGTGTCGGTATTCGCCGCATGAGCGATGATGTACAGGTCTTTATTTCAGTTACGGCCAAACCAATTGAAGAGTGATGGTCGATTTTACGAATTAATGCCCTGTTTCTTCGTAAAGCATCTGAATTTTTTGCAGGTCGGCTTCTCTTAATGGTCTTGGTATACACGCTTTAACAATTTCATGTTTTTGGGTTGTCTCCATATCAGATTGCAGTTCTGAGGACGTTAAGATGACCACCATTTTTGCTTGTTGTGTTTGTTTTGTGTATTCCTCTAAAAACTCAGGCCCGTTCATTACCGGCATATTAATGTCCAAAATAATGAGGTCAGGTTGCGTTTCTTCCTTTTCTAGGGTCTTCAGGGCTTCTTCGCCGTTATATGCCTTAAGAAGCTGTGCAGACGGCCAGAGCTTCAAGATTGCCTTTCTGGCAATAAACTGATCCGCTTCGCTGTCATCGATAATCATAATTGTTTTGATAGTCATAGCATTAATTATAGCATGTATATGTGTGAATACGGAAAGATGGCATGATTTAATTCATAGGTATGAGCAATTTGAAAATAGTACCTTTTTGAGCATCCTCATAAACAAGGTCCGCCCCTAAGATATCTGCGCTTTTTTTCATCATATACAGACCAAGACCGGAGCCGTAGGATTGATTGTGGAAGCGCTTGAACATCTGAAAGAGTTTGTCTTGGTGTTCTTTCGGGATACCAACGCCGTTATCTTCAACTTTGAAAATAAAACGTCCACCCTCTTTGTTTGTGCTTATTTTTAGATAGGGGTGCGGCTCACTGGCATCTTGATATTTAATGGCATTGGAGATCAGATTTTCAACAATCAGCGTGATCCTGCTTTTCTTGGCCTCAATAGGTTCGGCATAGGTGAGCTCTTTTTGAATGTCGAGACGTTCAAAATTGTCCATATGAGCAAGTTTTTGTAATGCATCATCGATAATATTCCCAAGAAGTAGGGGTTGTGTCTCTTCTTCTTGGTTTTTGGTCTGTGTTAGCGCCAGAATGTCTTTTACAAGCTGCTCAAGTGTTTTGAGGCTGTCTTTGGCGTGATCCAGGCATTCTATTGCCTCTGTCGTGTCGTTGTTTTTTATCGCCTCGGCGGCAATATCCAGAACGGTCATTGATGATATTAACGGTGATCGTAAGTCATGCGATGTACGATAAGCAAACTCTTCTAATTCTTCATTTGCGATTTTCAGATCATTTGAAATGACTTTTAGTGTCTTGTTTTTTTGGCTTAATATTGTTGCGTAATATATTGATAAACTAACAAAAATTGATATCAAAAACCCAAGAGCTATGATGACTTCCGGGATATTGGAAGTGTACATATTGATGAATTCTTGCGTTGGTTTGACGCTGATCGTCCAGTTCCTGTCAAATAATGCGATGTTATTGGTTGATGTGAAATCATCGTTAAGTGTGGATGTTATGTCGTTATTGAATACTAAGTCATTCTTGTCCTGAACGGATATCTGCAAGGCTTGATATGAATCGCTTCGTATATAGCTGTCAAAAAACATGGCCAGATCAAAGAGCCCAACAATAAAACCATTAAACTGATCGTCGAAATATATCGGGATATAAACGATTACGGCGCGATACCCTTGCACCAAATCCAATGGCTTTGTCAGGGTGATTGCATGTTGCTCGGCAGCGCCCTCCAAAGCCTTTTTTCTCTCTTGGTCGAAGATAATATTAAGGCCGATGGCATTTTCATTACCTTTTACGGGTTCTATTAAGCGGATTGTGTAGGTTTCATCCACCCATTCCAATGTCGTTAATGCGCTAAAATCCTCAATGTAGTTTTTTGCATCATCACGCCATTCCTCAATGCGTTCGCCTTTACGCGTCTCCCAGCGCTCTGCCTGACGTTGAATCGCGATAACAGAACTGTTCAGGTGGTTTTCTATCGCCTGAGACAGCAAGTTTGCCTCTTCGTTTACCAGTGTCTGTATAAGCGCCTTTTCCTGCTTAACGAAGATACTGTGAACTTCGAATGTCAGAAATAACAAACAAATAAAAGTAATTATCGGAATTATATAAGAGCGGGGCATTTTCAACGTACATACATTGTTTAAATATACAAATTATATTGTAGCGCAGCATATGCATTTTGTCTTCGTAAGAAAATAAAAGGCTCCACAGGAGCGTGGCAGGGTGTGTTTACAGATCGAGGGTGTTTAGGGACGGATCAGGATCTCTATCATCGCTATGATTAAGAATAATGCGTGCTATTTCATCTTCTGCGCCCACAAACATATGCCCACTGTGGCGTTCCTGACTTGTGTTCAGTTCATATATTGAATGATTGTTCGGCGATCCGCCTAACCTTTCCAGTGCCCTGTGACCTGCGGCTTTGAAGGATCTGATTTGTGAGACTGCGATCGTAACCGGAGCCTCAATTTGTGACAGGCGTTCTGCAGGTGCCGGGGTTGGGTCAAATACGGTTATGGCAGAGACAGGGTTATCAGGCGTAATGCTGAGTGATGCGGCACCGCCCATACTGTGTCCTGCCAGTTCAAAAGTGTCAGGCGTGTAGTCATGGGTGCTGTAATATCCGTCAATAACGGTTTGTAGGTTTTTGGAAAAGTTTCCATGCACATTAGTGGGATCGTCCATTTTCACTTCGCTTGTTCCTATATCCGCAATGACGGTTGCCATTCCTCTGTCTTCGAAGGCATTTTGAATTGCGTTTATTAGCGGTGATTCTGTGCTGACCAGAGCGCCCGGCGCGATAAAAACCAAACCGGACGGGTTATCCGGTATTCTGATGTGCGCATTAACACCTCCATATGTCACATATTCTTCCGTATCAGGCATTAATATTTTAACCTATGTTGATTTTTCAATCGGTGTATTTGAATCGCCGAGACCCCATTCGCTCCAAGAGCCGTCATAAACCGCGGTCTTGTGATGCCCGAGGTGGTATAGTGCCAAGGACAAAGCGCATGCGGTTATGCCACTGCCGCAGGTTGTTATGATGTTTTGATCAGGCTCTGGTGTTACGCCAGCATCTGCGAATAGCTTTTGAAGATCTTCGGCTGATTTGAGCTTTCCGTTTTCATCAACCAAAGTAGATGACGGCGCATTGAGTGCACCGGGCATGTGCCCGCTGCGCATGTTTTCCCTTGGTTCAGGGCTTTCGCCGCTAAACCTGTTTGCAGGGCGTGCGTCCAGAATATGGCCGGATTTGTTGCGCACGGTATCCAGCATTTGATCCATTTGAATAACCATACTGTCATTAAAAAGGGATGCTTTATAAATGCTGGGTTCTGGTGTGTTTGGTGTGTTAGTTTCAAGGGGCAGCCCTGCCTGTTCATAAGCAGGTAAGCCGCCGTTTAAGACAATAACATTGGGATGTCCGAATCCTTTAAACATCCACCAAACGCGCGCAGGGCCCATTACCAGACCGTGCTGTCCGTAGACGACAATCAGGTCGGTATTTTTTATGCCGAGCCGGCTTACCGCTTGGGAGAAGCCTTCTGCATCAGGTATCATATGCGGCAAGGTTGATGATTTGTCCGCAATAGACGTGATGTCAAAGAATAAGGCTCCCGGCAGTCTTTTACTCTGATAGTTTTTGTGAATATCTTGATCAGATGAGGGTAAAACAAAAGAGCCATCAAGATAGACGATGTCTATTCCGGCACTTTGGGCGCATTGCTCAATAGTGCTTAGCTCCTCTGGGTTTACGATTCCTGCGTGTACAAATTTATTAATCATAGTTGAGAAGATATACGTTTTATGCTTATCTTGAAAAGGTTTATCTCAACGTGCTCCACATTCTAGGTAGGTTTTAATGGAAAGAGAAAAAGTCGATAAGATAATTAAAGTTGCACTCAAGGTTCTGTTTTCATTGCTTTTTGTTTTGCTATTCCTTTCTGTTATGCGTATTGAAGCAACGAAAAAGCCGCAAGAAGAAATTAATGCGATTTTGTTAAAGCAGCAGCAAGAGAGAATTGCCGAGGTGACCGGCAAATCAATGAATGAAAATCTTCCTGATACTTGGCCGCCAAAGATGAATACTGAATATCCTTCTCTTGAGCTGATAGCCAGTGATGGGAAGCGTTTTAAGTTATCTGACTATAAGGGGAAGGTCATCGTCCTTAGTTATATTGACATGTCATCACCAATTTCACAGGCGCAATCAGGTTCAGGATTATCCGGCCCGTATGGTACGACTGTTGATACTGACCCATATGCAGAGCCGTTTGAAGATACCTTACGCAAGACATTGGGCGATGATGATTTTGATTTCCCGAACGATGATGTTGTTCAGGTGAAGGTTCTTGTTTATTCACCCGCGGATGAGCAAGCATCTGTCGATGATGCAGAGGGCTGGGCCGGGCATTTTGATTTAACGCCGGAAAATGGTGTAATCGTCGCCGTCCCTGTAAAGGATATCCGTGGTGAAGAAACGGATACTATTATCAATGGTTTCCAGCTTATTGATAAAAATCATATTCTTCGTGTTGATTCTTCCGGTCCAGAGCCAAAACACAACCTGAAGATGACACTTATCCCCTTGGTGCCAAAGCTTTTAAGGTAGTTTTTTCAAGCGGTATGGAACTTTTCCGGCTTTTTGTTCGTTTGCAGTACGTGAACAACATAAAGAAAGGTTTTAGATATGCTTGGATGGGCTATGACATTTTTAATTATCGCACTGATTGCAGGCGCACTGGGATTCGGTGGTATTGCTGCAATTTCTGCAGAGATGGCACAAATAGTATTCTTTATATTCTTAGTGCTGTTCTTGATTTCAGCTCTTGTTGGAGCTTTGAGAGGGCGCGCCCCAAGATAGGGGGTATTATGCACCCAACAGTTATAAGAATTTGAAGAAGGCGCTTTTTGCGCCTTTTTTGTATACAAATGCAGCGTAACTTGTAATATGAAGCCTTCCTAATAAAGAAAGTGTGTGGATGGATAAGATCCTGCTGCGAAATTTTTTGATCTTTGTGACCATCCTGTTGACTTGTTCATCCGGCCTGATTGTTACATTGGTCGGCACAAACAAGGATCTTGATCAGACAGATTTACTGATCGAGTTAACACAGGCACGTATAACTGAGGCTGAGCAATTATCGACAGAAATTGAAAGTATGATTTCGTCTCAGCGCGGGTATTTGATTTCAGGTCAGCAACATTTTCTTGATTCATACGAAGCTCATAAAAGCCGCGTATCACAACATTTAGCAAATTTATCAGAGCTTTATGCCAATCGCCCGGCGCAAAAAAGCCGTATCGATGAAATCCGTAATTTTTATACTGATTTTGCAGTGAAGCTGGAGGAGCGCGCCCAGTTAACGTCTGAAATAGAGCCTCGTCCTGATATTATGAATGATATAGAAATCATCGATGACATTAAGGATAACATCACATCGACAAATAAGGTCGTCTTAAGAGAGGCATATGCAAAGCTGGAGCAGCATATTAAGAAACTGGATGCAAAAAGAAGCTCCTATTTCTCAACATTGATTATCAGTATTGCATTCGGAACGTTGTTGATTTTGCTTTTGAACTGGTTCCTTTTAAAAGCGCAGCGAAAGCGAAGTTCAATTCAAGAAACGTTAGAGGATGCAGAACAGAGATTTAAGCTTGTTATTGATGGGACGCAAGATGGTATCTATGACTGGGATATGCAGAGTGGGGCTGTATTCTATTCGCAGCGGTTTCATACAATGCTTGGGTATGATGAAGAGGCAAAAACCGCTGAGATTGATGTTTTTTATGACCTCATTCATGAGGATGATATCGCACAGGTAAAACAGCATATTCAGGACTATATCAGCGGAAATAAGTCTGAATTTATTCATGATTTCAGAATGAAGCATGCCAAAGGGCAATGGATATGGATGCAGGTGCGCAGTAAGGCGCTGTTTGATCGCCGGGGGAACGCGTATCGCTTTGTTGCGGCTTTGACGGACATAACACATGTCGTTAGGGAGCGCGCACTGCTTGAACGCCAAAAAGAGCAAGCAGAAGATGCCAACCGTGCGAAAACAGATTTTCTTGCACATATGAGCCATGAAATCAGAACGCCACTCACGGCAATTAACGGTATTGCAGAAATCCTGACCAAGAATCAAAGCAATTTGGATGACAGGCAAAAGAAATTAGTGTCCACATTGATGTCGAGCACATCAACATTAAAGGATTTGATTAACGATCTTCTAGATTTCTCGAAAATAGAAAGCGGTGAGCTTGAACTTGAAGAGCAATCATTTGAAGTATCTGAGATTTTTGAGCAGACCATCAGCATGATGTCTCTTAAGGCCGCAGAAAAAGGGATTAGTTTTCTTTTTGATTATAAGAAGGTCGATGATTTGACCATCGTTGGTGACAAACAGCGCATGAGACAGGTTCTGGTGAACCTGATCGGTAACGCAATTAAATTCACTGAAGAAGGTAGCGTTAAGATCAGTGCCTATATTGAACCGCGCAGAGAGGTGGAGTGTCTGTGTATTGATGTTGCTGATACAGGCATCGGCATCGAAGCCGAAAAGTTTGACATGATTTTTGAACGCTTTAAGCAGGCCGACCCGAGCGTAACGCGCAAATATGGCGGAACGGGGCTGGGGTTGCCTATTTCAAGAAACTTAGCCCGCTTGATGGGCGGTGATATTGTGATTAGCAGTGCCATTGGTGAAGGCACGACTTTTACGGTCTTTATTCCGTTAAGTGAAGCCTCGTCGCATGGTGATAATAAGGAAAAGAAGCGTATTAATAAGAAGATTAATAAGAAATTCCTTAATGTTGGAAATGACAATAAACCGATTTTAATTGTTGAGGATTATGAAGGGAATGTTGTTGTTATTTCTTATGTCCTTGAGGAGGCCGGAATACCATATGATGTTGCTTCTAATGGTATAGAAGCGATTGAAAAATGGGCAGATAGGCAATACGCCGCGATTTTAATGGATGTGCAAATGCCTAAAATGGATGGGTTCACGGCGACAAAGCGTATCAGAGACGCCGAAAGAGACGAAGAGCTTGTACGTACACCAATTATCGGAATGACGGCACATGCCCTGATCGGGGATAAGGATAAATGTATCGATGCGGGCATGGATGAGTATTTGCCCAAGCCTATTGTTGATTCAGATTTAAAGCGTGTGTTGTTAAAATATCTTCATGTTGATGAAGAGGCCGCCTAAGCTTTACGCACAAGAAAAAGGATCTGATGTCTGTAACACCAGATCCTTTTAGTGGGGGAGTGTGGAACTTTTTATTTTTGTCTACGCGGCCTGTACGCCAGGTACATCCATTTGTAGTGTTTCTTTTAAATTGTTTCGTGCACGTGATACGCGTGAACGCACCGTCCCGATAGGGATATTTAGTTTTTTCGATACGTCTTCATATTTGTTTCCGCTTACGAAAATCATTTTTAGAATCTGCTTATGTTTTTTCGGCAGTGTATCAATCGCTTCGCTTACTTCGCGATATTCTGCTTTGATATCCTGATTGGCGGCTACTTGCTGCGTATTGATGTAATTTTCAGGATCAAATTTTGTTTCAAACTTATTACGGCGTCTAACCTTGGTAATAAAAAGGTTGTACATAATTTTTGAAGTCCACCCAAACAGGTTTGTATCCTGCTTATATAGGTGCTTTTTCATCAATGCTCTCTCAATTGTGCTGTGGAGTAAATCTTCGGCATCATGATGGTTTTGCGTTAGTTTATGTGCAAATTTCATTAGCTTTTCTGATTCTGTCATCAGCTCATCGTTCGTAAACATTTTTATAACCTCGTTGTTTTTAACTTATGATTATTACGATAGGGCGTGGATGTAACACGGCTTTGTCACTTATGTTTCCTTTTGGTAAAAGTTTGTTTCCTTTTTGTAACAATCGTCGTAAATTGCATTTCTGTTTCCTAAGTCCGCGGAGAGTGCATGAATAAAGGTAAGGTTCTAAGTGTTGACGATGATCGTGATTTGCAATTAGTTGTTTGCGATTATCTGCAATCTGACGGGTATCAGGTTACTGAAGCTTATGATGTTGCCAGTGCATTGGAAAAAGTTGATGAAGGAACATTCGATATAATCTTATTGGATTTGGTTCTGCCCGATGGCGAAGGCCTAAGCCTTATTCCGCAATTTCAACAAAGAGCAAAGACCCCGATTGTTGTTGTATCGGGTAAAAGCGAAACCACTGAGAAGGTGGTATGTTTGGAGATGGGGGCTGATGACTACATCACTAAGCCATTTGAGATGCGGGAGCTTTCTGCACGTATCAAAGCCGTAATGCGCCGCTCAGATTCCGCTACCGCTGCTCAAAAAGAGAGTGTTCCGCAAGATACAGAAAAAAAAGCAGAGCTTGTAAAGTTTTGTGACGGATGGACATTGGATCGTGCGCAGTATCAATTATTCAGGCCTGATTCAAGTTCGGCTGAGCTGACCACCGGTGAGTTTCAGTTATTGGATGCACTGATTAGTTCTTCGCAAAAGACATTGAGCCGTGAGCGCTTATTCGAGTTAACCCGCGATGGTGATTATGATATCTATGATCGTGCAATTGATATTCAGGTTGCGCGTATCCGCAAAAAGATCAAAGACGAGAATGCGGAGATTATTAAAACAGTGCGCGGGGTTGGGTATATGTTCTGCGGCGAATTATCTGCATAATCTATCTTTTATATATATAAAGCATATCAGCCTGATCGGTTTTCGAATTTATCAGGGAACTTAATTGTGTATGTCAGGCGTTGTTATCGTATCAATTCATTATCTATGAAGGTGCTTTAATGACGGATCACTATGAAAATCAGCAAATTTGGAATTTAATCAAAGATATGCCTGTCGGGATGTTGACCACATATGATGGTCACAGAATGCATTCCAGGCCAATGTATGTCGTGCAGGATGGCTATGAGGGCACATTATGGTTCTTTACGCATATTGGCTCAGAAAAAACTAAAAATGTTTTCTATCAAGAAAATGTCTGTGTGACTTTTTCTAATCCGGATAGTGGTGTTCAAGTGTCTTTGTCCGGTGATGCGAAGCTGAATTTAGATCGTTCATTGATAAATCGTTTTTGGTCCGGCGCAGTTGAAACGTGGTTACCGGGCGGTAAGGATGACTCAAAGCTTGGGATTTTGGAGGTTACGGTCAACCATGCGGAATATTGGGGGCAAGGGCGCGTAAATGACGTATCGGATCCTGCGGGGGCGGTATCAGCCGAAATCGCGTGTGAAAAGTATGCTTTGGGCAGGCAGGCGAAGCTGAATTAAAAAAAATCGGAACTTATTTATAGCTAAGTCGTTGGCATTGTTGAGAACACGACGAACAAAAGGAAAGGATCACAAATGTTATATAGTATGAAAACAGTACTGACGCTTACAATTTTAGCGGTGTCGGCAATCGGTCTTACGGCATGTGAAACCATGGAAGGTTTTGGCGAAGATGTAGAAAGCGCAGGTCAGACTGTACAGGATGCTGCTGAGAAGTCGAAATAACATGACACGATGTAATGGAGGCGAAAATAAAATGAGTAATAGAAATCTTTTAACAATTGTTATTGTTTTATTGGTTGGGATCCTTGCGGTTCTTGTTATTCGAGAGCCGGATCAGCCCAATGCTAATGATATCACCCAGCAACTTACAGAAGTTGCAGAGGAAGTTGGTGATGAAATAGATGATAGCATATAGAAAGGAGCCTGATATGCGCGCTGTATTTTTATGGCTTTTAGGGGTGCCTATACCCGTTATCGTATTGATTTATTTTATGTTTTAAAAGAATGAGCCTCATGTGTTTGGGGCTCTTTTTTTTTTATGGAACTTTTTTTGCTTTCGCATGTTGGTTTTACAGAACGTATTACGCTCAAAAGGAGGTGCGCCATGCATACACAAAGAACATTTGATGAGGTCATTAAAGACCCGTCATCTTTTTATGATACACCCGACCAGCTTGTAGAGGATGCCGGGTTTACGGACAGGGAAAAGCATAGAATTCTTGATCAGTGGGAGCAGGGTGTGCGTGCCCTTATTCGTGCGGAAGGTGAAAATATGGGTGCGGAAAGCCCCGAAGAGGACTTTGCTGCGGTTAATTTACAGCGTATTGATGAGGCGAAGAGGGGCCTTAATTAATGCGTTTTTTCCTTACACTCATAACAGTATTTTATTTATTTCAACCCGCCGCATATGCGGCCGAAGATGCAAGTGTGTCCGGCGCTTCTGATCCTGCTCAGTCAGAGCTGCAGGATCTTGTGGATACGTTGGAGGATGACGGCAGCAGGCAAGAGTTTGTCGACCAGCTAAAGACAATGATTGAAGTTCGGGAAGGGACGGAAGAGCCACCTGAAACTAACATACAAAGCCTGATGGCGATTTCGGAAACTCTTGGTGTTGAAAAACAAACGCAAGATATGATTGAAAGTTACAGCGCGTTTTTGTCCGACAATAACTTAACCTCGTCTTTTATTGGTCGCATAGTGATGAGCGTGCTGGCGTGCGTAGGTTTTTTGGCGGTTTTGTCGATTGTTAAACGTCTGGCTGCTCTTGGCCTCAAAAAACTTCTTTCGATAAAGCAGAAATATTCTCTTACGCATAGTCGTTTTAAGACATATGTGCGCGTTGTTCGTTATGGTGCGAATTTCGTGTCTGTTTTGCTTCTTATGTATACGTTTTCCTTGATCTGGGGGGTAACGGATATAGGCCTATGGGAAAGCAGTGTCGCTGTTTCGTTGGTGGGGAATACTGTGAATGTCATCGCCATTGTCGTGATTGCCGCAATTTTGTGGGAAGGTATCAATGGATTTGCTGAATATACTTTACGTGTAAAGGGGCTTCGTAATAGTGCGCGAACGCAAACATTATTGCCGATTGTGCGTAATGTTTTATTCATCGCCTTTATGGCTGTTTTCACTCTGATGCTACTGTCTGAAATCGGTATTAACATTATGCCTCTATTGGCTGGTGCCGGTGTGCTGGGTATCGCAGTCGGCTTTGGGGCTCAGACTGTTGTAAAAGACTTTTTGTCCGGCTTCACGATTATACTCGAAGACTTGATACAGGTCGGTGATGTTGTGACTTTGTCGGGTAGGTCCGGCTTGGTGGAAAAAATTACGATCCGAAAAATTCAAATGCGCGATTTAGACGGAACCGTATACACCGTTCCGTATAATAATATTGATATCATCGCAAATATGACGAAGGGCTATAGCTATTACCTTATGGATATCGGTATTGCCTACAGAGAGGATCCCGATGAGGTAATCGGCTATCTGAAGGAGATTGATCAAGAAATGCGCGAGGATGATGCCTATGCGTCTGTTATATTGGATAAAATAGAAATATTAGGCGTTGATAATTTCGCGGATAGCGCAGTTGTTATTAAGGCTCGTATCAAGACAAAACCGAGAGAGCAATGGACTGTCGGGCGTGAGTTTAATCGTCGTATGAAGGCCGTGTTTGATAAAAATAATGTTGAAATGCCGTTCCCGCATCAGACGATCTACTTTGGTGAAGATAAAGAGGGGAATGCACCACCTGCACCGGTTGCCCTAAAGGATAAGTCGGGGGCATCGCACAACGCGGCCCCGCAGGAGAAAGACGCAGCTTAGTCTGTCGATAATTATGGAACTTATGGTCCCTTTAACCGTTGGTAGCACTGTAAAGAACGGAAAAAGGGACCATGACTATAACGGATAAAAAATATCATATCTTAATCAATAAAGATTCAGGCGGAGCCCAGTATCACGGGCAAGGTAAGCTTAGAAAAATTGCAAAGGACAGCGATATAGATGTTCAGTCATTTCGCTTTCTTTCGGCTGAGGGGGTGATCGAAGAGTTCACCGAACTTAGTCAAAAGAAAAAGCGCGTTCTCATAGGAGGGGGTGACGGTACCATTAAGGCTTGTGCGCAAACTGCTTTGAAGCATAAAAACGGGTTTGGTATTATCCCGCTTGGTACAATGAATTTATTGGCCAGAGATGTCGGTGTTCCGGAGGATGTTGGTGAGGCATTGGAAACTTATGCCGATCACGCGCAAGAGCGTTACTTTGATGTCGGGACAATCAATAATCAATTATTTTTATGTTGTGCGGGTTTGGGGACAATCCCCGAAGCTTCGGAGTACCGAGAGCAGACCCGTGATCAAGCCGCCATTAAGTCTTTCCCGCGTCTTGCTGCCGTTGTGTGGTCAAGCTTGGAGCGGCTGAAAAACCAGCGTATTAGTTTAAATATTGACGGTAAGATTAAAAAAATCAGGTCGTCCAGTTTGGTTATTTCTAATAACAGTTTTAATGAAGAGCCTTCTATAGGGATAGACGGTTTACAAAAAGAAAGCCTGAATAGGGGGCTTCTTGGGGTGTATTCTGTATCCCCCAGAACGGTTATTGATCGTCTGCGCGTTTTATCGAGGCTTGCCATAGGGAGCTGGCAAAAAGATCCGGTTGTTAAGTCTTGGCAGGGGCAGGCTGTAAGTATTTTCACAAAGCAAGACAGGCAGTTACTTTCACTTGATGGTGAAACTGTTGTGATGAAAACTCCGTTGGAGTGTCGAATAAAACCCTCAGCGCTTCCGCTGCTGGTTCCGGTCACTTCATCTTCTACACATGAATTGAGGGCTGTATAATTATGAGCGGCGCTATGGAAATATATGACAAACTGGAAGATGCAAAAGACCAAAACGGAAATGGCAATGTATCTGTTGGTGATGTGCTGGAATCCTTGAAGCACAAGGGGTTTGGAGCATTCTTTATTGCTCCTGCTATGATAACAATACTGCCAACCGGTGCGATTCCGGGTGTGCCTGCGGCATGCGGGATTTTGCTTTTTTTAATTGCAGTTCAAATCGTTTTCGGGCGTGAAAGTCCTTGGATACCAAACAAGATTAAAAATTTCGAGTTTTCTGAAGAAAAGTACAAGTCCGCCGTGGGCAAAGCAAAACCGTATATTCAAAAGATTGATAAATATATACACCCGCGTCTGGAGCTTTTGACAAAGGGTATTATGAAGCAAATATCCGCAATTGTTGCGATTGCTTTATCTATCGCGATTATAACTGTCGGGTTTATTCCTATGGCACCTGCGCTGTTTGGTTCTGCTATTCTTTGGATTGGCATTGGTTTTAGTGCGCGTGACGGCGCGTTAATCCTGCTTGGTTATATTCAGGCGGCGGTGTTATGCGCCGTTGTGCCAATGTGGCTGTAATAGTACTTAAATACGCTAAATATCCTGATTAAATATGCAAAGGAGGAGGTCATATGAAGATTATTCATATCTCAGACCTACATTTTGGTACCCAGCGCCCTAATGTGGTTAAAACGCTTTTATCTTCTATAGAAGGCATCGGGGCGGATTTAATTATAGTCAGCGGTGATCTGACACAAAGAGCTCTGCGAGAAGAGTTTGTAGAAGCCAAAGCTTTTCTGGATGCGCTTAACGTGCCTTTTTTATCCGTACCGGGAAATCACGATATACCCGCATATAATGTGTTTAGTCGTTTTTTTACGCCTTATAAGCAATATCAGGAACACATTAGCGACGATCTGTGCCCGGTGTTTCAAAACAACGAAGCGTTGATCGTGGGGGTAAATACTGCGCGCCGTGCTGTTCCGCATTGGAATTGGGCCAATGGTGCTATCTCAACGGCACAATGCAAGGAAATAGAGCGGGTTTTTACCGAAAATCCGCCGGCACATTGGAATATATGCGTTATGCATCACCCTTTGTGCTTTGATATCGCCAAAAGCCCTTTAAATGTTGCTGTTTTCGGGCGTGACAAGGCGTTGAAGACATTGGCGCAGGCAGGGGTTGATATTGTTCTAACGGGGCATACGCACCATGCAGGCATTAATTTACAACAGTCAGGCGTTGTGCCGGGCGATAAGATACTACATGTCGGTGCGTCTACGGCTCTTTCTTCACGTGTACGGGAGCAAAATAACGGCTTTAATCTGATAGAGCTTGCGGGCCAAGACCTTCGTATTTTGACATTTAGTCACGATGACAATGAATTTGGTGTTGTTGATAGCTTTGAAATTACAAAATAATAAATACGGCCGCCTGGTTGGGCAGCCGTATTCGGTTTTCTATCATGTGTAATATATGACTTATTGCGTGAACAGCTGTTCTGCTAGTGCTTCTGTCTGCGCCTTGCTAAGCTTTATGTCATAGCCATCTTCATTCTGGATGATCTCAACATCTTCAAAGGGGAGGCCAAATTCAACAGGTTGTTGCGTCGGTGAGAGTGACGGTTTTAGCAAAAAGTATATTTTTTGCGCTTCTGCATTTCTATAAACCACTGTTCTTACCTCTCCTGCAACTTTACCATCAACATCTAATACTTGGCCGTCATGCAGATCTCTCAAGCTAAGATACATCTCCGGTTGTTCATCGTATGAAAATTCCGGGTTTGATGTGAACTCACTGCTTGTGACATTCAAATAGACGGCGCCGGACGGTGTTTGTTTACGCACATCATCAAAACCAAGCTCTTTAAGGCTGTTTTGGTATCCTTGCCCCTCTGAATCAACAACGATTACCTGGGCATCACCTGTTTCTTTGTTAATGATGATATCTTCTATTTTACCGACTTGCTCGCGCTCGGAATCTTGAACATTTTGTCCGATTACGCTGGCTACGGTGTATCGTTCACCAGAATTCATGCTCGCTAGTGCACTGGCATTTTGTTCCAATACTTGGTTCGCTTTTGATGTTGCCATCCCTGTTCCCTCACCAGCGATAGAGCTCACTGTATCTTTTACAAAGTCGACACTGCTTTCGACAAGGTCTTCGTCTTTCGATCTGTTTCTTTCAGTGTCCAATGAGCCGTTTTGCGCAGTTTGTTGTCCGTTTCGTGCAGAAGAGGAGGAGTCATCATCTCCTCCGGCTGACCAGAGTACAAATCCCACAATCGCCGCCAAGACGAATGCAAATGTAAAAATCGTACTGACGGTGCGTTTGGCATAGGGTTGATAGTGGTCATCTTCCAAAACAGGCGGATTTGATTTGTCGTAGTTTTTCATGGTCTTACCTCCTGCTTTTAACGTTTTGCAATAATGTAAACGGCGTGAATAATGCCCGGTATATAACCCAATATTGTCAGAACAACATTGATCCAGAATGTTGCGTTAATACCTGTTGCTAAGGCAACGCCTAAGGGGGGGAGTAAGATAGCAAATAGAATTTGAACAATATCTCTTTCTTGTGCTGTCGATGTCATGATTTTTTCCTTTTTTTATTTCTTTCAATATACAAACGGTCTGAACCTTAGATTTGTTCCATAAAGCATTGAAAAACCCCAGGGAATTGCGTTCCCAAGGGGTTTTGTATGAAATCTATCTGATTTTTAATAAACCGTGTTTAAGCGGCCATTCTTCTTTCAAATTCTTTGATTTGTTTTTCTGCCTCATCTTTTGCAAGGCCATATTGTTCTTGAAGAATCCCGTTTAACTTTTCACGGTTACCTTCTACCTGATCTAACTGGTCATCGGTTAGTTTGCCCCATGTTTTCTGGACATCACCTTTTAACTGCTTCCAGTTACCGGCAATAATATCGCTATTCATAATATATCTCCTTCGTTTTAGTGGTTAAAAAATAACCCCTGCCCTCCGTTTAAAAGAGGGCAGAGGGATAGTGTTAATGATTAGTTCTTGGCTGTGTTTGCAAACTGTCTAAACATTGCAGACTTTTCAGCATTCAAACTAAACAGAGTCTTACCGTTTTTGTGCATTGGCGTAACATCATCAAAGCTTAGTGCTGCTTGTTGACCGCCCATACCCAACGTCTCGTTATATGCAATTACAAACTGCTCAACGTCGCCATCTTCAATGATAATATCGTCGATGCTTGCCAAGGTTTTACCTTGTGGGTCAACAATTTTACCATCCAGAGCTTGGTTTACGCTGATTGCATCTTTCGGCATAACCTGAACATTGGCGTCCTTGCTTGCTACGTAAGAGAATTCAACGGCTCTTTCGATTGCTTCTTCCGTCAATGGGGCAACAACACCCTTGTCATCTGTTTTGGATACAAGTTCGTAATTTATGGCAACTTCTTTACCGACACCGAAATAGTCTCCATCGCCAATGATCACAAGTTCTACGTCGCCATCCTTATCAAGGATAATATCATTAACCTGACCAATACGCTCATTTGCAGTATTCATTACGGTTTGGCCGATCATGTTGCTTGCCAAAGATTCTTTTTGAATTTGAACATTGGTTGTACCAACATTTGATGCAGCTTGCTTTTGTTCTTTTGAAAGCGCATCTTTAAGATCGGAATATGCTTCTTTCGTTGCATTCGTTGCATCTTTGGCCGCTTCTGAAACAGTTTCCTTAGTTTCGCTTGCAGCGTTAGACACAGCATCTTTTGTATCTTCCCAACCTTTTTTAACGTCTTCGGTTGTTACCGTAGGTGTGTCACTCTGGTTTTGAGTACGATCACCTGCGGCGATAGCACCACCGGCAGTTAATAGTGCAGTTGCTGATACAGCAGTTAAAAGTAGCTTTTTCATTTCTAGTCTCCTTTTCATTCGCTCGTTATGCCCTGCCAACGGATGCGTGTTCGTATTGTTCCAAAAAAATAAAAAAAATACCGGACACTGGGTCCGGTAAGTTATCTAGTAAGAGAGAAACTGAATATTATCAGTATGTGTGTGTCCTTATTTTACAAGGCGCAAGTCAATGTAATCTATATTGCCTGTCTGACGCTTGGCTTTTTCGCACAACGTCGCCAGTTGCTCTATAAGCGCCCCAACGTTCGCGATCTTACTCTCTCGTGCACGTAAAGCGAGAACGTGTTCACTACGTTTTGTGCCTCTCTTTACATATGCATCATTAAAATTAGAGTTTGTATTCGCTTTTACATGTTGTGGTACATAAGACATTTTTTACACCTCGTAAGTTGTTGTCATGCAAAAAAGTCTACGGTGCTTCTGTATCAGAAAAATGCCTGAATTGTTTCAGATTGGTAAAACTCTGTTTCAGTTTTGTAACAGGCGGGCAGGGCGTTGTTGCCCTTATATATGTATGGAACTTATGTGCCATTGTTTTGTTGGCTGGGCATAGCTGAAACGAAAAGGAGATATAAGTAATGCTTATGCAAGAAAATAAAGAACTTCAAAAACTGGCCAATATTAATAAAGATGCCAGCGAGTTTTATCATGAGGCTCATGATGAGGTTGAGAGCAATGCGCTTAAGAAGACATTCCTTGATCTGGAACAGCTACATAGAGATGTGTATCAAACCATTCATGGGAAGATCCTTGCAAATGGAGGAACGTCTGAAGCCGAAGAAACTGTCGTCGGTAAAGCGCAGGAAACATTCGGAATTTTGATGAGTAAAATCAGCTCTAATCCGGATAAAACATTGGTAACGCATCTGGAGGAAGCAGAAGACAGATGTTTGCATTCAATGGAAGATGCTGTGGCTAATGATGTTTTCCTACCGGAAACAAAGACGATGTTGGCAGGAGAGCTTAACGCTTTGAAAAAAAGCCATGATTATATGAAAGCCATCAAAGATTCGATTAAGGATGCTGCTTAATAATATTGATTATTTATCATGATGAAGTGCCCGTATTTATATAGTGCGGGCACTTTTTTTGAACTTATTGCGCCATAAATCGTTGGAAAGTCAGACGGTTATAAAAACGTAGAAAGGAAATAATTATGTTTTATAAATATATGACAGGGGCTGCTGTATTAACGGCTTTAATGGCACCGAGTTTTGTGGCTCAGGCGGAAACTGTAAAGACTGAAATGACAGTAGAGCAAAAAGCTTTGCCAAATATCGAAGAAGTTAATTTTTCAGCGTTTGACCTGAATAATGACGGAGATTTCACGAAACAAGAAATCGGTGAACGCCTATTTAAAAGCTTTGATAGGGACGGAAACCAAATGATTGATAACATTGAATGGGATCACAAGACTGTGATGACCATTATCCCGATGGAGGTGAAAACACTGACATATATTGATAGTGATGATGATGGTAAAAACGAAGATATTCAATATGACTATGAGACATTCGTTGAGATTTCCGGCTTGTCCAAGTTTGATAAAAATATGAATGGCCTGTCTGCAAAGGAATTCATTGAAAAAGGTTATCAGGCGTTAGATACGGATGATGATAACTTAATCAGCTTGAAAGAGTGGAAAGCCGCTTATGAATTATCTGATAAGCCGGCGAATGCCGATCAAGATCGCTATAATTAATTTATCGTGATTATAAGCTTTGTTAAGCGCCGCCTTTTAAATAGGGCGGCGTTTTTTTGCAATTTAGGTGGAGCCTTAGAATTTTTGCTAGGCCGTGAGTGTTTCGAGATGTTGTTTTACGGACGCAAAATTTTCTTGCAGGGCGGGCAGTGCTTGCTTGCATGTGGCGAGGTCGTTGTTTTTTCCTGCTTGCTCTATCGTAAATGTAACATCGGCCAGAGACATTGCACCTGTCTGTTTCATAATAGATTTCAGGGAGTGCGCGGCTATTCCTGCTTCATGCGCATTGTCATTATCAAGGGCCTGCACTAACTCTTCAAACAGGCGGTTTGCATCGGCCAAGGTCAGGGTGGCAAATTGTTGCGCATGTGGGCCAAAGGCGCTGACTGCGGTGTTGATGCTATCTTTATCTACGGTCATTATGTTTTCTCCCTTTTTGTGTGAGGAACCCATGTTTCCAATACGACTACGATGTCTGCTTTGCTGATGGGTTTTGTGATGAAATCATCCATACCCGCCTTAAGGCATTTTTCCCTATCACCAGTGACCGCGTTTGCCGTAAGTGCAACAATCGGTAAATCTTTCTTTGATGCTTTGATCCTTTGTGTGGCTTCATAACCGTCCATAACAGGCATTTGACAGTCCATGAGGATAAGGTCATATGTGTTTTCCCAGCACATCTCAAAGGCTTCCTTCCCGTTATGGGCGATCTCAGTCTCGCAGCCCAGGCTGGATAAGATGTTTGTGACGACAAACTGGTTTGTAATAACGTCTTCGGCGATCAGAATTTTGGCGGCAAAGTTGGCATCAATCAGATTGTTTTCGGCGGCACTGCGTGATTCTACTTCCTTGATCTGCTCCCGCGTCGGCTCTTCCAAGGGGATTGTGAACCAGAAACTCGCCCCTTGGCCATGTTCACTAATAACCCCGATATCACCGCCCATCATGCCTGTTAAGTGCTTGCTAATCGCCAGCCCTAAGCCCGTCCCTTGCGGTTTGTGGCCGACATCGCTTTGAATTTGTGTGAACGTGCCAAAGATGCGGTCTTGTTGATCTTTCGGGATGCCAAGCCCTGTATCAGTCACTGTAAACTTTATTGTGTTGTTATCAGGGGCGCGTGAAATATTTAATGTGATTAGCCCTTCATCCGTGAATTTTAAGGCATTACTGATAAAGTTCGTCACAATTTGTTTAACGCGAACCTCGTCTGCAACGATATAACGGGGCAGGCGACCATCCAGTTCATATGTTATTTCCATGCGCTTTTCTTGTGCCAGCGGTTGAAGAAGTGCGACTTGCTCTTCTAATGATTTACTGAGGTTGAAAGGGGATGGATGCAGCTCGAATTTACCGGCTTCGATTTTGGAAAAATCCAAAATTTCATTAAGGATTTCCAACAAAGTTTTCCCGGAGGAGCGAATGATATTGGCATATTTTAGTTGTTGATCTGTTAATCCTGTTTCTTTGATAAGTTCAATCGTGCCCATAATACCGTTCATGGGGGTTCTGATTTCATGGCTCATATTTGCGAGGAACTGTGATTTTGCTTCCAGTGCGTTTTCTGCTCGTTGTATTGCTTTTCTGAGGTCACGAACGCTACCGCCATATAATGTTGAGAGAAGATAGAAAAATTCAGCAAGCACAAGAGAAATCACCGTTCCGATCACAAAGAAAGTGGATGTTATCACCGTGACATTTTCAACCGGTGGCTTGAAATTAGAGGAGGGGGCCCAGAGAATTGTCCAGCGCTCGTCCTTGTTGAATAACTCAATTGTACTTTTATGTGAGTATTGGGATTTCGTGTCCCAAACGCCCTGATCGATATGTTCATAAAATAACGTGTTAGCAACGGAGTCTTCGGTTTCGTATACTTTGAAATTCAACTGATTTCCTGACGCTTGCGGGATATCATTAAAAAAACTTCGTGCGATAAACGGAGCAAAAATCCAGCCTCTGAAATGTCCTTCGCTTCGGTGCTCTTTCGTGTGTATTAAATCAGTGTATATCGGGGCCATGATTATGAATTCAGATGTTCTGTAACCGTTTGTGTATGGCTGTGTTTTGGCAATGATAGGTGTGCCGCTTTGCTTTGACGTTATTGCCGCGTTACGAATGTTGGTATCATGATTGATGCCGTTTTTCTTTAAGGCTTGGTTTTGTTCCGCAGGCTCTATGTGCTTGATGATAAGCTGAATATCATTTTCATCATGTGTTTGATTGTCAGGCGAGGATGGTTCTATATAGCCGATCCCGTTAATTCCGGGCAGGCGTTTGTGAATATCCAGAAAGTCTACATATTCCCGCCACTCCGCTGTCTCAATATGTTTTGATGCATGTATAAAACCGACGCCGCCCATGAGTGTTTGTTCGTAAAGGTGAAACCTTTCTAAGATTACATGCTCACTTTCTGATATAAGCCCTTGAAAATAAGCATTATTTTCCTTTGAAAGGATTTCCTGTAGGTTGATTGTTATAGAGGCCGTGATCGTCAGTAGGGCAGAGAAAATGACAATGGGTAAAACGGACCAAAAATTAAAGTCTCTTTGATAGTTTGATTTAATTGAGTGCTTTGATAGGGAAAGGAAGCCAAGCCCTAACAGTAAAAATCCAATACTTGTGTGGATCGCCATTCGGCTTAGTGACGCGACACCGTATAAGCCATCTAGCGACGCGAAATTTGCGACCAAGGAGACGATCGCAAGAAAGATAATCGAACTGGATGCTGCCATAAGCCAAATAGGATTGCGGCTCAGATGCATGCAAGCCGCACATATAATAAACCCGATGGCTGTGTTTGGGGACATGCGCCCCGGATGTGAGGTTTTGGAGCTTACAAACGCCTCAGCGAAAAATTCATCGAGCCCTATATTGGTGCCATTAAAATACTCAACAAGCGATATCCCGCTTATTGCGATGACAAGCATGGCGCAAAGCCTTGAGAGTAAATACTTTTTTTCCTGCAGGCTTATCATGCCTAATGCGGATATAAACAGGCATAATGCAGTGTTGAATTGCATTGGGGCATGCCCATGAAGAACAGTAACGATGGCTTGGCTTTTTACAAGCCAACCATACAATACAATCGTACTCATGGTTATGACACTGAGGCCGACCCCTAAGACGAATAACCTGATTTGAGTATGCGTAAGGTTGATATTATCTGCGCTCATTATTATTCACGTTCCATAAATAAAATGAGATATTTAAGCGGTTTGAATACCCAGACCTTGCAAACAGGATTTTAATTTCTCTTTTGTTGTCGGTTTTTCCAAAAAGCTGTTCGCGCCGGCTTCCAGTGCAATACTCGCACTTTCTTGTTTTTCAACACCGCTGAAAATGATGATCGCGACATTATTATTAGATGTTTGGCGGATTTCCTTAATCAGCTCGATACCGCTGGTATCTGCTCCTAAGTGCCAGTCAAGTAAGACGACATCAACATTGTTGGTCTTGAGTGTGTTAAAAGCAGCATCGGCTGTCTCCGCGATTAGGGCTTCAATCCCTAAATCCTTAAGGTATTGTGAGGCAGTAAAACGCGTTACTTCAACATCGTCGACTATGAGGCATTTGGTCATTTTGGGGGTACTCCTTGTATAAATTACCTAGGCTGACTTTAGATTGGATAGGAAAACTTCAACGACACCGCGAAGGTTTTCTGTGCGCGAGGCAAGGTCTGCCGCGGCGCTGCTGACAGTAGACGACGCATTCAACGTATCATTTGCACCGTGCGCGACGTCTTGCGTGATGCTGTTCACTTGCTCGGTCTTTTCAGCGGCAGAGTGGGTGCTCTTAACCACTTCCTGAATGGTTGCCGACTGTTCTTCCATCGCCGCGGATATGGTGAGGGCGATTTCATAGATGCTATTGATCTGTTGAGAGACTTCTTCGATCACATTAACTGTATTTTCGGTAGAATCTTGAATGGCCTTAATTTGTCCGGCGATGGTGTCTGTTGCCTTTGAAGTCTCTGAGGCCAGAGACTTAACTTCACTAGCCACCACAGCAAAGCCTTTGCCTGCCTCACCTGCGCGTGCGGCTTCAATAGTTGCATTCAGGGCGAGGAGGTTGGTTTGCTCCGCAATGTCTTGAATCAAGCTAATAACATCGCCAATTTGTTCTGAGGATCCTTGCAGTTCCATAACTGCAGAGCTGGCCTCTTTGGACTTTTCAACGGCTTCGTTCGAAATCTTACTGGCTTTGGTTATTTGCTGATTAATTTCATTGATAGAGGCAGACATTTCCTCTGATGCGCTTGCCACTGTACTGACATTTTCGGCAGATACGGCGGCGGCTTGGCCAAGCTGCGTTGCTTTGCTTTGTCCGTTATTTGCCAAAGATTCCAGTGTTTGTGCGGTTGTTTTCAAATCATCTGTGGCGGTTGATAATTCTTTTATGAAGACGGCTACATTTTTATCGAAGTCATCTGTCATGTTTTTCAGGTGGTTTTCGAAATCTTCTTTACCTGCGCTGAAATAGGTTGATATGGCCATATCCATATCGAGTAGGGCGGCTTTTAAAAACGCGATTGCTGATTGTTCAAAAATTTCATTATTCTTTTTGCTGCCCCCCAGGCGGCCAGAGCTTAGATGCTCGCTACATAATGCTGACAGTACACCTGACATAAGTGCGGCATACCCGCCAATATACCATTGTGGGGCAAGGCCGATCCGATTGTGGGTATGGCCAATACGCGTTGCAGAATCTTGGTACTCTTTATCAAACTTAGCTGTAACAATGGTTGACCAGTGGTCAAATTGTCGCGTTTTAGCAGAATCTTTCATTTTCTGATCTTTGAAATGTGAATCCAGATTCGGCCATTTGCCAATTGTTCTGTAAAAGCTGTCTAATATAGTAGGGAGGTGCTTATCCAAAACAGGCTTAACGTTTCTAAGGTGCCTGCGTGTTTCTTCATCCATGCCAACGAAGCCAAGGCGTTCCTCAAGCATGTTATTAGATGATGTGGTCTGACTGACTTGTTGGTGAGTAGATGTTTCTTTTTCTGCTACCATGGATTTCCCTCTCAATTAACAGTTTTTATTTAACTGAATTTGTGTCGTTACGAATCTCAGAATCCTTTAGGGATACGTAACTAAGTAGTACGCAGGCGATTGTCTGCTAGACAGTTATAGTAATAACATTTTTGTGTTGTTATAAAAACAAGTAAAGGCTTCCCCTTTTATTTATCTACAAAAGAACAGGGCAAATAAAACCATAGGTTGTTACTGTTTATTACTATGGGTTGTATTTATCTGTGTTTTAATTTGATCTAAAAAGGGCGATCCGCTCCATAATATCGCTCTTGGTGTGTTCTATTTTGATAAAATCTAAACGGAATTTCTCATGAGAGATGGCACCTATTAATATAATAATTGCCAGAATATTGGGTTTTAATATTATTGAGATGATACATATGACGAACCAAGATAATGTAACAGGCAGTGCGAATATATTCGTTATAAAGCAATGGTTTAGTGTTATCAGTGGCGAGCGAGAAATCTGGTTTTGATCAGCAGAGAATATATAATAAATATGTGATAATATATATTATGGAAAATAAAATGTATTTGTAAATAGGGGGCTTGTTAACTTATTTAAATGGCCTGATCCTCGCTTGTGATATTAACGTTTATGCCTGAGGCATTTTATTTTTATTGCAAGAAGCTTCGTTTACATACAGATGTGTTCGAATGGCTGATGTGGATGTTTGGTTGCCTCTTGGTTGAAGGTCGGGCGTCTGATTTCTGTGATTCTATTTTCTTGTAATGAGGTATTTTTGTCCTGCCAAGAATTCACCTTTAAGTGAGCTTGTCGATCCGTCCGGCCACTTTATACGCACCTCATCTATGTCTGCCGTCTTACCAAGGCCGAAATGCGCTGCAGGCTCATTATATGATCTGTAACCGCCGCTGCCTTTAATAATGCGCTGCTGTTGAAATGCACGCTGTGACGTTCCATCTGTGTAATGTATCGACACAGTTGCGTTCAGAGCGCTGAGATTCGATGTTTTGAAATCAAGCAATTCAAAGCTGATTGAATGTCCGTCTGTGTTGTTATTGATATAGGCATAAACGGGCGCGTCATTTGCGTTATTAATCAAATCAAGGTCGCCATCTTGATCTATGTCGATCAAGCTATATGCGCTGGTTGGTGTATAATTTTCAAAACCAAATTCTTTGGTCGCATCTGCAAAATTCCCGTTGCCGGTGTTTCTGTAAAAGATATTCGTAGAGAGCGTCATCGGCATGCTATAGCCGTTTGCGACATATAAATCCTGCCAGCCATCATTATCTAAGTCTGCAAAGCGTGCATTCCACGTCCAGGCACCATAACCGACGCCGCGTTCATTGGCTTCGTTTCTGTAGTGCGGGCGCCCTGCTTCTGATGATTTTCGCAACAATACGTTATGTAAAGAACTGTTCGCTATTCTGATATGCCCGTCAAAATCATAATTTTCAGGAATATTTTCTTCTGCCGTGCCCATGCTGTTACAGAAACTTTGGTAGCGCGGTGATGTTTTGTCGACGTAATTCTTACTGTTTGAGAACATATTTCGTGTATCGCAGAAATATTTATATGCCATCACATGTCTGACGCATTTGGCTTTGTCTGAATCGTTTTTGATGGTGTCACATGCGTCACTGATATAGTGCGTACCTTTTGAGATTGATTGTTTTAGGCGCATTTCCGATTCACAATTCTCATCTTCGGCTCTTTGACTCGCTGCGCAGTATGAATCGTAAGATATTTGGCGATCCGCAATTTTTGACATAGATCGCATAAATTGACCCGTATATGCGATCTGCCCGATATAGATATCCGGGTTTAGATCATTATCAATGTCCCCTATATCTACGCTCATGGTGGTTTGCCCTCCTACAAGCTGCTTTGCTAAATCATTATCGAAACTGAAGGTTCCGTTTTTGTTATTTAACAGAATCAGATCAGAGTAATCATCGCGTAGAAAATCATTGCCGATATAGAGATCAAGGTAGCCGTCATCATTAAAATCATGAAATAAGCTACTGAGCGTTTCACCATTCAGTCCGGGTAGTTTTTCACTTGAGAAAGATCTTTTATCAGTTTGTTTTAGAATGTAATTTTTTGATTTTGGTGCGTTTATGTATAGTGGGCCGACACTCCAATTCCCCATAAAGATATCCAAATCACCGTCATTATCAATATCTCCGAAAGACATGCTGACCGTTGTTCCGTCATGATCGGAAAGGGTTTGTACGTTCTGAGGGGGGAAAGCCCCCTCCTCGTTATAAATAACGTAATTTTTTCCTTCATATGTTGAGAAGACAATGTCTTTCCATTGATCGCCGTCTAAATCAATCAGGGCAACGTTAATCGCCTCATTCTCTGCGTCTTTAGGCCAGGGAATGTCTTGTCGGATGAATTTTTCACCATTGATATTGGCGTATAGGATTAAATTCGGGCGGATTTCATGATCACCCATTAATAAAATATCAGGCCAACCGTCATTATGAACATCTGCGGCGGCCACTGACATAGTGTTACCTGCGACAAAGTCAGACAGGCCCGAAGTATATGAAACCTCATAGGGCTGCAAGATCCCTATATCTTCGCCGTTTTTATATGTGAATGGAGTGGTAGTGTTCTGAATTTTTTGTGGCTGAAATGCTATTGATTGCAGGGATATATCAGCGGGCAAATCATAGGCATCTTCGTCTTGAACAGGGCTATAATCTATGCGGTGTTGATCAAGAATAGGCTTTAATTCAGCGTAGCTCAGGGCCTTATCAGTGCGTGGCTTAATAGGATCATAGTAGTTTTCTTCGTTTGCTTCTATTTGACTCTCAGAACTCTCAGATGGGGCAATGCTCAAGGTGCTATAGGTATTTGATACAGATGCATCTTCGAAGTGAATCGTCAAAAACCCCGCAAACAGGCCAAGCGCCGCGGTCGTGAGATACAAAAATGACGCAACCCGCAGGGAAACTGACCGCCATATGATAAGAAACGCATAGATACTGAATGAGCCGAGCGTAAATAAGAATACCGCGACATATTGTATGGGCACGCCTGCCTGCAACAGAACCGAGGATAAAATCACGTCAAAGGACATCGGCGACGGCAAAAGTGCGCCAAAGACAGAAAGCCCAACCATCGTGGCAATCATTGCGCCTGTACTGAGGTTGTTATTGATGTTTTGGATCGCACTCCAGTCAATCAATGTGGTGCAAAGCGAGCCTAAAAAACCTGCCAAAATCATAAATGGAAGCGCGACTTTCAGTAGAAACAGGAAGTTCTTTACGTAGGTTTTAATCAGCCACCAAAATGCGCCAAGCCATGTTGCCTGCGCTTCACTTAGGCTTTGGTCAATGGCTGTTTCAATTTCACATCTATCAGCCTGATTTTGTTTGGCGGTTTCCTCCGGAAACAAATAATGACATGCGATCGGGATGATCATCAATATAAACACCAAAGTCAGGGTCAGTTTGATTGCAACCAAATAGAACGGGAACATTGAAAACGCCATCACCGTAACCACGATATTCAGGGTCGGTGAGGCAATCAGCGCGGATAAAGACGTCTGCAGGCTCGTCCCCGCGGCATGTAATGATCGGGCAATGGGCGCTGCGCAATTCACACACACACCAAGCGGCGCGCCAATCGCAAGACCAAAGACACTGTTGCTGAACCCGCGCTTAAATGATTTTCTTTTCAAAAGCGGTATCAGGCTAAGGAAACAGGCTCCTGCAAAAAATGAAAAGGTCATCCCCTTCTTATTGGTGTGCATCCAATTCAATGTATCGGCGAAGACTTTCTGCCAGAATGTGAAGGTACTGTCGATTTCTATAATCGGGGAAAAGCCAAGGCTGGCAAGGGGTGAGTTCCCGCCCAAAACGGCTTTGACGGATAAGTCCGGGTAGCGTGATGTCGTCCAAAAATAGATACATATCCCCGCCGTCAGCAGAGATAGTAAAATCATCGGTTTCAAAGCATTTTTAGCCAGCATTAATTAACCCTCCCCGGGATGA
Organism: Alcanivorax sp.; assembly: GCA_051967755.1. Taxonomy (GTDB): domain Bacteria; phylum Pseudomonadota; class Alphaproteobacteria; order Micavibrionales; family Micavibrionaceae; genus UBA1672. Next base: position 316,183 of record JBQDYD010000003.1, read on the forward strand.
AATGCGGTTTTACCCCTCTGTTTCAAACACTAGGCCGTCATATGCAGGGAAATATCCTGACGGTAATTCATTAAGCAGTGTTTGATAATCCATCATGGATGATAGGCAGGTAATATAAACTTCTTTTGCCTTAACATATTCATTATATTCATAAATTTGGCTTAGGCACGCATGTACATCGTTATCAGGGTTTTCATATCCGGCTCCATCGACGATCCAGATGCGTGACCCTTTGATGACATCAAGCGCCTTTTGATCAAGACGTTTCATATCCACACAATAGGAAATATCATCAAATCGATAACCAACCGTGGTGCATGTCGCATGATCCATTTCAAATGGAATATATTCTATATCCTGAAATCGTTGTGATTGGCCGAACTGTTCTGGCGCAAAAGCCGTGTCATTTAAAATGACGGGGTAGAAATAGGCATGATTTCCGCCTTCAAAGAGATAGCCAAAGCGCTCTTTAATGTCATTTAGAGCGCTGTGTCTGCCGAATACAGGGATCGGGGTGCGCCCGTTACGGAAGAAAAATGAACGTAAATCATCGATGCCATGACAATGGTCGCTATGTTCATGCGTGTAAAACACCCCATCAAGGTTGGTGATATCAAATGTATTTAACTGACTGCGAAAGTCTGCGCCTGTATCAAGCACGATAGTCGATTGTTCTGACTGAACCGCCAATGAGCATTTAAAGCGCCTGTTTTTAGGTTCTTCGGGATCACATGTCCCCCAATAGTTACCGATCGCCGGAACGCCGGATGAATTGCCACAGCCCAGAATAGTGATTTTTAAGCTCATGCAAGCTTTGCCTTTTTAAATAGTCTAAAAAAGTTTTCGGTTGTTATCTTTGCGAATTCTTCGGTTTCCAGTCCGTAAAGATCCGCCAGAAATGCGCCTGTGTGCGCCACAAATGCGGGTTCATTTGTTTTTCCGCGGTGAGGCATCGGCGCAAGAAACGGCGCATCTGTTTCGATCAAAACCTTATCTAATGGAACGATTTTAGCGGTCTCACGGAGCTCTTCAGCTTTCTTAAACGTCACCATACCGGAAAAGGAAATGTAAAACCCCATATCGAGGGCCTTTTCCGCGAGCCATTGTTTAGAGCTAAAGCAATGCATAACGCCGCTTAATCGTGTATTTGCGCCCTCTTCTTCCATGATTTTGGCTGTGTCGTCTTCTGCATCCCGTGTGTGCACGACCATCGGTGCATCTGCCTCAATACAGGCGCGGATGTGTTTTCTGAATGATGCTTGCTGGTCTTCTCTGGGGGAGTTATCATAGAAGTAGTCTAAGCCTGTTTCCCCGATCGCGACAACATTATCATTGTCCTGAACCATTTTAACAATTTGATCTTGTGAGAATGCTTTTTCTGCATCCAACCCTGCATCATGCGGGTGGGTGCCGACACTGCACCAGACGTTTTTATTTTCGGACGTAATTTGTAGGAGCTGATCAACTTCTTCCGACATACGGCAACATATTGTTACCATACCGTCGACGCCCGCATCATTTGCTGCTTTGATAAGAACGTCAGGCGTGCCCTTACCTTCAATATTTGTATGGTTTAGATGGCAGTGCGAGTCGATCCACATTATGCTGCAGCCTCATCTTCTACGATACGCGGGAAAACGCCTTGTGGCTTTTCAATTTTCGTGCCCGCTTTTAATGTATACTCCTCAGAAATATGTGCAAATGTGCGCGCATCATTTGGCACGTCCATTTGATCAAGTATTTTTGGTGCGTTGTGCGGCATCACAGGCTGCACAATAATCGCCAAGCAACGTATTGCCTCGGCAAGAACGTAAAGAACAGTTTCCATGCGCGCGGTGTCTGTTTTCTTAAGCTTCCAAGGGGCTTGCGCGTCAATATAGGCATCACAGGCTGCGACCACCGTCCATATATGTTCAAGGCCACGATTAAACTTCATGTCGTTGAAATACTGCCGCGCATTTTCCACTAGAGTGTATGCTTTGTGCAGCAATTCACGGTCTTCTTCTTTAATATCACCTGGCGCAGGGATTTGTGCATCACAGTTTTTATGTATCATCGATAAGGTGCGCTGCGCCAAATTCCCCAGTCCATTGGCAAGGTCTGCATTGATACGCTGCACGGCTTGTGCATGCGAAAAGTTACCGTCATTACCGTGCGCAACTTCGCGCATCAAGAAATAGCGAATTTGATCAAGCCCATAAGTTTCTACAAGGTCATCAGGTGATAAAACGTTACCGACTGACTTTGACATTTTGGCTCCACCGACATTAATAAAGCCGTGAGCGAAAATGACCTCCGGCAGAGGCAAATTTGCAGACATAAGGAAGGCCGGCCAGTAAATCGCGTGGAAGCGCGTGATGTCCTTACCGATTACGTGATAATTTGCAGGCCAATATTTTTGGAACTCCTCTGCACTTTCATCGGGATAGCCAATCGCAGTAATATAGTTCGTAAGTGCATCCAACCAAACATACATGACATGGTCCGCGTCACCCGGAACAGGAATGCCCCATTTCAGGCGGCTTTTATGGCGAGAGATCGATAGGTCACTGAGGCCCCCCTCTTGTTTTAAGAAGCTCATAATCTCATTCATGCGGCTGTCTGGTTGCACGGCATGAAGGTTTGCATTGTAATAGTCAATCAGGCGATCCGTGTATGCAGAGAGCTTAAAGAAATAGCTCGGCTCTTCCACCCATTTCACTTCTGTACCAAGCGGCGTATATTTTTGCCCGTCATCGCCTTCGGTCAGCTCATCTTCAGTGAAATAGGCCTCTTCACGAACCGAATACCATCCTTCATAATTCCCGAGATAAATATCACCATTATCCTGAAGTTTTTGCCAGATAGCCTGGGCTGAGCTGTAATGACGCTCTTCTGTTGTTCTGATGAAATCATCATTAGAAATGCCTAACTTTTGGGTCATTTCGCGGAAAATTCCGGCATTTTGATCTGCGAATTCTTTAGGCTCCATGCCGTTTTGTTCGGCTGTTTGTGCCACCTTTTCACCATGCTCATCAGTGCCGGTCAGGAATTTCACATCATACCCGTCAAGGCGTTTAAAACGCGCCAATACATCGGTCATAATCGATTCATATGCGTGGCCCAAATGCGGGACGCCGTTGACGTAAGAAATCGCGGTTGTAATGTAAAACGGGTCTTTTGTACTCACTTATGGTACTCCTACTGCGCGGTGTGTGTGCTATTCGTTTATCATAAGAAATGCTGAACGTACAGCGTCTCTGCGGTCTAGATTTGAAAATTCTATGCGTTCAAAATGCGCCTGTAATGAATCGCAAGTTTTTAAAATAGATTCCAATGACTGTGACCCGATAATAGCTTGTGTGACGGGGCGTTCTAAGTATGCGGGTAAATCTGTCTTGTTTCTTGCTTTGAGGAATAGCATTTTTCTATATACCCACTGCATAATGTGAATAAACAGACGATATTCTTTGTCTTGCGCCGGTGCGCCCAGACGCGCGGACAGCTCGTGTAGCTTTTCAACCCTTCCGTTATGGGCATGATCCATATAATCCAGAACGTCTTTAAGTATATCCAGTCCGCCATTATCGATATAATTGATTGCTTCGCCGATGCTTCCGCCGGAGAGATCATTTAGAATAACCAGATCGTCATGAGAGAGCGTCTCACCATATTTTTCAATCAGCGTATGCATTGTATCTGCGCTTAATGAGTCGAATGTGACCTTTCTTGTGCGTGAATGAATTGTGGGGATCAATTTACCCGGACGGTTGGTTACCAAAATGATTAGAACATGTGCAGGCGGCTCTTCAAGGATTTTTAGAATAGCATTTTGCGCATTACGGTTCATTGTGTCTGCATCTTCGATGATGACAATACGCCAGCCTCCTTCGGATGCAGTTTTACGCAAAAACGGTTCAATTTGTCGTAATGCTTCGACTTTTAATGAATTATCCTGTTTCCCCTTTGATTTATCAAACCCACGATGGATATAGAGCAAATCCGCATGCCCACCTGACGCGATGCGTCTAAAGACAGGATCATCAGGCGCAACGTCTAATGATGATATGTCTTGGGGGAGTGCTTCGCCGCCAAATAACCCATCGGATGAATCCATCCCTTTTCCGTTTTTCAAAAGAAATCGCGCCAGCCGGAAGGCCATAGTGGTTTTTCCGATCCCCTTCAGGCCTTGAAAAACCATCGCATGTGGCAAGTTGTTATTTTTATAAAGCTCAATGAACAGTTTTTCCTGCTCTTCATGTCCCAGACACAGCGTGGATGATTTAGGTTCAAGCAATGTATCGGCAGGCGGAAGAACCGCTCCTGCATCATCAGGCCGGGCAACCGGCTCTTCGATCTCATCTCCAAATAAACTCATAGGGTGATTATCCCCCTATTTTTTCAAGACATTCAAGTGTTATCTGTGTCATGTGCTCCGATATCTCATCGATCGAACGTGTCGCATCTAAAACATGATATCGTTTTTGATCTTGTTTCGCGATTGTCAGGAAGCCTTGGCGTAGTTTTTCATGGAACTCTATCTCCATGCGTTCAAAACGATCCTCGGTTTTTTCTGCGCCCTTGTTTCCGGCCAGTCTTTTTTGTGACCTCTCAAGACCTGCCTTAACATCAATATCCAAGATGAATGTTAAATTTGGAACGGTGTTGCCGACAACCGCATCTTGGATTTCCTTGATTTTATCAAGGCTCATATCACGCCCATAGCCCTGATACGCAACAGTTGAGTCCGTGAACCGATCACAGATCACGATTTTCCCCTTATCCAGAGCGGGCTTTATGATTTCACTAATGTGCATAGAGCGAGCCGCATTCAGTAAAAGAACCTCTGCCATAGGTGTCCAATTGCCACCATCACGCTGCACCAGAAGGTCACGAATACGTTCCCCCTCTTCTGTTCCACCGGGTTCTCTTGATGTTACAACTCTGTACCCTTGCTCTGTCAGGGCCTGTGCCAAGCGATTAATTTGGGACGTTTTGCCTGAGCCCTCGCCACCCTCAAGGGTGATAAACAGGCTAGCTCTCTTATAATCATCCATTTATTTGAATTTTCCTTCACCCGTAGTCAGTAAACGCGCCTTTTGTATCAATTTAGGAAGAAAGCCCATTTCTGCCACATTGCGCATCGCAACCAACGGCACTTCGATTGTTTCCCCTTTCGGGATGTGAACCTTTATGACCCCAACTTGCTGCCCTTGTGATATAGGTGCCTTTAGCGGACTGTCATATTGTACTTCTATTTTTATTTCGCGAGAGAATATTTTTTGTGTCACGAAATGCACAGGTTCTTTTGCCACCAGAGGAACCTGTGAACTTGTGCCTAAGTAAACCGGCGCCTGTACGATAGATGATTTATCTTCAAATAATGATACTTTTTTGAAGCTGTTAAGCGCCCATTGCATAAGGCGCGCTGACTCTGTTTTGCGTTCGTTCTTGCTGGCCATGCCGTTTAACACCATGACAACGCGTCTGTCATCTTTGTCCACACCTGAGGCCATAAGACCATAGCCCCCGTCTTCGGTGTGACCCGTTTTGATTCCATCTGCACCGATATTGAGGTTAAGTAAGGGGTTCCGATTGGATTGGGTTATGTTGTTATACTTAAATGACTTCTCAGAATAATATCCATAATATTCAGGGAAGTTTTTAATGATGGCTGTCCCCAGCGTGGCAAGGTCACGCGCGGTTGAATAATGGTCAGGATCAGGCCAGCCGCTCGCATTCTTAAAATGGCTGTCATTCATACCAAGCTCTTTGGCAGTACGGTTGAGTGCTTGTGCAAAAACATCCTCACTCCCTGCCAGCCCCTCAGCAAGAGCGATCGTCGCATCATTTCCTGATTGAATGATAACGCCTCGGATCAGGTCTTCTACTTTGACTTTCTTTCCGACCTCAATGAACATTTTTGAGCCGCCTTTTTTCCAAGCCTTCTCGCTCACCAATAATTCATCACTTAGCGACAGGTCGCCCCGCTTCAACGCATCAAACACGACATACATTGTCATGACCTTGCTCATAGATGAGGTCGGTTTTTTCTCATCAGCATTCTTTTCAAACAGCACCGTGCCGGTGTCATAATCAATGATAATGGCTTGCTTGGCTGTTGTGGTCAGTGTATCTGCATGCCCTATTCTTAATGGGGCAAATATAAGCAATAAGAAGCAAGCAATATTGATGGAATATCTCACGACAAAATCTCTTTCATGTTTTTAATGGTGATATTCAAACATGACTCGGCGGATTAATCCACCAATATCAAGGCATTTTTATGTCCGGCTTGGATAAGCTTGTTAAGAAGTGTGTCTGCTTCAGATACTTGCTTGGCCGGGAATCGTACGCGATAAAATTGCTTTCCGTTTACTGTTGCCGGATAAATTTGTGCTCTTCCAAATCCATCAAGCGAGCTGGCATAACGCATGGCGGCATCTCGTGAGGAGAATGACCCGACCTGAACAAACATATATTGCGCGGTTACAGGGACTTCTGAGATCACAGGGTCAGGGTAGAAATTCCCTTGCTTGACATGTCCCGGAATTGTTTGTCCCGTGCTTTTATGCAGGCTTGCTTGTTGTACTGTTGGCGTTGTCGTTTTAACCGCAGCAGTTTGAACTGTTGGTGATTGATAGTTAGGCCTGTTCATGGGAACTTCCATGCCGTTTGTGCTCTTTCCGCTTTTTGCGACATTCGCGACCATTTTGCTTTCTGATTCGAGAACCTGAACACGTACTTTGGCCACACCTTTATTTTGGAATCCCAACAGCTCTGCCGAGCGTTTGGACATGTCAATGATACGGCCATGGGCATACGGGCCGCGGTCATTAACCCGTACAATCAAAGAGCGTCCGTTTTCTAGGTTTGTGACCCTAACGATACTTGGTAAGGGAAGTGTTTTATGCGCTGCCGTCAGTTCATTTTCATCAAAACGTTCCCCGTTGGCGGTCATTTTCCCGTGAAAATTGGGGCCATACCAAGAGGCAATTCCCGTTTCATTATACCCGTAATTCACTGCGGGGTAATATCGCTTCCCTTTGATTGTATAAGGTGAGCCAACCTTATAATACCCTTGGGATTTCACTGTGCTGCCTGTCATTTTTTTTCCAAAATGAGAGGCCAGTTCAATCTCTGAGCACCCGGATAGCGTAATGGCTACAGCGATTAACATGATAATAAATAGGGATTGTCTGGGCATGATACTCCGATAAGGGCTATGTGTTTATTGTGCGATGGCATCGGCAAGAATGCCGACAGATGTTGCGAAATATGTGGATTTGTTCCATCGCATGATAACGCGGTAATTATGATATGCCAGATATGTTGGCCCATTAATGCCATCAGGTGCCACAACAGAGGCTTTCATACCTGCAACAACGGGAATCGGCTCTCCACCTAATAACGTAACGCCTTTATTTTTCCATGTTTGAAGGTCATGTTTAATATCAAGGCCGATATCTTTTTCGTTCATATTTTTAGGAAGTCTAACGCGGCGACCCCAGCGCTCATCTTCAACCCAGCCGTTCTTGCTCAGGTAATTCGCGCTGGACGCAAACACATCAGGCAAACTCGTCCAGATATCGCGCTTTCCATCATCGTTACCGTCTACGGCCAGGCTTTTGAAACTGGATGGCATAAATTGGTTCTGCCCCATTGCGCCGGCCCATGAGCCTTTCATTTTGTCGTGGGTTATGTGGCCCTCATCAAGGATTTTTAGCGCGTTTATAAGCTCTTTTCTGAAATATGAGCTGCGGCGCCCGTCATATGCAAGGGTCGAAAGCGCGGTAACTACGTCAAACCCGCCCGTATTGTTGCCGTAACTGGTCTCAATACCCCATAATGCAACGATATATTGTGCAGGAACGCCGTATTTCTTTGCGGTTTTATCCAATAATTCTCTGTGTTCGTTGTACAGGCGTCTTCCCTGTTGGATGCGCGCATTGGTGATGACCCGTTTTTGGTATTTTGCAAAGGTCATCGTGCCTTCGGGCTGTTTGCGGTCTAATTCTATGATTCTGGCGATCGGCTTCACGTCATTCATTGCTGTATTAACAATGCTTTCTGAAATGCCCTTGCTTATGGCCTCTTTTTTGAAATCCTTAAGCCATGTATCGAATTTTGCGTCTGCATGGGCGGCTGGTGAAATAAGTAAAGTCGTTAAAACACAGGCGTAAAAGCGTGCAATGCGGTTCATAAAATAAGCTCCCCTAATCTCCGGAATCATGTTCGTAAAGTCTCGACATTAATTCGAAGATAAAGGCGGTGCTCCAACCAAACAAGATAAAACCGTTCGCAGATTGAAAAGAACTCACAAGTCTCCACTGCTCCGTTAAGACGACGTCGCCAAAACCCACTGTTGTAAAGGTTGAGGTGGAAAAGTAGAGCGCTGATTCTAAATTCGGGAGCGCCTCTACATATAAATAGAACGCAGCCCATATCCAGATTTGTATAATATGAGCACAAAAAACGCCGAGCACTGACGCAGCCAGTAATGGCACTTTCCAGTGTCGTTTAAACATTAGACGTGCGGTGTTTGATACGCGCCAAACCCAGCGTATAAGGGCGTCAAGAAAAACGGCATGAATGATAACCGTAAGACATATTAACACCGCCCCAATGAGTAATTGCAGAAAGAACATAATTTTTCCCTGTTTTTTTAGAATTTAGACTAGACAGACCTATATAATAATCGCTACAAAGTGGATCTTATTCAATGCTTAATCACATTAAAGCCGGACAGATGGCAGAGTGGTTGAATGCACCGGTCTTGAAAACCGGCATGGGTGCAAGCCCATCCAGGGTTCGAATCCCTGTCTGTCCGCCATTACTTCCCCCTTTTACGAATATATTTAAGAAACAAGTGTAAGGCATCATTCCTTAAACCTGTCTTTTTTATGCCCATGATAAAGGCATGTTTGTTCGACGTTAGGGCTTGCAGCTTTTCGAAATGTCTCAAATTTCATTGATGCATAGTAAATAGCACTGTAGTGTCATTTTTATTTTGATCCGTGAGAATCTATCAGAATGCCAAATTTAAGAAACGCAGCTCGTGATTTTTATGATCGTAATTTATTAGAGCGGGTCATTATTTATATATTCCTCTCTCAATTCCTGGTGCAGGTTATTTTTGAGATAGGAATGGGGCAAGGCTCTCTCAGTCAAGGACAAAACAAGCAGTGGGCATTTTATTTAATGCTTGCGGTGGATTATCTGCTCTCTGTTAAAAAAGTATCGAATATACGTTTTACGATTAACGTGACCTCATGCATGGCTTTTGTGTTCTTTATCATGGTTGCCCATGGTCTGTTTATGGGGCTTATGGTTGGAAATAAGCCGTTTACAATTATGAACGACACAATCCCCCTCTTAATGATTGGGATGAACATATTAAGGTTTCAATCAGAAGCCGAGTACAAGCCTATCGATATGCGATTTTTGCTCAATACATGCGGTTATATTATTCTGGGCTCGGGGGTTTTAGGGTTTATTTCGAATATGACATTGCATAGGTCCCACCCTACTATCGCCGGGGCTATCGTCTACTTCCCGCTATTCTTTGCATGTCTTTTTATGCTTAAGAAGTTTCCGAAATGGATTATTGTTCTGACATTATTTTTAATCTCAGTAACAATCGAGGACTTTAACCGCACAACAATGGCATTTTTTGTCATCGTATTGGCGGCTTATTTCTTGCTAAATGCTATTAGGTTCCCGGTTAGGGGAATTGTGATTTTTATTTTGATGATTCTTGGTTTGGCTATTGCTGTTAATATGGTGCCGGAGGGGTCTAAGACTTATAACCGCGTGGTCGGGTTAACGCAGGTTGATTTAAGCGAAAGCAAGGGGTCAATCGGGGAGCGGCAAGAAGAGTGGCGCGCCATTAATCGTAAATACGAAGAATCCAGTTCAACTGTTGAGTTTTTCGGCCTTGGGTTTGGCGGAGTCTATGAGGTCGCGCGCACGCACACATATCTGAAGAATTACGGGCATGCGCATTATTCTTGGGCATGGTTTAAATTACGATTTGGACAATTGGGCTACGTGTATCTGTTAATTTTTATCTCGGTTCTGGCGTATAATGGTTTTGTTTGGGGCATGCGCATGGATTGCGTGGGCATTTTTGTCATGCTGTTGTGTTTAATATCGATTCTTTACTGCTTTACCTATGTTAATGCGACGTTGTTAATGATGGGAATACAATTTGCGTATCACAGAAGCGATATCTTGTATCGCAATAGAGATGAACAGGATGATGAAGTTGTTCGTTATAAAAAGCGGGCTATCCAAGATCACGATGAGGAATAAAAATGAAAAATGATCAAAGCGTTCTTTTTCTGACGCATGTTGGTGAAATGGGCGGTGCAGAAGCGAAGATGATTTCGATCGCCAAAAGTGTTGAGGGTGAGAAGAAGGTCTATTTATTCCAAAGCGGATCGCTTGAACAAAAGATCAAACAGGAAGGGCTGGATGTTTCTGTTCTGGAAATGCCCGAGGCGGTAAGCACATTCAAACGAGAAAATGGCATGCTTAGCGCCCTGAAACTTATACCTCTTATGATGGGGTATATTCGCAAATTGTCGCGCGTATGCCGGAATTATGATGTTGTGGTGTGTATGTCGCAAAAATCATTCGTATTAACATCCCTTTCTAAGGTTTTGAAAAGAAAGAAGATAGTTTGGTTCATGAATGATCTTTTGTCTGAAGATCATTTTAATCGTTTTCTTATTAAGTTCCTTATTGTGCTGTCTCGCCTTTCTGCAAATGTTGTTGTCCTTAATTCTGAGAGTAGTAGAAAAGCTTGGCTTGATGCCGGGGGCACAGCTCATAATATCGAATTAATTTATTCCGGTATTGATACACAAAAATTTGAATCACTTGATAAAACAGGGGCAGAGATTCAGGCGATAAAGGCAAAGTATACGTCAAAAAGTGCCCCTCTTGTCGGGATGTTCGGGCGGATTACGCCATGGAAAGGGCAACATGTTTTTATTGATGCTTTGGCGCAAATTGACAATGTGCACGGTGTAATCGTTGGTGAAGCGCAGTTTGGTGAAGAAGAATATAAACAAGAGTTAGAGCAATTAATTGAAAAGCACGGCCTTCAAGATCGTATCTCGTTTGCGGGGCACGTTGATAACATTCCGCACTATATGGCGGCATGTGATGTCATTACGCATTGCTCTACGTCTGCGGAACCTTTCGGTCGGGTTATTGTTGAAAGTATGTTGGCAAAAACCCCTGTGATTGCAACAAATGCAGGTGGTGCTCAGGAAATTATACTGGATGGTGAAACCGGGTTTTTATACCCGATTGGTGATGACGCCCGCTTGGCTGAATTAATATCAAAATGTCTGGAAATGCATTCAGGGCAGGATGATCCGTTAGTCATGTCGGCCTATGAACGCGCGAAGCAAAACTATTCCAGCGCCAAGATGGTTGAGCAGTTTCATGACATTTTAAAAAACGTATAATATGTGGCTATTTGTACTGATTTTTAATTTTTGCCGCAATATGATCAGCCAGACGCGGTTCGGCGCAGTAATCATTCCACCAGTTTAGGGCCTTTTGATGAAGATCCTGCAGCCTGCCTTTGTCCTTTAGAAGCTCTGGAACAACTGTCTTTAATTCGGCCCAATTCTTTAGTCTTATAATCGGGGCGTCGTCGTAATACCACGCCTTTGGAAAGGCCTCTCCGATGGGGATGCATCCTGATTGTATTGCCTCGTAAAAGCGGAAGGTTTCCAGATTGGCGCCTCGCGGGATCGGGCATATCTTTGTGTCCATCATATTCTGAAGATATGATTGGTTATCGGTGTTGATGCTATCGTCAAAGCCTTCTGTCACTTTTGTTTTAACAGTGATTTCGGGATTGGTTTCTTTTAATGAAAGTAACGCATCCGTCATCCTGTTACGGGCTAACTCTTTGGGGCGCTTTATTTTTTGTTCATTTTTGTGCTGAATGCTGCCGGCAAAGTATAAGTCGGTTTTTCGTTCCTCAATAGGAATAAACGCGACCTTCTCACGCGCATAATACCCTAAGGGGATTTTGTGCACAGGGGCGATTTTTTTATCTGATATCTTCGCCTTTAGTGTCTTTAGGCGACCATTGCCATCTTTGATAAATGCTTTGCTTTGCCCTAGGAAATTGCTAAGGCAATCAGAAAATCCTCCGTGACAATATGACTCAAGATTATACGGAAATGTTCCGCATGTTTTGAAAATCATCCCCACTTTATCGCGGTATTTTGGCTCCCTACCCCATTCATCTTGCAAAATACAAGAGATTACATTCGGCCCATAGGATGGCAATTCATGAACAGTCCAGGCCGTAATGTAAATCGTCAGCCCCATATTTTTGATTTGTGGTTCAAGGCAATTGATAACGCGCCCAAAATATTTAAATTCGGAATCGTCGAGGGAACGCGGATTGCTCGGGTCGATTACAAATTCGACTTGCTGTTGATCATTTCTAAAGAAAATGTACGTGTTAGGTTGCATCCCTGTTCCTAAAAAACTCTGTATTGTCCGTATGTAAATCAGTCTTCATACGGTATTTTTCTGTGATTGGTAACGTAATACGTAAAATGACGCAACTTTGAAAATATTTGAAAGGCTCCAACCATGCTTCCATATTTACGCAGAAAATACTTAATTTTGTTTTGATTTTTATAGATATCTTTTTGATTTGGCGTTTCTATTTCACTGTGGAACACAATATTTTCCTCAGAGTCATGATAGAACTTATCCTGTATACAGCACGCTGGGGTCACTTGATAAACGGTTAATTTAGGCGCAAGGCCTGACGTCGTGTGGTCAAAAAGCGAGCGATCTGTGTAAAGAAAGTCACTCAGCGGCGCATCCATGATTTTTTGCGCACCTTTTTTACTGACAATATAGGCGCCTGTACCAATAGGAAAAAAGTTTTTGTATTTATTGGGGAGAAGCTTTTGCAGTTTTCTGCCAAATATGTCCTGGCTGTCTTTTTTAGAGAGTAAGCCTCCCATAAAAGCAGTAGATTCCAGCCTTACAATGTCACAATCTTCGGGAATCCAGTCATAACTTTTGAAGAGCGACGGTAAAAAATCAGATATGATGACATCATCTTCAAAAATTGCGGTGTATGGCTCTGATGATTCTGCTGCTATTTGCCACAGCTTTCTATGGCTTGAGTGACATCCCATCTTGCCTTTTGTCCATTTCCCTACGGAACTCACGCGGGGTCTGGCGTCGCTGAACTCTTTAAAATCTTGATCCGTAATCTCTTTGCCGTTAACCGCGGGAAAACGCTGGAACTCTATGCCTAAGCTGCCGAGACGATCACCGATGAATTTCATTCGTTCCGGGTTGCGGTCTAAATTAATTACGTATGATTTGATCATTATATGCCTCGCGTTTTATTGCTATGATTATCGGTAACTAAGCTTGGCCGCTTCGTTGTAGATGTTTTTTGTACAAAGTTTTATACACGGGGTTCCCGATTATGTTCCATAGAAAATCAACCTTATGGGTAAGCCCAATTGCGTATACGAATAGAATTTTCTTGGATATGCACTCATGTAGAGCTTTTTGTATTATAGGCCAGCCATCGCCATGGTTCCCAAGTAGCATTTGATTCATACCCAGCCAAATCAGTTTTTTAGAAAGTGGCAATGACGGCGGTTTTAGGAATGCAGATTGCGGGCCTGTTTTCTCTAATGGATCAGGATTTCCATCTTGGCGTTCTTTTGCACAATAACGCGCAAAATCAGATAGATATGCTTGTATAATAGACTTTTTTAAATTGGTGCTTATACCATCAGAAAGCCTCATACGTTTATATAAGGTTTCTTCCACAATATGATAGTCGCAGTGTTCGCTCATTCTAAGCCATAAGTCTCTGTCTTGTGCGTATATGAAAAACGATCGGTATCCGCCGACTTTTTGATAGACGCTTTTGCGGAACATGACTTCGCCATGCGTGAACATATTGTACTGCATCAACGTTTTTGTGAAATTCAGATCATTCGCAATCTTTAAGGTATATTGTGCATCCCCTGTTTTGCAGTCATCTTCCACGTGGCAGCTTACAACACCGACATTAGGGGTGGTTTCTAAGATATGGGCTTGTTTTTCTATGCGTGTCGGTAATGAAATATCCCCGGAACCATGGACCGCTATATATTCTCCGCTTGCTTCATCAACTGCTCTTCTTATTGCTGAGACGAAGCCTCCGTTTTCTTGTGTTATGATTTTAAGCCTGTCATCCTTTATGGCATTTAATTTGTCTAGTGTATTATCCGTTGATCCATCATTCACAATGATGATCTCTATATCTGTATATGATTGATCCAGAAGACTTTGTATCGATTCTGTCACATACTCTTCGCGGTTATAATACGCGCTTACTATGGATACTTTTGGGGCAGGCAAGATATAATCTCCAATAATTATTTGTTTACTAACAAATTGCGCAGTGCAATAAAAGCGAAATGTGGTTATTTTAAAACACGGTTTCCAACTTTTGGTCTAATGTATGTCTATCAAAGAACGAATTGTCGATGAAGAGGTTATTAAAGCGCTTGAGCAGATTGCGCCGTCATGTGTAAAACGGAACATCGCCCTTTCTGAAATGTCATGGTATGGCATTGGCGGCAACGCAGACGTGATTGTTGAGCCTGAAAATAGTGCAGTCGTCTCTGCTTTGACTAAATTTTTAAAAGAAGAAAACATTCTTTATTCCGTTGTTGGGGATACCTCAAACATCTTATTTGATGATTCCGGCTATCGTGGTGTTTTGATCAAGATTTCTAAATCAATGGGGCATATAGAGACACATGAGGACGGAATTATCCGTGCAGGCGCAGGTGTTTATGTCCCCTGCTTTGTCAGGCGCGTTATTTCACAAGGCCTGAGCGGTTGTGTCCATGCCATCGGTATTCCGGGTACACTTGGTGGTTTGGTGATAATGAACGGAGGCAGCCAGCGTAAAGGCATTGGTGAACAATTGGTTTCAGTAACCATTGTAGATAATGAGGGGGGAATTCGGACGCTAAGCAAAGAAGAATGTCGTTTTGCGTATCGCTCCTCTTATTTGCAGGAAATTAATTGCATTGTGGTTGAGGCCTCATTTCAGTATGCACGCGGTGATAAAGACGCACTTCATAAAGAGGCGTTATCTATATTGGTTGAAAGGCGTAAGAAATTCCCCCGAAAATACCCGAATTGCGGATCGGTGTTTCTAAGTAATCCTGCGATGTATCCTATTGTTGGCCCTCCCGGTAAGGCAATAGAAGATGCCGGTTTAAAAGGTATGCGTAAGGGGAATGCGCAGATTTCTCCGTTGCATGGGAATTTTATTATCAATTTGGGTGATGCGTCTTCTGGTGACGTTTTATATTTGATTAATAAATGCCGCAAAGAGGTCGAAAGCAGGACGGGATTTATTATGGATGCCGAGGTTCGTTTCTTGCCGCAAGATGGTCATTTATTGCCGGCACACCGGATCACGGATAAGGTCTATGCATGACTGATCAGACTTCATCAAAGCCGGATAACGGCAGTTTAAGTAAAGCCGCGCTTGGTGGTATTAGTGTTATGGGCCTCACTGTTGGTTTTCAAATGACCTTACAGTTGCTTTCCATGGCAATCTTGGCGAGATTATTAACGCCATTTGAATTTGGTGTTATTGCCGCAGCAAATATTGTGATTACTTTTTCGAATATGTTTTCAGACATTGCGCTGGGATCATCGATTATTCAAATTAAGGATATTACAGAAAAACACATACGCGTCGCGTTTACATTAAGTGTTTTAAGTAGTGTCGCTGTTGCGGCCGCTTTGTTTTTTTCGGCTCCGTCTTTGGCGTTGTATTTTGATATCCCTGAAATAGAAAATGTTTTGATGGTTATGGCCACGGTGTTCTTGTGGGCGGGGTTATCTACGGTTGCTGATAATTTGATGTCGAGATCATTCCGTTATAAAGAACTTGGGCTTATCAAGGTTGGCGGCGCGTCGATCGCGTTTACCACCGCGGTCACTATGGCGTGGTTGGGGTTTAGTTATTGGTCGATCGTTACGGCAATGATTGCGCAAAGCTTTTTCTGTATGGTTTGCCTAATGCTAAGGCAAAAACATTCTTTGATCCCCTCTTTTCACATTCAGTCCCTAAAAGATCTTTTATTTATCGGCGGTGGCCTTTCATTCTCAAGATTTGTTAATTATGCGGCGCTGAATGCTGATAACTTTTTTATTGCGAAGATGATCGGAACCGAAAATCTTGGATTATACGATCGTGCTTATCGTTTGTCGGGCTTTCCGACTATGATCTTTGATCGTGTTGCGTCCAAAGTTGCGTTAAGCAGTTTTTCGCGGGCGCAGGATGATATGGGGCGTATGAATTTTGCATTGCGTCGTGGGTTATCTTTAACGGCATTATTGGGTATGCCTGTGACGTTTATTTTGGTTATGCTTGGGCCGGAAATTATTCTGTTTGTATTAGGTGACCAATGGCACGCAGCAATAGCGCCATTTATCATTTTGGTTGCAGGGATGTTTTTTCGCCTGTCATACAAAGTCAGCCAGTCGGTTATCATCGCGGTCGGGAAAGTATATCATTTGGCAGTTATACAAGTAATATATGCCCTATTTGTGGCGTGTGCGTGTTATGTGGCATATCCATATGGTATTGATGCGATTGCTTGTGCTGTTACATCTGCGGTGACTTTGAACTTTATAATGCTTAGTATTATGGCTTCTAAATTTACGGGATTAGGGTTTCAGTCCTTCATGAATACATGTATCAGCGGCGCATTAATGACTTCGTTTGTAATTATTTTGATCGTGCCTTATTTATATTTTATCCGTCCTTATGCAGGGCCATTTTTCACCTTGTTTGGCGCGGGCATTATCCTGCTGACTTTGGGGGTGGTGATCATGCTAAAGGCAGATAAGCGCGTGTTAGGTGACCACGGTATGTGGTTACGTGGTGAAATTATGAGCTTACTCGAAAAAAAGATTCCGCAAATTACAAAAAAATTCTAACGCTAATATAAACGAACTCGGAGATTACTTGTGTCTAAAATGCTTCATTCTCAATTCATTGCACGCGATGATGAGACCAACCAAAAAGATAATATTAAATACGCGATTACACGTTCCAAGTTAGAGGGAAGCGTAAAGGTAAGTGGCGCCAAAAATTCTGTTTTGCGTTTATTGGCGGCATCGTTATTGACTGCAGGTGATCTTGAGTTAACAAATTACCCCGCAAGTTTACGTGATGCGCAAGTGCATTTGGGTATGCTTGAAGCATTGGGAAAAGCATGTGATGTGACCGAAGATCGATGTGTAATCAAAGAGAGCAACGGTATTCAATCAGAATTGAATTGGAATGGCCGTTCTATACGTAATACGCTTTTGATCTTGGGCGCGTTAACGGCGCGAACGGGGGCCGGATCTGTTCCTCTTCCGGGGGGGTGTAAGCTTGGCGATCGTAAGTATGATTTACATGTGATGCTGTTAGAGCGTTTAGGCGCACGTGTTTATGACAGTGATACACATTTAAAAGCAGAAGCGCCGAACGGTCTTGTCGGTGCGGATATTGTCCTTCCTATGCGTTCAACAGGTGCAACAGAAAATGCAATCTTGTGTGGTTGTCTTGCAAAAGGAAAGACAACGATTTGGGGCCCTCATATCCGTCCGGAAATAATAGATTTGATTGCCATGCTTAATGCCATGGGTGCTGATATCCAAGTGTTTGGTCAAGAGCGTATTGAAATTGTTGGAAAAGAAGGGTTATCGGGTGCAAATCATCGAGTTACGCCCGATAATATGGAGGCTCTAACATGGATGATCGGCGCTACGTTAACCGGAGGCGATATAGAGATTCAGGATTTCCCGTTAGATCATTTGGATGTACCGCTAACTTTTCTACGTGAAAGTGGTACGGAATATTATGTGAATGGAAGAAATGTCATCGTGCGCGGCGGTAAATGCTATCCGGTAGAAATTTCCACAGGCCCATATCCCGGTATTAATTCAGATATGCAGCCTTTATTCGCGGTCTATGGAGCGCAGGCAAAGGGGGAAAGTCGTATCATAGATTTGCGCTTCCCCGGGCGATATGTTTATGCCGAAGAGCTCGCAAAAATGGGGATGGCGTTTGAGGTGGATGAAAACCTTCTTAAAATCAAAGGTGGTACGAACCTTGCAGGTGCGGATGTGCGTGCAACTGATTTGCGCGCCGGTATCGCACTGACTTTGGCCGGGTGTGTTGCTGATGGTGAAACTATTGTTAATGATGCGTGGCAAGTAGAGCGCGGTTACGATCGTTTTATTGAAAAAATGAAAATGCTGAATGCGAATATCAGCATTATTTAAGAGAATGTAGAATATGGCGGATGCTACAAAGGTGAGTGACAATAAAGAGCCACAGCGTGATTATGCACTCGATGTGTTGCGTGCCGTAGCTGCAATTTACATCATTGGCTTTTGGCATCATGTTACTTATATAGATATGGATCTATTAAAGACCCCATTAACCAGGTCTTTGGCGGTAATTGCATTAGGGGCGTTTTTTACCGTATCGGCTTATTTGCTGACGCAACAACAAATGGAAAATATAGAAAGAACCCTCACGAGTAAGGATTATAAAAATGTCATAAAGGCCTATTATTCTAAACGTGTCTTTCGGATTTACCCTCTTTATGCTTTGGCAGTGTTATTGTTTTATGCCTTTGAGGTTGGTCGGTGGACAGTTCCGCATTTGCTAACCAGTCTGACATTAACCGCGGCCTTGATAGATAAATCCCCTCTTACTCTATGGTTTATAAATGTCATATTCTTATATTATCTGGCGTTGCCGTTTTTATGGTTTGTTGCGCGCTCTAATGTCAAAATTATTGCCGTGGGCGTAATTTCCGGGGGGGTACTCTATTTGTTGCATCGCTTTACCCCTCTTGTTGATAATCGTATTTACATTTATTTACCATCGATGATCTTTGGTGTTTTGCTGGGGAAGAATTGTGATTTACGTTCAGTTTTAACCAAAAAACTTTATGTGGTATCTTCCGCAACCCTTCTCTTGGTTTCTTTGTTTTCGATCTACATGGGCGGGCTGGATTTGGATTGTGTCATTGCGCTAATACCGATTATTTCTTTTCCTGCATTGATAGCTGTGTCTGAGAAAGTAAGTAATATAAGAGGCACACATAGATTCTGGGTATTAATAGGCTACGCATCTTTTAGTGCGTTTTTATTCCATCGTGTGGTTTATGAAATCGTTTACAATTTAAGCGGTAACGTAGTGTTCGCTCCGCTTGTCATTCTTGTTGTGCCGATGATTTTCATTGCATCTTATTTTGTACAGGCCATTTACGATAAGAAAATAAAATCGCTTTCTAGCAAGTCCTGATATTCCACCAAGCCCTGATAATCGTCATAAGAATGTTTGATCATGTTCCGAAAGGCAGCATATCTGTTTGGTGCCAATCGAATAATGCTTATTTCTTGGGGTGTCTGTACATGACGTGACCGTAATGGCTCTTCATCTTCTTCATGTTCGCATTATTTAAAATAACACCGGTAATTCGGTCTTTCTCCAGCATGTTTTGCTTTAGGTAAAAGTTCACAGTATTGGGAAGCGCTTTACCCCATTCTGAAAGGAGAACGAATGCATCAATTGATTGTAGGTACGGGTGCAGATTTGATGACGCATATAGCGGAGGCAAATCGATGATCGTGTAGTCATATTGCTTTCTGCATGTATCAAGCAAAGTGGTCATTCTCTGCGCATTATAATGCGTAGCTTCTTTCATATTTTCTGTTGTCTGCGTGTCCAGAAGGTGAAGGTTGTGATCTTCGTTATATAATGCGCCGTTTAAAAGGTATTCTTGCGCATCTTCCTGGCTATACAATGTTTTGGGCACGTGATTTTTGTTTCTGGCATTTTTGGCGGCCAAATGTATGTCGCCGTTAATCAGTAATGTTCTGTTATCCTCGTTCGAGCAATGCGCCGCCAGATTTGATGCAATCACATATGTGTCGTCATTCGTGAACGTAGAAATAACCCCGATGATCAGGTTATCAGAACTGTCATGCGCATAATCAATTACATTTTTTACATTGCGAATTGTTTCTGCGCATAAGGATTCTTCATCGTCTATCGACTGTGTGTATATGGGCGTGCGTATTGTCTTATTATTGGGGGATAGGAATGTTGCAGACTGTCGTTTTGCTTTTCGTGTTTTTGGTAAAAAACCGAGGAACGTCATCTTTAATTCGCGGTTAACCTGCCCTGCTCTGCGCAAAGTTTTGTCAAAGAAATCAATGATCAGAGCAAGCAGTATGCCAAGCCCGGTTCCTAGAACAATCGCTGCACCTAAAATAATCTTAGAATTTGGTTCGCTTTTGTGAAGAGGGGCTGTCGCATATGTTATGACGCGTGTTTCCGTTACCGGAAAGCTTTGCTCCAAGCTCATTGTGCGCATTTTCTCTAAATAAGAGTCATAAATCGTGTCATATGTATCTATTTCTTGCTCTAGATCCATGAACTCACGAAGTTTTACTTCTTGATTATATTTATCGCTCTTATTCTTCAGGTTTTTGAGGGATTCTTTATTGTACGTTGTGCGGTACTCAGATAAACGCGCTCTGGCATCTGTGGATTTCTCTTTTATTTCTGCCGCCTTAATTTGCAGCCAGTTTAATGTTCTTTCTGATGTTTCTGCGAGGGAGTCCAATTGATCCGCGATGTATACTTCTGCAAAAGCATTGGCTATATCCGCGGCCTTTTGCGGATCGCGAGATTTGTATCGTATAGAGAGCGCATATGTCTTTTCAACGCGGTTAATTGTAAGGTTGCCTTGAATCGTTCTAAAAAGAATAAAATCTCTTCGGTCTGTATCTTTTGCGATATGTTCAAAATACTTTTTTGGTTCAAGCAATTTAACAACCGCGTCAGTCAGACGCTTTGATTTAAGAACCTCAACTTCACTATCAATAGCAGCAGGTTCATAAGTATTTAAATTTAACGAGGATACGCTGGATATGGCATTTGTAATTCCCTTATCTAACAGAATAACTGTTTCCGCCGTATATTTCTCAGGGGTGATTGAAATATAGGAGATAGCCAGAACCACGAAGACGCTGATAATAGACAATATCAAAATGATGTGTCTTTTCAGAATAAAGTAAAGCCTTTTAAGGTCTATCGTATCTTGTCCGCTCATCTTTTCGTATCTTTCACAAGTTATCAGGAGCTTTTAATCCACTCCGCATATAAATACAACTTTTCACTCATTTTAATTTTTTGACGTATATGTCATGCCGCTCGTATTCGATAGAGAATATTTACCCCATAACATTTGATCAAAACAGAGATTATTATTTGATAATTACAGCCTAGAACGCTCGCTCGGTTGTTGTTCTTGTCGCAGATGTTGTGCTGATAATGTCTAGGAATTTGATGTATTCAACACTTTCAGCATTGGCGATATACACTGTATCTTGATCTTGGACAGGAAACTTTTGCGCGTGGAAGAAGCCTTTATGCTCTCGCAAGTTCAGTCTGTAAATGACGGGCACAAACTCTGTTTCTAGATTTGCATATTCCAGGGAAACGGCATCTTCTAATTGACGGACATATTCAATCGGCTCTTCTTTATAAATGTAAATTTCGGCCGGGTCTGCTTGCGTATCACGCAGACCGTTTGCTCTGGCCAAAGCCTCTGACAATTTTAACTTACGTTTATCAAAGCTCAATGATCCTTGGAACTGTGCCGCGCCGTATACATTGAAAACTTCCGGCTCTCTATACAGGTAAACGGTGTCATTGGGCTGTGCGTATATGTTTTTCTTTGGATTTGTAAGCAACTCATCCATTAGGATTGTGTATTCATCATCCCCTCTTTGCAATGAAACCCATGTTTCATACCCGGGAGAGTTAGGCCCACCAGCCGATGCAATAACGTCCAATATGCGATCTTGGTTAAAGCCAAGGGAAAAACGATCGGCATCTTCTACATCACCAAGAACGCTTACCTCTGATCCGCCTCTTGTGTCGAAGGAAACAACAACCTGAGGTGCAAGCGCCAAGTCAGAAAGCGCGTTAACAATGCTGTTGCTGATTTCATTTGCTGTAAGACCTGCTGCCTTTATTAGGCCTGCATATGGCACGTTAATATACCCTGCTCCGTCGACGGTTTGTGGCGGTAGATCAATGAAGTTACCGGGACGTATCGCAGCGCCTTCCTGAACAAAAAGCCCACCCGAGTTTTGTTCAAAAATGGTCACTTGAATTATATCACCAACCTCAACCTTGGTAACATGCGGGCCGGTATTTTTGGGCCATTTATGTTCCGGGCGATATGGCTTGCGGTACTTGGCAATAGTGTTAATTGTATGTTCGTTAACTTCAACCAACGCATATTGAATTTTTTGATGATGTGGTTGGGCGTCCGGAAATTTACTTTTTCCTGAAATGTGGACTTTGGCGTCTGAAAGTACATTTGTGCTGTATGGGCCTGAGGCGGGAAGCGCTGTACACGCTGCGATCACGAGAGAAGAACACATGGCTAGTGATTGTTTTAGAGTCATGATTTCCGAACTTTTTAATAGCGGTTAAGAGATACGCAGCAATGTAAAAACACACACAGGGTGATTCTAACTTAAATATCAAGGGAGGATCAAGAGTCTTTAAGATTTGTTTTCTTCTAGGGCCTTATTTACAGTTTCCTTAATGTGATTACGGAATTTTTCAGGTGCAAATTTTTCTGCATTTATACGGCAATTTTTATAGTCGATATCATCAGAGGCCGCCTCAAAACGTTTGATAGTGTCGGCTACGCATTCGGGCGTTTGCTTTTCAAAGAATGTCCCGGTTGCGTTCTTTTTATCATTGCGATAATCGATAACTGTTTCCAATGCCCCACCTGCGCCGTACGCGACAACAGGCGTACCACAGGCTTGCGCCTCTACAGGGATAATTCCAAAATCTTCCTCTGCGGCAAACACAAAGGCTTTCGCGCGTTGCATATGGTCGCGCAAAACATCCGTTGGCTGAAAGCCCATGATCTCAATATTTGGGGATTTGTCTGCGATGGCCTTAATTTTCGACATCTCCGGCCCGTCGCCGATGATTTTTAATTTGAGGTCTGGCAACAAAGCAAATGCGGATGCAATCAGGTCTAATCTCTTATATGGTACCATCCGTGACGCGGTGAGGTAGAAGTCCTCTTTTTGGTCACTATATTCAAACAGGTCGACATTCACAGGTGGGTAAATTACCTCTGCATCTCTGCGATAGACTTTCCAGATACGTTTACGAATGTAATTTGAATTGGCAATGAAACTGTCAACGCCGTTGGCTGTGCGATAGTCCCATATACGGAACTTATGCAGGATTTTCTTCGCGATATACCCCTTTATACCGCGATCCATATTACTTTCTTTCAGGTAATGATGCATCAAATCCCAAGCATAGCGCGTTGGGCTATGTACGTATGAAACGTGGATTTGCTCTGCGCCTGTGATCACACCTTTTGCAACGGCATGACTGGAAGATATGATTAAGTCATATTCTGATAAATCAAAATCTTCGATCGCCATAGGGCAAAACGGCAGGAGCTTACGATAGTATTTTTCAACCTTTGGCCATTTGTTTAAATAACTCGCAGTAATCTTACAATCACCAAATGTTTTGCGCTGTTCGTCATCTAGAAAATCAAATAACGTGTAGATATCTGCATCAGGATACACTTGTACAATTTGTTCAAGAACACGCTCCGCCCCGGCGATCAGGGGTAACCAGTCATGGATAATAGCTACTTTTAAGTCTTTATGCTCGGCCATAAATGTCTTCCAATCTTACAATATCATCTTCACCAAGATAGCTTCCGGTTTGAACCTCGATCAGTTCCAGCATGATTTTACCGGGATTTTCTAATGCATGAACAATACCGACGGGAAGGTAAACAGATTCATTTTCAGAAATTGTCAGGATCTCTTCGCCTTTGGTTACGCGTGCCGTGCCTTTAACGACGACCCAGTGTTCTGATCTATGAAAGTGTTTCTGTAGGGACAGCTTGGCACCGGGTTTAACCGAAATTCGTTTTACCTGATCACGTTCGCCAAAGCAGATGGAATCGTAATGCCCCCACGGGCGATAAACCGTGCGGTGATGCTTGGCTTCTTTCCTGTTTTCTTTTTTCAGGTCAGAGACAATTTCTTTTACATCCTGAACATGTTCTTTAGATGCCACAAGCAGTGCGTCTTGAGTATCGACAACAATCACATCCTCAAGCCCAAGCGTACAGACAAGCTTGCTTTTGCCTCTGATAAAGCAGTTTTTTGTCTTTTTGGCTATAACATCGCCAATGCATACGTTGTTATCTTCGTTTTTCTCGGAGACTTCCCAAACCGCGTCCCAAGAGCCAACGTCATTCCAGTTGGCGTCAAGGGAGACCATCGCACCGTTTTGGGTTTTCTCCATGACGGCATAATCAATGGATATATCTTCGCATTGCTCAAATGACGTCGCCTCCAGACGGATGAAGTCCAAATCTTTTTCACTGTTGTCCAGTGCAGCCTTTGCGTGTTTCACAATGTCCGGATGGTGGTGTTCTAATTCTTCGATAAAGGCGGCTGCCTTAAAACAGAACATGCCGCTATTCCATAAATACTTTCCGCTATCCAGAAATTCTTGCGCTGTTTTCTCGTCAGGCTTTTCCTTGAATGCAGCAATTTTATACGCACCATCAACGATGGAATCACCTGACTCAATATAGCCGTATCCTGTGTGCGGTTCTGTCGGTTTAATACCGAATGTCACAAGGTGCCCCTCTTCTGCGAGTTTTTGGGCCTTTTTTACCGCATCGGAAAACGCGTCCAAATTCTCAATGACATGATCTGCAGGCAAAACTAACAGTATAGAGTCTGGATCTTTTTTAATTGCAGACAGAGCGGCTGTTGCGATTGCAGGAGCTGTGTTGCGCCCGACAGGTTCCAGAATGATGTCCTGAACATCTTGGTCAATCATACGCATATTTTCCGCAACGATGAATCTGTGTTCTTCATTACAAACGACACTTGGTGCATCTAAGCCGATTTTTTGTAATCTGATTGCCGTTTCCTGAAACAGGGTTTTATCAGTATGTAAGGCGATAAATTGTTTCGGGTATAGCGGGCGAGACAAAGGCCATAATCTTGTGCCGGAGCCACCGGATAGGATGATCGGGTGCATGATGAGTTCCTGTTCCTGTTTTATGCGCACGTGAATACTTCTCACGTTTATTGATGGCGATACTAACCATCCTTGGCGAAAAAAAACAGTACTTTTTGTGCAAAGCAGTATTCTGCAAATTATGTTATAGGGTGATCTGCTCTCAGAGCCGTTTTTGTGGTGTTAAGATGCGGGTGTGTTTACCCGCTTTGCTAATCAGGTTTTGTGTATCCGGGGCCTGCAAGTGGTTTACCGAAATAGTATCCCTGACCGTAATCAATCCCGAGCCCTTTTAACGTATCCGCGATTTCCTTGTTTTCAACAAACTCTCCAACGACTTTCATGTCCAAATCCTTACACATTTGTGTGAGGTTCTTCACCATAATCAAGTCCCGATTCTCATTAAGAATGTTCTTGATGTACTTTCCGTCAATTTTCACAAAATCCACATGCATACTGCTGAGGTATTGGAAGGATGCAGACCCTGCGCCAAAGTCATCAAGCGCGATCTTTAATCCATCCGCTCTCAGGCTTTGGACAACGCCCCCTACTTTATCAAGGTCATTGATTTGCGTACTTTCCGTGATTTCAAAAATTATTCGGCTTCTTAGGTGCGGATAATTATCGATTTCTAATTCCAACTGCATTAAAAATTCGTCATTTGCAATGGATTGACCGGAGATATTGATTGAAAAATTTTCCTCAGTATCTTTGCGTTTGCTATCAATGTAACCTAGGGAACGCCTTACGACGGCGATATCCAGTTCAGATGCCATGCCTATGTCTTCGCCGAACATAATCCATTCAAATGTGTTGCCCTCTCTGAAACGACAGAGCATCTCATAATGGCTACATTCCCATGTTTGTAAGTTAACAATCGGTTGAAAGTGCATTGAGAAATCCAAATCCTGAAGGATTTTTTTGAATTCCTGTATTTTTTGAGTGTTCGCAGTAACGAAGGCCTTAAAACCTGAGTTGAGCTCTTTTATTGTAAGGTCAGTGCCGCTACGTTCGAATTCATTCAGGGTGTAAAATAACGCGCGTGTTGCGTCACGCTCATCCATATCTGACATGTCAGTGGATACGGTTTTTGTCTTTATTTCAATGCCTTCGCCAAGTGGGTCATGCTCTTTTGACAGGGTGTTGATGCTTTGGGTCAATTCCTCAATATTCAGTTCTGCACCGTGAATAACACTATATTTACCGCCCCCTAAATGCGCGGCGGTCTCCCCGTCGAGAGAGTTATCGCATAGCATTTTCGTCATGGCGTCAGACATCTTTTTCCACGCTTTGTCGCCCATTCTTTTTTGTGCGAAGTTGGCTCCGGCGATGTCGATTAGGGTCATGTCAGCATCTTCACCAAGATCAGAAGCCATTTTCAAAACTTCTTGGGCGGCATCAATGAAGCTCTCTTTATCCAGAGTTTTGTTCTCTTCTTGGTCTTTCGCAAGTTGCCCGATTTGGTTAATGATTGCATTACCTGTTGCTATGCTAACGTAGGTTTCGGGTTTTCCCGGCATTTTAATGGCACTAACAATTATGTTACGTGCATTTTTTCCGTCTTTTAAAGAAACAAGTGTAGGGCCGCATCTCTGTCCCGGCTGAGATTTTTTTAGCATGACCTTAAGCACCATACGGTCTTTTTTGTTAAAAAGGTCAAGCCACGGTGTGCCGTTAAGTGAGGCTGCGTCTTTATTCCCTGTCAATCCTTGTACAGCGCCTAACGCGTATTGCACGTTGCCCTCTTTGTCGAGCTCCAGCAAAAGGTCGGAGGTCGCAAAAGAAAAAGACAGAAAACGTTCCCTTTGCTTTTTGAGGTTGTCGTCGTGCGTCATAGTGCTTTTATTAAGAAATGGATTAAATCAAACAGGTGCCTATAATAGCACATTAAATTTATATAAGATTAAAAAATGCAATCTTTGGAAGTATTCTCACATTTTTTTTAGGGTAAGCGAAATGCAAAATAAAAAACCATATACAATGACTGATCTCATCGAGGTCATGAGCGCACTCAGAGATCCGGACGGGGGATGTCCATGGGACTTGGAGCAAAGCTTTGATACGATTCTTCCATATACATTAGAGGAAGCATACGAGGTTGCCGATGCGATTGATCGAAATAACATGACCGAGCTAAGAGAGGAGCTTGGGGACTTATTATTTCAGTCTGTTTATCATGCGCAAATGGCATCCGAAAATGGTGACTTTGATTTGCATGATGTGATCCATGATGTGACAGACAAAATGATTACGCGCCATCCGCATGTGTTTAAGGATCAAGATGCACAAACTGCGGCCGATGTGGATGAGATTTGGGATGCACAAAAGAGTAAGGAAGCAAAACATATTGGCGCGGATAAAAGCGCACTTGATGGTGTTGCGAAAGCTCTGCCTTCTTTATTGCGTGCGCAGAAGCTGCAAAAGCGTGCGGCAAAGGTTGGGTTTGAATGGCCGAATACTATGCATGTTCTGGATAAGTTAGAGGAAGAGATTGCTGAGATGCGTCAAGCGCTCGCGAATAATGATCTTGAGAATCAAGAAGAAGAGCTGGGTGATATATTATTTCTGCTCGCCAATTATGGGCGCATGTTAGGCATTAATGCAGAGGAAGCCGTGCGTAAATGTAATCAGAAGTTTGAAAAGCGTTTTCGCGGCATTGAGCAAGATTTTAAAGATCAGGGCGTTACCTTTTCAGAGGCATCTTTGGAGCAAATGGAACAGTCCTGGAATAAGCAAAAGAAAGTGGCGTCTTAATCTTTTGCCTTGTAAGGAAAACTGCTTTCGAACTTATTGATGTTTGCCTTATCAAGTGTGACTGTGACTTCGACGGTTTTTTCGGTATCTTTGCGATCAAGTACATCACCGTTTTCATAGAGCCATGACAGGGCTTTGCCGTCTTCAATTTTTATTTCATATGTAACATCATCATGGTTGCGCGATGTCACTGATGCGACTTGCTCTTCCAGTGTATCTGTTCCGATGCCCTGATGGGCGGAAACCATTAAGCATGGTTTGCGAGACAGTTTGCACAGACGTTCGAAGTCTGCGAAGCTTTCCTCATCCAGTTTGTCGACTTTGTTATAAACCTCAATGATACGTTCATCGTGGTCATATTCGACGCCAAGATCTTCCAAAATTTCAATAACATCATTTTTCTGTGCCATGAAATCTTCGCGTGATGCGTCAATAACGTGAACAATAACATCTGCGTGAATAATCTGTTCCAAGGTTGCGCGAAAGGCTGCAACCAAATGCGTAGGCAGGTCGGAAATGAATCCAACAGTATCTGCCAAGATTGCTTCTTGATTACCCGGTAATTCAATTTTACGCATGGTCGGATCAAGTGTTGCAAACGGCAAGTCTTCGGCGAAAACGCCGGCCTTGGTAATCTTGTTAAATAATGTGGACTTTCCCGCGTTCGTGTATCCAACCAAAGAGACAATCGGAAACGGCACGCGTGCCCTACTTTGGCGCCCTAGGTCGCGTGTACGGCGCACATCCTGTAGTTCTTTTTTCAGTCTGGTGATGCGTTCGCTAATTAAACGCCTGTCAATTTCGATTTGTCGTTCACCGGGCCCACCCATAAAACCGGCACCACCGCGTTGCCTTTCAAGGTGTGTCCAAGAACGTACGAGGCGCGACCGCTGATAATCCAGTGCGGCCAGTTCAACCTGTAATCGCCCTTCCTTGGTTTGTGCGCGTGCACCAAAAATTTCCAGAATAAGACCTGTTCGGTCTATGATTTTTGTGTCCCAAGCTTTTTCAAGGTTTCTTTGCTGTACGGGAGAGAGCGAACAGTTCGCGATGATGATTGCGGGTTTTAGGGATTTAATTTTAGCGGCTATTTCTTCTCTGGTCCCTTTACCGAAGAAGCTTCCTGCCTGAATGGTGGAAAATTTAATCGTGTTTGTTTCAATAACATCTAAATCGATGGCACGAGCAAGTCCCTCAACCTCTTCGATGATATCTTCGATATCGCGGTTGAGTGGCTTATTTTTATCTATCGGCTGGATGATATATGCTGTGTCGCGCTCTTGATATTGAGCGCTCACATACATTTTATCCTTATTTTTCAAGGTAACTGTTCCTTATTGAATCAGCTAACTATTAATCTGAGTCAGATGATCCAGTTTTATCTTCTTCATTCAGGTTTAGCGGCCCACCAGGCATGATGGTTGAAATGGCATGCTTGTAGATTAATTGTACATGTGAATCTCTACGTAAAAGAAGGCAGAAATTATCAAACCATGTCACGATTCCCTGTAATTTTACGCCGTTTACCAGAAATACTGTTACGGACATTTTTTCTTTACGAATTTTATTTAGAAAAACGTCTTGGACGTTTTGTATTTTTTCGGACATTTTTTTTCTTTTTCCTAAGTTTTTATCGTTGTTTTTATTAGTAAACTTACTAAACCATTCAGCTCGCAGTAATAAAACATATACACAGTTTTAGAGCAACATTTCTATATTGCAACCAAAAACTCTTTGAATTGTTGGTAGTGGTCAAAGCTGATGAGGGGCTTATAGGTTGCAATCAAACTTTCTGTGTCTTTGTCACCTTTTAGGAAGATTCCGGTGCATCCTGCATCTTGTGCACAGGCCAAATCATTTTCGGTATCACCGACAAACCAAATATTGTGTGTTTGAGGTTCTAGGTTTGTTTTTTCCAAAGCAAGAGCGAGCGGAGCGCCTGATGGTTTATCAGAGTGCGCTTCCCCTGCCCCGATAATCACCTGAAAGAACGGGGCAAAGCGCGTGTGTTCCAACTCTCTGGTGACAAAGCTGCTCTTTTTGTTTGTAACAACGCCCATTGGTATTTTGTTGGTATGAAAAAACTCCAGAACATCGCGTGTTCCGTCGATTGTTTTTACTTTGTGACTGTTTTCAAAAACATATGTTTGAAAGATATCCATGGCCTGATCGCATTTATCTTTGTAAATTGCGGGGTATAGCACCTCTCTCGGCTTGCCAAAATAATTCATGTATTCACCATCTTTGAAACGCTCAAAGCCCAGCGCTTCTAATGTGTGATTATGCGCGTCATTAAGAAAACCATAACTGTCAGCGATTGTGCCGTCCCAGTCCCAAAATACGGCGTCCGGTAAAGTGATTGTTTCGGGGAAGTGCGTCATGATGTTTCACCTCTGCTGTAGGAATTGGTTTGCGGATTAAATCGTGCGAATTCGATATTTATCGGGGATTGATATATTAGTGTGGCTGCGTCAGCGTAACTTTTTGTCACATCACTAACGATGAATTCGGAATGCCCGTTATGTTCTATCTGTTGCGCGATTTCAGGATGCCTTCTCAGGTAATCGATCAGTTTGTCGGGAATGATGTTGTCTTGGGAAATTAAGGACACATTTTTACCCAAAATATTTTGGATTTCATCTTTAACAAACGGAAAATGTGTACAGCCAAGGATAAGGCATTCAATCCCCTCTTGTACCATGGGGCCTAGGTAATGTTCTAAAACCGGTGGAAGCCATTCGCGCCCGTTATTCTCTATCAATGGTACAAGAAGCGGCGTGTTCTTTTGAATGATACGAATTTCAGGGTCAATTTTTTTCAGTTCATCCGGGTAGATTCCGCTTTCTATTGTGTAATTTGTCGCGATAACACCCAGATGTTTATAGCCACGATCAATTGCGGTTTCTAACGTCGGCACGACCACGCCTAATATGCGCCTGTCGGCATATGGGCTGTTTGGCAGGTAATCTTGCTGTAATTTTCGCAAGGCTTTTGCACTCGCAGTGTTACAGGCCGTGATGATGAGGGTACAATCCTGCGCAAATAAAAACTCTATCGCGCGTTTGCTGTATTCGTAAATGGCTTCGAATGATCTGTTTCCATAGGGCAAATGAAGCGTATCACCAAAATAGACCATATCAATATCAGGGAGCGCCTTGCGGATTGATTTTGCAATCAATAATCCGCCCAATCCTGAATCGAATACGCCTAGTTTCATGAGTTATAGCAGATCCACATGTACAGATAACATTTTCTCTACATCTCGCGCATGTTCACGGGATGCAAGAATGATAACATGGTCTTGCGGCATCAGCTTATTATTCTCTTTTGGAATGATCACTTTATCACCGCGGATGATCGCACCTATGACAACAGAGGATGGAAGCTCCATATCGGATATGAGTTTATTTGCCATACGGGATGATTCAGAAATTTCAATCTCCATAACCTCTGTATGGCCTTCATGAATATTATGAATACTGACAATGCGTCCGCGGCGTACGTGCTGCATGACGTTGGACACAATGATTGACTTTGGTGAAATCATTGTATCAATACCCAGCGGGCCAACAAGCGGGTAATAAGCGTTGTTATTAACCAATGTCACAACACGTTCACAGCCATATTGTTTCGCAAGAAGTGAACCGAGAATATTACTTTCATCATCGTTCATAAGGGCGATATATGTTTCAGCGGAGTTTATTGAGGCTTCTTCCATAATGGATCGGTCGAGTGTGTCACCATTCAGGATAATAATATTTTCCAGTTGCTCACTCAGGAAACGTGCTCTGTCTTGGTTATGTTCGATGATTTTCAACTGTAGCCCTGAAATCTGCGCCTGAAGTTTTCTGATCAGGGAAATACCGATATTACCCCCGCCAGAGATGATGATTTTACGGGCTTCTTTTTCCAAGTGACCGAATGCGGCCATCACACGGCGCAAATGTATGCTGTCTACGATGATATAGGCTTCGTCGCCCACCTCGAGCATATCGGTTTCATCCGGAATAATATTTTTGGTTTTGCGCGTGATTGAAACGATTGAAAATGATAAATCGGGGAACAGCTTATCTAACTGTCCAAGTGGGGTGTGCAGTACAGGGCAGTCTTCCATACAAACAACCCCGATCAAATGTGCATTGCCTTTTCCAAGGCTTACGGCTGCTGTTGTTCCGGGAATTGACAGGCGCTCAACAATACTGTCGGCGACCAAGATTTCCGGCGAAATAATCACGTCAATCGGCATGTGGGCGCGGCTGAATAAATTTGACCATGAAGGGTCGAGGTAGCTTTGCTTTCTGATGCGGGCAATTTTTTTCGGAATACCAAAAAGAGAGTGCCCGATTTGGCACGCAACCATGTTGATTTCATCATGTTCAGTTACGGCGATGATGAGGTCACATTCATTTGCGCCCGCATTACTTAAGGTGTTTGGGTCAGACGGCGGACCGGCAACAGTATTCACATCTAATGAATTGTTGATCCGCGTTAAATCATCGCTTGGTAAATCAACCACGGTGATGTCGTTATCCTCTTTTGACAGATACGCTGCGATACTCGCGCCAACCTGATCTGCACCACAAATAATGACTCTCATATTCTTATCTTTCGTTGTCGTATTTTATGAAACTAATTTTGAGGACCTAGTAATTTAGGCGACATTTTGCTTCTCATCTGCAAAAACTTCAAGTGATTTAAGTTTTCTGTGTAAGGCGGACCTCTCCATGCCAATAAATTCAGCGGTTTTAGAGATGTTTCCATCAAACCGATTAACCTGAGTAAGCAGATAATACCTCTCAAAGCATTCTCTTGCTTCTCTTAACTGCATCCCCAAAATATCGTCATCCAGTATAGGTCTGTTTGTGTTGGAGGCTTCGATGTCATTTCTGACGATGCCTGTTATTTCTTGCGGAAGATCCTCTACGTCGACATCTTTTTCCTGCGTGTCACCGTGCATGATATTGATCCACTCCAGAACATTATTGAACTGTTTTAAATTTCCGGGCCAAGAATATGTTTTGAGTTTTATGAGAGCATTCTCGGTAAAGTTCGCATCTGTTGCCCGTTGAATGAGTGTTGAAATTTCATTCTTACGATCCCTGAGAGACGGGATATGAATCGGGACAACATTCAAACGATAGAATAGATCTTTTCGAAAGTCCCCTTTTTCGATGCTTTCTGACAGATCGACATTAGATGTCGCAATAATTCTGATATCGGAAACCATATTTTGGTTAGACCCAATTTTGTAATATTGGTTATCCTGAAGGAAACTCAGAAGCTTTCCCTGAATATCGAGAGGAAGAGCAGACACCTCATCGAGCAAAAGCGTACCGCCATCGACAAGCTGTAAAAGCCCTTGCGTTGGTACATCGCTAGAGGATGTTGTGTGAACTCCAAAAAGCTCTTTCTCCAGACGCTCGGGGTGGGTCGTGGCGCAATTTAGAACCATGAATGGCCTATTGGATCGTGGTGACTTCTCATGCACATAATGTGCGGCAACGTTTTTGCCGCAACCTGCCTCACCTGTAATCATCAAACGACTTTTTGTGTCGGCAGACTTGTCTAAGACCTCAATAATATGGTCGGGCAACTGCTTGGTAAGCTTTTCTATACTTTGTTTGCTTTTGATTTTCAGGTCTTCATTCTGTTTCCTAAGCGCGGCGTTCTCTAATGCTCGGCTGATCATCAAGATCAAACGATCAGTTTTGAATGGCTTCTCAATAAAATCATAGGCACCATATTTGATCGCAGAGACCGCAGTTTCAATGGTTCCGTGCCCGCTAATCATCAGAAACGGTAAGTGTGGTTGTGTTGACTTAACCTCTTTCAATATCTCAATACCGTCTTTATCACTCCCCTGAAGCCAGATGTCCTGAATGACAAGATCAAAGCTATGCTCATGGATCATGCTGAGGGCTTTGTCGCTGTTGGCTGCTGTGCTGACGCTGTATCCCTCATCTTCCAAAATGCCTTGGATCATGCTGCGGATATCATCTTCATCGTCTATGATCAGGATTTTTTCATTCGTCATTATTGTTATCCTTTTTTGCGGTCAGTGTGGTACTCGGAAGGCTAATTACAACGCAGGCTCCCGTTTTGTCGGCCCAGTCCTTTTTTGTTTCAAGCCATGCAGGCGCACCAAGGGTCAGTGAACCGTTGTGATCCTCTATGATCTTCTTCACAATCGCAAGACCAAGGCCCGTGCCTTTTGGTTTGTGCGTAATATAGGGTTCGGCCAGTTTTGTAATGTTTTCATTCTCAGGAAAACCAACGCCACTATCCGTGATGGCTATGAAAATGTCTTTATTGTTATTGCCGAGTAAAATATCGATCTCTGCTATGTTGTTATCTTCATTTTTCATCTCTATGGATTCGGCCGCATTTTTCAAAAGGTTGTTCATGACCTGCCGAATTTGTTGTGCGTCACAACTTACTATGTCGCTTGTGAGGGTGTTGATGAAGGTGAATTTGATCTGTTCATGCGCTTGCTTGGAGAGCATTAATGTTTCTTCAATCAACGGACATAAATTTTGAGGCTTCAAAATCGGATCCGGCATACGTGCAAATGATGAAAACTCATCTACCATTCGGCCGATATCACCAACATGTTTGATGATGGTGTCTGTGCATTTCTCAAAAATATCAGCATCTTTTGTAATGTCTTTTAAGTATTTACGTTGCAGGCGCTCTGCCGATAATTGAATAGGCGTAAGTGGGTTTTTGATCTCATGCGCAATGCGGCGTGCAACATCTGACCACGCGGCCTTACGCTGGGCGGATTGTAATTCGGTGATATCGTCAAATGTAATGATAAGGCCGGTTGAGTTTTCTTCGAGAGTTTCGATAGAAATACGGAACAAGAAAATGCGACGACCTGTCTTGCCAAAGGTAACCGGAATTTCTTTTTGAATGGTTTTCTTCGGGTTTTGCGCAACCTCCTTCAGCATGTTACGCAATTCCGGAATAACATCTAAAATATACTGTCCTGTAATATCGTCATGAGGTTTGGTTAAAAGCTTTGAAGCGGAGCTGTTGGCAAGGTTGATCTGCCCTTCTCCGTCAACGCCCAATACACCTGAAGATACCCCCGTCAAAACGGTTTCGGTGAGTCTGCGACGGCGGTCAATCTGTCTGTTCGCGATAATCAGTTCATCACGTTGTGATTGAATTTGACTGGTCATACGGTTGAACGATTTTGCAAGAAATTCAAACTCTTCTAATCGATTTACTTCCGGTAAACGAGAGGTGAAATCCCCTGCCCTGACGCGTTCAGATGCGGTGACCAATTCGCCAATGGGGTTTACGAGTTGGCGTGCCAAGAGTAGACCCGACCAGATAGCGGCCAGCAGCAGTAATAAGCCAACGACAACAAAGATCATAATAACTGTAATCTGCAGGCCGGAGTTACGCATTTGAAGGTTGTTATAATCCTGTACGGCGAGTTCTGCGCGTTTTAGGTGCTCAATCACTTGCGGATCGATCATCCTTCCGACGTATAAATATGCGCTGGGTAGGCTTTCCAACCGCGTCAGCGCACGCACACGGTCTTGATCTTCACCCATAACCAGAACGACGTCGCCTGCTTGCGCTTGTCTCATTTGAAAATCATTGGGCAATTCATATTCTAACGAAAAGGTAAGAGAAGAGCGCGCAATCACCCGTTTGTTTTGATCAATCACCACAGCTTCAGACAGGTTACGAATAAAGGATTGCGTATCGATGACTTTTGAAAACAGTTTTTCATCAAGCATTAAGCGATCACCCTGACGGTCAATATCGCTCGCCATTGCCAGAGTGTCGGCTTTAATAACCTGTTTATGCTCTTCCAGATATGATTGCGCGACGGCCTGCGATTCATTAATGGCTGTTTGTACGCGTTGGCTGAACCATGCTTGTACGCCATAATGGAATAACGCCACAGAAAATAACGTCATTACAATTGTTGGTACGGCAACAAGAATACTAAATATATAAACCAGACGCACATGGAGGTGAGACCCGGCAAGCCCCCTCTTCTTGTTGCTCCACACGGTAACGATTCTTCGTGCGATGAGGGAAACCAATAGCAATAAGATGATGAGGTCTATATTCAATAGCCAGATTACTAAGTCGGGATCATCACCAAAAGGCGGTGTTTCGGTAAGGGCGGCATATGTCATAAAACCGCTTATGATTGAAGCAATAACAAGGAATATGCCGGCCTTTGTTCGCCAAGATCTGTATTTCAGGCGCGAAAAGTGCATGCCTGAAAATGCCTTGATTAACATAGCCCTGAAGCTGAAACGATTTTCAGAAGATGTTTCGTTCACGATGTCTTGCATTTTGTATATATTGCCTGTCGTGATTTTGTTATAAATCATCATCCTTGGTTAACTACCAAGTGTAGTGTTGCATTTTTACAACGCGCAGCCATTAAATACAACAGAAAAGACAGGCAGGTCGACGAGAGAGTGGGTATTAAAAGTAAGTCATTTCATATAATTATTGTTGCCGCCGGCAGTGGGCGCAGGCTGTCATCTGATATGCCAAAACAATATTTAACTCTTGGCGGCGTGGCTATTTTACGACGCACGTTAGACGTATTTCAAAAACATGATGCCTTAGGAACGGTATGTGTGGTCATTAACCCTGATCACAAGGTCTATTATGAGAATGCCGTGCGTGGCATGGATGGTATAAAATTATGTCATGGCGGCGAAACACGCCAACAGAGCGTTAATAACGGGCTTAAAGAATTGGCATGTGATGCGGATGATATTGTCTTAATTCATGATGCGGCTCGTCCTTTTTTGCGTCTTACCGATATTGATTCAGTTTTATATGCAATGGAAAGATATGACGCCGCATCTTTGGCTGTGCCCGTTGCGGATACATTACGTTATGCAAACGAAGAAGGTATCGCAAATGATCCTGTATCGAGAGATCATTTATGGGCCATGCAAACGCCACAAGCTTTTAAATATAAAACTATCATAAAAGCACATGAATCGTATAAAGATGACGCAACCTTCACCGATGATACCCAAATGGTTTCGGCGATGGGCGTCGATGTAAAGTTGGTGCGTGCAGGGAAACATAATTTTAAAATAACAACACAGGAAGATTTGCACATGGCAGAGCGTATGTTATCCACAGAAGTGCGCACAGGGATGGGGTTTGATGTTCATGCTTTTGATGAGGCAGATGACGTGACGTCAATCAGGCTTTGCGGTGTTGATATTCCTTTTGATCGAAAATTAAAGGGACATTCGGATGCGGATGTCGGTTTGCACACAATAACCGATGCCATATTGGGGGCAATCGGCGAAGGCGATATCGGTCAACACTTTCCCCCCAGTAATAATGATTTTAAAGATATGGATAGCGCAATCTTCCTTGAAAAAGCTATGGAGCTGTTACGTACGGCAGGCGGAAAGTTGATTAATGTGGATGTAACGATGATTTGTGAACGCCCCAAGATTGGTGATCACAAAGATGCCATCATTTTGCGTATTGCCGAGATTTTAGGTGTTTCTCCAAGGCGGGTTAATATTAAGGCCACCACAACTGAAAAGCTTGGCTTTACAGGGCGCAAGGAAGGTATCGCCGCGCAGGCTGTGGTTTCTGTTGAGATGCCCGCGATTGAGGATTAATTATGATTAAATTTAAAATCCCTGAAAAACTAAGGATGAAAGACAGTTATGTATGGCTGTCCAGTTGGTTTGGGTGTGGTTTTATAAGCCCCGCACCGGGAACTTGGGGGAGCTTGGGCGCCCTGCCCTTTGGTGTTGCGATTTATGCGCTGGGCGGCGCATATATGTTATGTGCCGCGGCTGTTATCGTTACGATTGTCGGATTATGGTCTGCGACGAAATTCGATGCAGCTTTGGAAAGTCATGATTCAAAAATGATAGTGATCGATGAGGTCGCAGGCCAGTGGATTGCTCTTATACCTGCCGCGTTAAACCCTCCGCTTATTGTGCTGGCTTTTATTCTTTTTCGGTTTTTTGATATACTAAAACCTTGGCCTGTAAGCTTTTTTGATAAAAAGGTCGAAGGCGCAGCAGGTGTTATGTTTGATGATGTCGTGGCGGGTATATATGCCGCCGGCTTTGTAATGGTCATCAGTAATATTCTGTAACTTATACACACGTACTGGGGATAAAAATATGGACAATCTTGTGGATGAATTAAGTCAGCTTCTTTCTAACGCAGAGGTTAAGCTGGTTACTGCGGAAAGTTGCACAGGCGGCATGGTGAGTACTGCGATCACAGAGCGAGCCGGTTCATCCAAAATATTTGACCGTGGGTATGTCACCTATTCTAAT
Source organism: Alcanivorax sp. (assembly GCA_051967755.1). GTDB lineage: Bacteria > Pseudomonadota > Alphaproteobacteria > Micavibrionales > Micavibrionaceae > UBA1672. Next base: position 354,427 of record JBQDYD010000003.1, read on the forward strand.
CAATCGAAGGAAGAGCTTCTGGGCGTGCCTGTTACAATATTAAATAATTATGGGGCCGTTAGTGCGCAATGCGCGGATTCTATGGTTCTGGGTGCGTTAGAAAAAAGTAACGCCGATGTCGGATTATCTATTACCGGTATTGCAGGGCCTGATGGAGGCGATAATAATAAGCCCGTTGGCCTTGTCTATATAGGTGTGGTTGTTACAGGTCGTGAGCCTGTCGTAACAGAATGTCACTTCCAAGGTGACCGTGCAGCGATCAGAAGATCAGCTTGTGAGAAGGCTCTCACCCTCTTGGTCGAGACCGCTCGCACCATATAGTTCTTTTGCACGGTCTTCAAACGCGCCAACCATACGTTTGACAACTTCGTTGAAGAAAACACCGATCAGATTTTGTAAAAATTTATTTTTAAATTCAAAATCCACAAAAAAATCGATTGTGCAGCTACCATCATCTTCTTGTATGAATTTCCAATGGTTGGATAGGTATTTCATAGGGCCTGACAGATATTCAACATGAACATGATGCGGTTCTGTCAGGGTTACCTTTGATCCGAATTTTTCACGAACCATTTTGTATCCGATAACAAGGTCTGCGTAAAAAACATCGCCTTCATCTTTTGTAATGCGGCTGGCCAAGCACCAAGGTAGAAAATCAGGATAAGATTTTACATCTGCAACCAATGCAAATAGTTGCTCCGGTGTATATGGGAGGTTCCTTTTTTCTGCATGTGTGGTCATAGGTTCGCTACTTATTCTGCGGCTACATCTGAATTTGTTACGCCATATTTTTCATCACGCGCAGCTTTAAGCTTTGCAAAGTCATCACCGGCATGGTGCGAAGAGCGTGTTAACGGCGTTGCAGAAACCATCAAGAAACCTTTTGAACGTGCAATGCGCTCAAGCTCTGCAAACTCTTCAGGGGTCCACCATTTCATAACGGGCGCGTGCTTTGGTGTCGGCTGGAGATATTGACCGATTGTAATGAAATCAATTCGTGCGGCGCGCATATCATCCATCACTTGCATGACTTCTTCTTTAGATTCTCCAAGGCCGACCATCATACCTGATTTTGTAAACATGGTTGGGTCAACGTCCTTTACACGCTCCAATAATCTAAGGGAGCGGAAGTAACGTGCTCCCGGCCTGATGGTTGGGTACAAGCGCGGCACAGTTTCCAAATTGTGGTTAAACACATCAGGTTTTGCATTAATGACGTGATCAATATCATTAATATCACCTTTGTAATCGCCCGGCAGGATTTCCACGGTTGTGCCCGGGCTTTTCATGCGAATGGCTTGAATTGTTTTCACGAAATGATCCGCGCCACCATCTTCCAAATCATCACGATCAACCGCCGTGATAACAACATGTTTTAAGCCCATTTGTTTTACGGCTACGCCAATTCTTAGCGGTTCAAGCTTATCCACTTCATCGGGGCGGCCTGTGGCCACATTACAAAATGCACAGGCGCGCGTACACACCTCACCAAGGATCATAAATGTTGCATGTTTTTGCTGCCAGCACTCACCGATATTCGGACAGCCAGCCTCTTCGCAGACAGTCGTTAATTTCTGTTTGCGGACAATATCTTTTGTTTCAGCATAAACCTTGCCTTGTGGCGCAGGCACACGAATCCAGTCAGGTTTACGTCCTGCAGGTCTGTCTGGGTTCTTTTGTTTTTCTGGGTGGCGCTTTGCCTTGTCCAACAATTTTGGATTATATGTCATAGCGTATTCCTAGTTTACCGGCACGGGATCATCATAGATAATCTCTGTCTTACAGTCTGCTTTTACACCTTTCATCTGGCCGTTTACCAGTTTTAATATATTGGTGCAAACAGAAAGTGATTTAAAGCCCATCGTGGCCCAACCGTAAGTTTGTGTGTTTTTCTTTAATGTCCCCTGATATAGAGCCGTGTATGAGACCTTCGCACTCAGCTTATCATCAAGATATTCGATATCAGTAAGTGTATGACGGATGCGTGTATCAAGAAGCTCATATACGCGTTCTTTTTCATCCTGAATAAAGGATTCTTTTGTTTTAACAATCGTTTCAGGCTTCATATCGCCGCGGTTCGTAAGAACAGTGTCGGTTAAAATGAAGTCTTCTGTCGGGTATGCTTCTAAAAAGGCACCAATCGCGTTTAAATCAGGCTTAGCCCCTGTGTAAAGCTCTTCAATATGGTTGAAATGGCTTTCTATATCCAAACCGGTTATGTGCTCCTCTATTTCTAAACTTGAAGAAGCACTATCCTGCGCATACGCAACATTTAAAGGCATAAATAAAAGCAATAATGTCAGAACCGTAAAGCGTGTCATGTTACTTACCTTGCGGCTTTCCGCACAGACAAAAAACACTTAGACCAAAGTACTTGTTAAATGAAAACAGGCTCATACGCTCTGCATCATGAATCCCTGTCAGTGTTTTGTTAAGCCAATCAGGGTACAGTTTTAGCTCGCTCTTTGCTTCTAATTCTTGGTCAAACAATGCGCGTTTTGTTAAACGTATTGCGGCGACAGCCGGGAAAAGTGAACCAAAGAAATAACGGCTTTTGATTGGTTCCAGCCCTGCGCCGCGAATGGTTTCTTCCATCATTTCAATGGTATAACGGCGGTAATGTTCCAAAAAGATATCGTGGCCTGACCACATAAATTGGAACGCGGGAACCGTAATCAGTAATTGCCCGTCATCAGGCATGGAGTCGGTATATTCCTTAACAAGAGCCACATCATCTGGAACATGTTCCAGAACATCCATCATCAGGATTAGGTTCTGTGTTGTTTCCTTGATGTTTTTAACGAATTTTATGGGTTTGCCATTGTGCGTTTCTTCAGAGTTTTCTGCATATTCAGGGTCAACACAGACCGCGCTTTCACAAAAACCATGATCCATAAGTTGCTTAGAAAAAATGCCTGAACCCGCACCGACATCAAGAACCTCATCGACTTTTACGCCGTCAAGAAACTGTCGCATAGCGCGCCCTTTAGAGACATAATACCAATGCTCATTGATTTTATCGCCGAGGATTTCTTCTTCTTTCAGATCCATTTTTTGCTCCTTCTCAGATGAGCAAGATACGCGAATAGCCTAGAAATGTATAGCTTTTCCGTACGCGTCAAGAACGCTCTCATGCATCATTTCAGATAATGTCGGGTGCGGGAATACAGTATGCATTAGTTCCGCCTCGGTTGTCTCAAGGGTTTTGGCAATGCCGTACCCTTGAATCATCTCCGTCACTTCTGCGCCGATCATATGTGCACCAAGCATTTCGCCTGTTTTCTCATCAAAGATTGTTTTGATCATGCCCTCAGGCTCACCTAAGGCAATGGCTTTACCGTTACCGATGAATGGGAAACGCCCGACTTTAACCTTATATCCTTGCTCTTTTGCCTTGGCTTCGGTCAAACCGACAGAGGCAATTTGCGGATGACAGTAAGTACAGCCCGGAATGTTAGATTTGTTAAGCGGGTGAACGTCTTTAACACCTGCGATTTTTTCTACGCAGATGACGCCTTCATGTGATGCTTTGTGCGCAAGCCATGGCGCGCCTGTTACATCACCGATTGCATAGACACCTTTTTCATCTGTCTCCAGCCATTCATTGGTTACGATGTGACCGCGGTCTAGCTTAATTTTGGTTTTTTCAAGGCCGATATTCTCAGTATTCGCGACGATACCAACAGCAGATATAACGACATCAACCGTAAGCTCTTTATTGCCTTTTGGTGTTTCAACCGTGACTTTGACATTGGATTTTGACTTATCCAATTTGGCAACTTTGGCACCTGTCATGATTTTCATGCCCTGCTTTTCGAATGCTTTTTTCGCCATAGCAGAGATTTCTTCATCCTCAACAGGAACGATGCGATCCATAACCTCAACAACGGTTACATCTGCGCCCATAGAATTATAGAAGCTTGCGAATTCAATACCAATCGCACCGGAGCCGACAACCACAATAGATTTTGGCATTTTCTCAGGGGTCATGGCGTGCTTGTATGTCCAAACCTGCTTACCATCAGCCTCCAAACCAGGCAGTTCACGCGCACGTGCACCTGTCGCAAGAATGATATGTTTACCAGATAGGGTATCGGTTGTTTTGCCGTCTTTTTCAACGGCCACTTTCCCTGCACCCTGAAGCTTTCCCCAGCCATCAAAAACAGTAACTTTGTTCTTTTTGAGAAGATGTTTGATACCACCTGAAAGTTGACTGGCAACGCCGCGAGAGCGTTCAACCACTTTCTTAATATCAAACTTTACCTCCTTGGCAGATAAGCCGAATTCATCCAAACGATGCATGAGGTGATAAATCTCACTAGAGCGTAACAAAGCCTTTGTAGGGATACAGCCCCAGTTTAGGCAGATACCGCCTAAGTGATTGGCTTCAACAACGGCTGTTTTTAAACCGAGTTGTGCTGCTCTGATTGCGGCAACGTAACCACCCGGGCCACCGCCAATAACAATGACATCGAAATTTTTATCGCTCATGGATCTACCTTTATTACCTAAGTCGTTATTTCAAAATTATTCTCCGCCAAAAATATCATCAAAGAATTGCTCAATATGATGAAGGGATTCGGCGCGTAACGGGTCTTCGGGGAATTTTGCAAACGCGCCGTCAGGGCCGTACATAACCATTGGCTTGTTATACATCAACGCCAGAGAAACTTCGTTACGTGTACCATGTGAACCCGGAAGTATCACCAGTGCTTTACTGGTCATGACATTTACCAAATTGCGGCTAAACGGCATAACATCATTCTGCGCTTTTGCACTTAACGGAGTAATCATGGGCACTTCGATATAGGGGTTTGGGTATTCCTCTGTATCAAGTTTTTGTCCCTTATAATCAACTGCGGGCAGGATACCAATGGCAACACCTTTGCGCCCTTCAGTTTCCGTGAAGCCGCGGGCGACCTCAGTCATAACGCCCGCGCCAGCGCCAGTCAAAAGGTTATACCCTCTGTTCGCAATCAGCTCCCCCACCGGATAGGCATAGTCTTCCCAACTCTCTTCGTGGGATCCCATAACACCAACAATAGGATATCTGTTTACACTCATACTTAACAATTACCTTTTTTCGCTTGTCCGGGAGGGCAAAAGTCACCCTTTTTGTCATCGCCGATTTCGACCTGATACCCGTCACCTTTTACAGTGACGTCTGGTGTATCACCTTTGACAGTTGTGTTACATCCTGCGAGGGCAAGGCTGGAAAATGTGAACGTAGCTAAAAGAAAAAGTCTCATGGGCTAAACCACCTTTCATATTGTTTATACCAACATACTAACGGGGTTTTCGATATATTGTTTGAAAATTTGTAAATATTCTGCGCCAACTGCCCCATCAACTGATCTGTGATCTACTGAGAGCGTGCAGCTCATAACGGTTTTAATTTCAACTTGTCCGTTTACAACAACGGTGCGTTGCTCCCCTGCTCCGATGGCGAGGATACAGCCCTGCGGCGGGTTCAAAATTGCGCCGAATTGCTTGACGCCAAACATTCCCAAGTTAGAAACAGTGAATGATCCACCCTGAAATTCCTCGGGTTTTAGCTTTCCTTCGCGTGCACGTCCGGCGAGGTCTTTTACCTCCTCAGAAATTGCGCGCAGACCTTTATCTTCCGCACTTTTTACAATTGGTGTAATTAATCCGTTCGGTGTAGATACGGCAACGGAAACATCAGCCTTGAGGTATTGATGAACGGCTTCATCTGTCCATGCAACATTGGCCGCAGGGTATGCCTTAAGAGCCATAGCAGCAGCCTTAACGATAAAGTCATTAACCGAGAGCTTAAACTCACCGTTGGCTTTATCATTCAGCTCTTTACGCGCGCCGAGTAGATTATCGAGCACACAATCAATTGTCAGATAGAAATGCGGAACATTTTGTTTGGATTCAGTCAGGCGTTTGGCTGTTACCTTCTTAATGTTATTGTTTGGAATTTCTTTATAAGCCATTCCAAATACATTCACTTTCACATCCGGGTCATCGTATGTGGTTGTTTGCGCTTGTGAAGGTTGCGCACCAGCCTTAGGAGCGTTTTCAATATCGGCTTTAACGATACGCCCACGTGGCCCTGAACCTTTGATTGTTGAGATATCAATATTCTTTTCCGCAGCCAAACGTTTTGCAAGCGGTGAAGCAAAAACACGATCACTCTTTGACGATTGTGCTTGGGGCTTGGCGCTTGGCGCAGTTGGCTGGGTTTCTGTTTTTGGCGCTTCTTGTGGTTTTTCTGCGGTTGCAGGTGCGGGCGCTGCAGAAACGTCACCTATATCATTGGCTGTTTCGCCCTCTTCCAGTAATACCGCAATCACATCATTAACGGGAACATTTTCAGTCCCCTCTGCGATAATAATTTTCCCAATGACACCTTCATCAACGGCTTCGACTTCCATTGTGGCTTTGTCAGTTTCAATTTCGGCGATAACATCACCGGACTCAACAGAGTCACCTTCGGATTTTAACCATTTTGCAAGTGTGCCCTCTGTCATGGTTGGGGAGAGAGCCGGCATAGTAATGTTTATAGGCATTGACGATACGCATTCATGTTAAAAGTTGACGTTAATTACAATAAGTATCCCGCGGTACGATGACATTGATTTAGTCAGCGTAACAAACCTTTTTAGCCGCCTCAACGATATGTTGAGATTGCGGTAGTGCTAATGCTTCCAGATTCGCGGCATATGGTAAAGGTACATCTGCGGCACAGACACGTGCAACAGGGGCATCCAGATAATCAAAGGCATGCTCACCACAAAGAGCGGCAATTTCGGCGCCAATCCCTGCAAATTCCCATCCCTCTTCCACAGATACGATGCGATTTGTTTTCTTAACACTTTCCAAAATTGTCCAGCGATCAAGCGGGCGAATCGTACGAAGGTTAATGACTTCCGCATCGATGCCTTGTTTTTCAAGTTCTGCTGCTGCTTCTAAAGCTTTACCAACCATGATGGAAAACGCTACGATTGTGACATCACTTCCGCTACGCTCAATTTTCGCGCGACCAATCGGAATGACGTAATCTTCGTCGGTTGGTACATCATGCTTTTCACCGTATAAAAGCTCATTTTCCAAGAACACCACAGGGTTCGGATCTCGAATTGCTGCCTTCATAAGACCTTTAGCATCAGAGGCAGACCAAGGTGACACCACTTTCAAGCCCGGGACATGTCCATACCAACTGGCGTAACATTGTGAGTGTTGAGCCGCAACGCGGGATGCCGCGCCGTTAGGGCCACGGAACACGATAGGACAACCTAGCTTACCGCCCGCCATATATAAGGTTTTGGCGGCAGAGTTAATGATATGGTCAATGGCCTGCATACCAAAGTTCCAAGTCATGAACTCAACAATCGGCTTTAGGCCGTTCATCGCAGAACCGACTGCAATGCCTGCAAAGCCGTGTTCAGTAATCGGAGTGTCAATCACGCGCTTGGCACCAAATTCATCAAGCAAACCTTGTGAAACTTTATACGCGCCTTGATACTCGGCAACCTCTTCACCCATTAGGTAAACAGTGTCATCGTTACGCATTTCCTCTGCCATGGCATCGCGTAATGCTTCGCGAACGCTTAATTCTTGTGTGCTTTCAAAGAAAGGTGCTTCGTCAAATGCAGGTGGCTCAATAACATGTCCTTGCGCATAAAGAATGTCGCGGTTTTCAATATCCGCGCCAGCGGGCTGATCTGCCGACATACCAGAGCTCACACTCTCCTCTGTTGTCTGTTGTACATCGTCATTAGATGGGGCTGAGATAACTGCGGCATCAACATCAATGTCGTCTGCGCTCTCTCCGTCTTCTAAAAGAACTGCGATCGGTGTATTGACTGCAACGCCTTCTGTGCCTTCCGCGATGAGGATTTTACCAAGTATGCCTTCATCTACGGCCTCAACTTCCATTGTGGCTTTGTCTGTTTCAATTTCCGCGATGACGTCGCCTGATTCAACAGAATCCCCTTCGGCCTTTAGCCATTTTGCAAGGTTTCCTTCTGTCATCGTTGGCGATAGCGCCGGCATTAAAATTTGCGTAGGCATTTTAAGCAGTCTCCACTAATACGTCTGTCCATAGGTCATGTTCCGGTGGTTCCGGATTTTCTTGAGCGAATGTTGCCGCTTCGTTTACGATTGCCTTGATTTCTTTATCAATCGCCTTGATATCGGCTTCGTCTACGCCCTTATCCTGTAGCATGTCTTTAATATGCGTAATCGGGTCACGATCTTGTTTCATAGACGCGACCTCTTCTTTTGTGCGGTATTTCGCAGGGTCGGACATAGAGTGCCCGCGATAGCGATAGGTCATGACTTCCAGAATGTAAGGGCCGTTTCCTGTGCGGATATAATCAAGAGCCTGTCTGGCCGCGGCCTGAACAGTCAGGATGTCCATGCCATCAACTTGCTCTCCCGGGATTCCGTAGCCCTCGCCCCTGCGATAAAGCTGACCTGCTGAGGAGCGTGATACACTTGTGCCCATTCCATATTGGTTGTTTTCAATAACGAACAGTACAGGAAGATCCCATAGAGCGGCCATATTGTAGCATTCAGCGACTTGCCCTTGGTTTGATGCGCCGTCGCCCATATAGGCAATCGCAACGCCGTTATCTTCTTTATATTTATGTGCGAAACCTAAGCCCGCGCCGATCGACGTGCTTGCACCGACAATCCCATGACCGCCGAAGAAGTTCTTTTCCAAACTAAACATGTGCATAGAGCCACCCTTACCACGAGAATAGCCATCTATACGCCCTGTTAGCTCAGCCATAATGCCTTTCGGATCCATATCACAAGCGAGCATGTGCGCGTGATCACGATATGATGTTACGACTGTATCCTGCGGTTCTTGTACGGATGATATGCCCGTTACAACGGCCTCTTGCCCAATGTAAAGGTGACAGAAACCACCAATCAGGCCCATACCGTATAATTGACCTGCTTTTTCTTCAAAACGTCTGATAAGAAGCATATCAGAATAGAATTTCTTTAACTCTTCTACCGATGGCTCGGGAGAGGTATTCGATCCCTGCTTCTTTTTATTTGAGGATTTTTTTTGCTTTTTTTGTTGTGCCACGAAGATAATCCTCCCTGATTAACTAGGCTGTAACTCATAACTTCTACAGAAAGAAGTGCTACACCATTTTATTAAGGATTACCAGTGAAAAAAGCAAGTTTTGTGCGGTGCAACATATTGTAATGTAAGGGAAAAACGTGATTATAGAAATAAAAACTAACGCCTTACGACGACCATCTCATTTTTACTATTATATCCAAGGATATAGCGTGCCTGCTCTTCTAACATATCTGGCGATAATGTATCAGGGCGCAACAATTTAACGCGCTGCTCCATGTCAAAGCTCTTTTGCTCTAACGCAGAAAGTTGTTTTTCTTTCATGCTGACGACAGGAGCAAGCGTATATAAACGAGAGTAGCTGTAACGACCGAAAGCCATGTGGTAGGAAAAATATATCGTTAAGCAGAGCCCTACCAATAGCAGGGCATTTTTCTTTGCAACGATTAAGATATCCACAGTTTCTTTCATAAAAACTATAGAATCACAAACAAAGCTGTGGATCAAGTTGAAAAATGTATTAGATTCAATGCTTTAATGAGAACATAAAAAGAACAACCGAGGGTAAGTTACTTATTTGATTCAATTTTTTATTCACATATATTTTTTTGTTTTTTCTCACTTAGGTAAGGCCACATATTTGCATAAGGTACGGTCTCTTTTAAAATTGTGATGTCACACGATGAAACAGTCCAAATCCCACGTGCAATTTCATCCTCTAACTGGCCGCTGCGCCATCCTGATGCGCCAACAAAAACATTCAGGTTGTTATTATGCGTAAAATCAGGCAAGCGATCCTTATTCAGCCTTTTGTAGTTAAAAACCGATAAGGGCTGTGTTGTCCATTTTGATGCCGCCCTTGGTCGTTCAAAGGCCGCAACCTTTACAAGCGGGAAGCCAACCGGGCCGCCTTTGTATAGGGTTGCATAACTCTCATCAACGCCAAAGTCAGAAGGCGCAATATTGATCATTGGTTGATTGATCACGATACCTTTTGCGCCCCAAAATGTATGCTCAAAGATATAAATTACGGTTTTTTGGAAAAACGGATCACCGTCTAATTTTTTTGTTGCTATTAGCAACTTTCCTGTGTGGCCGCGATAATATCCCAATAAGCTGGGGATTGCGATTAGGATCGCCGCAATCAAGAAGTACGGCCTTGTGTCACGGCTGCGTGTTTTAGATTTATTCATGGCCGCAGAATATCAAAAACGCGGCCATCAGAAAATAAATTTAACCTGGTCTAATCCGAAATATTACTTACGGAAAAAGCTGTCACCGGAATAACGTGCTGTTGTCCCCAGCTCTTCTTCAATACGAAGAAGTTGGTTGTACTTTGCAATGCGGTCAGAACGTGACAAAGACCCTGTTTTGATTTGCCCTGCATTTGTTGCGACAGCCAGATCAGAAATCGTGGAATCTTCGGTTTCGCCAGAGCGATGTGACAAAACAATACCGAATCCGGCTTTCTTTGCCATTTCGATAGTCTCCAGCGTTTCGGTTAGTGTTCCGATTTGGTTTACCTTCACTAGAACGGCATTCCCGGCTTTCTCTTCGATACCGCGTTTTAGACGTTTCGCGTTTGTCACATATAGGTCGTCACCGACAAGCTGTACTGTATCACCAAGAGCAGCAGTAAGTTTTGTCCAGCCTTCCCAATCATCTTCAGCCAAGCCATCCTCGATGGAAACAATCGGATAGCGTGCACAAAGGTCTTTGTAATATTCAACCATTTCATCAGACGAAAGGACTTTCCCCTCCCCTTCCAAATGGTACTTTCCGTCTTTGTAGAATTCTGTTGAAGCAGAATCGAGGGCGATGACGACATCTTCTTTTGGTTTATAACCTGCGGCTTCGATAGATTTCATGATGAAATCAAGGGCTTCGTCTGACGATTTAACCGCCGGCGCAAATCCACCTTCATCACCAACATTTGTGTTATATCCTGCGGCGGATAATTGCTTTTTCAAGGCGTGGAACACTTCTGTACCCATGCGCAAGCCTTCGCTATAGTCTTCTGCGGAAACGGGCATAATCATGAATTCCTGAATATCAACCGGGTTGTCGGCATGTGCGCCACCATTGATGATATTCATCATTGGGGTCGGTAATGTGTGGGCGTAAGTACCGCCGACATAGCGATATAGAGGTGTTGCAAGTTCTGCCGCCATAGCTTTTGCAACGGCCAGGGATACGCCCAGAATTGCGTTTGCGCCTAATCGGCTTTTATTTTCCGTGCCATCCAGCTCTAAAAGAGTCATATCAATATGCATTTGCTCTTCAGCATCTACACCGATCAAGGCCTCATAAATTTCTGTGTTAACGAAATTAACCGCCTTTGTAACGCCTTTACCAAGATAGACATCTTTGTCGCCGTCTCTTAGTTCAACAGCCTCATGTATTCCTGTTGATGCACCTGACGGCACAGCAGCGCGGCCTGTGGCCCCTGTTTCAAGTTGAACATCAACTTCAACGGTTGGGTTACCACGACTGTCTAAAATTTGTCTGGCGTGAATATCGATAATGGCGGTCATCTCTTAGAATCCTTTTTGTGAATGTAAAAACATACGTCTTGTCTAGCGTTTTAGCGATTTTACAAAAAAGATAAAGAGGAAATATCAGGTTTTTACAGGATTAAGGGCTGTTTTTTTAAACACTTTCATCAAATTCAACACCTCTGCTGGCGGGGACGCTACCGCGTAAAGCCTTGATCTGTGTTTGGGCATTTTCAATGGTTGCGCTACTTCCGCCAGTGAGTGAAAATAATGTGTTAAAGGATGTGGCGTTACTTGATAAGAGTTGGTTATTCAACGATCTTGCGTTTGCAGAAAGGCCTATGCCGTTGCTTGGGGCGGCGCTTCTGGCAACATCAAGAAGTGAAATCCCACCTGCAACATTTGACAGGAGATTGGAGCTAACCGCCGATTGTCCTGTGCGGTTAGAATATGTTGCTTGTGCTAAATATTGAGAGGATCCTGCCACTCTTGCCATTTCGGTCTCCTACCGAATAAAAAACATATTTATAATTATACTACAGTCTTGGCAACTTTATCAAATGAAACCAACATTTCCAAAATTTCCGGAAGTTCACTTAGCTTAACCATGTTTGGTCCGTCAGATGGCGCATTGTCAGGGTCTTGGTGGGTTTCAATAAACAATCCTGCCACACCAACGGCGACAGCTGCACGCGCAAGAACAGGAACCATAGTGCGATCCCCACCTGATGCTCCGCCCAGACCGCCGGGTTGTTGTACAGAATGCGTTGCGTCATAAATGACCGGATATCCTGTTTGTTGCATAATAGGAATTGAGCGCATATCTGAGACAAGAGTATTGTAGCCAAAGCTTGCACCTCTCTCACACAACATAATGTTCTCGTTACCACTTTCTGACACTTTCTTAGCCACGTTTTGCATATCCCAAGGCGCTAAGAACTGACCTTTTTTAATATTAACGGCTTTTCCTGTCTTTGCCGCGGCTACTAGCAGATCGGTCTGACGACATAAGAACGCAGGTATCTGAAGGACATCAACAACTTCTGCGGCGATTTTACATTGCTCTTCTGTGTGTACATCAGTAATAACAGGGACGCCGAAATGGTCGCGCAATTCTTCAAAAACCTGCAGGCCTTTATCGATCCCAAGTCCGCGTTTACCCGATAGTGATGTGCGGTTCGCCTTGTCATAGGATGTTTTATAGATGAATTGGACGCCCATATTCTGCGCAAGCTGTTTTAATGCACCGCACATTTCAAAGGCATGATCCTTACTCTCCATTTGGCAGGGGCCGGCAATAATCGTTATCGGTCTGTCATTGGCGATCTCAAGTTGATCAACTTTGATAACTTTTGGCGTGGTTTTTTCCATCGTAATAATCCGTCTTGGTGATTCGATTTATATATAACAGCGTATTTTAAATTTGCGTATATGCAAGCTTAAACCAATCGGTCTTGTTCAATCGCAGCAGAAATGAAAGACACGAATAATGGGTGTGGCTCAAATGGCTTTGATTTTAATTCAGGATGGAATTGTACCCCTATAAACCATGGGTGATCTTCATATTCAACAATTTCAGGAAGCTTACCATCCGGCGACAGACCGGAGAATATTAAGCCCGCTTCTTGTAGCTGGTCGAGGTAGTTAATATTAACCTCATAGCGATGCCTGTGGCGCTCACTAATTTCAGTTGCCCCGTATATTTGTGCAACTTTTGATCCCTCTTTCAGCGCCGCTGTATAGGCACCAAGGCGCATAGTTCCGCCCAGATCTTCGTCTTCACTGCGTTGCTCTTTTTGGCCGCCTTTGTCCCATTCGGTCATGAGGCCAATTACAGGGACATCGCATTCTGTGAATTCGCTGGATCCTGCGCCGTCTATACCGCACAAGTTTCTCGCGGCTTCGATAACAGCCATTTGCATGCCGTAACAGATACCAAAATACGGAATGTTTTTCTTTCTCGCGTATGTCGCAGCTTTGATTTTACCCTCAACACCGCGATCACCAAATCCGCCCGGTACAAGAATGCCATTAACACCCTGTAGATATTTTTCAGGGTCTTCTGATTCAAATACTGTAGATTCAATGAATTTGAGCTGAACTTTGACTTTATTTGCGATACCGCCATGAATGAGAGCCTCATTCAGTGATTTGTAGCTATCGGTCAGGTTTGTATATTTACCGATAATGGCAATCGTTACGTTGCTCTCAGGTTCTTTAATGTTCTTAACAATATTGTGCCAAATTGACAGATCAAGGTTTGGAATGTCTTTGATGCCAAAGCTTTCCATGACCTGATGGTCTAACCCTTCATTGTGATATGTTAGGGGCACTTCATAGATTGAAGACACATCAAGAGCAGGTATAACTTTCTTCTCATCGATGTTACAGAACAGCGCGATTTTGCGGCGCTCTTCTTCGTCAATCGGACGATCTGCGCGGCATAATAGGATTTGCGGCCTGATACCATAGCTCATGAGCTCTTTTACAGAGTGCTGCGTGGGTTTGGTTTTTAATTCACCGGCTGCAGGAATATATGGAAGCAGTGTAACATGAACAAATATCGCGCGCTCACGCCCTACTTCATTGCTGAACTGCCTGATGGCTTCAAGGAATGGAAGGCTTTCAATATCCCCAACTGTTCCGCCGATTTCACACAAAACAAAGTCTGCTGTGCCGTCTTTTTCGCGAATAAAGTCTTTGATTTCATTCGTGATGTGCGGGATGACCTGAATGGTAGCGCCCAGATATTCGCCGCGGCGCTCTTTTTGTAGAACACTTGTGTAGATGCGGCCGGTTGTTGTGTTGTCCATGGCTTTTGCAGGAACGCCTGTAAAACGCTCATAGTGGCCAAGATCAAGGTCAGTTTCTGCGCCGTCATCGGTCACGAAGACCTCACCATGTTGGAACGGGCTCATCGTTCCCGGGTCAACATTTAGGTATGGGTCAAGTTTACATAGGCGAACGCGATAGCCGCGAGCCTGTAATAATGCGCCAAGCGCAGCGGAGCCGAGGCCCTTTCCCAATGAGGAAACAACGCCGCCTGTGATGAAAATATATCGTGTCATCTTTTACTCTGTTGGAGCTGAAGGCTCCTCTGGGGTGGTTGAAGGTTGTTCTTCTGTCGTTTTTTCTTCCATAACTTCTGATTCACCAGTCTCTGAAGACTCTGCATTTTGTGTAGAAAGATTCTCTTTAATTTCAGAAGGTGGTGTGTATGTCACGCCGACAGGCGCGCTAACATCTTCGTCTGGAACTGTTGTTTCAATCTGTGCAGGATCAATATTTTCAAGCAGACCACTTGCTTGCTCCGTTGCCCGCCCTGCCAGTACACCCAGTGTAAGAGATGTAACAAAAAAGCCAAAAGCACATATTGAGGTGAGCTTTGTTAAAGCATTCGCCGTGCCGCGTGCCGAAGCGAAGCCACCAAGGCCTCCCCCGCCGCCGCCGATACCAAGGCCGCCGCCTTCAGAGCGCTGTAGCAAGACAAGGCCGATAATAGAAACGGCCAAGACCAAATGTATAACGAGAACAACTGATTCCATTTTTTATTCTTTTTCGTGTTTGTTTCACACCTGTATAAATAGTCTTAAATGCGAAGACCAGCCAAAAAATCAACTTTTTTACGCTTTTTCTGCAATTTCTATAAAT
This sequence comes from Alcanivorax sp., assembly GCA_051967755.1. GTDB lineage: Bacteria > Pseudomonadota > Alphaproteobacteria > Micavibrionales > Micavibrionaceae > UBA1672. The sequence continues at coordinate 369,640 of JBQDYD010000003.1, forward strand.
TGATCCGCTTTTAAGCTCGCGCCACCAATAAGACCACCATCAACATTCGGGGTGGATAGTAAGTCCGCTGCATTCTCGGGCTTCATTGATCCACCGTAAAGAATTCTTACATCAGACCCGTCTTTAAGTGTTTGTTTTAATATGTTTCTTATGTGTGCGTGCATTGCTTCTACATCTGCAGGGCTTGCGGTTTTTCCTGTGCCGATCGCCCATACCGGTTCATAGGCAATGACGGTATTTTCGGCATTTGCACCCGTTGGGATGGAGTGCGTTAATTGACGTTCAACAATTTGTTCTTGTGCGTCTGCATTGCGTTCTGCTTCAGATTCACCAACACAAATGATGGCAATAAGACCGTTTTTATGTGCTGATTCTGCCTTTTTATTTACGTCGCTATCTGTTTCATTTTGGTATTCGCGGCGCTCTGAGTGCCCCAGAATTGTATATGTGCATCCATAGTCCTTAAGCATGGACGGTGATGTTTGGCCGGTATATGCCCCTTCGTTATGGATTGAACAATCTTGACCGCCTACATTTACTGCAGTGTTTTCGCAAATATCTAAAACGGATGAAATATGAATTGTCGGCGGGCATATTAAAATGTCACATTTATCTGTAATGCCGTCTGCTTCTGAGAGTTTTTGAGTGATCGATGACGCCAGTTGCGCTGCGTCTTCTTTATGTAAGTTCATTTTCCAATTGCCGGCAATAAGCTTCTTCATCTGTAAATCCCTGTTTTTATGATTATCAGCACCCTAACGAAAATCAGATGCGATAAAAAGGGGCTGCTTGCGGATTTTTCATCTTTTTACGTATATGGGTGCTTGCCCCTTTATATGTGGCTGCTTATAGTGCTGGAATCGTAACCATAAACGAAAGATAAGAGAGAAAAAATGGTAATGCGTTCTATGCGCGATGGCGCAAGTGGTGGATTTATGAAATATCTTCTGTTCGGACTGCTGGGCATGTCTGTTGGAGGGTTGGTTCTCATGGATGTTCGGGGTGTGTTATCAGGATCCGGTGTTGGGAGTAACGAAGTCGTTAAAATTGAAGGCGATGCGATTACAATTCAAGAATTTGATAATACTGTCAGGCGTTCCCTCTCACAGTATCGGGGCCGTATCACACAGCAACAGGCCTATAATATGGGGATTATGGAAGAGATTCTCGGCGGCGAAATCAGAACATATTTCTTATTAAACGAAGCCCGCAAGATGGGCATAGAGTTTGATAAGAATCGCATGGCGAAACGTGTTGCAGAAGTTGTTAAGCCCAATGTCAAGCCGGGGCAATCTATGCAAGATGCGCTGAATGATATGTTGCGTTATCAATATTTAAGCGAAGGCAAGTTCATTGAAATGATGCGCCGCGAAGCTGCGGGTAATGTCATTATGCAGACAATGCGATCAGGATTTCAACCTGACAGCACATTGATGGCTCAAAGCCTTGTACAGTTCCAAAATCATACACGTGATATTGAAATAATCATGTTTGATGATGCGGATATTAAAGACAGCAAGCCGGCAACAGATGATCAGCTTAAGCGTTTATATGATAGCCTGAAATCAGCAAGATATAAGGTGCCGGAATATAGAACGGCACAAATGGCTGTTTTCGATCCTAAAAAAATAAGCGTCGATGTCAATGTCACCGATAGTGAGATTGAAGCATATTACAATAGCAACAAAGACGACCTGACTGTTGGGGAGCAACTGGTTCTAACACAGACATTGGTTGATGATGAAAAGCAGGCTCAGGAAATCTATGATCTTACACAAGAAGGTAAAACGCTTAAGGAAGCCGTACAGCAGGTGATTGGTGATCAGGGGCGTTATTTTGAAAAGACACCGTTTGAAACTGATGCCATGTTACCGGACCTTTTGGATGCGGTGGAGAAGATTGACGTTGGACAAATAACAGAGCCGGTTAAAACTATTATGGGGAACCATGTTGTTTTATTGGAAGATGTGAAGGAGTCATACCTACCGACATTAGATGAGGTAAAAGAACGTATTCGCGGGATATTAGAATCGTCCAAAAAAGATGATGCGGTTTATGCAGTATCGCGTGAATTTGATGAAATGCTTGATAAAGGGATGTCTTTGGAAGAGATTCAGAAGACAATTTCTGTGGAAATTTCCACACTTGGTCCTGTTAATCAACAGGCCTTGGGGAAAAATGGAGAGCAGGTTTTGGATGGTATCAATCCACAGGACCAGCGCGTGGTCTTGGAATATATCTTTGAACTGAATAAGGGCGAGACGTCATTTCTTCAGGAATTCCCCAGTGGTTTTCTGGCGGCTTTAATTCTCACTGAAAAGGAATCTGAGTATTTTACTCCGTTTGAAGACGTGAAAGATGAAATTGCCGAGCAGTTTATTAAAGATCAAAAGCATGCTGATAATGAGCTAATCGTCGAAAAGCATCTGGCGGAAATAGGCACAGGCGGATCTACGTTTGAAACTATTGCTGAGGAAGAAGGTAAAACTATTCAGACGATAGAGAAAATCGGACTATCAGGTGAGCTACCGGCTCCGCTAACAAAAGATCTTCGTCACATTGTGTTCCAAACAGATGTCGGGGATTATAATGTGCTGGAATTTGGAGATAAGATCGCCTTGATGAAAGTTTCCGGTTATCACGTGCCTGCGAAAACAGAGATTAGCGCAGAGCAATTAGCCGAAGTTAAAAAGACTGTCGATCGGGAATATGGCGATGAAATGTTCTTGATGTATCTACGACAGCTGGCCGATCAATATCAGGTGCAGGTGAATAGAGGCCTTTTAGAGCAAGCATATGGTCAGCAGCCGGATGAAAGCTATTAATAATGTCTCTTCAGCGATCTACATTTCAGGCCAATCCGGAACTTGATTTATTCAGGCAGAATTATTCGGAACAGAAAACCCAGCTTGTATGGCATTGGATGTCATCTGATCTGGAAACACCTGTGTCGGCCTATTTGAAAATATGCGGGCATTCCCCCTACTCTTTTCTTCTGGAATCAGTTGAAGGCGGATCTACCCTTGGTCGCTATTCGGTTATAGGAACGCGTCCTGACCTGTTGTGGCGCTGTTCTAAGGGGGCAGTTGAAACATCAACGGCACAGGGCGTATGGGAGGCATCTGATGGTGATGCGAAGGTTGCCCTTAAAGATGTTATCGCCGAGAGCACAATTGATGTGGTGCCTGATGATTTACCACCAATGTGCGCGCTGGGTGTGTTTGGCTATATTGGTTATGACATGGTTCGGATTGATGAGAAAATCCCTGACGAGAACCCTGATGACCTGAAAATCCCTGATAGCGTTTTAATGCGCCCGTCATTGCTTGTGATTTTTGATAATGTAAAAAATCGTATCTGTTTGGCGACACCTGTTTATGACCATGCCGGCAATTCTGTTTTACCTGCAGATGTTGCGTTCAATGACGCAAAAAAGCGCCTTGAAAGAGCGATCGATAATTTATATCAGCCGCTGGACCGTAGTCTTTTAGAACACCGTTCAAATCTTGTTGGTGGACAAGACCCTGTGTCCAATACCCCTGAGGCTGATTATAAAAATTCTGTGTCCAAGGCAATTGAATATATAAAGGCCGGCGATATTTTTCAGGTTGTGCCCTCTCAGCGTTTCTCGATTGATTACGATCTGCCCTCATTTGAATTATATCGCTCATTACGAAGCGTGAACCCCTCCCCGTTTTTGTTCCATCTGTCTTTTGATGGATTTTCGTTGGTGGGCTCCAGCCCTGAAATTTTGGTACGCGTACGTGATGATATTGTAACCATAAGACCCATCGCAGGAACGCGTAAGCGCGGAAAAACGGCGTCTGAAGATAAAGCATTGGCAGAGGAATTACTCGCTGACCCTAAGGAGCGCGCAGAACATTTGATGTTGCTTGATCTGGGGCGTAATGATGTCGGGCGTGTTGCGGATATTGGTACTGTGCGTGTGACCGAAGAATTCCAAATAGAGCTTTATTCTCATGTCATGCATATCGTGTCTAACGTGGAAGGTGATCTGCGTGACGATGTTGATGTTGTTGATGCCCTTTTCGCGGGCTTTCCCGCCGGCACGGTTAGCGGTGCACCTAAGATACGTGCGATGGAAATCATTGATGAATTAGAAGTCAGTCGCCGCGGTGCTTATGCCGGTGGTGTTGGCTATTTCTCTCAAAATACAATGGATAGCTGCATCGCGTTACGCACGGCGTTGGTGAAAGACGGTAAGGTTTATGTTCAGGCGGGCGGCGGTGTTGTCGCGGATAGTGATCCTGACTTTGAACATCAGGAATGCTGCAACAAAGCGAAAGCTGTTTTACATGCAGCCAATATCACAATAGAAAAATTTAAGGCGCAATAGCGCGAACTTCTAATACGCGCTGTTGTTGCTTTGTCGGACGCATAAGGACATCGCTGGCTTTTACCAATGTCAGCCCTTTTGACTTTAATGTTGGTATCCACTCTTTTAACGCATCTATAGTCTCTTTATGAGGGTGACCGATGGCAATGGCATAGCCTTGAGTCTGAGCCTTTTTTTCCAGTTTTTCCAATGCCCCTGTGATGAATTCTTTACTGATTTCATGATCAAGGAAGATATCACGTTGATTGTAAGCCAGGCCATGAGCCTTTGCTGTGCGTGCAGCCACGGAGGCGCTGATGGTTCTGGAGTCGATAAAGAATAAATCACGTTTTTTGAGTTCAGCCATCACAACATCCATGGCGGCTTGGTTCTTTGTCATTCGGCTGCCCATGTGATTATTGACGCCGACAAACCCTTCAAACTGTGAGAGGTTCCAGCGAATATTCTGAATAAGTTGCTCTTCGCTTTGATCGGTTTTTAGGGCGTGTGGTCCGGGATCTGTGGTTTTGCTCATTGGCTCCATCGGCATATGAACCATGACCTCATGTCCGTTTTTAAGTGCTCGCTCAGCGCCCTTAGGTGCATCCTCAGCATAAGGAAGGTAGGCCAATGTCAGCGGCCCTTCCATAACCTCAACCAATCGCCCGCGCAGGCTCAAACCCATATCATCAATGATAATGGCGATTTTCCCTGACGTTGGCGGTGCTTTGTAAGTGATAGTGTCTTTGGGCTTTACGGTCGGTATTTCTTCAGACGGGCTGTAGGAAATACTCTCCGGCGCTCTCTCTTCATAGCTATAATCGCTTTCGTACTTCGCTTGTTGTAAATTATGAATCACATCATCAATTTTTTCGGCTTTGCGGTATGGGGTTTTATTATGGACGGACGTGTCTGTCCCCACTGCAGGTTCAATCGTACTTAACGCGGATATATCAGATATCGGGTCTATGATTTCTCTTTGTTCTTTGTATGTGTAATCATTTGTGATTGCGAAAGGTTCCGGGATGGCATTATCCGCAGTAACAGTTTCAGGTAGGTCAATTCCGTTTTTCAGAAAGCTTTCATGCCTCACGCGCAATGTGGCCACATCAACCCCGTATCCGTTTTCGGACACCTGTTCGGTTTCCCACCACTTAACACTTGGTGCGTTATCACTCAGGATGAAAACCTCGGTCATGACTATGGTTAGTGCCCCAATCATCACGAAAACCATGATTCTTATCGGGTTGCTCAGGATATGATGATATTTAACTCTTAGCGGGTGCATGTACTCAGGCTTTCTTTTTTTCTGCGATCAGAATGCAGTTATCTCCTTTGTCTACTTGCTTTTTGTATCATAGATCGCCATAACAAATCCATGATTACCTTAATTGATAATTATGACAGCTTCACATACAACCTTGTTCAGTACCTTGGGGACTTGGGTGCGCAAACGCGTGTTTATCGTAATGACAAGATTACAGTCGCAAAGGTTATGGAAGAAAACCCATCGGGGATATTAATTTCGCCCGGCCCCAGTGATCCTGATCACGCAGGGATATGCTTGGAATTAATTGAGGCCGTTTCCAAAACACAGACGCCTTTATTCGGGGTTTGTTTGGGGCATCAATCAATTGCACAGGCCTTTGGCGGGAATGTTATTCGCGCATCTGAGCCCATGCATGGGAAGCTTTCGGATATCACACATGCGAATAAAACCGTTTTTAAGGGTTTGCCCAGCCCCTACCCTGTGACGCGTTATCATTCATTAATTGCCGAGCGTGAGAGCTTACCTGAGTGCCTAGAGATAACCGCAGAAACAGATGATGGTATTATTATGGGCTTATCACACAAGGAAAAGCCTATCCATGGTGTACAGTTCCATCCTGAGAGTATTGCGACCAAGCATGGGCATGATCTTCTTAAAAACTTCATAGAGCTAACCCGATGATTGCTGATATTCTTTTAAAAGTTCAAAAGAATGAATATTTATCAGAAGAGGAAATGCTCTCTTGCATGAGTGCAATCATGGAGGGGGAATGGAGCAATGAACAAATCGCGGCTCTTTTAATGGGGTTATCGATGCGCGGCGAAACGGTAGATGAAATTACAGGCGCGGCGCGTGTTATGCGGGATAAGGCATTACCGATAAACGCACCTGATGGCGCCGTTGATTGTTGTGGCACAGGCGGCGACAAGTCAGGCACCTACAATATTTCAACGGCAGTCGCGATTGTTGCCGCGGCGTGCGGTGTTCCTGTTGCAAAACATGGAAACAGATCGGCAAGTTCTAAATCAGGCGCAGCGGATGTATTAGAAGCGCTGGGTGTAAATTTGGATGTATCGCAGGAAAAGCTTGAAGAAGCGATCACTGCGTTTAACTTTGCCTTTCTGATGGCACCACGTCATCATGAGGCCGTGAAATATGTCGTGCCCGTTCGTAAGGCGCTGGGTGTGCGTACAATGTTTAATATCCTGGGGCCCTTGGCTAATCCTGCAAAGACCAAGTTTCAGTTGTTGGGGGTTTATGATCGCGCGCTGGTAATGCCCGTCGCACAGGTTCTGCAGAAATTAGGCACAAAAGCCGCATGGGTGGTTCATGGCTCTGATGGTCTTGATGAAATCACAACAACTGGTGAAACTTACATCGCAAAGCTCTCAGGAGATACGATTACAGAGGAAACAATATCGCCTAAGGACTTCGGCCTATCTGTTTCTGATCCGAAAGATCTGGTTGGCGGCCTACCTGATGAAAATGCCAACGCACTTAACGCCGTGTTAGATGGCGTAAAGAATGCGTATCGCGATATCGTTATTATGAATACGGCGGCTGTTTTACTGATTACAGGTAAAGAACAATCATATAAGCAGGCCGCTGCTGTTGCTGCGCACGCGTTGGATAGCGGAGAAGCACGTAAAAAATTAGATGAATATGTGGAGTATACGCAAAATGTCGCAGGCTGAGAGTGATAAGAAAGATAAGCTGTTTGAAATATGTGAGAAGAAAAAGCAGCATGTCGCGTATAAGAAGTCAATTCGTACGCAAGATGATTTGAATTACCTGATAGCGGATAAACCTTTACCTTCTGGTTTCTTATCCGCTATGAAGCGTCAAACAGGCCCTGGCCTGATTGCAGAAGTCAAAAAAGCGTCACCAAGTAAAGGTATCATTCGCGAAGATTTTGATCCTGTAGAGATTGCCAAAATATATAATCGCAGCGGCGCAGCTTGTTTATCGGTTTTAACTGATGAGCCATATTTTCAAGGGCACGATGATTTCTTGGTTTCTATCAAGGAAAATGTCGATATCCCTGTCCTGCGAAAGGATTTCATGGTTGATCCTTATCAGATATATGAATCTCGTGCGCTGGGCGCGGATTGTGTTTTGTTGATTATCGCCGCCCTTGATGACGTACTCGCGCGCGCGCTGTATGAAACAGCCATTGGTCTAAACATGGATGTATTGGTAGAGGTTCATAATCTGCATGAGTTGGAGCGTGCCGTAAAACTTAATCCTATGATGATTGGCGTCAATAACAGAAACCTTAAAACCCTACAGGTAGATGTTAATACCTCTTATGAGTTATTGATGAATATCCCCGATAACGTTTATAAAATTTCTGAAAGCGGCATTGATTCAAATGACACAGTCAGAAGGCTGAACAAGGTTGGTTATAAAGGATTCCTTGTTGGTGAAAGCCTCATGAAACAGGATGACATCGCACAAGCCGTGCATAATCTATTGGGCACTTAATTCACCCTTCCCTTGACACAAAGGTCGAACTAAACTAGAACAAATAGTGTACACCTGCGTTTTTTACGATAAATTATAGAACATAATAAAGAGGGAACGATGCTAACCAAAAAGCAAAAGGACTTATTGCTATTTATTCATGAGAAGCTGTCTGAGGATGATATCCCCCCTTCTTTTGAAGAAATGAAAAATGCGCTGGGGCTGAAATCAAAATCTGGTATCCATCGTTTAATCTCTGCTTTAGTTGAGCGTGGTTACATTGAGAGGTTGCCGCATCGTGCACGGGCGTTGCAGATCAAAAAACTACCGGAAGGGCTAAAGCCAGCACCTCAGCCCATTGCACAAAATAATGATCATGACGGATATATCCCGATGTTGGATCAAGTTCCTCTGTTGGGGAAAATTGCCGCGGGTACGCCGATTGAGGCTGTTCGTGATGAGGGGGAATCGATTGCCCTTCCTCAAGGCCTATTAGGTCATGGAGAGCATTACGCCCTAACCGTTGAGGGGGATTCAATGATTAAGGCAGGTATTCATGACCAAGATACGGTCATTATTCGCCGCGCCGATACGGCCAATAACGGGGAAATCGTTGTCGCGCTTGTTGATGACCTAGAGGTGACATTAAAACGATTGAGGCGTGCGGGCAGTAAAATTGTTCTGGAACCTGAAAATGATGCTTATGAACCCCGTGTCCTTGAACCCGAACGTGTTAAAATCCAAGGGAAATTGGCGAATCTAATTCGTACCTATCATTAATTGATTATATTTTACTTTTGCGCGTCATGATAATGAGACCACGGTCTGTTCTTATGAATCTGCGCGATATTTTTGATGCGCACTTGGCCGTCAGGTTCAATTTTTAACGCTGTGGTGCCATGTTTCCAAGTATCAAATTTATCAATAATATAGGCGGCCTCGCATGATTGATCCTTTATCGGGTCGACTGAGATTATGATATCGGCCCATTGGCATTCTTGTTCTTGAATATATGGTGATCGTACAAAGGAAACATTTTTGTTTTTGATTTGAAGCCGACAGCCATGCTCTCCGCATTGTGGCATTTTTGTTTTATTTACATCGCCCTTATATGGCAAAAGATGCGCGGATTTTTCAGGAAGCCCATAAAGGCTCTGCCAACTCTCACGGGCGAATTTATCTGTTCTGAATGTGGAAACATATATGTCTTCGGGTGCAGTTCTGAACAGAAACAATTTATGTGAGTCGGAGGCCAAAATGTCAGGCATGACATTTATATTGGTTCCTATAATCGCGATACCCAATAGTGGTATAGCTAAAAGCTTTCCTGCCCCCCTCCAGATAATCATAAAAAGGCACGATAGAACCAGCATCGCGAATGCGTAAAACGGCCAAAGGGGCGTCAGAATTACTGCGTTTGGTAAGTTTGCCGCCCAATGTGCAATGTCTAACATGGCATCAATGCCCCAGCCCATGATTTGTATCGGAATATAAGATAACCCAATGGGCATTAAAATAAGGGAGAGCAAGGCAAAAGGCATTATTACAAAACTGAGCAACGGAACCGCAACCAGATTTGCAACAGAGCCCATAAAGGAAACTTGACCAAAATGATAAAGCGCAAAAGGTGCCGTAGCTATACTGGCGATGATTGTTGTGACGCATATCGCTAGGAAATACATCATAGCTTTTTTTGTGATGCGCGCGTTTGTATATAAATTCGTCCAAAATGTGCGCGTGACATCATAGAAATAAATCAGGCATGTGACCGCGGCAAAAGACATTTGAAAGCTTACGGATAATAGGCTTTCAGGCTTTACCAAAAGCACAACGAGCGCGGCAAACGCGACAAGCCTGAGAGAGATAGGTGAGCGGTCTATGATGATTGCCAGAAAGACAATACTGATCATCAAAACTGCCCTTTGTGTCGGTACGGTCGTCCCCGCGAGCATCATGTAGAACATTGCCCCGATAAGTGCAAAAACGGCTGCGATTTTCTTAATCGGGTATCGCAAAGCCATATTGGGCACGCATGCCAGACACAGGCGTAAGATAAAAAATAATGTGCCCGAGAAAATACCAACATGTAGCCCGGATATAGCAAGCATATGCGCCAGGCCTGCATCGCGCAGGGTTTGTTGGTCATGCTCCTCTATGGCTTGTTTTTGTCCGACGATAAGGGCGCTGGCTATGCCTGCGGTTCGTTCGGGCAATGATGCATGTAAAATGTTTGAGATACCAAACCGTATTGATTCGATATTAAACAATGAAGGCGCTGCGTCTTGAATAATATTTGCTTCTGAATATGCAAACCCGACTGAGCCGATATTTTGAAAGAACAGATACCGCCTGAAATCAAAACCACCCGGTATAACAGGGTCAGCTGGCGGATTAAGGCCTGCCTTTACATTGATGATTTGCCCGACTTTTAAATTATCGTCTTTACGAAAACGTATACGTACTTTTTCTGGGGTTTCATTGTCGTTTAACGAGGCAAGGCTAACATTCCCCAAAACTATGCGGCTCCCCCCTCCTTTGTCGGTTTTTTCAATGGAAAGTACCGTCCCGGTTAAGTCTGCGGAATATATTTTTTCCTTTAGAACGGTTGTTGAAACCATGTCAGTTCTGATTTTCGCGGACAGAAAACCTGATGCACAGATGATGATGGCGATGAGAAATAGTCCGGATGGCCTGTGCTCACTGGCAAAACTATAAAGAATAATAGGGATTATAAAGCAGAATATGGCCAATATTTGTGGGGGTTCAAACGGTAAAGAGAAATATAATGCTATGCCACTTGCAAAGAAAACAGGAACCCAAAGGAAGATGTTTTCTTTCTGCAGGGCTATTTGCTCTGCTATGTATGATTTCAGTGCAAAGATATTGAGAAAAACCCCTTTTTCTGTATATATCCTGTCTATGCGCAAGGCATTATGCATGATAATGTCCAACCAAATTCATATTAACTTTATTTATCAAGAGGCTCACTTCGTATGACTGTTGTAACACGTTTTCCTCCCTCACCTACAGGATTTATGCATGTTGGTAATGCACGTACGGCACTTTTTAACTGGCTGTATGCGCGTCATCATGGCGGGAAGTTCGTTGTGCGTATTGAAGATACCGATCGAAAACGCCATTCCGAGGAAGCTGTACAAGTTATCATGGATGGTCTGGAATGGCTTGGCCTTGATTATGATGGTGAGGTTGTTTCACAGTTTTCCATGTTGGATCGTCACACTGAGGTTGCCATGGAGATGGTTGCCAAGGGGCAAGCATATTATTGTTATTGCACACCGGAAGAATTGGACGAAATGCGTGATAAAGCGCGTGAGAACGGCAGTAAAACATTTTATGACCGTCGCTGGCGTGATGCGGATGCATCGACTGCCCCAAAGGACATAAAGCCTGTCGTGCGCATTAAGGCCCCTATTGATGGTCAAACAACTATTCATGATAAAGTTCAAGGTGAAGTCACTGTTTCAAATGACCAGTTAGATGATTTCATTATCCTCCGTAGTGACGGAACGCCGACTTATATGCTCTCGGTTGTGGTTGATGATCACGATATGGGCATTACCCACGTTATTCGCGGCGATGACCATTTGAATAATACATTCAGGCAAAAAGTTATTTTTGATGCAATGGGGTGGGATGTGCCGACATTTGCGCACTTGCCGCTTATTCATGGCCCTGATGGCGCAAAATTCTCTAAACGTCATGGCGCACAAAGTATCGGTGAATTCAAAGATATGGGCTATCTGCCTGAGGCACTGTCTAATTATCTATTGCGTCTTGGTTGGTCACATGGTGATGAGGAAATCATTCCGCGTGATAAAGCCATAGAGTGGTTTGATTTAGATCATGTCGGTAAGGCGCCGTCTAAGTTTGATTTTGCCAAGCTGGAAAATCTAAACGCGCATTACATTAATGAATGTGATGATGATGCACTTATTGAATATGCGTTGCCGTTTTTTAAGAAAAACCATGACTTAGAGCCGGATGAGCTGGGGCTATCTCGCATTAAGGCTGGCATCGAGGAGTTAAAGTCACGTGCTAAGACATTAATACAATTTGCTGATGAAGCTGCATTTTATGCAAAGGCGCTTCCGTTGTCTTTTGATGAAAAGGCGCAAAAGAACCTTGAAGGTGCCGAAGAGGTGCTGAAAGCCCTGTTAAATGCATTTGAATCGCATACATCTGTATTTGATAGTGATTTTGTTCAACAGTCTTGTAAAGACGTTGCGGGTGAGTATAGGGATGGAAAATTAGGCAAAGTGGCCATGCCGCTGCGTGCTGCTCTTACGGGTACTACGGTATCCCCGTCTATTTTTCATGCCGCAGAAATTCTTGGGAAAGAGGAAACTTGTGCACGTATAAAATCCGCTCTTTCGTCTTAGGGGTTTGTCTTACGTAAAATGATGCTTACAGCATTGGTAAAAAACATAAATTCACGATATTATAGGTAAGGATTTTTGATTCTTTATCAGGCACATTTGTTCTGAAATCTTAATCAAAAATTTAACACTTAGTCTGTATTCTACATCTTGCAAATTGAGCAAGGAATTATTCACCACAAGGATTTGGTTATGTCAGAGGAACAAACACCTGAAAAAACATTTACGATTACGAACGACGAAACGGGTGAAAGTACGAAATTACCTGTGTTGGAAGGTACTGAGGGCGCGCCGGTTATTGATGTGCGTAAGCTGTATGCGGAAACGGGCCATTTTACATTTGACCCTAGTTTCACATCCACAGGAAGTTGTAAATCACGTCTGACTTTTATTGATGGTGAAAAAGGTATTTTAATGCATCGGGGATATAATATCTCTGACCTGGCAGAGAAAAGCTCATTCCTCGAAGTTGCACATCTTTTACTTTATGGTGATCTGCCCAATGCCAAACAGAAAGATAAGTTTGAGCATGATATCACCTACCACACGTTGGTTCATGAGCAGATTAACTTCTTCTATCGTGGTTTCCGTCGTGATGCGCACCCAATGTCAATTATGTGTGGTGTTGTTGGCGCTCTATCTGCTTTCTATCATGACTCCCTTGATATTAATGACCCTGTACAACGTGAGATTTCTGCGCATCGATTGATTGCTAAGGTCGCGACTTTGGCTGCGATGACCTATAAATATTCAATTGGTCAGCCATTTATGTACCCTCGAAATGATCTGAGCTTTGCTGAGAACTTCCTCTATATGTGTTTTGCTGTTCCTGCCGAACCATACAAGGTTAACCCTGTTCTGGCGCGTGCCATGGATAAAATATTTATCCTGCATGCAGACCATGAGCAAAATGCATCAACATCGACAGTGCGTTTGGCCGGTTCATCACAGGCCAACCCGTTTGCTTGTATCGCTGCAGGTATTGCGTCTCTATGGGGGCCAAGTCATGGCGGTGCTAATCAGGCGGTTCTTGAAATGCTTGATCAAATAGGTTCTGTTGATCGTATTCCTGAATTTCTTGAGCGCGCGAAAGATAAAAATGACCCGTTCCGACTTATGGGATTTGGGCACAGAGTATATAAAAACTTTGATCCCCGTGCGAATGTATTGAAAACATCATGTGATGAGGTCCTTGAAGATCTTGGTGTTGATGATCCACGCCTCGAACTTGCGATGGAACTGGAACGTATTGCATTGGAAGACCCCTACTTCGTGGAAAGAAAGCTATTCCCGAATGTTGATTTTTATTCCGGCATTATCCTTAAGGCGATGGGCTTCCCGACAAGTATGTTCACAGTATTATTTGCGGTGGCACGTACTGTTGGTTGGGTTTCACAATGGAAAGAAATGATCGAAGAGCCATCATTGCGCATTGGTCGCCCCAGACAGCTTTACACAGGGCCGCAGGCACGTCCCTATGTCGATTTGGATGATCGCTAATTCGGTTTTAGTTATAAGAGAGCTTAACTTTTCAAGGTCGTCAGAATAAATTCTGCGGCCTTGTTTGATGGTGACATTGAGCCTTTTCCACCTAGCTTTTCATCCAGTTCTTTAAAGGATTCTAATTGCTCTTTGCGGTTCTCTTGATTTTGCAGAAGTTCTAATGATTTCTGCGCAATATGTTCTGCCACGCACTTACCCTGCAAACATTCTGGGACAACTTCTTTCTCTAATAAGATGTTTGCCAGATGTACATGTTTTACCTTGGCCATAGTTTTGATGATGATGGCGGTAATCGGGTTAATTTTATAGCAGATAACATGCGGTACCCCGGCATATGCAAGTTCCAAAGCAACCGTGCCTGATACCGCAATGGCAACGTCACATGCTTTCATTGCTTGCCATTTCGTATTCGGATTGGCCGTAACAAACACCGGTAATGTGAAATCTTTCAAAAGCTTTTGGATTTCAAATTCAAGTTTGGGAAGTGTAGGAGAAATGACGTTAATATCTTCTTCAACGTCATGAACCAGAGATGCGGCCTTTTTAATAATGCCGCTCAGGTTTTTAAATTCGCTCTCTCGACTACCAAAAAACAGACCTAGTGTCGGTGTATCTTTAGATATACCGTTTGCTTCTCTAAATTCATCAGCGGACGCCGCCTTTGCTTCGCTGGTTGTTAGAGGGTGCCCAACATGTGCTGCTTTCATATTGTGTTTTGTAAAGTAATCAACTTCCATCGGGAAAAGACACATCATACCATCAATGAATGTTGATATTTTTTGCGCGCGGCCGGGGCGCCAAGCCCAAACACTTGGTGCGACATAATGGAGAATTTTTCCTTTAAAAATGCCACGTTTTTTGAGCTCTTTTGCCAGCCAAAAATTAAAATCAGGGAAGTCGACTGTTATAACTGCGTCAGGTTGTTGTTTTTCAATTTCTTCTACAATGGCTTTTTTCAGTTTTATCAGTCTGGGTATTTTGGGGAGCACTTCCCAAATACCAATAATTGATATTTGATCCATCGGCAGTAATGTTTCAAAGTTTTCCTGAGCCATCAGCGGCCCGCCAACGCCCATGCACTCTATGTCGTCTGGTGACATTTCATTTAAAGAGTTAATGAGTGGTGCGGCCAGTGCATCTCCTGAGTCTTCTCCGACAATAAAAAACAGCTTCATACTTAATCAGTCCTGCTCAAAAGTTTTTTCTTTTAATGTGACGCCTGTCACGAAAATTTTGTATTTATCGGCGCATTCTGCAATGGCCTTTGGGTCTGTCATAATAACATGTTCCGCCTGAATAACAATGCCTACTAATCCTGATTGATAAGCGTTTTCAACAGTTTGAACGCCGATAGTCGGTAGGTCGAGGTCTTTATCCTGATTAGGTTTGCATGTTTTTACAAGAATGCCGCCTCTACCTTTCTTTAAGAGAGGTTTACAGCGTGAAATCAAATTGTCAGTCCCTTCGATGGCTTCAACGCCAATGATTATACCATTTTGAATAATAACTGATTGCCCAACGTCCATATGCCCTATGCCCTGAGAAACAACGACCCCGCGCTCAATGCTGGCTTGGTCTTCCGGTTTCGGCTGAACAGAGCCGACTATCCCCTCGCGCACCAATAAGCCATCACAAAACTTATGAATACCATGAAGCTTAAATCCCTCTCGCTCCAACTCTGATTTTAAAGCAGTCAGTAATCCGTTATCGCCAAGGGCTTTCATTCCGATTCTTGAGATAATCTGAACGGCTTTTAAATCCGGTTTGAGTTCGTTGAAGGCAGGTCTTTTAATATGCCCAATCATTACGAGATCTTTGACATCGTGAGATCTGAAGTATTTTATGATTTTTCCTGCGGAGCCAAGGTGAGTCCATAAGAATTGATTGTCGTCTTTCAGGTCTTCATTAGTTTGACCCTCTATGCCGACAATATAAGGTTCAATATTTTTTTTACGGCAGGCCGCAACCAATTGTGAGGGAAGAGAACCACCGCCGGCGATAATACCCAGTTTGTTTATAGATTTAGCGTTATCTATTTCTTTCTCGGCTGGCATAGCGGAAATCTTGTTTTCTCTTTTGCAAATTGAACAATGGATAAGACCAAATCATCGTCTGAAAAGTCGTTCTCAACCATTTCCATACGTTGTTCCAATGTGCCCTCATTGCCGAATAGCTGATTAAACGCCCTTTGAAGTTGTTTGACCTGCGCCCTGTCAAAGCCGCGCCTTTCCAGACCGATAAGGTTTAGGCCGGCTAAGAATGCTCTATCGCCTTTTACACGGCCATAAGGGATAACATCGTTCTCTACACCTGACATGCCACCGATCACAGCATGGTTGCCGATGCGTATAAATTGATGAACCGCAGAAAGGCCGCCCAAAACGACATAATCACCAACAGTAACATGACCCGCAAGTGTCGCGTTATTGGCCATGATGACGTTATTTCCGATGATACAATCATGCGCGACATGAGACCCCATCATGAACAGACAATTATCCCCTACGACAGTTTTCATGTTGCCGTGCTCTGTACCGGGGTTCATCGTCACATGCTCTCTGATCGTGTTATTCTTTCCGATTATCAGAGATGTATCTTCGCCTGCATATTTTAAATCTTGGGGCGCTGTACCCAGTGAAGCAAAGGGAAAGACTTGTGTTCCCTCACCTAATGTCGTTCTCCCCTCAATATTTACATGGGTTTTTAGGGTTACATTACCATTGAGAGTGACTTTTGAGCCGACGTAACAAAATGGCCCGACTTTTGCCGTTTCTGAAACTTGGGCGCCTTCTTCAATGATTGCTGTTGGGTGTATATTTGAGGACATAAGTATATTTTTAGGTATTTATATTTACTGATATGGTAAGCGTGACTTTAAATGTGTACAAATCACGCTTTGTAACGAAACGTATCAACCATTCGGATCTTTGTCCGTAATCATTGCGCTGTATGTGGCTTCGGCACAGACTTTACCGTCAACGGTGGCCTTGCCTTTAAACTTCCATACAGGCCCACGGGATTGTACTTTTTCAACATGGATAAGCATTTGATCACCGGGAACAACAGGACGTCTGAAACGTGCATTATCAATCGTCATAAAGTATACGACTTTACCCTGTGCCTCTTCACCCATGTGGTGAACAACCACAAGGCCGGCTGTTTGTGCCATTGCTTCGATTATAAGCACACCCGGCATGACAGGGTGTCCGGGAAAGTGGCCCATAAATTGCGGCTCATTCATAGTAACGTTTTTAACGCTGACGGCGCTTTGGCCCGGATCAAGTTCTATTATACGGTCGACCAATAAAATAGGATACCGGTGCGGTATCATCTTCATAATGTCTTGAATATTCAAATGTTCGAACGTTTCATCTCCGCTCATATTAATGTCCCTTGTACTTCAGTTAATATAATTTATGCAGTTAATCGCGTTTTTTCCTTTTAATCAAGCGATTTAGCGCTGCGACCTGCCTAAAGAAGTGTGATTTTTCAAATGCGGGAGAGCCCATATACTCTTTTCCACCTTCCAGATCGTGCATCACGCCAGATTGTGCGCCTATTCGCGCTGCTGCTCCGATATGTAAGTGACCTGCTATGCCTGCTTGCCCGCCAATCGCAACGAAATCCTCAATCACGGTTGACCCGGAAATACCGACTTGCGCAACAATGATACATCCCTGGCCGATAACAACATTATGCCCGATTTGAACAAGGTTATCGATCCACGTTCCCTGCCCGATAACTGTGTCAGGGCCTGCGCCGCGATCTATCGTGGTGTTCGCGCCGACTTGCACGTGATCTTCAATAATAACGCGCCCTAATTGAGGGACTTTGACATGTCCCGCCAAGTCGATAGCAAAGCCAAAGCCATCTTGCCCCACTTTTACACCAGGGTATAGGCGTACATAATCACCAATAATGGCGTGTGAGACGGTTGTGTTCGCACCTATGCGGCAGTGATTGCCAATGGTAACACCAGACTGAATAACCGAATTTGGCTCAATCCAGACATGATCCGCGATTTTAACATTCGCGCCGATATGAACATTTTCACCGATTGTTGCAGATTGTCCGATTTGTGCGGTTTCATCGATGTACGCCGACTGTGCGATAGAACTTTGTGGTTTGTCTTCCGGATACAAGGCCTGCGCGGTTAATGCGTAGGCTTTATAAGGGGTTTTCGTGACAAGACAAATCAAACCATCAGGGGATAGGTCTTGAAATTTAGGTGACACAAAGCATGCACGCGCGGAGGTTTCGCTGAAATCGTTTTTATATTTTATATTATCTAAAAAACTGACATGGTCCTGCGTGGCAGCGCTAAGCGGACTGACATCTGAGATTTCTATGGCCCTATCGACGTTCTCTGCAACGTTACATCCGGTCAGCTCTATAATCTCCCCGATCGTCAGGGAGTTTGCTTTGGTGAAGAAACGCGGGTCAGCCATGGTCTGTGAAATTCTAGTCTAAAGTTAAGTTAGGTAGCTTTTTATTCATACGTGTCATGACTTCGGCTGTGATGTTAAGAGCCTTACTGGCAACGACGATGTTTTGCTTTGTTATAACAAGATCAAGATCTTTTTCCTGCGCAATTTCCTGACATACATCGTAGATAACTTTGGTTAAGGTGTTCATCGCCTGTCCGTAGCTTTTATCCAGATGGCCTTTCTTTTCTTGAATTTTGTTACGAGCAGCAATGCGTCGTTTCTCAAACTCCTGAAACTTCTTTATTAGCTCTTCCTTAGAAAGGTCATTACGCTTTGCTTCTATTTCTTTTTGCTCTTGCCTTAGCTCTTCCTCTTCTTCTTTAACCTGCTTCAAAAAGCCATCGCGTTTGCTGGCAATTTGTTTCTTAACTGATTTTGCCGCTTTTGATTCTGATAGAACAGCATCAATATCAACGACAGCTATGCTTGTGTCTGCGTGTGCTGCCGGCGTAACCGAGAAAAGAAGAATAGCAACAAATAGTGCGTTTCGTAGAGTACGAAATCTCATTATCAAATACCTTATATGTTTATGTTTGTTTAGTTGTATTAAAAGCGCGTTCCAAAATCAAACCTGAAATTCTCTTCCTCGTCGAAATCTTCTTTTAGGTAAGGAATTGCAAGGTCTACGCGAATGGGCCCAAACGGTGATCTCCACGATACACCAACACCGGCTGAGGCTCGGATAGATGATTCATCAAAGATACCGGAACCTGTTTCATCAATATCAAACAATGAACCTGCATCATTAAAGGTATGTCCGCGAATGCCAAGCTCTTTTGGTAGACCGACAGGGAACGTTAATTCTACAGAATTTCTATAGAAGTAATTACCACCCAAAGCATCCTGAGTTGCGCTGTCACGAGGTCCCAGACCTGATCTTTCGAATCCTCTTAATGTTGAACCACCAAGGAAATAACGTTCGTTAATTTCAACATCTGCATCGCCATAGCCTTCAATGCCCCCTACTTCACCCAGAATGTTAAGTGTCAACTGATCTGTCACGGGATAGTAATATGATGCACCTGTTTTCGCAGAAACATATTTTGCATCACCGCCCAAACCAGCCAGTTCAGTATCAAACCAGTATGTCATACCAGATGAAGGCAGGAATAAGCTGTCTCTCGTGTCGTAGAATATACGTTGGGAGATCGCCGATGTGGTTCTTGTTCCTTCTTGATCACGAATGAAACGAGATGCATCTGAATCGACGTCAGTAATTTCGTTACGTTCTACACGATAGCGTAGCGTCTGACGCCAGTTTTCAGATAGTGGATATCCAATTCGGAATCCTCCGCCTGTACGTTTTTGGTCAAAGGAGCTCTCATCCTGAAAGTCGCGAGTGATGTGAAACAAATCGACACCTGCGGATAAGTCACGATTAAGGAAATATGGCTCAGTGAATGATAAGTCAAATTCCGTACGCTCACCCGCAATAACAGCGCCAAGTGATAAGTCCTGTCCTTTACCCAGAAGGTTTCTTTCCCTGATCCTAAAGTCAGCCAAAGGACCGTCAGCCGTTGAGAAACCTGCGCCGATAGAGAGTTCACCGGTGGATTTTTCCTGTACATTGATGTCCACGACTGTTTTATCTGGTGCAGAGCCCTGAGATACGTCTACTTCAGTGGTTTCAAAGAAGTCGAGCTTTTTGATATTGCTTTCAGATTTGGTTAATTTTGATCTGTTGAATGGGTCTCCTTCAACTAACGCCATCTCACGTCTTAATACTTTATCGAGTGTACGGATGTTACCGTTTACGTTGATGCGCTCGACAAATACGCGCGGTGTTTCATTAATATTAAACACCACATGTATTGTGTTATCTTCGCGGTTTTTCTGAATATCAGGGCGGATATCAACGAATGCATATTGCAGATCACCCAAGTGGTCTGTCATGTTTTCTACAGTACGTTTAATTTCATCTGCGTCATACCAATCATCCTGTTCAAACGAAATATCTTCGTACAAAACATTCGCATCAAAATTTCTGATTTGTGAAATGATATCAACGCCGGAAACTTTATAACGGTTGCCTTCTTCTACGGTGAAAGTAATAAAGAAATCGTTTTTATCGCTTGAAAGTTCCGCGATTGCCGACAAAATTTGGAAATCAGCATAGCCTTGCTGTAAATAGTAATCTCTCAATAGCTCACGGTCATACGACAAACGATCAGGGTCATAACGATCACTGTTATTGAGGAAACGATACCATGCGCTCTCTTTTGTGCTGATAATGCTACGTAGCTTGTCATCATCATATGTTTTGTTTCCGACAAAACGAATGCTTTCGACTTTTGTGATGTCGCCTTCTTGTATTTCGAACACAAGGTTAACGCGGTTTTGGTCTAGACGGATAATTTTTGGTTGTACGGACACTGAAAAACGCCCTTGTCTTCTGTAAATTTGGTTGATGCGTGTTACATCTGATTGCACCTTTGTACGTGTAAAAACTTGTCTTGGGCGCATTTGAATTTCTGACAGAAGTTCCTGATCTTCAATTTCTTCGTTACCTTCAAAGGCAATTTCACTAATAACAGGGTTCTCAACGACATTAATTTTTATCACACCATTTGTTAATTGCACTCTTACGTCTGCAAATAACCCGGTTGCAAAAAGACTTTTTAACGCTTTGTCTGATGCGGAATCATCAACCATATCGCCGGGCTTAACGTCTATATATGACGCGATCGTTGCCTCTTCAATACGTTGTGCACCTGATATCTCTATACGCTGAAGCTTCTGAGCGGCGTATGCAGGCATTGTAAGGAATATGATTCCTGTGAAAAATAAGGCAAAGACGGCTTTAGTCGCGCTAATCTCTGTAAAAATTCTCATAAGTAACTCATTCTAATAATTATAATACTGTGAAAAACTCAATCGGACGATACATGTGACGAAAGTGATAGTAAATCACTAACATAGGTGAATACCATAATTCTTTTAGAGAATGCCAGACGTTTTCGCTAAGATATAGTCCTGAAACAGAAAAAGAACCATGTTGCCCACGATTATTTCATAAAAACTTCAGAAAAGGAAGCCTGCGCTAAACCTTATACCGTGGGAGTTTTATGTGATTGTGGCTATATGAAATCAGTCGGGCTTGAAAAACAGGCTGATTAAATCATTTAGATTGGCATAAATCATTAAAGCAATCAGAAGGAATAAGCCTATGATCATAGAAATATGTTGGATTTTCGTAGGCACCGGCTTACCGACCATTGCTTCATAGGATAAAAACAAAAGGTATCCGCCATCTAAAACGGGAATGGGTAACAGGTTAATGATTCCGATCATGAAGGAAAAAACAGCTAGAATAAGGATGTATTCATAGGGGCCAGCTTTCACGGCATTTCCGATTTTTTTTCCAATGGTACCGACACCCGAAACAATCTGGTCATCGTTTTTACCTTTAAAAGATGCTGCGATTACTTTGTAAGAGTTTACAACCCCTTCTTTCATAAGGAATGCAGCGCGGCTTATGGATTCGGCAAGGCTCATACGAACAAAATATTGTTTTTTATCGGGATCAACTAAAAACGCACGATCGTTATATTTATGATCAGACTGCAGGAGGTGTGTATTAAACGCGGATGGGAATTTAACCCGGAATGGGTGAGCTACCTCTTCTTGATCCCCCCCTTTATAGGGAATGCCTATTTCGACTGTTTTGTCGAAATTTTCAATAATCAGCTTACGTGCCTCATCGGGTTTATCTTTTATATCGATACCGTTGATTGTGTGAATGCCGCTTTCGAACCAAATTGCCGACATACGAACCATACCGGTTTGGCCATGGTTCATTTCGACACCTTTTTTATTCTCATAGGTTACGGTTTTGGCTGTGAATGTGATGTCTAAGGTCTTACCATCGCGTTCAATTGTATATGTGTGCGGCTTTGGCGGCGTTTCATACCACGTAAAATCATATATATCAGCAAGTCTTCGGGGCTTTTTTCCGTCCATTTTCAGGATTTTATCGCCTATTTTGATGCCAGCCTCATACGCAGCGGATTCAACGGCGACCGCATTTATTATTGTTGGGCTTGATCGTTGTCCTTGAATTGTAAACAGACCGACAAGAAGGGCCAGCGTCAGAATAATATTGATGGCAGGGCCTGCGGCAACAATGAATATGCGTTTCCATACCGACTTAGTACAAAATGAGACTTTAAGCTCATCTGCACTTAATTGTCTGCTCTCATTTTTTTCATGATCCCAGATGACCGGATTTTGCGGATCAACATCGCCAAAAAGTTTGACATAGCCGCCTAGTGGAAAGGCGCAGACAGAAAATCTGGTTTTATTTTTACCGCCGCCAAAACCAAAGATTTCTTTACCAAAACCAAACGCAAAGCTCTCTACATGTACACCGCACATTCGTGCCGCGATATAATGGCCCCACTCATGGATAACAATAACAATCGCGAGCGTCACAATCAGCATGATGCCGAAAGCAAAAATGTTTTCTAACGTTCCACCGAATGCCGCTGCGATTAAATCCATAAAATATGCGGTTATGTTATCAGTTGATATATGTCATTCAGATTCGCGAAGGCCATCACCCCGATTAAGAAGACGAAGCCCGCTCTGAATGCATATTCCTGAATTTGTTCAGGAACGGGACGGCCAATCACAGATTCTATGGCATAGAATAATAAGTGCCCGCCATCCAACATAGGAATTGGCAATAAATTAATGAACCCTAAATTGATCGATAACAAAGCAGTCAGCAAAATAAACGGCACGATCCCCTGTATAGCCATGTCACCTGCAATTGCGCCGATGCGCACAATGCCGCCCAGTTCCGTAGCGCTGCGCACTCCGACGACCATCTGCCACAGAGCCTCGAGTGATGAATACGTCATAACGTAACTTTCACGAAGGGCTGTTTGTACAGCGGTCATAGCAGAGTGTGCAATATAAGTTTTGCTTTCCATCTCTGATAGGAACAGAACTTCTTTCCTTAAATCATCTTGTAGGCCAAGGTCTACATTCTTGATACCAACGGGCATAATAATAAATTCCGTAGGCTCAGGTGATTTTACTTCTTCTTCGCCGTCCTTCTCATCTTCGGTTGTCGGTGTACGCTTCTGAAAACCGATACGGAACTTGGTATCCATTCGTTTTTTTAATTCTTCAATAATTTCGAATTTGTTATCATATTCAACACCATCAATAGAGGCGATGCGATTGATTAAAATACCTTTTTCGGCGCTAATTAGGCCAAGAACGCCTGCCTCACTTTTAAAGCCGAAGCGGTCTTCCATCGGGATACGTTTTGGCTTTGCGCTAATTTCAATGATTTCATCACCACGCTTTACGACGAAATGTTTTTCCAGATCAAGGGCAACCATCATTTCACGTCTGATATCACCAAAGTCGTCGATAGACTTCCCGTCGATAGATATGATGTAATCATGCGGTTCAAAGCCATATTGCTCTGCGCTACTTCCGACCACGACAGCAGCAGCGGTCGGCGGTGAAACAGGCTGGCCGTTAAATACATAAAGGCCGGCCAACAAAATAATAGCAAAGATATAATTGATCGCCGGGCCTGCAAAAACAACCAGAGCCCTTTTCCAAACGGGTTTTGTGTAAAAGGCGACTTCTTTTTCAGCCTCTGTCATTTCCCTGACTTCGCCGTCATCATCTTCAATTTTATCGGTATGACCTGCGCTTGCGGGGTCTGTGTCACCAAAAAGCTGTACATAGCCACCCAATGGTATCATTGACACCTTCCATCGCGTGCCCGCCTTATCAGTGTAGCCATAGATCTCTTTACCAAAACCGATTGAGAAATTTTCAACGCGCACACCGCACATACGGGCAACAATATAGTGTCCCCATTCGTGCACGAAAATCAAAACACTTAAAACAATGACTAATGAGCCACCGTAGATCCAGATATTCTGCCCAAGCATTTGAACCAGGTCGTAAAAATTCATGCGTTAATTTCCCTTTTTGTTTGTGCCGAGCATTCCGAATGAATGAATTCTTTTATTGCATGGCGAATAGTGTGGTCTAATTCTTCTATATCTTCAACAGTTTTTAGCGGTTTATCGTGATGTTTAGGATGTAAGACATCAACTGCATATGCGTTGCACTGCATAATTTCTCCAAAGGAAATATCACCTTTCAGGAAATACTCAACAGCAATTTCATTCGATGCATTAAATGCTACACAGGCACCCTGCCCCAGGGCCAAGCATTTATACGCATATGCAATCGCCGGAAACTTCTGTTTGTCAGGTTTCTCGAACGTTAGCTGAGATAGCTTATCCAGCTCAAGAATGTCACCGCCTTTGCTAAGCCTGTCCGGCCATGACAGAGCATAAGCAATCGGTGTTCGCATATCGCTATGCCCCATCTGAGAGAGCATCGACCCATCTTTGTATGACACGATAGAGTGAATCACTGATTGTCTGTGAATGACGACATCAATTTGTTCTGCGGGCATATCAAAAAGAATTGCGGCCTCAATGATTTCCAAGGCTTTATTCATCATGGTCGCACTGTCGACTGAAATTTTAGCACCCATGGTCCAGTTCGGATGCGCCACAGCCTGTTCAGGTGTTGCGCTGTGCATTTCATCTGTATCCCAATCTAAAAACGGGCCGCCTGATGCTGTTAAAATTAATTTATCAATGGCGCTTTTGTTATGTTCTTCGAAGACTTGGTAAATAGCGTTATGTTCGCTGTCGACTGGCAATACAGACACGCCGTTTTGACGTACCATCTCCATAATATTTTTGCCTGCAGCGACCAAAGGTTCTTTGTTTGCTATGGCCACATTGTTTTTGTTTTTGATTGCGTTAACAAGCGGCCTTAGGCCTGCAAATCCGACGATTGCATTCATCACAATATCAACCGGGTTACCGGCACACGCAATAATTTCTTCGGTGCCGGCAAGGCATTGGGTTTTTGTGTGTTTAAGACGTTCCGTTAATTCATCCAAGCCATCTTGATTGGCGATGATTGCCTTTTTTGCATTTGTTTTGATGGCAATTTCAACAAGGGCGTTGATATCGGTATTCGCAGTAATAGCGTGAACCTCGAATTTATCAGGGGAATTGCATATAACATCAACGGTATTTTGACCGATTGATCCTGTTGCACCCAATATTGTTATTTTCTTTTTTATGCTCATTTAGAATACGTATGATAAAAGCGTTATTAATACTAAAAATACTGGGGCACCTAAAAGCATAGAGTCAATTCTGTCTAATAATCCGCCATGTCCGGGGATTAATGCCCCCGTATCTTTAACATTCGCTTGGCGCTTTACGAAAGATACAAGTAAATCACCTGCCTGCCCTACACTTCCGATGACAACACCTAATGTTGCTGCAATAAGGTAGAGTATGTACCATGGGTTATCGTGGAACTCTGGATGAATCCCCATAAATGACACCCAAATTACTGCAAAGAGTGCGGGAAAGAACAAAGCTCCGCCAAAACCTGACCAAGTTTTATTGGGGCTGATTTGTTGGATAAGTTTTGGGCCGCCGAAGGTTTTCCCCACGAAATATGCACCAATATCACTGAACCAAATCATGCCGAGAAAGATGATCACCATATTGGGTGAGTATACCTCTCTTAATGCAAGGAAACTGCTATATGATATTGCCATATAGACAACACCAAGGAACATTATGGGGAAGAAATGATCAAGCTTTTTGGCGAGATTGTACCATTCCCCAACGGATAAAATAAAAGCAATAAAAAGCCAGCCAGCCAGATATATATCACCATAGGCGATACAGAAAATAAAAGGCGGTGCTATCAGAACGGCAGATAGTATCCTTTTAAAAAGAGATGAAGACATTTTGCAGAAACCTGTGGCTTTAAACGTGGAAACTATACAAATTCCTGTGGCACAACACAAATATTCTTTATCTTAAAGATTGCTCAGAGCTTTGCACTTTACCAAAACGACGATCGCGCGATGCATATTCTTTAACAGCATCGATAAGATCTTGTTTCCTAAAGTCCGGCCATAAAGTTGGTACAAATACCATTTCCGCATAAGCGCATTGCCATAGAAGAAAATTACTAATGCGTTGTTCCCCGCTCGTACGGATCAGCAAATCAGGATCAGGAATGCCGGACGTCATCAGATTATCTGTAATACTTTGTTCTATCGACTTTAAATCAGGCTCAACATTATTTTTCAATGCATCTTTGATGACAGAGCGGGCTGCCTGCGATATGTCGTGTCTTCCGCCATAATTTAGCGCGATTATGACGTGAAGCCCGGTATTATCTGATGTGATTTTTTCCGCATTTTCAATAAGCTCTACGATGTCATTATCGAATGCAGTTCGGTCGCCAATAACACTGAGTTTTGCATTACGTTTGTGAAACTCTGCTGTTTGAGAGCGTAAATATTGACGCAAAAGCATCATAAGGTCGTTAACCTCTTGCTCCGGCCTGCTCCAGTTTTCCGATGAAAACCCGAACAGCGTAAGGTACTTGATGCCTATCTCTCCGGCATTTTCTACGATTTCTCTTACGCTTTGCGCACCCTTTTTATGCCCCATTGTTCTTGGCAGGCCACGCTTTTTTGCCCAACGTCCGTTTCCGTCCATAATGACAGCAACATGAGTTGGTATTTTATCTGCTAAAGGGGGCGATGACTTTTTCATAGAACCACAATTATGCTGTGTCGTTACACAGTCATAATGTCCTTTTCTTTGTCTACAAGCATGGCATCGACTTTTTTGATTGTCTCATCGGTTAATTGCTGGACTTCATCAGATAGGCGCTTTAAATCGTCCTCGGAGATGTCACCGTCTTTTTCCATTTTTTTGACGGCATCCATGCCATCTTTGCGGACATTGCGAATTGCGATTCGTGATGTTTCCGCATATTTTCCGGCAATTTTAGTTAGCTCTTTACGGCGTTCTTCGTTCAAATCAGGAATAGGAATGCGGATGTTATTTCCATCCGGCATTGGGTTAAGGCCCAGACCGGAATCACGGATCGCTTTTTCTACAGACCTAACGGCAGAACCATCCCAAACTTGCACTGATATAAGGCGTGGTTCAGGTACGCTGATTGTTCCAACCTGATTAATGGGCATTTTACTGCCGTAAAGATCAACGATAACGGGGTCTAATAAGCTTGCAGACGCGCGCCCTGTTCTTAGGCCTGAAAATTCTTTGTTAAGTGCATCAACAGCACCTTCCATGCGTTTTTGGATATCTTGTTTATTATATGACATATCTACAAACCTCTTTTATGTATTAGTTACAACTGTATATTTGCCCTTTGATTGGGCGATTTGTGCAAAATTACCTTTTTCCATTACTGAAAAAACTACAATGGGGATGTTATTTTCACGGGCAAGTGAGATGGCGGTCGCATCCATAACTTTTAAGTCTTTTGTTAGAACATCAATATATGAAATTCTGTCAAAATGCTCTGCATCCGGGTCTTTTTTAGGGTCAGCGGAATAAA
Source organism: Alcanivorax sp. (assembly GCA_051967755.1). Classification (GTDB taxonomy): domain Bacteria; phylum Pseudomonadota; class Alphaproteobacteria; order Micavibrionales; family Micavibrionaceae; genus UBA1672. The sequence continues at coordinate 397,552 of JBQDYD010000003.1, forward strand.
CACCGTCAACTTTTGTACCCTTCATGATGACGTCACAATCCATTTCTGATGCACGTAAGGCCGCCCCTGTGTCTGTTGTGAAGTACGGGTTTCCTGTACCTGCGGCAAAGATAACAACGCGCCCTTTTTCCATGTGCCTTACCGCGCGGCGGCGGATATACGGCTCACAGATTGAATCCATTCTGATCGCGGATTGAACGCGCGTATCGACATCCATATTTTCCAGCGCGTTTTGCAAGGCCAGCGCATTGATAACAATACCCAGCATACCCATATAGTCTGCCGTTGTTCTGTCCATACCGCTTGCTGCGCCCGAAACGCCGCGGAAAATGTTTCCGGCGCCGACAACAACACAGACTTCAATGCCTAAATCAACGACGTCTTTAATATCCTGAGCGACACGCTCTACGGTTTCAGGATCAAGACCGAACTCTTGCTCACCCATCAGGACTTCGCCTGACATCTTAAGCATAACGCGTTTATAGGGGGAAACAGCCTCTACAGTTTCGGTTTGGTCTTCTGCTGTCATGGCCATGGCTCCGTCTCTCATACGCATGTTTGTTTAGTTGATTGAATATAAAGACAGCCGCATGATTTTTCAATGCGGCTGTGCAAAATAGATATTTTTTATTACTTAACCGTTTGCAACGGCAGCAACTTCAGCAGCGAAGTCTTCTTCTTCTTTTTCAATGCCTTCGCCAAGCTGTACGCGCGCGAATTCAGCAAGTTTGATGTCGCCGGCATCTTTAACAGCCTGTTCAACAGTCTTATCTGTATCCATGATAAAGGTTTGCTCAGTCAGGCAAATCTCTTCATAGAACTTGCGGATACGGCCTTCAACCATTTTTTCTGCGATTTCTGCAGGCTTGCCTGACGCAATTGCTTGTTCTTTCAGAACGCTACGCTCACGGTCAAGAACCTCAGGGTCTACGGCATCCTTGTTAAGGAACTGTGGGTTAGCAGCAGCTACGTGCATTGCAACCTGCTTCCCTGTTTCTTGTAGTGTGTCCGCAGCGGCAGATGACTCAAGTGCAACCAAAACACCGATTTTGCCAAGGCCGTCAGCCAAAGCACCGTGTACATAACCAACCACAGCACCTTGTGGAACAGAAACACGTGTCATACGACGAAGTGACATGTTCTCACCGATTGTTGCGATAAGGTCAGTCAATGTGTCTGCAACAGTTTTACCGCCCAGATCAGCATTTTGAAGTTCTTCAATTGTGTTTACAGTCAGAGCCTTCTCAGCAATTTTCTTAACGAAAGCCTGGAATTCAGCGTTACGTGCAACGAAGTCTGTTTCCGCGTTTACTTCAACAACTGCGCCATTTGCACCGTCAGTTACAACTGCAACCAAACCTTCAGCCGCTGTGCGACCTGATTTTTTAGCAGCCTTAGCAAGGCCTTGTGTACGAAGCCAGTCAACAGCCTGGTCCATGTTACCATCATTTTCAACCAAAGCTTTCTTAGCGTCCATCATGCCAACGCCGGTAGTTTCACGAAGTTCTTTAACCATTGATGCTGTAATATCAGCCATTTTCTCGTCCTCTTCTTAAATAAATGAATAACTCAATGTTATAAGGAGAGCCTCCGCATTAAGCGGAAGCTGCCTTCTTTGCTTTTTCTGCTGATTTGTCTTCATCAGATTTTGCTGCTTTTTTCTTAGGCACATCGACTTTAACATCTTCTTTTGCGCCTGCATCTTTACCTGATGCACCCAGCTCAGCTTGAAGACCGTCAACAACGGCACCAACAACAAGTTCACAATATAGGTCAATCGCACGAAGAGCGTCATCGTTACCCGGGATAACATAATCAACACCATCAAAGCTGTTGTTACTGTCAACTACTGCGAATACAGGAATGCCAAGTTTGTTGGCTTCTTTAATTGCGATGTCTTCTTTGTCAGTATCGATCACGAACAAAGCATCAGGCTGTCCGCCCATATCTTTAATACCGCCGATAGATGCTTCCAGCTTGTTACGCTCACGTGTCATCATCAAAAGTTCTTTTTTCGTGTAACCTGACTGGTCTCCACCTAGGATCTTTTCCAGGTCACGCAGACGATTGATTGATGTTGTGATTGTTTTCCAGTTTGTCAACATACCGCCTAACCAACGTTGGTTAACATAGTATTGACCACAACGCTTTGCGCTTTCAGCTACTGTTTCCTGTGCTTGTCTTTTTGTACCGACAAAAAGGATACGACCGCCTTTTGAAACGATGTTACGGATTTCTGTCAATGCAGTGTGAAGCATTGGCTGTGTTTGTTGTAGGTCAAGAATGTGAACACCATTACGCACACCAAAGATGTATTGGCGCATTTTCGGGTTCCAGCGACGTGTGTGATGACCAAAGTGAACGCCTGCCTCTAGAAGCTGACGCATAGTGAATTCAGGTACTGCCATTTTATATCTCCTTTTCCGGTTATACCTCTGCGGGACTGTGAGTAATCATTTGATTACACCGGACGGGCCTTATATCCATGATCAGATAAAGTCCCAAATCCCACATGTGAATTTAAAACTGGGGTTTTCTAACGCGAAACTGTAGGGATTGCAAGGAAAAAAGGACGTATTCACAGTAAATTCTACGTCTCGGAGACTTCGATTATACCGTCTTCGCTTCGAATCAGGTTTCTTGCCTGTGCACTGAGGGACCATGTCCCCGGTAATTCAATTAAGGCAACGCGATTATCATTCATATGCGCGTAGATCTTAATACGGGAACGCCCGCGCCCTTCTATGTCTAAAAACTCCTTCAGTTTCGGAGCCATTATAGCAGAAGAAGTATGAATATTTATTTCATGAATTTTATTATCAAGCGCATCATCGAGTGGCTGTATCTTTGAAGAGGTAAAGCGCATTTGGTCTTCTTGAAGCTCTACCTCAACACTCACCAATAAAGCCTGCCCGGGAACAAGGATTTCACGCGCAGCGTTGAGTGTTTCAGAGAAGATTGTGACTTCAAAAATGCCTGTCGGGTCAGAGAATTGTAAAAACGCATATTTACTTCCCTTTTGTGACATTTTCTCTTGTTTTTTCAGAAGGATACCGGCCATTTGATAAACGGCTTTTCCTTTTGTGATGATGTCTGTTTCCACATGCGAAAGGGAGACAATCTTCATGCGATCGAATTGTTTTTCACGTGTATCTAACGGGTGCGCGGACAAATAGAATCCGACGGCTTCAAATTCATGTGCCAGCCTGTCTAGTATGCTCCAGTTTTTTATGGCAGGTAGGTCAGGCATACCAAGCCCGTTACTACCGCTGTCATCGCCGAACAGGCTGACTTGACCACTGGCTTTTTCTTCTGCCAATGATTGCGCATATTTCAGAATAATGTCTGTACCGCCATTAAGGCTTGCGCGGTTTTTTTCCAAACAGTCAAATGCCCCCGCAGCGATAAGGCGCTCTAATTGACGTCTGTTCATCGTTTTCGGATCTATGCGCTCTGCAAAATCCTGTACTGTTTTGAATTCACCTTGAGATTTTCGTTCTTCAACCAAACGCTCCATGGCGTCTTCACCCACACCCTTTAGCGCGGCAAGTGCATAGCGAACTGCGCCCTCTTCTACCTTGAATTCGGGATCGGATTTATTAATGTCGGGCGTGAGCAGCGTCAGTTCTGCCTTATCCATATCCTGTTTGAAAATGCTGAGCTTGTCAGTGTTTCCAAGGTCGAGTGTCATCGACGCAGCCATGAATTCAACAGGATAATTTGCTTTCAGCCAAGCCGTCCAATACGCAATGAGTGCATAAGCCGCCGCGTGCGATTTGTTAAAGCCATAGCCCGCGAATTTGGCGATTTGATCAAAAATTTCAGATGATTTTTCTTCGGCAACATCATGATGCTCTTTTGCACCCTCAACAAATAATTGCCTTTGTCGGTCCATCTCTTCTTGGATTTTTTTACCCATGGCACGTCGCAGTAAATCCGCGCCACCAAGTGTATAGCCCGCGAGTTTCTGAGCGGCCTGCATGACCTGTTCCTGATAGATCATAATCCCGTACGTTTCTTCCAGAAACGGCTGCAAAATGGGGTGCATGTAATCAGGTTCTTCGCGTTCTTCCTTCACGTCGATATATTTAGGGATGTTATCCATTGGACCCGGGCGATATAGCGAAACAAGAGCAATAATATCTTCGAACCTGTTCGGTTTTACTTTCCGAAGAGTATCACGCATGCCCGCACTTTCAAGCTGGAACACGCCGACGGTATTACCTTGCGTCATAAGTTCGTATGCGGACTCATCATCAAGCGGAATGTCTAGTGCATCAATTTTTTTGCCTGTTTGTTCTTCCACCATGTCCAAGCATTTTTGAACAACAGTCATGGTTTTTAGACCAAGAAAGTCGAATTTCACCAGCCCCGCTTGTTCAACATATTTCATGTTGAATTGTGTCACAGGCATATCAGAGCGCGGATCACGATAAAGCGGGATAATATCATCCAGCGGCTTGTCACCAATCACAACACCGGCGGCGTGCGTTGATGCATGCCTATAAAGGCCTTCAAGCTGTAGCGCGATCTCAATTAATTTTCTCTGCGTTTCATCTTTGCGCTTTTCGGCACGCAAGTCAGCGTCCGAATCCAGTGCCTCTTGTAAGGTCATTGGATTTGCAGGGTTATTGGGGATCATTTTTGCAATGCGGTCAACTTGCCCGTACGACATCTGCAGCACGCGCCCGACGTCACGCACAACAGCACGCGCCTGTAATTTACCGAATGTGATAATTTGCGCGACGCGGTCATGACCATAGCGATCTTGAACATATTTAATGACCTCATCACGGCGATCCTGACAAAAGTCGATATCAAAGTCAGGCATCGATACACGTTCGGGGTTTAGGAAACGTTCGAACAGAAGGCCGAATTCCAAAGGGTCAAGGTCAGTAATCTTAAGCGCCCATGCCACAATAGAACCCGCACCCGAGCCCCTTCCCGGCCCTACCGGAATATTGTGATCTTTTGACCATTTAATAAAATCAGAAACGATAAGGAAATAGCCGGGGAAACCCATCTGGTTGATGATGTCTAGTTCAAAGTCGAGGCGCTCCCAATATGGTTTTGCAATTTCTTCCTTCTTTGCATCATCCATACCTTCGGTGAACACGAACTTTTCCAGGCGCCATTTCAAACCGTCTTTTGATTGGCCGGCAAGCTCCTCGGGTTCCGGTCGTTTGGTTTCGGTCTCAAAGGGCGGTAGAATCGGTGGCACGACCTTCAGCATGAAAGAGCAACGCTGTGCGATCACAACCGTGTTTTGAATGGCCTCAGGAATATCCTTGAATAGCTCGATCATTTCATGAGGCGATTTGAAGTAATGCTCTGGCGTAACTTTACGGCGGTCATCTTCGCTTACATAACGCCCGTCAGCGATACAGAGCAATGCATCATGGGCTTCGTGCGCAGATTTCTCCATGAAATAGCAATCATTAGTCGCGACAAGCGGTACGTTATGCTTATACGCCCAATCAATCATCTGGTCTTCGACAGATTCTTCATCATTCCAGTCATGACGTTGAAGCTCTATATAAAAACGATCATCAAAAATAGATTTTAGCTCCAGCAGAGCCTGTTCCGCGTCTTCTGCATTTCCTGCCAAAAGCTTTTGTGATATCGGCCCGGCCAACCCGCCGCTTAAACAAATGAGGCCCTCAGCGTGATTCTTGATATCTTCAAGCTCCGCATTAACGCCGTGAGTATCGCCTTCAGCCATATAAGCATGACTAACGATTTTACAGAGGTTTTTATATCCTTGTTCATTTTGAACCAGCAAAACAATCTGGTGGCCGTCTTCTATGGACGCTTGGCACCCGATGATGGGCTGAATGCCTGCTTTTGATGCCTCAAGAGAGAATTCCATGGCACCGAATAGGTTGTTCGTATCGGTGACGGCAACTGTGGGAATTTTATCGCGCGCGCATTTTGCAACCAAATCCTTGGTTTTAATTGCCCCTTCCGCCAAAGAATACGCAGAATGGAGGTGCAAATGTATAAAATGCTCAGCCATAAATGAAACCTAGCAAAGAATGTGGGGGTATTTCTATCTGAAATATCAAAATGGGAGGATTCTTCCAGATTTAACCTCAAGAATACGATCCATTTGGTTTGCAAGGTCAATGTTATGCGTCGCGATCAAGGCGCCAATACCGCGCTTTCTGACGTGTTCCAGTAATAACTCAAAGACCTCCTCTGAGGTTTCCGGATCCAGATTACCCGTAGGCTCATCAGCAAATAACAAGAACGGATCGTTGGCCAGCGCGCGGGCAATTGCTACGCGTTGTTGTTCACCACCGGATAATGTTGCGGGGCGATGTTTTAAACGGTCTGCCAAACCTAGCTGAACAAGCAATTCTTCGGCCTTGCGGTTGGCTTCGTCCGGTGCCTTACCTGTAATGATCTGCGCCAAAGCCACATTTTCAAGTGCGCTGAATTCAGGAAGAAGGTGGTGGAACTGGTACACAAACCCAATATGCGAACTGCGCAGTTTTGTACGTGCGCGATCATTTAATTTAGATACATCGCGTTCATCCATAAGGATTTGCCCGGATGTCGGTGCGTCAAGCAAGCCAAGTATGTGTAAAAGCGTCGACTTACCGGAGCCACTTGGCCCAACAAGGGCGCAAATTTCACCTGAGTAGAGACGCAAATCGACATTATTTAAGATGCTGAGCGTGTTGCTACCTTGTTTGTAAATTTTATTCAGACCACGAACAAATAATACAAGCTGACTTTCTGTGCTTGCCTCTGCATCTTCAAAATCATCATCTAACAGGTCGTCATCTTCTTCATCGAAAAAGAAGTCGGCATCTTCCAGCTCGTCAATCTCGGGCTCATGATACTTTTGAGAACCCGGCGCAGGAATATGATATTCCTCCCGAGGAACATCAGCTGTCGGAAAACTGTATTTTTCAAAAATTGCCATTAAGCTTTCGCCCATAATTTATCCGCATTATTGTCATTCATATCGCAAGGCCTCTACGGGATCTAAACGAGCCGCGCGCCAAGCAGGGAAAATCGTTGCTGCTATAGACAGAACAAACGCCATTGTAAGAACCTGTATCACCTCGTTCCAGTTGATCTCTGCAGGAACTTCGGAAAGAAATCTGATTTCCGCATCCCATAAAGTCGCCCCTGTTAAAGCTTCGAGGATTTCACGAACAGTTTCAATATTCATTGCAAAAGTTATACCAATAAACGCCCCAACAACCGTACCGATTAAACCAATACTGGCGCCGGTCAGCATAAAGATGCGCATCATATTTGCACGCGTTGCGCCCATAGTGCGCATGATTGCAATGTCGTGCCCCTTATCTTTTACCAGCATAATCATGGATGAAATAATATTAAAGGCGGCAACCAGAATGATAAGGCTTAGGATTAAGAACATAACGTTCTTTTCAACCTCAAGCGCATTAAAGAAGCTTTTATTCATGTCGCGCCAATCATAAATTGACGCCTTGCCGTCCAGCTCAAACTCAATTTCTTTGCGAATAGCGTTTATTTTTTCAGGTTCACTAAGAAACACTTCAATCGCACTAACAGTATTTTTCATTTGAAAGAATTTTTGCGCCGCAGGTAAAGGCATGAAAACAAAGCTACTGTTATATTCATACATTTCAACATCGAATATCATGCCGACTTCGAATGTTCGTTGTGTAGGAACTGTACCGAATGGCGTTGTTTTTAATACAGGAGAAATGAGGGTGATTTTATCACCGACGCCTATTTTATATTTTTCTGCAAGGACGCTACCGATGGCGACGCTGAACTCTCTGAAATTTTCAAGCTCCCCTGCTCTTATACTATTATACAGCGTATCTCGGTTCGCAAAATCGGCCTGTGAAATACCGCGCACCATCACACCTGTCGCGGCGGCATGATGTGTCAAAAGGGTTTGCCCCTCCACGATTGGCGTAACATACTGCACGCCATTCACAGATTTAATTGAGCCTGCGATCGCGTTGTAATCATAGAGCGCACCAGCCTGAGAATAGACATTCATGTGACCGCCCAGACCCAAAATTCGGCTAAACAGTTCCTGACGGAAGCCGTTCATAACACTCATAACGATAATGAGGGTCGCAACACCCAGAATAATACCTGCAAATGAAAAACCGGCAATGACTGAGACGAAACCCTCAGCCTTCTTAGAGCGCAAATAGCGCATCGCAACGGTTCTTTCAAATTTAGATACCATGTTAGTAAGCCTTTCCGATCAGAACTTTTTGTCCTTCATCTTCAAACGGCATGCATCGTGTTGATAATGCATATTCTTTCATCACAGATTCTAGGTTTGCTTCTTCCAGCACAGAAACAGGAACGCGCACCAATCCGACTTTGTCTTGTTTAAAGAAGTCCTGAATGTCAGATAGGCCGTTTCCGTCAAAGGTATGATCATCACGGAATTTTGTAGAGCGCGCGAGCATATTATCATGCACGCTTTGAAGAAGCTCAGGTGCTCTTTGGATAAAGGCATCAACAGAAACTGTTTCTTTTGATTCTCTGCCGATATCACGGCGAACAAAAGTCACTTGCCCGTTTTCCATTTCACGGCCACCGATTTCTACGCGCAGAGGGATACCCTTTTTAATGGAATCCCACATTTTATCAGGGGTACGCATATCACGTTTATCGACCTGTGCGCGGATGCCCTTTGTTTTAAGCTCTGCGATGATTTTCTCTGAAAACTCAATAATTCCACCATCATCATCAATGTTTTTTACAACAGGCAGAATGACAACCTGTTGAGGCGCAATAAAGGGAGGCATCATCATGCCGTCATCATCACCATGGATCATAATCATACCGCCAATTGCGCGCGTACTGAATGCCCAACTGGTTGTGTAGGCATGCTCTTCATCGCCATTACGGTTTTGGAATTTAATGCCGCAACCCTTTGAGAATGTTTGCCCAAGATCATGCGTTGTCGCCGCCTGAAGGGCTTTACCGTCCTGCATTAGGGATTCAAAGGCATATGTTTCAATCGCACCAGGAAAACGTTCATCAGGTGTTTTAATCCCCTTAAAGCCTGTGAATGCCAGATATTCATGAAAGAATTTCTCATACATATCAAGAATAGTCAGGCAGTCTTCTTTCGCACCTTCAGGTGTTTCAAATGCATTATGGCCTTCGTGCCAGAAGAATTCAGATGTTCTGAGGAACATGCGTGTGCGCATTTCCCAACGCATTACATTGCCCCACTGGTTTAGTTTCAGTGGTAGATCACGATAGGATTGAACCCACCGCGCCATGGCATCGCCAATAATGGTTTCAGAGGTTGGGCGCACGACATAGGGTTCTTCCAGTTTTCCTGCAGGGACTAGTCCGCCTTCCTCGCTTGCCTCAAGTCTGTGGTGCGTAACAACCGCACATTCTTTTGCGAAACCGTCAATATGCTCGGCTTCTTTTTCAAGAAATGATAACGGGATAAGAAGTGGGAAGCTGGCATTTTGTACACCGTAATCTTTCAGCCACGGATCAAAAATATTTTGCATGTTTTCCCATATGGCAAAACCATATGGTTTGATAATCATACATCCACGCACAGGTGAGTTTTCAGCCATGTCAGCGGCTTTGATAACTTGTTGATACCATTCAGGAAAATTTTCTTCACGCGTTGGCGTAATGGCAGTTCTGGCCTTTTTACCCATAATATACTCCGAGAAATTTAGTCATTATATTTTGGATGCATCTTTGCATCATCGGGATATTGTCCCTCAATTTTATCGCTAGAGAGTACGGGATGATGACTTTCATGTCCATGCTGTTCTGCTTGATCGGATTGAATTTTTTTATTCTGCCTATGATAGTTTTGACAAAGCGTTCTAACCTTACCTGATATATCTTTACCGTTATATTGAACATGGCCGTTTTGGAAAATTTTAATGTCTGCGACTGTTGGTTTAATTTCACCGCCAATAGGTAGTGAAACACCATAGCGCGCAGCAAGGTCAATTTCGATTGGAATTATAACGGGGTTGTAAATCTTCGCTGATGAATCTGCATCTACATCGGCGGCTGTTACGGTATTACCATAAACATCAACATTCGGGACGTATTCGGCTCCGACCGGATCGGTTTTATCTTTTGAGACATGTTCACACAGAATTTCTACCTTGTCTTCGGTGGCGTGTGCATCAGATATTGAAAGCACAAGAGCAGCAATGAACAGAAGGAAAATATGACGATGCATGATTACTCCATATGTGCTGCTAATTCACGAAAGTCTATAATGTTGGTCTGAATAAGACCGACGATAATTGCCCATAAAATAAAAGATATAATTGTTGTTAGGATAAACTTTTTCTTTATATCAACTTTTTTTGGTGCGCCGGGGGCTATGTATTCCCCCTCTTCGTCCGCGGTCTCTTGCGTGTTTGAAAGGCCTAAGGGCAGAACACAAAAGATCACTGTCCACCAAATCATGATGAAAACTACAATCGCAGAAACCGGGCTCATGATAACGTTATCTCCTTATACATCCAGACATGTAACATGCACTGTCGTTTTTGGCTTTAGGCCTAAAATATTTGATACATAGCGACGAAGAGATATACGGACTTCTTCTGCTATCTGTTCTTCACTTTCTTCTTCAGAGTTATCAAGAACGTCGCTGATATGGTGTCTCAAATCTTCAATCATACAATCATCGTTTCTTTTACAACTCAGGCCGACCGTATCTATTTTAATTTCGCCTAAGATATTAAAATTACTATCTAAAATGACTGATGCATGAACCGTACCAGAATACTGCAATTTTCGTCTGGCGGTTATAGATTGGTGAGTAATCGGAATAATCCGCGCCAGATCGACGGCCAGTAAGCCTGTCTCTACATGGTCAATGATTTCAGGTTTACCCGGGGCAAGTTTAATGACTGAGCCATTGTTAGGCACAAGTGTATGTCCGATTTGGCATTCCGTAGCTAACTTTGAATGTGCATCTAGTTGCATACGCTCACCATGTACGGGAATGACAGTGTCAGGACGTACCCATCCCAGCATTTCTGCAATTTCATCACGGCACGGATGGCCTGAAATATGAATAATGTTATCTGTACTTTTTGGTGTAACGATACGAACACCTGCGGCGCTCAGGTTGTTTTTTACTGTGTTGATGTTCCTGTCATTACCGGGAATTGCGCGCGCAGAAAAAATGACGGTATCGCCCTTATTCAATGACACAGAGCGGTATTCTCCCCTTGCAATTTTTGCCAGTGCCGCGCGGTGTTCGCCTTGTGATCCTGTAACGATGAGGACAAGGTTTTCATCCGGAATATGCTGGATGTCATCTTCCGTAAGAAAATCAGGAACATCTTTCATTAAACCGCATTCATAAGCGCAACCAACCATACGGTGGAGCGAGCGCCCAATTAATACGACGCTCCGCCCGACATCTCTTGCGGCGCGGGCGATACTAATGACACGGCCGATGTTTGAGGAAAATGTGGTTACGGCAATTTTCTTGGGACATTTTTTGAATTCTTCTGCAAGGCCAAGTTCAACATCTGCCTCTGATCCGGAATAGCCATCAACTTGTGAGTTTGTTGAATCACCAACATAGGCAAGTACGTTTTTATCACCCAGTGCGCGAAATGTCTGTTCTTGAGTTTTAACGCCCACAACCGGGGAAGGATCAAGGTTCCAGTCACCGCTATGTAGGATATTACCGTGCGGGGTATCAATAAACACAGAGACACTGTCGGGCACTGAATGTGACACAGGAACAAATGTCAGGTTAAACACACCGACATCTATCGACGCATTAAGGGCGATCTCTATGATTTTGGCATCATCTACGCCCTCTTGTTCAAATTTTTTACGTAGCACGGACGCCGTGAATTTTGTTGTGTAAATCGGGCATTGGAACCTGTCCCATAAATATGCCAAGGCACCAATATGGTCTTCATGGGCATGTGTAATCACAATACCATTTAACTTATCTTTATTCTCTTCAAGCAGCCATGGATCTGGCAAAAGAAGGTCGATACCCGGATAACGTTCATCGGCAAAGCCAATACCACAATCAATTGCCAAATATTCCCCGTTACATACGTAAAGGTTAAGGTTGGCACCGAATTCTTCGCTACCGCCTAACGGAACAAAATAAAATTCTTCTTCAGAGAAAACGTCTTTCATATCTTTATTTCTTTTGTTTCTTATGAATTTCCAGAAGGCCTTTGAATATTAGGTCGTCATCAACGACATCTATTATTTCGGTGCTTTCTGCGTAAAGTGGTGCTAATCCGCCGGTTGCAATCACATGGGGTTTTGTACCCATTTCTTCGCTTATATTTTCGATGATTTTCTCAATCAACCCAATATACCCCCAATATAAGCCGGAGCGCATGGCATCTTGTGTATTCTTGCCTATAACCTTACGCGGTTTTTGTACACCAATTTTAGGGAGCTTTGCGGCTTTATTTACCAGTGCCTCCATTGAAAGCCTGATGCCCGGCGCAATCACACCGCCGCGATAGACCTGACCGTCATCAATAACATCGAATGTTGTTGCAGTGCCAAAGTCAACGACAATCGCAGGTAAAGGGTAATGTGAAATAACAGCGGCGGCATTGACCAGCCTGTCTGCTCCGATGTCTTCGGGTTGGTTTAAATCTACGATAATCTCTGCTGCCTGATAATCGATAAAAAGCGGTTCTGTTTTCGTATATTTTTCGCAAAAACGCGTAAGGTGGAAATTGGTATCAGGAACAACTGAACTGATTATTACATCTTCAATAAAATCCCATTCGATATTCTCTAAATCAAATAGTTGTTTGAGAAACACCGCATATTCATCAGCGGATCGAGACGCTTCTGTTTTACACCGCCATGAGTGCGTTTGTTTATTGGCACGGAATAATCCGAATACGGTATTTGTGTTTCCTACATCAATGGCCAGAAGCATATATAATTACTCTTTTGTTAATTTACTCTGCTGAAGTTTATCACATCATGAAAACTTCCCCGGAAGTTATTTTATGGATTTTGTGTGTTTCGTTGCACTTAATTTCTAAGTTACCATTATCGTCAAGATCTATAAATTTCCCGCTAATTTGTTTTGTGCCTAAATTAACGGATACGCCGGTATTTACCGCATAAGTGTGCTTTATAAACTGATCCTTAACTGGTTTAAAGCCCTCTTGTTTCCAGATGTCATAGTCTGTCGCAAATGCCGATAGAAAGTCGTTGATGAATGCATCAAGGTTAATTTCGGAATGGGCATAATTATTTAAGGATTCTGAAATTTCTAAAGGCGCATTGTTTATATTCACCCCGACCCCTACCACCATATAGGCGGTGTCTTGATTGCTGATATTCTCAACCAATATACCGGCACATTTCTTATTATTAATCATAACATCATTGGGCCATTTCAGCCTCAAATCAGCTTGGTCGATGAATTTACCGATGGTTTTGATAAGTGATATGCCGGTGACAATGGCAATCTGCGCAGCATTAGCAGGTGATGTATCAGGGCAAATTACAAAAGACAGGCTGATATTACCGTGTTCACCTTTCCAGCTCCGCTTGTGCCGACCGTACCCTTTTGTTTGCAAATGCGTCCTAACGGCCACCCCCTCGGACAGATCCGGCGACTGGCGTATCATTGTCTTAAGAGTGTCTTGCGTGCTTTCTAATGTGTCGTAAGTTTTAATCTGCCAATGGATAGACATGTATCAAAGTGACCTAGAATAATGAATGTGCGGCGACTTTGGCAAAGGACAAAACGTACATAGGTTTGAAAATAAAACCTAATACAAAAACAAGTGATAGCGTCAGAACCAACTTTTTCTCAAGCCCTAGGCTTTGATCAAAGGCATCAGCAGGTTCATCAAAGAACATGACCTTAATAATACGTAAGTAATAATAAGCCGCGACAACAGAGGCAAGAACACCAAAAACGGCCAATCCGTAATACCCGCTTGATATTGCGGCATTAAAGATAAAGAGTTTACCAAAAAATCCGGCCATAGGTGGGATACCACTCATTGAGAACATCAGCGCGGCCATTGCATATGCCAAAACAGGCTGATTTTTTGATAAACCGGCAAGATCCTTAATGTTTTCAACCGCAATGCCGTCTCTTCTCATGCACATAACGATTGCAAAAGAACCTGCCGTCATAATCATATAAATCATAAGAAAGACAATGACTGAAGACACACCGAGCTCCGTTCCGGCAACCAGGCCGATCAAAGCGTAGCCGATGTTACCAATAGAACTATATGCCAGTAATCGTTTTATATTTTCCTGGGCAATGGCGGCAAATGAGCCAAACAATAAGGACATTACCGAAACAAAATAAAGGATCTGCGTCCATTGATCCTGCGCCGCTGCAAATGGTTCATATAAAAGGCGCATCAATAGTGCCATGGCGGCAATTTTGGGCACAAGAGCGAAAAAGGCAGTCACACTGGTGGGCGCGCCTTGATACACATCAGGGGTCCACATATGAAACGGTGCAGCAGATATTTTGAAGACCAAAGCAACCAGAATAAAGACCATTCCGATTGTAAATCCCGGCGGGATTGCATCTATAGACTTAAGTGTTTCGCCTATTGTTACGAAATCAAGAGAGCCTGTGTAGCCGTATACTAAGGATGTACCAAAAAGAAGCATCCCTGAAGATAAAACGCCAAGTATGAAGTATTTCGCTGCAGCCTCGCCTGATCGCATTGAATTTCTGTGGAACGCCGCAAGCACATATAAACTTAGTGATTGAAGTTCTAATGCCATATACAAACTAAGCAGGTTGTTTGCAGAAACCATAAGCATCATGCCCACCCCTGCAAACATGACCAAAACAGGGTATTCAAAACGCGCTATTCGTTCTTGATAAAGATACTGGATAGAAAGGCCCAATGAGGCGATAATCCCTATTAAGATTATCAACTTCATGATGGATGAGAATTCATCACTTATGATCATATTATTAAGTGCATATTGCGTTTCCCAATCACCGCGCAAAATTATTAAAGCCGCGATAGTACAGCTTAATGCGGCCATCCAGCATAATGCGTCGGTAGATTTATTTCCCTGGAACACACCAACCATCAAGAAACCCATCGCAGTAATTGCGAGGAATATCTCAGGCAAAATCAACATTACATTTAGGGTATTGGTCATTGTATGTTCTCCCCTGCCTTAAAGTCGATTTGAATAAGGTCTTCTCCGCCCTCAACAACATCTCCGGCAGAATCTCGGTCTTGGTAAAGGGTGACGATATTCTCTGTGGCTGGTGCAAGCTTATCCAAGACAACTGTTGGAAAGACACCTAGATACAAAACCAAAACAACGAGAGGTGCTAATATACCTTTTTCAAGAGAGTTTAAATCTTTCATATTGGCCGCATCTCTGTTGTCTTGAGGTCCGAAAACAACGCGTCGATATAAAACCAACATATAAGCAGCGCCAAGAATGACACCTGTTGTTGCAAAGAATGCAATGAGTGTGTTTGCTTTAAATGCGCCGAGTAAACTTAAAAACTCGCCGACAAATCCACTGGTACCCGGCAATCCAACAGAGCCAAGCATGAAGATCATAAATACCGTTGCATAGGCAGGCATATTTTTGACAATACCCCCATAACGGCCGATTTCACGTGTGTGAAGGCGGTCATACACAACCCCCACACAAAGGAATAGTGCGGCAGAAATAACACCGTGACTGATCATCTGAAACACAGCGCCCTCAATGCCTTGTTGCGTGAAGCTAAAAATACCTAAAGTCACAAATCCCATATGCGCGACAGAAGAGTAAGCGATAAGCTTTTTCATATCTTCCTGAACGAGTGCGACCAGTGATGTGTAAATAATGGCAATCACACTTAGCCATAAAACAAACGGAGCGAAGTAAAGGCTGGCATCCGGAAGCATGGGAAGTGAGAATCTAAGGAAACCATAGCCACCCATTTTCAAGAGAACACCCGCCAAAATAACAGAGCCTGCAGTCGGTGCCTCAACGTGTGCATCAGGCAGCCACGTATGAACAGGCCACATAGGCATCTTAACTGCGAAGCTGGCAAAGAAAGCAAGCCAAAGCCATTTCTGAAGACCAATATCAACAGGATTGGCAATTAATGTTGGTATATCTGTTGTTCCGACCGTTGCAAACAAAGTCAGGAGGGCAAGCAGTAAGAGGACAGAGCCTGCAAGTGTGTATAAAAAGAACTTGTATGCAGCGTAAACGCGCCGAGGGCCACCCCACACGCCGATGATAAGGAACATCGGGATAAGAACGCCTTCAAAGAATATATAGAATAAAACAGAGTCGAGCGCAGCAAAGGTTCCAATCATGAAGCTTTCAAGAACCAAGAACGCGATCATGTATTCTTTTACGCGCGTCTTAACAGAGTTCCAGCTGGCAAGGATACAAATAGGCGTCAAAAACACTGAGAGCAGGATAAAGTATATTGATATACCGTCGACACCAAGGTGATAGTTAATGCCTGCTTCGCCGAGCCATGCATAATTTTCTACGAATTGGAAATCAGACACAGCAGTATCATATTTGCTGTACATGAATAACCCGAAAGCAAATACGAATATTGAGCTAAAGAGGGAAAGATGCTTCACATTTTTTTCGACAATCTCTTCATCACCCTTTTCCCCGCGCACAAGGGCAACCATCGCCGCGCAGATTAGTGGTAAAAAGATCATAATGGAGAGAACGGGAGGGAAATTCATTCTGCATCTCCTTCAATCTCAACTTCTGTAGGTGTCGGTATTTGTTCTGTCATAGTGTCCGTCACAGATTCTACTGGGATTACTAAGTCTGTTTTCATATCTGATGGCATATAAAATGATCCGTCCGCACGCAAAACAAACCAAGATATTATGCAGATTAGAGAGATAATCATGATAAGAGCGTATTGGTAAACATAGCCCGATTGAAATTTAGAAAGGTTTTTCGCAAAACGGTGCGAGAATCCGGCAACACCGTCTGGCCCTGCTCTGTCAATTACTTGTTTATCCCCTTGCCAGAATAGCTTTCCTAACCAAATTGATGTCTTAACAAACAGCACATTATAGATTTGATCAAAGAACCATTTGTTAAAGAACAATGTGTGAAGTGGCTTGAAAATACGAACGATAGTCGTCGATGTACCGGGTTTAAACATATAGATTACGTAGGCACAGAGTATACCAAGTAACCCAACCCCTAGCGGAAGCTTTTTAACCCAGAAAGGTGCTGAGTGTGCTGCTTCTATTGTATCGTTTTCTGGAAGAACGAAAATAGAGTCATGCCAGAAATAGTCACGGGACCATAGGTTAATCATAGGCTTTATTTTATGTGCGTGATCGCCGTCTGTTTCATGATGTTCTTCATCTTCATCATGATGCTCATTTTCCGCCAACTTTATGTGTGTGTCAGACGTTTGAACCGAACTGTGGTGTGCGCCGCCATGGGAATCATATGCAGAGCCGACGAACCCACCATAGAACAAGCCACCTGCCATAATTGCGCCTATGGCAAGAACAAGTAATGGCATGACCATAACCGGTGGTGATTCATGAACATGGCTCATCACTTTTTCACTCGCGCGTGGCTTTCCATGGAATGTCATTATGATGAGACGCCAGCTATAGAACGCGGTCATGAACGCAGCCGCAATACCCATCCAGTACGCATAATCACCAAACCAAGTGTGATCTGCCCATGCTGCTTCAAGTACGATATCTTTTGAGAAATACCCTGCAAACGGCCACACACCGGCAAGAGCCAAGGACCCTATCCACATCATTGCATAGGTAACAGGTATTTTTTTCCAAATGCCGCCCATATTGCGCATGTCTTGTTCATCAGACATTGCGTGAATTACGGAACCAGCGCCCAAGAATAATAAGGCCTTAAAGAAGGCATGTGTCATGAGGTGGAAAATCGCAGCAGCATACGCGGAAACACCAAGTGCAAAGAACATATATCCGAGCTGGCTCATGGTAGAGTATGCAATAACACGTTTAATGTCATATTGTGTCATACCGATTGTTGCCGCCACAAATGCGGTTGTTGCGCCGAAAACTGTAACAACCATTAACGCAACAGGCGCAAATTCAAACACCGGAGAGAAGCGCGCAACAAGAAAAACACCTGCCGTTACCATCGTTGCCGCGTGAATAAGTGCAGAAACAGGTGTTGGCCCTTCCATCGCATCCGGCAGCCATGTATGCAAACCTAACTGCGCGGATTTACCAACGGCCCCTGTGAACAGTAATAAACAAATCACCGTGAGTGCATGGAATTGGAAGCCAAGGAAATTTAATTGTGTATCTGCGTATTGTTCTGCCGCACCATCAACCAAAATTTCGCTAAATTCAATTGTGCCGAAAATCACAAAAGTAGCCATAATACCAAGCGTCAAGCCAAAGTCACCAACGCGGTTTACTATGAACGCCTTTTGCGCAGCTGCATTCGCAGAGTGCTTGTGATTCCAAAAGCCAATGAGAAGATAGGATGCAACGCCGACCCCTTCCCAACCAAAGAATAGTTGCAGAAGGTTGTCTGATGTCACAAGCATGAGCATGGCAAATGTAAACAAGCTCAGATAAGACATAAAGCGCGCTTTATGTTCATCATGGGACATATATCCAACAGAGTATACGTGCACACAGGCCGACACAATATTTACGACACACATCATCACAACACTAAGTTGGTCTACTCTTAAAGACCATTGGACTTTAAAATCTCCGGATGTGATCCAAGTTGAAAGAACTGTAATCACCTCTCCATCGACCATATTCGGTGTCAAAATCACACTAAAGAATAGGTTGATAGAGGCGAAAGCCGCTAAAATGACAGCACCACATGTAATAAATTGTGTGCCCTTATCACCGATTTGTTTTCCAAACAGACCGGTAATTACAAAAGCAAAAAGAGGTGAAAAGACGGCTAGTAATTCCATTTGTCGCTATCCCTTCATTTCTGAAATGTCTTCAACCGCAATAGAGCCCTTATTCCTAAAAAAGACAACAAGGATCGCAAGGCCGATCGCTGCCTCAGCGGCTGCAACGGTTAATGTGAAGAGAACAAAAACCTGCCCTACTAAGTCATTTAAATAGGCAGAGAATGTCACAAAGTTAATATTGACCGCTAATAACATAAGCTCAATTGACATAAGGATAACAATGACATTTTTGCGGTTTAGAAATATGCCGAATACACCAATAGTAAATAATACCCCTGCGAGTATTAGAAAATGTTCCATACCGATGATGCTTAGATTGTCCATTATTAAATTCCTGTTCCTGAAGTTACTTTTTTGATTTCAAGAACATCTTTTGGTTTTCTTGTTTGCTGATCCGATATTTTCTGTTTGCGAACGCCCGGGCGTGTGCGGTGCGTTAACACGATAGCGCCGACCATTGCGACAAATAAAACCAACCCGGCCATCTGAAATGCAAATACGTAATCGGTGTAAATAACCATTCCCAATGCATGTGTGTTTGTAACATCTAAAGCGTCAGATGCAATCGCAATATTTTCCCCAACATTAGGCGCAAACTGCCAGTAGGAATAGATAGCAATTAATTCGAACATTAATATGGCACCGATAATAATACCTAGCGGAACATAATGCATTGCCCCCTGCCTCAGATTTGAGAAATTGATATCAAGCATCATGACAACAAACAGGAACAGTACGGCGACGGCCCCTACATATACGATGACCATAATCATTGCGATAAACTCTGCACCCAGCAAGACGAATAATCCTGCAGATGTGAAGAATGACAAAATTAGGAACAGCACAGAGTGCACGGGGTTACGCGCCGTAATTACCATTAAAGCACTGAGAACTAAAATACCCGCAAATAGATAAAAGGCGAATGCCTGAACGATCATGATTATCTCTATCGTTAATTTGTATCTTTTCTAATATTTTCTGTTACATACCGCAAGCCGTGAATTGAAAAAACAACGAATTATTTTTGTGTATGTGCGTAATATGCCACGCAAGAAGTTTCTAATGCCGTTAAGTCTAGACCATTGTTACAAAAAACTATAGCGCATTTATGGGCGGAGGCTTTTTGAAGTTAAGGTTTTGCTCGTTTTGCGCTACCGGCCCTTAATAACACTGGGCTTTGTTAATTATTTCATCATCTAAAGTGAGGTAATATAATTACGATCGTAGGGCTTTATTATTACAGGCTCAGCTTATTTATACGCCCAGTTCACATGCATATGAAATTTGACAGTAATTTTTCACTCAATTATGTTGCATGAATAGAATTAAACGGGAGTGGTACTAATGCCTGATGGCGAATTTTTTAATTTTGATAAAGGGTATGTTTTTTCAAAAGAAGATAGTGGGATAACATTGTCAGATGACACAGAGAATGGGTACGTATTCGATGTGGCTTTTGTTAAAAACGGGCAACCCAATCGAGTTTTCACTGAGGATCAATTAGATTCTTTAGAACGAAACCCATTTGATACATGGGCTTTTTTCCAGATTTCTGAAGACGAACTTTCAAAAGCCAGAAACTATATTGAGGAGCGATACACGGCAGATAGCGATCATTTGTTAGATGCTCCGCCTGTTGATGAGCTTAGTATGTAGGTTATTGCAGTATAGTTATCTTTTCTACATAGAATAATTCACATGCGCCGTTGCCGGTATCTGCACGGGTTGTGGAACTATTCCAATGCCAACCGTTCTTTCCGTTGGCATTAACCAGATATCCGGACATTTCTATGACAGAGCCTTTCTTGACCTTCTTTAGGTTGTTTTTAACCTGAGAGTTTGCGGGAATGATGTGCATATTGGCACTGTTTAATTCTATCTGCCTATGGGCGATAGGAGGTGTTTCGTAGTAACGAAAATAATAAAATCTATTCCGTTGACTTATATTTATAAGCTTTAGTGGCGCAGGATTAGACATAGGCCCCCACCCTAACGCAAGGTCAACGGGGGACAGGTTACTTTCAGTATCAAGGCTGTAATTTCGTCTTGAGAGAACCAGAGCTTTGATTTTAAAACTGTGATGTAAGGTGAGTGTATATCCGTTCAGGCGTTTTGTATGATGCCCGTTGATTGGTTTTTGTTCAGGAGCGGACGGAGCATAGCGTTTAGCATCTAAATGATTGAGGGAGCCACTAAATGATGGAAAGCCGCCTACTCCCCCTTGCCAATAAATAACACCGGCAAGCAGACATATTAAAATTAACAGTCTCATGATGTTTAGCGATAAGGTGCTTCGGCGACTATATTGGCAGCAAGCTGCGCTTCCCACATATCACCATTGGCCAGAAGTTTGTCTTTATTATAGTACAACTCTTCTCTTGTCTCTGTTGAAAACTCAAAATTAGGGCCTTCTACAATGGCGTCCACGGGGCAAGCTTCTTGGCATAAACCGCAATAAATGCACTTGGTCATGTCAATGTCATATTTGGTTGTGCGGCGTGATCCGTCTTCGCGCGGTTCTGCCTCGATAGTGATGGCAAGCGCCGGACATATCGCTTCGCATAATTTACACGCGATACAACGTTCCTCACCATTTGGGTAACGTCTTAATGCGTGTTCACCACGAAAACGTGGCGAAATAGGCCCTTTTTCATATGGGTAATTAATCGTAACACGAGGTACGAAGAACATGTATTTCAGGGTTAAAAGAAACCCTTTAACAATCTCGGTTAGGAAAAATGCGCGTGCTAGACCATCCATTTATTCTTGCTCTTCCTGTTTCGGTTTGTTCTCTAAAAGCTTTTCTATAACTTGTTCTGCTTTTTGTTCTGTTTCAATAACAGTTTTTTCAATTACTTGTGCGGCGTCTTTTAATGGGTTGTCCGCAGCTTTTTGTCCCGGCAAAGCGTTGAATGTCATAAGTGTGCCAGCCATGAATACAAGCCATACTAATGTGAATGGTAGGAATACTTTCCATCCTAATCTCATAAGCTGGTCATAGCGGAAACGCGGTAATGTCGCGCGTGCCCAAATAAAGAAGAAGAGCACCAAAGCGGTTTTCACAGCAAACCAAATAATGCCCGGTATAAATGCCAGTGCACTAATACCGAATGGGGGCAGCCAGCCGCCAAGGAAAAGAACGGTTGTCATCGCGCTCATCAAAATCATATTGGCATATTCACCCAAGAAGAATAGCGCAAAAGTCATTGCAGAATATTCAACCATAAAGCCACCGGTGATTTCTGATTCACCTTCCGGTAAGTCAAAAGGCGCACGGTTTGTTTCAGCCAAAATGGATATTAGAAAGACAATAAACATCGGAAACAGTAAGGCTTGTATCCAGATCGGGCGTGGTGCAAGAACGATTTCCTGAAGGTTAAGTGAGCCGGTAACCAGAAGAACACAAACAATGATCAGTCCCATTGAAACTTCGTATGAAACCATCTGAGAGGCGGAGCGTAATCCGCCAAGAAAAGCATAGCGAGAGTTCGAAGCCCATCCGGCCATGATAACGCCGTATACGCCCATAGATGAAATCGCAAACAGATATAGAATACCGACATTTAAATTCGCCAGAACCCAGCCTTTGTCAAAGGGAATAACAACCCATGCAACCAAAGACAGTGTGAATAGCAACATTGGCGCCATAAGGAAAACAACGCGGTGTGCCTGTGCAGGAATGATCGTTTCTTTTGAAAAGAGTTTAACGCCATCTGCAATTGGTTGTAGCAATCCGAACGGGCCAACAGTCATTGGGCCTTGGCGGCGCTGCATCGCACCCATAACCTTGCGTTCTGCGTATGTTAGATAAGCAACTGCGAGCAACAGACCCACAATAACAATTACGGTATAAACGACCGTTCTGAAAATCCAGAAGCTCCAAGGGTTTGATATAAATTCGTATAGCATATCCATTAGGCAGCATCCTTATCATGTTTTACGAATTGTTTCATGTCAGGCTTAAAGTAATCAGGGCCTTTTAACACTTTGCCGTCACTTTCGCGGCGTATGGGTTTTCCGTCTGCCCCAAGTTTACTCATATTAGAGCGGTGCACTTCGTTAAACGCAGTGTCTTTAACGCCCTGTAAGCCAAAGGAGAGGAATGCACCGTCAAGCACATATTGCAGATCGATTAAGGCATCCAAAGTCTCAACAAGGTCGCCCTGCTCCAGCGCTTCTTTTAATTCATCTAATTCTTCAGCCAACAGGTTAATGCGAAGTGCATTTGTTTTTGGGTCGGAAATATCAGGCTTGGTCAAAACAGGTAAGTCATAGGTTTCATGAAATTCCTGTACCTGTTCTATCGTAGACTTATTGCTCATTTTATTCAGCCGCCTCCTGAAAGTCTTGAACGTCACCGAATGCTTCTACGCATTTTTGCATTGTTTCAGATGCACGGCAAATTGGGTTCTTATAGTAATAATTATAATTACAAGGTGCGAAAGCATCTTTTGTAGTTTTGGCTTTATTCGAATATTTGGCCCACTTAGAAGGTGTAATCTCACCAATATTTTTGAAAACAGACCATTCTTTTTGAATGCGCGCTCTTAGTTCGGCTGCTGTATTGTACGGCAAAGGCTTATCGCTGATATGCTCTGATAGTGCGCGTAGGATTGACCAGTCTTCACGTGCATCACCGGGCGGTGTAACTGCACGTTTGGCCATTTGTGGGCGTCCTTCTGTATTTACATACAAACCGTCTTTTTCTGTGTAGGCAGCAGACGGCAAGATAACGTCTGCACGTTCTGCCCCATGATCACCATGGTGCCCTTGATAAATCACAAATGTTTGCCAACCGATATTAACGCGTGCGTTAAATTCGTCTGCACCCATCAGATATACCGCCTTAATAGAGCCGTCCTTTGTTCCGGCCATAATATCGGCGAATCCTTTACCATCTTTTTGTGGCAAGAAGTCTATATCAAGCCCACCGACACGCGATGCGGCATTGTGCAGAATGTTAAATCCGTTCCAGTCTTTCTTGATCATACCCAGATCTTCTGCTGCTTTGTGCAACATTGCATGCACTGCAAGCGCATCATCGCGCTGGAACACACGGGAACTAACGATCATCATGGGTTTCTCTGATTGAACCTTACCTGCATACTCCTTGACCATTTTCTCCAGGTCCTTAGGGCTTGCGCCACTATGAACATAAGGATAAGTCAAATCGACCTCTGGCCCGATAAGTGATATAGGGATGCGTTTTTCCAGCCAATTCTTACGAATGCGCGCATTCACAAGTGTTGCCTCATGACGCGGGTTTACACCGACAAGCAAGATTGCATCGGCTTCATCAATGCCAGCAATTGTCGAGTTGAACAAATATGATCCACGGTTTGCCGTGCTGAATACAGAGCCGTCCGTGCGACAATCCAAATTCGGACTGCCCAGTGACGTCATAAGATCTTTCAGGGCGGTCATGGCTTCAACGTCAACCGTATCGCCGGCTAACGCAGCAATTTCAGATCCTTTTAGTCCGGATAGTTTTTCTTTTATAAAAGAGAATGCTTCTTCCCAGCTGGCTTCCCTTAACTTTCCGCTTTCTTCATCACGAATATAAGGACGATCAAGGCGCGCCTTACCGAGGCCGTCATACGAAAAACGTGTGCGATCGTCGATCCATTCTTCGTTAATGTCTTCATTTAAACGAGGGAGAACACGTAAAACCTCACGGCCACGCGAATCGACGCGGATGTTACAACCTAATGCGTCATGTACATCGATTGTCTCAGTCTTTTTAAGTTCCCAACTTCTGGCCTTAAATTTATACGGCTTAGACGTCAGGGCACCTACCGGACAGATATCAACAAGGTTACCTGAGAGCTCAGTACTAACCACATCATCGATAAATGTACCGATTTCCGCGTCTTCACCACGGTTAAACTGCCCCAGAATCGGTGTTCCTGCAATTTCTTCCGCGAATCGGACACAACGTGTGCAGTTAATGCAACGTGTCATGATTGTGCCGACCAATGGGCCAAGCTCTTTATCTTTTACTGCGCGTTTATTCTCATGGAAACGAGAGCGGTCAAATCCATATGCAACGGCTTGATCCTGCAAGTCACACTCACCGCCCTGATCGCAAATCGGGCAATCCAGCGGGTGATTGATAAGAAGCATTTCCATCACGCCTTTGCGCGCTTTTTTCACCATGTCTGATTCGGTTTTAACAACCATACCCTCACCACATGCCATCGCACATGATGCCACAGGTTTCGGCGGGCCGCCTTCAACCTCTACCAGGCACATACGGCAGTTGGCAGGTACAGATAGTTTATCGTGATAGCAAAAACGCGGGATCTCAACGCCTAATTGCTCAGCAGCCTGTAGGATGCTGGTGCCTGGTTCGACGTCAATTTCCATGTCATTGATGGTTAATTTTGGCATTTATTTAATTTTCTTCCGCTTTAGGGGCGTTTCACTCTAATTAGAGTATTGAAATATATCTCGGACTACTATTTAATCTGCGCGTGAACGAAGATCAATAGCGACTTGAAAATTATATGCCGACACGAATAGAAATTCTAGCCCATAAAGATGATGGGCGTTCTCATAAAATAGAAAAAATCCTTGAATCTATGGGGGTGAGCGCAACTGTAAGAGCAGTTGATGTTTATTCATCAGAAAGTGTGGATGCACAGACAGATGAATTTGCAAATAGTCTTGCCAATCCTGTTACTCAAAAAATCAATCAAACGCCTGATGATTTCGATTGGGCGCTTGAAATCGGTTTTTTACCCGGGGTTACTGATAATGTAGGAAGTACGACGTCTGAATTATTAGAGCTGGCGTCAAATGATAATGATGGCCAAGCCTGTTATTCATCGCGCCTGTACCTCATAAAGGGTGACACGACGCGAGATGATATAGAGCGCCTGTCCCGTCAGATCTCTAATAAGCTAATCCAGCGCATTTCTATTAAGACCATTGATGAATATAAACGCGATGGCGGCATGGATGTTGTTATCCCAAAAGTTGTTCTGGATAATAAAGGTGCTGTGGCAGATAAGGTAGACCTTAATATATCTGATGATGAGCTTGTTGAGATTGGCACAAAGGGGATTGCCAACCCTGATGGGTCACGCCGTGGCCCTCTTGGTCTTTCACTTTTATATATGAAAGCCATACAAGAGTATTTCAAAAAAGAAGGACGCGAAGCGACTGATATTGAAATCGAAACATTGGCACAGACATGGTCAGAACATTGTAAGCATACGATTTTCGCCTCACCAATCGATGATGTTACTGATGGCCTTTATAAGCACTATATTAAACGTGCAACAAAAGAGATTCGTGAAGAGCGCGGCGAAGACGATATTTGCGTGTCTGTTTTTTCTGATAATGCAGGCGGCATTATTTTTGATGATAACTATTTGATCACAGACAAAGTTGAAACGCATAACTCCCCTTCTGCTCTTGATCCCTTTGGTGGTGCGATTACAGGTATTGTTGGTGTGAACCGTGACTGTATCGGTTTTGGTCAGGGTGCGAAACCTGTCGTAAACCGCTATGGTTTTTGTTTGGCTGACCCAAGGTCACGTCCGAATTATTTCCGTGATAAAGAATGTACCGATGCTCTGTTACCACCGAAAAACATTATGAATGGTGTTGTCGCAGGCGTAGAGGCTGGCGGTAATTGCTCCGGTATTCCAACGCCGGCAGGGTTTGTGTATTTCGATCCGCGTTTTGCAGGTAAGCCCCTTGTGTTCGTGGGAACAATCGGTTTGATTCCAAGGGAAGTGAACGGTAAGCCCGGGCATGAGAAAAAAGCCAATCCCGGAGATAAAATTGTTATGGCCGGTGGTCGTGTGGGCGCCGATGGTATTCATGGCGCGACGTTCTCATCTGTGGCGCTGGATGAAGGATCCCCCGCAACGGCGGTACAAATCGGTGACCCGATTACGCAAAAGAAAATGTCCGATGCGATCATTAAAGAAGTCCGCGATAAGGGCTGGTATTCTGCCATTACAGATAATGGCGCAGGTGGCCTGTCTTCATCCGTAGGCGAAATGGCTGAGCAATCCGGTGGTTTCCACTTAGAGCTTGAAAAAGTGCCTCTGAAATACCCGGGATTATCGCCTTGGGAAATATGGATATCGGAAAGCCAAGAGCGTATGACGATGGCTGTTCCGCCTGAAAACACAGAAAAACTTATCGCGTTCTTTGCGAAACGCGGTGTTGAGGCAACTGTTGTCGGGACATATACCGATTCAGGGCGCGCGGAAATTACATGGCATGATGAAAATATCATGGATATTGAGATGGATTTCCTTCATGACGGTAATCCTGAAACGCCATTAGACACAACATTCACACGCGGCGGAGACGCTGAGCCTGATTTGGCAGAGCCGGAAAATTATGAACAGACATTGATTGATATGATGGGGCGTTTGAATATCTGTTCAAAGGAATTCATCGCGACGCAATATGATCATAACGTGCAAGGATCGGCTGTTTTAGGCCCGCTGCAAGGTAAAGGGCGCGTTTATGCCGAGGCAAGCGTGTCACGCCCTGTTCTTGATTCGCCGAAAGGTGTTGTGCTCTCGCAAGGGTTGTTCCCGCGTTACAGTGATATCGATACAGGGGCAATGGCCGCGGCAGGTCTTGATATGGCCGTGCGTAACGCCGTCGCCGCAGGTGTAGATTTCAATCAGCTAGCTTTGCTTGATAATTTCTGCTGGTGTTCCTCGGATGAGCCTGAGCGTTTAGGCCAGCTTAAGCGCGCTGTTAAAACCATTTATGATATGGCGGTGAAATATCAGACGCCTTTCATTTCGGGTAAAGACAGTATGTTTAACGACTTTAAGGGTTATGATGAAAACGGCGAGGCGATCAAAGTATCTGCGCCCCCTACTTTGCTGGTCTCCAGCATTGGTGTCATTCCACATGTTGAGCGTTCAATCTCTATTGCGCCAAAGGCAACAGGTGATTTGGTTTACCTTCTTGGTGGCACGCGTGATGAACTTGGGGCATCTGAATATTATGATCAACTCGGCCATGTCGGTAATAACGTACCCGAAACTGATTCGCATCAGAACTTACGCCTATATAAACTCTACTCTCGCGCCAGCCGTGACCGTTTAATCGCCTCTGCGATGGCCGTTGGTTATGGTGGTTTGGGTGTGACTTTGGCGAAAAAAGCGATAGCAGGTCAATTTGGTTTGGATATTGATTTATCAAACTTTGATTTGCGTACGGATAAAATGCTTTTCTCTGAAAGTACGGGACGTATTGTCGTAACGGTTGCCCCACAGAATAAGAAGGCATTTGAAAAGAATTTCAAAGGCTTTGAAGAGTGTCACTATATTGGCTCTGTTGCCCATAGTGAGAATTTATTCATTCGTGAGACGTTGAAGGTAAAAGTGGCTGAGCTTGAAAAAGCGTATAAAGAGACGCTAAAGGATTATTAGTGGCTGTGAAAACGATATCGATTTCTCCGTTATTTTATGCGCTAGGCGTGTTGTTACTTTTGGTGTTTATGTGTGAAGGAGTTTTTGTCGGCTATGTGGCTATTTCTTGGTATTTATCAACAGAAGCTGCTTTAGGTATAAATGAAAAAAGCCACTTATTTGTTGGTGCATTAGCTTTGATGATCCTGCCTGTGTTTTGGCTTCCTTCTTTGTTAAAGGGGGCATATTATGTCGGGGACGCGGGTGATTACCTTCTTATCAAGAAGATTGGAATGCAAAAACAAATTTCGTTTGATAAAATCAAACATGTTAATAGAAATGGACTAAATAAAGCGGTATGGCTGACAATGGAATTCATTACACCTAATGAATTAGGAAAAGAGGTTTCTTTTATTTCGGCGGTTTCAATATTCTCTAACAGAAATATAGTCTTTGAGGATTTAAAAGACCGCATATATAAAGCGCACACTGAAGGTAGAAAATAGAAATGACAGCAAAAGTAATTGTTCTAAGTGGTTATGGTCTAAATTGTGAGGAGGAAACACTTTTCGCGTTTAAGCATAGTGGCCTTGACGGTGATATCGTTCACATTAACGATTTGATTGAAACACCTAGTATGCTCGATAATTACCAAGTGTTGGCAATTCCGGGCGGCTTTTCTTACGGTGATGATACAGGGTCAGGTAATGCGTTTGCACAGAAAATGAAGCTTGCGCTGTGGGCTGATCTGAAAAAATTCGTTGAGCGTGATACTATGACAATCGGTATTTGTAATGGATGTCAAATTTTGGTCAATCTAGGCCTCGTCCCTGCATTAAATGCATATGGAGAGCGCGATGTAGCGGTTACTTATAATGCCTCG
This sequence comes from Alcanivorax sp., assembly GCA_051967755.1. GTDB lineage: Bacteria > Pseudomonadota > Alphaproteobacteria > Micavibrionales > Micavibrionaceae > UBA1672. Next base: position 426,743 of record JBQDYD010000003.1, read on the forward strand.
GCACGTTATCAATGCCGATGGATTGATGTGAAAATTGAAAATGATTCACCGTGGTTAGATGGGATTGAGACACTTCATATCCCTGTGGCACATGGTGAGGGGCGTTTTATGATGGAAGATGAGACATTGTCATCTCTTAAAGATAATGGGCAGATTGCTGCACGTTACGTTAAAAATGATGGGTCATATGCAGATGGTGAGTTTCCGTTTAACCCGAATGGTTCAGGATTTGATATCGCCGCAATGACAGATACGTCAGGCCGCGTTCTTGCCATGATGCCCCACCCTGAACGCGGTATGTTCACATGGCAGCGTGATGATTATGCGGAGCTTAAAGACGCTGCGCAGCGTGAAGGCGTAGAATTATCAGATGATTCTGATGGTATTCAGATCTTCAAGAACGCTGCGAAATATTTTGAAGTTGCTATGAAAAAGAGCGCTTAATCAGATACAGGAACAGACTTTGTTTTCAGCTTAACGGCTGTTCCTGTCACGGTGACCATCATCATTCCGTTTGATCCGATCACTTCGCTATCGATGCTAATACCGACAATTGCATCGGCGCCAAGGCGTTTGCCCTCTTCTTCGATTTCTCTCAAGGCCGTGTCTTTTGATTCTTTCATCGTCTTTTCATAGGCCTTTGATCGACCGCCGACAATATCACGAACCGATGCAAACAGGTCTTTGAAAAGATGGGCGCCAATAATGGCTTCACCCGAAACAATGCCCAGATAGTCTGTGATCTCTTTGCCGTCTATCGAATTTGTTGTCGTAACAATCATTTTTTATGCTGCTGCCTTGCGGTATTCCATGATGCGTTTTTCCATTTCAGGACGGAAATGCTTGATAAGACCTTGTACGGGCCATGCCGCCGCATCACCGAGAGCACAAATTGTATGACCCTCAACTTCTTTTGTTACTTCAAAGAGTTGATCGATTTCTTCAACCGTTGCATTTCCTTGAACCATACGTTTCATCATGCGCCAAATCCAGCCCGTACCCTCACGGCATGGTGTGCACTGGCCACAACTTTCATGCATATAGAATTGTGATAAGCGACAGATTGCTTGAATAACATCTGTTGATTTATCCATAACGATAACACCGGCTGTACCAAGCCCTGTTCCTACTTCGCGCAATGAGTCGAAGTCCATATGTATGGTATCGCATTGCTCTTTCGTCAAAAGCGGTGTCGATGAGCCGCCCGGAATAACAGCCAGAAGATTGTTCCAACCACCACGAACACCACCGCAATGTTTTTCGATAAGATCTTTTAGCGGAATGCCCATTTCTTCTTCAACGTTACATGGGTTTTCAACATGCCCGGAAATGCAGAAGAGTTTCGTTCCTGCGTTTTTCTCATCACGGCCAAGGCCGGAGAACCACTTTGCCCCGCGGCGCATAATTGTTGGCACAACGGCGATGGTTTCAACATTATTAACAGTCGTCGGACATGAATAAAGTCCGGCCATTGCGGGGAATGGCGGTTTGTTTCTAGGTTGGCCTTTTTTACCCTCGATCGATTCGATCAACGCGGTTTCTTCTCCGCAAATATAGGCCCCTGCACCACGGTGAACAACAATATCAAAATCCCATCCGGATTTCGCGGCGTTTTTGCCAAGTAAGCCTGCATCATAGGCTTCGTGGATTGCTTTCCATAGGCTTGAACTCTCATTATAGAATTCACCACGAACATAGATGTATGCCGCATTCGCACCCATTGCAAAGCCGGCTATTAAAGCACCTTCAATAAGCTTGTGTGGCTCATTACGAAGGATATCACGGTCTTTACATGTGCCCGGCTCAGATTCATCAGCATTAATCACAAGATAATGCGGGCGGCCGTCAGATTCTTTTGGCATGAAAGACCATTTTAATCCTGTTGGGAAACCCGCACCGCCACGACCACGCAGGCCTGAGGCTTTCATTTCCTCAATAATACCATCGCGTCCTTTTTTGATGATAGAGGCTGTTTTATCCCAGTCACCACGCTTTTTGGCATCTTTAAGGGTATAGCTTTCCCAGCCGTATAAATTGGTGAATATGCGATCCTTATCACTAAGCATTACACCACCTTCGCTTTCTTGGCTTGATCTTTTAATGTTGTTGGGCCTGCCGCAGACATAGAGGCTTTGCGGCCTGTTTGTGAACCGACAGTTGGTTGCATGTCTTCTGAAAGAATGTTCAAAAGCTCACGCATATTATCGGGGGTTAGGTCCTCGTAATAATCATCATTAATTTGCACCATTGGCGCATTCACACACGCGCCAAGACACTCAACTTCCATAAGGCTGAATTTACCGTCTTCTGTTGTTTCATTCATGCCAATGCCAAGCTGTTCAGTGGCGGCGTTTACAATATCACTTGAACCACATAACCAGCACGGTGTTGTTGTACAGAATTGAACCAGATATTTACCAACGGGTGCGGTGTTGTACATAGAATAGAAGCTGGCAACCTCGTACACTTTAACTTTTGGCATACTCAGCATCTCTGCGATATGATCCATTGCTGCGCGTGGAATCCAGCCGCCGAAAGGTGGTGTTGCTTTTTCCCCTTCCTGGGCCATCTGTCTTTGTGCCAAATCAAGAAGCGGCATAACAGCGGATTGCTGTCTGCCTGATGGGTACAGCTCTATAATATCTTGCGCATGCTTCTGATACACTTTGGTGAATTCAAAATGCTCAGGCTGGTAATCTGCATGTAAATCAAACGGCTTTTTCATTATTATTTCCTAGCGGTCAATTTCCCCGAAGACGATATCCAATGAACCGATAATCGATACTGTATCGGCCAGTTGGTGTCCTTTGCTCATAAAGTCCAATGCTTGTAGGTGTGCAAAGCCCGGAGCACGAATACGGCAACGGTAAGGTTTGTTTGTGCCATCACTTACTAAGTACACACCGAATTCACCTTTTGGTGCTTCTACTGCGGTATATGTTTCACCGGCAGGAACATGAAACCCTTCGGTAAAGAGTTTAAAGTGGTGGATTAAGGCCTCCATGGAGTTTTTCATCTCCGCGCGCGGCGGTGGTGAAACCTTGTAATCGTTAACCTTCACGTATCCTTCGGGCATGTTCTCGATGCATTGTTTCATGATTTTGATTGATTCATACATCTCGGCAACACGTACCAGATATCTTGCATAACAATCGCCTGTTTTACCGACAGGGATGTCAAAGTCCAGTTCGTCATAAACCTCATAAGGCTGGCTTTTGCGTAAGTCCCAAGCAAGACCTGAGCCACGCAACATAGGGCCGGAGAATCCCCAATCTTGAGCTTCTTCGGCTGTAACAACGCCGATATCGACTGTGCGTTGTTTAAAGATACGGTTTTCTGTCAAAAGGCTTTCAAGGTCTGAAATGAACTTAGGAAGCTCCTCACACCATTGATAAATATCTTCTGCCAATCCATCAGGCATATCTTGAGCGACACCACCGGGGCGGAAGTAATTTGCATGAAGACGCGCACCACAGACACGCTCATAAAATTCCATACCTTTTTCACGTTCCTCAAAACCCCACAGCGCAGGTGTAAGTGCACCAACGTCAAGGGCAAAGGTCGTGATGTTTAGAATATGGTTCAAGACACGGCCCAATTCACAATACAGGACGCGTATATATTGTCCGCGTTTAGGTACGGTGATGCCTAGTAATTTTTCAGTAGCAAGCGTGAAGGCGTGCTCTTGGTTCATCGGTGCGACATAATCGAGCCTATCAAAATACGGAACTGCCTGCGTATATGTTTTATACTCAATAAGCTTTTCCGTACCGCGATGTAGTAACCCAATGTGCGGGTCTGCACGTTCTACGATTTCCCCTTCCATTTCCAGAACAAGACGAAGCACCCCGTGCGCGGCCGGGTGCTGGGGGCCAAAGTTCATGGTAAAGGGCTTAATTTGTGTTTCATCCCCAATCATAACGTCGGGGGTATCTACTCTATCAGTCAGAGGCATTAGCTTCTACCTCCTCTTCTGTTTCTTCATTGTCGTTTGTTTGCTCTTCTAGATGCGGAATGTCTTTTGTACTTTTCCAGCCATGAGGGGGAATAGCGCCCTTTTCATCACCGGGGAGCTGCATATCTGTCATGCCCTCCCATGGGCTGACAAAGTCAAATCGACGAAAGTCTTGTGTTAATTTCACAGGTTCATAAACAACGCGTTTTTGCTCATCATCATATCTAAGCTCAACATACCCCGTTAGCGGGAAATCTTTACGTTGCGGGTGACCTTCAAAACCATAATCAGTCAAGATACGACGAAGATCCGGGTTGTCAGAGAATAGAACACCGTACATATCCCATACTTCGCGTTCAAACCACAGCGCTGCGCTAAATAGGCTTGTCGCACTTGGTACAATCTGTTCGTCTTCAATGGCAATTTTCACGCGGGCGCGATTATTTTGACGCATTGAAAGCAATGTATACACAACCTCAAAACGCTCCGGCCTTTCCGGGTAATCTACCCCTAAAAGGTCTATCAGCGTTGTGAATTCACATTCACGGTCATCACGTAAGAATTGTAGAACAGGCAAAATGCCGTCAGGCTTTGCATGCAAAACCAATTCATTATGGATGAACTCATGCTTGATAATATGAGAGCCAAGCTTCTCATATATGTAATCGGCTAAATCTTTGAGGGACTCATCGGGCAATGCGTGTATCCTCTCTTTGAATTTTCTTTTGAAGCTGCATAAGGCCGTAAATCATGCCTTCCGCTGTCGGGGGGCAGCCGGGAATATAAATATCAACAGGCACAATGCGGTCACAACCACGGACAACTGAATATGAATAATGGTAATAGCCACCGCCGTTTGCGCAAGACCCCATAGAAACAACCCATCTTGGTTCCGGCATTTGGTCGTAAACACGACGCAGCGCGGGAGCCATTTTATTCGTAAGTGTTCCTGCAACAATCATAACGTCAGATTGTCGCGGCGACGGGCGAGGAATGATGCCGAAGCGGTCCAAGTCATAGCGACTCATGTAGGCATGGATCATTTCAACAGCGCAGCATGCCAAGCCGAATGTCATTGGCCATAAAGACCCTGTGCGCGCCCAATCAAATAAACGATCCGCATTTGTTAAAATAAAGCCTTTTTCATCTAAGGTCTTTGACAACGCTGCCGGCACTACATCTTGTTGTGAAGCAGGAGGAAGTGGATTTCCTGTACTGAGCCCATACTGAGGAGCTTCTATGATTTTTTTATCGTGTCCCATAAATTATTCCCACTCTAGGCCGCCTTTTTTCCATTCATATATAAATCCGATGGTCAAAACACCTAAGAAAACCATCATAGACCAAAATCCGAAAACCCCAATTTTACCAAGGGTTATTGCCCAAGGGAAAAGGAATGCAATTTCTAAATCAAAGATTATAAAAAGAAGTGTGACCAAATAGAAACGCACATCAAATTTATTGCGTGCATCTGAAAAGGCATCGAATCCACATTCATATGCGGAGAGCTTTTCAGCATCAGGGTTACGAATACCAACCAACAAAGAGCCCAGTACCATGGCAATCGAGATCGTTGCTGCGATTGCAAGGAAAACAAGGATGGGTAAGTATTCAAGTAATAAATCTTGTGAAGCCATGTAACATTCTCTAGGGGTGCTTGAATTTACAAACATGTTTTAGCAGCTTAAATCTGCATTGAAAACACCTTTAAGCCCTGTAATTTAGATTTTTTTTATTTAAAAAGTATAACTTCCCTATTTTAATCTAAGTGGAACTTCGACGCCGGATTCTGCTGTGTTCGTTTCCATGTCAATTAAAAGCAAGGTAATTGAGGGGACTTTTGTAAGATAGGTTTCGAATTCACCGTCTAATGTAATACCGAAAGAGAGTTGATAATCCTCGAATTGGAAGATCAATTCATGTTCATTTTGTATGTATTGGAGCTCTAATAATGCATCTTCAAACGGGTCGGCATGCAAAATCGTAACGGTGTCATCTTCTTTATTGATGCAAATATCTGCTGTCGTTTGCTCCAGTAAAGATGGTAACTCTTCCATGATAGCCTTTTATGTAATGATCAGCCATGTTCAAGGGTAAGGTTTTGATCACGGCCAAGATTGAATGGATTGCCCATTCTTGAAACAAGATTACCTGCTTGTGATGCACTTTGCAATGCGGCGTATTTGGTCTCTGATTCCACTGACCCAAGAACCATTCTTTGAAACCCGTCTTTCGCATTTTGGCCAAAGATGCCGGCAAGTGCAGAAATGCCCTTAACAATCATACCCATGAAACCCATGCGATCCGTTGCGGCGTCAAACACCCTTGATAGGCTGTCAGAGCTGAGCTGGTCAATATCTGTGGATACATCCATTTGTGTTCTGTCTGTTTCCGGTGCGCGGTCCCTATTTTGCGAAGGTGCTGTTGTTACTTCGTTAAGGGTAACTGCAGCAAGGCCGCCACCTGCGATTTGTGATTCTGTAACAAAGCCGTCTGTTAAGCGTCGCTCGCCGTTTCTTGCAAGCTCTTCTTTGCGCTCTTGCACTCTACGCGCGGCATTTTGCACCGTGGCTGCGCCAATGTCTCTTAAGCGTGCATCAGGGTTGCGTGCGCGTTCTTCGTTGTAGGCTTCCATTACATCTGACGGATCCAGTCCATATGCAGAAGCTTTGTTGTATGCGCCGATCTCATCGCCTACCACCGCATGTGACACAACCTCAATGATTTGAGTGCTGGTTTCATAATCCGGAGATGATTCGTCAAGTTGCCCGTTATCGGACATAACAGTCTCTATGGCATTCGATACCATGCTGGCCTGTTGGCCCTTTGTGAATTCGTTGATTTCAAGAAGTGTTTCTAATGGCTTGCCCAAAGGTGAATTTAAAAGTGCCTCTGACGCGACATTTCCTGTTGCGTTGTCAAGTAATGGGACTGTGATAGGAAGAGATGCTACACCAAGTGTAGTTCCAAGAGTCATGTTTCGCCCAAGAATGCTTTTCCCAACATTCCAAGCGCCACTTAATCCTCTAACGATTACGCCACCAGCCATAATTATATACCCCGATAATTTTTTATCTTTATATTTTTACGACATTATAGCTGTCTATTATGCACTTTGTCAAAATTACTTTCACAAAGTTTCATTAATTTAATAATGGGGGGATTATTATAAATAAAGGCATCTCCCCTGCTTGGGGGAAGAAGATCTCAAATGGCGCGAGTGACGAGACTTGAACTCGCGGCCTCCGCCGTGACAGGGCGGCGCTCTAACCAACTGAGCTACACCCGCGCATCTGAGATGGAGAGTTTGATATCACCATTGTCCTGTTTTCGTCAAGCACGATATTTAAAAAATTTAAAAAAAGTAACGATAATATTCAGAAGACGAAGAAACCTATGTAAATCTAACATAAGGACATAGGTATATGAGATTCATTATTCCCGTTTTGGCGTTGTCATTTTTCTTTTCCGCGCCGGCATTATCTGAAGGGACTGTTACAGAAAAATTAGAGCAGCGAAAAAAGGACTTTGGTTCTAAGGCAGAACCGCAAAAACGAAAAGATTATGACGAAGGTGTTGAGTTTGTTCGTCAAGCAGGTGTTGTCGGGCGTGCAAAGAGTGTTGGCGATACCGCACCTGATTTTACGTTAAAAAGTGCTGCGGGGGATGATGTAACGTTATCAAATCTTTTAAAGACTGGCCCGGTGGTTATGATTTGGTATCGCGGTGAATGGTGCCCTTATTGTAATATTCATTTAGAAGACGTTCAGGCGCATCTGGGTGAGTTTAAAGAGGCAGGCGCACATATCGTCGCGATCAGCCCTGAGACACCTGACCATGGCTGGACACTGCAGGATAAGAAAAGCATTGAATATTATGTTTTAAGTGATCTGGGCAGCGCTGTGGCCAAAGAATACGGCGTTGCATATACCCTGCCGCCTAAAATCGCGGAGTATTACCAAGATGGCTTTGGTCTTCATGAGAAAAATAACGATGACAGTAATATCCTGCCGATTGCCGCGTCATATGTGATCGGACAAGACGGTAAAATTACGTACGCATTTTTGGACGCAGATTATAGAAAGCGCGCAGAAACATCAGTTCTGTTGTCAGAAGTTCAAAAGCTTAAGCGCGCCCAATAGAATTTAGGCAACCGCATCTAATGATGAAACGAAGTCGAGGTTTAGTGATTCTGCCACGGCTTCGTTTGTAACTTTCCCCTGACAAATATTTAACCCATTACGGAAGTTTTCATCTTCTGATAGTGCGTTTTTCCACCCTTTATCGGCAAGTCTAAGCGCGTATGGTAGAACAGAATGGTTAAGTGCCAGTGCGGAAGTAAGCGGAACAGCGCCCGGCATGTTTGCCACGCAGTAATGAACAACGTCATCTATCACATAAGTCGGCTCATCATGCGTAGTCGCTTTGCTTGTTTCAAGGCAACCGCCTTGGTCAATGGCGATATCTACGATAACGGAACCCTTTTTCATGGTCGGCAGCATATCCTTACGAATCAGTTTTGGTGCAGATGCACCCGGGATCAGCACGGCCCCTATGACGAGGTCAGCTGCGGCAACTTCTCGTTCCAGAATATCCAGATTTGAATAAACAATATTTGCGCGACCGATAAAATATTCATCTAAAAAGCGCATACGCGGATTTGATTTTTCGAGGATGGTTACATTTGCACCCAAGCCTGTTGCCATTTGCGCAGCGTGGAAGCCTGAGACCCCTCCTCCGATAATCAGTACCTCTGCAGGCTTAACACCCGGAACGCCCCCTATAAGGCGCCCTAGGCCGCCCATATGCTTTTGAAGGTAATACGCACCGACCTGCACAGACAGGCGCCCTGCAATTTCACTCATCGGTTCCAGTAAAGGCAAGCCATAACCATTGGGGCCTGTAACTGTTTCATAGGCAATTGCAACGCAACCCGAATCAATTAGACCTTTTGCTTGCGGTGCATCTGCCGCGAGGTGCAGATAGGTAAACAGGATTTGATCTTCCTGTAACATTTTACATTCTTGCGCTTGAGGTTCTTTGACCTTGATGATCATTTCTGATTTTTCAAAAATGTCTTTTGCCGTAGGCACAATCTTAGCGCCGGCTTCTTCATATGACTTATCTGTGAAATTAATCGCCGTCCCTGCACCTGATTCGATGATAACATCATGCCCTCTTGCCGTTAGTTCTTTTACAGATGACGGTACAAGCCCCACTCTATGTTCTAGTGTTTTGATTTCTTTTGGCACACCGATAAGCATATGACACTCCTTTTAGTTTTTATTATTTAAGCTGCTTTTTGTGAGAAACGTTTTTCAACATACTCCTCTACAAGGGTTTGAAATTCTTGCGCGATATTCTCACCGCGCAATGTATGTGTTTTTTTACCGTCCGTGAAAACGGGCGCAACAGGTGATTCTCCCGTTCCGGGAAGGCTGATCCCTATATCGGCATGTTTGCTTTCACCCGGCCCGTTAACAATACAGCCCATCACGGCAACTTTCATTGTCTCAACACCTGGATATTGTTTTGCCCAGACAGGCATTTTTACATCAAGGTATCGCTGGATATCCTGCGCAAGTTCTTGAAAGAAAGTGCTGGTTGTACGGCCACATCCGGGGCATGCGCTAACTTCCGGCATAAAAGATCTGATGTTTAGGGCTTGTAATATTTCCTGACACACCCGAACCTCAAGGCTTCTGTCGCCGCCGGGCTCAGGCGTTAGGGAGGCACGAATCGTATCGCCGATACCATTTTGCAGAAGGATACCCTCCCCCAATGCGGTGGCAATGATTCCCTTCGATCCCATTCCTGCCTCAGTCAGGCCAAGATGCAGCGCGTAATTGCACCTTTCTGCCAATGCTTGGTATACCGCAATAAGGTCTTGCACGCGGCTTACTTTGGCAGACAAGATAATCTTATCGGGTGTTAGCCCAATTTCCTCTGCTTTCTTCGCGCTGATGATGGCTGACTGCACAAGGGTTTCACGCATTACTTCATCCGAAGCCCAAGGCGTTTCACGCTTTGCGTTCTCATCCATTAATTTCATGGCAAGCGCCTGATCAAGGCTTCCCCAATTTACGCCGATGCGAACAGGTTTATTATATTCGATCGCTTTTTCGATCATTTGTTCATATTGGGTGTCGCGCTTCTTGCCGAATCCAACATTACCGGGGTTGATGCGGTATTTATCCAAACCTGCAGCAAGTTCAGGATGGTCGTTTAACAACGTATGGCCATTATAATGAAAGCAACCAACAAGCGGGACTTCCAAACCTTCTTTATTTAATCGTTCACGAAGCTTGGCCACACCTATGGCGGCCTCATCGTTATTAACGGTAACGCGCACAATTTCGGAACCTGAAAGGAAAAGCTGCTTAACCTGCTCAAATGTTTTATCGACATTAGCTGTGTCTGTATTTGTCATGGATTGAACAACAACAGGCGCGCCGCCACCGACGATAACGCCACGCACATTCACCGCATGTGTTTGATGTCTTTTTATATTCTGAATAGCGACCATAATAGGCGGTTTATAGACGAAAAATACCAGAAAAGCAATTTGTTATAATTCATCATTAGCAGATCTTTTTTATGGTTCAAAAATAATGTCTTATGATAATATTCTGAAATGAGCAGAGATATAAAATTAACGCCAAAACAAAAGTATAACTTCTTACTGCTTTTAGAATTTTTAATTCTGTGCGTTGCCCTTCCGACCTTTATAATCGTCAATAACTACGGAAAGTTTATGTTCTTCTTTCTGTGGAGTGCAGCGGCATATTGCGCCTATCATCTGTTTATAAAAGGTGATGCCAGATTTGCCACAGATATCTGGAAATGGCGATCAGTTAACAAAGCCAGTATGAAGCTTATCTTACCGCGTTGGATCATTGCGTGTGTCGCTATGACTGCATTCATGTATTTTTATGATCCCGGACGCATGTTCGGTATGGTTGACCGTCCCTTTGCGCTGATTATGATTTTTACAGTATACCCCCTACTCTCGGCTTTGCCGCAGGAGCTTATATTCTGTAGTTTCTTTTTTCACCGTTACAAGCGGTATTTTAAAACGCCCATGGCACGTATTATTGCCAGTGCAATCGTGTTTGCCTACGCGCACATGCTTTATATTAACTGGGTTGCGCCGACGCTTAGTTTTATTGCAGGTTTAATTTTTGCACACACATATTCAAAGACGCGGTCTTTGGCGCTCGTCACCGTAGAGCATGCCCTGTACGGCAATGCCCTCTTTCTGATTGGCTTGGGGTGGTATTTCTGGAGCGGTAACCCCGCTTTGAATTAAGGCTCATACTAAATAAAATAGTACAGAATTAAGTAAAAGCTAAGCAGTACCGCAACCCATAACACCATGCGGCCCATCGGCCATACGCGTGCCCAAGCGCCTTGTGGGCCATGATTCTTACTAAGGTTACCTATGATACCGATTTTGACAGTTTTCAAAACAAAGCCAATAAACGCGTCGTAATCTTTTTTCAGGCTGCAGATTGTGCAACGGATAAAGCATGGCACAAAACGACGATAGACCCATTCCGCATCAAGATTCACTGACGGCATATCATGTGGCTCCAGTTTTGTGATGTTCATCCAAACAAAGGCCAGCCCTGCGAATGCCAATAGCTGTAATTGGGTTAAGACATGCGTTGTGTCATAGGCCGTATAATCCACGGCATAGGGTAATAAGTCATAAAACACAGCAGGGTAAATTCCGATACCAACACAAAGCGCCGCCGCAAGCCCCATCGCCGCAAGCATATGCTTTGGCGGATCAGAAGTACGGATACCTGAGTCATGATGGAAGAAAGCGAAGTATGGAATTTTAATCCCCGCATGGTGGAACACACCTGCAGACGCGAAGAGTAAAATCACCCAAAGCCAATCAATATGTTGATCAAGGGCGGCGCTGACGATCATGGCTTTACTGACAAAACCACTGAATAAAGGAACAGCAGAAATAGACGCCGCGCCGATAATACAGAGTATCGTGGTGATGGGCATGGTTTTATACAGGCCGCCAAGATCAGACGCCTTAATGCGCCCTGTCATGTGCAAAACGGCACCCATCGTCATAAATAACAGGCCTTTGTAAATTACGTGGTTAAACGCCGTACCCACCGCGCCATTAATGGCCATTTCCGTACCGATACCAACACCACACACCATAAAGCCAACCTGGTTAATCATGCTGTATGACAAAACGCGGCGCATATCATTTTCAATCACGGCATAAAAGATCGGGAAGATCACCATTATCGCACCGATATAGATTAATATCTCTGTCCCCGCATAGCCGCGTGCCAATGTGTAGACGGCAACTTTTGTCGTAAAAGCACATAAGAACACCGCACCTGTTACCGTTGATTCAGGATAGGCATCTGTCACCCAATTATGAACAAACGGGAATGCGGCCTTGATACCGATTGATAGGAAGATCAGCCAGCCTGCCGCGCTTTCCAAACCGATTTCATTAAATGCCACAGATCCTGTGTCATGTAACATAAACACTGCGCCCGCCAGCAAGAGAAGGCCTGATATAACCTGTATGATTAAATACCGCATACCGGAGCGGATAGCCGCGTTTGTGCCGGTCGCCCATACCAGAAATGCAGAACTGACAGCCATAATTTCAAGGAAGATAAACAACGTTATCAGATCGCCTGCGAAGACTGCGCCAAGTGCGCCGCCTGCATAGATCAACCCTGCGCAATGTTGAATTTTATCCTTCACATGAAGCGAGAATAAAATCGCAATAAAAGATGCGATGCAGAATAAATAACCGAACAGAAAGCTGAGCTTGTCGGTTCTGAACGGGGTGAGTTCGAAATCAACAAAGGGCATTGTAATCAAAATGCCGCTTTGCATTTGAAGCAAAGACACACCACTAATCACAGGCGCAGCCAGCATTATGATTGAGCGAACGACACAGTTAGACACAAACAAAGCCAAGACACCGATAATAAAAAACGGCACAAATGGAAGCATGAATAAAGAGATATCAGTCATTACTCTTGCTCCTCTTTTGCTGTGTAGTAATCCTCTTGGCGCATAACAAGTTTACGCAACACCGTGGCCGACAGAACAATCACGACATAGGCGCCAAAACCAAATAGCGCATAAAATGCAGGGATTTTTTCCCAATCATGATATGTATGACGATGCACAACAAAATCGGCGGCAACAAGACACGCGCAGAACGCATAAAACGCGTATAGCACTTTTGTGATGTTTGCCTTCTTGTCGAACAGATATGTTTTGTCGTCTTTTTTCATCATGTTCCCTTATTAATAATCATTGCAGCCAAATCATGCAGCCCCTGCGGGAATACGAATAATAACAAGCAGCCGAGTGTGGTTACGCTAATCGCGAGTAAACATGCAAAGGGTGCTTCTTTGATTTTTGGTGCTTCTTCTGTCTTTTCGCCGCCATAAAAACCAACGATCGGAATCGGCAGCAAATATGCGATATTTAATAGCGAACTGAGCATTAACACGCCCATCAAGGCCAATTGCCCTGAATCAAGTGTGCCCATCATCAGATACCACTTACTCCATGTTCCGCCCGCAGGTGGTAAGCCGATAATGCTAAGTGCACCAATGAAAAAGGCAAACATCGTCAATGGCATTGTCCGCCCCAGCCCTTTCATATCACTGATATCTGTTTTTTTGGTCGCAACATAAATCGCGCCTGCGCAGAAGAACAACGTAATTTTTCCAAAGGCGTGCATCGCGATGTGCATGCCTGCGCCGATCACCCCCGCCTGCACCGCCAATAAGGCGCCAAGGGTGATATAGCCAAGCTGCGATACGGTTGAATACGCAAGGCGCGCTTTTAGGTTGTCTTTGGTCATGGCAACGAATGATGCCAACAAGATACTTGCCGCCGCAATAAGCAGTAAAAAGTCACGCGTGGGTAGCTCAGCGAGTAAATCTATACCAAATATATAAACGGCAATTTTCAAAAGCGTAAAAACCCCTGCCTTAACAACGGCCACAGCATGAAGCAGCGCACTGACGGGGGTCGGCGCAACCATCGCGCTTGGCAACCATCTATGAAATGGCATTAAGGCGGCCTTACCAACGCCAAAGAAGAACAGGAGCAAGATCATCCCTGCCGTCATTGGCGGTGTGTAATCAGTAAATACACCGCCCGGTACAAAGTCCAAAGTACCCGCGCTGTGATATGTCCAGATAACAGCAGGCAGGAAGAAGGCAATCGATGTCGTCAGCAAAATACCCAGATAAACACGCCCGCCTTTACGCGCAGCGTCATTGCCCTTATGCGTCACAAGTGGATATGTTGAAAGCGTCAGGGCTTCATAAAACACAAATAATGTGAATAGGTTAGCTGAGAATGCCACACCGAGTGTCAGGGCAGCGGCCAGGGCAAAAAAGATATAAAACTTTGTTTGGTTGGCTTCGTTTGCACCGCGCATATATCCAATCGAATAAATAGAGGTGATGATCCAAAGGAAGCTGGCGATTAACGCAAAGATCATGCCTAAGGGCTCTAGACGAAAAGCGAGCGGCATTCCCGGCAGAGGTTCAGCAAAAACAAATTCAGGTGTTCCGCCTGCCATCACAACAGGAAGTAATTGCAAAGTTATCAGGAATGTCACTATCCCTGTGATAAGCGTTACCCCCTCACGCAGGTTCGGTGATTTCCCGGTTAAACCAAGAAGAACCGTGCACAATGCAGGCAGAAGAACGATTAACGGCAACATAAATTCAGGAGACAACATTATGACGCACCCCCCAGCAGGATTTCGGCTGCTTGCATGGCCGCGCTCACACTAAAGTCAGTATTAATACCGAAATATAATGTCGCCAAAGCCATAATCCATGTTGGAATTAGCAACGCAAGGGGCGCTTCTTCGTTTTGATCATTGTCCGGTGCCTGGAAATATGCCGTTTCGACAATGCGCCAAATATAGGCAACTGCCAGTAATGAACCAATAAGTACGGAAGCAATAATAACAGCGCCCGCCATGCCATGATCTAAGGCAGCGATAACCAGATACCATTTACTGATAAAACCTGCCGTTAACGGCATACCGATCAGGCCTAAGCCTCCAATAACAAAAGCCCCCATCGTCCATGGCATTGTTTTACCAAGCCCCTTAAAATCAACGATGCGCGCGCCGCCCTTGCGGTAAAACACACAGCCAAGTGCCATAAACAAGCAGCCCTTCATAATAGCATGGTTAAACATATGCAATATCCCTGCTCCCAGACCTACGACACTAACCAGCGCCACACCAATCATCATGTAGCCGATTTGCGCGATACTGGAATACGCCAAGGCGTGCTTAATGTTTGTCTGGAAAATGGCGTATAAAGACCCACTAAACACAGCCAAGACAGATAAGAAAATCAACACTGACTGCAAAGGCATTTCACCAAATGCAAAATCAACACCGAAAATCGTAAATACAAACCGTAAAAAGGCATATAAAGCGACCTTGGTTGATGTTGCGGCCAAAAATATAGTAACAACAGATGGCGCATATCCGTACGCATTGGGCAACCAAATATGTAGCGGGAATAGCGCGAGCTTTACACTTAATCCAACAATGATAAACGCGAAAGCGGCGCGCACCGTGTTGGTGTCCATTACTGCGGGTAAGCGCGCGGCCAGATCCGCCATATTCAACGTTCCCGTCATCATATAGAGAAAGCCGATACCGATTAACAGCATCGTCGCGCCGATTGTACCCATTATCAGATATTGAAATGCAGCCGTGAAGGAGCGTCGATCTTTCCCGAAGCTAATCAAAATGTAGGAAGATAGTGATGAAATTTCGAGGAATACAAACACATTAAACGCATCGCCTGTAATCGTAATGCCTAAAAGCCCAGCCAAGCACAGCAAAAACGCCGTATAAAAGACAGAGCAGCTTTGCTCGGTGATTTCCTTTTGAATGCTTTTGCGGGCATAAGCGAGTGTCACCGCGGCTATGCCGGAAATCAAAACCAGCACAAACGCGCTTAATGCGTCGATGCGATATTCAATACCCCATGGTGGTTCCCAACCGCCCATTTCGTATGAAATTGCGCCGCCATCCGCGACTTTTCCGAATAAGGTCACGGCGATAGAAAATACAACCAAACTGACGATAAAGGCCCATAGCCATGCAAGATTGGATTTGCGCAGTAAAAAGCAGATCGGCGCCGCCATTAATGGCAACACAACCTGAATCGCAGGAAGATTATCAAGAAGTGCTTGTATCACAGTGATCCATCCTTCTCGTTAATTTCGTCTTCTTCGATGGTTCCGTACGCCTCTTTAATACGTACAATGAGCGCTAACCCTAAAGCTGTTGTTGCAACACCCACCACAATTGCTGTTAGGATTAAAACATGCGGTAGCGGGTTCGCATATGTTTCAACACCATCTGCCAAAATGGGGGCTGCGCCGTCTTTTACCTTACCGATACTGATATATAAGATAAACACAGATGTTTGGAAGATATTAAGGCCGATAATTTTTTTAATTAAGTTACTGGCGGCAATAACGACATAAAAGCCAATCATCATCAGGATGATAACAATCCAGTAATTAAATAATCCCAAAACAAGACTCATTATTCGCCCCCCTTCTTTTGAGAGGAAGGATCAACCGTACGGCCTGCGAAGTTGAAAAAGACAGACATCATAACGGCGGCAACACATATACCGACACCAAGTTCAACCAGAATAATTCCGATATGTTGTCCGTGAACAGGGTCATGCGCCAGGACGTTATAATCAAGGTAATTGCCGCCAAGGAACACCGATGCCAATCCCGTTCCTGCATATAACAAAACACCGACAACCATAGACCAATATAAAACCTTTGGGCTGATGACGGCGTAAGCAGCCTGCAAACCGTAAATCATCGTATACAGAATAAATGCGGTTGCAAACAGAACCCCCGCCTGAAAGCCCCCTCCCGGGCTGTATTCTCCATGAAATTGCACATAAAGCGCATAGAGCAGGATTAACGGGATTAATATCTTAGAAATCACATGTAAAATATTGTGATGCCTTAAACTGGCCGTATCGGCAAATTGCCAATATGTGCGGCCGGAGCCATCTGCCAAAAACCCTAATAGCGCAAGCACACCAATACCTGCCGTAAAGATCACAAAAACTTCACCAAGTGTATCAAAACCGCGATAGCTTGCGAGAACGGAGCTAACGACGTTCGGAATGTGGATTTCCTTGTAGGATTGCTCAAGATAACGTGGGGCCACATGGTTATGTGCAGGTGCTTCCGGATCCATAAAATGCGGCATGTCAAACGTTGCATATATAAGGGTCGCCCCTGTAATAGTGACAACAAATAACGGAAGGAAAACACCGTTGATTGACTTTTTGGCCTGCGGTTCACTTTCTGACTTTTTTCGGGTGAGTGCAAGCGTACCGAGCATTAATATAGGCGATATACCTGCGCCGATTGCGGCTTCGGTTAAGGCAACGTCGGGTGCACTGAGATTTAGGAAAAAGCCGGCGGACAAGAGGCTATAAATGCCAAAAAGCATAATTACCGCGAATAAGTCACGCATAAATACTGTCGCCAAGGCAGTGGAAACAAGCATAAGCAATAAAGCAATATCAATAACAGTACTTATGATTCTTCTCCTGCAGGGTCTAAAATGGGTTCTATATTCTCTTTACGCGCTGTCTTCGCAAGGGTGTGCGCAGCCGTTGGCCCTGTGTAAGCCAGAATAAACAGCACAAGCGATAGCTTAATAATCATCATGATGGAAACACTCTGAAGCATTAAGCCGAGAATGATAAGGCCTGCGCAGAGCGTGTCGGTTATGCTTGCCGCATGAATACGTGTATAGAAATCAGGGAATCGATGTAAACCGATTGCGCCTGTAATACCAAAAAACACACCTGCGACAATGCATACCCACCCTGCAAGATGTAATATAATGTCCATTATTCATCCCCCGCTTTTTCGGCCTGCACTTTGCCATATTCAAAAAAACGTAGCAAAGCGATTACACCAACAAAGTTAATGAGCGCATAAACAATTGCGATATCTATAAATGAAGCCTCACCCGATGCGACGCCAAGTACGGCGATCAGCAAGACTGTTTTTGTTCCAAACATGTTCACGGCCAATATGCGATCAAAAATTGTCGGCCCTAAAAATGCCCGTAATAAAGCCAGCGCCATAATGAAAAGAATCGAAAAGGATGCAACTATTAACATATTTGCCCCTCCTCTAACGATTTAACACGTCGATTCATTTCGCCTTTTTTCAGATCGTCAGCAGCGCTTTTTGTGAGCGCATGCACCTCAAGCTTATTATCACGAACGAATAATGTCACCGTGCCCGGCGTCATGGTAATAGAGTTAGCATAAAGAACTTTTCCAACTTGCGTTTTTTGATCCGCTTGTAAGGTGAAAATTACCGGGCTTATTGATTTTGGCCCAAGCCAGACACGCCGCGCAACGTCAATGTTAGAGGCAATGATCTGCCCCATCATCCAAAGGAGATAACCGGGTAATTTAATGGCAGGCATGATCAATGGAAAAGATTCTCCATCACGTTTTTTCATGCGGTAAATCAAGAGTATAACAAAGGCCACAGATGCAACCCCCAGCCCCAACAGTAAGGGTTTGAAGAATCCTGAGTTGATAATCCAAAATATTGAAAGGATGAAAATAAAACCGAGAAGATTCTTCATTTGGTGCGTTTTCCGGCTCCTGCTAGTGGTCATTTTTGCAGTGAGCACCATAAAATAAGAGTAAAAGAATGGCAATGGGAATCGAACTGTTTTAGGGAGAATTCGGTGTATTGTATGAGAGTTTTTACGCCTATATAAATAAGCATATATTAGCGTTTATTTTTACAGGCGAAGTGGAAAAAAATATTTTATTTTCAAGATATCGGGGCATTATTGTGATATAAATCCATATGTTGTCATATATTTCTTGACAGATGTGCGTGGATATGATTATTTCCATCGCTCATAAGGTAAAGCACCTGTGACGCGCCCGATTACGGCATAATATAAACATAAAATTTAACGGATAATAGAAAATGTTTGCGGTTATTAAGACTGGTGGAAAACAGTATAAGGTTCAAAAAGACGATAAACTTCTTGTTGAGAAGCTTGAAGGTGAAGAAGGCGATAAAGTAACTTTGGATGAAGTTCTTATGATTGCTGATGGCAAGAAATCAACATTAGGTGAGCCTTTGATCAAAGGCGCAAAAGTTGAAGCCAAGGTCGTTACACAAACACGTGGTCCAAAGATCACTGTATTTAAGAAAAAGCGTCGCCAGAATTACCGTCGTAAAAAAGGACATCGTCAAGATCTGACAATGATCCAAATTACAAACATTAAAGCGGCATAATTATTTAGGATTTAAGGAGAGAAATCATGGCACATAAAAAAGCAGGTGGTAGTTCCAAGAACGGACGCGATTCAGTTGGTCGCAGACTTGGTATTAAACGCTATGGCGGTGAAGAAGTACTTGCAGGTAATATTATTGTTCGCCAGCGCGGAACAAAGTGGAAGCCAGGTAAAAACGTAGGTCTTGGTAAAGATCATACAATTTTTGCTCTTTTGGATGGTCAGGTATTATTCACAAAAGGTAAATCCGGTCAGGCGATTGTAAATATTGTTCCGGCGAATGACCCGCAAGCTCAGCAAGCCGCAGAATAAGCTTTCGCAAATAGATACAAGTTATTAAATCAGGGGAAAGCAATTTCCCCTTTTTTTGTGAAAACACGAGATTAGGTGATTTATGAAATTTCTAGACCAGGCAAAAATATATCTGGAAAGTGGCAAAGGTGGCCCCGGCTGCGTTTCTTTTCGTAGGGAAAAATATGTCGAATTTGGTGGTCCTGACGGCGGTAATGGCGGTAAGGGCGGAGATGTTTATTTTGAAACAGTAGACACACTGAATACCCTTATTGATTTTCGTTATAAACAACATTTCAGAGCAGAGCACGGAGCGAACGGTCAAGGCAGGAATAAAACAGGTGCAGGTGGTAACGACTGTATAATCCGTGTGCCTGTCGGCACGCAAATCCTTGATGATGATAAAGAAACAATTCTTTTGGACTTGGTTGAACCGGGACAGCGTATAAGATTTCTTAAAGGGGGTGACGGTGGCTTTGGTAATGCACATTATAAAAGCTCTACCAATCAAGCGCCGCGAAAATTTACGCCGGGCTGGCCGGGGCAAGAGATGGCCGTTTGGCTTCGTCTGAAGCTTATTGCGGATGTCGGTTTAGTTGGCCTGCCGAATGCCGGTAAATCAACTTTTCTTGCTGCGTGTTCTAATGCGAATCCAAAGATTGCGGATTACCCTTTTACTACACTTCACCCGAATCTGGGCGTTGTTAAGGCCGGTGAGCGTGACTTTGTCATTGCCGATATCCCGGGTCTGATTGAGGGCGCGCACGAGGGGCATGGGCTGGGTGATCGTTTCTTGGGTCATGTAGAGCGTACATCCGTTTTACTTCATATTATTGATTGCACAGATGACGATATCGCTGAAAATTACCGTGTAATTCGTAATGAGCTCAGGGAATATGGCGCGAATGTCGAAGATAAACCTGAAATTATTGTGTTGAACAAGGCGGATGCCCTTGGGGATGAGTTGGCGCAGGATCAAGCCAAGGAATTCAAAGATAAAACGGGTAAGGATGTTCATCTGATGTCAGCCGTTTCAGGAAAAAACACGAAAGAGTTACTCTTCTTGCTGGCAGATGTAGTATATAAAGAAAAGCATGGAGATGATGAAGTAGAAGGAGTGTTCTCCCCTTGAATGAAGGTACCTCGCAGCTTGTTCTTGAGAACGCAAAAATTGTCGTCATAAAAATCGGCTCTGTCCTGATTATGGGCGATGAAATCGATTCGGTTAATCAATCTTGGATGGATGCATTTGCGACTGATGTTCATGCCCTGATGCAGGCAGGTAAAAAGGTTGTCGTTGTATCGTCAGGTAGTGTGGCGCTTGGGCGTAAGGCTTTGGGCATACCGCAGGATCGCCCGCCCAAAGATATACCTTTGGCGCAAAAACAGGCGGCGTCTGCTGTGGGGCAGTTCCACGTATTTAACGGCTATCAAAAAGCATTTTCAAAATTTAACATAGACGCAGCGCAGGTTCTTTTGACCATGAGTGAGACAGAGAACAGGCGCATGAACCTGAATGCGCGCGAAACAATTCGCACCCTACTCGATGCAGGTATTGTCCCGATCATCAATGAGAATGACACTGTTTCCACAGGGGAAATCCGTTTTGGTGATAATGATCGTTTAAGTGTCAGAGTGGCGCAGATGATCTTTGCTGACACTGTGGTTCTTTTGTCTACGGCGCATGGTTTATTTAGTGATAATCCCGATACAAACCCGCAGGCGGTGCATATCCCTGTTGTTGATGAGATTGGTGATGAGCATATCACAATGGCAGGTGACGCGATTCCCGGGCTTAGTACCGGTGGCATGAAAAGCAAGATAGAGGCGGCATTATCGGCGGTAAAGGCAGGAATAGATCTGATTATTACGAATGGTCAGGATGATCATGCCCTTGAGGTGCTTCGCTCGGATACGGAAACGCTTTCTACGTTATTTATGGCGCAAGAATGTGATAATAATGCCCGTAAAATATGGTTGGGCGCGCATATGAATCCTAAGGGGCAGATTACCGTAGATGATGGGGCTTTGGTTGCGTTAAATGACGGAAAAAGCCTGCTTCCTGTCGGTGTTAAGTTTATTGAGGGTAAATTTGATCGTGGTGATGTTGTTGAAATACTTAATTCGACAGGACATAAAATAGGTATGGGGGTTAGTGCCTATAATGTGCATGATGCCAAGAAAATCATAGGTCAAAACAGCAAAGATATACCCGAAATACTGGGCTATATCGGCCGAAATGAGCTTATTCATCGCAATGACATGGTACTTGATTAAAACAATCGGGCTTTCCCCTTTGCATCAAAACTCTTTTGCTCCATGATTATGATCTAATCGAATCATAAGAACAAAAGAGTTATCATGCGCACTGAAACACCAAAGACGATTTATCTAAAGGATTACACCCCCTACCCGTATGAAATAGAAAGCGTTGAATTAGATTTCAATATTCAGGACGGCTATACGATCGTTACGCAACGTGCGCATTACAACAGGACTTTAGCAAGCGCGTCTGAGGTTTTTTTGTATGGTGAAGAGCTCGAACTATTATCTGTAAAAATCAACAATCAAGAGGTCGATGGTTATAATAAGACAGATGCATCTTTAACTGTGCCCTGCTCTGAATCCTCCTTTGATTTGGAAATTCAGACAAAAATATATCCTGAAAACAATACACGTCTGGAGGGGCTTTATAATTCCGGCGGTACATACTGCACCCAGTGTGAGGCAGAAGGCTTTCGCCGCATCACCTATTACCCTGATCGCCCTGACGTATTAACAACATTTACTGTGCGCATAGAGGCAGATAAGAAATACCCCGTATTATTGTCTAACGGAAACCGTATCGAAGGCGGCGAAGTTGATAGCGATCGTCATTTTACAATCTGGGAAGACCCCTTCCCTAAGCCTTGCTATCTTTTTGCTTTGGTCGCAGGCGATCTTAACCATATCCACGATACATATATCACAGGGTCTGGGCGTGAGGTTGATCTTTATATTTATGTTCGTGAGGGCGATGAGAGCCAGTGCGATCATGCGATGGACAGCCTGAAGCGTTCTATGAAATGGGATGAGGATGTATACGGTCTGGAATATGATCTGGATATATTCAACATCGTGGCGGTCAGTGATTTTAATATGGGCGCGATGGAGAATAAATCCCTCAACATATTTAATACGGCTCTTGTTCTGGCGCATCAGGAAACCGCAACAGATACCGATTTTATGCGCGTTGAAAGCGTCATAGCGCATGAGTATTTCCACAATTGGAGCGGTAACCGCGTCACCTGCCGTGACTGGTTTCAGTTATCTTTAAAAGAAGGTCTGACAGTTTTCCGTGATCAGGAATTCTCTGCAGATACACACTCAAAAGATGTCCAGCGTATTGATGATGTTACCCATTTACGGCGCTTTCAATTCGCCGAAGATGCATCACCGCTGGCGCACCCTATTCGCCCTGATAATTACATTGAGATTAATAATTTCTATACGATGACGGTCTATGAAAAAGGCGCTGAGGTTATTCGTATGATGCGTACATTATTGGGCGCGGAAAATTATCGTAAGGGTACGGACCTGTATTTTGAACGCCATGACGGGCAAGCTGTCACCTGTGAGGATTTCGTCAAAGCCATGGAAGATGCGACAGGAGAAGATTTATCACAATTCCGCCTGTGGTATGAACAGGCAGGAACGCCAGAGCTTCACTTTAAAGGTGAGTATGACGCGGATCGTAAGGAATATAAAGTGACGCTTTCTCAGGTTATTCCTGATACGCCTAATCAAACCAATAAAAAGCCAATGGTAATTCCTGTTGCTATTGGCCTGATTGGGCAAGATGGTGAAGATTTAATTGGTACGCAAGTGCTTAAGCTGACTGAGGGAGAGCAAGAATTCACATTTTCAGCTATAGAGCAAGAACCCGTGCCTTCGGTTCTTCGTAACTTTAGTGCCCCTGTTCGCTTGAAGACAAACTTAAGCCAGCAAGATTATGCCTTCCTTAGCCAAAACGAAGCATATGATGGCTTTAACCGTTGGGAAGCCGGCCAACATATCGCCCGCACAGTAATCGGTGAAATGCTGGATGCTCATGAGGCTGGTGAAAAAATGTCCGTGCCTGAAGCGTTTACAGATGGTTATGCCGCAATACTCGAAGATGCATTGTCTGATGGTGCAGATAAAGCCTTACTTGCACGTAGTATGTCGGTGCCTGATGTGTCTGCCCTTATTCAAGAACGCCAAAGCGCAGATCCTGAAGCTATTTTTAAAGCTCGGGAGTTGGTCATTGCGGCGATTAAGCGTAACCATAAATCGGCATTGGAAAAGATATATAAATCAAATGCAATGACGGGTGAATTCTCTGTAACATCTGATGCGATGGCGCAAAGGGTGCTGCGTAATGTTGCCCTTATGATACTAACCGGTACGCATGGCACAGGCTGCGCAAAGCGTGCTAAGGAGCATTACTTTAACGCCGATAACATGACAGATCGTGTGGCTGCGCTCTCGTCATTGGCATCAAATAAAAACCCTGAGCGCGATGAGGTGTTTTCTGATTTCTATGACAGATTTAAGGATTACCAGCTGGTTATTGATAAGTGGTTTGCATTGCAGTCATGCTCTACTCTACCTGATGCAATAGATCGTATTAAAGCACTGAAAGAGCATCAAGATTTCAACATCAAAAACCCGAACAGAGTGCGATCTCTGTATGCGGCATTTGCAATGAATAATCCTTCGCGTTTTCATGCTGCTGATGGTTCGGGCTATGCGTTTTTGCGTGATGCGATTATTGAGCTGAATGACATTAATCCGCAAATTGCCGCGCGTCTGTTAACGCCAATGCGTGAGTGGCGAAGATACACTACGGACAGGCAAGATATGATTAAGGCCGCCTTGAGTGATATTTTAGCCATAGAGAATATCGCGCCGGACGTGTTTGAAATCGCCAGTAAAAGTCTTAAAGGCTAAGCTGTATGGCGGATTTCTCATTAGAAGATCAGTGTGATGGCATTGTCTGCGGTTTGGATGAGGTTGGGCGTGGCCCATTGGCGGGGCCTGTCGTTGCGGCTTGTGTCATTATACCGAGGGATAAGCGCCGGTTAGAATTTATTGCAGAAATTCGTGACAGTAAAAAGCTTAGCGCCAAGAAGCGTGAGGTGCTTTACACTGAGATAACGGAAAACTTCCCTTACGCTATCAGTGCGATTTCCCCGCAAGAAATTGATGAGCTGAATATCCTTCAGGCCAGTTTAGAGGCAATGAAACGCGCGCATGATCAATTAAGCGGGATCACGCACGCCCTTGTGGACGGGAATAAAGCCCCTGCCCTGTCATCACATGCGATCACCGTTGTGAAAGGTGACCAAAAATCAAAATCTATTGCTGCGGCGTCTATTGTGGCAAAGGTTTATCGTGATCGTGTTATGCAGAGATTATCTGAAAAATATCCTGACTATGGATGGGCTAAGAATTCCGGCTATCCAACAGCGCAGCATAGAGAGGCTTTGCTAACACATGGTGTGACAGAGCATCATCGCCGTAGTTTTGCCCCCGTGCGCAGAATAATTGAATCGTAACAATGCGTTACTTTAAGCATTCAATTTAACAGACTGAGTCCAAACAAAAAAATACACTTTTTTTCTTGACCCTGAGTCCATAATGACTCATGATTCGACTTTAAATCATTAGGGGAATACAGAATGTCTAGCACAAAAGATAAACAGTCCACAGGTAAAATCATCATTGGGAATTGCATTGATGAGATGAATAAAATCGAAAAAGAATCTGTTGATTGTATCTTTGCTGACCCCCCATATAACCTTCAGCTGGGTGGTGACCTTCATCGCCCGAATAATTCAAAGGTTGATGCGGTTGATAATGATTGGGATCAATTTGACAGTTTAAAGGCTTATGATGCATTTACAAAGGAGTGGCTGGCTTCTGCGCGTGAAACCCTTACCCCTGATGGTTCTATTTGGGTGATCGGCAGCTACCACAATATTTTCCGTCTGGGGTATATTTTACAAGATTTAGGCTATTGGATTTTAAATGATATTGTTTGGCGTAAATCTAACCCAATGCCAAATTTCCGTGGCCGTCGTTTTACAAATGCTCATGAAACAATGATTTGGGCGGCGAAATCTGAAAAATCAAAATACTATTTCAATTATGATGCAATGAAGTCGTTGAACGAAGATTTGCAAATGAGAAGTGATTGGTATCTTCCGCTATGTACAGGTTCAGAACGTTTGAAAGATGATGAGGGTAAAAAAGCGCATCCGACGCAAAAGCCAGAGGCTCTTTTACACCGCGTTCTCATGTCATCCACCCGTAAAGGTGATACTGTGCTTGACCCGTTTTTTGGTACGGGTACAACAGGCGCAGTCGCCAAAAAACTTGGGCGTTCTTTTATCGGAATTGAGCAAGATGAGACATATGCTTCATTTGCGAAAAAGCGCATAGCAGATGTTGAACCAATCAAAGGAAATCTGGTCGAAACAAAACCAAAACGCGAGTTGCCGCGCGTTCCGTTTGGTTCCCTTGTTGAGCGCGGCCTTCTGGAGCCGGGAACAGTGCTAACGGATTCTAAGAATAAATACCGCGCGACTGTGCATGCAGACGGTTCGATTATCGCGCAAAACCGCGTTGATAAGATGCGCGGGTCTATCCATAAAGTCGGTGCAGCTTTACAAGATGCCCCTTCTTGTAATGGCTGGACGTTCTGGCATTTTAGGCAAGGCAAGAAATCCTTACCGATTGATCATTTGAGAACACAAATCAGGGCTGAGCTGGGTCATGCATAGCGCGGAAACTGACATTGTTTACATACGCGATCTGACACTCGACATGTCGGCGGGTATTTATGAGCATGAAAAGCAAGCGCGCCAGCGTGTCATTGTGAATGTTGAAATGACCGTAACTTCAAATGAGGGGCGTTCACTAGAATCTATCGATGACGTTGTCTCGTATGAAAATGTTGTTTTAGGTGTTAGGGCTTTGGCGGAAGAAAAGCACTATGATTTGTTGGAGGACTTCGCAGAGAAAATATCTGTTATTTGTCTTACTGACGATCGAGTGCTCGCCGTAAGTGTTCAGGTAGAGAAGCCTGATATTTTTAATGATTGCGCTGCTGTTGGGGTGCGTATCACGAGGGCTTAATGTAGTATGCCCTTTCCTTCTTTGCTTTTCTTTCTCAAAATTTCATATTGAGGTTTCAAGCGTACGTCCAAACGGCCTTTGCTTTGGTTCGTTACGTAATTCTGTGCATAAAACAAGTTTTCTCTGTTTAAATCTTCGTATATTTCATAGCCTTCCAAAACACCCATCATTTGGTGCATCGGAAGCTCCATATTGTTCAAACCTAAAGATTTACCATAGGTGAATATTTTCACTTTGATAACCAGATAGGCTGTTCTGAGGTTGAACATAAGAGCTTTGGAGTGAGCGCGTGGTTCGTAGGTAGTTTTCATGTAATCAAGTCGTCTTTTGATATATTCCAGCGCGTTTTGCTTGGCGACGGGGACATAGACCAAATTAAAGGGGCGGCTAAATTCAAGGACCATCGCTCTGGGGTAACCTCTTGGGATGAAATGATCTCTAGTACATGGGCCAGCTAAACGATAATCCGAAGCGACCAGTTCAAATCGTCTTAGAGAATGAATTTTATATTCATCCTGAATTTCAAAAGCGCCTCGTTTTTCAATATAATCACCAAGTTTTAGTGGCATTACAAATTCGAATCTTGTCGGGAAATCTTCTTTGTTTTCACGAAGAAACTCTCTTGTGGCATCTCTGATTTCTTTCCATTCTAATTCATCAGATGAAAAGCTTTTATAAATTTCACATTCATTGATGCGCATAAATTCATCTACAGCGTCATCGTCCTCAGTTTTGTATAGGTTTATGCCCCAGTATAAATGAGAAAGGGCTTTAACAGTAGGTGTCTCGTAGATATATCGACTGGGTGCTTTATTGGGGTCATCATTGAGTTTACTTGCTCCCGGGCCTTCGTCATAATCATAATAACTGTCGTTATAGCCCTTTAACAGATAGTCGTAACCTACCCCTCTGTCCCCGCTGGCAGCCGCTAATGCAGTATGATTGATGCCTAGTATGAAAACAAAGGCCAAGAAAATACCGCTATAGATGATTGCTTTATTATTCATTTTAACTCCTGCAGGTTCCCAACCATTATATTGGAAAAGACGCCTAAAATTCAAGTGTGAGCACTTCTATTTTCCAAGTATGAAACTACGTGCCTTAGAGAATACGCTAGGAAGACCGATATTTGGAATTTTATCTTGTTCTATCCACTTGTAATTTTCAGGCGGTTTAAATGTGTCTGTTTGAATGCGGTGAAGTGATAAGTACAAATTAAAGTGAGTGAAAACATGCTTTATCTTTGTGACCTCATTGTCCGGTATGTAGGCTTTATTAAAGATACCTAAATGCTCAACCGTGCTTTTATCGGTTTTCCAATCAGAGGTAGGCAGCCCGGTCATTCCACCTAAAAGGCCGCTTGCCGGTCTATTGTGTATAAGAACGTTTCCGTTAGGCATGGTTACCCAATATACATAGCCGTAGCGTGTGGGCTTAAGCTGTTTTGGTGATTTTTTAGGGTAATCTTCCTGATTTCCTTGAATGTATGCTTTGCAATGTTTTTGAACCGGACACATTGGGCATTTCGGTGATTTTGGCGTGCATATTGTGGCACCCAGATCCATCAGTGCCTGCGCATAATCGCCGTGACGACCGCGTGCGTGATGTGCATGTTCTTCGGCATGTTTTTTTAATACGGCCTTACCTGATGGCAGTGGTGTATCAACCGTGTATAATCTTGCCATAACGCGCTCTACGTTACCATCAACGACATTCGCAGGTTTGTTAAATGCAATGGCTGTGATTGCGGATGCGGTATAATCCCCTATTCCGGGTAAAGATTTCAGATCTTTGTAATTGTCAGGAAAAACGCCTTTGAATTCATCAGTGATAACCTTTGCGCATTTATGAAGGTTGCGCGCTCTGGCGTAATACCCCAAACCAGCCCAATAAGACATGATTTCTTCATTTGGCGCGTCTGCTAAGCTTTGGACGGTCGGCCATTTGTCTGTGAATTTATGAAAGTAAGGGATAACAGCCGCAACTGTTGTTTGCTGTAGCATAATTTCAGATAACCAAACGCGATATGGGGCGGGTGTCTCATCCGGCTTGGCACGCCAAGGCAGGTCACGGCGATGCTTATCGTACCATGAAAGTAAGTTCGCACTGAAAAGCTCGGGTTTAACTGTGCATTGTTCTGTAAGTGTGCTAATAGAAGTCATTCTTTAAATTTAAGTTTTTAATATTGCTATGCGTCCTGTTTCCGAAGCCACATCAAGAGTTGCTGCAAAGAATTTTAGTCGAAAGTATATTGCCCTAGGCCGATTGGTTAATCAATGGACCGAAATTATGGGTGAGGAATTCGCCGCAAAAGCCCAGCCAATAAAAATTAATTATCGTAAGAAACGCAAAGATCAGAAGCCATATGCGACGTTGGATATTGGAACAACGGCGTCTAATGCCACTATTTTAAATTATCAAAAAGGTGTTATATTAGAGCGTCTTAACACCCTGTTCGGGGATACATGGATTAAGGATATTCGTTTTGTTATTACTGAGGCAGTCAGTGATGAGCAGGTATATATGAGCAAACGAAAAACCCCCTTAGCGATGAAAGATAAAAAATATCTTGCTGAGGTACTAGATCAAATTGATGATCCTGATATAAAAGAGAAACTTGAATCCTTGGGTAAATCACTATTAGCGGATAAAAAAAATGAAAGTTAATGCTATTACACTGCGCTCCGGTAACGTCATTGAATATAATGACAAACTATATGTCGTAGTAAAAAATGATATTCAACAGCCTGGTAAGGGAGCCTCTGTCGCACAGGTGGAGCTTCGTGATGTGCGTACAGGCAATAAGGATAATGTCCGGTTCCGTACCCAGGAAACGGTTGAGCGTGTTCGTTTGGAACAAACTGAATTCCAGTTTTTATATTATGAAGGCGAAGATATCGTTCTTATGAATAATGAAACATACGATCAGATCACTGTAACTAAGGAGCAAATGGGGCCACAAGCATCATTTTTGCAAGATGGTATGGTGATAGAGGTTGAGACATATGAAGGAGAGCCTTTGGGCTTTAAATTACCTGATCGTATCGTCATGGAGATCACTGAAGCAGAGCCTGTGGTTAAGGGGCAAACTGCAACAACATCATATAAGCCGGCTATCGTAGAAAATGGCGAAAAAGTAATGGTGCCACCTCATGTGGAATCAGGTTCAAAAATTGTTATCAAGCTTGAAGACGGTGTAGGTACATACGTCGAGCGATATAAAGGTTAATCATAAACAATAAGGATCATAAAGATGGCTACAAGTACGCCGATTATGAATATAATGATGCGTGCCAGCGAAAAGGCTGCGCGCTCACTACTGCGGGATTTTAACGAAGTCGAAAACCTTCAAGTGTCCAGGAAAGGTCCGGGTGACTTTGTTTCTGCGGCCGATAAAAGGTCAGAAGAAATTATCTTTGAGGAACTAAGAAAGGCAAGACCTGACTATAGCTTCCTTATGGAAGAAAGTGGTGCAGTCAAAGGAAAAGATTCTGATTACCGCTGGATTATTGATCCGCTTGACGGGACGACGAACTTTTTACATGGCATCCCTCATTGGGCGATCTCTATCGGCCTGGAGTATAAAGGTGAAGTCGTAGCCGGTTTGATTCATGATCCTGTTAAGGACGACTTATTCCACGCGGAAAAAGGTAAGGGTGCGTTTTCTAAAAGAAGAAGGCTACGTGTATCTAATCGTAATACATCAGAGGCAAGCCTTATTACAACAGGCGCGCCCAGACGTGCGGCAGATAAGCGTGAAAAGTTTATTTCAGAATACCACGCTATGCAGGAGGCGGGCTTCTCTCTTAGACGTTTCGGCGCCGCCGCTCTAGACCTTGCATATGTTGCTGCAGGTAAGTGTGACGGCTTTTGGGAGCGTGATCTAAGCCCGTGGGATGTTGCTGCCGGTGTTATTCTTGTAAAAGAATCTGGGGGTTTTATTTCAGATATAGATGACATAAGACACAATCCAGTTAATACTGGTAATATTCTTGCTACGAATGAACAGCTTTCAAATGATATTGCGAGGATATTGAAAAAGGCATAGTCACAAATAGAAAGAGAGGTTGTTTTGAGGCACGGATTTGTTAAAAAAACATCGCTCTTTCTATCGTTAGTTTGTTTTATGCTTCTTTCAGTAAAGGCCTACGCAGACGAAAGCGGCGTTCCTATTCCGCCGCGCCGTCCTGATGTTCTCAATGTATCCCCCGCTTATATTCAAAAGCTAATTTCACAAAATGAGCCTGCGGCCAACCACGACGCGCATGATACGCAGCCCCTTTCTGATGATCTGGATAATGAGTTTGCATTTGATCATCCGGATACAGAGATAACAGGCATAGAAGATACGCAGGTGACTGAAGATGCAGGCGGCGTTGCTTTGGCATTGGATGAAGATGGTTTTGTTCATGAAATCGAGCAAATAGATCAAAATATGGTTCTCGCTGTCCTTAATGAAGAAGTTGCGGTGGAGGACATTGATTTTGATTCCCCCCCTATTCCACAAAGAAAGCCTGTTATTGAGAGCAGCAAAGAAAAAGCGAACAGGAGCGAAAAGGCCTTAATCAGTTTTGCGCTTAACCCGCAACAAATTAATCTCGATCCTATGTTGAAGGAATTTCTAAATGAATATGCTATTGATATGTTCAGAAATGACCCGCATCTGAAAATGGAGATATTTGCGTACGCAACACCTGTTGAAAATCAAGAGTATAGCGATGTTCGGCGTGCTCTGGCGCGGGCATTAGAGGTGCGAAGCTATTTGCTTTCTTATAACATTCAAGCATCACGGTTGAAAATTAATGCCGTTGGTCAAGATCACGCGAATATGACCGATAACCGCATTGATTTGGTATTTAAAGCAGACAAAGAAAAGTGAAAATATACACTTGAAAAACCTCAAGGGTGTGGAAAAAATTCGCTATAACCCTTGTATTCCTTGACTTTTGATGGTTTAAGGTATGCTATTAGAGCATCAAGAAAAAATGGAGTACGTAATATGTCCGAATCTAAACCTGATCAGGTTAAGAAGAAGAAATCACCCGTTGGGCTAATCATTTTACTTTTGGTTATTTTGGCCGGATTAACAGGTGTCTGGGTTTATCAGAAACAAAAGCATAGTGATTATGATGTCAACGCTGTGGCGGGTATTGATGCCGAACAAGCGTCAGATGAAACAACGCCAAAGATGACAGATGGTGCGCTGGATGTCGCGTCCTTGTCTCAGCCGCGTATTCTTGGTGATGAGAATGCTCCGTTGAAGATTGTGGAGCATAGCTCCTTTACTTGTGGAGCCTGTAAAAATTTCCATGAGAATAATTTTAAAGCCCTTAAGGCACAATATATCGACACGGGCAAAGCGTATTTAGTTTTTGATGATTTCCCAAGAAACCTTAAAGACGCGACAGTCGGCGCGATTGCACGATGTGTTCCTGATGATGCGTATTTCCGTTTTGTACAAGTTACGTTTGAAACCCAGTCTGATTGGTTTAATGATCTTGATCTGGTGAAATCAAACGCTGTTGCGGCTGGCGCGGATGCGGAGCTGATAGAGAAATGTGCCGAGAGCAAAGAATTGAAAGAAGCATTGGCAACACGGGCCAAGAATGCATTCGATAACTTTGGCGTTAACTCTACGCCGTCACTTATATTGCCGGGTGGTGTTAAGGTGATTGGTGTCCGTCCATATGCTGAAATTGAAGCAGCAATTGAGAATGCACTTGCAGAGATTGAAAATGACAAGGTCGTTATGCCGGAGGAAGATACTCCTGCGCCGATTGAGGCTGCCGCAGGTGAGGAAACGGTTGATGATGCTTCTGCAGATGAAAATACCGCGGACGAAGATGAATCGACTGAAGATAGTGTTGCCATCGAAGAAAAAGAAAGCAAGGCATTTGATGTACAACAAGCATCGACACCGCGCATTTTGGGCGATAAAAATGCTCCTGTAAAAATCGTAGAGCATAGCTCTTTCACATGCCCGCATTGTGCACATTTTCACAGCGACACTTATCACAAGCTTAAGGCTGATTATATCGACACCGGTAAGGCCTATTTGGTGTTTGATGATTTTCCATTAAAGGGTGCTGATGTTGTTGTGGGTGCGCTGGCGCGTTGTGTTCCTGAATCATCGTACTTTAAATTTGTTGAGTTTGTTTTCAAAGACCAGCAGCAATGGATGGCCAATCCGAAGTTTGTTGATTATCTAAAACAAAACGCACAGTTGATGGGCGCCAGTGATGCTGAGCTTCAGAAATGCTTGGATAGTCAGGAACTGCAGCAGGCAATTGCACTGCGTGGCCATAATGCCTATGAAAATAAAGGCGTAAAAGGAACACCATCTTTGATTATTAATGATGGCACGCCTGTTAATGCGCTTATCCCTTATACGGATATAAAGAAAATCATAGACGAAGAATTACAGAAAGCCGCGGAATAACTCCGCGTCTTTTTATATTTGATGAGAGTAACTTTGATTAATGATCCAATTTACCAAACTACGACTTCATGGATTTAAATCCTTTGTCGACAAAGCGGATTTGGAAATTGGCCCGGGCCTGAATGGCATTGTCGGGCCTAATGGTTGTGGTAAATCAAATCTTGTCGAAGCACTTCGTTGGATAATGGGGGAAAGTTCCGCTAAGCGCATGCGCGGCGGCGGTATGGAGGACGTGATCTTTGCCGGTACGGATAGACGTAGTCCACGTAATTTCGCCGAAGTTTCATTGCTCTTAGATAATACAACGCGGATGGCGCCTGCGACTTATAACAATACTGATGAATTGGAAATCAGCCGTAAGATTGAGAAAGACAAAGGTTCCGGCTATCGTATAAACGGCAAGTCCGTTCGTGCCCGCGATGTGCAGATGCTTTTTGCGGATACGATCACGGGTGCAAACTCCCCTTCTATGGTGTCACAGGGCCGCGTTACACGCATGATTAATTCCAAACCGCAAGAGCGTCGTCTCGTTCTTGAGGAGTCAGCAGGTATTGCAGGCCTTTATGCGCGCCGTCATGAGGCGGAATTACGATTGAAAGGTGCGGATGCAAATCTTGTTCGTGTCGAAGATATTGTCGGCAGTATGGAAAGCCGCCTAAACAGTCTAAAGCGTCAATCAAGGCAGGCCATGCGGTATAAAAATATCAGTGCCGAGATTCGCCAGTTAGAATTAGCGGTCACATATCTGGAATGGCTGGCATTGATCCATAAACAACGCGAGCACAAAACCACGTTTGCAGAGCTTGAATCTGCTGTGGCTCAGAAATTAACAACCGTAAGTCAGCTGACGAAAACGCAGAATACACAAATAGAAGAATTGCCACCTCTCCGTAAGGCAGAAGCAGAAATTTCAGCTACTCTTCAGAAGCATAAGCTTGATTTCCAACGTTTTGAAGATGAGTTAGCACGTTATAAAAATGATTTAGCGGATACCAAAACGCAGTTAGAGCAAACACAAACTGATAAAGCGCATGAGCAAGAAACACTGGATGAGACATCTAAATTGCTTTCAAAGGTTGAGGGTGAATATGAGGTTTTGATCCAAGAACAAGAGCAAGATGAGGTTCTTGATTCTGAAAAAAGCAATAAAGCCGACGCATTGAAAGATGAGTTAACAAAGCTGGAGGAAAAGTACAGCGCCCTTAAAGAAGATGCGACAGCTAATAGTGTTCGCTTGGAAAGCCTCAAGAACCAGGTAGAGCGTCATCATACACAAAAAGAATTATTAGAAGATCGATTGAAAACTTTGACTGATGACTTGTCTGCATGTCACGTGGATGAAGGCATTGTCACTAAAATCAGTCAGATTGAGACGGAACTCACAGCTCTCGACGAAGAAATCGATGCGCTTCATGTGCAAAAAAATGAAAACATTGATGCATTGCAGGTTTCAGAGACCAGTATTGATGCCTTACGTCAGATCGCCTCAGAAAAGGAAAAGCAGCACACGCATATTTGCGCTGAAATCTCTGTTCTCGATAATTTCTTTAGCGAAGATGACAGCACCAGTGTTTCTGTTTTGGGTGAGGTCAAGGCGAAGGCAGGATTTGAAAAGGCCTTATCGAGGGCCTTGGGTGATTCATTATTGGCGTCATTGGATTCTAATGCCCCGACTTTTTGGAAAAAGGTGAATATTGATTCTGAGAGCGTGTTTCCAGAAGACGTAAAGCCAATGATTACATATGTTCAGGCGCCTGAGGAACTGCATCTTGCTTTATCTTTTATCGGGTATGTTGAAACGGATGAAGATGGCCAACGTTTAAGTGCACAACTAAAACCCGGACAATCCCTTGTGTCGGCTGAGGGTGCGTATTGGCGTTGGGACGGGTATTACATTCAAGATAGCGCCACAGACAGGCATGCGGTTTATTTAGAGCAGAAAAACAAACAAGAGCATCTAAATCAACAAAGGGAAACTATCTCCGCTGAGCTTATTACTGCGCAAGATGCTCTTAAGGCTGCGCTGGATGACCGCGCATCATTAAAAGGACAGCAAGCAACATGTTTGGAAACTATCTCCGACAAAGAGCGTTTGCGTGCTTCTAAGAAGTCTGAACTTCAGGATCTTAAAGATAGTATCATTCACACCGAAGCGAACAAAAAGCGTTATGAAGAGCAAATTCAAAGTGTAGAAGAGGATTTGAAGGCGCTTGTAGAGGTTTTGAAATCAGATGAATCTGCGTATGAAGCGACGCTGAGTGTGATGAATTCTGATAATAATAGCGAAGATGTTATTGCCAAGGTAAAAGCGCAATTAGAGCAAACGAAAGAACTTTATCGTGAAGCTGTGCGTGATTTTGATTTATTCGTACAGGCACGTAACACCAGAAGAGCTCGTATTCAGGCCATCGCAGATGAAAGATTATCCTTAAAAAACAGAAATATTCGTGCGAAAGAATATCTCAAAGAACTTTCAGGAAGGTTTGAGCAACTCACTGAAAAATTTGAGAGTTTAAAAAATAACCCGATATCTGTATCAGGTAGCAATCAAGAAATGCTCGATAAGATTAATGAGCTTGAACATCAAAAAAATGCTGCAACTGAAAAACTGGCAGCGTGTGAGCAGGAAGTTTCTGTCACCTCAAAAGCGTTGAAGGAAGCAGAATCTGTACTTGGTGAGGCACGTGAGAAACGCGCACATGCACAGGCATTGTTGGCGGCTGTGAATGATCAAATTTCTGAAATGGAAGAAAAGATTGTCGGCAAGCATAATATGCCTGCAAAAGATTTGATAAATCAGATCGATAAAAGCCTTATTGATTATACGCCGCAAGATTTGCCAAAGCTCAAAAAAGATTATGAGAAGAGTTTACAAGCACGTAATGCGATGGGTGCTGTAAACTTGCGTGCTGAGGAAGAAGCGCTGGAGCTTGAAAAAGAATTTGGTGGCTTGTTGCATGAACGTAATGATTTAAATCAAGCAATAGAAGAGCTTCGCGGCGGCATTAATAAAATTAACAAAGAGGCACGTGAGCGGCTATTGGTTGCGTTTGATACGGTCAATGCGCATTTTCAGGATTTATTCGTTCGCTTATTCGGTGGTGGTAAAGCGCACCTGAAGTTGGTTGATTCGGATGACCCGTTAGGGGCGGGTCTGGAAATATTCGCCCAACCTCCCGGAAAGGCGTTGCAATCATTATCTTTAATGTCCGGTGGAGAGCAAACGCTGGCTTCTATTGCGCTAATCTTCGGTATGTTTTTAACAAACCCCTCCCCTATATGTGTTTTGGACGAAATCGATGCGGCGCTTGATGATGCTAACGTTGATCGGGTTTGTGATCTGCTAGAAGAAATTGCAGAGCGCGGAGAAACACGTTTTCTTGTTGTTACGCACCATCGCCTGACGATGGCACGCATGGATCGCCTATATGGTGTGACAATGTCGGAAAAAGGCGTATCGCAACTTGTATCGGTTGACCTTCAGAAGTCTTTTGATTTCATAGATCAGAAAGTGGCTTAAAGAATGGCTGACGAATATGAAGAGCAGGTAAAGAAAAAAGTTGCCTCACTGGATGAACGCATCAAAGCCGCGCGCACAGATCAGGAAGAATATGAAGTTCAGCAATATGGCGTGTCTGCCGATGAATCTGATGCCGAAAAACGTGGGAAAAGAGCCGCGGGAGAGTTCTTAGCAAGCGTAATAGCTGGCTTCATTTTAGGCTATGTTATTGATAAGTATGCAGGCACAGCTCCTGCAGGTTTATTCATTTTTATGATACTGGGCTTTGTCAGCGGTGTGATGAGAGCAAACACCGTAACAAAAAAAAATGAATAAGTGCGCAAATGCCCATTGATTAACGGTTTTAAATACGCTACAACCATGAAAATTTTAAATAAGTAGAGTAACGGAGAGAAAAAGAGTGGCCGGTCCTATTGATCAATTTGTAATTAAGCCAATCGCTGAAATTGAGTTTTCAGGTTATGACGTGTCTTTTACAAACTCCTCTTTGTGGATGGTTATTGGCGCCGTTGTCTCTGTTATTTTCTTAACATACGGTATGCGTAAGGCGGCTATGGTTCCCGGTCGTTTTCAGATGGCTGTTGAAATTCTTTATGAATTTGTAAGTAAGATGGTTAATGAAAACATCGGTAAAAAAGGAAGGCCGTACTTTCCTTTCATCTTTACGCTGTTCATGTTTATTTTGATGGGTAATGTCTTGGGACTGTTACCCTATTCTTTTACCTACACATCACACCTTATTGTTACAATCGCCTTGGCATTGTTGATTTTTGTGATGTCTATCGGGTTTGGTGTTTATAACCACGGGCTTAAATTCTTCACATTATTTTTGCCTGCGGGTGTTCCATGGTGGTTGGTTCCGTTTGTGGTGCCGTTGGAATTAATTTCGTTTTCTGTGCGCCCTCTTACACATTCAGTTCGTCTTTTTGCGAACATGATGGCCGGGCACATGATTTTAAAAATTGTCATCGGGTTTGCGATTAGTGCAGCAAGCTTAGGTGGTTTGTGGGTTGTCTTGGGTGCTTTCCCTGCTTTCTTCAATGTTGTTATGATGTTGTTTGAGCTTTTGGTGGCAGGTATTCAGGCTTATGTTTTCGCGATATTGGCATGTGTTTATTTAAAAGATAGTGTTGAACTTCATCACTAACTATGTAATATCGCGGGTGTTTAAAGTGTTGTTTAACAATAGTAAAAAGGAAATATCAAAATGGAATTAGATGCTGCAAAAGCTATCGCTGGTGGTTTAGTTGCTTTACCTGCTCTGGGTTCGGCCCTTGGTTTGGGTATGTACTTCACGGCTTACAACAATGCAATCGCACGTAACCCTGAAACAAAGAAGATGCTTGATGAAAAGTTCTTCATGGTTGTTGCGTTCGTAGAAGCCTTGGGTATTATTCCTATTGGTCTTGCAGCATACATTCTTGCTGGCTAATAACTACTGACCAATTAATAGTAGTTACTAAATAGTAAGGAAGACCTATGCTGAAGAAATTATTCGCTTCTACATTTTTGATATTTGTATATTCCGCTCAGGCTATCGCAGCTAGTGACGGTCATGACAGTCATGGATCTTCACACCATGGTGATGCTCATCATGGTTCCAGTGGAGGTCTTCCTCAACTAGATCCTTCATCATACCCAAGTCAAATATTTTGGTTGGTTGTGGTGTTTGTCCTTATGTACTTTTTCTTTGCGAAGAAGTCACTTCCTGAGATATCAGGCACAATAGAAAAAAGATCAGAGCGTATTACCAATGATCTTGATTCTGCTGAACGCCTTAAGGAGGAAGTTTCATCTGTGCAAACTTCATATGAAGACAGCTTAAAGGGTGCCCGTGAGGAATCCTCTGCCCTGTTTGCGCAAATGGAAAAAGATATTAAGGAAAAATCAGAGAAGCTTTCATCCGACTTCCAAGATGAATCTACGAAGCAAATTCGTGACTTGGAAAAGGAAATTGAAAATGCTCGTAAGGTCGCGATGGAAGAAATGGCTGATGTCGCTGCAGAAGTTGCAAAAGACTCTGCTGCAAAGATCATCGGTGTAGAAGTAGACCTTAAATATGCGAAGTCAGTTGTTGATTCGCTTGTTGATGAAACTGTAAAGAAGGCCGCTTAGGGTAATATTATGGAACTTTTGTCTGATCCTCATCATGCTAGCCATATTTGGTATACAATCTCATTTGTGATTTTTGCCGGTATATTGGTTAAATTCGGTGTACCTGCATTTAACAAAATGCTTGATGGTCGCATTGAGCAGATCAAAAAAGATCTTGAAGAAGCAGAGAATCTTCGTATCGAAGCGCAAGAAATGTTAGCGCAATATCAGCGCAAACACAGAGATGCCGTACAAGAGTCCGAAACAATCATCAAGAATGCCCGTGAAAGTGCACGTCAATTTAAGGATAAGGCGGAAGCTGACTTAAATGACATGATGGAACGTCGTGAGCATCAACTTCAGGAGCGTTTAGAGCGCATGAAGCAAAATGCAATCAATGAAATCCAAGAGCACGCAGCCGGCCTTGCTATGAGTGCAACCAGACATATCATTACTGAAAAACTTGACAAAAAGGCTAAGGCGAAGTTAGTTGATGAGGCAATTGGCAATATTGAAGCCAATATTCATTAACCCTTATCTTACGAATAGCATGTCATGTCTGAGGCTTTAAAAGCGCAATCCCCTGAAGAAATTGTAGATTCATTAGGTGCGGCAGCAAAAGATTCTGCCGCAATCTTGTCTCAAACCCCTACGGAAGTAATTGATCAGGTTTTAGATACCTTGTATCAGAAGCTGATAGATGGAGCGGACGATATTATTGCCGCGAATGGCAAAGACATATCCGCCGCGGAACAAAAAGGTTTGAGCGCAGCTCTGATTGATCGTTTACGTTTAGATCATGATCGTATTAAAGGAATTGCTGAAGGGGTTAAGACGGTTCGCAAACTGGATGACCCTACAGGAAAAACCCTATGGACGCAGGAAAGACCAAATGGGTTGCTGATTAGGCGAGTGTCCTGCCCTATTGGTGTTTTAGGGATGATTTATGAATCCCGCCCAAATGTAACGATCGATGCATCTATATTATGTCTGAAGTCACATAATGCGGTTATCTTGCGCGGTGGCTCAGAGAGTTTGCATAGTTCTTTAGCGTTACATTCTATTATACAAGATTCCTTAGAAGCACATGACTTACCTAAGGCATGCGTATCTATGATACCTATTAGTGACCGCGAAGCTGTCGGCGCTATGTTACGTGCTGCGTCGTATATTGATGTTATGATCCCACGTGGTGGGCACGGGTTAATTGAACGCGTTATGAACGAGGCAAGGATGCCTGTCTTTGGTCACCTTGACGGGTTGTGCCATATTTTTGTTCATGAGAGCGCCGAAGAAGATATGGTTCTGGATGTTACCTTGAATGCAAAAATGCGTAGAACAGGCATTTGTGGTGCGATGGAAACACTTCTTATTGATCGTGCCTATGGTGAGGACAAAGCAAAACGTATTTTATCTAACATTCTTGATAGCGGCTGCGTGGTGGTCGGTGATGATGATATTCAAAAACTTGATCCTCGTATAGAGCAAGCGCACGACTCTGACTGGACGACGGAGTATCTTGATGCCAAGCTAAGCTGTAAGTTTGTAGATAGCGTTCAGGATGCTGTGAAGCATATCAATTCCCACGGTTCCCATCATACAGATAGCATTTTGGCAGATGATGAGGCCGCAGCGGCATATTTCCTAAATAATGTGGATAGCGGCATTGTCATGCATAACGCCTCTACGCAATTTGCCGATGGTGGTGAGTTTGGTATGGGCGCGGAAATCGGTATCGCGACCGGAAAAATGCACGCCAGAGGGCCTGTAGGGTTGGAACAGCTTTGTACCTATAAATATATGGTTCACGGTAATGGTCAAACCAGGCCAAAGTAATAATAGAGGCCTTCGATTATATGCCCGTTTTTTCTGAACCTCGATTACTAAATGCGCAGCGTTGGAGAAATATGCGTGTTGGCATTTTAGGGGGCTCTTTCAATCCTCCGCATGAGGGGCATGTTCACATTTCCAAAATGGCGCTTAAGGCATTTGAGCTGGATGCAATCTGGTGGTTGGTTACGCCGCTTAATCCGTTGAAAAGCCGTGATAACTTACTCTCTGTTGAAAAACGTGTTGAGCTATCCCGAGATATAAATACGCATCCAAAAATTATCGTGACCGGCATGGAAGATGGTTTTGAAACCACCCATAGCTATGCTTCAGTTAAGATTTTAAAGCGATATTTTCCTAACACGCAATTCGCATGGATTACAGGTATGGATAACGCGCATAATTTTCATTTATGGAATCATTGGAAATTGTTCTTGAATGAAATGTGCATGATCCATGTCACCAGACACCCGCCTGTCAGGTTAATGAAGCAATGTCCTTTGCGGATGCTATCCAGTCAAAAACATATAATCGTCGACCATGGCGGCAAGGTACCGCTTGATTCGAATACGTCATATTGGCTGCTGCAAAAGAAAATGATTAATATTTCATCAACAGAAATCAGAAGTAAAAGTAATTATAAAACAGTATCTTAGTTATAATTGCTGCGGCACACACATTGAAAAATCTTTTATTAAAAAACAAAAACCAGTATAATAAGGGTATGAGGTTATTGAGAAATAATTCTTATAGGAAGACAGAGGTGACGATTTGGTTTATATAAACGTCGCAATAGTCTTTCATACTATCAAAAAAGATCGTATATGTACGATTGAAGAGAATGGCTGAGCCTTTTAGGTTCGGCTTTTTTATTGAAAGAGCAGAGGAGAAAGTATCATTAGTAAAGATAGAGAAGAGCGTATTTTAAGCCCATCCGAGATGAAAAACTTCATTGTTAAGTCACTCGACTCAGATAAAGCAGAGAATATCCTATGTATTCCCCTATCAGAAAACAGCGGTCTGGCTGATTATATGATTATTGCTTCAGGTACATCTTCCAGGCATGTCAGTGCGTTGGCAAAAAAACTTAAGGAATATTTACATGCAAAAAATATTGCTGATGTAAATGTTGAGGGTTTAGGTCAATGTGATTGGGTTGTTATGGATGCGGGCGATGTTATCGTTCACTTGTTCAGGCCGGAAGTCCGTGATTTTTACAATATTGAAAAAATGTGGTGTGAGCACCCTACTCTCAATGTTGTGCATGAGCAGGTTTTGGCTTAAACCCTAAGTTCTGTTTTAATTCTGAACCATAAGGCTTTTGACCTTGTTGAAAATAGATTTGATTTGTATATCTCGTCTTAAAAAGGGTGCTTATGCAGATCTGATAAAGACATACGAAAGGCGCATTAACTGGCCGCTTAAAATAATTGAGTTAGAGTCAAAACATAATGATC
Organism: Alcanivorax sp.; assembly: GCA_051967755.1. Classification (GTDB taxonomy): domain Bacteria; phylum Pseudomonadota; class Alphaproteobacteria; order Micavibrionales; family Micavibrionaceae; genus UBA1672. The sequence goes on from JBQDYD010000003.1 coordinate 468,864, forward strand.
CTGTTAAGTGTCAGCAGGATGAAAATGAAAAAATACTAAAGCACATTAACAAAGATTCCGTTTTGATCGCATGCGATGAAAAGGGAAAGTCTTTTCCTTCTATAAAATTCTCACAAAAACTACAAAATTATTCACTGGATGGTATGGCTCATATTCAGTTCGTCATTGGTGGTGCCGATGGCCTGATGAATGACGTAAAGAAACAATCTGATCTTTTATTAAGTTTTGGTGTGCAAACATGGCCACATGCCCTTGCACGCGTGATGCTTTTAGAGCAAATTTATAGGAGCCAGCAAATTTTGGCTGGTCATCCTTATCACCGTGAGTAATCTTTCTTGCTCTACCCTTGTGAGCCATCATGAAGCGTCTTGCTGCATTATTGATATTTACCGTTAGTGTTATGTGTTTACCACAACATGCCCTCGCACGGGATGAGGCTGCATTACTCGATACAATGAAGGAAAAGCTTTCCAATGAAAGCGAGAAGAAAAAGCAGCTACAAAAAAGGTATGATAAAGTCGCGAGTGAGCTTCGTGATGTAAAGTTCAAACTGCGTAAATCCGGGCATGCTATTCGTGAAAATGAAGATCGATTACAAGACATCGAATCCAGAATAATTAAATTAGAAAATAAGAAGGCGTCTCTTGATGCGACGCTTAAGTCAGAACGTGTTTCTATTATCAAACTTGTTTTAATCTTGGAACGCATCAGGAAAACACCGCCTCAGGCTATGCTTGCAAAACCTGATTCGCCTTACAAAGTCGCACAGACAGCGTTGCTGATGGAGAATATAATTCCTGCGGTTAAACGCCATGCAGAAAAATTAAAGGCCAATCTTGAAACACTTGAGAAAGTCAGCCTTGATTTAGACAGAGAGCAAAAATCATTGACGGAACGAACAGCAAGCTTGAAGTCTCAAAAAGACAGCTTGCAAGCGTTGCTGGATAAAAAAGAGCGTATATTCACCGCGACGAATAATGACTTAGAAGCAAAAGAAATTACAATACAGGGCATATCGCTTAAGGCGAAAAATTTGGAAGAGCTGGTAGCGAAATTAAAAGAAGAAGAGCAAAGGGAGATTGAGCGTCTTCAGGCTGCGAATATCTTGAGGCGCAAGCCGACTATATTAAATATGGATGACGGTGAAGCCCGCCTGCCTGTTTCCGGAATTGTGCGTGTGGCCTATCATGATAAGGATGATGTCGGCGCCGAAAGTAAGGGGCTTACTATTGAGGGGCGCTCGGGTGGCTTAGTCATTGCACCGATGGGTGGTAAAATTCAATTTACCGGAATGTTCAAAAGATACGGCAATATTATTATCATTGAACATGCAGATGGGTATCATAGTTTAATAGCAGGATTGGAAAAAATAACGGGCTCTATCGGGGATCATGTGAAATCTGGTGAACCGATCGGAGTATTACCAGATTCTTCTTTAATTCCGCGACCAAAACTATATTATGAGCTAAGGCAAAATGGTACACCTGTTAACCCGTCCGTGAAGTTTTCTGATTTAGGATAATGGGTTTTTCTAGATATTTAAGGGTAAAATTAATATGAAAAAAAGAACTATATTATCAGTTTTAGCGACACTCCTTGTTATCGTGGGGCTGACCTTTAGTGTGCAAGCACAAGAAAAACGAGCATCAGATAAGAAAACTAACAACGGTTACAGTGAAACATATAAGCAGCTTAGCTTATTTGGTGATGTATTCGAGCGTGTTCGCGCCGAGTATGTTGAGGAAGTGGATGACAAAACCCTTATTGAGTATGCCCTTAACGGTATGCTGTCTAATCTTGATCCTCATTCCAGTTATTTGTCTGAGGAAAAATTCAAAGATATGCGCGTAGAAACAAGCGGTGAGTTTGGTGGCTTGGGCATAGAAGTGACAATGGAGAACGGCTTGGTAAAGGTTGTGTCCCCTATTGATGATACGCCCGCCTACAGAGCCGGACTTCAGGCAGGTGATTACATTGTAAAACTTGATGAAGATGCAGTAATGGGCATGAGCCTGAGCGAAGCCGTAGATAAAATGCGTGGTAAGGTAGGATCAACAATTGATCTGACCATTGCCCGTAAGGGAGAAGATGCACAAATCGAAGTTACTTTGGTGCGTGATATTATTCAGATTAAATCTGTAAGACATCGTGTTGAAGGCAACACAGGCTATATTCGTGTAACGACATTCAGCCAAAAAACGGCTCCCGGTGTACGTAAGGCCGTAAGTGAAATTTCTAAGGAGCTTGGAGATAACCTCATCGGCTATGTTATTGATCTGCGCAATAACCCCGGCGGGCTTTTGAACCAAGCGATCGAAGTTGCAGATGTGTTCCTTGATAAAGGTGAAATCGTGTCCCAACGTGGCCGTTATGAAGAAGACACAGAGCGCAACAATGCCACACCAGGCGATATGGCGAATGGTTTGCCGATCGTTGTTTTGGTAAATGGCGGTTCTGCTTCGGCTTCTGAGATTGTCGCAGGGGCATTACAAGATCATAAACGTGCCATTATCATGGGTACGCAATCATTTGGTAAGGGGTCTGTGCAAACAGTCATGCCTTTGCCCGGAAATGGTGCCATGAGATTGACAACGGCACGTTACTACACCCCTTCAGGGCGTTCGATTCAGGCCAAAGGTATAACGCCTGACATCATAGTTGAGCTTGCCAAAGTTGAGTCTCTACAATCTAAACAGCTGCGTGAGTCTGATTTGCGTGGTGCTTTGGATCGTAATAATGGCAAAAAGCCGGCGAATGATAATAAGAAAGAAGGCGAAGATGAGGAAGAATCTGATGAAATTCAAGATTATCAGCTTCTGCGCGCTGTCGACTTATTGAAAGGCTTGTCTTTATATGAATTTGGGCATACCGGAACGAAATAATAGATGGAAACAGCCGAGCTAAACGAAGAAAAAAAAAGGTTTGATCCTCGTAATATTAATGTTGCGGGGATTAAAGCTAAGCTTGGCGGCATATTTAATTCCGTTCTATCCTTTTTTAAAGGGTCTGACCCGAATACGCTTATCAAAGGGACTATCTTTGTTTTCCTGATCTATGGTTTGGCTTTTTCCTATGTGTATTTCACGGGGCCTGCCGCTATCAAAGAAATTGAAACACAGATGACCTCAGGCCGCGTTGAGTTAATGCCGGTTGTGAAAGAGGTATCAAAGAATTTCCTACACAAAGATGATGAGCATGAAGGCCCTGATTTATTGCCGGGGCTTTCTAAATATGAGGATGCAGGGCGCCTGCCGATTATTCGTTCAAAAGACCAACTGACCAGTTTTCGTGGTTATCAAACAGTTTTTACTTTCGATACCCCTGAAAAAAGAACAGTCGTCGCTTTTATGCTTACGGATTTCGGCTTATCTGAAAAATACTCGAACATGGCGATCGAAATGTTGCCAGCAGAAGTGTCTTTTCTGCTCTCTCCCTACGCGGAGCACCCAAGAGAGTGGATAAGTAAAGCGCGGTCGCATGGTCATGAAGTCTGGTTAGAGCTTCCTATACAAAGTGAGAAGTTCCCATCCTCTGGCTTGCAAACTATTTTTCATCATCAAAATCTGAGAGATAAAGCCACAAAAATGCGTAAAACATTGGCACACGCACTTGGCTATGTTGGTGTTGGTATTTTTCTTGATGATACGATTAGTAAAACTCAGGATGATTACAGAAAGCTATCCGATGAAATTTATGGCCGTGGTTTAGGCGTATTTGAACGTAACCCCGATGCGCCAAAAACCATAGAAGCGAGTGCCGTTACCCGCGGCGCTCCGTTTATACAGGCAAATTTGGATATCTATAAAATGAAGGGCAATAATTCTTTTCAGGAATTAGAACGTATTGCAAACGCGAAAGGTGACGCTGTTGCAACTGTGCCCTCTTATCCTAACGCAATCAAAAACCTTTCAATGTGGATTAAGGCAGTAGGAAGCGTCGATTATTTAGTCGCGCCTGTCTCTGCAATTTATGATCTGCCGCTGGCGCGGAATGCGCGTAGCAAAAATAATAGCAATGCTACAGCACCTTCTGGGCTTAAGCCATCTGATCATGCGCCGTCCCCTGAGGCCGCACATAGCAATCATCACTGACATACAATAAGAGTATATAATGACAGAAACAATTAATCGTGACGCCCTTCTTTATCGGAAATGTGTGGGTATTGTCCTTTTCAATGATGTGGGCAAGGTTTTCGTTGGTGAACGTATTGATACGCCAGGTGCCTGGCAAATGCCGCAAGGCGGTGTTGATCCGGGTGAAACAACCGAAGAAACCGCTATGCGGGAACTTGCCGAAGAAGTCGGAACCGATAAGGCAGAGATCATTCATATACATGAGCGTAAATTACGTTATGACCTACCAGATGATGCCATTCGTCGTTTATGGAACGGAAAGTTCCGCGGTCAGGAGCAAACATGGGTTGCTGCCAAATTTATGGGCAACGATCAGGATATTGATTTAAATGCCTTTGATCCGCCGGAATTTTCAGATTGGCAATGGATTGATCTACCAAAAACAATAGACCTCATCGTTCCTTTTAAACGTGAGATCTATCGCAGTTTAATCGAAATGTTCAGTGACATTAAGCCCTAGCGGTTTCGCGGTGACCATGCAGGGTCAGAACCATCTTTTGGTGTTTTTAACCAACGCTCATTATAGCCTGTAATATCTATCGTATAGATGCGTGCTGTGCGCCCGTTCGCAGATGGCGTTTCCTTAAAGTATGTCAACACACGGCCATTCGGTGACCAGCTTGGCCCCTCTACGTGATAGGCGTTAGAGATCAGGCGTTCCCCTTTGCCATCCGGACGGATAACACCAATGTAAAATTTACCTTGGTACATGCGTGTAAAGGCAATCAAATCACCACGCGGCGACCATACAGGGTTACCGTAACGCCCTTTTCCGAATGTCAGGCGGTTCATACCTGATCCATCAACATTCATGATATATAGCTGCTGTCCGCCGCTACGGTCTGATTCAAAAACGATTTTATTGCCGTCAGGTGAATAAGACGGCGCCGTTTCAATCGATGTGTTGCTTGTCATGCGCGTTGCTTTTCTGGTGGCTAAGTCCATAACGTAAATATCGGTATTTCCGTTCTTGGCCATAGAAAACACAATCTTTTTACCATCAGGTGAAAAGCGCGGCGAGAAAGTCATCCCTGAAAAGTTACCCAACACATCATGTGATCCCGTATTAATGTCGTATAGATAAACCTTTGGAATACCACCTTGATAAGACATATACGTAATTTTCTGTGATGCAGGTGAGAAACGCGGCGTAAGAACCAAATATGAACCATCGGTAAGATATTGATGATTTGCACCATCCTGATCCATGATCGCAAGGCGTTTGATGCGTTTTTCCATCGGGCCGCTTTCCGCAACATAAACGATGCGCGTGTCAAAATACCCTTCTTCGCCTGTCAGGCGTTTATAAACCTCATCAGAGATGATATGTGCGATGCGGCGCCAATTTTCAGGTGTGGTTGTATAGGCCATGCCGATCAACTGCTTTTGAGAAACAACATCCCACAGGCGGAATTCCACGCGTGTATTGCCATTATCGTCTGTCAGAACATTTCCTGAAACAAGCGTTTCTGTACCAGTCATTTTCCATTCAGGAAAACGGACACCTGCCTGAAAAATGGAGCCCGGTGTTTGCACAAACGCATTTGGATTAATCGGACGGAATAGCCCCGAGTTTTCCAGATTATTTGTGATGATTTCAGGAATATCCTGCGCCAGTTGTCTGTGTTTAATTTCTGTCGGATGAAACGGCGAAATTGCAATCGGGCGTGGTTTGAATGTTCCTTGTGTAATTCTGGCTTCAAATTCCTGCGCATGCGCGGCAGGTATTATCATAAAACAAATGAATAATAGATAATAAAGGGCGCGATTATGTTTCATTCTCTTCTCATCTTTTGGTTCAAGGTTGTAGGGAAGCCTATAACATTTGGCTTGGATCGAATACAAAAATAAAACTTTTCCATGTTTCATATTTATCTTCGGGCAGGTTCAGGCGCGTACATTTTTGATCTAGCAAAGCCCAACGCGCTGCGTCAGCCGCAGATTTAAAATGTGAATCGGTTGCGTAACGTATATTATCAAGAATCTCTACGCTACTGACTGTGCGGTCTCTGTTAACTTTGACACGTAATTTAACGACCAGATTTTCGGCATAACGACCACCTGCATTTACATTCCAACATGGTTGAACGCCCTGCACCAATGCAACCAAATCACTGCTGGTCATTTGTCTGTTTACGTCGCCCTGTGATGATGTGTTTCCATCGGCTGTCTTTTCCGTTGGCTTTGGCTGCTCTTCAGGTTCATCAGGCGCTAGGCTTTTCAGCAAGCTATTAATATCCCGCTCCGGCTTTTCTTCTTTTGGTTCCGGTTCAGGCTTTTTAACGGGCGGTTCAGGCCGTTTTGGTGGTTTGGGCTTACTTTTTGGTTTCGGCGGCGTTTTTATTTCCGTCGGATCCGGAATTACTTCTTCTGGCTCGGGCGGTTCGGGTTTTTCCTCAGGCACCGGATCATCAGGAACGCTAAGATCGGGAACGGAATTACTATTATTGTAAACAGGTTTTTGTTCAGGCGGAGGCGCAGGTTCAGGCTCAACCAGTTTTTCCGGCTCCTCTGGCTCTACTGTTTCTACAATTTCAGATGGATCAAAAACCTCAACAGGGATGATGATATCTTCGGGCTCATAATCCTTACTCAGGAACGGTACACCATACAGCGCGAGCAAAAATACACCGACATGTAAAATGCCTGATATAATTGCCGGCTTTGTAATATTGGTATTATAAAGCGCAGTCCTATGATTTTTTCGGGCTGTGGCGTTCATAATCTCTATCTATTGTTTTGGCTTAGTAATTAGGGCAACTTTGTTAAATCCTGATGTGTTTAATTGCCCTAAAATATCCATGACGATGCCGTATTCAAGGACTTGATCCGCGCGTACATAAATACGGCGATCCATGTCCCCTTCCAGTGTGGCTTTTAAAATTGTGACAAGCGCAGCCTTCTTAACCTCAGTATCGGCAAGATAGATTTTACCGTCTTTGTCCAAAGTGACCTCTATCGGTTTGTTTTCTTGCTCCTGCATCATTTTGGCTTTGCTGTCAGGAAGGTCAACTGCCACGCCGGAAGTCATAAGCGGTGCGGAAATCATAAAGACCACAAGCAAAACCAGCATAACATCATTCATCGGAATGACGTTCATCTCGGCCATCGGGCGGAATTTACCGCCTGTTCTGCGGCCCCTTGATCGGGTTTTATGTGATCCTGAAAATCCGCCCATTTTATGATCCTGTAGCTGCTGATGTTGGGGATTTAGTGCTCATGCTGATATCATGCGAATCCAAATGCCTTGAAAGAATGGCAGAGAATTCATCGGTAAACGCCTCTAGCCTGTCAGCATATTGATTTAAGTTACTGGATAAAACGTTATAGGCGATGGATGCAGGAATAGCGGCGACCAAACCGATTGCTGTCGCGAAGAGAGCCTCTGCAATACCGGGGGCAACCACGGCCAATGATGTATTATTCGTAGAGGCAATCGCGGTAAAACTGTTCATAATCCCCCAGACTGTTCCAAACAGGCCGATAAAGGGCGCGCTTGATGCGACGCTGGCAAGAAAAGTCATGCCGCGTTCCAGCAGGTTCATTTCACGCCCTATCGCCACACTCATAGAGCGCTCAACGCGTTGTTTAAGGCTTGCTTGCATATTTTGGTTTGACGGAACCCCGCCAACGATCCCGGCCTTCCATTCATCCATACCTGCGGCAAATGTACGTAGCATCGGGTCTTCTTTGCTCTTTTTTACGCGGGCATAAATTTTGTCTAGCGGTTCACCCGACCAAAAAGAATCCTCAAAACGATCAGCACGTCTGTTGAGCTTTTTTAAGAGAGAATGTTTTTGGAATATAATCAGCCAGCTCCAGAATGAGCAGAATAGCAAGATGAGCATTACACTCTTTACGACGAAGTCGGCCTGCATAAATAACCCAATCGCACTCATATCATGCGATGCTACAGTCCCTATTCCTTCTGCTACGACATCAACGGCCATATTCTTTATATCCCTTTTCTTAAAATATTAGACGAGGTTCGAAGTGAAATCCTTTGAAGATAATTCGAACGCCCTTACTCTACGGTTTCTTGAAACTTCTGAAAAGCGTCTTTTATCTTTTCAGGAAGCCTTGTCGGTTTATATCCGTCTTCGTGCACGCAAACCAATACGACCTCCATGTCACAGATAATCTCTCCGTCGCGCATAACCGTTTGTTGCATAACGAAGCTGGAATTTTTGATCTCCTTAAATGACGTTACAATTTGCAACAGATCATCAAGTTTTGCCGTCATCAGATAATCTATCGTTACCTTTCTAACGACGAACAAAAGACCTAGTTCCTTTTGTACTTCACTACATTGAAAACCGATATCTCTTAGAAATTCTGTACGGCCGCGTTCTGCAAAATTTAGGTAATTCGCATTGTAAACGATGCCGCCTGCATCCGTGTATTCATAGTAAATGCGGATATCAAGGGTGTGTTTCAAATCCTAGTCCTCTAACATATTCAGTTGATCAGTGTTCTTATTTGCCGCGGGTTGGATGCCTAAATACTCAAACCCTTTGGCGGAAATTAAACGCCCGCGCGGTGTTCTTTGAACCAATCCCTGTTGCATCAAATATGGTTCTATGACGTCTTCGATCATGTCGCGTTGCTCTGATAATGCCGCGGCGAGTGTTTCAACACCAACAGGGCCACCGCCATAATTTTCGGCAATACAATTCAAATAGCGCCTGTCCATAGAATCCAAACCCGCGCCGTCAACATCAAGGCGGGATAATGCATTATCAACTAGTTTTATATCGGCAGTTTCTTGGCCCGAGGCATCAAAGAAATCGCGTACGCGGCGTGTGAGGCGCCCTGCAATCCGTGGTGTCCCGCGTGAGCGCTTAGCAATCTCAAGCGCAGCGCTATCCTCGATCGGCATATCCAGCAGGCCTGATGTGCGCTTTACGATAAAGGCCAGCTCATCTGATGTATAAAATTCAAGGCGCAACGGAATACCAAAACGATCACGCAGCGGATTAGTCAGCAAACCACTTCGCGTTGTTGCCCCGACCAGAGTGAAGGGCGCAAGCTCAATTTGGATAGAGCGCGCCGCAGGCCCTTCGCCGATAATCAGATCGAGCTTTCGATCCTCCATCGCGGGATAGAGAATTTCTTCAACCGCGGGGTTAAGGCGATGAATTTCATCAATGAACAAAACATCGTTCGGCTGCAGGTTGGTAAGGATTGCGGCCAAATCCCCTGATTTTGCAATCACAGGGCCTGACGTTGCACGAAACCCTACGCCTAACTCCTTGGCAACGATTTGTGCCAAAGTGGTTTTACCCAAACCGGGCGGGCCAAAGAACAATACGTGATCCATTGCATTGCCGCGTGCTTTGGCGGCCTGTACAAACACGCTTAAATTCTCACGCAGATCTTTCTGCCCGATAAACTCATCAAGCGATAGCGGACGCAAGGAGCTCTCAACCGGGGCATCGTCTGCCTGTTGTTGCTTTTCTAATTCAGGGTTTTTTTCTGCAGGGTTTACATTCATTACTCAGCCACCTTTTCTTTTACATAGGCCAGCCATTTATCTTCAGAAATGTGCTTATCCATATAGCCGATGAGTTCAAAACTTTTCCTATGATAAGGTTCATCTAAAAAGAGAAGATAAATTCCGCCCAGAACAAAGCTAGGGTAAATTTGGCAATCAGGCGCATTGTATAATCGGCCTGCGTTATCCTTCCAGAATTCTTCTTCTTGATGAAATGTTTGTTTACTTAGGAAATAGTTTTTCTGCGCGCGCTGTCCTCTGACAGAGGCCTTCTCGGTTTTATCCCCCTTCAAAACCTCTATGACAGCGAAGGTATAGTTAATAGGTTTATGAGTACCTTCTGTTCCAGGCGCTACAGTCAACTGCCCCTTATCATTATATACGAATGGGTCTATTTGAGGATAAGGAACAAACTCCGCTTTAACAGCTTTTGCTAACACGATATTATTTGTACGGTTAATTAGTTCATCAGCAGGCACAACTTGCTGCTTTGGTAATACAAAACAAGCGAAAGCTGCATCACAGCATAAAATCAAACATAATGTTAGTAAAATTCTCATACCGTAAGCTCCTGCAGGGCAAGGCGGATGAGGGTTTGGATATTATGTTCCTCGTTGTCGTTGGCCTTACCCTTGGCGGCAAGAACGGCGCGGTATGCATCAGATGCACTATAGCCCAGATTGGTCAAAGCAGACACAACATCCTGATCGACGAAGTCTTCAACCACGCCATCTGCATTTGGTGTCGATGTGGATGAATCCCCTTTCGACGTTGCCGTGCCAGAGGATGCGCTCATATCTATTTTGCCTGCTTTATCTTTAAGCTCTGTCAAAATACGTGTTGCGAGTTTCGGTCCAACACCATCTGCCTGCGTAAGCGCAGCCTTGTCTTGTGAGGCAATAGCAAATGCCAGTTGATCCGCGGGGCATGCGGATAAAATAGAAAGGCCTGCCTTTGCGCCAACACCCTGAACGGAAGTGAGCAATTTAAACCATTGCTGTTCAACTGCGCTTTCGAAGCCATAAAGCGTGATCGCATCTTCGCGGACATTTGTGATGATAAGAACGGAGGCTGTATCACCGGTTTGCCCGATGGCGTATAAAGTGCGTTTACTCGCATAAATAAGATACCCCACTCCGGAAACGTCCAGAATAAAGTGATCTGTTTCAAAACTGTCAATTATACCGGAAAGTTTGCCAATCATATCGCCACGCCAGAAATAGAGTTACTCAATACTCTATAATGCGCGTGTGTGATAGCAACAGCAAGGGCGTCGGCCTCATCTTCTGAAAGTGTTCCACAGGCTGGCAGCAAGGTTTTCACCATCATCATCATTTGATCTTTGCTGGCGTGACCGCTTCCGACAACAGATTTTTTAACCTTGTTCGCGCCATACTCGCTTACGGATAAGCCTTTTAATGCGGGGGACATGAGTAAAACGCCGCGCGCTTGGCCAAGTTTTAGGGCGCTGGCGGGGTTTTTATTGACGAATGTTTCTTCTAGCGCGGTTTCGCCCGGGCTCCACTCATCTATAACAGCCGTCAGCCCGTGATAGAGGGTCGCTAACCGGTCTGACATTGCGTGTTTGGCGTTTGTTTTAATAAGGCCGCTGGCAATGTATCTCAGGCTGTTATTTTCGCTTTCAATAATGCCCCAACCAGTTTTTTGTAAACCGGGGTCGATACCAAGAAGCCTCATTCATGCCCCCTAGCCTGCTTCGGCAAGTTTTTCCATGATCTCGTCACTTACATCAAAGTTTGCGGTAACTTTTTGAACATCGTCATTATCTTCTAATGCATCAATAAGCCCCATAATCGATGCCGCCTGTGATTCGTCAACTTCGGTGGTGACATTCGGCACCCAAACCAAGCCCTGACGTTCCGGCTCACCATATTTTTCTTCAAGGGCATCACGAACATTTGCAAAGTCTTCTGTGCTGCATTGAATTTCATGGTATTCATCATTACTTTCCACATTTGATGCCCCTGCTTCTAATGCAGCTTCAAACATTTCGTCTGCGCTTGCTTTATCAATAGGGAAAACAACCTCGGCCATTTGGTCAAACATAAAGCTAACGCTGCCTGTTGTGCCTAGGTTTCCGTCATGCTTTGTGAATGCTGCGCGCACTTCTGCGGCTGTTCTGTTTTTATTGTCAGTTAGTGTGTCGACAATGATCGCAACGCCGCCAGTGCCATATCCTTCATAGCGCATTTCTTCGTAATTATCGCCATCTCCGCCACCGATACCTTTTTGTACGGCACGCTCAATAGCATCTTTTGGCATTGATTGACCGCGCGCTGTTGCAATAGCCAAGCGCAACCGTGGATTCATACCCGGGTCATCACCACCCAGTTTTGCCGCGACGGTAATTTCACGTCCCAGTTTTGAAAAAATCTTTGCACGTTTTGCGTCTTGTGCGCCTTTGCGATGTTTAATATTTGCCCATTTGGAATGACCAGCCATAGAAATTTACTCTTTTTTTGGTTTATTTTAGTACTATAAAATTATAGGGTTAGCTTCTACTAAATGGAAGGTCGAATTCGTTTTTTTTAGTAGTTTAAATTATAATTTCTAATTTATTCTTATTTCTTAGAGCAGCTTTTTACATGGGGTATAATTTACAGAATATACAAGTCTTACTGGTTGAAGATAATCAACCTATGATGAACTTGATTAAAGGCATCTTGCTATCGTTTGGTGTTGGTAATGTGATTACCGCTCTTGATGGTGATGAAGGCTTTAAAGAATTTTGTCTTTTTAATCCCGATCTTGTCATTACAGATTGGATGATGGCGCCTGGTGATGGTTTAACCTTAAGCCGAAAAATCAGAACAGACCCCAAAAGCCCAAATAAATATGTGCCTATCATTTTAATGACAGGCTTTAGCGAAAAACAACGCGTGATTAGTGCGCGTGATGAAGGTGTAACAGAGTTTTTGGTAAAGCCTTTCAATACCCGTGACCTTTATCGTCGCCTGTATAAAATTATAGAAGCCCCAAGACAGTATGTGAGCACACCCGGTTATTTCGGGCCTGACCGAAGAAGAAAACGTAAAGATCATTATGATGGCCCAAAAAGGCGCAGCACGGATATACAAGACGATGATGATTTGTATAGTGATGTGAACCCGGGCGATATTGGTGATGTGGATTTTAGGTAGATCATGGATATAAAGCACTATAATCAAAAGCCCGTTCGTAACGCGAAGTTTATTACGGCTCCGAATGTGTTAAAGGCAAAAGTCGGTGTTGGCGGCTTAAGCGATACGATTTTAGATCGCGCACAAAAGTTGTTGGAGAACCACACGGAAGACTTTAGGCCACTTGCTGAAATTTATATCAAGCAAATGAAAGAAGGCATTGATGCCGCGAAGAATCTTGGCCAACCGACGGCATCTGAAGAGTATATAGCGCGCATTCTATTTCCCTGTGTGCAATTAAAGGCAAATGGCGGAATGTTCCACTATCCTTTGATTACCCGAATAGCTGAGCGTTTTGTTCAGTTTATGGAGGTTGTTGAAAAGCTTGACGAGGAAACTTTAGAAATCGCCGCTGCGTTTCATACGACCATTAAGATTGTAGTTGCCAGTCAAATCAAAGGTGACGGCGGTGAGCAAGGCGAATCCTTGGTTGAGGAGTTAAATGGTGCTTGTATGCGTTATTTCGAAAAGCATAAGGACGAAATCGCAACCAAGGGCTAACAGATGCCCTCACTTACATTTTAGGCCTTGTGTTATTCAACGTATCACCAACGCGCACAGGCTCAATTGAAATGGCATGCCCTGTGTTGTCATTTGTCACCACCAGCGCCCCACATAATGTCATATTTTCAGACGCAGGTATAAAGTGCTCCCCCGGTAGTTTGCGTGTAAATTTGGGGATTGCCGTTTCCTTTTTAACGCCGATGACACTGTCATAATCGCCTGTCATACCTGCGTCCGTCATAAAGCCCGTATTCCCATTCATAAGATGCGCATCAGCGGTGGGAACATGTGTATGTGTACCGATTACTGCGGAAATACGACCTGAAAAATGATGGCCGAAAGACATTTTTTCTGATGTCGTTTCGCCGTGTAAATCAACGAAAATCGCATCGCAGTTTCTGCCTAATTTATATTCAGTCAGAATGTCCTCCATACAGGCGAAGGGGTCATCTAATGCATCCATGAATAAACGGCACATCATGTTGACGACCAAAATTTTTCGCCCATCCATTAATTCATGCAAATAATGCCCATTACCCGGTGTGGTTGGTTTTGGGAAGTTTGCGGGGCGTATTAGTCTGGGTTCGCGCGTAATATATTTCAAAATTTCACGTTGATCCCAAACATGGTTTCCCGTGGTTATTATGTCTGTACCCCATTCGAAAAACTGGTTGCAGAATTTTTCTGTAATTCCACGTCCATGTGCGGCGTTCTCACCATTTACGATGGCAACATCAACATTGAGCTCTTCTTTAAGGCCAGGCAGATATTTTTCAAGAGCCTCTCGCCCCGAACGTCCCATAATATCGCCTACAAATAAAATTCTCATATCTAACTTTCTTTATTTTCTAAAAACGGTTGGCACCCTGCTCTGTGATAATCCAGTCCATTTTTACATCATGCTCTTCGACGGGCAAATTAAATAGACAGGCTTGTTGCGCATAGGCAAGACCAACCGCCACTATATCTTTTTTCTCTTTCATCGCGCTGAGCGTTGTATCGTAATATCCACCGCCATAGCCAAGACGATACCCTTTGCGATCAAACGCTAATAAAGGAACCAAAAAAACATCAGGCTCTACCCATGTTGTATCACCTGATTCTTTGGGCTGGTGAATTCCGTATGGCCCGATTTCAAGCTCTATATCTTCTTGCCACTGCGAGAATTTCAATAGACGTGAGCCTTTTTCAATAACGGGTAAGGCAACACTATGCCCTTTTTCAATAAGGCTATGCATTAAAACACTGGTATCAAGCTCACGTCCTGTTGGCCAATAGCTCCCGATGATCGCATTTTCTTTTAAGGGGATATTGTCGTGAAAAAACTGACAAAGGGCGTCTTGCTCACCCGCAGATAGCGACAGTAAACCGCGTGCACGCTTTGCCTCGGTTCTTAATGCTGTTTTCTGGCTTATCAGGTCTTCTGACATAGATGCTCTTCTTACGTAAAAGTGTGCCGCGTCAGCCGTGTGCGTATAGTATCTTCGCAGGTCCTGAATATCAGGTGGGTGCCGTTAATATCTAAGCCCCCCGGGCGAACCGATTGGACAAAAACAGGGACAGCTCCCTATGCAAAGAAGCATCGACCACCGAGATAAAGCCGCATTCACGCACTGCGCAGCACGGTATGGGTTATAACATGCTTTGGTTTAATGTGTAGTAAATTTTAAGAATTAGGCGGCTTCTTCACCTTGGATACGGCCGGCAATACGTTCAATCTTATGCGCGAGGTGATCAATCGCGTTAACAATCATTTCCTCTTCTTCTGCAGATGGTCCGTTATATTGCTGTACAGGCAGTCCGGCTTGCGCTTGTTGAAGCTGTTGCTGCATGGCATGAACCTCATCGCGCAATTCATATAGCTCATCCGCCAGAACCAAAGATGTAAGAACCAAAAGATGTGATTCATTCGTTGCGGCGCCTGCTTTTGCGATGTCTTGTAATCGGCTGTCTACGTATGCGGCAAGGTCTAAAACGCGCTGTTCTTCACCATCTTCACAGCTGAGGCCGTAACCGCGATTATTAATTTTAAGTGTGACTTCTGCCATGATTACACCTCTATCCTTCGCCGTTTAAAATTTCTTCGACTGTTTCAATTGCCTTATCCAGACGTTTTGCAACAAAGTCTACATCTATGACGTTTCCGTTCTCGTCTCTGATCTGCGCCTGTGATTGGGCTTCTTTTAATTGTTTTTCAACCTCATCCAAAGGAACATAATCCTGAAGTGCGCTTTCAACATTAGTAACAGATGAATCAAGCTTTCCTACGGCTTTATCCAATTTTTCCAAAGCAAATCTGATCGATGACATAGTAGAGAGAACCTTTACTGATTTTTACTTAAACAGAGAGAACGCGCCCAGACGATTGCGTTACATATGATGGTTATTATCAAATTCACATCGCTTTTGGTCAAGGCAATACCATCTATATTGTAAATTAAACCACAGCATTTTCGTTCAGGGCTTGACCTACAGCCCTTACCAATGCATGTTGTTTCCGAATTCATACATACACGTTTTATAGGTTTTATAAGAATGACGAATGCACCTGCTGCCACACCCTCTTCGCAATCAAATGCATCCTTTTCACCTGCACAGCTTAAAGATATGTCCAATGCAATTCGCGCATTGTCGATGGATGCTGTTCAAAAAGCAAACTCCGGTCACCCCGGTATGCCTATGGGCATGGCGGATGTTGCGACCGTGCTTTACACAAAGTTTTTAAAGTTTGATGCGGCAAATCCTGAGTGGGAAGATCGTGATCGTTTCGTTCTGTCAGGTGGTCATGGGTCAATGTTGCTTTATTCGCTTAATTATCTATGCGGTTATGAGAAAATGACGCTGGAGCAAATTAAGAACTTCAGACAGTTAGGTGCCATTACTGCAGGTCATCCTGAGGTGGAGCATGATGCAGGTATTGAAACAACCACAGGCCCCCTTGGCCAGGGGATTGCGACGGCAGTCGGTATGGCATTGGCAGAACGTATTTTGAATGCGCGTTATGATGACAGCATCGTTGATCACTATACATATATCATGGCCGGTGATGGTGACATGATGGAGGGGATCTCACATGAAGCCTGTTCACTTGCGGGGCATCAGAAACTTTCAAAAATAATTATGCTTTATGATGATAACGGCATTTCTATTGACGGTAAGACGGACCTTACGTTCATTGATAACACCCCTCTTCGCTTTGAGGCATATGGCTGGGATGTGCAAACAGTAGACGGTCATAATTTAGATGAAATCGAAGCCGCAATTGCCAAGGCGAAAACAACAGATACACCAAGCCTTATTTGTTGTAAGACAAAGATTGGTTTTGGCGCACCAACAAAGGAAGGAAGCTCTTCTTCACATGGTGCACCATTAGGGGAAGACGAAATTAAGGGAGCACGTGAAAATCTTGGATGGCCGCATGCTCCTTTTGTGATTCCTGATGATGTATTGTCAAATTGGCGTGCAGTTGGGGAAAAAGGCTCACAAGAACAACAAGACTGGAGTGCTCGTCTCGCCTCACATGACATGAAAGACTGTTTTGGTAAGGCACATGCAGGTGATTACTCCGGTGCGATCGCCCCTGTTATTGCAGATTTAAAAGCAAGCTTTGCAGAAGAAAAGCCAAAGAAAGCAACACGCCAAACTTCCGGTATGTGTCTGGAAAAACTTGTTGAACGCCTATGGCTTTTGATCGGTGGCTCGGCTGACCTGACAGGGTCTAATAATACAAAAGTTGCGGCTTCTAAAGTTGTCGATAGCGATAATTACGGTGGTAACTATATTAATTACGGTGTGCGTGAACATGCGATGGCGGCGGCAATGAATGGTATTGCTCTACATGGTGGATTGCTTCCTTACGCCGGAACGTTCTTGCAGTTTGCCGACTATTCGCGCCCTGCGATCAGACTTGGTGCTTTGATGGAACAACGCGTTGTTCATGTGATGACGCATGATTCCATCGGTCTTGGTGAAGATGGCCCGACACACCAGCCCGTTGAACATCTGGCAGCACTTCGCGCGATTCCGAATTGCTATGTTTATCGTCCGTGTGACGGTATCGAGACGGCAGAAAGCTGGCAACTTGCGATTAACAACAAATCAGCACCATCTGTTATGGCGCTTACGCGTCAGGGGCTGCCGACTTTGTGTGATAACCGCGAAGATAATTACACAGCAAAAGGTGCTTATATTTTGAAAGAAACAGGTGATAAGCCTGAAATCACTTTATATGCATCAGGATCAGAAGTTGAAATCGCACACGAAGCTTATGAACATTTCTCGGCACAAGGAAAAGCAGTTCGTTTGGTGTCAGTCCCTTGTCTTGATCTTTTCTTAGAACAAGATGGTGACTATATCGGCAGTATCGCGTGCAATGACAGTGTGAAAGTTGCAGTAGAAGCAGGAATTCGCCAACCTTGGGACAGACTTCTCGGCCCAAAAGGTATATTCATCGGAATGAACAGTTTCGGTGCATCGGCTCCGGCAGGTGATTTATATAAACATTTTGGCATTACGACTGAGGCAATTATAGAATCAGTAGAAAAAGCACTTGCTAAATAATCAGAGAGAAGTAAAACAACTCAAAAATATTTACGGAGTTTCTTAAACATGACAATTAAAATTGCAATTAACGGATTTGGCCGCATTGGTCGTCTTGTCGCTCGCGCGATCTATGAAAATCACTTGGATGATTTCGAAATCGTCGCGATCAATGATCCGGGTGGCAATTTCTTTCCTCTCTTAAAATATGATTCTATTCACGGCAAAGCCCCTTTCAGCGTTGAAAGAGATGGCGATGACTGGATTATTATTGATGGTCATCGTATTCGTCGCTTCCGTGACCGCGATCCTGAAAACCTGCATTGGGGTGAAGTTGATACGGATATCCTGATGGAATGTACAGGCCGTTACAGAGACCGCGAAGGCGCAACATTGCACCTTAATAAAGGCGCGAAAAAAGTTCTTATTTCTGCTCCGGGCTCTGATGAGGATCTAACAGTTGTTTACGGTGTAAACCATGATCTGCTGCAGAAGGATCACAAGATCGTTTCGAATGCATCATGTACAACAAACTGCCTCGCGCCTGTTGCCTATGCGCTTCATAACGAAATCGGTATTGAAAAGGGTTTCATGACAACAATCCACGCCTATACAGGTGATCAAAACTTAGTTGATGGCTCTCACAAAGATCCATTGCGCGCGCGCGCCGCCGCTATGAACATGGTTCCGACATCTACTGGCGCGGCCAAAGCAGTTGGTAAAGTTTTACCTGAGCTTAACGGTAAATTAGACGGCGTTGCGATTCGCGTTCCGACACCGAATGTGTCATTGGTTGATCTTAAATTCTTACCATCCAAAAAGGTAAGTGTAGAAGATGTAAACGCAGCCGTAACAAAATACGCAGAAGGCCCGCTAAAAGGTGTGCTGGCTGTCTATGATGACCCATGTGTGTCAGGTGACTTTAATCACGACCCACATTCATCAATCTTTAGCCTGGAAGGCACAAAAGTGATCGATGATGACTTTGTCCGTGTTATGTCTTGGTATGATAATGAATGGGGCTTTTCTTGCCGTATGTTAGACACTGCAAAAGCGATGCATAAAGCAGGTTATTAAGTTATACGGGATAAAATTCATTTTTTTTCGATATATGTTGACAGGAAAGCGGAAAGTAATTAAACATTAACTTCTAAACCGTTCTCCGTGGCAAAGCTGGTTCAAGACTTGTTCTTGAGCCAGCTTTATTTTTGTGGCTATATTTTCGGTGTTTCATTATTGTCGGCTAATTAGAGTTATTATAGAGTATCGCTATGAATTTGATGAAGCTTCAAGCCAAACGCGCAATGACCACACGCGGGCAGAAATCCTGCCTTGTGATTGATCACCTTGTTGAGGCATTGGCGAGTGATCCCTCCTCCTCCCTCAGGCGTGCGCTTGTTCTGAATTACATTGATGAAAGTCCGGGCATCACCCAAACGGAAATCATGCGCGTTCTGAAAATCAGTAAATCCGCGATGAACAGAGAGATTGAATGGTTATTTAATTACGGATGCATTACCCGCCACAATGCAGAGGATGACGGCAGAGCCATACAATTAGAGACATGTGGCTATTCTAAACGAGCGTTAGAATCTGCACATGATTACTTTCCGAAGCGTCATGAAGGTTTGCAAAATTTTCTGAATCGGTATATAAAGGTACTAAAGCAGGATCGCCCCACTCTTAGGGATGCTCGTATTATTGCGACACTTTATGATAAGGGGGAGGCATCTAAGTCCGAAATAATGGACAGTCTCTATAACGGCCCTGCGACAACTGATAATAGAGCATATAATAAGCTCTTAGAAGACGGAGTGATAAAAGATGACGATGGTTAGTTTAGACCCTCTTGTTAATGCTGAACTGAATTTGATCGCTGCTAGCGAGTTTGATGGTGTAGACATGAGTCTTAGATCATCATTCCCGGAAGTTGGTCAAAATTTCGATGTTGCCGCGGCAACAATCTCAGATGGCTTTACGCACGGATAATCCCGATTTAGTAAGCTTTCAGCGTTAAAAATAAAGATCTAAGACCTCAATAATTGTTATTGGGGTCTTTTCTTTTGCGTCAAATTTGTTAAAAGATATTGCAATGCAAACATAAATCAGGGATTTAGGAAAAGTATTATGGCTCTATCGGCAAATGTAAAAAAGATTATCGATAACTACGAAAATGAAAATGCAGGCGTAAAGGGTAACCTTGTTCGTATGCTTAATAACGGCGCACTTGCCGGAACAGGCAAGATGGTGATCTTACCGGTGGATCAGGGATTTGAACATGGCCCTGCCAGATCATTTGCTAAAAACCCTGTCGGTTATGACCCGCACTATCACTATCAACTCGCCATCGATTCAGGCTGTAATGCATATGCGGCGCCTTTGGGGTCTCTTCAGGCGGGTGCGGATACATTCGCAGGTCAGGTTCCGACAATTCTGAAATATAACAGTTCCAACTCCCTTGCATCTAACAAGAATCAAGACGGTAATCAGGCGATTACAGGCTCTATCCAAGATGCGCTAGAGCTTGGCTGTACAGCGGTTGGATTTACAATCTATCCGGGTTCTGACAATCAGTTCGAAATGATGGAAGAAGTTCGCGACATGATCCGTGAAGCCAAGGATGTTGGTTTACCATCTGTTGTTTGGTCATACGCACGCGGTGAAGGCGTCACCAAAGAAGGTGAAACAGCAATGGACGTTATCGCATATGCGGCGCACATGGCTTGTTTGCTAGGTGCACACGTTGTTAAGGTTAAGTTGCCTACAGATCACCTAATGGATGCCAATGCAAAGAAAGCATTCGAAGAAAACGGCATTGATGTAAGCTCTCAAGCGGCGCGCGTTAAGGAAGTTGTGCGCTCATGTTTTGATGGCCGACGCATTGTTGTGTTCTCTGGTGGTGCGGCAAAAGGTGCTGACGCTGTTTATCAGGATGCTAAAGACATTCTTGCAGGCGGCGGTAACGGGTCGATCATCGGTCGTAACTCGTTCCAGCGTGAAAACGGCGATGCCCTAGATATGCTTGGTAAAATCATGGATATCTACAAAGGGTAATCCGTGAAGCAGCCAAAGCAAAATAAGGCTCTTAAATATTTTATATCCAGCTTAATGCTGCTTTTATTGTTTGCTTATTATAACGGCAATTTTGATGAAAGCAGCATTTCTGCTTCTGTGACAAAGTACCCGCCTAGCCATAATGAAGTCATTCTTGGTGATTATGCGATTGAGCATATTTTATATGGCAATGAATCGGGCGGCGGTCACCTATCTGGTGTTGGCAAACCCTGCAAAAGTGAATTTCCAAGCGATTGGGATGAACAAGAAGTCATTGATACAGTAGAGAAAATAGCTGTGAATGATAACTTGCCATGGAAAAGGCAAGATAATGGGTATTACGTCGCAGAAAAAATGGAGGATGGCATACGCGTGCGTGTCGTTCTTGGCCGTGAAAAGAAAAAGGTGATCACCGCATACCCGACGAACGTTGAGCGAAATCCCTGCCCGCCTCATGGGGCAAACGACAATTATAATCCTTGAACGGGTGCCCATAGCACATCACTAATATCATCTGTATCGGCGGCAAGCATGACCAAACGATCTATTCCCAATGCGATCCCCGCACTATCCGGCATATGTTCCAGTGCTTTGAAAAATTCCTCATCAGGCGGGTATATTTCACCATACAGCTTGTTCTTGGCGGTCATCTCTTCATTGTATCGCGCGCGTTGTTCTTTGGCATCGGTTAGCTCTGAAAACGCATTGGCAAGCTCTATGCCGCAAATATACAGCTCAAAGCGTTCTGCGAATCTGGGGTCTTCGGGTTTTTTACGAGACAGAGCGGCCATACTGATTGGGTAGTCATAAAGAATCGTCGGTACGCCCTGCCCTAAGTTGGGTTCGATTTTCTCTGACATAACCGCATGGAATATATCGTCCCATGCATCTGTATCAATAACCCGCACACCAAGTTCGATCGCAGCGTTCGCAAAAGAATCACGGTCATTTAAAACAGATGTCAGGTCAATATTTGTATATTTCTCAAAGGCTTCCGTAACTGATAACCTTTCCCAATCACCAAAAGGATCGCAGCTTTGGCCCTTATGTTTGTAATGCTCAATCTTCATTTCCTTGGCAATGTGTCTGAATAGCGCAGTGCATTCATCCATGAGGGCGGTGTAATCTGTATGTGCCTGATACCATTCCAACAGCATAAATTCAGGTGAATGTAGGCGCGATCCTTCGGCATTTCGGTAAACATGGCAAATTTGATAAATACGCTCCATCCCCGCAGAAAGCAGCTTCTTCATATCAAATTCAGGGCTGGTATGAAGATACATTGTCTTTTCTTGGGTGCGGCTGACATCAAACAGGCGCGTTTTAAACGCATGAATATGTGCATCCATCACAGGGCATATTTGAAGCGCCGGAGTATCGACTTCGGTGTAATCATGAGAATTGAAAAAATTCCTGATTAGGCCTAAAATTCGGGCTCTTTTTTTCAAAATATGGCCCTTTTTTTCAAAATTATGTGGAAGCCACCAAGACATCTATACTCCTATATAAAAAAATACTTGCATTTACGCCTAAGTAACGTTAAAAATGCGCTTCATTCAAGACTGAATATGAGAGATTACGATTATGAAAGCGGACACACACCCAGATTATCACGAAATCACAGTTGTGATGACAGACGGAACAGAATACAAAACACGTAGCACCTACGGTAAAGAAGGTGACGTGCTTCGTCTTGATGTTGATCCACTAACACACCCTGCATGGCAAGGTGGTTCAGGTAGAGTTGTTGAAAAAGGACAGCTTGATAAATTCCAAAGCCGTTACGGTAACTTTGGTATTGGTGGTAGCGAAGACAAGAAGTAATTTTTGTCTATCACTCAAGATACAAAAAACGCCCTATTTTGAGGGCGTTTTATTTTTGTCTGAGTTTTTCTTTTTTTACGGAGTCCCTACATTCTGTAGCCATCAAAATCCGTCTGCGGTGTATGATCATGGCCGATTTGCGTTGGCATAGAAAGCATTGGAAAGAAGCGATCCTGCTTTAAATCACCGTTTTTATCTATCGGATTTAAGTGCGGAGAAATATCCCAGCCCTTTAGGCGTGATTCGATTAGTTTTAATGATTCTTCTTCGGCTTTAAATTGATCCGCTTCACTTAGGTCCCAATATTCGGGTGAATACATGCATTCACCAGGATCAAAAGCAATAACGGTTCCGTCCGGTAAAGCCGCAATTTCGTGAACCTTTGGCGTATAGATTGTATCCTCTAAAAGTTCATCCAAAAAGGTGTGATACGCTCTGCGATCTTCATAGGCTAAATCACTCAAGACCTGCACGGGCGGTAATATCTCTGCCTGCATAGCATTTTCACCAAGATCAACCGTGCGGCCAATCGGCTGTAGCAATGTTTGACATTCAGAGCGATTAAAATCATCTCTATATGCGGTATGCCCTAAATAAGAATCAGGATGCCCCGATAAGCGCACAGCGGCAAGCTCCGTCTCAGACTTTGCCAACATAACAATTGTGGATGTGCCCTGAGCCAGTAATGAATATTGCGTAAAGCCTGTGGCACTGGTCAGCGTTTCATCCATGAACGAGTCACGATCATGCCCCTCTGGCGGTTTCACCATGCGCAATGCGATTTTGTTACCGACTGTTGATTTAACATCCTTCATGGCATCTTCAAAGCTACTCCACTCACGATTATCAATATCCACCGCGGTTGGAACATATCCGTATTTGTCATGTTCGGTGTATGACGTTGCCGCCTGTACCCGTTCAATAACCCCTTGAAGCGTTTCTTTTTGTTCTTTGTTCATAAGCACATAATATGGCGTTCTTATGAAAAAAACAAATAAAGTTTTACGCCGCTTTAGAAGATAATTGCTCGAGTGCTTTTGACAATTTATCGCGTTTGGCAACCGCTTCGGCTTTGCGTGATTTTTGTTCTTCAATCACTTCTTCCGGTGCGTTTTGAACAAACTTTTCATTGCCAAGCTTCGCATCAATTTTACCGATATCTTTATCAAGCTTATCAATCACCTTTGTCAGGCGCTGGCGCTCTTCATCCAGATCAATAATATCTGCAATCGGTAAAACAAATGTTGCCTCTTCTACGATGGTTTGAACCGCGCCGGCAGGAATATCATCAATAAATTTGATATCAGACAAGCGTGCCATTTTTGTAATGACTTGCTTATGCGCCTCAACGCGCGCTTTTGTTGTATCATTGGCATCTTTGATCAACAGTTCAATCTCCGCCCCTGCAGGTACGTTCATATCCGCGCGTACGGAGCGGATTTCACCAATAGAATCCTGAAGCCATGTCATCTCAGCCAGCGCATCTGCGTTTGCGTAAGAATCATCAAGTTCAGGCCATGATGCGGTGATAAGGCGGTCCTCCTGATCCTTTTTAAAGAACCCTGCGTAAAGCTCTTCGGTGATGTATGGCATAAACGGATTAAGCATGAGCAAGATTTGATTGAGCGTCCAGCTCGTGGTTTTACGAACCTCGTCGGCTGCCTCATTGTCTTCTTGCAATAACGGCTTAGTGATTTCCAAATACCAATCACAGAACGTGCCCCATACAAATTGATAGACGGCGTTTGCGGCCTCATTAAAGCGATAAGAATCCAGACATTGGTTTATTTCCTCAACTGCGGATTTTACCTCACCAATAATCCACTGGTTTGGTGCATATTGAGCCTTCGCAGGATCAAAACCTTCATGCGATAGACATTCATTCATTTCACAGTAACGTGATGCATTCCATAGCTTTGTCGCGAAATTGCGATAGCCCTGCAGACGATCATCCGCAAGCCTGATATCGCGCCCCTGCGCGGCCATAGCACATAGTGTAAAGCGCACGGCGTCTGTGCCGTATTTTTCGATCAAATCAATCGGGTCCATAACATTACCCTTTGATTTTGACATTTTCTGTCCCTTCGCATCACGCACAAGCGCGTGAATATAGACATCCTTAAACGGCACATCTTTCATCAGGAACAGAGAGAACATCATCATACGGGACACCCAGAATGTAATGATGTCAAAGCCAGTAACCAAACAATCACCCGGGAAATAGCGCCCTAATTCAGGTGTTTTTTCAGGCCAACCAATTGTCGAAAACGGCCAAAGCGCGGAGGAGAACCACGTATCCAAAACATCCTCATCACGAGATAGCTTTACGCCCTCGCCTGCTTGTTTCTGCGCGTCTTCTTCGTTTTCGGCAACATAAACATTGCCGTCCTCATCATACCACGCAGGGATTTGGTGCCCCCACCATAATTGACGGGAAATACACCATGGCAGTTGGTTATCAACCCACGCAAAATACATATTCTCATATTGTTGCGGGATAAAACGTGTGCGGCCATCACGGACGGCGGCTGATGCCTCCTTGGCAAGCTCTGGTGTGTCAACAAACCATTGCTTGGTCATAAACGGTTCAATGACGACGCCGGAACGCTCCCCTACAGGAATAGTATTTTTAATGGTTTCCACTTCAACTAGCAGATCCTGATCCTCAAGCTCTGAGAGAATTTTATCGCGCGCGGCGTAACGATCCAGCCCTTGAATATCTTCAGGGATAAACTCTTCTTTCACGATGCAGGCATATTCGTCCATGACGCTAATCATCTGAAGGTTATGGCGTTGCCCGACTTCGAAGTCATTGAAATCATGCGCAGGGGTGATTTTAACTGCGCCGCTTCCCTTTTCAGGGTCCGAATATTCATCTGCAATAATCGGGATAAGGCGGCCGGTAATTGGCAGAACAACAGATTTACCAACCATATCTTTATAACGATCATCATCAGGGTGTACCGCCACGGCCGTATCACCCAGCATTGTTTCAGGGCGCGTTGTGGCAACGGTGATAAATTGTTCCGTTTCACCTTCGACAGGATATTTGATATGCCACATCTTACCTTTTTGTTCTTTCTGGATCACTTCCAGATCAGAGATAACAGTCTGGCGTTCAGGGTCCCAATTCACCAATCGCTCCGCGCGGTAAATCATTTTTGCATCATAGAGCTCCACAAATGCCTTTAAAACGGCCTTCGAGAGCCCTTCATCCATAGTAAAGCGCTCACGCTCCCAATCAGGTGTAGTGCCCAATCGGCGGAGCTGTGATGTAATGGTATTGCCTGAATATTCTTTCCATTCCCATGCTTTGTCCAGGAATGCTTCACGACCCATCTTGAAACGGTCTTTGCCTTCTGCGGCAAGTTGTTTTTCCAACACCATATGAACGGCAATACTGGCGTGGTCTGTACCCGGCTGCCATAGGGCGTCGCGCCCCTTCATGCGATGATATCTAACCAAGATATCCTGCAATGTATGGTTAAGCGCGTGACCGATATGAAGGGAGCCTGTGACATTAGGCGGCGGCATCATAATCGTATAGGGTTTTTTATCACTGTCGGGGTCACATGCGAAAGCACCTGATTCTTCCCAATCTTTATAGTGTTTTTCTTCGATAATTTTTGGATCGAATGTTTTATCGAGCATTATACAAAGTCCTCTTTAAAATCCCATAAATATTGCCACGCTTACAGCGGAGCAATCATAAGGCTTTTGCCATATAAAACAAGGGTTCTAAGGAGAAAGTTTTAATCTTCGAGGACGCGTTTTGTCACGCGCTCAAGCTCTTCTTGAACAAGGCGCTCGATAACACTCGGTAGATATTTATCCAACCATTCACGAAGTAGTGGTTTCAGTTCACTGCGGACAATTTCCTCAATTGTGACACTGCCATGCTCTACGGCTGTTCTGCGAACAAGCTCTGTCATAGCGCTGACAGCGGCGGCTTCAGCATTTTGAGTAAGCAGTGTATCCCCTGAAGAAACAGGCGGAATTTCTGTAACCTCTTCCTGAATTGGTTCCGGCTCAGGCTCGGGCTCGGGTATATCCTCGACCACAGGCTCAGGCTCGGGCTCCGGGGTTGGCTCAGGCTCCGGTTCAGGAGCCGCCTCAACTTCCGGTTCAGGCTCGGGCTCAATGTCTTCATCAGGTTCAATAAGATCGATATCAAGATCATTATCTTCGGCATTTACAATGTCTGTAAGATCCAGAATATCATCTTCATCAGAAACTGTTTGCTCGGCTTCTTCGGGTTCGGGTAAGGGGGCGTCGAAATCAATATCGTCAATCGCCGATTGATCCATAGCCTCTTCAACAACCTCAGGTTCCGGTTCGGGCTCTGGGGCAGTTTCTTCAATTTCTCCATCAGAATCTTCTACGGCCTCATCATCTTCTGAAATGATCTGGCGAATAGAATCGAGGATCTCCTCGATTGATGGCTCATCTTCTGTTTGCGTTTCGTCTGACATGTGCGGATGTGTTCACTAGAATAAGTAAAGGAATCACTAGACTTGATTGTGGTCTATTGAAGGCCTCTTGTCAAAGGCTTGATGTGATTGATTTATATGGCTATCCACATTTTGTTCATATTTTATACACGGATCTGTGTACAAATGATGAAAAAAGCACATTAAAATTGGAACTCAACTTTTGGTTCAAAGCCCTGTAAATACGGGACCCCTGCGTCAAACAGAGCGGTCGATGATATGGTTCCGTTTTCTGATTTATAAAATAATGTCGCACTGCCGACATTTTGATGTGGTTTTTTTGTAATTGTTAGCAAGCGACCACCAATATCCAACTGATCAAGGATAACTTGCGGCACTTCTGCGACTGCACCATTGATGATAATCAGGCTATAAGGGGCATGTTTAGGCTCACCATTTTCCAGCCCTGATTCGATAAGTGCGATATTGCATAAATCATACTTGTCCCAAAGACGCGATGCTTTATCCATTTGTCTCTTGTTGTTTTCCAATGCCACGATTGTTGTGACCTTAGATGATAAGATCGCCGATGAATACCCGGCACCAACACCAATATCCAGCACGATATCCTCGTCTGTGATCTTTGCGGCTTGTAAAAGTTTTGAATGGACGATTGGCTCTAACAGAAAGCGCCCCTGCCCGATATCAATATTTTCATCTGTATAGGCAACATCAGATAACTTTTCGGGTACAAATTGCTCTCTCGGGATTGTTTCAAACGCATCCAGTATCCACGGATCAATCACACCCGCGGTGCGAATTTGACAATCAACCATATTTTTACGAGCAAGTGCGAAATCTGACATTTTGAATATAAATATTTATGTTGTTTGGACGTACTTCTATTACATACCTTCATTTAATATTTAAAACCAGAGCTTTTTCTTACGCATTCATAGGAAAATAGATATTGACCATTTTTGTTATAGGCACTATCAGTATGGGCGTGATGTCATAGCATTGCACATCGAAAACAAGGCGCGGTGGCAGAGTGGCTATGCAGCGGATTGCAAATCCGTGTACACCGGTTCGACTCCGGTCCGTGCCTCCAAT
>JBQDYD010000004.1:0-389497 GCA_051967755.1 Alcanivorax sp.
GAAGCACACCTTATTTTTTTACGCAACGTGTCCAAAATACTCTGACGACGTACATTATTCTGGTTGATAACCTTGACCTCATAGCCTTTCTTGGCTAGGGCTTCGGCTAGAGATACTGTTGTGCTTTCAATCCCCCCTAAAGGCTTTGTTCTTATGGTGTCGCCATTATACTGTGTGTTTGTGCAGTCTAAAAACGTGATTTTTTTCATGAGAAATGCCTTTCTTGGCTTTGCCTAGTGTTATGTTGAAAGGGGCAAAAAAGCAAGTTCTGCTGCGTTTTTAGCCGCAATTTTTAAAGCCCCAAGCTTATATCTATATTATTAGGCTACGGGGAAGCGTTCTCATAGGGGCGGCTATATGCATAAAGCAGCTATCAGAACATTATTTTTAAATTATATTGATCATATCTATGTATGAAAAGCGCAGGGCTATCTCTGTACTTTTCTTATAATATTTTCAAGTTGAATTTGTATGCTCTTGGTTTCCCGGGTGCTTTTCTGATCTTTGCTTAGTTCTCGGATGTGGGTTTTATTCTTTTCTTTTGCTCTGGCATTTGCAAATTCATCATTAATTTTTACACGTTCTTCGTAACACCGTCTGCAAGCAGTATTATAATCTTTTGTTTTGAGGCTTCTCATAACCTCACGCTTTTTCATCACATTAATCAAATCTTGGGGAACACGTACACGAATATAGTATGTGTTATTTCGACGTTGTAGTCCCGGAGGTTTAGGCATGTCTTTCATGTCCCTTGTGTAGCATCTTTGCGTAACAAATGGAATAAAAGTACTTATATATTAGTGAGTTGCCTGTGTGCTCTACGTTTTGAGCGAAATGGTGGGCGGTACCGGGATTGAACCAGTGACCCCTTGCGTGTCGAGCAAGTGCTCTACCGCTGAGCTAACCGCCCACTCTAAAAGTGCGATAGGAGGATAGTCGTACTTAGGTTTGCGGAAAATTTCAAGCCTAAATATGATTGAAGCCGAACTTATTTAAGCAGAGAGTATTTCATCGACTTGATCAACCAGATCATTCAAGTGGAAAGGCTTTGATAAAACCTGAGGCTTTTTACCTTGTGACGGGTCATGTTGTTCCATAGCCATGGCGGCAAACCCTGTGATGAACATCACTTTTATTTCAGGTTTGATGTCGGTTGCACGTTTCGCCAGCTCTACGCCGTCAATACCGGGCATAACAATATCCGTAAGGAGGAGGTCAAAGTTTATATCGCCCTCAAGAACGCGCAGAGCATCATGGCCGTTTGTTTCGGATACCACGGCATGACCCGCTCTCTCTAGTGCGATAACAAGAAAGTTGATCATAGATTTATCGTCTTCGGCCAATAAAATGCGTGCCATTTATGCTCCGTTTTAAAGTGCAGTGGAGGAGTTTAGATAAAAAATGAGTATAAAAGCAAATAAATTATGCCCTTAAACAAAGCTCATAAATTGTTGTCCGGCATTATGCCAACTATAGTTACGCTGTACGTGTTTTAACCGTGTTTGCGGATCGCCCGCTTTTATGGCGGTTTTGGCTGCTTCTGCCAAGTTATCGCCTAAAATACCAAGGGATTCATCTGTGATAATATCCTTTGGCCCCATCACATTATAAGCAGCAACAGGAAGGCCGCAAGAGAGGGCTTCGATAATGACAATGCCGAATGTATCTGTTTTTGAAGGAAAGACAAAAACGTCAGAAGACCGGTAATGGTCTGCCAGTTCTTTTCCGGTTTTTTTCCCGACGAAAATGGCGTCCGGGTATTTTTTCTCAAGCTCCAAGCGCACAGGGCCGTCACCAACCAAAACTTTCGTGCCGTCCCAAGGCATGTTGAGGAAGTCTTCCAGGTTTTTTTCAATGGCGATACGACCGACATACAGCGCAACAGGGCCTTTTAGGTCTTTGAAGATTGTTTTGTCTCCGGGGTGAAAGATAGAGAAATCAACGCCGCGCGATAGTCTGTGCATCGGTACTGTAAACCCCCACGACGTAAGCTGATCTTCCAGGCTTTGGGTGGCAATAAACAATGCGGAAGATGAGGCGTGAAATCGTTTTACAATTCTAATCGCGAGTGTATGCACGGCATTATAGAGTGGGGGGATAAGCCAGGCGAACCTTTTTGCGACATAATCGGGGAATTGGGTGTGGTATGACGTGGTAAAGCTTAGTTTGTTTTTTTTGCAATATTTACGCGCGGCCCAGCCAAGGGGGCCTTCTGTCGCGATATGGATTTTTTCAGGCTGAAAGTCACGGATCATGCGCTTCAGGCGTCGGTACGGGCGTATAACCAGTTTGATTTCAGGGTAGAATGGCATGGGAACGCTGGCGGCGAAATCGGCGGGTCCAATGACCTCTACTTGATGGTTCATTGCGATCAGCTCTTTGCGCAAATGTTCATAGGTACGCACAACGCCGTTGACCTGCGGGTGCCAAGCATCGCTGATGATAAGAACTTTCATAGACTTTTTTCGCTTTCGGCTTTACACTGCTGAGTAAAGGGTATTCCTTGAACCCCTTACACTAATCGCGAATGTTATCATGCTCAATAGATATTTTTCATCCTCTGCTGCCTTAACGCTGGTGGTGTGTTTATGTGCTTCAACGTCGATATTTCCGGGGGTGGCTCATGCGCAGCAATGTAATGCACCATATGAAACGATAACGCGTCTCCATCATCCGGAGCCGGGCGCATTTATGGTGTGGGATGCTGTTCATGGTGAGCGGACCCATGAGGAGCGCTTCATGTCCGTTGTGCCGAAGGCAGATGGCGGTGTTTTGGTGCTTGGAAAGGTTTACCAGTCTAAAAAGACGCGCCCGCATTTAATCATCGCGGAATTTGACAGGCGCGGGCGTACGGATTGGGAGAAAATTCACAAAATTCCCTATGTGCATGATGTTGTTAAAATTGCACCTGATGGTGATGGGTATGTTGCTCTTGTAAACTTGGCCCCGCCGCAAGAGCGCAAAAAAGTATGGTTAGGTTTTTTTGACGGTCTTGGGAATATCAAATCTCATAAAATACTAAAATCGAAAAAGCATGATTTAACCGCAAAAGATATGCAGCCTAAGATTGATGATGCGGGGTGGGTAATTTCTTTAACCTCATCTGTGATGCTCGATAAAAAAGAGGGGATAGAGCAAAAAAGTGCGTCTGTAATTATGATCGATCGGGATGGTAAAGAGGAAGCCAGTCGATCTTATATTTTGGGTAAGAAAACTGAGATATCGAGCCTGTCTGTTTCGAAAAGTGGTGGGGAGGATGGTGGTTATATAGCTACGGGATGGTTCGAAAATAATAATGGGAAGAAAATCGGTTGGGTTTTGCGTTTAGATCCTGATTTATCGATAGGATGGCAAAAGGAATTCAGCCGTGGAGTTTCGGCCAATGTTGTCACGTCTGTAATCTCACAGTCAGGCGCCGTTTATGTTGGTGCAGACGTACAGGCAACCGATTCTCAGGTGGATGGCGTGTGGGCTGCTTCTTTGGATTGGGGGAGCGGAGATATTCTTTGGCAAAGATATTATATGAGTGATGAAGGCATTCATGATTACACTATCAGAGATGTTGACGTGAATAAGGATGGCTTGATTTCATTGCTTATGATGGCAAGGGCCAATCGTGATGCCATCAAGGAAGCAGGAGATGACGTTGTCAATAAAATGTCGGGCTTTGGAGTGCATGGAGATAGTAACTATGCGCACCTTCTTACCCTTACACCGCGCGGCATTGCGATTGGTGGGGATGCGTTTTATAAGGGCAAAGATGCATTTATTTCGCAAATGTTGCATAACCCGATGGGGCAGCGCGTTATGGTCGGAACTGCACTGATTGAGCCTGATTTGTCATTAGACGGTGAGGTGGAGGAAACAGGCGTGATCCCGTTAAATGAGGCGGGTGAAATCACACTTCCTGATGTGGAGCTTTCAGATAAAACAAAGCAGGGGTTGGCGTTGCTTCAGAAAAGGATTAACGCGCAGGACCTTGTCCAAGATGATGATCATCATGCCGATGAAGAGCATGATAAAGAATCGGCCGAATCTGAAAAACATGATGACGGTTATGTTCGAAAAGGTTGGGTTGTGATAGGTGATATGTCGGATCCGTATGAGGATCCATGTAAATAATTTGAAAACAATGGGTTGGTTATGAGTTCTTCTGATGGTGAGTTGAGTTTTGTTGTGGGCGAAGAGCATGCAGGGAAGCGTGCGGATAAAGCGCTTAGTTTGCTGTGTGATGATTTGTCACGTTCGCGCATAAAGGCGCTGATAGATGATGGTCAGGTTTTGTTGAACGGTAAACCGTTATCCGGTGCGTCATATGCCCTGAGTGAGGGAGATGCGCTTTCATTATCAGTGCCTCCGCCAAAGGAATCCGTCCCGCAGCCTGAGGATATTCCGATTGATGTCGTTTATGAGGATGATGACGTTTTGGTTCTGAATAAGCGGGCCGGGATGGTTGTTCATCCGGGTGCGGGTAATTGGAACGGGACGCTGGTTAATGCCTTGCTGCATCATTGCGGGGATACATTGTCCGGAATTGGCGGCGTTATTCGCCCGGGGATCGTTCATCGTCTTGATAAGGAAACCAGTGGTTTGATGATGGTGGCAAAGAATGATCATGCGCATCAGTCGTTATCTGCACAGTTGCAGGACAGAACCCTCAGCCGTGTATATTGGGCGTTGGTCTGTGGGGTTCCGATGCCAAGAAAGGGTGTTGTTGATCAGCCGATTGGTCGTCACAAAAATAACCGACTAAAAATGAGTACAACCAGTAAGTTACCAAAAGATGCTAAGACTTATTATGAGGTTGTGGAGGGGTTTGGTGAGGCGTGTGCATTGGTGGAGTGTAGGCTTGAAACCGGCCGCACACACCAGATAAGGGTGCATATGGAATTTTTGAAGTACCCCATCATTGGCGACGCGTTATATGGTGTGCAACCAACAAGGTTAAAGTCATCTCTTAAGTTGTCTGGTTATAATGCTGATGTAGTTGAGTTTGTATCAAGTGTGGGGCGGCAAATGCTTCATGCCAAGAAGATACAATTTATTCACCCTGTTACGGAGCAAGAAATGTTTTTCGAAGCGGATTTGCCGGATGATTTTTCTAAAGTATTGAAAAAACTAGATAAATCAAGTTAATTTGAATTTACATAAAATTTTATGTATTATAGTAGTGTAAATAAAAAGAATTAGAAGCGAAGTGTGTTTTATATCTTTTTGTACAAGATTGTTAAAAGTGTTGAGTTAAAAACGAAACGCACCGAAACATCCCAGATACGGTGCATTAGAAAATAAAAAACGTAAAAACCATAAGTAAATTGACCGCCCATAATAAGGCGGTTCTTTTTTGTTTTGCCCCTTCATCTGAATACACCCTATAGATGTATTATTTCTTGGTTACTTTTTGCCAATGTGTGGTTATATGGTCACGTGTAAATGGCGTGGTCAGGCTGAAGAGGTCTATAGGCGCGTTTAGTTTTTGTGCAATGTCCCGTCCCAAGGGGGCGAATGTTGTTGTTATATTGCTTTGGTTTGGCATATAGGGAATAGAGCCAATGGGCAGTGTTAAAGTCAGGCTGTGGTATGCGTGGGTTGTTTCCCCGTAAATATCGGGATCGCTGGCGTTGCTGACTGATATTTGCCCCTGCAGACGTGCCCCGTTTAAGAATTGTTTTTCAAGGCCGAATGAAATGCCCGTATCGCCCGCCAAAAACCTGCCTGCACTGAGTTTTGCTGTCACATTGTGATAGGGTAAATCATACCAAATATTTGCATGTCCTGTTGTTACTTGCTGGCCGTTTAACCCGATGGCCAGTGATGTGTTTGGATCTCTTCTGAAGGCTTGCCATGCTTCAAGGCCAAGTGCAAAGCGAGACTGTATCGGGCGATAGAGGATTTCGCCGCCAAATCCGGCATAAAATTCTTCAAGATATCCCGCACTTAGGGCTGCGTGTACGTTTGGGATTATGGTTTGTGTATAGCTACCAAACATACGGTCTGCATTTACAGTGTTGTCCGCAAACGCATCAATGTCACTTCGCACCGGTAAGAGGGCTTTTGGTCTGAGGTCATGTAAATTTCCCAGATTGTCGCTTAGGTTGACCCGTAGCCGAGCAACGCCCATAAACCCCAGTGATGTCGCGGTTTTTGCGCCGATTAATGCCGATGATCGGTAAAGTATACCGCTATCTTCTTCCGACAAGCTCAGTTGGTTTTCAATGCCAAGCGTGACGTTAATATCTGGGGCTGCTTTGCTTGGCATGCGCTGTTTTAGTGTTGATTCAGATGTTATTGATGTGTTTTGCCAAATCTCATTTGGGCTGCGATTATTGTTATAGGCGGCATTTTCTATGTCGGTTTTTAAGAGGTTTATTGTCGGCCCCGTCAGGTTTTCTGACTTTAAGGTCAGGGATATTTCCTTAAATGTGGGGTGGTCTGTTGTTATGGCGTTTGCTGCGGCTATGCCGATGTGATGCGGGGATGCGGCGTGTTTAGGCAGGTGGATGTTGGCTCTGTACTGATCGGTGGAGGTATCAATACCCGATATTTGCGGGGATAGGGCTTTGTCATTATAGGTGAATGGCCATTTGGCGGGGGATGACTTTATTGAGATGCGCCCCATAACGCGGTCTGTTCCCTGAATTCCGACCGAAGCCTGAGCCCAATCATTATAACTGTATGAAAGTCCTGCGCCCCATGGTGACGGGCGATCGTAATTGAGGAGGGCGCTTTCCGCCGTGTATCGGTCAGCGCCATAATCAAGCTTGAGGGAAAGGCCGCGGACAGGCAGAAAATATTCAATTCCTCCGAAAAATCCTACGTGCTCTCCCGTGAACCAATCCGCAGGCGTGTTCGGGTCTTCGTTAATTATGTCTCGGCTCTTTTTGAAGTGTGAGTGGAGCAAACCAAGGGGGTTTTCTATATGTGCGGCTGTGCCGTATCGCCCCCATCCCAATCCTGCGGTGAAATCCGCATTTTTGTACCGTTTTGACAGGGCGAGGTATTCTCCGGCCATTCTTTTATGCCCTATAGCCGATTGAACGCCGAGCACTATTGCGGGGCGATGTGCGTTTTCCTGTGTCAGTCTGAGTTTGAAATCTGCGCCGGGAAGCAATTTGTCAGTATCATGAAAAATCCCGGATGTCTGTGATGTTTGACGCAGTTGCAAATAGAGTGGTTTGGCCAGTTGTACGCCAATAAATCCATGCACAAAGGGATCTAGGGTGGATATTCCTGCGCGGATTGTGCCGGTTTTATCCATGCGCGCATTCGGGACGGTATTCAGGCCAAGAAAACCTGATATAGCCGGGGAGTGAGTTTGCGCGTCTTTTTGTGCAAAGGCCACGTCGCTTGGGCATATGCATAAGACACAGATCGCGGAGTATGATATAAATCGTGAATACGACATAAGAGGAGGGTATAATAGGTGGTGCGTAGGAAACGCGAAGCGATATTTTACCTAATCATTTTATTAATTGATAGTGGTGGATTTATTTTACAACCATAGGTAAAAATATGTTATAAACATCATGTTAAGTGTATGTGGAGTCCTGATTTTTGATGCTTAGCCCCGCCATTGTGCTTACAATATTATCGATAGGTGTGTTTGCAATTATGTTTTCTTTCTTTGTCAGAAATAAAAAGCAATCTTATGAAGATGGCTTGGTCGATGATATTTTAGAAGCCTCAGAGCATGGTTGCATCATTTTTGATAAGCAGCAAAACTTCTTTAAAAGCAATGTCCTCGCGGAGCAGCGTTTGCATGAAATCTTGCGTAAAGATTTAAGGGAGTTGAGCAAGTCTGATTTGATTGATCATCTTTATGATCATGCCGCAGATATTGATGAGGCAATAAAAGCGTCTATTGCTGCGGATGTCGATTTTGTAAACCTGCCTGATTTTCGTGAAATAATTGCGCTGGATGAAGAGCGTTTATGCCTGGTAAATGCACGGGAGTTGCGTTCAGGGGAGACGCTTTTTACACTGATTGATGTCAGCGGGGAGCGGCACAGAGAAGAAAGCCTCAAGAAATTAAATGTCCTGAATAATACGTTAATTCAGGCAATTCAGTCGACAACGACAGGCTTCGCGATTAGTGATCCTAATCAAGAAGGCAATCCTATTATTTTTGTGAATGATGCGTTTTGTTCCTTCGCAGGAAAGCAGCAAAGTGACTTGTTGGGCGTTAAATGGGGCAGTTTAATGCCCCTTGTGATTGATCGTGACAGCCAATGGAAATTTTTAAGGGCTCTTGAACAATTTGAGGAAACGGAGATTGAGCTTGAAACAAGGCGTGGGGCAGAAAGCCGCCATTATTCAATGAATTTGTCACCCGTTTACAATAACCAAGATCAATTAGATTTGTTTATCTGCCTTACATATGACGTGACTGTCTTAAAAAGAAGAAGTGCGGAGTTCTCGCATTCTCAAAAGCTAAAATCTTTGGGGCAACTGGCAGCAGGCATAGCGCATGATTTTAATAATATCTTGTCTATTATTTCCGGTTACGCGGAAATGGCTTCGCGCAGCACACAGGAAGATAAAACCAAGGGGTATCTTGAGAAAATTGACGGTGCGGCAAATAAAGGAAGTGCCCTTACGCGAAAAATGCTGACCTTTAGTCGTCATAAAATCGTGCTGAAGGATTGTATAGATGTTCGTGAGGTGACAGAAGATCAGGTAGGGTTGTTGCGTCCGCTGCTGGGGGGCACTATTAATGTTGCCGTTTCTATTCCCGATACTGAAATGAAAGTCATGGGAGACCCGTCTTCTATTGGGCAGATAATTATGAATTTATCTATCAATGCCCGCGATGCGATGCCTGATGGAGGGCGTCTTGAGGTTTCTCTGGTTGAGCAGGCATACAAGGAATTGCCGGATCACGTTGCGCTCAAGGTTGAGGAAGCGGAAGAGTTTGTGTGCCTGTCTGTTTCGGATACGGGCATCGGAATGGATAGTAAGACAGTGGAGCGGATTTTTGATCCGTTTTTCTCAACCAAAGAGTTGGGGAAAGGAACAGGGCTGGGGATGTCTGTGGTTTATGGTCTTGTAAATGAACTTGGCGGTGTTCTGGATGTGAAATCAGAGTTGGGTGAGGGCACCACGGTTTCAGTTTATATGCCAAAGGCAGATCAGGAACTGACAAAGTCATTACAAGGCGATGTCCAGCAAGCTGAGAGCATTAAATTGTCAGGATACACCGCACTTGTGGTGGAGGATGAGCCGGATTTGCTGGAGGTTGTTTCCTCAATGGCAGGTGATTTGGGGCTGACGGTATTGCGTGCCCAAGATGGTGATGAGGCTTTGGTCGTGCTGGATGAATATGAGGGGGACATCGATGTGCTGATTACAGACGTTAGTATGCCCGGCATGAATGGTGTGAAACTGGCGGAATTGGTGAAGGCGCTGAATGAGGATATTGATATTGTATTCATGAGTGGTTATCCGGCTAATGGGAATATGGCGCCGGTTGAGGTGCCTGAGGGGGCGCCTTTTATGGCGAAACCCATCGGATATGACGACTTTGCAAGAACGCTCTATTCAGAGTTGAAGGCCAGTCAAGGGAGTGTTCCCCAAGATCATGGGCGATCTAGGTGGAAGGCAACGGGTTCTAAAATTGCAGGGGGGGAATCCTGATGACCGTAAAAGGAAAACGCGTAGAAGATATTACAGTTTTGATCGTGGAGGATCAGGACGATGTGCGAGCCATGATCAAGAGCATGACAATGGATATCGGGCTGACGCAGGCATTTGAGGCAACAGATGGGCGAGAGGCGCTTAGTTTTCTTGATGCGCTGGACGATTATGTTGATTTAATTATCTGTGACTGGAATATGCCGGGAATGAACGGGGTGGAGCTGTTGCGTCAGGTGCGCTCTGTGTACAAAGATATGCCGTTTTTGATTGTGACAGGGCGTGATGATATGGATTCTGTTCTTGAGGCGAAATCGTCGGGGGCAACGGCCTATATTCGTAAGCCATTCACTCTCCCACAGCTTGAAGCGAAGATACGTGTCGCCGCACGAAAAATAAATAAATAGAAGCTTTTATCGATGCCTTTTAATTGTGCATAACTTCCTGTATCCTTGTGGGTAAGATGGAAGACATTCATTACGATTTATGCGTCATTGGTGGTGGTATTAACGGAGCAGGCATTGCGCGCGATGCTGCGGGGCGGGGCTTGTCTGTTTTGTTGGTTGAGGCGCAGGATCTGGCCGGTGCAACCTCTTCGGCTTGTTCAAAGCTTATACACGGCGGTTTGCGCTATCTGGAGCATTATGAATTTGGTCTTGTCAGGAAGGCATTGCATGAGCGCGAGGCGTTGTTAAAGGCCGCGCCGCATTTAATATGGCCGATTGAATGTATTGTTCCTATGGAGGAAGGGGGGCGCCCGAAATGGATGCTGCGCCTTGGGTTGTGGCTGTATGACAGGCTCGCGGGTAATAAATCCTTGCCGGATTCCAGATTTATAAAGTTCGACACCCTCAGTGATGACCAAAACCCGATGAAACGCACCGTAAAAAGTGGGTTCGGTTATATGGATTGTCAGGCAGATGACAGCCGCCTTGTGGTTATGAATGCAGTTGATGCGGCAGGGCGTGGAGCCAAAGTTTTAACATATACCGCCTGCGATAAGCTGGAGATACATGACGGGCGTTGGCGCGTTAGTTTGCGTGATACGCGTTCAGATGATTCCATTAAGGTGAGTGCGTCAATGGTTGTCAACGCGACCGGGCCTTGGGTCAGGCAATTTCTGGATTCTATAGAGCTTGGCGGGGATGATCCCGACTTGCCTTCGGTGCGCCTGGTTAAGGGGAGCCATCTGATATTACCGCGTCAGCACGAAGTGGATAAGGCCTATGTGTTGCAACAAGGTGACGGACGTATCGTCTTTGTTACCCCTTATGAGGGGAAGTATACGTTGGTGGGCACGACGGAGGAAGATTTCCACGATGATCCGCGTAATGCACGTATTTCTAACGAAGAGATTGATTATTTGTGTAATGCGTACAATGACGGTTTTGAAAAAAGCATTACGAAGGATGATGCCGTTTTTACGTTTAGTGGTATCCGCCCTTTGTTGGATGATGGAAATCAAAGCGCGTCAAAAGTAACTCGGGATCACTTGATCTATCATCATTCACGATATGATGCGCCTTTGCTCTCTGTTTTTGGGGGTAAGCTAACAACGTATCGTGTGGTTGCAGAAGATGTTGTGGACAGGCTTATGGCTTTGTCCGCGCGTACGAAGCAGGCCTGGACTGCACGTGAGCCTCTGGCCGGTGGTGATATCGGTGAACAGAGTTTTAATGCATTTTGCAGGGCGCAGAAAAAACTTTATCCATGGCTACCTGATACTCTGATTTGGCGTTACGCACGCGCTTATGGCACGCATATGGATTTTTTCTTAAATGATAAAAAATCTATCGGGGATTTGGGGGCGCACTATGGTGATGGTGTTTATGCCGCAGAAATCAATTATTTAAAAACGCATGAATGGGCCACAACATCAGAAGATGTGGTTTGGCGTCGTTCTAAGATGGCGTTGCATGTTTCGGATGAGACGCTGCAAAATATCGAAGCCGCATTTTCTATTGCGCAGTAAAATTTCAATCACACAAGAAAAAGGGAGCGAGGTTTTTTATGAGCTCATTTTTACTATCTATCGATCAGGGGACGAGTTCTTCGCGTGCAATTCTTTTCACGCCACAGGGGGAGATACATGCGATCGCCCAAAAGGAGTTGAAGCTGTATTATCCACAGGATGGATGGGTTGAACAAAATCCACAGGACATTGTGGATGATATTGTATGGGCTGTGCAAAAAGTTATTAAGGATGCGGATATTACTCCGGCGCAAATTGCAGGGGTGGGCATTACAAATCAGCGCGAGACGACAGTGATTTGGGATAAAAATACAGGGGCGCCTGTCTATAATGCGATCGTCTGGCAAGATAGGCGTACGTCTGATTTTTGTGCAACTTTAAGGCGTGAAGGTCTGGAAAAGAAAGTCATTGATAATACCGGCCTTTTGTTGGACCCGTATTTTTCTGCGACTAAAATTAAATGGATTTTAGATACTGTGGAAGGGGCAAGGGCACGCGCCGAAAATGGAGATTTACTGTTTGGGACAATTGATTGTTATTTGCTTTGGCATTTAACAGGTCGCAAAGTTCATATCACTGATTCGACCAATGCATCACGTACAATGCTGTATAATATTATTGGTCAGGATTGGGATAATGACATGCTTGAAGCTATGAATATACCTAGGTCTATGATGCCTGAGATATCTGACAATATATCTAATTTTGGCCAAATAGAGGGTAATATTATTGAAGGTGGTTTGACCATTGGCGGAATGGCGGGTGATCAACAGGCCGCATTGATAGGTCAGGGATGTTTTAACCCGGGGATGGTGAAGTCAACATATGGTACAGGGTGCTTTGCATTGATTAATACAGGCGATGATGCAACGCGTTCAAAGAACAAATTGCTTACAACTATAGGTTACAAAATTAACGGCAAAGCAACATATGTATTGGAGGGGTCAATTTTTAATGCGGGGACTGCAATTCAG
The DNA here is from genome assembly GCA_051967755.1 of Alcanivorax sp. GTDB lineage: Bacteria > Pseudomonadota > Alphaproteobacteria > Micavibrionales > Micavibrionaceae > UBA1672. The sequence goes on from JBQDYD010000004.1 coordinate 12,577, forward strand.
TTCTTGAGAGATAATTTCGGGTTTTTTGATAACGCCGATGAAACGGAAGATATGGCGGCGTCGGTCAAGGATACTGCGGGGGCTTATTTTGTGCCGGCGTTCACAGGTATGGGCGCCCCATATTGGGAACCGGATGCACGCGGTGTTATCACAGGGATTACAAGGGATACACATAAGGAACATATCGTACGTGCCGCGCTGGAGGCGCAGGGATATCAAACACGCGATTTGTTGACGGCGATGCGCAATGATAGTGGCCAGTCTATTGATGTATTACGCGCCGATGGTGGTTTGGTAGAAAACAAATTTATGTGCCAGTTTCTTGCCGATATTATGGGTGTAACCATTGAAATACCTAAGGTTACGGAGAGTACGGCGTGGGGGGCGGCCTGCCTTGCTGGGGTGCAGTCTGGCGTGTTTGACAGTTTGGAGGATAGCGCAACGGCGTGGAAAGCGGACCGAGTTTATACCCGCCAAGAAGATTCCGCGGTTATGGATAAAAAATATGCCAAATGGAAAGTGGCTGTGGAAAAATCTTATTAGATTTTTATCCACAGCCTTACCCACACGTACGCTGTTTGTATTTGTGACCGTTTTTTTAGACGATGCCGCTTACATTTGTGCTTTCGACATCGACTAATAATGTCACAGTGCCATCCGTAAAGACGTTGTATGTCTGACTGTCTACTTCGACAGTGCCGGGGGCCTGGAAGAATGTATTAGGTGATGTGTTGTTAAAGCTAAGTGTGTCATTCGCATCTAAATCAATGATGAGTGTATTGCTGTCGTCTGTCATATTGATGACATCATCATAATGGATATCGATGACATGACCTGTCCCGTTATCAAAATCCAGAATCTCGATATTAGTAATTAGTCCGTTATCAACATTACTGAGGTTGATATTGCCTGAGGTTGACGAGTTAAAGTGAAGTGTGTCAACACCATCACCGCCATCAATCTTGCTTGCCGCTGTTGTGTATGATTCCAGATTACCCTGAGCAGTGTTGTTTTTTATGACGAACTTATCATCGCCATCACCACCATAGGCCTTACCAAGGACATCATTGTGATGAATGATGTCATCACCTGCATCAGCATATATGTGATAATTATTTGACCCGGCGTTAACGGTGATTTCATCATCACCGCCCCCTGATTTAACATATGCATCATCACCTGAAATCAGTATATAATTCGTGGAATTATCAATGTCAGAAAAGACACTGACATTATTAGCAGCAACCGTAATGTTGGTGTCATTGCCTGAATACACAGCATTTGTCGAGATAATGGTGCTGGAGCCGGTTGTTGCTGCATGGATATCAAATGTAAATGTTTCTTGTACAAATTCAGTGGCCGTGTCTGCTTGTATGGTAAAGGTGAAGCTTCCGTCTGAAACGCCGCTGTTTAATTGTACAGTTAGAATACCATCAACCAGAGTCAGGCTTGATAAATCTGCATGAGATGGTGTGCCGACAAGGCTTAGGCCGGTAATGCCTTCTTCATCTTGAAACTCTTGATTTAAATCATATGTCAGAACTGTATCGTCTGAGCCGCTGAAATAGTTATCAACGCCTGAGACATTGGGTGCAACTGCATCATATGTTACCGGCTCATCCTGATTGAGGGAGAGCGGGTTTATTTGTTGTACAACAGTCAAGTTGTCGGATTCATTGCTTGCACTAAAGAAGAGGGGATACTCATCTTCGTGATCAATAGAAACACCGGGTTTTAAACTGATTATCAGTGTGTTGTCATCAATGCGGTTAATTTCATAGTAATTAACGGACGTTCCCAACAGCGTTAGGTTCGTTACGTCTGTGAAATTACCGTGCACGATCGCAACATTGGATCCGTTGGTGTTTTCAGTAAATGGCAAACGTGTGACAGAAACTGAAAAAGGTGGATCTGCTTGGTCGAATGGTTGCGAAGGCGCGGTGTCCGCCGTATCTGTCTGCCCGCTATCTGATGCGGTTTCTTGACTGTCAGAGGATGGCTCAGACGGTTCGGTTGTCTCTGTCTGATCGTCTTCAGATGCCTCAATAATATCATCTGTTGTGATGACTTCTTCGGCAGAGGCTTCTTCGTCATTTTGTTCAGTGTTTTCTGAATCCTGAGATTGTTCCCCTGACGCTTCTGTGTCTTCGCTGTCTTCTGATGAGGCGGATGATCCGTCGTCACTGTCATCAGAAGAGGAGGTTGTATCGTCGTTTGCGGCATCTTCAATAGATGAGAACAAATCGGCAGCAACGGTTGAAACGCTCATGAATTTTGAGGATACATCGTTGGCGGCAAGCTCTCCCATATGCTCGATCGTGCTGTCTGACAGGTTGAATTTTGCCGTTTCGAACTGTGTAGACAGTGTCATCGTGTTGCCTGCAAGGTCATGAAGGACAATGGCGCCCTCAATGACTGTAATCTCACCTTCATCTACATCACCGGCGATAATTGTACCGCGAATACCAATAGAGCCTGAAGGCGTGTTGATCATAACGTCGTCAGGGTCTTCACGGCCGATAAGACCGGATGTAAAGACGAAAACCCCTTTCAGGACGGAAAAGTTGGTTGTTCCGGTTTGTGTTGCCGGATCAAATACATATTCATCAATCGCAAGGCGCGCATCTTCGGACACTGCAAAAGTTGTTTGGTCGATGAACATGATGTTCACGGCGCCGTTTTCATCTGTTTCTACAACGTCACCTTGGTATATTGGTGTGCCAATCCCGACGACCTCAACCGTACCGTCCACGCGGGTTACTGTGGCTTCTCCTGCGATTTCCTGAACGGCACCAACGGGGGAGACATCGGTTTGTGTGCTTGTTTCGGCGTATTTGTCACCGCCACGTATGAAGGAATTAACAAGGTCCGCCGTTAGCGTTGTGCCATCAGGGGCCGTCAAATTTGGAGGTGTTGCGGCAGAGAAGTAGCCCTCGACGATGACTGTTCCATCGGAGGTTTCTAAGATCAGGTCGGCGCCACTGCGTGTGATGTTTGCATCACTGACGTAGGAGCTGTCCGGAAGTTCAACCCGCTGCCCGCTATCACTATCAAGGATGATTTTATGAACGTTCGTGGACTGTGAACCTTCATTGTAATTCAAATCATCAAAAACTTTGTATGCCATGTCAGTGTCCCCACACCTTAAACCAAAAAAATATATATCCAAAAATTCAAATATATTATGAGCCCGTTATCTAGGGCACTTATCAATTTTATTACGGAAAACGTTAAGATCACGTAAGAATTTGGTAAAATTATAGTTAAATTTTAAGAAGATCGCTCGGGATTTTCCTTTCCAAGTGTTTTACTCTTTATATATAGTCATAAGTATCCAAAGGTTATTCCGAGGGGGGATATGTACGAAGGCAGAGATATAGCGGCAGAAATTCAGGCCATGTTGGACTCTATTGAGTATGCACCGGAGCAAACCCAACAAATAATTTCTGATATTCAGGAAATATATGAGGAGACGTGTGATTATATGTTGAGCGCGGAAGAGCGTTTCGTGCAACAATTTGTTCCCGAATATAAGGTCGGCGGTGAAACTGCGTTAAATGATTTGATCAGAGCATCTGAGGAAAAGTCAAGGTTTTGGCTTGTTTCCAGCGCTATTTTTAAGGCCACCGGCGATGACTCAGATGGGTTTCCCGAGAATTTTGCGGATATGATTAAAGATGCCGCAATACCGCCAAATCGTCGTATGCCGGATGATATATCAGAACGTGCACAAGCATTTAATAAACTGACAACAGATGAAATATCGCTGACTTTGGATAAGGGGGTGTCTTTTATTCGTAATGAATTGGCATCTTTGCGTATTAGGGATTTTTCACGCAGATTAGAAAGTTATCTGGATCGCGATAGTAAGCCGGGGCTTGTTATTACGTAACTGTTGTCTGTCCGTTATGGCGCGTGCAGGATATAATCTAGGGGTGTTTGTATAATATCGTTCGTTATCAAGTTTGATTCTTTGACAAAAATTTGTCTCTGATCTACTTTACAGAAAATTTTTTAGTGTAATAAAGTTTCGTACAATGTTTGTCTTTTGTAATAGGGGTTAATATGTCAGGTGGAGAAGAGCATCTTACAAGTGATGTAACAGAGCAGATGCAACAGCAGTTGCCCGATGATTCTGAGCGTCAGATATCACCAAAACTCTCAGAATCCTTTCAGGTCGCGCTGGATGTTCTGAGGCGATCCAAAGATATAGATAAGAAAATTGAGCATGCATTGCCCGGCGCGTTGACTAAATTGCGTGATGCGGAGACAGATGAGCAAAAAGCAGAGGCGAATGCTATTATCAGAACATTATCGGCTGATGATAATCCAAACGTGCGGATTGCCGTTGCAAAGCAAATCCCGTTATGGGCGGATTGTGACCCTGATTTGGCGGGGGAAACTGCGTACCATATGGCCGCGGAAGGGGATCGCGGTGTTGGGATGACGTTGGCAGAGGGGCTGTTTTCGTGGATGGATGAAAATCCGCAGATGGCTGAAAACGTTGCGAAAAAATTATCAAAGAATAAAGGCATGGGCGTTAATTTGGCCTTGGCTGATGCTTTACCTATGTGGGCGGAGCATCATTCTGACCTTACAGGGAAAATCGCGAAAAAAATCGCAAAGAACTATAACCATCTAAATGCTGTCACGAATTTGTTGGAAAAGACATATGGTGAGAATTGGCGTGAGAATATTGAAACTGTAACCGGAGAAACCGCGGAAGGCGAAGAAGAGCGTCGTAAATTGATCGCAGGCTTGTTTTTAAAGGCGGGATCACATGTTGAGGAGGTGAAGGTATCACTTGCTTCCGGGTTATCAGATTGGGCAGGGCAGAACCCTGAGGCCGCAGAAGAGGTCGCGCAAATATTGGTGGATGACGTACTTGAGAATAGTAATAATACACATCTTAATAAAGCGGTGAATACGGCACTGTTTAAAAGTTTGTCTGAATTGGCGCCTGATAATCCGAAAACAACGGCAAGCTTGATCGCCGTTATGGCGCAAAACCCTGATCCGGAGGTTGCGCAGAGCCTGATTACGTTATTGAAAGATAATCTAAACATAGATCCGAATGAGGCGAGTGCCGTGGCGCAAGAAATTGAAGGTCATCCTGCCAGAAACAGCCTGATTATTCTTTCACGATTTTTCGATAATGAAGGCGAAGAGAACCTGTTAGACCAACTTGGTATTGAATAAGGTTATTCGTGGCGATATCCCGCACCTTGAACTGTTTTAATAATGGCCGGATTTTGCGGGTCTAATTCAATTTTTTTGCGTAGATTTGCAATATGCTGATCAACTGTGCGGCTTTCGGGCATGATATGCTCTCCCCAGCAATGATCGAGCAGCATGTTTCTGTCTATGACCTTTGTTTTGTGGTCGTGCAGTAATTTTAGTATTTTGGTTTCGCGCAGGCTTAGATCGATTTCTTCACCCGTTTCTTGTCGGTGTGCTCTGAGTTGAGCGGGGTATAAATGCAGATCGCCCAGAATCAAAAACTGGTTTTCTTTCTGCGGGTTATCGTGTTTTAAGCACCGTTTGGCAACGGCTCTGATCCGCGCGATAAGCTCTCTCATGCCGACGGGTTTTGTAATAAAATCATCCGCGCCCAGTTCCAGTCCTAATACACGATCAATTTCTTCATCTTTGGCACTGAGGAAAATCACGGGAATATGCGTGTTTGTTTTTCTGATTTCTTTGCATAAATCATATCCGTTAAGGTGCGGCATCATTATATCAAGACATAGAAAGTCAGGGTTTTCAGATTTGTATAGAGCGAGGGCTTCTTGCCCGTCTTGCGCTTTGATGGTTTGAAAACCTTCATTCGTAAGGATTTCACTGACCCCGTTTAAAATGTTTATATCATCTTCTGCGATTAATATTTTCATATCAGTACCTCAAAGGCGGCGCCGTTTTGTGTTTCTAAAAGTGTTAAGCTGCCCTTATGGGCATGAAGTAAGTTTCGGCAAAGCGGTAACCCAATACCCACGCCGGATGAAACTGCGCTCGCGTTGTTATCACCGCGCGCAAAAGGTGCAAAAATCTGTTCACGCAGATGTTTCGGTATTCCCGGGCCGTAATCTTTGACAATAATTGAGAGCTTGTCTTGTTTCTGTGTTGCGATAATGTTTATTTTTTTGCCATCGGCTGCGTATTTCTCGGCATTCGAAATTAAGTTGATGAGTACTTGCTCTATAACATCGCGGTCGAGTGTTTTGTTTTCGGCATCGCTTTTTATATTAATGGTCATGCCTTTTTGCTTTAAACGCATTTCATAGCCCTGAGCAATCGTGTGAAGTAATTCTGTCACGTTACAGGGGTGCTTGTTCAGTGAAAGTTTCTCTCCGTTCGCAAATTTCAACACATTATTGACGAGTTGTTCCAATCGTTGGGTTTCCTGTGCAATAACGTTTAGCTTTTTGATAGCGTCAGGGTTGTTTTCCTGTTCGTGTGTCAGAAGGTCCGTATATAGCTTTATATTGGTGAGCGGGGTTTTTAGCTCATGTGACACTTGGCTGACAAAAGAGACTTGTTGGGATGACTTGCCAAGATGCGTGAGGTATTCCCGAAAGAAATACCCTCCAAGTACAAAAAAGCTTAGGGTAATTAATAAAACCCGTAAATGTTTTGTGTCATTTGTTGGGGGGAGGTCGGACTTAGGGTATTCAATGGTTAAGGGAGTGCTCAATTCTCTGGCCAATAATTCTTTTTCGTATCGGCATTGAATAATGTCTTTTTCACTTTCGATCATGTTGTGCCAGAGCCAGCTTACCGTAAGAATCGGGCTGATGATGAGGAATATCAAAACAAAGATGAGGTGTTTTTTCATTATATTCAGTGTACCTAAAAACGAACCGCAAGGCACGCGCTGTTTCGGCGGTGCCTTGCGATATGGTGGGGTTAAATCGTGCCAAAGCTTACACTTTGAAGGGTGGCTGTACCTTTCTTTCTACTTTTGTTCCAGTCCAGATTATTCTTTAAATCGTTTAATTGTTGTTTCAGAATCTCGCCGTAGCGTTGAAGTTTCCCTGAGTTCATGTCTTCGCCGGCTTGATTGACGTTTTTACTCAATTCCTCAAGCTGTGTTGTCGCCTCAGCAGTCTGGCCTTCATCACGGAGTTTTATAATTTCCCGATGCTTTAGGGCGGAAATCTGCTCTGTTGCGGCAATGATAACGTCTGTATCGCGGGTATTGCGCAACAAGTTCATATCACGCGAAATATCGGCATAGAGCCCGCGGTTATGTTGAACAACACTCATGGTATTTAAATTACGATAGCTGATAACCGTGTGTCCCAAGGGTAGTCGTTGATGCGCAGTTGTGGGCGTTTTGATTTTGGCCTCAACCAAGGTGTAAGTTTCATGAGTAGAGAATATTTCATTGAGGTTAAAGTAAGCGCTATGGCTTGAAACACGTCCTTCTCTGCCCAAAACTCTGATAGGGGTGACATTATCTGCGAAGTTGATTGTGACTTCCGTTCCGTTTGCGACGACGCTTGCCATTTTGCCGAATTGCCAATCAAAGGCTTGTGCTAAATCGCTCGGGCTTTCTGCAAATTGGTGCGTTCCGTCAGAACTTGCGGCAAGGCGGGCCATCAGGTCTTCGTTATATCCCAGACCCAGGCCGATGGTGCTTACGCTGATGCCATCACTGGCTAAATGGCGGCCAAGTGCTTCTAATTCATTTGGGGCGCTGGGGCCGACATTGGCGATGCCGTCAGAGAGAAGGATTGCGCGACTGATTTGGTTGTCAGTGAAGTATTTTTGTAATTCGCGCGCTCCGGTTTCAACGCCATGATAAAGGGCAGTGCCTCCGTTGGCTCGGATTTGATTGATTTTTGCCTTGATCATTTCCGGGTGTAGCACGGGCTGTGCACGCACAATGACGTGGGGTTGGTTGTCATAAGCGATGACGGACACTATATCATTGGGGTTCAGACGATCGACCAGCATTTTTGAGGCATTTTTTGCATCTGCTATTTTTTGCCCTGACATTGATCCGGACTTATCCAAGATAAGCGCGACATTAATCGCCGGCCGTTCTGTGTTTGTATGAGGTTTTTTACCTTGTAATCCTATTTTGAAAAAAACAGTTTGTTCTGTTCCCGGCTCAAGATAGGGGTGACTGATCCGTGTGGTTATCTCTATATCATCTTTGGCCTGTACTGCGTGCGGGGTAAGGGCGGCAATAAATAATGTGAAAAGTGATAAGTAGTGGCGCTTTCGTGGCGTATGCATTGTGCTTCTCCCTTTGTTTTTTAAACTCAGTTGTATAGAAGCATTCAAGCATGCTTGACGTTATCAGGTGTCAACGCGGTGTCATGTTCATGTAAAATAAATGTAAAAACGGATAAATGGCGTGTAGGCACGTCAATTTAAGGCTTTAAAATAATGTGTGTGGGAAAAGTAAAATGGTGCCCGGGGGCGGAATCGAACCACCGACACAGGGATTTTCAATCCCTTGCTCTACCCCTGAGCTACCCGGGCATGGGTTCCTCATCAAAGGGTATAAAGCTTATAAAAGAATGAAGCCGTAGTGTCCAGTGTAAAAACCGGGTTGTATCATGAAAATATTGGAAAATTTTGATTTTATCCCAAAGTTTGTATGCTTTGGGTGTTGTCTTGTTGCTGATGAATGGCCGGATCGATTGTGATATCCTGATCTGCTTGCGGCTCAGTTGCGCTGACCAAGGTGATTTCATTGGGCGCAGGATTTACGTTCTGATCAAAAAAACTGCTCATAGACATACCGCTAACTGTAATGCCTGTATTGAAATCTACATTTGGTTCACCGCCCGCGGCGACATTAACATCTGCGGTATAGGCAGACCCGTCAGGGGATTGGAGATACCCTTTATCTTCTTCCTGAATGCTGACTTGCTCTGCGTTTGACCCAGCCGTAGCATCAGCATCAGCATCAGCATCTGCTTCCACTTCCGGCGTGGCTTCTTTTTCAATACGCGCTCTGTAATATTCTATTTCCACATCTTCGGGGACAAATGGTTCTATGCTCAGTTCTTGGTACGGCTTAGATCCAGCAGCATATATGTCTCTATCGACGTTTATCGCATCGTATCGGTCATTGATAATATGCTGTGCCTCAAGCAGTTTCCCTGTGTTTTCGTAGGAGGGATCAGCTTCGTAAGCGGCCAAGGCCTCGGCTTTCATGTTCTCAAGATATGTTATTTCTGCATTGTGATATGCCGCTACATTTTCGTCATATAGTTCGTCCGGATTTGTTGCTTTACCTTCGTAGGATTCCCAATCAAAATCTGCGAATACGACTTCTTCTGTATAATTTTCTCTCGCTTGAAGATAGTGGTCTTGCCTGACTTCGCCTATTTCATTTTGTATTTCTTGTCGGCGTTCTTCTTCTTGGACGTGTGCGATCAGAAATTCTTGTTTGTCCAGATCCGTGATAAAGCTTACCGGCTTTATTAACTCTGCCTCATCACCGTATCTGTTTTCCCTGAAACCATTGATGTCTTCGGCTGTTTCATTGATGGCTTTTTCTAAGTTAAGCATTCTCTCCAGTGTTTCGAGAGACGGATTGTTCTGAAAGTCATTCACGATTTCATCTTGCTTGGCTTCCAAAAGGTCTAATTTTAATTCGTACCGTTCCAGCGTTGTAAGATCATATCGATCACGCACATCTTCGCGATAGCTTTCCCAGTCATAATCATCAAAGAGTGTGCTGGTCGCAAACTCACCCGTATACAGGGGGAGGGACATGTCGTTTTCGATGGCTGTTATCTGTTCGTGCAGGTCTTTATTCGCCATATAGGCGTCTTCTTGTTCCTGTGTGATGATCTGGATCGGTGCTCTCTCCGGAAGGTCTTCTCCCATCACGCGGCGGCGATACGCATCTTCAAAATTCTTGTGATAACCGATTATTATTTGTGCTTCGATAACGGCTCTTTGATGATCAAGGTTTTCTGGGCTCTCTTGGTATTGGGCCATAATTTCGGCTTCGTATACATCAAGTTGTTCTTGGGCTGTTGCGAAATAGGCTTCCGGATTCTCTTTCAAGAGCTCTTGCGCATCCTCTGCGTCACCTTGGTATGAATCCCAGTCAAAATTATCATCAACCGCTTCGTCAGCATTTTCTCTAAACTCCCATGCGGTCTCTAGGTGTATATCTGTGACAGGATCGCTCGAGTTGGTTAGCGGGGCGCTGGAGTGTGTCGGATCAACGCGTCCGGCAAGCGCTCTTAAATCCTTGAATGCGAGGGCAAGGTCGCCCTGACCACGTTCAAGCAATTTATCGCGTGTTATACGATCTGCGCGTGTTTCTTCGATTAATGTATCCAGATATGAATCGCCATACTCTTGACCGGCGGCATGCGCACCTTCGTGGTTCCCGATTAAGCGCATCCAGTCATGGTTGGTGCCGGGCATGTTTTCCAGAATTTCTTTTCTTGTGCTGCGATCAAAATGGTCAGTGAATTCGAAGACTATCTCTTTTTTAGAGTCAAAACTATGATCAGGAATAATTGCCATTCCGTGATCTCTGCCATTTACATTTAAGTCCGCCATTGCGGCCGGGCCATAATTTTTTAAAGACCGCGCCATTTGTCCAACTGACTTTGGCTCATCCTCATCTTCATAATACGTATCATGAAGGGCTCTTGTACCACCATTTGCTTGACGCTCAATTTGGCGCTCAAGCGATTGACCTGCCGCAGAATCGGGGGAGCCGATGCGTTTTCCGGGCGGGCCGGGGGGGCGTATTCTGATTTTATCAGGGTCGATGAAAATGGTTGGGTCGTCTTTATTAACCTCTGTGACGCCAAGTTTATATGCGTCTTCTCTGGACATACCTTCGTTGTGTATGTTGTCAGTATTTTGTTCTGTATCTACTCCGGTAGGGGCTCCGCTCATTTATATCCCCTTATTCCATATTCAGGCAATCTGCATTGGTTGCCTCTATGTTTTCAGGCTTGCAGTTTTCGTTGCTGGATTCAAAGGGGCTTAATTTTCCTTCGCCGTCTTTCTTTGGCGCTATCGGCGGGCTAAATGGTTTGTTTGAATGCTCATAGGTTGCATTCGGGTCGGGAGCAGGGCCTTTATCTGTATCCTTGGGGACGCTGGCGCATGATGCCAATAGGAAACTAAGTCCTACAGCCTTCGCAGTGTTGCTTACAACTTTTGAAAAGGAAACACCCATTTCATCACCCTTTTTTTATATCCCACAACTTTAGCATTTTTTTTTGTTTTTATGCAAATTCTACATAGCAGGGCAAGCGTTAAAACGCAATACTATCAAACCGTTTATCCAATGACGGTGTGCGCCGCTTGCGTGTCATTTCAATAAGGCCAAGTTTGGTAAAACCGTGAATTTGCACGGTGCATGGGTCACCGTATGTTTCTTCATCCAGTAATTGTAAAAGCTTCTCTTGGTCTTTTTTGTTTGTTTTCAGGAAATCGACAATGATAATCCCGCCAATATTGCGCAGACGAATTTGGCGCGCAATTTCTTTTGCTGCGTCCAGATTAACCGCAAGGTGAGATCGTTTATCGCTGCTTTTGTTGATGTCAATTGCGGTCAGGGCGGCAGTTTCTTGAATGATCATGCTGCCTCCATGTTCAAGCAAGACGTAACTTTGAAACAGACTTTCGATTTGCCCCAGAACGTCGCGATAATCCAACAAGGCAAGGTCTCTCGATGCGTCATTGAGTTCGATGGGGGTGATTTTTGTAACCAAATCCGGGGCAAAGATAGAGCACCAGTCTTCGATTTGTTCAAAATGATCCATTGTCACAACTTCGATCCGCTCAATCGGGTTGATGGCCTTATCCCCCAAAATGCGCTGAATGGAATCGGGGCCAAGCGCGATCAGGGCAGGGGATGTGCCGACAAAATATTCGGATATACTGCTCCAGACTTCTCGCAGAATTCTGGCTTCTCGCTTTAGGATGTCTGTTTGCAGGCCTGCTGCCGATGACCGCAGGATAAACCCTTGGGGGCCTTCAAGATCAGCCATCATTTTATCCAGACCTTTGCGCAGGTCATTGCCCCTGATGCGTTGTGATATGCGGTTTTTAGAGAGCATAGGGCCATATATAAGATATCGCCCCGAAATGGTTATATCCATGCTGACTTGTGCGATTTTATTTTCATCCTGATAAACGTCTTCGCCACTTGCGATATGCGCGACTTTTGCCTGTACGGGGATCATATCACCGGGCTTTAAGACTTTACCGATGGCGGTATCGCCGCCTTTTTTGATTTGTCCGTCTTTATCCTCAAATCGAACATCTTTGTTGAATAAAATCCCGTAATTATCACCATCCAGATTGATGAAAGCAGCATCCAGGGAAGTGTCAATACGCTCTACTTTCCCGTGAAAAATGGATCCGTATCGAACCGTTTCGTTTGTTGGGTCAATCTCCAAGCCGTCTAAGCGCCCTTTATCAAGGGCCACAGACCATAGCTTTCCTTCATATTCTTCGATGAGTATATCCAAAACAGGCTTTCTTGCGTCGGTTATCTATTTGTTTTTACGAAAAAATTATTTCCGCTCAATAGTTGCATTATATCATAAAGTGATAATCCAACCACATTAGAATAAGAGCCCTGGATGTTTGATATGAAGCCGGCAGCTAACCCCTGTATTGCATAGCCTCCGGCCTTACCTTCCCATTCACCGGAGTTGAGGTATGCCTCAATTTCCTGCGGGGATAGGCGTTTGAATTTGACGACAGTATCGCACAGGCGGGGTATGGTTTTGCCTTCGGGGGTGATCACGCAAATGCCGCCATAAACATGATGTCTTCTGCCGGAGAGCAGGGTTAAGCTTTTTCTGGCATCGTCTTCGTTTAATGCTTTTGGCATTTCACGTCTGCCGCAGGCAACAACGGTATCGGCGGCGATAATAAACGCATCTTTATGATCTTCGCGAATTTTCTGTGCTTTTTCTACGGCCAGTCTCAGCGCGATTTGGCGGGGGAGCTCATCTTTATTAGGGGATTCGTCTATATCTGCGGCAATAACATCATCAGGGGTAATGTTAAGTTGCCCAAGCAAATCAAGCCTGCGCGGTGATGCGGAGGCCAGAATTAATTTTTTATGTTGTGAATTGGCCGTCATGTTGGCCTTCTTATGTGTCTGATTTTCGGGGTTATTTTTCGCGGAAAATGATGCGGCCCTTGGTCAGATCGTATGGTGTCATTTCAACAACAACAGAGTCGCCTTGCAGAACGCGGATACGGTTTTTGCGCATCTTACCTGCAGTGTGCGCAAGGATAACATGTTCGTTTTCCAGCGTTACGCGAAACATTGCGTTTGGAAGGACTTCGGTGACAACACCTTTAAATTCAATGAGATCTTCTTTTGCCATAGGCTTATTTCTTCTTTTCCTTATTAAGTCAAATAATTCAAACTGTTTATACTTATTGTGCTTGCATAAAGCAAATATCTTTTCACTATAATCGGAAACCATAAAGATTTTCGAAAGATCTTAGCGCATCGTATGGGTTTTGCCTGTGTGCAATACACAAATCAGGGTGAACAGGCGCCGTGCGGTATCCATGTCTAGGGTTATTTTTTCCTTCAGGCGATCTTTCAGCAGTTCCGCCCCTTCATTGTGAAGGCCGCGTCTGCCCATGTCGATGGCTTCGATGCGCGATGGTTTTCCGTCTCTGACCGCTTCATCGTAACTTTGCACGATCATAAAATAGTCCTTAATCAGGCGGCGGTACGGGCTGAGTGATAATACAAGATAGGGCAGGTCTTTACCCATATTGTTACTAATGTGAAAAACAAGGCGGTTATCTTCGATATAGAGTTCCAGATCATAGGGGCCGTTTTTGTCTTCTGTCGGCTGGAACAAGCTCGCTTCTGTTAAATCATTCAGGGCAATTTGATAATCACGCTCGACCAGAGAGGTGGTATTCGCATTATTTTGTTTTGTCAGGGTGATGCTTTTGATCGTGGAGGATGGGCTATCTTGCATTGCGCGCCTATGCTTGCTTTATCGCTTTTCTAAAGGTTTCTATCCACTCAGAAATTTCGGCAGAGCGCGTTTTTTGCGTGCTTCTGTTGATGATAAGGCGTGATGAAATGTCGAGTATCTTTTCGACCTCCACCATGTTGTTGGCTTTTAATGTGCCGCCGGTTGATACAAGGTCAACGATACGGCGGGCAAGGCCAAGGGCGGGCGCAATTTCCATTGCTCCGTTTAATTTAATGCATTCCGTTTGCACGCCGCGCTGGGCGAAATGGCGCGCAGTCAGGTGCGGATATTTGGTTGCCACGCGAATATGGCTCCATTGGCGTGGGTCTTCTTTTTCTGCTTCTTCGGTTGGCATGGCAACAGACAGGCGGCAGTGGCCGATATTTAAATCAAGCGGCGCATAAATTTCCGAATATGAGAATTCCTCAATCGCGTCGCTTCCGACAACACCCATATGCGCACCGCCATAGGCAACAAACGTCGCAACATCAAAAGCGCGGACACGAATAATATCAAGATTTTCATGATTGGTAGAAAACTGTAATTTACGGCTTTTGTCGTTCGTAAAATCATCTTCAGGGATAATATTGCATGCTTCTAAAAGGGGGGTTAGCTCCTTCAGAATGCGACCCTTGGGAATGGCCAGAATGAGTTTTTTTGTGTCCGTCATAGTCATGTATTTTATGTAACGTGATTATCGCAGCGCAGCAAGCGCTTTCTTTTTATCCGTTGGTCGGTGAGTCGTCATCTGTTGGTGGTGGCGGCATGTCCGGATCCTCCGGGGGTTCCTGATAGGGGAAGGCAAACATGACGTTTGAATGGGCAACAGGCTGTTCATTTAGTGCTTTGTGAATTTCACGTGCGTTTTCGACCATTTGGTTTTCTAATTCTGATCTGTTTGGCCGTAATTGAAGGCCGGAAAGATGTGTCAGCAGGCTTAGCCCGAAGTTAGCGGTGCTGTGTGCGATTGCGCCATTTTCCTCTAGCTGAGTTTGCGTATGGCTGCGTACTTGCTCTAGTTGTTCTGCTGTTTCTGTCAGGTGCAGTGCTTTTGTCTCTGCGCTTGTATATGGTTTTTGGAATAAGCGCCCATGCTCTTCATAGAATAATTCGGTGGTGGTGATCATGCTCATCGCATCTTCGCCAAGCAATGCGGTTTGGCGTTCCAGATCAAGTCCGGGTTTAACAGCGGACGATGCCATGGCCGCCGCATATAATTCGGGGCTGACTTCCTTAATGGATGATGTTTCCTGTAAATAGGCGGGGCCAAGTTCATGTAGGGCCTTGGTCGATCGCATGCGCTCATGATTAACCACGCTCTCGATGGCTTCGGGCGCCGTAAATCCGTAATTATCGATGATATAATCAACTTGCATGAGGTAGGCGTTTCGCGTTTCGCGCGTGGGTTTGGCGCCAAGATCTGCCATGAAACGTGAATGTGCCTCATCGGCAAAACGCATCAATCCGTACTTTCTAACCGATTGAAACGAATTGTCTTCGGCTTCTCGTTGTTTTTGGTCAGTAAATTGATCTCTTAGTGTCATATTCACCCCTGAGCGCATCATCCTGCATCTATCTATGCCATAGGGATGCGCGGAATGCAAAAACACCTATGCTTGAGGGTTATTCATTATCAATAGAAGATGGCGGAGGCGAGAACGGGAATTGAATGACATCAGCCTGTTTAGGCGGCGCGGCATGGCCTGAAAGTGCTTTCGCGTGTAAGATCAAATCTTTTCGTGATTGCTGTACCATGGTTTCCAGCGTGGTTTTCCCTGTCAGGTCCAGATTATGACAGTGTTGCGCGAGTAATATGACCGCCAGCCCCATGTGATCATCAAGCTGGCCTTTGTCATCAAGGCTGTGTTCTAATTGCCCCTCCAGCATTTTTGCCTTTTGGTGCGTAAGGGCCAAGTGCAGGGCGCTGCCCTCCGGCATATAGGATTTATGGAATGTTCTTCCCTTTGAATTCATGATGTTGTCATGTTGCGCAATGATCATGATGGAATCTTGAAGGCCGGCTTGCAGGAATGGTGTTTTGTCTTTTGCACGTTGAAGGGCGGGCTCAATGATTGCGGCGGCAATCAACGCGTCATCAACATAGGCTTCCGGGTCGTGTTTCTGCAGGTGCTCATCCCCATGCTCCATCAGGGTATAGGCCGCCTGAAGGGGGAATTGTTGCGTTACACTCGATAGTACAAGCATCTCTCGGTCGGCGCCGTATTCCTGCAAAAGATGCTGGCAGAACATAAGGTATGCATTGCGCACTTGCGGGGTGTCAGGCAGGCCGTTTTGCTCTACCTCGACGTTGAACGCCACCAGTGCATCATCTTTCAGCCCTGCATCTTTAAGGTCTTGAAATGGATTTGTTCCTGAAAAGTCGCCTGTAATTGCCATGATGTTTTACCCGCATAATCTTTACATATTAATTTTAGCGCCTGTTTATGACATAAGGTACATAAAAATGCAAAGCTACAGTGCTTCTGAGCGTTTTTTATAAAACTCCAGCAAAGTTTGTGCCGTGTCCTGAATAAGTAAATCGCCCCATAATCCCGCATACCAGTTGAAATTTGTTGATATGCGATAGGTCACAGATATCGTTAATACCGAACCGTTTTCTGTCGGTTTCAGGGAATATGATGTTTTGTTCAAATCAAAATACGTGCCGCCAATCACAATATGATCGTCCAGTGATCCTGCAGGGAAGGAGTGATCATAGAAATGATATTTCCATTCAATATATTCATTTTCACGAATGGCGGTTATTTCCTCATCAAATGTAATGCCCATTTGCCAGACGGAATGGCGCATTGCGCCGACCTCTGCTATGGGGGTTGATGCGCCCACGGGATATGGCGCGCCTATTTTATAGGCAAGGCCGTCTGATAATTCTGATGGCTTAATATCTTGCGGGTTAAGGAGGAGTGGCCAAATCTCTTCTGCGGGCGCGTTGATGAGGATTTCTTTTTCAAATCTATGGTATGTGTCTTGCGGTTGAAAATGCTGTTCCACACTACCGAAGGCGAGGGGAGCTAGGGCGATAAGACTTACCAACTTTTTTGAATTTTTTTGATGTGCAGCTAAGCTCCATCCTAAACAACACCCCATAAATAAAATGGAAATAAAGAACGGAAGTGCCATAATTACACAGATTACTCCCTCTCCCATAAAGATATAGGAGGCAAAAATAACCCCCATAAGAGGTAATAGGCACAACAGAAACCCTAAGAAGAATTTTATATTCAGATGTCTTCTTATGATATGCGCCGAAATGAAACCGATTGTAAAAGGTAGCCCAACCAGAAAAGATAGGAACATGGTTCCTGTAATGTCATTTTTACCGGCGAAGAAAAATAGAAAAAAGCAATATGTCGTAAAGCCATAGCAACCCACGAGTAGGAGCGTTAAAAAGGCGAACCAAGCTTTTTTACTAACCGATTTAATCCTGAATTGATCGTATTGGTCTATTTCGCTTTGGTCGTCATGGCTCATGATCGTTGTCTGCTAAGCTCGCGTGATATTTGCGCCGACACCGCCAAGCTTTCCGACGATATCTTCATAGCCGCGTTCCAGGTGATAGATACGGTTGACGGTGGTTTCACCCTCGGCAACCAATCCCGCCAAAACAAGGGCGACGGATGCACGTAGATCAGTCGCCATTACTTCGGCACCTTTAAGGGTTTTGACACCGCGCACAATTGCGGAATTGCCCTGTACTGTGATGTCTGCGCCCATACGGTTTAGTTCAGGCACATGCATAAAACGGTTTTCAAAGATGGTTTCTGTCACCATACCTGCGCCCTCAGCCACCGTCAGCATCGCCATAAATTGTGCCTGTAAATCGGTGGGGAAGCCCGGGTGCGGCTCCGTCATAATATCAACGCCCTGTAATCGCTCAATCTCACGGCGGACAACAATATCATGGCCTGATTGCTCTACCTCTACGCCTGTTTGTGACAGACTGCCCAGAAAAGCGCTCAGGTCTTCTGCGCGCGCATTCTGAAGTGTAATGCTTCCGCCGGCCATGGCTGCGGCGATAATATATGTGCCTGTTTCAATGCGGTCGGGGATGACGCTGTGGCGTGTTCCTTTGAGGGATTTAACCCCTTCGATGCGTATCGTATCGGTTCCCAGCCCCTCAATTTTTGCACCCATTTTAATCAGGCATTCGCCTAAGTCTTTGATTTCAGGTTCTTTAGCTGCGTTGGCCAAAATGGTTGTGCCATTTGCCAATGTTGCCGCCATCAGCAAGTTTTCTGTCGCACCGACAGAGACTTTAGGGAATAAGATCTTTGTGCCTTGAAGGCCGCCCTTAGGCGCTTTGGCGTTAATATACCCCTCATCCAGTGTGATTTCGGCGCCCATTTCCTCCAGACCTTTGATATGCAGGTCAACAGGGCGCGTGCCGATCGCACAGCCACCGGGAAGGGAGACTTTTGCCTCACCAAAGCGCGCGAGCAACGGCCCAAGTACAAGGATAGAGCCACGCATTTTACGCACAATGTCATAGGGGGCGGTGAATGTTTCAATCGCGCCTGCATTAATGGCCATGGCATCGCCATCACGTTTGATAGAGCAGCCAAGATATTCCAGCAATTCAACCTGAGATCCCATATCACGCAATGTGTTCGGGCTGTTGTCGAAATAGATAGATTCTTCGGTCAAAAGGGCGGCGCACATTAGTTTTAGGGCGCAGTTCTTCGCGCCGCTGATAGGGATTGTTCCGTTCAGTTGCGACCCGCCGATAATCTTGATTTTATCGAGAGAGGAGGGTTGTACGGGTTTTTCCGATGTGACCATGTTCTTTCCACCTTTAAAGTCGGGGAAGAGTAACTCCACGTTGTCCCATGTATTTTCCACTGCGGTCGGCGTAGCTTGTTTCACAAACGTCACTCCCTTTAAAAAATAAAAACTGTGCGATACCTTCATTTGCGTAAACGCGCGCAGGAAGCGGGGTTGTGTTGGATATTTCCAACGTTACATGACCTTCCCAGCCAGGTTCCAGAGGAGTCACATTAACAATTAATCCACACCGTGCATAGGTACTTTTCCCCAGACATATCACCAGCACGTCCTTAGGGATGCGGAAATATTCAACAGTATGGGTCAGCACAAAACTGTTCGGCGGTATTACACAAATATCAGTCTTTCTGTCAACAAAACTCTGATCCGAGAAGTTTTTCGGGTCAACCATGGCGTTATCGACATTTGTGAAAATCTTAAAATCTTCGGAGCATCTGGCGTCATATCCGTAAGAGGACAGGCCGAATGAAATATTGCCCTCACGTTTTTGCTTTTCAACAAAAGGTTCGATCATCCCTTCATTTTGTGCCAAGGCTCTGATCTGGTGATCGGCCAGTATGCCTGGGCGTGCGATGAGGTCATTTTCATTATCAGCTTTCAGTAGTGCCATCGTTACTCTCTTTATTATTGTTGTTGTCGGTGTTTTTTTCTTCTTTCGCCTTTTCTTTACGGCGGCGTAGGTTGTCGCGCAGTGCAGCCGCGCGTTTATCCAGCTTTTGAGTTTGCTTTGATTTTGTCATATACTTACCTTACTGAATTCATCGTTTGATCATAGAGAAAAAAATCACTTTTTAACTTATTTGTTTGGGGATAGTATTTTTATCATGAAGTTTGTACCTCTTTTTCTTTTTTTGTTCGTATTTTTTCCTCTCTGTGCGTCTGCGAACCCGCAAGTGAAGGAATATACGCGGTATTATAATATTGAGGGGAAGGATATCGATACGTTAAAGCGGCAAATGCACGAAAAAGGGCCGAAAGACAGCCGTACAAAGCAGCGCATGTGGGCCTATACGAAATGGAACGTAAAGTGGAGCCTTAACTTCAGTGAGCAATCATCTTCCTGTATTTTAAAGAAAACGAATGTTGATGTTCAGATCCTTTATATTTTACCGAAATGGGTTGATCGTGATGATGCAGACCCTGAGTTGGTGGAAAAGTGGGATGCGTATTTTGAGAAGCTGATGGAGCATGAGCGTCAGCACGCCAAACACGGTAAGGATGCCGGCAGACATATTATCAAAACCTTTAAAGGTATGCCTAAAATGAAAAAATGCAGCTCCATTAATCGTTCCGCCAGAAAGGCTGCAGGTGAAATTATCGATTTTTATGCCAAGCGCGATATTATCTTTGATAAAGAAACTAAGCATGGCATTACTGACGGTGTTGTCCTTAAATAGGCAGGGGGATGTGCGTTGAAAACGCGTTGACCTTACTCTTCTTTTCCGATAGAAACGGATGCTGAATATTTTTAGGCCGCGGTAGCTCAGTGGTAGAGCGCGTCATTGGTAATGACGAGGTCGAGAGTTCAATTCTCTCTCGTGGCACCAGCAAAGCTGCGGATTACAGCTTTAAATATGACGCTCCCCTCCGTGCAAATGAACGCTATCCAGCTACAAAGTGTAAAAAACCTTTCGTTTTATAAAAAAATTAAGTTTGTGTGGGGTTGCTGTTATTCACATTTAGCAGTGGTGTATGTAGTGTGCGGTATATAGAATATAGCGTTTGAAAAAAAAGGTGAGGGGATTAGAGTGAGTGATGTTGCAAAAATAGCGGGGGCGTTAGTCGCTGAAGCACTTGAGTTGTATGCAAAGAAAATTTATGCAGTGACTTTAATTGCCTGTAAAACTGAGGGCGAACAAGTTGTTACGGAGCGCGTGCAGGATGTTTCCGGAAATATGTCTTATGCGCAATCCATCGGTAAGGGGCAAGAAACCCTAAAAGATAATCTTAAAAATGCAGAACAAATGGCGCTTGTTTACACATTTGTACCGCCTTTGTTTGATGATAGTTATAGGTATACGGATTTAAGGCGGCCTACTGTTTTTGATGAGCCAATGTCAGATACCCTGAAAGTCTTGGTCATTGAATTTATCGACTATAAAAAAATGGACCATCCAATAACGCTTGGTCTTCCTTATGAATACAAAGGATCGGGCAGTGATTATGATGCTGATATAGAGTTTTTTGACATAGAAAAATACTATTTCCCAAAGGGCTATAAACAGTCTGATGAAATGGCTGTGTTTAAATCTTTTTTTGACGGGCTACATGAAAATGAAGCCGGGAGCGAGTTTCTGTTTGATAGAGCAAAAAGCACAGAACAGAGAAGTATTATTTTTTATGATGCGAAGCTAATTAATTTTGGAAGTACAAATGCGCTCTTTAGAGAGATAAACAAACCGTACCGGCCAAATGAAGAGGATGGCGTGGTTACGGTTCAGGACGGTGATATGGAGATTAGTTCTGCGGTGGATGCTGTCACTTATAATAATGTTAGCTGGCATTATGGGAATGAGGGCAGTGAAGGGGCTACTGAGGCTGGCTGTTGTATGCATTTCGCAATATTCTTTATCTGGTGTCTTTTTAATGATTTAGGCCACAGTACTATAGCTGACGAGGTTGCTGAGGTGAGGCGGGGTTATATGAAAAAATCCCTCGGCCCGGGGCAGTTTATGGTTGATTTATTTGACGGGAAGTTCTGGTCGTCTTCTTTAAATAAAGAAGGGAATGCGTTCTGTATGGATTACTATGAAGCGGGTGAATATTTAGACGACTATGATCTGTATGTTGATAAAATGTACCCCGATGTTCAAAGTCTTTATCATGTGCCCGATACATGGGAGTTTTATGATCAGGTGGCAAAGAAAATTCAGACGCGATTTGATGAGTGGAAGGCAGGCTGTTAGTTGGATGCTTCTTTCATTGTTTGTTTTAATATAGAAATATCTCGTATAGGCGGGTTGCCGAACATGCGCGCATATTCCCGGCTAAATTGTGGGGCACTTTCATAGCCTACTTGATGTGCGGTTGTTGCCGCGTCTTGTTTGTTAACAATCATCAGATTTCGTGCTTCCATCAACCTAAGGGATTTTTGATATTGCAGGGGGCTCATGGCTGTGACGGATTTAAAATGCGCATGAAAGGATGATGCGCTCATGCCCGAAATATTGGCCAATTCATCAATGCTAAGGGTTTTGCGAAAGTCTGTTTTTATTTTCTCAATGGCACTGGCTATGCGTTGCATGTGGCTGCCTCTTAAGGCTGTCTGCGCAATGATATCGCCGTGGTCACTGAGAAGTGCGCGGTAATAAATCTCACGTTTCATTTGTTGTGCAAGGATAGGGATATCATTCGGTGTATTGAGAAGGCGCGCGAGCCTGATAACACTCTCGCCCATTTCTTCGCTCGTTTTTCCGGTGAATATACCGCGCGTTGTTGTGCCCTTGTTAAGGGCGGGGTGGTTTGTGTGTAGCAAGAGTTCGGAGAGCATCGGCAGGTCGATATCAACTTTTATAATAAAGTAAGGCTTTTCTTTTGATGCATGCGTGACACGCCCCATGACCGGTAAGTCAACAGATACGATCAGGAATTCACCGGGGCCGTATGTGTAGACGTCTTTATCCAGCATAACTTGCTTTCTCCCTTGTGCCACGAAACAAAGGCTGGGGTTGTATACGCCCGGTAAAGATGTCTCGGTATTTGTGGCGCGAAAGAAGGTGACGCCCGGAATTACGGTTTCATTGATCCCTTCGTGTTTGGAGTTATGGTCAATTATACCAAGAAGTTCCGTGCGGTTGCTTTCGTTCATATTTTTGTTTTCTTATAAGGGTTTGGGTGATTATATTTTATCTTACTCTTATTCAAAATTCTATAATTGTTATTGTGGTTTGCAGGAATAGGTAATCATTGCGGATGATTGTGTATTATCGGAACTGTCATTTTTAAATACACTTGAAGACATAACGTGAAGGAGATAAGAATGACGAAGATTGCACTAATAACAGGCAGTAGCCGCGGACTGGGTAAAAGTATGGCATTGCATTTGGCCTATCATGGGCGAGATGTGATTATAACATATCACAGCCAAAAAGAGCAGGCGCAAGCTGTTGTGAAATCCATTGAGGAAATGGGACAAAAGGCCGTCGCCTTGCAATTGGATGTAAGGGATGCTTCGGGTTTTTCCGCTTTCGCAAATGCGGTGCGTGATGCGCTGAAGGAGAATTGGGGGCGTGATGATTTCGATTATTTAATCAATAATGCAGGAAGCGGCATATGGGCAGAGTATGAAAAAACATCAGAAGAGCAATTCGACAATATGATGAAGGAGCACGTAAAGGCTCCGTTCTTCCTAACGCAGGCTTTATTGCCCCTGATTAAACAGGGCGGGCGTATTTTGAATGTATCATCCGGCTTGACGCGAATGATTATGCCGGGCTACGCGGCCTATGCGGTTATGAAGACAGCGGTAGAGGGCTTATCGCTTTATATGGCGAAGGAGTTAGGGCCACGCGGCATTGCCGTGAATACTTTGGCGCCGGGGGCGATTGAAACAGATTTCGGCGGCGGGGTGGTGCGCGATAATGCTGACCTGAATGCAGAAATTGCGAGTGTTACATCGCTGGGGCGTGTTGGCTTACCAGAGGATATCGGCGGGGCAGTTGCTTCTATTCTGGCTGATGAGGCAGGGTGGATAAATGCGCAGCGCATCGAGGTTTCCGGCGGCCAGCGCTTGTGATTTTCTCAGCCTTATAGTTTTGTCAAAGCTCTATTTTTTTTAATAGGGCTTTGATGGCATTTGGGAAGCCTTGGTTATAGTAAAAGCTTTAAAGAAAACAGCAATTAAAACCGAGCTAGGATCTATATTAAAGCAATGCAGTCTTTTACGCTGGGTTTTTGCCGAAACTATGCTAAGTTTGATTTGCTTAATATATTACACGCATAAGGAGATTGTGGAATGGCTTCAGGTAGCTCTAAGGGGAAGAAGAGTACAAGTTCGGAAATTGACCAGTTAATGCAGCAGGCACGCTCAACTTCACGTAGGCAAAGTGAAAGCAGTAAAGCCGGTGCGAAGCGTGAAGATGCAAAATTCTCCAGTAAGTTTGCCAATATGGAAGCAAACACATTCTACAAGATCATGTTCGATCCTGACGCTTCTCCTGCAGAAAAGATGAAGTCTGTCGCGCAATCGCTAAGTTTTGAAGACAATAAGGAAGATGCGAAAGAGAAGCTCGAAGAATTCCGTCAGTTTAAAGAATATCTTCAATATGAGCGTAAACGCATGGCGCAGCAGATTATTGATCTGACTGACACAGAAGCATTTTCAGAATTAAAAATGGTTTATGATGAGCTGAATAACGCGCTGATCGCCTTTGAAGATAAAATTAATCCCCTGACTGATATTGTTGATGCGGTTTATGAACTGCGTATGAATGGCGTGACCTTTGATGCGTTCAGAGAGATTACCGAAGACAAAGAAGCAGAGGCGCGCATTGCCGCCCTTAAAGAAGAGCAGCAAAAGCAGCTTGAAGATCTTGAGAAAAGCATCCGCAATATTCAGCGTAACGTTGCCATCTGGGGCGAGGATAAGGCATTTTTTGGTCTTGGCGGTGTTAAGCAATCAGCGCGTGAGAAAATTGCACAGGCGCAGTTGGAGCTTAAGGAGCGTGAAGATGATTTAGGCAGTTTGATCGAAACCATGAAAGATGAAAGCCAGTATGCCTTACCTGAATCTGAATTGGATGCGAAATTCTTAGAGTCAAAATCAAAATTACGCGAATTGCTCGATATTAGTTCTGATGATCATAAGCAGCGTCAGGCAGATCTTGTGAAATCCGCACAACATTTTGTAAATACAACGGAAGCGCGTGTATCGAGCATTTCAGACCATTTTGATGGCATGGATAAGCAAATTGAAAACTTGTTGGATGCGAATTATTCCATGCGCGAAATTTACGCGATTATGAATGATGCCACGAAAGAAGCGCATAAGGATAACGAAGAATTCCGCGACACATTAAAACCTGCGGATGACTCCTTGAGCGATATTGAAAAGATGACAGTGGAGGGGCAAAAGCGCGATTTGGAAAACTATATCGGCGCGCTCAATGCATCATCAGTTGATACAACGGCTGTCTTCGCGGAATTGACCAATGCCGGTCACCGCATCAAATCGATGAAAGATGGTAATGATCAGCAAATCACAAAAACACGTCAACTGCATAGCTCAGGCGTGGCGAGTGTGGCAGATCAGCTAAGTACAGTATTACAGGCAGTGTCTGCTGCGGCTCTGGGTGAGTCATCAGAAATGGCGCGCATGTCATTGGAGCGTATGAACCAGAAAACATCTGACTTGTCTCAAAAAGAAGTTATCCGTATCGCGCTTGGTACGCATGAACAAAACAGCGAACTCTCCAAAGCTTTGGAAGGGTTGGAGCAGTACGGCGAGGTTATCCGCACGGCAACCAGCATCACGCGCGAAGGCCTGCAAGAAACCAAAGAGTTGCTCGGTCAACTGGAGGAAACGGCAAAAGACGTTCAGGAAGACGTTAAGGAGTCTATCTCTGTGGCCGCCGAGGTTGTCGCCGGTGAAAATAACGCAGGCTCAAGCGATGATAGTGACGGCTCTGACGGGGACGGGCCAAACCCATTCGGATTGACCGGAAGTTAAGGATAATTCAATGACCACAAGCAACACACAACAAAGCTTCCTTATTAGAGGCTCGGATTATCTCGCGCGCTTTGACGGATTTTCTCTGGTCGGGCGTGACGAAGAGTTAAAGAAACTTTCGCGTATTTTAATGCGTAATAAAGCAAACAGTGTTTTGCTTGTTGGCCCCGGCGGCGTTGGCTGTACCGCTCTATGCCTTGGTGTTGAAGAAAGTAAATCAAAGGCTGATACGCCGTTTGATATCCTCAATAAACGCCTTTTTTGGCTGGATACGGATGGATTATTCTCTTCCGGCGATGCCAATACGATGAACGAAAATTTCCAAAAACTGTTGCGCCGCCTGTCGCATTATCCGGATACTTTATTGGTCATCGAAGATATACGCGATTTCATTGAGGCGACACGCAATAATGGGTGTACGAATTTTATCAATGCATTGATGCGCAGTATTGAGCGCGGGAAATTTCAAGCCATTTTTGAGGCGCATGACGATGATATGGAGGTTGTTTTAAAATGCCATTCCAATATCACTGAATTTTTTACAATGCTCGATTTGAAAGAGCCTGAGGGCGATGATTTAAATAATATTGTCAATTCCGCCGTAAAACGTCTGCAAAGCCATCATAAAATTGCCATCGCGGATGAGGCGATTGAAACCTCTATTCAACTGACCAGCAAATATCGTGTTCGTGAAATGAGCTTGAGCCGCGCACAGCCCGAGCGCAGCCTAAACTTGCTGGATCGTGCATTCACATCATATCGCCAAGAGGCGCACGCAAATCCGCCCGGCATGGATGCAGAGGAATGGAAAGAAACGCAAAACACACTTCGCAGGCTTCACAAAAACCAAAGTGACGGAGAAGAGGCGCTGCGTAAGTTAGAGGATGAGCTGGAAGCGCAACGCGAAAAAGATATAAAAACGCAAGAAGAGCGCCTTAAATCCAAAGAAGAAAACCCCGAAAAACAAGAGTTTCAATCATTCAGCATCAGATCATCCAAAGGGGGATTTGAAAGTGAAGAGGTCAATCTTTTGAAGAAGAAGATTGAGGAGATGCAAAAAGCCGTACAGAAAAACAAGGCGGAATTCCTTGCCTTAACTGAGACCATTAATAAAGACCTGGAGCTTACTGCGGAGCATGTTCTGCGTGAGTTTAGTCAGCTCTCCGGCATTCCTGCCAATAAGCTCAACCAAGATGAGCGCGCGAAATTATTGGGACTGGATGACAGCCTGAAATCACGTGTTTTCGGACAGGATCATGCGGTTAATAAATTGGCGGATGCGGTGCGTGTTGCCCGTGTCGGCTTGAAAGATCCGAATAAACCACAAGCATCTTTTATGTTCTTGGGGCCATCAGGTGTTGGTAAAACTGAAATGGCAAAAGCGTTGACGGCGGCGCTACATGATGATGAACGTGCATTACTTCGGTTTGATATGTCTGAATATATGGAGAAACACGCCGTTGCGAAATTAATTGGTGCGCCTCCGGGGTATGAGGGGTATGAAGCAGGCGGGATATTGACCAACGCCATGCGCCGTAACCCGTACGTTATTATTTTGTTCGATGAAATTGAAAAAGCCCACCCTGATGTCTTTAACGTCTTTCTTCAGGTTCTTGATGACGGGCGTTTGACGGATAATCGTGGCTTGACTGTATCCTTTAGCGAAGCTGTCATTATCATGACGACAAATATCGGTCAGAAGAACTTTCTGGATGATACGCTTAGCTTTGAACAGGCCGAGCATGAAACTAAGCTGGAGCTTGATGAAGTATACCGCCCTGAATTTTTGAACCGTTTTAACGGGCGCCAGAATATTGTGTGCTTTAACGCACTTGATTTGGCTGTGATTGAGAAAATCGCGGCGCGCGAAATCACGAAGCTCAACGCTCAGATCAAAGCACAAGGCAAAGATTTGAGTATCTCGATTTCAGATGAATCGCTCGCGGCGATTTGTAAGGACCATTACACCCCGTCCAACGGTGCACGCGGTATACCCGGATATTTCGCGACAACGATTCATCCGGTTGTTGCGCGTACATTATTGGAGGTTGAGCAAGCAAGCGGTGTGATGGAGGTTGTCTATGATGCGCAGACAAAGACATTGGATATCATTCCACCAAAAGTAACCAAGGCGGCATAGGCAAGGGAAGGGCGTATGAGTGAATCCCATGAGGAAATGCTGAAACGGGCAGAGCGCCTTAAATCACGTACGGCATCAAATAAAAAAGATCGATCGCGTAAACATAAAAAGTCTGCGTTAGGTCAGGCCGAACAAAATATCAAAGATATTCACGAAACATATACCAGTGTAACGGGGACGATTGGCTGGCTGTATGGCAATGTCATCAGGCCTGTGATTTCACATCCATGGATTAGAAAGCCGTTTCAATGGTATCGCGCATTGTGGGAGCGCATCGTCTATGTGACAGATAAAGACGGCGATGAGGCCTTCTCTAAGCAGCGCGCAGGGCTTATGGTGCTTGCCACATTATTTTGCCTGTATCTTTTACCGTCATTCTTAAGCGGGACGGTGGAGTTCTTTTGGGATACAACCCGCATGGCGACAACCTATAAACATCAAGAAACATGGTATCTGGGAAAGTCACAAGAAATTGACGCGCAAGGGAATGTTTTTTCCGCGCAAGGGTGTGAATCTATTCGTTGTACCGATCAAACCAGTATCTATTTCCGCATAAAGCCCTCGCTCGCGCATCATATCTGGAGCTTGTATCATAACAAGAATATATTCTTTCCTGACTACGTGGCGGCGGGAATTCAAAATGATATCAATAAATGCAAAGTCACAGGATATGGCGTGCGCTGGAAATTCTTGGTTAGAAATTGGGACGTGTATCCGCAAATACTAAGCGTTGATTGTGCACCTCTTACTGAAAATGAGATTAAACAGTCAGAAGGTGATTTAGGCGATGGCCGCTGATACACATACACCATCCCCGAAACGCAATGATTTTTTGGCGTTTATAGCCACCTTAGGGCTGGCCTTTGCTTTGTCGTATATTCCGGTTATTCATTGGCCTATGCAATGGATGGAAACATTTTTTCATGAAATCAGCCACGGTTTAGCCTCTATCCTGACGGGGGGACGGATCGTAAGTATCGAACTCAATATAAACGGGTCGGGTTGGTGTCGTTCGGTTACGAACTTGCGCCTTTTTACGACATTTTCAGGATATTTCGGCGCGGTCATTTGGGGTGGGTTAATCTATGTTATGGCGGATAATGCTTCCCCTAAAAGCGCCGACAGGATTGCTATGCTCATACTGGGGTTGATCGGAATGACGATGCTGCTTTGGGCGCGCGATGTTGTGACATGGGGCATATTGGGCATTATTGCCGTACCCTTTATCATTATACTAAAAACGAAAGAACTGGTTGCCGAACAAGTCTTTATGCGGTTTGCAGGGATTTATATCTTACTCAATGCCATTAAATCCCCCCTACATTTGCTTCGGAGTGAAACAGGCGGTGATGCCGCCACTATGCAGAGCCTCACCTTACTGCCGCAATTTATCTGGGTTATGATCTGGGTTATTCTTGGTGTCGGGACTTTGATTTTGCTTTTTGTGCGTCACATTTACACAGAAAAACGCGCCGCATCAGAAAATGAAAAGAACGCCGTTAAGACATCTGCGCATAAATCATTGCCAGAGCAATCTGTACTATCGCGAACGGAATCGCTTTTGCAACAAATCCGGAAAATGAAAGATTAACCTTATGCTTGGTGGATGTCTATTTGGTGGGGGTGCTTAAACATACTGTTTTACGCCATATTTGAAAAAGCCTTAATAATAACAACGCCTGCTATGATGAATATTATGCCAATGATTGCAGGTAAGTCAGGTACTTGCTTATAAGTAAGTGCGGCTAAAATTGTTACTAACGCGATACCCGCGCCGGCCCAAATAGCGTAGGCGACGCCGACTGGTATTGTTTTTAAAACAAGCGACAAAAAGTAAAATGCTCCGCCGTAACCTATTATTACGACAATACTTGGAATAAGTTTCGTAAAGCCCTCAGAAGCTTTTAAAAAATTGGTGGAAATTACTTCTAAGATTATTGCTGCCGCAAGATATACATAAGCCATTTTCTGTTTCCTTTTTTATGATCCTGAATATAGGCATATTGAAAGAAAATTAAACCGGAATATCTGTTGGGTGGGGTGATTTCCCCTTCGCACTGTAAGGGGGAAAGCCTATAGGTGCTTTTATATAAAAAAGTAGGGCGCTACTGGTTGTTTGATAAGCGAAGATATTAGGGCGGGGGTGGGCTTTGGTGATGTAATGAAGGCCGATTTTAAGGGCCTTCATTACACGATGGTATTTATTGAGGAACAATAGATTCTACGTCGATCTCCGGGGTTTCCATGAAATCGTTTTCAATTTCCCCTCTGATCTCCACTTTTGTATTTTCGTCTACGGGGGTCTTGAATACCTCATTGTCGATTTCCACACGGATCTCACCGGTTTCATCAGCGAAGGTGTATTTCTCTTCAGAGACTTGCTTTGTTATTGTGCCTATAAGGCGAACATATTGGTCATCTTTACCGTTCGCTAAAACCTCAGAAACAGTTGTTATACTGTTGGCTGTGGGGCCTTTATATTGCGCTGAAGCTTCGGGTGCTGACGCTATTGTAACGCTTGCTGTTAAAGCGGCGAGGGTTAAAATTTTCTTTTTCATGTTTTATTTCCTTTTAAGTTGGGGGGAGGGTTAAAATTCAAATAAGTCCATAATTCGGGCCATTTTACTTTCCTTTTTGTGGTGTTTTCCCGAACCGTAATAGCCTTTTTCTTTATATCTTTTGTAATCATCGTCGCCGCGCTCATAATCTTTATGAACATGACGTTTTTGCACTTGCTGAGTTTCCAAATCCTCTTGTAATAGATGGAGGATTTTTTCTAGCTCACCTTTATCAAGCCAAATACCGCCCGATGTCGGGCAGACATCCAGTTCGATGCCGTAGCGATGAATTTGTTTCATGGGTGAGCCGTCAATGGGGGAGGTTAATAGTGGCATGGTTTTTCCTTTCTGTTGGTATCGGTATAAATTTGATTGTGCCGTTAATGGTGCTCTTTACGCATAATCCGATCATGGCTTTGGATCCGAATGGGTCGGAGTTTCGCGTGTGCATGGTTATGCGATAATGCTTCCAAGTGGTCTTTGATGCTTAGTCGGATTTTTTTGAGCCGTAACAAACGCGTCCAGTTCGGAAGAGGGCATTTTTGCTCTGCTTCTATTTTGTTTTGAATCTGTGAAGATTGATACAGAAGTGACTTAACGTATTGAATAGACATGTTTTTCTCCTTTTTGCTTTACTAAACAAATCGGGAGCATCTTTTCGCCGGTAAGATGTAAAAAACCTACACCGGAAGATGCTTCCGATGCGGTCCGACATCACGATATGGGTAAATCCCTTACATATCGCCAGAGGGGCCCGGCCCGCTAATGAACATACATTCGCGCATGTATGTTTAAAGGTCAAGCTTTTTTTGCATTTTTTTCTGGGTGAAGTGTTTAATGTTTCGGCGGTGGGGGGGGGGGCTGTGTCTAAGTAATATGGCGGATAATTTCCTGAATGCAGGCAATTAAGGGGCGCATTATGGCTTTGGAAATACTAACTCAGCACCTGTTCTTTGTGATTATATGCCTCATCTTAGGCCGTTGTGCTCACTATCTTTTCTTACCGTGTTTATAACCTCCCATGACAGGGTGTTGGCTTCGTTTTGACGTTTGTTTTCACTGAGCGGAATCTTATATCCCGTACGTATCACGCGGCTAATTTTGTCACTTTTAAAGTTATCTTCTATGTATTTTTGGAAAGCGGGGATGCTGTATACAAGGTTGAATGCTCTTCTGTTTTGTCTATCCAAAAAATATTCTGTAAACGTAATGTTTAATAACTCAGGGTCATAGTTGGTTTTTGTCATGAGGTATGCGTCAATGGCGTTGTATGTATCTTCTCGTTGCTTCTCATTTATAGCTTCATCATCAACCACCTGAAGCAGTTTATAGATAATGGCTTTCTTGATTGTTTGATCAATATCTTTTGTCAAAAAGGTCGTATCACTTAAGATGCGCTCATAAGATTTTGTTGATCTATTGGAAAATGCAGATGAAAGAGAGGGGATCAACCAAGCGTATTCTTCGTTGCCGGATGAATAGACTAATTCTTTATATTGTCCCATCGTGAACAGGCATTGCACCGCGAAATATGGGTTTTCTCCTGTGTATTTTGATAAATCTTGGATGTTATTCTGTATTTTTTCCAGATCTTCACGATAATAGCGACTGCAATCATCTTTGTGGGCAATCAAGACGTGAATACCCCATAGCGGGTCTTGAATGTCCTTGTCTTTTACTTTGTAAGTGCCGTCAGGCTTTTTCGTAACGCTTAAGGGCTTTGGTTTTTCAAGGCGCTCTATCAAGGCTTTGTGATTTGTTTCATAGGCGTGTAATTGCGCGTAGTTTGATAGGTACGCATCTATCTTTAATTTGACTTCTTCTGTGATTTTTTCTGCCGGAATATGGGCCGCAATACACTGTGAAAAATTCATGTTTAAACACAGTTCAGAAATATGCTTGAACTGATTATTTTCTGCCAGAGCGCTATTTTTTGAAACAAAATTAAGTAAGGATTCTAATAGGTTAAATCGAATATTAACATCCTCGATATCGTTATAAATTAGGAAAGATAATTCTGTCGGGTTCTTTTTCAAATCATAAGCAGGGAGAATATCGTTAGCCTTGGAAAACGTGTTTTTGTTTTCTGTGAAGAGCGTCATAGCTTTTAAATCGTTCTGCGCGGCATAAAAGGCTATGAGCGCTTTTAATAACCCCTTAGAGCCTTGCGGGTCATTTATTGCTGTTTTCTCAATAAGGTCAAAAATAGGATGGGGGAGATCATTCTTATCACTTTTTTGAACGATCAGAATAAGAAGTTTGTTGATTTCCTGTTTCAGAATTCTTCGCCTTGAGCCGTAACCCGCAAAAACGGTGGAGAGTAGAGACGGGCGTTCTATTATATCAAAATCATCATAAAGCAGACTTAGTTTTTCATGGAGGCTTATAATGTTGTCTCTATCCAAGTGTTCCGCCCCTTTGGAGAGGTGTTTGGGCGTGCATGCGGTGTCATTGAGAAGTTTTACGATAAGGTCCACTCTGTTTTGGGCTGTGTATATTTGTACTGCAGATCTGCATAGGCGTAGGCTTGCCCCCTCTGTGTTCAGATATGAAATAACCTCATCATTTTGTCCGCGCAGCATATATTGCTCAAAGATAGCGTTACGGTTATATTTTCTTTGGCTAGAATCGGCTTTATCAGAGCGATTGAGATATTCTTCTGCTTTATCTTTGTTTCCTATGTTGGCATAGCCAAGTGACAGGGCATATGCAGGGCCGCTTAAGTCCTTTTTTTGAATTCCTGATGTCTCTGTCAGTTGGTGATAGAGTTCTTCGAGTTGTTTGATTTTTGCGCAAAGTGCTTTTTTTTCGGCAGGGCAGTCTACAACATTCGCAAAAGAAAATGTCGGCGAAAATAAAATCGCAAAGCAAATGCAGTTTCTAAGGCTTAGTATGTATTTCATAAAATTGTCCTAATAAAAGCGACGATCATCAAGCGTACCAATAATCGATAAATGGTAACTTAATTACTGTAAAGGCGTGGTTTATTGCAATCTAGGGTTGTTAATGTTAATTTTAGTGGTGGGTGTTTTTGATATGTTCTCATGATACTCGCACAGGTGGTGTGTGTGCCTTTAAATTAATCGTTTTTTTGTATTTTATTAAGGATATCTGATTATCATAATACTCATCAGGGTTTATCAGGCGCCGGTTTTATAATAAAATTTAAGCTGGCAAATAGAATTTAAATTCGGGGAGAGCAGGATGCTTAGAAAAATTACTATCAAACATAAAGTCTTTGCAATTGCCATAATGGGTGCATTATTGGCGGTTTTTATCGCGACGAAATCTATCAACTCAATTGATAGTGTCGGCAAGAAGCTTGAGCAAATCGCGGAAGAGGATATTCCGCTAACGAACAAAGTCACGGAAATTACCCTTCACCAGTTAGAGCAGGCGATATTATTTGAACGTGCGGCGCGCTATGCCGAGGTTTATGCACTGAAGCAAGACCTGAGAGCCAAGCAAAATTTTGAAGCGGTTAAAGAAGAATTTTTTGTTTATGCGAAAAAAGTAGATAAGGAAATTCTTGAGACAGAAAAGTTTGCCGCCGAAATTATCAAACATGAAGAAGAAATTGGCGGTAGCCAAAAAATCTTGGATGAGTTTCGAAGTGTCCAAACGCTTTTGAAGCAAATCAAGAAAGAGCATGTAAGTTATGATGATCATGTGAAGGAGGCATTTTCTCTCTTGGAAACAGGAGATTTGAGCGCCGCAGAAAAAATGTTTGTCATGATTGAGGAAGAGCAAGGCAAACTTAATCATGCGCTTGAAGATTTGGTTCTTGAATTGGAGGGGTTCACCGCCGAGGCCGCATTAGATGCAGAGCATCTGGAGCATCAGCTTATTTCCTCACTTAAATATATCAGTGCCATCATGACGTTAATATTCATATGTATCGCATATGTGGTGGTGAGAAGCATAATCAAACCATTATTAGATACAAGGAACTTTGCAGAGGAGCTATCAGCAGGGAAATTAGATGCCATCAGGCCTAAGCATAAATTTGAGGATGAAATCGCAGAAATGATGCAGTCTTTGGAGGTGTTTAGAGAAGGTGCGCTTGAGGCGGAGCGTTTGAAGCGGGAACAAGCAGAACAGGAAATATTGGCGGCGAAAGAGCAGAAAAAAGCCATGCTGGCGCTTGCGGATGACTTTGAAAATAAGGTTGGCGGAATGATCAGCTCTTTGGCGGCTGCTTCTACTGAGCTACAAGCCACAGCCGAAAGCATGAAGGGTATTTCTGATGATACTAAGCACTCAAGCCAGACCGTGGCTGCTTCGTCTGAAGAATCGAGTGTGAATGTAAATACTGTTGCCGCCGCTATGGAAGAAATGTCAGCCAGCGCAGATGAAATAAGCCAGCAGATGATTTTGGCAAAACAAAAATCGCAAGATACGAGTGTCAATGCCAAGGATGCGAATGATGCGGTGAGTAACTTAAGTGAGTTAGCGGATAATATTGGCGGCGTTGTTACCGCAATTCAAGATATTGCGGAGCAGACGAACTTGCTGGCATTGAATGCGACGATAGAGGCCGCCAGGGCAGGGGAAGCAGGCAAAGGGTTTGCTGTTGTTGCTGATGAGGTTAAAAAGCTCGCCAATGAGACCGGGCAAAAAACGGAGGAAATTTCCCAAAAAATCTCTGAAATACAGGGCGCAACACATAGCTCTGTTGAGGTTATGGGCAAAATTATCAATAATG
The DNA here is from genome assembly GCA_051967755.1 of Alcanivorax sp. GTDB lineage: Bacteria > Pseudomonadota > Alphaproteobacteria > Micavibrionales > Micavibrionaceae > UBA1672. The sequence continues at coordinate 47,408 of JBQDYD010000004.1, forward strand.
TTGGTGATATTGATACATCTATCGTGGGTGTGTCGGGCGCCGTTGAGGAGCAGAATGCAACAATCTCAGAAATAGCCAGAAGCGTCGCGGAGGCATCACAGGGCGCGCAGGAAGTCTCACAAGTGATTATTGAAGTGCAAAGAGGTGCGGAAGAAACAGGGGTGTCTGCTGATGCTGTTTTAGATGCCGCACAAGAAGTTGCGCAGTTCTCTGAAACTTTGAAAGTGTCTGTTGAAAGCTTCTTATCGGATGTAAGAAGGGATAATCATGTCTCAGATGATGGTAACGCAGAGGCCGCGATAGAGTGCGCGAATGACGATGCGGATGTCTCTCAGGATGATTTGGTTGAGGCGATCAACGCGTAATCTGCCTTTCAATAAGATAAGATCGTGGGGTGAAATGAAAATCTGCGGCCCGCGTTTCCTATGTGCCGTTTTGGCGCCAATGTAAAAAAATGAATAAACATATATGCTTGCTATTGTGCTACCGGTTCGGAATGCGATATCTCAAATATAGAATTTCATTTTTTTATTTCTTGAGGAGGCGGGCTTGCGCGCTCTATTCATTCTTTTATGTGCGGTTTGTCTGGGTGGATGCTCTGTCATGCCGAAAGGCACGGAAAGGGTGTTTTATCAAACATCTTCGCCGCGCTGGTTAGGGGATGCGGATATACGGCTTGCCAAAACAGAAAAGGGGGTCGGTTATCTTTCTTATCCTGAGGAGGTGCGGTCTCAATACCCGGCCGTTATAATTTTACATACCTCTTTGGGGGTGGGCGGCTTGGAAAAAGAGTTTATGCATAAGCTCAATGAGGCGGGGGTCGCGACCTTAATCGTGGATAGCTTTACACCGCGCGGCCTTCATAAAATTGTCGATGATCAAACCGCGGTGAGTGAAGCCAGCATCTTGGCGGATTTGTTCTCTGCCCACACATATTTAAAGACGCAGAACAAGATAGATCCGGAAAATATAGCTGTTGTCGGGTTTTCCAAGGGGGCGCTTCCTGCTCTTTACTCTTCTTTTACAAGTATTTATGCGCGCTATGGTTATGATAACGATCCGTTTCGATCGCATTTGTCATTTTATCCTTGGTGTGGTCTGGAGCTTCAGAGTTGGGCGATGGGCTCTCCTGTGCAAATTCATAGTGGCGGTCATGATGTGATTACGCCTGCATCACTCTGTGCGGCGTTGAGTGATAAGGTGAAACGACAAAACCCTGCATCGCCGATAACATTTTTTGAATATGAGGGGCAGCGTCACGCCTTTACGCATCCTAAGCTTGGGGCGTTGAAATTACCTGTATCTTATCCGTATCCGGCGCATTGCCGCATTATTGAGCAGGCAAACGGCAGTTTTGTTGAGCAATCATCAGGGCGTATTATCGATGCGGATAATCTATCGGATATTATTAATGGCTGCAGTATTAAGGGGGCGTGGGTAAGTGGCGATAAGGCCGCACGTATACGTGCCTATCAGCGTGCGATGGTGTTTATTCAAAATAGTTTTGAATAGTTTGTGTTTCCTCGAAGTTTGGCGCTTTTTGTTGCCCTTTGGGTGGTTATTCTGTGCGGAGCGCAATGAGTACGTTCGTAGTCGGTTCGGATGCGGTGTTCCGGAAGAACAGGGTGAGAGGCAGTTGGCTGTCTATGGCAGGGGGATGTCGGCACATAATATTCACCGGATGAATGCTGTAAAAGGTTTGCATATATGCGCGCATCAGTCCGCTATCAAAGGCGAATGCGCAAGGAATTGTTGGTTATTCGCTTAGGAAAGAAGGATATCTTTGACGCAGGCGCTTCGTTCTATTATGATGAACTTTAACCATCTGCCGTTGTTCATTTCTGATTAATCTTAACGGCATGATCTGTCGATGCGATTTCTTTTCTCATCTCTGCGTATTGTCTGAGTAAGCCTTGTTTTTATGCAGGGTAACGTTGTGTTAGTGAATACTGTGATACACTAGAATATCAATAGTGAGGGAGTTGTTTCAGGATGAGACATCATATTAAATTTATAGCATTAATGTCAGTATTGTGGGTTTCGTTTTCGGGGGTTTCGTATGCGCAAGACATCCCGCCAAGCAAGCGGCTTATTGATTTTAAAGTTATCCGAATGATCAAAGATTTCGTTGATACGGACATCGTACGCATGTCGATTGAAAATCAAAATAAAAAATACGGGAGCTTGGGTGAGCTTCAGATCTTGGATTTAGACAAGCAATGGCGCTCAGAAACAAAAAGCGAAGTTCAGCCGTTAATTTCGGCAACATTAAGTAATCCGCTATCTTCTTATCTGACAAGAGTGCAGGCGCGTTCAATCGGCTTGTATAGTGAAGTGTTTGCCATGGATGCAAACGGCCTGAATGTCGGGCAAAGCAACATATCATCTGATTATTGGCAAGGGGATGAGGCGAAGTTCCAGAAGACGTATCCGGTTGGTGCGGACGCTGTTTTTATCGATGATCCAGAGTATGATAGTGACCTTGGGATATGGCGTGTGCAGGTGAATTTATCTGTTGCAAATTCTGAGACAGGGGAGGCCATAGGGGCCATCACGGTAGAGCTTAACCTTTCCGAGTTGGAAAGACGGCTGGCCAAGGGTGTTATTTAAAAAACGACGACATAGTCAAATTATAAACATCGTATAGAAAAAGGATATTCTTAGAGATGTTGAACAAACTTTCAATACAGGCAAAACTTCTGTCGGCTTTGGCACTTATTCTGGTGATCAGTCTGGTGAGTGGTGGTTTTGCCGTTTACTCGGTGATACAAGCGAATAAGGCGGTTGTCGAGGTCGAGCATATTTCAAATGTTAAAACCTATGTCGCGAAATTAGAGGAAACCGCCATGGAAACGCATGGTTATTTGGTTTCTTTCTTGAATTCCGGTGATCTTGCGGAACGTGAGAAATATAAAGAAGGTTTGTCGAAAATGAAGCCGTTATTCTCTGGCTTTGCAGAGCGAACAAAAGATAAGGTTATGGTCGATTTGATGGCGTCCTATGAAAAGAATTTCTATACATGGGAGGAAACGGTTGCATCCAAGCAGGTGGATTATATGCTTTCCCCGCAAACAGTGGATATGGCGCGATTATTAGAGGCCTCTGAACTCAATGCCGATTTATGGAAGGCAATTATAAATGATTATCGTTTATTGTCAGAAGAGCTTGCGCGACAAACCGCAGTAACATCACATATCCTGAATGATATCATGACCAAAACCAGTTGGGCATCCGTTGTCGGTTTGGTTCTGACGTTGCTGACGACGCTTATTTCTGCGGCCTTTATTATTTTCATGATTTCTAAACCCCTTCAAAAGCTTGTGTTCTCAACGCAGGAATTGGTTCAGAAAAAGTGGGATACCGAAATTGACGGCGTTACGCGCGGTGATGAAATTGGTAAAATGGCAAATGCATTGGTTTTATTCCGTGATAACGGTGTGGAAAATGAAAAGCTCATGGCTGCGCAGCAGATGGAAGATTCACAGCGTCTGGAACGTGCGCGCGCAATTGAACGTATGGTCGAAGACTTTAGGGATCAATCATCACAGGTTACCGTTGCGTTAGAAGATGCGACAAATAAAATGAGCCGTTCTTCGGTGACGATGGGTGAAATTGCGAACGACACAAGTAAGCTGTCTGCGGAAGTTGCCCAATCTGCGCAAAGTGCAGGAAGCAATGTGAACAATGTATCGGCCGCGACCGAAGAGTTGACGGCCTCTATTCAGGAAATCAGTCAGCAGTTAAGCAATACAAGCCGCATGGCGCAAGAGGCGCGCGGTGTGTCTGAGAACACGGTTGATAAAATGAAGGTTCTTGAAGCATCTGCAAATGAGATTTCCAGCGTGATTGAAATTATTTCAGATATTGCGGAACAGACGAATTTGTTGGCGCTTAATGCGACGATCGAAGCGGCAAGGGCCGGTGAAGCCGGTAAAGGATTTGCCGTTGTTGCGAACGAAGTGAAGACGTTGGCGAGTGAGACTGCGAATGCGACGGATCAAGTCATTAGTCAGATCAACAGAATTCAAGGTGATACAAGAGAGGCTGTGTCCTTTATTGAGGAGATTTCTAAATCAATTGAAAATCTGAACGAAAGCATGACAGCAATTGCCGCGGCGATGGAAGAGCAAACTGCGGCAACGCAGGAAATTAGCCGTAATGTTATGGAAGCATCTACCGGAACCAGCACTGTGGTGCGCAGTATTGATGATGTGACTGCATCGACTATCAAAACGCAAGAAACATCAAGAAGCGTTAGTGAAATATCAGAGGAGCTTAAAGAGCGCTCAGTTGTGTTAACAGAAAGTATCAATAAGTTCATTTCTGATATTCAAAGCGTGTAAGCACCTAAATTTACAGTAATCATTAATCAAGCCCGAGATAGTCTATGATTGTCTCGGGTATTGTTTGTCCGCGTTGTTTTATTAGGCCTTCGTTTAATGTGTTTGGTGAGTGATCTGCCCCGTTTAAAAGAAGGAGCTCATAATTCAATCCGGATTTTTTGAAGACATCTTGCGTAAATTCTTGTGACGTGTATTGCGTTCTTTTGTTTATGCCTTCTGTTGGGTGGCCACCCTCAGGCGGTAAATTTTTGTCCTCTGATCCGTGTATATTCATGAGGCGACTGCCCTTTGCATGCGGGCAGGTTTCTACATCCATTTGTAATGTGCCTGACATCGTTATCGCGTCTTTGTATAAGTCCGTTTCGCAAATAACGCGCTGGGTCATCATGGCGCCGTTGGAATGCCCGGTGCCGTATATTTTGCTTTTATCTATGTTATAAGTTTTGTGCATATAATCGATCACGTCAGAGATATAGCCAATGTCATCGATGTTTTCATCTTTCGGCACGCCGCAGCACTCGCCCGCGTTCCATCCTTTAAAGCGATCGGATAATTTGCGCGCCACTTGTGTGCCGTCAAGATATGCAAGGACGAAGTCGTGTTGATCCGCAAGGGGATCTAAACCGATATAATTTTTTATTTGCGCGGCGCTTCCCATGCCGCCATGAAGGACAATAAGTAACGGGCGTGTGTGATTGTCAGATTTGTATGTTTTGGGCAGGTATGTAATGAAGCTACGTGCGCCGAGTGTTTCGTTAATTGATTGTCCTGTTCCGCGTTTGTAAAACCCTTCTTTAGAGCCTTCTTTTTCCTGCTTTTCCTGCCGTTCCTGAATTTTCTTTTGAATAATGCGATCTAAAAACTTGGTTTTTGTTCCGCTTTCTCTGGCGAGGGCATGTGGTGCGGAGATCGTCATCAACAACATTGAAACGCATATAAGTCCGCAAAATGAACTCATGTTTTTCATTCGGGTTACCTCATCATTTTATTTCGTAATTGTTATATATACGACAGTATAATAACAACCATTCGAAGAAAGTCGGTTTGTTATGAGGCAGATTTTTTTGTCACTTTGTTGTACAGGGCAATATTCAGATTGTGAATATCCTCTAAAATCAGTACCAGACACGGAATAAGAATTAGGATAATGAGCGTCGCGAATAATATTCCTGTCGCAAGTGATACCGCCATAGGGATAAGGAATTGTGCCTGCAAGCTTGTTTCAAGCAACATCGGCAACAAACCCAAACTGGTCGTTAAGGTGGTGAGCAGGATAGGGCGGAAGCGTCGCGCGATGGCCGCGGTTAATGCGTCATACGTGCTTTTCCCGTATTCCTGTTTATGGTTGTTATAGTAATCCATTAAAACCACACTATCGTTAATCACAACCCCTGTAAGGGCAACGATACCAAACATGGAAATAAAGCTCAGGTCATGCCCCAAAAGAAAGTGCCCCCAAATCGCGCCCACAACACCAAAGGGGATCGCAGACATAATGATAAGAGGTTGGATATAGCTGCGTAATTGTCCGCCAAGAAGAACATAAATAATCATAAGGGCGATCAGCATGTTTTTACCCAGGCTGGCCATATCTTCGCCTTGCTCACGGCTTTCCCCTTCAAAACTATAGGAAAGCCCCTGATATCTCTCTTCCAGTTTCGGGAGTATGTCTTGGTTGAGCACGGCCATGACGTCGTTTGGCGTTGTGATATTATAATCCACATCGGCGGTCACACTCACAACGCGGTGCCCGTTAACGGTATATATTTCTGAATAGCCAAGCTGTTGTTTTACGGTCGCAACAGAGGATAGGGGAACTTCGGAACCATCAGATAAGCGGATGCGGGTTTCCCGCAGGCCGGACAGGCTCTCTCTTTGGTCTTTCGGGTAACGCACATAGACAATCACTTCGGAGCGCCCGCGTTGAAAGCGCTGGGCTTCCAAGCCAAAGAAGGCGTACCGTAACTGCTGTCCCAGGGCACTTGGTGTAAGTCCAACGGCCAGACCTTCGTCTGTTAATTCAAAGACATATTCTGTTTTTCCCAGTTCGAAACTGTCATCAACTTCTTTTGTGCCGTTTATTTTCTCCAGTGCTTCTTTTAAGACGGAAGATGCTTCGTTTAGTATCTCTGCATCATTATGCGATAATTCGATCTCAATATCGGGATCTTCACCAATTAAAGAGCTTTGGAATTCCAGTGTTTCAATATCGGGGATATCCTCTATGCGTTCTCGGATCATGGCCTCAATTTCTGAGGCAGATTTATTTCGATCATCGGATGGCACAAGGGATATTTTGATTTGACCGACATGATTGGCGTTGTTGGAGCTGTTGCTGCGCACCGGGCCGCCGCCGCTGGTGGTTTCGCCGATGCTTAGGGCAATGCTTTTATAGGGTGACGATGTGTCCGTGCTTAGTTCTTCTCGAACGGCGATAACATCTTGTTCAATCTCAAGCATGACTTTTTCGGTCAAGAGGAAGGGGGTGCCTTCTTCCATTGTTACGGTCACGGTTACTTCATCGCTCTCAATTTCAGGGAAGAAAATAAAACGCACCGTACCAGAAGTGAATAACGCATATGTAATTAAGACAAAGCCCATAAACGCCGCCAAAGTCGCATAGCGCCAGCTCATGGCGATACGCGCAAAAGGGGTAAGAAGTGTGTCGATAAACCAACGTAACCTGTCAGCAAAACGATTTCTAAGAGAGGCCATAACGCCCAGGCTCCAACGTTTTGGTTTGGATAGGTGCGCAGGCAAAATAAAATAGGCCTCCAACAATGACACAAATAATATTGGAATGACCACAATCGGAATGTATTTGATAATTTGCCCCAAAGTGCCGGTACTGAAAATCAGGGGGGCAAATGCGGCCATTGTTGTCATGACGCCAATGGTTACAGGTGAGATAACATTACGCACACCACGTAACAATGTGCCCTCTGCGGGGGCGTCTGTGCCGCGATCTTCTTCTTGGGCTTCGAAGATGCTCTCTCCGGTGACAATGGCATCGTCAACAACAATACCCAAGACCACAATTAATGCAAAAAGTGTGATCATGTTTAAGCTGTAGCCGAGCATATAAATAATCATAAGCCCGCCCAGAAATGAAACAGGGATTGCGGCGCTTGTCCAAAAGGCAAGCTTAAGATCCAAAAACAGTAACAGGATTAAGAAGACAAGTGTAAACCCCAATAGAGCGTTGCGAAGCATAAGGTTTATCCGATCCAGCAACACCTCTGTGCCATCGTCTTGAATGGTTATATGTAACCCTTGCGGAAGCTTAACATCGTGTAAATAGTCTTTCACAATGCCCGCAACTTCTAATGTGTCTTCGGTTGTGCTGCGTGCAATATCAATAAAAGCAGCGCGCTCTCCGTTGAATTTGCTGACGAGGTTAATATCATCCAGCCCGTCATCAATCTTGGCGATATCCCCCAGCTTTAGTTTTGATCCGTCTTCAAGTGTTCTTAGGACAATCTTTTCAAAATCTTCTCCGACATAGCTTTTCTCTTGAATACGCAACAGGACATCCCCCTGGGCGGATTCAATTGTTCCTGCCGGAACATCAATTGAAAAATTGGTTACGGCGCGGCCTACATCTTCCATCGAAAGCTCATAGCGCCTTAGGTCCTGTTCTGAAACTTCGATAGAGATTTGGTAGTCGCGAATACCCCTGACAGAGGTAAGGGCAACGCCCGGAAGGGCGCGGAGTTCGTTTTCTACTGTCTCCGCCCAATATTTGATACTTTCTTCAGGCAGTTCCCCATGTAATGCAATGCTGATGACATTCGGTGTGACTTTGGTTTTTGTGATCACCGGGCGTTCGGCATCCTCGGGGGGGAAGTCGGAGAGACTGTTTATTGACGTTTCGACATCATTATAGACATCATCTGAGTTGCTAAAATCTTCCAGTTCAACAATGACAATGCCGTACCCCTCTGTGGCGGTGGATGAGATCCGTTTTACGCCTTCTGTCCCCATGAGGGATTCTTCGACACGGCTTGTAATCGAATCCGCCACCTCATAGGGGGACGCGCCGGGGTAGACAATTGAAACGGTAATTGTTTTCGGGTCTATGCTTGGGAATGTCTCAGTGCGCATTTGACCGACGCTGAGCATACCGCCAACAACAAAAATAACCATAAGGATATTTGCGGCGACGTGATTATTGGCAAACCACGCGATTAGGCCTTTTTCTTCATTCGTTGAATGTGGTGCTGCGCTCATCTTTTATTCCGCTTCTTTTTGAGAGGCTGAGTTAGTATCAGTGTTTTCGGATAAAATATTCACGTGCATGCCCTCGGCCGCGCCTGATATCTTACTGGTGATCATGTTCATCGGGGTGTCAGGGCCGCGCAGTACCAGATGTTTATCATCGGCATAGACAATATCTGCCTCAACTTTATAAAGGCTGTTGTCATTTTTAACGGCCCATAGAACAGAACCTTTTTGTAGGGCATTAATCGGAACAACATAAACTGATTCCAGCTCAGGCCCTTTAATATCGAGATCAACGAAAACCCCGGGAACTAAATTAGGGGAGGGTTCTGTGAAACCTATGTTAAGGGTCGCAAAGCGCGTTTGCGTATCAAGGGACGATACGCCGCGTTTTATTTTGCCTTCGTAGGTTTTCTTCTGCCCTAAATAGTTGGTCTTGATGTTTATTTCGGGGTTTTTCGCACTGAGTAGCCAGTCTAGCTTTTTGTCTTCTAATGAAGTTTTGATTTCAAGCGCAGCGATATCATAAACCGTGCCATATTGTTGGCCGGCGGAAACGTACTGCCCGACATCAAGCGATGTTGTCAGCACGCGGGCGGTAAAGGGAAGGGTGAACTTTGTTCTGTCTAAGTCTAGTTTTGCGTTCTCTAATTGCGCCTTTGCCGCCTTAAGATTGGCTTTTGCTTCGGCTTTTTGCGGCGTCCTCGCGACAAGGGGGGGGATTTTTGCATTATTGTTTATTTGCTTCCATCCAGAGATCGCGGCATTGGCCTCCGCAAGCTCCAGATTATATGCAGTTTCTGCGCGGGTGACTTCGGCCTCCAGACGTTCAACTTCTAATGCATAATCCAATGGCTCTATTTCGAATAAAACTTCACCTGCCTGCAAGGTTCCGCCGTTGAAGAAGTTTTCATTAACGGCAATTATTTGCCCGCCGACTTGCGGTACAATGGCGATTTCCGCGCGCGCGGTTACAACGCCGGTGCTTTCAAATTCAATGCGGTACGGGCCGGGGGATATTTCATCCGTTTTTACAAATACGGCGCGTTCTTCTTTTTCGCGCTCTCCCGGTGTCTTTTTATTAAGGTTAAGCGTTCCGGAAATTACAACTGCGCTGACAACAAATATAGCAACCGCGACGAGCTGAATGATGCCACTTACCTTGTGACGTTCCCCCGCGTGATTTTCTTTTTTTGTGGTGTCTTCCGCACTGTCATTCTTGTGTGTCATCTATGTTTTCCTTTGTACATGATGAAAGGTCATTCAAACCGTTTGAGGGGGCCCAATCACCACCGAGCGCAAGATATAAAGAAATGCGTGCATTCCAGTGATTGCTTTGTGTTGCCAATAAGGTTTGCTCCGCGATATATAAGTCGCGCTGTGTGTTCAGGTAATCTTGAAAGCTCTCAACACCTTGCCTGTAACGGTCATACATAATTCTTTCTGCTTGTCTTAATGCCTCGACTGAACGTTGGTCGTTCTTTAATTCTTGCATTAATTCTTTGTCTGCTTTTAGTCCTGTTTCCACTTCTCGTAGGGCATTTAACACATCCTCGGCGTAGGCAGCCGTAAGCTCTCTGGCTTGTGATTCTTGGATATCTATATTTGCGCGTAATGCGCCGCCTTGGAATAAGCGTGCCGTGAGGCTTCCCAATATTGATCCGGCAAGTTGATTGGCATTGAATAATCCGTTTGTGCTGTCGCCGCTAAAACCGATTGCTCCGCTTAGGCTTAGTGTTGGGAACAGATCGGCAATGGCAACGCCTATTTCTGCATTGGCGGCTTTGATCCGTAACTCAGAAGCCCGTAAGTCAGGCCTGCGATCAAGAAGGTCAGCAGGCACACATGTTGGGGTTTCTATGGGCGGAACGATCATCGGAAATTCTGTTTCCGTCGTGTTTGTCGCGCCGGGTGGTTTGCCTAATAAAACATCAAACCGATAAAGTGCATCGGCCAGCAAGCGTTCATATGTGTGAACATCTGATTGAACAGAGGTCAGGTTGTCTTCTGCTTGAAATACATTTTGCGGGTTTGACCCCTGCACACCCAATTCATATTGGTTTCTGATGTAGTCGTATATTTCCTTGCGGTTTTGAACATTCTTTTTCGCCAGATCCAGCAAGCGTTTATTCACGGCAATTTCAACGCGCAAGCTAACGAGGTCTGCGATGAGGGAGTGTAACAGAGCCTCACGATCATACATGCTGGCGATATATGTCGCGTCGGCGGCCTCAACAGAGCGCCTTATCCGGCCGAATATGTCGACTTCCCATGTGCTGCTCAGTTCAGGGTTATATGAATTGATATAGGTGCGTCCGTTTGCGCCGATTGTATTCGGGGTGAATGATCGTCCGGCATTTGCGGTTGCGCTTACGCTGGGATAATACGCGCCGGTTTGTGTGGTAACGGCTGCGCGTGCCTGTATCAGTCTTTCCGCTGCTTGTATTAACTGTAAATTCTGGGATCTTAGTTCTGTTATATGTTTGTTTAATAGGGGGTCGTTAATCTGTTTCCACCAGTGATCCATCTTTTTGGTGGGGTGTGTTTCCTCAACAGCGTTAATATAAGACGCCTGTGATGTTGCGGCGGTAACAGGCCTTAGGAAGTCCGGCCCTAATGCACATGCCGAAAGGAGGGGGGCGCACGCGCCCATCAGTAGACAGGTTTTATGAATTCTACCACCCATAGGCACCACCTACGAGTTTCTTTAGAAGGGCTTGAAACTGCGCCTTTTCCTCTTTGGTAAGAGAGGACAGAACATCATTAAGTACGTCTTGTTTTACTTTTTGCAATTCTAAGGCGATTTTTCTTCCGGCCTCGGTGATGTGTAAAGTGGAAACACGTTTATCATTTTCATGAGGTATGCGCTTTAAAAGCCCCTTGGTTTCCAGGTCTTTTACCTTGCGGGTTATTTGTGACTTGTCTCGGCCTAGTTCATTCACGATATCACCAATTGAAATTCCCGGTTCTTTTGTTACTAAAAACAATACGCGCATATCTTGCGGAGCGCCGCCATAATTCAACAATTTCACTGCCGAAATCATGGTTTTTATATAGTGCCTCAAAAATTGCTCCATGAGGTTGTGAATGTCGTCACTTTCATTGATCATAAGGGCACAATATGTATTTTAGTTGACCTTATCAACTATTAAATGCGTATACGGGACAAAAATTTTACTGACTGGTCATATCATAGCCCAAAACCAGAATAGAGCCAGTTAAAAATAGTTAATGTTGGGTGGGTATTTGTCGGTATTTTTACCGGGTAGGGTAGTGAAAGTTGCTTTGTTTTTAATAGGTTGGTGTTGAAACACAATCTTTGCTAATATATTGTTTATATTTAGGCCTTATACTGGCGTCACATTCGCTTTAACGGAGAGATATTATATGCGCTTATTGTTGTTGTGTTCTTTATTTTTGGCAGGTTTGATTGGTGCACCTGCAAATATACACGCAGCGGAGGATAAACCTGCGGAAGGGCATGCCGAGCAGAAAGATAAAGTTAAGCTAGGCGCGGATCTTACTGATGATGAGATTGTTAACGGCCTAAAAGAGGTCTTGAAAAAAGGGACTGAAAGCGCGGTTGCCGTTCTGGCCAGAAAAGACGGGTATTATAAAAATCCTGATGTGCGAATAGAGCTGCCACCGGCGATGTCACGCGTTGTGAAAGAGATGCAATCTCTTGATAACATGTCATTGATTGAAACCTTGGAAATGCGCATGAACAGAATGGCTGAAAAGGTCACGCCTACGGTTGCGGGGTATTTTATTGTCGGTGTTAATCAGGTGAAATTTGATAACCCTCAACGCATTCTTAATGGTGAGGGCGCCGCAGCTACCAAATATTTAAAAGATAAGATGAGTTATGGTTTGGTAAAAGCAATCAGGCCAAAGGTAAAGGAAGCAATGCAACACTCTGGTGTTTATCGTGCTTATGAGGATGTAATTGATGAGTATCGCCGTATTCCGTTTGTGCCCAATGTTCGCGGTGTCTACCTTGAGGATTACTTGGTTGACCGCATTATGACCGCGATCTTCCTGTATATAGAGCGTTCAGAAGTGCAGGTCAGGATTAACCCGAAGAAAAGACCAAGTGAGTTGGTGAATAAGCTGTTCACGGTTAAAAGTGAAGGCCAACAATAAGCCCTAGATTTCGGGTGCGTCTAATTTATCTTCTTCTGTCAGGCATATACGTTGCAGCTTTGGGTGAATCACTTCACATGTTTCACTTCGAGCGGCTTCCAAAATTGTGCTCATTTGCTCTTCCGTAAGTTTTTCACGCATCTGCGCGTCGGCTTTTTCGTCCCCTAATTGCTGCATATATCCCAGACCTGTTGCAACAGCAGTCAGCAAGGTTACGCCAACGGCGCCGCGCACAATGCGTTGCCCTAATGTGGTTTCATTTTGAACATATCCGGCGTTTTCTTCGAATTCATCAAGTCCCATTTTTTACGGCACCCCTTGTCGTTTATATTGCTGATCAGAACTTTGCCGCATCGTTATAACAATAAATTTTTAAAAGTACAAACTTGGCTTATTGCTAATTTATTGACATTAAAATGGTCTTTACTTTAATAACGTATCATTCGTTTAAATATAAAAATAAATAAGAGGGTCTGTGAGTATTATGAAACCGGTAGAAATTAACATCACCGCGCGTGATGGGTGGCAATCAAACCATGGTATGAATGTAACGGCGGATGACTTTGTTTCTGCCTATGAACATGCCGGAGATTACGGTGTTAAGTCCTTTCAAACCGAAGGCGGAACAACAGAAGACCTGAACACCAAAAAGGGGCGCGATCCTGCCGTATATATGAAAACGGTCGGCGATCATTTCAAACAAGCTGGCGTAGAGCAGACATCCCTGATTCGCGGTGAATGCGGTTCTGCCTATTCAAGGCAGCCATATGACGTTCTTAAAGCAACCATTAAACGTCAGGCAGATAATGGCGTGAATGTGTTGCAAAATTTCCATGCGATGAATGATATCAACATGCTTCGCGGTGTGACCAAAGCCACTGCCGAATTGGTTGAAGAGCATGGCTATGATTTACGTGTACAGGGCGGGATTACAATTCAGCAAAACCCCGACTCACTTGAGCGTAAAGACGAGATTATCGAAGAATACAGACAATTTGCACATGAACTGGTTGATGCAGGTCATGAAGGGTTTTATCTGAAATCCGCGAACGGCGTGATATCCGATCCTGAATTTGCGGCGGATGTTATTCGTATGCTGAAGGATGAATTCCCTGAGCAGGATGTAGCTCTTCATATACACAACACCTATGGCCATGCGCCAAAGGTTGCGGTTGCCGCGATTAAGGCAGGGGTGGACAGTATTGATGTTCTGCCTGACCCGTTGGCCGAAGGCACCGCACAGATGAGCGTAACCTCATTATTGCATGCGATTGACCATTCAGGCGATGAAGAGGTGATTGCCCGCCGTCCTGTAGGGTTAAATATGGATGCGATGGCACAAGACCAGGACGCACAATATCGCGTGCGTGCGTCATTATCGAAAACTGAAATGGCATATAATCCTGAACGCCTGAAATTGGCAGAGAACGCAGGATCGGCAGGTGGTGCGATTAGTGCCCTGAAGGGGATTGCCTCCATCAGGCGCGGCGTTGCCCATGCGATTGGTGTGGATGCCGATGATTGGGATAGTATCCAGTCGGCAATCTACAAGCAAAAAGCAGCAAACAGAGAAGCGCTGGGATATCCAACCAATGTCACACCGCATGAATTGATGCAGGATTTGCAGGCCGCGCACGACGTGGTTGCGGTTGCCGGCGGGGGTAAGGCATTTGATGTTATTGCCCCGACGACAGCAGAATATTTAACAGGGGCGCTGGGTAAAGTCTCCGCGACCGTTGATAAGGATTTGCAGGCGCGTGCGCTGACGCAAAATGGCTTGACCGAGGTCATTACCCTGCCACCGATTGAGGAGCTTGAGCCCGGATTGCCAAAAGCCAAAGCTGCTTTAATCTCTGCGGGTGTTGAAAACCCGACAGATGACCAAATATTGAACGCCGCCATTTCGAAACAAGACGGCATTAATCTGGCCACAGGGAACAAGGAACCACAAGCGCCCGCCCAATTATTACGCGCGCAGCAAGAGGGCGGGCCGTTATACGACGTTGCACCGATGATGTTTAAGGTGGTTTATGATTCCGTTGAACTGACGAAAGTGCAGTCAGGTTTTTATGATGGCATTGGCGGCATGGATGAACGCGCCGATCACATCAAAGAAGAGATGGAAGCCACAGTACAAGATATCGAAGATACATTGAGGGAGCAGGGCGCAGACAGACAAGTCGCGCGTAAGGCGTTTTCATATATGAATGCGTTTGCAGTGAATTTAGGCGTTGATAATAAAATCCTTCCTAAGATGGATGTTGCATCATTCCCGCGCCCTGAAAGCTCTGCCAGCCCGTATTTCTCGCGTAACAGAGGCCTTTCAGATGTTTTGGAAACGCCTGAACAGCCCACGACGCCAATCGGCAAAGCGTGGCAAAAACAAAAAGCGCCGATGGCAGATGATGGTGAATCTGTTGATACAGATCTTGTCATCGCCGGCGAAGAGGTAGATAATGATGCCTTCGCAGATTTAGGAGATGACCCCACGGTCCAGTAATAAATATCATGGATATGAAACTTATCGGTTTATTGGGGGGCACAAGCTGGCCCTCTACGCCGCTTTATTATGAATATCTTAACCAAAAGGTAGCCGAAAAACTGGGCGGGCATAATTCTGCGCGCATCGTTTTATACTCTATTAATTACGATCCGATTAAATCGCTCTATCCTGACGGGTGGGATAAAATCCCCGATATCCTTGGGCAGGAGCTCAAAACCCTTGATGATATGGGGCCTGATTGTATTTTGATCTGCAATAATACCCTGCATAAGGGATATGATATTCTGGTGGAGCAGCAAAAAGCACCTTTGATGGGGCAGGTGATTCATATTGTCGTTGCCACGGCCAAAAAGGCGATGGCGATGGACGCAAATCGGGTGTTACTGCTTGGCACGAAATTCACGATGGAGGATGGTTTTTTCAAAGATCGCCTTCGTTTTTTCGGTCTTGATGTGGATGTACCAAGCGAAGAAGACCGCATAGAAATTCAAGAAATGCAAACCAAGATATCGGCAGGGCAAATGGAAGACAGTTTCCATGATCGTTTCAAAACGATGTTGTCCAAATATTCAGATTATGACGCGCTGATTTTGGGGTGTACGGAATTGCCGCTGGTGATTACAGAGAATGAAACAAACGTGCCGATCATTAACCCCATTCATGCGCAATGCGACGAAGCGTTAAAGGTGATTTTGTCATCAATCGGAAAGCCCGAAGGCAGAGCATATAGCGTAGGCTAAGACACAGGCTTTGCGGGGCAGGGTTGCACGGTGTGCTCTTTGAAATTATCAGTTTGCTCATGCTGTTTGCTGTGACAGAGTTTCAAGCATTGTCGGCAGACCCAATCATTCAATGATTTGATTGATTCCCCCTCAACACCTTCTGCGCACATCTCATCACATTCACTGCAGGTTATGGTTCCTGTTTCAGTATCTGATACGCGCATATCCGAAGCGTAAACCGGCGTTGCGCACATCACAATCACAGCACATAAAGCGGGGGTTAAATATTGTTTTACAAACATATTTTTGTGTGTCTTTCTACGTTACCGTGCGTATTGGAATGTAAATCCGTTTGTCCTTCCGTCTATTACTTTAAGAACCACCGGCCCGATTAAAAAATCCTCATGCACAGGCCCGAAAACACGGCTGTCCCATGAATTATCCCGATTATCGCCCATCACAAAATAATGGTTGTCGGGAATGGTGACGGTCGCCGTATTATCCAAATGATCCGTATCCGTTTCATTTATCACTTTGAAACTGGTGCCATCGGGTAAAGTCTCCATATATTGCTCTAACATTTTACCATTTGCGTCTTGATAAGGCTCGATTTTTTTGTGCTCGACGGGGCGCTCGTTAATATAAAGGGTGCCGTTTTTCATTTGTACGGTATCCCCCGGCATACCGATGATACGTTTTAAAAAGTCGACAGACGGGTTGTTCGGATGTGCAAAAATAACCGTATCTCCGCGTTTGGGCGATGATTTGCCGAACCTCCCTTGCCATAGTGGCGGCTCTAGCGGGAAAGAGTACCGACTATAGCCGTAGGCGGTTTTGGAGATAAAAACCATATCGCCGGCAATGTAGTTTGGCTCCATAGAGCCGGAAGGGATATGGAAAAGTTCGTACAGAAAGATTTTGATCGTAATAAAAACGATAAGCAATAAAGAAATTGTTACGGTGATTGGCGGTATAATCTTTGCGTACCATCGCAAGGTTTCATACTTATTATAGTTACGAGCCAATTGAACGGAGTGCGCGGCACCGATAACCGTAAAAAATAAAAGGTTTAATCGGGCCATGTCATCGGGGGATATGGGGTATATTTGCGCAAAGTATTCCGTGCCGGTGACAGAAAACAGAATGTACAAAACAACGTACCCTAATGCATAAAAACCGCGATTAAGATAGAGCATGCTGATGATCGGACTGAAAAGGATGGCCATAAAGAACGCAGACCAAGGGGTGCGTTCCTTTATTGCGGTGTATATCCTCATGGGGTTATCCTGTCATTTGTCCTGACCAGCCGGCATTCACATCAAGGGTGATGCCCGAAACATATTTTGCATTGTCAGAAGCAAGAAATGCCGCGGCGTTTGCAATTTCATCAGGGTGAATAGACCCCGTCGGCAGCGCATGGTAATTCCGCACCAGCATATCCATGGCAGAGTTCTTTATTTTATTGATCATTTCACCGTTATCTGCGCCGCGCCACATCACGGTTTGTACCGCCGTGGGGGCAATGGCATTAACCGTTATGTTATGCTCGCCCAGATCCAGCGCAAGTGATTTTACCAGGCCGATCACGGCCCATTTGCTTGCGCTGTATGAGGTGAGCTGTGATACGCCGCGCCGCCCGGCGACGGAACTGATTGCGATAATACGCCCGCCTTTTTTGTTTTGTTTCAGGTAGGGGATAGCGGCATGGGCGGTATTAGCAACGCCTGTGACGTTTACATTCATGATTTCCTGAAATATGCGATCAGTTTCTTTTTCGAATCCGTCGCCATTGGAGATACCGGCATTGGCCACGACTATATCCAAACGACCTAAAGCTTTCACTGCTTGCTTCACCGCGTCATTCATTTGTGATCTGCTGCGCACATCCGCGATAAGCGGAACGGCCTTTACCCCTTTGGCCTTTACAAGGGAAACGGCCATATCCAAATCTTCTTTAGAGGAAAGCGCGTAATTTACAATGCCCTGCATTGCATTCGGGGCGGCGATATCGAGCAGCGCAATATTAGCGCCGTCTTCTGCCATTTTTAATGCCATCGCCAGCCCTATGCCGCGCGCAGCCCCTGTAATGAGGACGCTTCGCCCGTTTAACGGCTTGGTTTTCATATTGGCGACGATGCTTTTCTCGGCTTGATTGGCCGTGGCATGAGCCACACCGGGCACTGTTGCCATCGCAACGCCACTTGCCGCGACCATGCCTGCCTTTTTTATAAAGTCTCGCCTTGATGCATCATTCTGATCGTTGTCATCACTCATTATTCTGCTTCGGCTTCTGTTTCTGGTGATGAGGCATCAGAGTGATCATTCGTTTCTTTTGCTGTATTAACAGAAGGTGATTTTCTGATGCAGTCACATTTATATAGTTGGAATTCCTCAGGTGTTTTGACACGTAAGGAGTCGCTGCACATTAAACTGATACGTGAATCTTTATCTTCGTATTCGTTACCATCTTTATCGAATTTATAGAACTTTTGAGAGATGTTGAACTTTGTCAGAACTTCCTGTTTTTCAGGCATGTAATCGGTATCAATGATGTTGATATCCATCTTAGTACGTACCTTTAAATTCTTATTATTTTCGACGAACATAATCATACCGTCTTTACCGTATGAAACTTCACCATCGTCATAATGTAGGAAATCTTCTGCGAAATGTTTATCGATCATAGACAGTGCTTTGTCGTATTGAGAATCATTCATATGGTTTTGCAAGGCCATGTAAAATGCTTCTACATTTTTAACTGCTTCCTCAGGGCTGATTTTATTTTCTTGTGTCGCCTGAGTGTCTGTTGATTGTTCTGATGCATATGAAGGGAGTGGGGCAGTTAAGAGTGCTAAAGCAATAAGAATGTACTTTTTCATAGAAATAATCCTATTTTGAATATGAATAGGTCTATTATCTGCATTCATTTTTTAAAATGCAACCACTAAAATCATAACACATCGATTTGATGAGGGGGCGTTTTAAGGCTTCGCAGGTTTCTCGCGCACAGTTTTCGGCAAATCATGCGGCATTGTTGGTGCCATTGTGGTTTCCGGCATTGATGCGTCACTGTTGTAACAGCTCACAGGAAGCTCTAAAAGCTCAGGCCATTTATCAACCCAACCTGCTGCGTGTTCTGCTTCTTGGATAAGCATGGTTTGCACGCAATTTGTCGGCGGCATAGATTGTAGGTAGCTATGCAGAACAGCGGGAGGAACCATTGTATCACGCCCGCCAATAAAGTGATATTGCGGCATTTTGGTCAATGTGCTGGCTTCGTGCACAGGGTTTAATGATTCATCCATCGGATCAACCCCCAGAAGCGTTGTATATGTCTCATGGTCAAGAATACCGGCAACAGTGCGCAGGCTTATGATATCTTCACGTTCGCTTGCCAATAATGTTCCGATTGCGGCGCCGCCGCCAAATCCAATGATATTAAATGTATGGATGCTATAACGTTTTGCAATTTCATCTAACACAGTGTTGTACGATGCGATCACATCTTCTGAAAAGCTTGCTTCCTCACCGTAACGTTCATCACATTCTTCTGTAATGGAAAGCATGCCCGTATATTGGCATGGTCTTGCCAAATAGATAACGTTTTCTGCTTTGTCCTTTGAGGCAAGGTGAAGGCCGACAGGGTTATATGGCGTAGTTGTTTTTCTTTTTTCATCTTCACCGGTGTAAAGATAGGATTCACCTTCGATGTAGATATTTGCACTTCCGCCTTGTTCGTGGATACGTTCATAGGCGCGAAGCATAAACGGATCTGCAGGAATATCGCGTTTGATCATCCATGCGGGCGCTGCTATGCGTTGCGCGGTTTCTGCACGCATATAGGGATAGGTCGTTGCAATACAACCGCCCAAGGTCAAAATTGCAAGTACACCTGCTTTGATGGAGAGTGAATCGAAAAAGCTGTCAAATCTCATGCGTTAAAAACCATTCTTTTATTGAGAAGAATCATATAGTTAATTGACGCTATCACTTATGCGGGTTCGAATCACTACCTCGCTCAAAGTTTTCCTCAGGTTTCCACCCTTTTTTCCAAGAATTCATGGATATGACCTCCGCGGGGAAGCCATTATCGTGAAACCATGAATCTACGGCGTATCGTTCATGCGTTTGTGTGTCGCGGATGACGGCGGTTTTGTGTGGCCATCTGCCGCCGTTAATCAGCGGAAAGCGCGTGTCGGGCGCCGAGAGTGTATGATGTTTGATCAAACCGCGATCACGCAGCATCATTAAATATACGGTTGTGTTTGTGCTCTCATCGACGCAGTCATGATGAAAATTCCCCATATTGCGAAACGTGCCATAGCCGTCGACCTCTGTGCCTGTGCGTGCACCGACATAGGTTTCAAACAGGGCGATACTTTGTGAAATGCGGCTTCTCTCATCCTGCGCATTTTTGATCGGCGGGGTGAAGAGGGCGTCGATATTACGCCATTCCTCATCGCTTAAAACAGTATAGACGACATTCTTGCAGCCGTAATTATAACAATGCGGAAAGGTCTCCTGCGTCGGCGGGGTTATGTTTTCAGTTTGCAAGTAATGTGTTGGCGTATTGTCCGGCAGAGATGCGCATCCTGTTATAAAAGCCAGTAATATCAGGGATGATTTATTCAATGATGATCTCTATCGGGGTGTGGTCAGACGGTTTTTCCCATCCGCGCGGTGTTTTATTAATCGCGCAGCTCAGCAATTTATCTGCATAGACGGGGGAAAGCAGGAAGTGGTCAATGCGAATACCATTATTGCGTTGCCATGCGCCTGCCTGATAATCCCAGAATGAATATTGCTCTGCGCGTGTATCGAAAACGCGAAACGCATCGGTTAGCCCTAAATTGATAAGCTTTCGGAATGCTGCGCGCGTTTCAGGGCGGATCAGGGCATCACCTTCCCAATCTTTCGGGCTGTGGCAGTCTTTATCCTCCGGCATGACATTATAATCGCCGCCGATAATAAACGACGTATCACTATCCGTAAGTTCTTTCAGGCGCGTATATAAACGCTCCATCCAACTGAGCTTATAGTCATATTTATCGCCGGGTGTCGGGTTGCCGTTTGGCAAATAGATATTAATCAACCGCACGCCGTTAATATTTGCCTCAATATAGCGCGCTTGTTCATCGCTTTTATCGCCCGGAAGGTGATCTAAAACAACCTCAATCGGGTGTTTAGATATGATCGCCACGCCGTTATAGGCCTTTTGCCCGACAAAGGCACAGTGATAGTCTTTCCCCTCAAACTCCGCTGCGGGGAATTCAAGGCCTTTGAGTTCCTGCACCATCAAAACATCAGGATTTTCATCATCCAGATAGCGTTTGACGTGCTCCAGACGGGCTTTGATTGAATTAACATTCCAAGAGACAATTTTCATGATCCGCAGAATAGACAGCTTCGCGGGAACAGGCAATCCCGCATGCCGATGATTTTTTCATTTGTTTTTTTTATGTATATTTTGCTATTTTATCGTCGTGTGGAGGAAGAATTATAACAAATAGAGGGCGGGAGTCGTGGAAAAGAACAGAAATTTAGCATTGGTCGGAAAGGTTAATCTGGACATTTACGGCGCGTCCGGTCAGGTCACATCCCTTGGTGATACTAAGGATTTTGCCGATGGCGGAATTGGTGTTTCATTAGGCGGTGCATCTGCGAATGTTGCGCGCTCTATCAATACTTTATCCCGTGTTTATGGTGATGAAGGATCAACCAAAATTGTCACAAGAATCGGTGAGCCGCCTGAGCAGCAGGGGTATAATAATTTCGGTGAGCATTTGCTAGCCCAGCACGCGGCGGAGATGACGTTTCGCCTTCTGCAGCATGAGGGTGTGAATTACACCGATGTTGCCGCAGGAAAAGAGGGGCCGGGGATCGCCAAAAGCGTTGTCTCTAATTTTCGTGGTGGTCGTCATATCTTTAAACAAATGCCCTTGCAGGCGCAATTTGCCGCGGCCAATGACGGTATGGTGTCCAGTGTTCATCCTGTGATGACGGCGGAGCTATCAGGCGCGTCTTATGTATTCGTTGACCCCGCAAGGCCTGCACTGGCCAAAGTCGCCACCGATGTATGTGAGGAAAATCGTGTACCATCAATCGTGGACCATGGTTTGAAATCTTGGCCAAAGGATGAGCTGAAGGCGTCATTGCTGGAAGATGTTCTAAAGAATGCGGATATACTTATTGTGCCCGCCGATGCGTTTGTGCCGGGTATGCGCGATGGTGAGAAAAACCCCGATAAATTATTCGAAACGCTGTCGGGTAAGGAATATAAAGCGCGCACCATTATTATGTCGGATGGAACTGACCCTGTTCGCCTAAGCCATCATGGTAAAGTCAGCGAAATTCCTGTTACCCCTGCGGAAAATCCAATTAATGTCAGCGGCGCAGGCGATACACGTGATGGGGCGCTG
Organism: Alcanivorax sp.; assembly: GCA_051967755.1. Lineage (GTDB taxonomy): Bacteria > Pseudomonadota > Alphaproteobacteria > Micavibrionales > Micavibrionaceae > UBA1672. The sequence goes on from JBQDYD010000004.1 coordinate 69,759, forward strand.
ATGTTCTTCCTATCCCGCGGGGATGAAATGGAAACCGCGGTGGCAAAGGCCACCGAAATGGCAACTATCCGTATTCAGTATCCCGGTAATGATTGGGAACACCACATCTATGATCATGTAAAGGATAACCCGTTATTCGCGGATGATATGGATGAGCTGGACGCTATGCATGATAAAACTCAGCCCGGATTGTTTGATGATCTGCCAAATGCAGCCAATGATCGCGATGATGATCTGGATCATGACGCCGCCACGCACGGGTGATGTCATCACATAACAGAAAAAGATGTGCCGCAGCCGCAGCCCGCAGTCGCGTTCGGGTTGTCGATTTTAAATTCTGATCCGACCAGACCTTTTTCAAACAAGATGGTCGCGCCGTCTAAAAACCCCATAGAGATATCATCGGTGACGACAGATTCGGAGAAGATAAGATCTTGCTTGGTTTGATCCTCTGTCAGCTCAAGCTTATATTGAAAGCCCGAGCATCCGCCACCTTCCACACGCACCCTAAGCATCAACGCATCTTTGCCTTGTGCTTCACGAAGTTCATTTATACGCTTTACCGCGCTGTTATCTACATTTAAGGTCATAGCAATAGTATATCTCTTCAATACACGGGTAATCAACACTTATGGAACAATCAGCTTACAATTATTGTGCTTTACCGCTTGCGCCTTATGCATCAAAGCCTGAGGACACGCTGGGGCGTGTTCACGCCGAGCCGGAAAGCCGCCACCGCACACCGTTTCAACGCGACCGTGACCGTATTATCCATTCCAGTGCGTTCCGCCGTCTGAAATATAAAACACAAGTGTTCGTCTATCATGAGGGGGATCATTACCGTACGCGCCTGACCCATACATTAGAGGTCGCGCAGATTACCCGTACATTGGCACGCGCCTTTATGGTGAATGAGGACCTGGCGGAGACCATCGCCCTTGCGCATGATATGGGGCACACGCCCTTTGCCCATATCGGCGAAGATTTCCTAAAACAAGCAATGGAGCCGTATGGCCGTTTTGAACATAACGACCAATCTTTGCGCGTTTTAACAACATTAGAGCGTAAATACCCGAAATGGAACGGATTAAACCTGACATGGGAAACATTGGAAGGGGTGATTAAGCATAACGGCCCCGTGACCGAGGAACCGCACATCGCCGCGCGTGAGTTGCAAAAGCAAATGGATATGCGCCTTGATACTTATGCCTCGATTGAGGCGCAGGTGGCGGCGTTGTCTGATGATATTGCCTATAATAACCATGACGTAGAAGACGGTATACGCGCCGGATTGTTTTCTATTGAGGATTTAGAAGAAGTTCCTTTGTTATCAAGGGTGTTAAAAGATGTTCGTGATGCGTATCCGGGGATAGAGGATCGCTATCTGATACAAGAAACCAAGCGCGATATGATCGGTGTTATGGTCGATGATGTTTTGCGGGAAACAAAAAAGAACCTTGGCGAAGTAAAACCCGAATCGCCGGAGGATATCCGCACGGCAGGGCGTCAATTGGTGTGTTTCTCTGATGGAATGCTCGAAGATGTGCAGATTCTCAGGCGTTTTCTGTTTAAACGCATGTATGGGCACTACACGATAAACCGAATCAGATTGAAGGTTGAGAAGATCATCGGGGAGCTTTTTGCAGCTTTCCACAAGAATTATAAGCTTATGCCTGACAACTGGCAGGAGCGCGTCGAGAACAATGAAGCGGTAGAGGATGAGCAGCTAAGAGCCAGAATCGTGGCCGACTATATTGCGGGAATGACCGACCGATACGCCATTCGAGAGCATGAAAGGCTCTTTGACCTTTATTGGGATTTGCGGTAGGTAATTTTATACACGTTTCATTTTCTGAACACGTTCGCCGTTTATCATAAATCAGGCTTAATTGCGTAAAAATTGAGGATTTCCAGCCATGAGTCAGGACGATCAGCTCCACCAATACGGATACGACCATTATTTGAAAGCACCGAAAAGGTCGCGGGTTAAACCACAAAGCTATCGCAGTGGTAAAACAAGCATTTTACGACGTTTTCAAAGCCCCACCGTGGCAACAGTAATTTTAATGGCTGCGGCTGTTTTGTTTGTGACTGTTGTGTTTTCAACATATCCTGACAGTAAATCTAAGGTCGAAATTCCTATCGTTAAGGCGGACCTTAGCCCTGTTAAAGAAGCGCCGCGTGATGTCGGCGGTATGAGCATTCCGAATAAAAAGAGTACAATTCTGGCGCGCGCGAATAAGCCATCTATTCAAGATGAGCAAAACCGCATTGAAAATTTGCTGGCACGCAAAAAAGAAGAAGCCCCGATGAGCCGTGAAGATGCGATTAAATCAACACAAGCCGCCGGCCTTGTTATCCCTGAAAGTTCCGACTTAGTTTCTGTAATCGAAGATAATCAGATTATGCCATCGGGCGTTGAGGATGATATCGCCTCTATTGAGGGCGATGAAGCTGCGCCGGGCAAAGCGGACATGATTGTTGCCGATGTTAAGCCATTGGTTGAAGATCAACCCAAACAGCCCAAAGCGTCAGAGATCCTGCAAAAGATCGGGTCATCAAAAGCAGATAAAGAGGGCGTAGCAACAGATGAATTTTCGCAGAAAGTGGCCTCTGCGGCCATTCGTTCCAAGCCGCGCTATGCAAAGCCTGTGACCCAAGCTAAAGCCGATAAAACACCTGAAACGATTGATTATGTGCGCAGTGTTTTGAATAAGGATGAGAATCCTTCTGTTCAAAATATTGAACCTGCCGCCGGCGCCGCAACATCTGCAAAGCAATTACAGTCCGGTTCTTACTTCGTGCAGCTTGCGAGCATTACCGACCCTGCAAGAGCCGCAGGCGAATGGAAAAAGATGCAGGATAAATACGGCGTTCTGTCTGTGTCTAAGTTCCGCATTCAGGAAGCGTCATTAAGCAACGGAAAGTTTTATCGCATACAGGCCGGGCCGATGAGTAAGTCTGACGCAAACCGCATTTGTAATGCCCTAAAACAAGCCAAAAAGCCCGGAGGGTGCCTTGTCGTCCAATAGAGATTATTCACATGGGGCAGATGGTGCACTGGCGTGCATATTTTCTGTTTCAGGTGAAACGCTAACCGATCGAGAAATCTCTGTTTTTAAAGATTCTGATCCTCTTGGGTTTATTCTCTTTAAACGTAATTGTGAAAATCCCGAACAGGTTAAATCGCTGGTCGATCAACTAAAAGAGACTGTCGGGCGTGATTGTCCGATTCTGATCGATCAAGAAGGCGGCCGTGTGCAGCGTTTGCGCCCGCCGCATTGGCGTGAATATAGCCCGATGAAGGTTTTTGGTGATTTGTACCGCGAAGACCCTGAGGCCGCGCTGGAGCAGCTTCGTTTTGAAACGCTCAGGCTCTCAGAGGAGCTTGTAGAGCTTGGTATTAATGTTGATTGCGCGCCTGTGCTTGATCTGATTTTCGATGGGGCGCACGATATTGTCGGTGATCGTTCTTTTTCAGATGATCCTGATATTGTTTACAGGCTTGGCCTATCGGTATGCAGACATTTTCTGAGCGCAGGCATCACACCGATTATCAAACATATCCCGGGGCATGGCCGCGCCCTTGCCGATAGCCATCTTGAATTGCCGCATGTTGATGCGGATTATGATGATTTGTCAAAGCTGGATTTCGCACCGTTTCGCGCCATCGCAAAATCTGAGGTCGGGCAGGCCGTATGGGCGATGACTGCGCATATGACTTATCAGGCGCTTGAAACAGATATCCCGATGTCTTTATCTGCGGATTCCATTACCAAAGTTATTCGCGATGATATCGGTTTTGATGGCGTTTTAATCTGCGATGATCTGGATATGAAAGCCTTGGATGCCTATGGCACGGTCTCTGACAAAGCGAACAAAGCGATCGCGGCGGGGTGCGATTTGGGGCTGTATTGCGCGGGTGAGATCGAAAAAATGGAAGAATTGGCGGAAAACCTGCCTAAAATGAGCGAAAAAGCACTAAAAAGATTGAAAAATGCCGCGATTTTCCAGAATATGGAAGTCTGATGAGTAATGAGCAAATAATAGAGCAAGATAATGCAAAGGGCGCCGTGATCGCCGCCCAAGTGCAGAACAGCAAGGGGGATGATGTAGATCAGCTCCTGCTTAATCTTGACGGCTATGAAGGGCCGATTGATGTCTTGCTTGAGATGTCTCGCAATCAGAAAGTTGATCTGGCCAAAATCTCTATCCTACAACTTGTGCGGCAATATCTTGAATTCATTGAGCGCGCGAAGCAACGCAATCTGGAATTGGCCGCGGAATATCTGGTGATGGCCGCGTGGATGGCGTATCTGAAATCCCGATTGTTTTTGCCTAAAGATGAAACGGATGATGAGCCGAGCGCCGAAGACATGGCGGAGGCATTGCAATTTCAGCTGCGCCGTCTGGAGGCCATGCAAAATGCCGCCGCGATGTTAATGGAGCGCCCAAAACTGGGGCAAGATATTTTCGCCCGCGGTCAACCCGAAGAGGTCGAGGAGCGCGTTACCACGCAGTGGCGCGTAAGTTTGTTTGATTTGTTGCAAGCCTATGGCGCGATTGAACGCCGCAAAGAAGACGATAATTACGATTTACCGACATTCCAACTCATGTCAACTGAGCGCGCCATGAGCCGTTTAGAAGAGATGCTAGGTGCATTACCGAAAAAAGGCCAGAACAGCGTATGGGCGACATTACACAGCTTTGTGCCCGATGAATCGCAGGAAGATATCCTTTATGCGCGCTCTGCTTTGGCATCAACATTTACGGCAGGTTTGGAAATGGCCAAGCAAGGGCACTTGGAATTCAGGCAGGAGGGGCTGTTTAAGCCAGTATATATGCGCAAAAGAGGTGCGTAAATGGCCGCGCGCTTATTCAAAGATAATGAATTTTTAGAAACTCTGCTTGGTGTTTTCGGCGTTCCCGATTTTGCTTTTGAATTTGCCGATCCCGTTGTTTTTCTTTATGCCGTCATTTTTAGTGAGCATCTGTTTGTTTTGGTGTTATCTGTTGTTCTGTGGACGGGACGGCTGTTTTTTACCTCATATCGGGATACGCGAACCTCTGATAAAATGAAGGGTGGGGGATCGTCAAAAGGGGATATATTAACGCATCAATATAGTGATATAAGTTCTATGTCCGGCGGAGGTAAGGAAAAAAAATCATCATGGTTCGGGGCGGTGTTTAAAGGGTTTATTTTGCCTGTGATTGTCATTTATATTGCGATTTCGGCATCACTTTATTTGGTGTATGGTTAAGTTTATGGATTCCAAAGAATATCAGATCAGACTGTTAGAGGCGCTTTTATTTGCGTCGAGTGAGCCGTTGAGCATCGCGCAGCTCTCAACCCATATGCCTGAGGATACTGATTTCAAAACATTATTGAATGATCTGCAGTCGCAATATGCGGCGCGCGGCGTTCATTTGGTGAATATTGAGAATAAATGGGCGTTTCGAACCGCGCCTGATTTAGCAGAAGATCTAAGCGTTGAGCGTCATGTGCATAAGAAGCTCTCTCGCGCGGCGATGGAAACATTATCGATCATTGCCTACCATCAGCCTGTAACGCGGGCGGAGATTGAAAATATCCGCGGTGTTAGCGCGCATAAGGGGACGCTGGATGTTTTAATTGAAATGGGCTGGGTGAAGCCCGGGCGCAGGCGTGAAACAATCGGCCGCCCGTTAACGTGGGTTACAACATCGGATTTCCTTGATCACTTCTCATTAGAGAGTTTAACCGATCTGCCGGGTATGGATGAAATGAAGGCATCAGGCCTGCTTGATCGTCGCCCGGCCATCGAAACCATTCATCAGGATGACTTGTTCGGCACAGGGGATGCATTGCCTGAAGGGGACGAAGAAGAGCACGAAGATGAATACGAGGCAGGCGGTGACATAAGCGATCAGGGGATGTTGCAGGAAGAGGATATTCAGGCATGAGTATAATCGCCGTTGTGATTTTAGTTGCATTTCTGTGTAGTATTGCGTTACTTGCGGTGGTTAGTAATGCAAAGCCTTCCGGGCCGAAGGATGATGATCAAGAAAACGACCGGAATAAAGAAAACGAAAAGGAAGAATAGACATGGCACCAAGTGCAGTACAAATACTGATTATTGTTTTGATTGTTATGATCCTGTTTGGTGCAGGGCGTATTCCGAATATCATGGAAAATCTGGCCAAAGGCGTCACAAGCTTTAAAAAAGGTCTGAAAGACGAAGATGAAAATCAAAAAGCAATTGAGCGCGCAAAACAGGATGAAAAAGCATCTGATGCGGTGATTGAGGTTAAAGACGAGTCCAAAGAGCCTTAGGCCATGCTCCCTGAAATCATAATGCCCTGGTGGGCAGGATTATATTTGTTGGTCGCACTTATTGTTTTTGCGATGAGTTGGAGCGTTGATGCGGCGCGCACCCACAATAATATTGTGGCATCGTCATTATCACTTTTTACAATCTGCGTTTCTGTTTTGGGTTTTTTTAATCAGGAAATCGCAGGGTTTTTTGGGCTTATGATTATTCCTATGGTCGGGATTGGTGTCTATTGGGAATATATAAGATCGGTTAGGGAGACGGATTTAGCACAAAAGATGCTGGATGATGATCCGGAGCTTACACAAGGTCAAAGAGAAGTGTTGCTCAACGTTGCCATGGTTTTTAATGGATTAATTATTGTTCCGGGCTATGTTGCCGGACTTATTTTGTGCTTTAATGCGCTGTCGAATTTATTTTAGTCGATGTTCTTTACGTAGAGATAGATCAATATGCTGGATTTTGGTTGGCCAGAACTATTCTTAATCATCGCGGTTGCAATTCTTGTGATCGGGCCGGATGAAATACCCGTGGTGATGGTGACACTTGGGCGTGTGATGCGCCGACTAAGTTATGTTCGTTATGCAATTTCTCAGCAATTCGAAGATGTGATGCGCGATGCGGATCTGGATGATATCCGCAAGAGTGTTAATTTTGAGGCAAAAGATGAACACGGCAACGACATAGAATTCGACGAGGCCGCAGCAGACGAAGAATATGCGATGGGTTTTGATGGTGAGTATTCCAAAATAGATGAAGCAGATGATGCGGATGCTGACGGGGAAGAGCAGGAGGACAAAAAAGATGTCTGATCAGCCACAGCCGGATGAAAATGAAAATATGCATTCTGAAGCAAAACCGATTGTTTCGCACTTGGTTGAGTTACGCGCCAGAGTGTTATGGGTATTGGTAATAATGGTTCTGGGAACCACTGTCAGCTTTATTTTCGTCGATAATATCTATAGCTTTCTTGTGCAACCGCTTGCTGATGCAATGAATGAAAACGATACAAATCGGTTGATATATACCGGTCTGACCGAAGCATTCTTTACCTATCTGAAAGTTTCCTTTTTTTCCGGTATCTTCCTGACCTTTCCTATGCTTTTACTTCAAATTTGGGTTTTTATCGCGCCGGGGCTTTATAAAAATGAAAAAAAGGCGTTTTTACCGTTTCTGATTGCGACACCGGTGTTGTTTTTTGCTGGTGGGGCGTGTGTTTATTATGTTGTTCTGCCGATGGCGTGGCCATTTTTCCTTAGTTTTCAATCTTCTGGCACGGATATGGCGTTGCCGATCCAGCTTGAGGCGCGTGTCAGTGAGTATTTAGACCTGATTATGACCTTAATATTTGCATTTGGCTTATGCTTTCAACTGCCTGTTTTCCTTACATTAATGGGGCGCGCCGGTTTGGTCACCGCAGATTTTCTGGCAGATAAGCGCAAATATGCCGTTATTATTACTTTTATTATTGCCGCATTTTTAACTCCGCCCGATATGATTTCGCAGGTGCTGCTCGCAATACCGATATTGCTGCTCTATGAACTGTCAATTTTCCTAATCAGGAGGTCCGTGCCCGCTCATGACGCAAACACCGATAGAAAAATATAATGCGCTGATAGCCAGTGGAGAAATCCATGAGGATGCCGCGCAACTGGCGGCTATTAAAGAATTGCAGCGTTTATATGATGACCTTTTAAAAGATGAGGCCGCGCCGAAGCAGAGCTTCTTTCAGCGCATTACAGGGCGCGGCGGAGACGTGGAAGACACCACCCCGCGCGGTGTTTATATGCATGGCGGCGTAGGGCGCGGAAAATCAATGCTGATGGATTTGTTTTTTGACTGTCTGCCTGAAACATGTAAGAAACGCCGCGTTCATTTCCACGAATTTATGATTGAGGTGCATGATTATATTAACACCCGAAGCGCGGATGACAGTGTAAAGGGTATTGTGGATCAGGCCTTGCCGTCTTTGGCAGAGATCATTGCAAGAAAGTCACGCATATTATGCTTTGATGAATTTCATGTCGTGGACATCACGGATGCGATGATTTTAGGCCGTCTGTTTAAGATTTTGTTTGAGCGTGACGTCGTTGTTGTCGCGACCAGTAACTGGGACCCGGATGATTTATATAAAGACGGATTGCAACGCGATCGCTTTACGCCATTTATTAAGTTACTGAAAACAAAGGTTAATGAGATACATTTGGATAGTCCGAATGACTACCGTACGATGGGGGTGCAGATTGAGGGGACATACTTTACGCCCATCAATCGCAATACGAATGCAACGTTAGATAAAATCTTTGATCTTTTGACAGAGGGCGCTGCGGCAGGGCAAGACACGTTCAATGTCAAAGGCCGTGAAATTAAGGTTGATAAAGCTGTAAACGGTGTTGCCCGCTTTACCTTTTCCCAGCTGTGTGAACGCCCGCATGGTGCGGAGGATTATCTTGAGGTTGCACGGCGTTATCATACGGTGTTTTTAGAAGGGGTGCCGAAGCTCTCCTATGATCGAAGAAATGAGGCGAAACGCCTGATGAATTTGATTGATGCCCTGTATGAGGCGCGCGTGCGCGTTATTATTTCTGCCGCTGCTACGCCTGATCGGTTATATTTAGGTAAGGATCATGCCTATGAGTTTGAGCGCACAGTGTCGCGTTTACTGGAAATGCAAAGTGAAGGATATCCTTGATCGTGTGTGAATTTGGTACTACGATCCCTGATAATAATATAAAATTAAAGTGTGGTTTTTAACGGAGGTGTAGATGCAAAGATTATTCTCTATTTTGTTATTGTGTATGTTGGCCGGTCCTGTATATGCGCAAAATGGCTCTATGTTAGAGGAAGGTGAGGAGATCCGCGTCCTTGAAGAGCAGGACTTTGACGATATTGCAACGATGTTGAAGTTAGAGGAATCTATACCGGTTGCGGAAGATAACTGTATTCGTGTTCGTAAGAAAAAAGATATATGCATATGTGAAAACGCGCATTTATATGATGAATATTCTGAAGCTCTTGAGGCTTTAAGGGCGCGCCATCCTGAGTGGGAGAACCAGACTTTTTCTTATAATTTCTACCAAGGCGGTGTGACCTATGAGGGCCGGGAATCATATAGTTCATTTCAAAGCTTTGTCGACAGGGTGCTTCAATATGATTGTGAGCAAATGGAATATTAAGCGGGCGTGTCTCTGAATAAAATCTCATCGCGCGATTCCATCATATAGAAGCGCAATTTCTATTATTTCTATGTACGACCGGATGTTGTGTACGCGAAGAATGAGCAATCCTCTTGCTCGTGACGTGCAAAAACGCTATGTCTTTAAGATAGAATTTTTATCTAACCTTGAAGGGGATATACATTATGAAAGATCCAGTAAGAATCGCAGTTACAGGCGCAGCGGGCCAAATCGGCTATGCTTTGTTGTTCCGCCTTGCCGCAGGCAATATGTTAGGGCCGGATCAGCCGGTTATTTTGCACTTGCTGGAAATTACGCCGGCACTTGGTGCGTTGAACGGTGTCGTTATGGAGCTTAACGATTGTGCGTTTCCTTTGTTACACGATATTGTCGCGACAGATGACGCATCAGTTGCCTTTAAGGATGTTGATTTTGCTTTCTTGGTCGGGGCGATGCCACGTAAAGACGGTATGGAACGTAAAGACCTGCTAGAAGCCAATGGCGGTATCTTTGGCCCACAAGGTAAGGCGATTAATGATCACGCAAAACGCGATGTAAAAGTGTTGGTCGTGGGTAATCCTGCAAATACAAACGCACTCATCGCACAACAAAATGCGCCTGATCTTGACCCGAAATGCTTTACCGCGATGGTTCGTCTTGATCATAATCGCGCGATCAGCCAGCTTTCAGAGCAGGTGGGTGCTTTATCTACGGATGTGAAGAAGGTTACGATCTGGGGTAACCATAGCTCTACGCAGTATCCTGACCTACATCAGGCGACGGTAAAGGGTGCTGCGGCGCTCGATCAGGTTGATCAAGCATGGTACGAGGAAACATTTATTCCTGAGGTACAACAGCGCGGCGCGGCAATTATCAAGGCACGCGGGGCATCATCTGCCGCAAGTGCGGCAAGTGCGGCGATTGATCATATGCGTAACTGGGCGCTGGGCACAGATGAAGGGGATTGGGTCTCTATGGCGATACCGTCTGACGGTTCATATGGTGTTGAAGAAGGAGTTATATTTGGCTATCCGGTTACATGTAAGGATGGAAAATATACGATTGTTCAGGGCTTGGAAATCAATGAATTCTCTCAAGAGCGCATTGACGCAACTGAGAAGGAGCTTCGTGAAGAGCGCTCTGCCGTTGAAAAGTTATTTGGTGGAAAGTCCGAAGCCGCATAAATATAGAATCGGCTAAATGATAATGGATCAGCCCTCATAGATTCAAATCTGCGAGGGCTGTTTTTTTATGTTGTGTCTCTATAGCGCGTTCGCCAGCCACATGCGTGCGACGTCTTCTTCATGGGGTGCAAATGTGCGAATATCAACACTAAAAAATGGTGCAATCGTGCGTGTAAACGGGCCTACCCAGCCACCGTCGCAGATGACAGCACAATGAGAGAAGTTCTTTAAGTGTTTCATGTCAAACATAAGGCCTTCCCCTAATACAGCTATATCGAAGCCGGCAAAGTTCTTGATGATTTCAATGATTTTGATTTTACCGTGTTCTTCTATAAACGCTTCCATTTTTGGTGAGATTTCGTGGAATTCTTCTTTTGTGACTTTTCCGTCAACGACAATTTCTATCGTTTTTATTGCAGGATGTTCGATGTACTGAGTGGTCATACTGTGCCTCCTTGCGATGAGTGTTGCTCTCTTTAATATCACACGTTGCGTGCAACAATCAAAAGCGCCAGTAGGCCGGTGTGAAAACAACGAAGAAGGTCAGGATCTCAAGGCGACCGATCAGCATGCCAAAGCATAGAAGCCATTTGGCCGAATCGGGCAAGGAGGAGAAGTTTCCGGCAGGGCCGATTGTATCACCAATGCCGGGGCCGACATTTGCGATAGCTGTTGCGGCGCCGCTGATCGCGGTTTCAAAGTCTAAGCCGAGTAATGCCAAGGCGATTGTCAGCAAAACATTAAACAAAACATACAGGCCACAAAACCCTAAGACAGTGGTCACTAACGTTTCGTCGATGATACGCCCTTGATATTTCATAGGAAAGAAACCGTTAGGGAAGATCATCTTGTTGATTTGGTTTTCTACGGCCTTGGAAATTATAGAAACACGCATAATTTTTATACCGCCCGCAGTTGATCCTGCGCATGACCCGACATAGGTCAGGAAGAAAAAGATCATGGTGACAAAGGGAGTAAACGTTGTGTAATCAATGGTCGCATATCCGGTTGTTGTGATAACGGAAACGACGTTAAAAATACTGTGTGAGAAACTTTGGCTGAGCGTCAGGTCCGTGTCATGTGTCCAGAACCACCCGGTGATAAGGATGGTAAGCACAACGACAATTCCCGTATAGATTTGTACTTGTTCATCCTTAAAGAATTCAAACTTTCGTCGATAGAACATCTTAACGTAAAGAATAAAGGGGATGCCGCCAAGAAACATAAATATGGTTGCTGTGAGTTGCATGGGGATGCTCTCAAAATAACCAAAGGATTTATCATGTGTCGAGTATCCGCCGGTCGGAATGGTTGTTAATGCATGATTGATGGCGTCAAATAATGTCATCCCCTCAAGATAAAATGACAAACCACATAGCACAGTTAGCCCGATATAAACGATAAGCAGATGTTTCATTATATCGCCGCTTTTCGGGATGTATTTATCTGAAGTATCTGAGGATTCTGTTTGAAAAAGCTGCATCCCACCAACACGTAATGTCGGGAGGAGGATAATCACAAAGATAACCAAGCCAATGCCGCCAATCCATTGGATAATAGAGCGCCAGAGCAACACACCATAAGAGAGCCCCTCAATTTTGGGGAGGATCGTAGAACCCGTAGTTGTGACACCTGACATGGCTTCGAAAAAAGCATCAGTAAATGAGATATTCATATTCGACGTATAAAACGGCAGGGCGGCGAAGACACTCATCACAATCCAGCTAATGGTGGTCATAAAGAAAGCATCTTTGATATGAATGCGGCGATCAAAGGATTTGTTCGAGACAATAAGACAGCCGCCGAAAAACATGCAGAAGAAAGCGTTGAGAAAGAAGTTTGTAGACTCCGCAGATGAAATGCTCCATTCGACGAATGCGGGGATTAACTCCGCCACCCCAAAGATGGCCAAGACAATACCAAGTGCAAATCCGATTAGGTTTTTATCCATTCGTAAGCTTCTGCGTGGCTTATTAATACAGGCATAGTATATGGATAAAGCCTGATAAGTAAATTCAAGAAAACGCTAATCTTCGCTCTGTACCATTTTTACTTTAACCGTTTTTGCGTAGGAGCCGACCTGCGTCAAAATATTGTAAACTTTGGGGTCTGCCGTTTTTTCTGATTGGGGAAGGGGGGCGATATCATGTGATAGAATATCATCTGCGGATACTGATTCTATTGTGTCTGTAGAGGGCGGGCATTGTGTTGGTCCTTTTACCTGAACCCCCGAATGAGAATGCGCATTAACGATCGCTTTCAGATTATCAAATTTCTGCGATATTTTTCTATCAAACTGCACATAAGCTTGAGACGCGTTTAAAGCATCCCCCGTCTGCGTGTAAAAGAAGCTTTTGTTTAAGGAGACGGCCTCTTTAAAATTACGGTCTTTTAAATTAGCTAAAATAAAATCCGATTCTGTATTTTTAAGTTTATAAAAGGTGCGCGCCAAAGACAGGCCTAACATATGGGCAATATAGTGATCTGTGACTGTAATATTTTGGCCGTTTTTATAGGTCTCTAAGATGCGTTTTTCATCCTTGATTTGATAGGCTTTTATAAGCGCGGCTATTTTGTTATCATACCGTAAATCAAGGATTTTTTGGCGTGTGATCATACCGCCTTTTACTTCCGGCGTGCGTGTCTGCGCATTGAATGTAATAGAATCAGAATAATGCTGATAGCCGATTCGACCGCCATATCGTTTCATCAAAACCAACCATGTCGGCTCAATATATTGGTAAATTCCACGCGCGGTACTTTTTGAAGAAATCGTGACGCGGCCCAGATCGCTCTCGATCATGGCGGTGATGACCAGTAATTTAAAGTCAGTGTCAGTTTTCTTGGCGACATTGTAAAGGGTATCAACAAGCGCTGTATTTTGTTCTTTTTGCCCTAAATAAGATCTTAGCGCATCAGATAACGCCTGATCAGGGCTGAGTTTGATCGTGTTTTTCTCAGGAATCTCTGATTTTTTGCAAGAAACAGAGCGGAGAATATCTTTAACATCTATATGCCTGTTCTTTGAAACGCGCGTTGTTTTTTCCGGCTGTATTTCGGCAGGAATCGATGTCATTTCTTCTGTTTTTTTATTCTTATTCTTATTTTGAGTCGTATGTTTAGATGTTTGGATGTTTATCTGATTAACAGTCTTTGTGTTTTTATTTGGCGTAATTTTTATATGCAGTGGCGCTGTCCGTTCGTTACTATCGGCAAAGGATAGGGGCGGATTTATACAGGAAAGTACGCATAAACTGCAGGTTAATAGGGGATATTTGAGGTGTTTCATTGCGAGATACCAAACGTTATCGAGAATACGGCGAATGCCGATAGAAAAGACGCAGCTGTTCATTATATTTAACCATGTCATACGCATGGTGTAATTATTTTAAACGGTAATTGGTAAAGAAATGCTAAATGTTGCTTAGGATGTCAGAGCCGCAGATGTTCTGATCGTTGGGTCTGTAATTGACGGGTCTATCGTAATATCATCCGCAGGATCCGTGATTTCACTGACGCCGCCGTCATTAAACATAGCAAGTCTAGGATTGGCCGCTCTTGTCGCATCCAAGGAATTTACGGCTGACATCACATCAGATCGGGCGAGAGAAGGCTCAATCCGTGCGGCGTATGTGCCTGAATGTGCTTTACTTCCCAATGTGTCGCGGGCGCTGGCGATTAGCATGTCGCCATTATCAGAATTGGATAAATCTGTTTCAAATGCACGTTCAGGGTCTACGACTTGGTCGCCGATTCTTACCTCAAAATCAAGGTGAGCACCGGTTCCACGACCTGACGCGCCTGTTGTTGCGATATAGTCGCCTGCCTCAAGTGTATCGCCGACCTCTATGTGATTGGGCAGACTATCAAGGTGGGAATATTGAATTGTGATGGCACGGCCTTCATCGTCTTTACCGATTGCGGCAGAGACGCGGTATCCGTAACCGCCTGCATTCTCACTAATGTCAGTGATAACCATTGGTTGCCTTGCATAAAGCTCAACATTTCCATTTGGGTCCAGGTGCATCGTTCTTAAATCAATGCCGCGGTGCATACTGGACATGGCCAGATTTCTCGGCCCAAAGTCAGATGTGATGACCTGGCCGTCGCCCATCGGCTTTTCAACAACCAAACCACCCGTTGGGTTATAAGCGGACGCAACGGCGGTATTGCCGCCGGGGCCAATTTCCTGACCGTCTTGTAACACGCGTGCCTCGCGCCAACCTTCATGATCAACCATCGCCAAAACCAGACGGTTTTGTTCATCATCATTTAATGTGTTGAGAACACGGTCGGTTGCGATTCCTGTTTCTTGTGCAATACGGCGAACATACGCCTCTGAATCATTTTCAATCTGCGGGGCATAACGATAGACAGCCTCACGCAGGGTAAGGTTTGCGTAACTGTCTGACTGGAGAAGATGCTTTTGTGCATCCAGTCCTGCTTGCACACTCTCAAAGATTGCAAACCCGTCTTTATCCTGACCGATTGCGCCATATTCATCTTCCCACGCACTGTATCTTAAGTTGCCCGGGTTATTATTCGCCCAAGAACGCGTCCCTTCGCGAGAGCTATCTCTTGCTTTGATGATCGTAACTTCTTCACCAGAGGAATCAACACCTTCATAAACACGGTTCAGGCTGCCTTCTTGTTGGTAGGCTCTTGTAAATGTGAAATCTTCGGGGAATTCATCAACGGTTTCAAATGTTGCATTACCGGATGGATCAGATGACGGCACGCGGCGTGAGACTGTACCATAGTCAGAAGAGTTATCACTGTAATCACGCGCTCTGCTTTCGCTCTGCTGCATGATTTCCTGAATCTGTTCAGGCCCCATAAACAGAATCATTAAAATCGCAAGCAGGGGGTTCATATCCTGCATGTTTTGCTGATCCATTATGGATTGAAATGTGAAGTTGTTGCGAAAGTCAAATTCCTGACGCGTCAGACCACCGAACAAAGAGAGTTCGTCTCTATTTCTGTTTTCAGTTTCTGTGGTTTCTTCGCTCAAAATTTACACCCGATTATTTGTTTATCTATGTGTCTTCTTTAACGGACACAAATTTATAATCTAATTATAGAAACATAATATATATTTATTCAAGATTCGTCAAATTTTGTTATCTTTTCTAAATGCGCTCTAGGCAGGGGCTACCGTCGGATTAGCAGTCGATGTTGATACTATCAGAGTTTCGTCTGAGGTTAATGTTTCATCGCGGCCCTTTCCATCAAAGGCATCAACAAGTGGATTGGGTTGCGCAGGGTCATTTTCCTCTACACCGCCCATGGCGAATTGCGCGCTTAGCTCGGATTGTTGACTGCGTGCAAGGGCGATTTGATCTGCATCCCAATAGTCTGAGTCAATTTTTGCGACATAGCCAAATGTCTGATTGCGCCAGAGGTTGCTGGCTCCTATACCTTTTTCCGCGCGCTCTTGTTCCATAAAGCCCATCCATTGCGCAATACTAACACCGTCACCGCTTGTGTTTCTGTCAACATAGTCAATGGCCTTTTCGCCGCCGTTATAAGCCACCAAAGCCAGTTCCTGACTGCCGAGTTTCTCAGTTAAATGGCCCATAAAACGCGCACCAGCTTCGATTGATGTGCGTGCATCATAAAAGTCAGAGCGATTTTCAAGCCCCCATTTCCCTTCGTGAAAGGGCATGAATTGCGCAATGCCTCGTGCGCCAGCACCTGATTCAGCATTGGGGTTAAAACGTGATTCTTGCCAATATTGATTGGCAAGCAGATTACCGTCCAACCCTTCTCTTTCCGCTGCTTCTAATGTCCATTGGACATATTGACGAACGGTCGGATCATCTTCCATACGTTCTACAAGGCCGGGATGGAGGAGGGTCGGTGAGTTATTAGACCTGATGATATCACTCATATTAACATCAGGGGCGCGCGACCAATCTACGTTATTTTGGTCAACACGTGAAAATGTGTCTTCTGCGGCCTGACGCGGGGTTAGGCTGCGTGTGCTGATGCCGTCAACGCTTGCTTGCATGTCTGCGAGGTCTATGCCAAGCGCATCTGACAGCTGTTGAAGCATGTCATCATTGATCAGCTTTTGACCGTTTTCATCGGTGACATTGGTAAATAAAACCAAAAGAAAGGATAGGATGCCATTGGGATCTTGCGAGAGATCTTGTGTTATGCGCACATTTTCCCATCGCCTGTGATTTTCTTCACGACGTCTTGCATCTTCTTGCGGGGAATCCGCAACAGACGCGTAACTATCTGAATCTAATATTGATCCATCATTATCGATAGGATTTGCCATAGTTTCACCCTTTTTATACGAAGGCGTTTTTCGCCTTTCATAACATCTTTTTTATCATTCTATAGATTTGTACATCATTCGTCAAATCTATGAAATTTAATTACACCATAGAGCCACCGGTGCTGTTCAATCCGGCCTGATTTTCAGCCATGCGCAGCTCTTCTTCTCTTTGAAGTCTGATCGCATCTTCCGCACTTAATTGTGGCGGTTGTATTGTTGACCCTGCTGTTGCCGGTGCACCTGATTGGTTCGTCAGCGCCATCGCAAATGTATCGCCTGCAGATGGTGTGTCTTTTGTACCGTTATTGACGGGATCTAAATATGTGGGTTCCGGCCCGTTTGTCGGATTCGTTGATGCAAACTCCATACTGTCAGCAAAGCTTTCATACTTCATGCTTGGGTATATACCGTTCGGATCAGGCTGTGCCTGCGGGCTTGGAATTTGGTCAACCTGGAAGGGGCCGATCCCTAAGAACGGGAAGGATGCCGTGACTTGCGCACTGCTTGCCAGCTGTACATCATCATTTGTATTATCCAGATCTGAGGCAATCTCATTTTCCGGCTCTTCAATTTGAACACCGTCACGCTCAAGAGCAGCCTCGATTTGCTGTCTCAATTCGGGGGAAACATCCGCACCCAGAGCTTGATCTAAATCTGCTCTGTTAATAGAGCCGCTTTCGATCTGGCGATAAACGTCAACAATTGCATTTTGATATTCTTCGCTTGTCTTAAGCTGCATGCTCTCTGTGCCGTCCCAGTCTCCTGCGCCGTCTTCTGATGATGCGGCGACGGCGGTTGCGTCGATGCCTTGCTCTGTTGCTTGTTGCGTTAAGCGTTGTTCTTCGGCTTCTAGCGCAGCTAAACGCTGTTGGAGCGCTCTGATTTCGGAATCTGTGGCATTTAGATTGTTTGAGGCCTGTTCCATAGCCAGACGTGCTTCTTCAACATCGGCCTGAGCTTCGGATTGTGCAAGGCGCGCCGCTTCTTCTTCCGCGCGTTGTGCCTCTACTGAACTTTCAATGACTTGAGAGAATTCCTCTTTGCCCATATTGCCGGGAATAAGGGATTTACCAATACTTTCGGCGAAACTGTCATGTTCACTATGCTCGGCAAAGGCGACTTCTGTTTTACCGAATCCTAAAACACCATCACCATCAGGGACGAAGTTACGGGGTAAAAGCTTTTCATCAAACATTTTACGATACAGGTCTGCTGTATCTTCTGCCGATACGGGGACTTGAATTTGTCTTCCGTCAGAACCGGTTGCAACACTGCCGTCGTTGTTTTTGGCCAGTGTATACATTTGTTGCGTGTCAGGATTTACGTAAACCAGATTGCCTGAATTGTCGGTTAGCATACGATCAGCCTGCGCCGCGACGTCGCTAACGTTTTCACCACTCCCCATGCCCATATGGCTGTAATTTGAGGACATATAATCATAAACGGATTCATATGCCATCATTCCTGCTTGCGCCCCTTGCGCGTCGGCGACGACCTCGGCGGTCTCTGCTGTTTCTGCATCAAGTGTGGCCTGCGCGGAATTCAGCGTTTCTTGCTGCTGTGCCCGTTGCGCTTGTAATGCGCTTAGCTGTGCTTGCAATTCTTCGCGATTATCGCTTGTGCTCTCGATCGCTGCGCGCGTAGATGTTTGTTCTGCCTGAACTTCAGCAAGTTGAGCAAGCAGGATTTCCGAAGCGTCATTGCCTGTGACATATTCGCCTTGTGCATTTTGCACCTCGCCCCCGGAAGAGGCAAACGCGCTGACAAAGGCCTGTCTTGATGCGTCACTAATTTGGGCTTTGTTGAACAATGTATGAATATTGTTCATTTCTGTTTGATCTATTTTACCGTCATTTGTTGCTTCTTCAATGTAACGGGTGATGGCGGTTCTGGCGTCGATCACGTCCGCCTTCATATATTCCTGCTCTGCCGTCAGGCCACAGGACATACTTTTACCTTCGATCCTGATGGCCAGTTCTGAAATTGATTGCGCAAGATCGGCTCTGTTGCCCAATTCATCGATTTGGTCTTTATATGCACTAATCTGGTCACGGGTACCGCTGATTAATTCATCGATATCTTGCCCTTCAAAGGTTTCCTCACCGGCGGCTTTCAGACCTTCCAGACGGCGTAAGTCTTGGTGTGCCTGCACATAACTATCGCGCGTTGCATCCAATTGATCTTGGGTTCTGTCAATTGTGTTATTCAAAAGAGATAAGCGTGCGCGCGCATTTTCAATTTCAGCCATTTTAAGGGCCAGTTGCGCTTCTTGCATTTCATCATCTTGCATGAAAGACAAGTCGCTTGTGCCGTTTCTGATGGCATCAAGCTGCTCAATATGTGTCTGAAGCTCATCTTCAAGAGTGTCACGCTGTGATTCCAGTTGAGAGACAGCTGCACTTGCATCGCTTGAAACATCCGCATAGTCAGTATCGGCTTCAGTGATTTCGGTACGCAGACCTGATAAGAGGGCCGCGGTTGCATCCTCACCATAGGCATAAATTTGGTTGCCATCTGCGTCTAACTGTCCTGTGGCGACACCAACACCTGATGATGCGATTGATGCTTCAAGGGCTCTTTCTATGCCTTGCTTCGCCTGATCGCTCATGCTTGAGTCTTGTAACCTTGATCGAATGGCTGCAATCTCATCTTGGTCAATGACACCATCAGATCGTGCATTAATGAAAGAGGCCGTGAATTCACTGAGGTCCTGAATGGTTCCCGGCGCAAGATCATGCTCATCCGATGTCATGTAATCCATCAATTGACGATATTGTTGTGACCCTTGCAGTGCAAATTCAACGCGTTGGTTAACACGGTCATTGGCCAATTCCACCTCTTGTAGTTGGCCTCTTAGTCCCTCAAGCTCCTGTCGAAGCTCCTCAATATTACCTTCGCCTGTACGCTCAGCCTCAACAACTTCTTGTCTTTTTTGTTCGAATGCCTGTCGTGTTTCCGCCAAGGCCTGTTCGCTCTCTCTTTGGGCGTTTACAAGCTCGTCTTTTTCGTTGGCCACAGCCTCACGAATCATCTGAAGGCCTTTTAACCGTTCCTGCGCCGTCTCATAAGCAACATAATCAGTTTGGGTTTCAAGCCCTCTTGCTTCCATTTCTTGAATGAGTTGCTCTTGCTCGGCGATCTCTTGATCGATCATGTCGATCTGCTCATTCATTAAGCGTTCGGTTTCAGCCACGCGGGATGCCGTCTCTGCGACATCTTTCGCCGCATCATCAAGATCCTGACCGAGGTCATTAACATAGTCGAGTAGGGCGGCGTATGTTGTAACGGCGCGCACAGCGATGTTTTTGCGCTCTTCACGCTCCCTGAATTCTTTTTGTTCCTGAACCTGATCAAAATAGGTTCCCTCATGGCGACCTTCTGCCGCACCTGACATAGCAACATCATATTGTTCTTTTTGAGAAACGCCGGAATCATGGCCTGACGCATAGCCTTGCGCGCTCTCATCAAGTTCGTTGGTTACATCTTGTGCTGATTTTTCACCGCCTGCGTGGTTTTCCGCTCTTGTCGGGTCTGACAGTTCTGCACCCGACAGGGCGTTAATGCCAACTTCCTCTGATGTTAGTCCGGCGGTAACCGTTTCCTTTACCTCATCGGGATCATTTCCATCAAACAGTCTGTTTTGCTCTTCTTCATCACCCGTGTTTTGGCTTGTATTGGTAGGCTCAGCCATATTGTTATTCCCTCTTTATTATGCGTCGTGGTCTGACGTAAGATTTGTGTGCATTGTGATTTTGTATTTAGGTCTTGTTCACCCATTTATTTTTGCACACGTACTTATGCCATTTATAGTTATATAGCACATATTCTATGGTAAATGCACATCAGTTGTCAAAAAGAACACGCGGTTTTCTTGATAAAAAATTGGGCATATTTTTAGTGGTATAGTCGAAAAATCGTTTTTTTACTGTTTTCAAATGGAAATAGGGATGATAAACCAAATTCGAACCATTGTTGGAGGTCTTCGCATTTTTTTGTTTATTACATGCGGAAATTGAGGCCTTGAAATTTGATAACGGAGTTCTACTCAAAATGAATATTCATGAATATCAAGCTAAAGAATTATTAGAAAAATATGGTGTGGCTGTGCCGAAAGGTATTCCCGCCATGAGTGTTGAAGAGGCAGTAAAGGCCGCGGAAAGCATGGAAACCGACCTTTATGTTGTAAAGGCGCAGATCCATGCAGGTGGTCGTGGTGCCGGTCACTTTACCGACAATCCTGAAGGCAAGGGCGGTGTTCGTCTTTGTAAGACGGTTGAGGAAGTAAAGGATGCCGCAGAAGCCATGATGGGCAAGACGCTTGTAACCAAGCAGACAGGCCCCGAAGGTAAAGATGTACAGCGTTTGTATGTTACAGACGGTGTGGACATCGAAAAAGAATATTACTGTTCTGTTCTTCTTGATCGTGCGACATCAAAGGTTACCTTTATGGTATCTCTTGAAGGTGGTATGGAAATTGAAGAAGTTGCAGAGGAAAATCCTGATGCGATTAAGCGCGTTGCGATTGACCCTGTTGCAGGAATTTCTGATGCGGATGCGGCAGAGCTTGCAGATGCACTTGAACTTACAGGCGCGGCAAAAGACAGCGCGATCCCGTTCTTTAAGAACCTGTATAAATGTTACATCGAAACAGACGCTGCAATCGTTGAGATTAACCCAATGATTTTGGCGGGTGACGAAGTGATGGCATTGGATGCGAAGATTAACTTCGACCCGAATGCACTTTATCGCCACCCTGAAATTGCAGAGCTTCGTGATGAAAGCGAAGAAGATGCAAATGAAAAGATCGCACATGACAATGAGCTGTCTTACGTTCGTCTTGACGGTAACATCGGTTGTATGGTTAACGGCGCGGGTCTTGCGATGTCTACGATGGACATTATCAAGCTTCACGGTGGTGAGCCTGCGAACTTCTTGGATGTTGGGGGCGGCGCGACAGCAGAGCGCGTGACAACTGCGTTCAAAATCATCCTTTCTGATGCAAACGTAAAAGGCATTCTTGTGAATATCTTTGGCGGTATCATGAAATGTGACGTGATTGCAGAAGGTGTTATCGCGGCGGCGAAAGAAGTTGACCTTAAGGTTCCACTGGTTGTGCGCCTTGAAGGGACAAATGTTGAGAAGGGTAAGGAGCTTATGGCTGGTTCCGGTCTTCCGATCATCGCAGCAGACAATCTAGAAGATGCAGCAGCAAAAGTTGTTGCGGCTACAAAACAAGCGGAGGCAGCGTAGTTATGTCAGTTTTAGTAAATAAAGACACAAAAGTTATCTGTCAGGGTTTCACTGGCGCGCAAGGTACTTTCCACTCAGAGCAAGCGATTGCTTACGGTACAAATATGGTTGGCGGTGTGACACCTAAAAAAGGTGGTCAGGAGCATCTTGGTCTTCCTGTGTTTAACACAGTGAAGGAAGCCAAAGACGCAACAGACTGTAATGCATCTGTGATCTATGTGCCGCCTCCGTTCGCGGCGGCTGCGATTATCGAGGCAATCGAAGCGGAAATCGACCTGGCAATCTGTATCACAGAAGGTATTCCTGTTTTGGATATGGTGAAGGTTAAGGCCGCTCTTGAAGGCTCTAAAACACGCCTGATCGGCCCGAACTGCCCGGGTGTGATCACACCTGATGAATGTAAAATCGGTATTATGCCCGGCCACATTCATAAGCGCGGTAAGATCGGTATCGTATCTCGTTCCGGTACTTTGACATACGAAGCCGTTGCGCAAACAGGCGCGGTTGGCCTTGGTCAGTCAACATGTATCGGTATCGGTGGTGACCCGGTAAATGGTACAAACTTTATTGATTGTATTGATCTGTTCATGAATGACCCTGAAACAGAAGGTATTTTGATGATCGGTGAGATCGGCGGAACAGCTGAGATCGAAGCCGCTGAATACTATAAAGGTCTTTCAAACAAAAAGCCGATCGCAGGCTTTATTGCAGGTGCAACAGCCCCTCCGGGTAAGCGTATGGGCCATGCCGGTGCTTTGATCTCCGGTGCGGATGATACAGCGCCAGCCAAGATGAAGGCGATGGAAAATGCCGGCTTTGTTGTATCAGAAAGTCCTGCGGGTCTTGGTACAGCGATGAAAGAAGCTATGGCTGCTTAATCTGCTTATCAGATTGAATTTTAAGATAAAAATGCTAGACTCTCCTGAATACCTCAGGGGGGTCTTTTTGATTGGGTGATTAATTATGGTCTATGAACTTTTCTTTCGTGCAACCGACGGTGAAATCTCACTTGAGATGTTTCAGAATTACTTTGGTAAATACCCGCATTACGAGGTTTCGGGGCCTGATGCCTTTTACAAAAATGAAAATACGGGGGTCTATTTCTCCTTCCATTACCTGCATATGAACGGCGAGGGAAATGAAAATGTGCGCCCTGAGGGAATATATCGCATTTCTTTGGAGGTCAGTTATTGCTTGCCGTCCATTTTTATTCAAGAAGCATTGATCGAGGTAGAGGCGCTTATCGGGGAAACCAAGGTTGTGATGTATGACCCCCAAGAGGGCGGTGTCGGGCGTAAGGGCTATGATAATGAAAAGATGATTGCATGCTGGCGAGAGCAAAATGAATATGCGTTGCAGGATATGGCACGCAGCGGTGTTGATCTGCAAGATCACGATATGGTTGTTGTGCCGGGGGCGTGGTTAGAGCGTGTATGGGCATGGAATTATGACATTCCGCTTAATACAAAGGCGATGGACGATGGAATACAGGTTCCGATTATTTATGCGTTATTTGACGGTGAGAACACAAAGTCGGGCATCGTATGGGTTGATGGCGGCGCGATTGCGATGCCAAAAGTGGAAGTCATTGTCATTGCCAAAACGGACCCGAAAACAGGAGAGATGATTTTTTGCCCGGTAATGCATGAGGATATTGCCGGCCTGATTTCTGCGTATCATACGAAAAAGTTCGGCGAGACGCATATTTTGGGATATTCCGAAATTCCGGAGGAAGTGAGAGCATTTGTTGAGCGCGTGAAGCCTGAGGATACATGGCAACGTTTGCCAATGGATCAAGTTCTTGAAGAAGAGGTTGTGCAGAGCGCATTTGATGCATGATTTCACCAAAAGCCATTTGAGAAGTTGCCGGATTCAGTGTATGTTTTTAACGTATTCATCTAAAAGGGTTTGCGAATATGAACTTTCTTGACCAACTCATGCCTGATCAGCGTAATCTTCTTGTGAGTTTACCATACCGCGTTGGGCTTTATATCAGTCAGAGCGACCAATCAGGTGGTGATGAGTCTGATCAAGCGGAAATGGATGCGCTTTCCAGTATTATTATCGCGTATTCTCAAGAAGTTTTCGGCGCGGAAACCGTTCAATATGTTGTCGGTGAAACGGTGCAACGTAAGGCAGAGTGGGAAGCGTGGTCTAAAGACTTGGAAATGATTCAGGGCGAATGTTATAAGGCCATCGACATTCTTTCAGAAACGGTTGATGAAAAGGAAGTGAGTGCATTTAAACGCAGTTTGCTTGAAATCGGTGAGTCTGTCGCGCTGGCTTTTAGGGAATATGGCGCAGATACGCCAATCATGGATAAGATCAAGATTTACATGTTTTACAGGAAGAGCAGAAAAGAAGCCGCGCAAAAGGGAATTGTTGCCATGGAATGGGATCAATTCATAAATATCTCTCTTGATGAACGTAAAGCCCTTCAAACCATTGCAAATGCCTTAAATACGACTTATATTTAGCCCGTTTCAATAAAAAGGAAATGGGTTATGGCACAATTATCATTTTTCACTGAAGAAGACGTAGAAGCAATCATCAGTTTACCGTTTCGTGCGGGCATGTTCGTAAGCTATGCTGAGGACGAAGACGGCGAGCAGGATGATGTTCTTGAAATGAAGGCCTTGGAAGAGTGTCTGAAAGAAATTGCACGCGTCCACAACGGAGAGCAGCTTACCAAGGAAATTGCCGCAGCCATTCTGAATGCAAAGGATAAGTGGTCGGCGTGGAGCCAGGGCGTATTTAATATTGAGCCTTTGTGCGAGCAAGCAATCGTGTCTTTGAAAACCCAAGCAGGTAAAGAAGAAGTCAAAGATTATATCAAAATGACCCTTGAAGTCGCGACCTCTGTTGCGCAGGCCTATGGTGAGTTCGGGGAAGAGCAGGAAGATGAAAAGGGGTTTTTCGGTAAAATCGTTGCTGCTGTCACCAGTATATCCGTTGATGATTCTGCACATCCGATGAATGTAAGTGCGGCGGAGGATTCTGCGATTGCAACGGTTGCATCTGCCCTGAAACGTGCGGCATAAACATATCTAATCTAAATTCAAAAAAGAGTAATCATAAACAAAAGGTTTTTTAATCATGGCTACAACTCAAATGGACGAGAGCTTTTTAAGTGGTGTTAACGCGGAATATATTGCACATCTTTACACGCAGTATTTAAAGAATCCTGCGAATGTTGATCAGAGCTGGAATGATTTTTTCGGTGATCTTAATGACAATGAGACGGCGTTTTTGAAAGAGCTTAGCGGCGCTAGCTGGACACCGGATGAGAATGCAAAAGATAAACGTAGCTTCGGAAGCGCGGCGATTGCGCCTGCTGATGGTTTGCTGGCCGATGCCACAGGCGCGGCGAATGACCGTAAAGCAAAGAAGGGTGCGACAAGCTCGGCTGATGCGGTGCAGGCGGCCAAAGATTCTATTCGCGCATTGATGATGATCCGTGCCTATCGTTTTCGCGGGCACTTTTTGGCAAACCTAGATCCGCTTGGCATGAAGCAAATTGGCGATCACCCTGAGCTGTATCCCGAATATTACGGGTTCACCAGTGCGGATTACGACCGTAAAATTTATATCGATGGCATGATGGGCATGGAATATGCCACATTGCGTGAAATCGTAGCGGCATTGAAAGAGATTTATGCAGGCACAGTCGGTGTTGAATATATGCACCTGAGTGATCCGGAAGAGCGTAAATGGATTCAGGCGCGTATCGAGGAAGATCGCAACAAGACCGACTTTACGCCGGAAGGGAAAAAAGCCATTCTTGAGCGCCTGACCGCGGCGGAAGGCTTTGAAAATTACCTTCATAAAAAGCACACAGGAACCAAGCGTTTTGGTGTTGATGGTGGTGAAGCCCTTATCCCCGCGATTGAACAAATCATGAAGCGCGGTGGTCAGTTAGGTTTGAAAGAAATCGTTATTGGTATGGCACACCGTGGTCGTTTGAATGTTCTTGCCAATGTTATGGGTAAGCCGTTCACAACCATGTTTGCGGAATTTCAGGGGCAATCTTCAACACCTGATGATGTTCTTGGTTCGGGTGACGTGAAATACCACCTTGGTACATCCAGTGACCGTGATTTTGATGGTAATAACATTCACTTGTCATTGACGGCAAACCCGTCTCACCTTGAGTTTGTAAATCCGGTTGTTATCGGTAAGGTGCGCGCAAAGCAGGTACAGCGTGATGATAAAGAAGCAGAGCAAGTTCTACCGCTTCTTTTGCATGGTGATGCGGCCTTTGCGGGGCAAGGTATTATCGCAGAAACATTCATGATTTCAGAGCTTCCCGGCTATCGCGTTGGTGGTACGGTTCATATTGTTATTAACAACCAGATCGGCTTTACCACGATGCCGAAATTCTCTCGCTCGGGTCCGTATTGTACGGATGTGGCGAAGATGCTGGATGCACCGATATTCCACGTGAATGGTGATGATCCTGAATCTGTTGTGCATGTGACGCGCGTTGCGACTGAATTCCGTCAGAAATTTAAGAAAGACGTTGTGGTTGATATCTTCTGTTATCGTCGTTACGGCCATAACGAAGGCGATGAGCCTGCATTCACGCAGCCGCTTATGTATAAGAAAATCGCCAAGCAGCCGACAACCCGCACAAAATATGCGGAGCAATTGGTCGCCGAAGGTTCAATGAGCCAAGAAGACGCGGATAAGGTTTATGATGACTTTAATGCGGTTCTTGACGAAGCCTTTGATGCGGTTGAAAGCTATAAGCCAAACTCTGCTGATTTCCTTGAAGGGGCTTGGGAAGGTTTGAAGGTTGCCTATGGTGATGATCGCCGCGGTAACACTGCCGTTCCTGAAAAAGATTTAGGCCGCATTGGTGAGGTTTTAACAACTGTGCCTGAAGGCTTTACTGCAAATAAAAAGCTTCTTCGTGTGATTGATGCGAAAAAGAAAATGTTGGATACAGGCGAGAAGTTTGACTGGGCAACGGCAGAAGCGCTTGCGTTTGGTACGCTTCTTGATGACGGATATGCGGTGCGTTTATCCGGTCAGGATGTTGGCCGCGGTACGTTCTCTCACCGTCATGCGATTTGGTATGATCAGGAAAATGAGAATAAGCATATCGCGCTTCAACATATCAAAGATAATCAGCCGAAATTCGAAGCTCATGACAGCCCGCTATCCGAAATGGCCGTTCTTGGGTTTGAATACGGATATTCATTGGCAGATCCGAAAACCCTGACAATCTGGGAAGCGCAGTTTGGTGACTTTGCCAACGGTGCGCAGGTTATGATTGATCAGTTCATTTCATCGGGTGAATCAAAATGGCTGCGTATGTCAGGTTTGGTCATGCTATTGCCGCACGGATATGAAGGGCAGGGGCCTGAACACTCCTCCGCACGTTTTGAGCGTTTCCTACAGCTATCAGGTGATGATAACTGGCAGGTTTGTAACTGTACAACGCCGGCGAACTACTTCCATGCGCTTCGTCGTCAGATGCATCGTGATTTCCGTAAGCCGCTTGTGCTTATGACACCGAAATCATTGCTTCGTCATAAATCTGCGGTATCCAGCATTGATATGTTTACAGGTGACAGCACATTCCACCGCGTATTGTGGGATGATGACAAGGATGACTTGGTGAAAGATGATAAGATCAAGCGCGTCGTTCTGTGTACGGGTAAGGTTTATTATGACCTTCTGCAAGAACGCCGTGACCGCGGAATTGATGATGTTACGATCATCCGTTTGGAACAGATCTATCCGTTCCCGACCAATGCATTGGCGGCAGAGATTAAGCCGTTTAAGAATGCCGATGTTGTTTGGTGTCAGGAAGAGCCTGAAAACCAAGGGGCGTGGACATTTGTTGATCGCCGTATTGAGGAGTCTTTGTCAATTGCCAAGCATAAGGCAGGGCGTCCGAAATATGCAGGTCGTGTGGCATCTGCGTCACCGGCGACGGGCTCTAACTCTCGTCACCATGCAGAGCAGGCGGCCTTGGTTGACGACGCATTGACGGTTAAGTAACCCTCATCGATATTGCCAAAGATAGATTAAAATCATCAGGATAAGGAGCAGTACCCCCCATAGTATTGCACTTATCTTGAGTGATTGTTCTGACTTTTTGCGCTGGTACCATGTGCGCGGCTTTATCCCTTTCAGCATAAAGACAATCTTGGTTGAGATATTGATGCTAATCACATTAATCGCAAGAAGGAGCATCGCTCCATAGGCATGCTCAAACGCGCCTGCGCCAAGTGAGAGCCCTAAGACAACGGCGGGCGGCATAAGGGCAACCGCCACCATCACCCCGACCATCGCGCTGGATATCCCCGCGGTAAGGGAGAGTGCCGCGGCCGCACCGGAAGCCATGGCAAGGGCGATCCCGCCATAGCCGGCCGTAGTGCGGGAGAGATATTCCTGACTGTCTGAAAAATTATCATAGGGCACAAAAAGCGCGAAAATAATGCTGATGATGAGGGTCAGGCCAACCCCGACGGCGTTTGCATGTAATGCTTTTAAAATCAAATTACGATCACCCAAGGTAACCCCCAGGCTGAGCGCTAAGTTCGGGCCTAAGAGGGGAGCGATCACCATCGCACCGATAATAACTGCAATATTATTTGTGATCAGGCCAATAGCTGCAACAACCGTGGACAGCGCCACAAGGATCATGAAGTCGATATTGGTTTCCGCGCCTTTCATGATTTGATCATAGAGCGCTTCCCGCGTCATCGTGCCATATGTTTTCTTGGCCTTTGGCGTTTCTTCTTCCTCTTTTTCCTCAGGCCGTGGAATGGTGGTTTCGACGGGGCTGATAATCATGCGCCAGCTCTCTTCCTGCGCGCATTTTTGTTGTAACTTATCGACCAGATCCTGCATTTCATCAGAGGCGGCGAGGATATTTACCTCTCTGGGCTGGCCTTTTAATTTCGGGCTCATCCAATATTGAATGATATTTTCATTATCTTGAATTGAAGACAGGATTTTATCATCCTTATCTTCGATCAGCAGGGTAAGGCGTCGTGTAGGCATTCTGTTTCCCGTATTTTTTATGATTCTAAGTGGCTTATGACAGGCACGGTATAATGTAGCATAAAAAAAAGGCACTTCCCCCCACAGAAAGTGCCTTTTAAGTTGCCTTGTCCACTTTACGCAATATTCATATGAGACTCTTTCAATTCCGGACTTAGGGCAAACATCTCTTCTTCGATGGCTCTGTGCATCATATCGGCGGCAGTGTCGGCCAGCCAGTCCGGTATGTGCGGCGTTCCTGTGAAGTTGTTCTTCAAGGCTTTGGCGCGTTTGTGTAATGCTCTTTCGCCGGCCTCGGGGTGTCTTTTAAATTTAGTAGGGGAGCGCTTAATCGGCTCAACCGCCCACTGGCACAAAATGTAATATAAATCATCATGGCGCGCCTGCTGTAAAAACGCATTGATGTTAAAATTGATGATACTCATCCCTCTAACGTCATGCTTTGCGTTGATCATTGCATTTGCACGCATCTGATCGAACGGAGTTTTAATGCCTGTGCCCGAAAAATCACGGGTATATAATGCCATATTCATGTTGGTCTCTTTTTGTGCTTGTAAGTTTTGTGTTAGAAAAAACGCAGTGAAGAGTAATTGAGATAAGTCTGGAACGACTTTATGGTGCCCATTAAACGCGTTAAGGTTAAAAAAAAGGTTAACAACATAAAAATTAACTAAAATTTGTCGAAAATTTTATCTATCCATGGTGATTGTTGGCTGTGTTTTTCTTCTGTATGTGTTGGTGGTAAAGGGAAATAAGCGAGGTTTGTTGATATGATGAAAATGTTAAAAATTCAAACACATAAAGAGCAATTTATTAAATTCTGCCTTTTGCTTGGTGTGTTGGCCTTATATTTTATTTATTTAAGTTGGGAATATGATCTGGCCACAGGGGGGATTGTTTCTGCGTTGACGTGGAGCTTTTTTGTGTTGTGTACGCCTGTCGCGGATGCGGGGTTCCTGATTGATTTTCCGGTACGCCTTATCATCGGGTTGCGCATGTTTGTCAGTGAACTGATTGTATGGGCATTGGCCATTGCGGTGAATGTTATTGCCCTTATGATGTCACCGGCATCATATGAGGTCACGTTTATCACGTCGCTTTTGCACCAGATATTGATAACGCCGTGGCCATATTGGGGCATCATAGCGCTTTGTGCGCTCGGTACGTTTCTTTCGGTACGTTTTGGTGATGAAATGCTTGATGTGATGGCGCATAAGGATCGGGAATATTATCACTCTCATGGGTTTAAGCATAAGGTGATTGCCGTTGTGGCGCTCTTCGGTCTTATTTTCCTTGCCTATTATTTCTTGCTTGAGAGTTTAGGCATTCATATTCCTACAGAATAAAGCGCTGTTGATTACGCAATCTCAGAGGTGTGCTCGTTACGGCATAGATAGGTGATTTCTTTTTCAACCATCCCCTGAATAGCCTGCGAAGCCTCATGAACAAATGCGGCATCAATGTCTTCACGTTCTGACAGGCGCGTGAGTAAGCTGTTACTTCTGTTAAGAAGGGCTTCTTTTCCTGCCTGAGGAAAGCGAATGAATTTACCGGGGGATCGTCTCACAGGTTCTGTCGCCCATAGACCCAATATATAGTAAGCATCGCTTAGGCGTGATTTCCCCAGAAATGTTGTGATGTTAAAATTGATAAGGCTTAACCCTGATGGATCATCTTTGGCATTGATGATCGACATAGCCCTCATTTTATCCATAGGTGAATTGATTGATGTGCCCGTGAAGTCACGGTTCACTGAATCCATGTCCATGGTTATTACCCCTGTTTTTTTTATGTGCGAGCAGAGCATAGTGAATTGTGGCGAAAATGTGAAGAAAATAATTTATTTTCATTTTCGGATCATTTTTTAAAGCGAAAATGCGCATCACTAAACCATTGGCAGAAGGGCATTATGTGAAAAAAGTTTCTATAGTTGAAGTATGTGAAGCGATGCTCATCATATCTTGACTAAGCGGTGATACTCTGCGAAGAGTTTGCGTATGATTGAGCGCCCGAAATTTGATTTATCCGTTTACGTTATTATCGATCCTGCGACTTGTAATAATCGGCAAGTGGAGGA
Source organism: Alcanivorax sp. (assembly GCA_051967755.1). Taxonomy (GTDB): domain Bacteria; phylum Pseudomonadota; class Alphaproteobacteria; order Micavibrionales; family Micavibrionaceae; genus UBA1672. The sequence goes on from JBQDYD010000004.1 coordinate 101,060, forward strand.
GGTTGCACGTCAGGCGCGCGCAGGCGGTGCGACGATGATACAGCTGCGCAATAAATCTGACGATCTGAGCGTTGTTGAGCAACAAGCCGGAGCCGTGCAGCACGCTTTGGATGGCTCTGACATTCCCTTTATTCTAAATGATCATGTCGAATTGGCCGCAAAAATAAACGCCGATGGCGTGCATATCGGGCAGGAGGATATGAGCGCAAACGAAGCCAGAGCGATAATCGGGGCGGATAAGATTCTTGGCCTGACGGCGTTTACGGACGAACACTACGCCGTGATTGATAGCGATGTCGTTGATTATGTCGGGACGGGGCCGTTTTACCCGACCCTGACCAAGCCTGATAAGGCGGTTTTAGGCGCAGAGAAGTTCAAAGAGTTAATACCTAAATCGCCTGTGCCTGTTGTTGGCATCGGCGGAATTACGCCGCAAAACGCGCATGCCGTGATTACCGCGGGGGCGGATGGTGTGGCAATGATGCGCGCGGTGACCGCGGCCGAAGATATAACGCAGGCAACGCGTGATTTCGTGCGCGCAGTAGAAAGGGCAAGGCATGGCAATTCCTAATGTGCTTAGTATTGCAGGCTCTGACCCCTCAGGCGGGGCGGGTATTCAAGCTGATTTAAAAACGTTCAGTGCGCTGAATTGTTACGGCATGGCGGCGATTACGGCACTCACGGCGCAAAATACCAGCGGTGTGAGTGGTTTTATCGCTGTGCCGCCTCAATTTATCACAGATCAAATCAATATGGTGTTTGAGGATATCGACGTCGATGCAGTGAAAATCGGCATGTTGGCCAATGCAGATATTATAGAGGCCGTGGCGCAATCCCTGAATAAAAACGAAGCCAAGAACATCGTACTCGACCCTGTTATGGTCGCAACCAGCGGCGATAGCTTGATTGATGCGGATGCGGTTGATGCGATGAAAAAGCATCTCATCCCGATTTGTGATGTGTTAACGCCTAACATCCCCGAGGCGGAGAAGCTCTCTCGCAAGGCAGTGCTTGATATGGAGAATGCGGCGCAGGGGTTATTATCACTGGGCGCGAAGGCCGTTTATTTAAAAGGCGGGCACCTAAAGGGTGATGTCGCGCGTGACGTGTTGGCCGATGCGGCGGGCGTGTCTGTGTTAGAAGCACCGCGCATCGATACGGAAAACACGCATGGCACGGGATGCACGTTATCCTCTGCGATTGCGGCGGGGCTGGCGCAGGGGAAGGGCCTGACGGAGGCGTGTGATCAGGCAAAAGCCTATTTGACGCGCGCTATTAAATATGCGGATGAATTAAATGTCGGGCGCGGTCATGGCCCCGTACATCATGGGTGTTAAGGTGCATGATAAAGTCTTTTGTAGAAAATAATTTTAATCTGGTTTTGTGTTTAAGTGTAGTTGTCGGCTTGCTGGTTCCTGCTTTGGCATCGCTTCCGGAAGAAACTGCAATTATTCTTATTTCAATAGCGATATTTTTTTCGTGCTCTCGCGTGACGGTAGATGAATTGCGTCATATCAGCCTTAAATCTGCGCTGACATTTTATGTTATACGCTTTATTCTGTTACCGATCCCGATCTATTATGCGGCGGTGCTTCTTATCCCTGAATATGCGATGGGGGTTTTGTTGCTTGCTTTGGCACCATCTGCCGCGTCTGCGACTGCTTTTGCTATGGTTATACGTGCTAACCCTTCTTTATGCTTATCAGCGACGGTCGTTACGAACGCATTAACACCTATTTCCATTCCTTTAATACTGTTTTTTCTGGGGCTTGCAGGGGATGTTGAAATCGATGCGCTGGATCTGTTTGTGACATTAAGCTTGGCGATTTTTTTGCCATCTTTATCCTATTTCTTGATCTTTAGGCGATCTGAACCTGTAAAGTTTTACATGCGTGATAATGCAAAATTTTACGCGACCTTGAGTGTCGGCATGATGATGGCTGTGGTTACGTCTATGCAGCGTGATTATTTTCTTAATCAGACAATGGATGTGTTGATATTAGCGGCAATCGGTACCATTTTATATGCGGTGTTCTTAGCGGTGGCCTGGCTGTTTTCATTGCGCATGAGCTTTTTTGATCGTAAAACATATATGGTCTGTTCCGGGTTAAATAATAACGGTTTAGTTGCAGGCTTAGCTTTTCTGTATTTTTCACCGGCCACCATTTTATTCATTGTCACAACAGAAATACCGTGGACAATGGTTGCGATTGTTATGAAATATTACGCGGATAGGAACTATGAACGAGTTTGATATGATAGAGCGCTACTTTGCGCCGTTAACCATGGGCAATGAAGGCACCGCAGGGTTGAAAGATGATGCCGCCGTCGTTGAAGTGCCGGAGGGTCAGGAACTGGTCATCACCAGTGATACCTTAAATGAAGGGGTACATTTTTTAGACGGGGAAGCGCCTGAACATATCGCGCGCAAAGCCTTACGCGTAAACCTGTCGGATTTGGCGGCAATGGGCGCCGCGCCGCTTTGTTATCAACTGAATATAGCATTCCCCGAGCGCCCGTCTGAGGCTTGGTTAGCGGCCTTTAGTAATGCCTTGAAAGAGGATAACGAAAAATACAACATCTATTGTTCGGGCGGTGATACGACAAGCATAAAAGGCGGGCGCCTGTCTGTGTCTGTCACGGCCATGGGCACTGTGCCAAAGGGCAAAGCCATCAGGCGCACAGGCGCGCAGGCGGGGGATGTTATCGTTTTAACAGGCGCGGTTGGCGATGCCGTTCTTGGCCTGAATGTCCTACAACGCGGCCTTGACCGCAGTCAGTATCAGGGCGCAATTGAAAGTTACCGCATCCCGCAGCCTCGATTGGAACTGACGGAATTGATGCATGAATGCGTGAACGCAGCTGCCGATATATCAGACGGGTTGATTGCCGATTGCGTGCATATCGCCAGAGCATCAGGGATAGGCGCCGCGATTAACCTTGATCATCTGGAGTTTTCCGATGAGGTAAAGGCCGCATTAAATAGTAACCAAATCACTGATGATGAAGTATGCAGCGCGGGCGATGATTATGAGCTGATTCTGGCCGTTTCACCGACTCGGCTAACACGTGCCTTGGCCGAATTATCGAAATTAAAGCTAAAACCGCTGGTTATCGGCGAATTTAAAGATTCTGCTTTAGGCATAACAATCAAAAAAGACGGGCAAAGTGCCGATCACATGATCCAGCGTGGCTGGAGACATTTTTAGTACAAACTTGACGATTTCCTGCCTTATACCCCTTGTTTTTCAAGCATGTTATGTGCATATATGTAGGCGTGAAAGTTATCTATAAAACAAGAAAGACGAGAATATGACACAAATCGTTGTTCCGACACTTGGAGAATCTGTAGCCGAAGCGACCGTAGCGCAGTGGCTAAAGAAAGAGGGCGAAGCGGTAAAGGCGGACGAGCCGATTGTTGAGCTTGAGACCGACAAGGTGACATTGGAAGTTAACGCACCGGCTGATGGCGTAATCGTGAAAATCGCCGTTGGCGAAGGCGACAGCGTAGAAGTTGGCGCTATTTTGGGTGAAATGGAAGAAGGCGCAGCGGCAAATGACGCAGCCCCTGCCAAAAAGGAAGAAAAGAAAGAGGCGGCCCCTGCAAAGGCAGCCCCTGAAGCGAAATCAGCAAAAACAAGTGATGATCCGAAGACATCACCTGCTGTTCGTAAATTGATCAATGACAATAATCTTGATGCATCACAAATCCCTGCAACAGGGAAAGACGGCCGCATCACAAAAGAAGATGTTCAGAAATATATCGACAGTGGCGCGGCAGCGTCAGCTGCACCTGCTGCTGCGGCGGCTCCGCAAGGGCCACGTGAAGAGCGCGTGAAGATGTCAAAACTTCGTCAGGTGATTGCACGTCGTTTGAAAGAAGCACAAGACACAGCCGCGATGCTGACAACATTCAACGAAGTTGATATGGGCCCTGTTATGGCGCTTCGTAATGAATATAAAGACATCTTTGAGAAGAAGCACGGCATCAAACTTGGTTTCATGTCATTCTTCATTAAGGCAACAATTCAGGCGCTTAAAGAATTCCCTGCGATTAATGCAGAAATTCAAGGCGATGAGATTGTTTACAAGAATTACTACAATATCGGTGTGGCGGTTTCGACACCACAAGGTCTTGTTGTTCCTGTTATTCGTGATGCAGACCAGATGAGCATGGCCGACATTGAGCGCACAATCGTTGATTTCGGTATGCGTGCCCGTGACGGTAAACTGTCTATGGATGAGATGACAGGCGGTACATACACAATCACAAATGGTGGTGTGTTCGGATCGTTGATGTCGACACCAATTTTGAATACACCGCAATCAGGTATCCTTGGTATGCACTCTATTCAAAAGCGTCCGATGGTTGACCAAAAGTCAGGCGAAGTTGTGGTTAAGCCGATGATGTATCTGGCACAAAGCTATGACCACCGCATTGTTGACGGCCGCGAAGCCGTGAGCTCTTTGGTGCGCATCAAGCAAGCTTTGGAAGATCCACAGCGTTTGTTACTGGACGTTTAAAGTCTGCGTTCTTTTCGCTCTTGCTGCGTTTTTCGCATCTTACATATATGAATATGTGTCGATGCTCGTGCCTTGTAAGATCGTAAATTACTTTGACTTAATATATTGAATAAATACCCCGTCAGAAATGTCGGGGTTTTTTATTGCAGCGCATTGATACGATCTTTGGTCATGCGGATTTGACAGGTGAGCTTGTCATATTTCGATTTATAGCCTGTGTTATAAAGAATTTCTTTTCGCTCACACTCGGCTGTGCGGTATAGCTCAAATGCGCGGCGGCTATTCTCTAATGTTTCTTTATATAAACTCTGCCAATCCAGCGTGCTTTCCGGATCAAAGTCTTTATGTGTGGCGGTGTTCTCTAAAACCAAACGCTTGGCCTCAATGGATGCGTAAATGCTCTCCATACATTCAATCAGCATGTCGGGTGTTTCGGCGCTCTGCAGGCATTCTTGCGGCGGCGCAGGCTGCTGATCAGCATTCTCCGCAAAGGCCACATACGGCGCGGCACAGAGGCAAATCAGAATCAATAACGCACGCGTTTTGATCATTCTTTCACAGAGTTTTGCAAGGTGCGAATACGTGCGGTCGTCATATCATAAAGACACACCATATATTCAAAGGTTGCTTGAGGGCCGTGACGTTTTAGAAATGTCTTATGTCTGCCGCACTCGCTGTCCCTGTAATCTTCGAACTGTTTACGGGTCTTCGCAAGGGCTTCTAAGTCTTTTTCTTTGTGCACCGAGCTGTAATCTTCATCGATGTTTTTTTGAACCATACCCAGTATTTCTTCTTCGATTAGTTTCCTGATGTCTTCACGCTTTTCGTATTCCTGTTGCATACAAGCAAAGAGGCGCGGTTCGTTTGTTCCATGATCTTCGAAACATCTGTTCATTGCTGTGCGCGCCTGCGATAGCTGTGGAATGAGCAGGGTAATTAAGAACGCAAAAATTGCGACTGACCGCATTGTATCCTCCTTTGAATGTAGTCAAATCAGAAATCATTGTACATGAATTGGCGTGATCATGCATTCTCTATTCGAATATCACGAGCGGTTTTCAGCCAAGCGTTTGTTGATTTATATGTTCAGGTCACTATATGCACGTCATCAAAGTCAATGATGGGCACCTTTTGCAGGGCGCTGAGTGCGGATAACCCCCATTCATCACGGCATTGTGTTTTATCCTCGATGATCAGATGCGTGATATCCGCGCCGATAAGGTTTACAAATTCACGTGAAGTCGGCGTGCGTGATGAAAAGACAAATCGTTTGCTGATCTGCAGGCCATTTTTTGCCGCCAAGGCAATTAAGCGATTGATGGGCTGCAAACTGGGCATGTATTTATTTTGGGATGACCTGATGGCTTGTGCATCGTCTTTTGTTAATCCGGCGGGGATTTCTGTCTTTGCAAGGATAATGAAATGATGGCCATGCTCATCGCGCGCGGCGCATGCCGCAAACGCCGTATCAGGGCGACGTTTTTCGATTTCCTGCATAAAAGAACTCTGCGATGGTGCGGCATTCAGGGCAAAGACCTGCTCGGGCTTGTCTATAGAAAACCGTTTAGGGTCTGCGGCGGATAATGTGTTTATTGTGCCTTTTTCAAGATCCACTTCAAAAACGCCGATCCCGGCTTTTTCGAAAAGAAAGAGAGAAACCGCATCAAAAAACGGCTTTATTTTACGGCCTAGCGGCGTGTTGTGCGTATGCGTATCTATATAAACATTTTTGATACCGGCTTCTGCGATTGTTTTGCTGCAATTGGGGCAGGGCAGATCGGTAATGTATATGTCTGCATTTTCACTGCGGGGGGCTTTGAACAACGTCGCAAGCTCTGCATGAATGGTGGTACTGGCATTGCCGAGTTTAATGTCTTTGCCAAAATGTTTCACAAGGGCAAAAGGCCAGAAATTAAAATGGCTGACTTCAAACGGGTTTCCGTCCAAATCAATGCCTGCAATAAGCGCCCCAACTTGATGCGTTGGGTGCGGGCTTTGCGCTTCTGCCTTGCGGGCGCGTTTCATGCGATCAAAGTGCGTGGAATCCATAGATATATACTGTGCGTAAAAACGTAAATAAAAGCCATAGTATGAACGACCTAATTTATTGTTTATGAACGCAAAAGTATATATTTGTTTTTAATAATAAAAGTTTGCATAATTTTAGAAATCTATGCTAGTTAAAAAATACGCTGCACACGGGTTTTAGCGCTTTTTTAAATGAAAGCAAACGCAGCAAGAACGGTTTAAAAAATTGGAGTGATGTATGTCTCGAGTAGTGATAGGGCCATATCGCGAGGGGTTATCTTTAAGAAACTTATTTACTGCGAAGCCTGGTGAACGCCTTGAATTAGGGGATAATGACCAGGTGGAAGATGCGTTTGTTCGTATGCGCACAAAGGCGGTAAGCAGTGCGGTTTTACTGACAGAAGACTGGGCGGAACGCCAAAATGATTGGGACCCTGAATATCAGGGGATTATCGTCACGGAAAATGACCTGAAGCACTGGGAAAATGATCACCCGCTTCGTTACACCTCATTTGCATTGGAAACCAAGAAAAGCTTTATCGCAGGGCCTGATTCTTTGGAAACAGAACAAACCGCGATTGATATTGCACGCGGTAAGGCCATTGTCGGTCTGATCGAGCCCGTTCAAGATGCAACCACCAAAGAGATTAAAGAAGCCGTCGAGGCGATTGGCGCAAAGGATGCCAAGCATATTCTGGTCATGAGCGAAGACCGCGAAATGATGGTTCCTAAAATTCTGAAAGACGCCTCTGTTTGGGATCCGTATCGTGAAATGATGCTGGTTAAAGAATGTTTTGAAGACGGCGAAGCCTTCCCCGGTAAACGCGTGAATGAGCTTCAAAACGCAGTTGGCGGTGCGCTTAACTTATTGAGCCTGTTAGAACAAGCCAGAGATGAAATGCTTGAAAAAGGGTATGAGGTTCCTGATACCCATACAAGTTACGTTAGCTATTATATGAAGTTTCTGGAGTATGATGAGACGCAGCCTTTGCCGGAAGAGGGGCTGTTCATCACCGCATCAGAGCGCAACAGGCGGTTCTTGCCGGTTCTGCAAAAGCATATCGATATGGAGCGCGCAGGCCTTGTTGACTTTGACCTAAACGATTTTGATGTGCCTGCTGATTATCATGGTTTATATGATGATGAGCAAAAGCCGATCACAATTGAATCTCTGCGTGCTGATCCGCAAAGTCGCTACTTCTCTCATCAATTCGCCAGTGCGCGTGCGATGCGTGCCTTTGTTGATGTGATGAATATTCCGATTTTGGATAAACCGCGAGAGCACAAGATGGAAGATATGGATGGTGCGACCCTGATATCCAATCTGAATTTTGGTGAAATTCCGTTTTCCAGACAGCAAGCATGGGAAGATGAATTTGATCGCACAAATGCACAAATGATCGAACGATTGGATCAGGATCGTTTCTCGGGAGACGGGTGGGAGCTTACAGGCTCCGATCATGATGGCGATGTTTTGTGGAATACAAACTATCAGCGTATCGAGCAAAATTACCGTATTGAAAATCATGAAGACCTTGAACTGGGCTTTACGCAAGCCGACGGCACAATCGTAGAGAAATGGCCTGAACAAGCCCCCGAAGGCGTTGATCAGGATTTGTACGAGCTGGAGCAAAAGATTCTGGCGCGTATGGTGATTGCAAACAGATCAACATTAAAACCATTGGCAGAGGCATCCGCGCTTGGGCGTCCGATTATGATTGACCATTCTGTGCGTTCATCAGAAATGGCGTCTTATCATAACGCCGTGAAATTCAGAACGATCACCGCGCGTTCAGATCATGTTTTCAGGGGGTTTTCAGATGCCTCTAGCTTTAAATCAGTGATGGCCGAAGGGCAGTGGGATAAAGAGCATATGAAAGATATGCCAATTCCTGCGCCGTATAACTTGATTGATGAAGATGATTTGGCGGATATGCTTGGCGGTGCAGAGACAGGCTTTACCGAAGCGCTGTTGGGTTCTGCGAGTTCTCACCTGAAATCAGGAAACGAAGCGGCACTTGATTATACGTATGAAAGTGCGAAAAAGACTATGACCATGACCCATGGTGGCGGTGGCCGCTTTATTATGGGGAAATTCTTTGAGGGTGCCATCCATGCGATGGAAGAGGGGCACGATGATTTCTTATCTATCGCGATGCGTGTGCCGATTGCCTCACGTAAGGAAGGGTCACTGAAGCCATTATTGCGCAGTTATGATTTGGACGTTGAATCCGGCAGTCATGACAGCGATTATTTGATGTTTGGTAACGGTCGTTTTCATGTGGCAACGTTTGAGCAAATGGGCGAAAGACAGCACGCGATTATCGCGCCTGCCCATGTTGTGACATCCTTTATCGGCGGCGTTGGAACTGATTATGAATATGAAACAGCCATGTATCATAATTTGATGGTTGAGATGCGCGGTTACGGTATTTTCCCCGGCTTTGAGGGGAATGATCAGAAAAAGCGCCTACACTTTATCAATTCGCCTGTCATGAATGGCGGAAACCATGAGTATGGTTATTATGATGCGTTGAAGGAGTCTCTGACCGAAGAGCAATGGGAAATTCTGGATGCGCATTTCTATGATACGCCCGAGGCCGCATTAGAGGCGCGTAATCAACATGCTGCCGATCTTGGCTATGATCTGGATGCGCCGCGTGCGGGGCTGCATAAAACCAACCCCCGTCATGATGGCGCGGATCATGATGATTTGACGGCAACCTAATTTTACATCAGGCCGTTTTATGCGTCGTGGGAATCATAAAGTTGATGGTCACTATGGTCTGTGCCGTTTCTTTCCATGATTCTGGATACGCCTTTTGTCGGTTTAACCCGTGAATATTCGATTAAGCCAAATTCTGAGAGCGAATGCATGGCGGACCTTGCTTCGTCTGTGGGCGGGACATGCCTGTCAGTGAAGAAAATCTCTGATAACCCAACCTGTGCGAGATCAAGCTGTCTGCCTGAACTGGGGACAAAGTTCGTCAAAATACGCCCGTTCTGAAGCTCAAGATTATGTTTGGATGCCTCCATAAGCATATGAATAATCGGATCCAGCGGAAGGCGATAATGGGCATCGGCAAACTGTTCTTCCATATTACCGTGTGTCGCATAGGTCATCCCCGGGGGGAGGCTGTCTTCCGCGTAAATATATGCAGTTTCACCTGTTTTCTTATTCTGAGCAACGCCAATGGCACTGCGTCTGCCGCGCGCCTCTGATAAAAATAAATCGGGGTTGTGCTCCATGGTGTGGACTTCGTGTTCAGATAAAATCCGCGCGGGGAATTCAGGCTTTGGCCTCTCGCTTGGCGGCTTTCCGTTCACCAGAATACTAAGCTTGCCTGTGTCGGTATTTACCGCATATATCGGAACCTGAGCGGCGCGGGCGATTGGAATACAGAGATCATTCCAGAAATCTGCGCGGTCTTGTGTCCATGGGTTTTCCTGATCATTCGGCCCCTTAAATCCCGGCAGGCTTTTTGAATCCACAAATAATGCATCAACATCACGCATGATTGCAGATTTCAGGCAAGAGGCGCAGTTTGGCGTGTTACAGCCAAGGAAAACATGATCAGATGGCGGGGCATCGTACAAAATCGGGAATTCACCATGCACGGTCGGGCTGCCTTCGCCGATTTGGTCATGCGATGTAATACCCTGATCTTTTAACGGATCGGGAATCTTATTCGCATTATCATAGAAGGTTTGATTACCCCGATGGTTTATCGCCAGCAGGGATGATCCGACATGGTATCGATGGTGGTCACTATCGTGGGCGGCCTCTCGGCTGCGTTCGATTAACTCTAACCCAATCTGGGTTAGCGCGTTTTCATCAAAGCCCGTTTGTTCCTGAAAAGCATCGCGCAGGGATGGTTTATTCTTCATTACTCAACTCAATATCCGTTCTCATATGGCTTATTCTTTATAATATTAGAACATATAAAGATAAAGAAATCTTTTGTTTTGGCCTTGCCATAAAAGGCAGGAGTGACTATCACTAGGAACAGAATTTATACACAAACAAAAGGTCTTAAGTGAAATGTCCGATCAGTATGATGTAATTGTAATTGGTGCAGGTCCTGGTGGTTATGTGGCGGCAATCAGATGCGCGCAACTTGGTATGAAAACTGCCGTTGTTGAAAAACGTAAAACATTGGGCGGTACATGTCTGAATATCGGGTGTATCCCGTCAAAGGCGTTGCTGCATGCATCAGAAAAGTTTGAGGATGCAGAACATCACATGGCCGATATGGGTATTAAGGTTTCACCGAAATTAGACCTGAAAGGCATGATGCAGCATAAAGACGGCGTTGTCGAAGCCAACACAAAGGGCATTGAGTTCTTGTTCAAAAAGAACAAGATCGAGCATATCGTCGGCGCAGGTGAAATCGTGGAAGCAGGCAAAGTGAAAGTCGGCAAGAAAACATACGAAGCCGAAAACATCATCATCGCAACAGGATCTGATGTAATTTCATTGCCGGGTATTGAGATTGATGAGAAGAAAATCGTGTCCTCAACAGGTGCGCTAGAACTTCCTGAGGTGCCAAAGTCAATGGTTGTTATCGGCGGCGGTGTTATCGGTTTGGAACTGGGTACTGTATGGCGTCGTTTGGGCGCAGAAGTTACTGTGATTGAATTTATGGATAATATCCTTCCGGGTATGGATAAAGAGGTTCGCAAAGAATCTAAAAAGATCTTTGAAAAACAAGGTCTGAAATTCATGCTTTCAAGTAAAGTCACAAGTGCAAAAGCAGGTGCGAAGGGCGTTGACTTGACTGTTGAACCTGCCGATGGCGGTGATGCAGAGAAGGTGAAGGCCGATGTCGTTCTTATGGCGATTGGCCGTAAGCCGTTCACGGATGGTCTTGGTTTGGATAAGGTCGGCGTTGAAATGGATGATCGCGGCCGCATTAAAACTGATGAATTCTTTGAAACATCCGTTGAAGGTATCTATGCCATCGGTGATGTGATTGAAGGGCCGATGCTTGCGCACAAAGCCGAAGATGAAGGCGTTGTTCTGGCAGAGATGCTGGCGGGGCAAAGTGGTCATATCGATTATGATTGCATCCCTGGTGTTGTCTATACATGGCCGGAAGTTGCCAATGTCGGTAAAACCGAAGAGCAGCTGAAAGATGCAGGCGTAAAATATAATGCAGGGAAATTCCCGTTCATGGCCAATGGCCGCGCACGCGCAATGAACATGACGGAGGGGTTTGTTAAAATCCTCGCTGATAAAGAAACAGATAAAATTCTTGGCGCACATATCATTGGCCCGAATGCTGGTGATTTGATTCAGGAAATCGTCAGCGTCATGGAATTTGAAGGCACAGCAGAAGATATCGGCCGCACATGCCATGCGCACCCGACATTGACTGAGGTTGTGAAAGAAGCAGCCCTCGCGGTGCATAAACGCCAAATTCACATGTAACCAAATTCACATGTCATAAGTGTGATTATTCAATAATTTGAATTTCGGCAGGCGCTTCTTTAGGCGCCTGTTTTTCTATGCCGATATCAACGGGCAGGGTGTTGTCATGCATGTCATCTTTGATCAGATATGAAATTTGCGTAACGATTTCATCATGGGTGTAATCCATACCGCCATCACGATAAGGCAGGCGGATCGCCAGAACGTCATTCAAACTGGTTTTATGGTGCAGGTTTTTATCGACCGTGAATGTCTCAAACCCTGCCATATCTTTACGCTCGATCACTTCTTCTAAATCTTCGTTTTTAAGATACACTTCGAAAATCACCTGCCGCACATTTTTCAGACCCATCACGCGTTTCACCCAAACGCGGAAAAACCGCTCAAACGGCACAAAAGTGTGATAGCGAAAGAACCAGATGCCATTATCAAAAACGGCAATTTCAGGGTGGTGCGGCACAACGTTAAAATCGCGCTTTTTCTCGCGCATAATCGAATAGGCACAATATGCGCCAATAACCGATATGAGCAATGCAAATGCAGGCGCCGCGCCGATATAAACAGATGCGGGGAAATACAAAAGCAACAAAAGCGCAAGCCCGACAAGCGGGTATGTGTGATTGCCATGATCATATTGATAGGCATTCACGGTGAATACCGGCTCTTTGCCTTTCGGATACACATAGGCGATATCCTCTAACATGCCGTGGGCGTCATGCTCCTTTAGTTGCAGATATTTATCTGCAATATCGGGAGAGGTTATTCTTTGCCGCGTGTTTCGAATTTTTTGCATGACGCGCAGTGTAGAACAAGACACGCATCAGGACGAGTGCTTTTTTGCGCAAAAATTATGCAGGGTCTAATCCCTGTGAACCGCCAAAGCCAAAGAACCCGCCAAAGCCTTTTTTGCGTGGTGCAGTCTCTTGGTCATTCATAACAATCGGGTTGGCTTGCTGCGGGTCAAAGGTTCTAAGCCCCGCGTCTTGATCATGAATAGAGATAAAATCGAAATTGGTTTCTTCGCTTTGCTTTGGCACAGTTCCGTTTGCATAGACAGGATAGAGCGCCTCCAGATAATCATACCAAGCCTCTTTTAGCTCATCCGAAGCGGCCATGGCATGATTGCCGATCACATACATATATGAATCAATGCCAACAGGCGTGCGCAAACCATCGGGCAGGGCGTGCACGTTGCGCGGATGCGCATCACCATCGGTATACTCCATTCCGATCGGGGTGATAATCGCGCGCAGGTCCTCAACAATATCCCGTCCCTCTAATGCGGGGGGCACCCACGGATATGTGTTGATTAAATATTTATGGTTCTCGGTTCTAATCTCATCGGATGTAATGCACGGCATTGCCAATACGGGTTCGGTTTCGTCGAAATAATCGGCGGGAATAATCTTTGTCACAATACCATCGCCCGCATAAAAGGGCATGACGACGCGCCCCTCATTAAAACGATGTGTCAGATTGATGAGCTTGCTATGCCCCATATCCCGCATATGATTGGCAAGGATAAGCCGATCATCCACGTCCTTTTCAAGGCGTTTTGCAACGACATTCAGGCCAAGCGACGCGCAGCCATATTCAATGGCCATGATAGACGGGCGGATAGTGTTGCGTGTGTTTGCGCTATTCATGATCCTCTCTTTTAGAGGAGTTAGTGGGTTTATGGCAAATTAATTATGATGGCTCATGCGCATCAGGCTTTGCGCCCCAAGACCCGAACAGCCTGTTCCAGATTGATTTTGTTTCCTGCGTAAGCTCTTCTGCGGCATCGCGGATAATAGGATCTTCGCCTTTTACAATATACAGGTCTGAGTTAAAGCCATGAATACCGTTTTGACGGTCATGAATTGATCTGAAGGCAAAGCTTGTTTCTGCGCTTTGTGGTGTAACACCCTCACGATAAACCGGGAACATGGTTTCCATATATTGGCGCCAATATTGCTTTAGCTCTTCGGGGTGTTGTTTGCCGTTATAGGCGCTTGTGTACATCGAAGCGTCAATCCCGACCAACGTCCCTTGTTTGTCAGGCATTTTGTGGAAATTTCTGGGTTGATCATCACCATTAGAGAAATCAAGCCCGACGGCCTGCATTTTCGTTCTGAGTTGTTCGATTTCATGTTCGGGCGTAAAGCTGCCGGGAACCCACGGATAGGTATTGATGACGACGTTATCAAGCTCCGTCTCCAGGCGTGTGGAACTGATTTCAGGAACGTTATATATAGGTTGGCTTTTGTCATGTTCTGAGGCACGCATGACTTTTGTCACGATCCCGTCACCCGCATAAAAGGCGAGGGACATCGCGCTCTCTTCGTAGGAATGCGTCAGGTTAACCAGATGATGTTGCCCCATGGCCTTAATCGCAGAGGTGATTTGCGCCTCTGCGCGCCAATCGGCATTAAGAAGCGCGACCATAGCATTGGTCCTTGGCGGTCCGCCAAGTTCTTGTTTTGCAACCTCGAAAGCCATGCTGACAGGTCTGACTTTATTTTTATCTGATCCCCTCATTTTCCCGTTTTTTATCGTTCTTATACTTGCCGTTAAGATAGCATAGAGTATTTAAATTGCGCAAATATTACCCCTTATGCATCAATGCCGAAAACATGTTCATATTCCAATGTGGGGTTATCCCAATTGCCGCTGACGCGCGCCTTGAAAATATCGCAGTTTTCAGGCCAATCATTACTCTCTATACCGCACAGTTTATGAATGCCAAGCCACACCCCGCCATGCGAAACAACCAAAGGCACTTTGCCGTCTTCCACCTCATGTTCGGATAGCCCCTGTAATCCGCGCTGCAGGCGTTTGATGAATTCTGTGTTGGCTTCACCTCCCGGTGGGTCTTCACCTGAATCGTAATATGCGGCCGCGTCTTCCCAACTCACACCTTCCCATTGGCCAAGGCGTTGTTCATTGAATGCGTTGGACAGAGCCATCGGGCGCCGTAAATTATTGTTGATCTGCGATGCGGTCTCAAAGCTGCGTAACATTTCGGTATGATAAATCGTGCCGATTGAGCCTTCTATGTTTTGCAGGTAATCACGCGCCTTTGCGATATCGTCTGACGCGGACGGGGCAAGCTCCGTCTGAGCGTTATCGCCGCCATCTGCAACTTTGTTTTCATTCGCGACGGTGCGGGCGTGGCGCATGAAATAAAACTCTAACAGGGTGTTATTCTGCTTCGGGGGTTCCGCCATATCAATAGCTTTCCATACCCGGGGTGTGACCTTTGTTATGGCCGATCATGGCACGCGCATGATTAAGTATGATGCGCATATCATCGACGTGCGCGCCGCCATATTCATCTAAAAACTCATCAGGGGTCATAAACTGACGGGACAGAATTTCCGGGCTTTGCTCAAATGCGCCAATATCTTCGTATCTGACGATACCTGCCAGAACAACCATATAAGATGGGGTGTCTTGATTATCATATCCATGGCTTTCCATGATGATAATCGGGGTAACCTGACCGATTTCCGCGCCTGTCTCTTCTTTTAATTCTCTGCGCGCTGTCTCATGAAAGCTGCTATCTTCGGGTTCTACGTGCCCACTGGGAATATCAATGCCGCGTTTGTAATGATCGATTGTTATGATTTGTTCGCGTGATTCTGTGAATGGCACCAACAATACGGCGGTGACCCGGTCTTCATTAATGATTTCATCTGGGCTTAGGAACGTAAACGGGGATACGCCGTCTGATGGTGATGACGATGCGTTATTATCTCCGCTCCTGTCCGAAAAGTTTGAATGCATACGGTCTGATGCGTTGTGCTTTACCATTTTTATGACCTAATGCACCACAGGGCCGTCATCAAGGTCGTTGCCTTGATGGCCTAAATCTTCATGTGTCGGCGGCTTTGGTGATGATCCGCTACCGGGGCTTGAGTAGGGTTTATGGAACTGCGCAAGTTGATCGCGACCCAATATTTTCCCTTTGGTCGTTCCTGCGCGAAGCCAATGCGATACGCCAAATAACGCACCTTCTTTTTGTTCGGGCGGCGTGATCGCCGCGTCAATGTGGCGTTTTAATGTGCGCTCCAAATCCTGAAGCATTCTGTATTTCAGGCGCTCACCCTGCGGCATATACAGGTTCGCGTCATTAAATTCTCTTTTAAAGACAGAATCCTGAAGCGCCGCATGTTCGGGATAAAGCAAATCCAAACGCTTTATCTCAGATGCCGTACGCTCCAGCACGCGGGAATAATCCTCAATCGATGTCGGTGGGTTAAAGTAAACGGTCGCCCCCGGCACTTCTGTGATCGCCTCAGCGCCGTGATCAAACACAATCGCACGTGAAAGATAGATATCATCAATCATCGGGCCTTTTTCAATACCCAGATTATCCATATACCATGGGTTTTCTTCCTCGCGGACGCGTTCAATACGCTCATCAAGCCCTTGATCTATGTCCCGCAAATAGGAATCATCACGCATCATAAATGTGCGGCCATGGAAATAGCTGCGTTGTGGTTGGTGCTCTCTATATTTGTAATGCGTAAACAGCAGATCGTTAAAGGCGGTTTCGCTGCCGTTTGCATCCTTGTCATAGAACGGCTCCACGCGGGAATAGGCGACCTGACAATCAGGGTCAGAATCGATTGTATCGTATAATGCCTTTAAGGTCGGGCGGGTCATGGCAATATCTGCATCGGCAAAACACATCGGGCCGTCAAATTCGCGGGCATTTACGATGGCAACCTGTGCATTCATTTTCCCCGGTTCTGATTCGATGATTTTCATATCGGCAATGCGCGAACTATTGCGGGTTTGTTCCCGCAGCAGGGCTTCGCTGTTATCCGTACAGCCATTGACGCAGAAAATCACCTCTACATCGACATTTCGCGGAAGCTCTTGAATCGCATGAACTAAATTCTCAAAAAACGTTGGTAATGCTTCCTCTTCATTATGAACAGGAACACCAATCGTCAGTGATTTATTATGACCGTCTGGTTGCATGAATATCTCCCTCTATCCCCCAAAAAACCTAATTATCGTATAGGTTTTGACATATTTAGGGTAATATATAAAAAACCACCCTCTAAAGCAAGTTTACAGCGGAGTTCGGCGGCGGGCATAGTGTACGTGCCCCAGGCTCTAGGCTCTTGGGTGCGCGTTTCGATAAATGCGCATCATCTCTTCGGCGTTAAGCTCTGTGTAGCGCTGCGTTGTGCTGAGGGAGCTATGCCCTAATAATTCCTGAATTTGTCTGAGGTTAAGTCCGTTTTGCAAAAGATGGGTCGCGAAGCTGTGGCGCAGCGCATGCGGCGTTACATTTTCCGGCAGGCCGAGCGCGTTACGCAATTGGCGCATCGCATGTTGGGCAACCCCCTGATTAAGGCGCTTTCCGCGTGATCCGAGGAAGATCGGTTGATCCTTATCATTGGGGTAGGGGCGCGATTCCAGATATTCATTAATCGTTTCCTCCACCAGCCGCAGCATCGGCACTTGGCGTTCTTTACTGCCTTTACCGAGGACGCGGATAAACCCGTTACGCGGCATATCATCAACATCCATCGACAGGGCCTCACTAATCCGAAGGCCACAGCCATAAAGCAACATAAACAGGGCGGCATTGCGCTTGCCGATCCATTCTTTGCTTTCTAACAAGCCTGCCTCACGGATCACGTCTTTGGCTTGCACCTCATGCATCGGGCGGGGCAATTTATGCGGCAATTTCGGGCTGCGGACGGTTTTAATCGCCGCATTATGCATGATGCCTTGTTTATCGAACCAATTCATCAGGTTTTTAATCCCCGAAAGGGAGCGCGCACGGCTGGCATTTGATGTGCCGTCCATGGCTTTGCGCGCCATCCAGCTGCGGAAATCACGGATGGATATTTCGGATAAGTCATTGATGCAGGGCTGTTTTCCCAGATGATCAAACATGAATTTGATAAAATGCCCCGCATCAGAGCAATAAGCGCGCAATGTGTGCGGTGAGACATTCTTTTCCACGCGCAAAAACGTCTCCCATTCACGGAGTTTTTCGGCCAGATCGGCCGCGCATAGTGCGATAATATCTTGTCTAATCATTGTCTAAACAGGCAGGTTAAGCCAAGAGCGAAAACACCGCTCTATGACGCGGGCTAGAAACAGGATTTGGTCGGTTGCTTGGCCGTCATGGAACATGTTCGGATCACGACTGCCAAAGGCAACGATTGCAGGCGGCGTGTTCATGGAAATATCAACACGCAATAAAATTTGAGAGCGCACCAAAGCCGCACCGCCGCCGTATATGGCTTCGATACCGCTAATATCATCTTGTAATAGAACGCTTTTATCGCTCATCCATTTATCAATGGTACCTTCGGGCAAAACGCGGATACCGTTTTGATGTACATGGGGGATGTCTTGTTCATTGGATTCGACGACCAGCACGGAAATATCAACATCGAGCAATGTTGAAAGATCCATCGTGATGCAGCTGATAAACTCATCGAAATTTTGTGATTCTAAAAGGCGCAGCACCGCCTTATGGATGCGCTGCTGGTTATTCATATTAGAGCGGGCATTTTCCACCAACTCGCGCGTATTATTGATAACCGCATCTTTATCGGCCTTCAGGCGTTCGATGAGATAAGATTGGAAATCGGCAACGCCGCCTTTTTGCGGGCGTGATTTCGGCGGAATTAACGCATCAAGCACATCGGGATTGTCCTGCAAAAATGACGGATTGTCATTCAGGAACATAAGAATGTCATTTTTGGTTAATTCAGGTTTAGAAAGTACGTCACTCATAGCTGTATCATAGCATAGAAGCAGGCTCCGGCAAAATAGAGCCTGCTGTAATTATTTTAGATATTCGCAGTTTTTACCGCGATTACAGGATGCTTTGTCCTGTTTTCGCCCAATCGGCAACAAACGCGGCCAAGCCTTTGTCTGTCAGTGGGTGATTATAAAGCTGTTTAATCACACTTGGCGGTGCCGTCATAACGTGTGCGCCCATCTTTGCCGATTCGATGATGTGCATCGGATTACGGATAGAGGCCACAAGCACTTCTGTGTGGAATTCAGGATAGCTGTCATAGATGGTCAGGATATCTGCGATCAGATCCAGACCTTGGAATGAAATGTCATCCAAACGACCAACGAATGGTGAGATGAATGATGCACCTGCTTTGGCGGCCAATAAGGCCTGACCGGGTGAGAAACAAAGTGTTACATTTACCATTGTGCCTTCATCCGACAGCAGCTTACACACTTTCAGGCCATCTGCAGTCAGGGGCACTTTGATACATACGTTTTCGGCAATCTTACGAAGCTCGTCCGCTTCTTTTTGCATGGTTTCAAAATCTGTTGCTGCAACTTCCGCGCTTACGGGGCCGCTAACGATTTTACAGATTTCCTTGATCAGGGGTTTAAATTCCTGACCTGATTTCGCGATGATTGACGGGTTTGTTGTTACGCCGTCTAACAGGCCTGTGTCTGCCAAATTCTTGATTTCGTCAAGATCGGCGGTGTCGACAAAAAATTTCATGTGTTTGTTCCTACCCTTAAAAAAATAAAGTCTACATGTGAATTAGATGGCTCAAACGTAAATACTTTCTCGGGCAAGGGCAAGGGCTGTTATTCATTATCTATTGAACGATGAACGACCCGCAGCTTGGGGCTTCTTAAATCCTGATCAAAACGGATAGAATTCATCAGGTTTTGCTCAAAACTATTGGCTTCGATGGCATGAATGACCATACCCGTCATCGATTCTTGTAATAAATCGAGATCAACTTTTTCCTGCTCTTCGGGGGTTATGAGTTGATGTTCCAGTAACCTGTCCAAGAGATCGCCCATTTCATCATGGATATCCGTGCCGGTCATTTGCGGTTTTAATCGCACCATGCGAAAGGCGTCATTATAATCGTCTTTTATATCGCTGCGGGGATCAGAGCCCACCAAGCTGTTTCGAAGGTGAACGATGCCTGCTTTGACTTGCTCTTGGTTATAGGTTTTCTGCGCGCCGTCAACCTCCACAGACAGGCTCGCGCGCTCACCAAATATATTGGCCAGCGTATCGCGCAGGAATTTCGTAAACTTATTCATATCCATTCTTTACCATTTTACGGGATATCACAGCAAGATCGCTATGATTTATGTGATGTAAATGATAAAAATACATATGGATCAAACTCTGCTTTTCGAAGATGAGCATCAAGACGATAATGCGGCGCACCATTTGCTGGAGGGGCATGTGGTGTCCGTTCTTGTGCCGTATCCTGTCGATAAGGCGTATGATTATATCGTCCCGCCCGATATCACTGTGCAGGCGGGGGATTATGTATCGGTGCCTTTGGGTAATCGCGAAATCCCTGCCGTGGTGTGGGGCGATGCGACGGGTGATGTTGACCCGAAAAAGCTTAAGGCGGTGATTTCAAAATATTATATTGCTCCCATGCCGCAAGTGCACCGCAAATTTATCGACTGGGTGGCGGGCTATACGCTTTCTATGAAAGGCTCAGTTTTGAAAATGGCACTCAGCGCGCCTGCGGGGCTTAACCGCCCGAAACCTGCGCGCGGCTTCAGGCGTAATACGGATTTACCCATCCCTGAGAAAGGCATCTCGGCGCAGCGCCGCAAGGTGATGGAGGTCATGGCCGACGGGCAAACGCGCATTGCCTCAGAAATTGCAGATATGGCGGGGTGTTCATCAGGCGTGATTGGCGGCATGGCGGATAAAGGCCTGTTGGAAGAGGTCAGCGTCTATAACCCCGCGCCGTGTTTACATCCAGACACGGAGGGGCATTTGGCGGTTTTGTCCGAGGATCAGCAAATGGTCGCGGATGAGCTATGCGATGATGTGCGCTCCGGTAACTTCAGCGTCAGCTTGCTTGACGGGGTTACGGGCGCGGGTAAAACTGAGGTGTATTTTGAGGCCGTCGCAGAAGCCATTAAAAACGGTAAGCAGGTTGTGATTTTATTGCCTGAAATTGCCCTGTCGAATGCGTTTCTTGATCGGTTTAAAACGCGTTTTGGCTGCGCGCCTGCGCTCTGGCATTCGCATTTAACCCCCGCACAAAGGCGCACTGCGTGGCGCGGTGTGGCGCAAGGGGATACGCGCGTTGTGGTGGGGGCGCGTTCGGCGCTGTTTCTGCCATATAAGGATTTAGGGTTGATCATTGTGGATGAGGAGCATGACCCCGCCTATAAGCAAGAAGACGGCGTGATATATCATGCGCGCGATATGGCGGTGGTGCGGGCATCAATCGGGAAAATGCCTGTGGTGCTGGTATCGGCAACCCCGTCACTGGAAACCATGATGAATGCATGGGATGAGAAATATAAGCATTTAATCCTGCCCAGCCGTTATGGCGGCGCGCATTTGCCTGATATATCCGTGGTGGATTTACGCGCGGATAAGCCTGAGCGGCAGAGCTTCCTCTCTAAAACGTTAATCGAGGAAGTCGAAAAAACCCTGGAGGCGGGGGAGCAGACGTTATTATTTCTTAACCGTCGTGGCTATGCGCCCCTAACGCTATGCCGTACATGCGGACATCGTATGGAATGCCCGCGTTGCACCGCGTGGTTGGTGGAGCATAAACGCAGCGGTAAATTACATTGCCATCATTGCGGGTTTCACAGCCAAATCCCCGATATTTGCCCGTCCTGCGAAGACCGCGATAGTTTCGCAGCCTGCGGCCCTGGGGTGGAGCGGATATTTGAGGAAACCAAAAAGATATTCCCCGATGCGCGGGTTATGGTTTTGGCGAGTGATACGGCAGAAAGCAATGAAGAGCTGAAGGCGATGCTGGCGACGATTATCGCGGGTGAGGTTGATATTGTAATCGGCACGCAAATTATCGCGAAGGGGCATCATTTCCCGAACCTGACCCTTGTCGGTGTGGTTGATGCGGATTTGGGGTTAAAGGGCGGTGATTTGCGCGCGGCGGAGCGCACCTATCAGATGTTACATCAGGTGGCAGGGCGCGCAGGGCGAGAGCAAAAAAAGGGACGCGTATTATTACAAAGTTGGATGCCTGAACACCGCATTATGAAAGCGATGGCGGGCGAAGGACGTGATCAGTTTTTAGAAGTCGAAGCGGCGGAGCGTGAAGCCGCACTAATGCCGCCATTCAGCCGTTTGGCCGCAATAATTATTGCGGGGCGTGAGGAATCGCTGGTTCTGGATGTGGCGAAGGCGCTTGGTAAAACATCCCCGCAAGGGCTGACGGAGCAGGGACACCGCATTCAAACCCTAGGCCCTGCACCTGCGCCGTTTGCACGCCTGCGCGGGCGGTATCGTTATCGTTTATTGGTGCGCGCGGATAAGGCGATTGATCTGCAAACGACAGTTGCCAATTGGGTGAATGGGGTCAAGGTGCCCTCAAGCGTGCGGGTTTATATCGACATCGACCCGCAGAACTTTTTGTGAGTGCTATTTGCTTTTTGCTTCTTCGGAATAAATTGAGCGCGCTTCATTGTCCAAATCATGGTGTTTATAGATATACATGTAATTGGAATTTGCGGTTTTACTATCTGTCCACACATCGTGTTTGTCTCTTGTTTCATGGCGCGAAACATACGGAAAGACCGAACGGAATGTGTTGTCTATGTTTTTGGAAAACAGATTTGAGAAGCTTGGAGAAACGATGAAATTCGCGATCACAACACCATCAGGCTTTACATGATCTTTGACCTCGCCAAAAAATTCTTTTGTGACAAGATGCTCGGGAATGCTTAGGCCGCCTAAAAAGGCATCGAGCAAAATAACATCAAACTTTTTGTCAGTGTTTTTGAAATAGGCGCGCACAGGAATGGGATAGAATGTTTTATTCGGCTGAAGTTTTTCTTTCAGCAAGAATTCTTCTGCAACATATTTCAGGTCTTTATCAATATCAACATAGACGAAGTTATGCTTCAGATCGTTGTGCCCGAATGTAAAGCCGCCGGCGCCGACGATAAGAATATCAAGCGGTGGGGCATCTTCCGGCAAAGCCTCATATGTGATTTTCTCTGCGAATTCGACATAGTCATGCTTGCGCCCGTCTTTACCGTACATGGATGAGTTATTGTTATTGATGAACATATGCGGGTCGCCTTCTTCCTCGCTTATCTCACCGTCTTCTGTAATATTCATGACCATGATGATGCTGTATTTATTATTTTTCACAACATGCAGCATGCCTTTCATGATGTGGTCTGAATTCAGGAAGATTGCAATGCCGGCCATGAAAAACACAGCCATGGTTTTGCTACGCGTCTCTTTCTTGCCCAAAAGGATCGTGAGGAATAACAGCAAGATAAAGATAAGGGAGACCGTATTATGAACGCCCAAATATTGCATAAAGACCAATGTTGTGATGATTGAGCCGCAAAACGAACCAACCGTAGAGAAAAACAGCATTTTCCCTGTGATCTGAGAGAGTTTTTCTTTGCTGAAATAGTTACTGACCAGAGGAACCGTTTGCCCCAACAGATAAATAGGGTAAACAATAAAGATAAGGCAGTAGATGATGATTTGTATCAACGCGTTCCCTATGCCGAGCTGTTCGAGGGCAAAGAAAAAGAATTGCATAATGAAATAGCTGAGTGCCGGCAGTAAAAAGCATGTAGAAATAAAAATATTCCGCAGTAGCTTTTTTCTAATGGAATGAAAGTTTCCGTTCTCATCTTTTATTCGGTATTTACCTCCTGTTTGGTATCCCGCGGCGAGCGGTAAGAGTACGGCGGCGATAATGATAGACATTGTGTCTGTGCCGGCACCAACAAAAGGTACTGTGGTACGCATGGCCAACAATTCAGATGACAGAATGATATATCCCTCTAGGAAGATAATCATGTATAGGAAGAATGTTCTATCCAAACTTTTCATTACGCGTGCTTGCTCACTATCCCGTTATGGTTTTAATTTTTTTGGTTTGTCATAGAACACCGTATTTTTGTTGTCGGTATAAATATGACCGTTTTCATAGTTTTCTTGGTGTCTGTATATGTAGGCGACATTTGCAATCAATGTATTGCTCTCAGACCATAAATTATAATATTCGGAAATGACCTCTCTTGATACATGCGGGAATACAGAGCGCAGTGTGTTGTCCAGATTGCGCGAAAGAGGGCTGTTGAATTGTGGTGACACGATAAAGTTTCCGATCAGGACGCCACCATCTTTTAAGTGTGTTTTTACGGCCTCGAAATATTCTTTTGTGACCAAATGTTCAGGGATGCTGATGCCGCCCAAATAGGTATCTAAAAAGATAACATCAAATTTTTTATCCGTATCATTTAAAAAGGCGCGTGCCGGCTTTGGCACGAATGTTTTATTCTCGCCGATAGGCTCTTTTAAAACATAGTCTTCCGCAACTTCCTGAAGGTCGCGATCAATATCAACATAGGTGTAGTTATTGTTTCTATCATCATGACCAAAGGTGAAGGCTCCGGCGCCGATAACCAAGACATCACGCGGTGGGACAGAGCTTATGATAGGCATGATCGCAACGCGCTCTGCAAATTCAACATAGGCATGCTTGCGCCCGTCATCATTATAACTGGATGTACGATTACCGTTCAGCACCATTTCACGCGTACCGCGGGATGTTTCGCCGGCCTGAATGGTGTTGTATTGGTTGTTTTTAATGATGTTATTATCCTGCATAACATGGTCAGAGTTAATGCCGATCGCAGCAATCGCAAGAGCAAAACTATAGATAACAGGCAGGCTGACTGATTTTCTGCTTAGGGCAATAACCAGTATCGCCATGAGGACGAAGTTAAGGCTGGCGGTATGGTGCACACCAAGCGTTGCCATTAAAACAATTGTAGAGATGATGGCACCGGCAAAGGACCCGACAGTAGAAAAGAACAAGATCTTACCGGTAACTTTTGGCAGGTGT
The DNA here is from genome assembly GCA_051967755.1 of Alcanivorax sp. Lineage (GTDB taxonomy): Bacteria > Pseudomonadota > Alphaproteobacteria > Micavibrionales > Micavibrionaceae > UBA1672. Next base: position 125,879 of record JBQDYD010000004.1, read on the forward strand.
TCTTTTGAGAAAAAGTTACTGATAAGCGGAACAGTTTGCCCCAACAGGTAAACGGGGGTTACCAAAAACAAAATACTATATATGGTGGTTTGTAAAATACGGTCTTCGATACCGATTGTCGGTAACCAGCCAAAAAACGCCTTTATAAACGGATAGGACAGGCCGAAGAGCAAAATTGTTGTGGCAATCACCATATTCCAGATCAACTTTTTGCGTACCGTCATGAATGTGCCGAACATTTTATGCGGCTTAAAGTTACCTCCGTTTTGGTATCCGAATGCCAACGGCATTAAAACGGCGGCGATGATAATGGATACAGTGTCAGTTCCACTGCCTACATATGGTATTGTTTGTCGAATGGCTAACAGTTCAGACGATAAGACGACATATCCTTCAACAATAATAATGAAAAATAGAAGTAGTGTTTGTTTTAATGATTGCATGAAATATTCTGTATCCAAATTATCAAGCGCGCAGTATAGTATATTTTGTCGAAAGAATTAAAGTCTAAAGAGTTTTTTATGAGCAAGCCGCTCCCCAAAAGCCTAACGTCCTATGATTTGCTGAAAACCTTGGCGATTGTGCTGACTGTGGTTGATCACGTCGGTCATTTTTTCTTTCCTGAAGAAATGTGGTTCAGGGTGTTGGGGCGCCTGTGTTTGCCGATCTGGTTCTTTTTGATCGGTTATGCCGATACAACCAAGATTCCGAATTCTTTTTGGATCGGCGGAACGCTGCTGGTTATGACGTCGTTAATTTCGGGGCAGTATTTATTACCCTTAAATATTCTTTTTACCATGGCGTTGCTAAGGGTATATCGTGCCGGGGTGGTCAGGCATTCCCTATGGTCGCCCGAGGCATTGCGGGGCATGTTTTTGATTCTCTTCTTCCTCAGCTTCCCCAGTGCAATACTGATAGAGTACGGCTCTATGGCGATGTTGTTTGTTCTTGTCGGTTATATTGCCCGTCACCGTGAAGAGGTTTTTGAGCGCATAGAAAAGAAACATGTCCTTATTTATATGTTTGCAACTTTTGCGGCGTTTTATCTGACGATGGGCGCTGCGATGCCATCACTCAGCGTGGTGCAGGCGGTGTCCTTGATGGCGGGGTTGTTTGTGATCGCCGTGATTTTGTGGCACTTCAAGCCGATAGAGTTTACCAAGGCCAATGATGTTATGGCACCGTCCTTTATCAGGATGTTTCAGTTTTTTGGCCGTAAAACACTGGAAATATATGTCGCGCACCTTATTTTGTTCCGCGGAATTGCAATGTATGTTGATCCGGAAAAGTACAGTTTGATGGATTGGAGTGTGGTTCCTCCGTCCTTGGTGGCTATGTTCCGTACGGGGCAGGCGGCGTTTTAAAAACGCTTTTTCTTAAAAAAAATCAAAAACCGCGGCTCCAGCCACTTGTCAGCACTCTTTTGGTGTGCTAATCCTCCTCAACACAAAGTTAAATGTGCAGCGCAAATTGCCGTAATTTTGTACGTGTAAACTATAGATTTGAGGGACTGGAACGTGTCATCGTCTGCACCGATTTCTTCTATTGTATATACTCGTTATGCGAGTGCGCTTATTGATTTGGCCGAACAAGAGAAGGCCATAGATAAGATCAAAAAAGACCTGATTGCCTTAGAGGGTATGATTCAGGATTCTGCCGATTTGTCCGAAATGATTGCCTCACCACTTATCAGTGTTGAAAAACAAAGTGGTGTTATTCAGGAAATCGTTAAGAAGGCCAAGCTGAATAAGCTAACAGCGAATTTCCTTGGTGTTCTCGTGCAAAACAGGCGTTTGGCCGCATTGCCGGGTATTATCAGTGTTTTTAACAAGATTATTGCCGAAAGGTCAGGGGTGGTTGAAGTTCGTCTTGAAACCGCCGTTAAGTTGACCGCCGCGCAAGCCAAAGAATTCCAAAAGAAAATAGAAAAGGCGCTTGGCGCGACTGTTTCTATTGAGGAGAAAGTTACACCCGAAATTATGGGCGGTGTGATTGTAACAATTGGGTCTTACATGATTGATGATTCGGTGCGTCGTAAGCTGGATCGCCTTGGTGTGGCTCTTAAATCAAATGCAAATGAAAATACAGTTCAAAACTTGAAAGAGGTCGTATAATGGAAATTCGTGCAGCAGAAATTTCAGATATTCTAAAAAAGCAAATTGCAGATTTCGGTGCGCAAGCTGATGTCGCTGAAATCGGTCAGGTTCTGTCCATCGGTGACGGTGTGGCACGTGTGTATGGCCTTGACGAAGTGCAGGCCGGTGAAATGGTTGATTTCGCCAGCGGTGTTAAAGGGATGGCCCTAAACCTTGAAGCTGACAATGTCGGTGTGGTTGTGTTCGGTGATGACCGTGACGTTAAAGAAGGCGATATCGTTCGCAGAACAGGTCAGATCGTTGAAGTGCCTGTCGGTAAGGAACTTCTTGGCCGTGTTGTTGACCCACTTGGTAATCCGATTGACGGTAAAGGCCCGATTAAGGCCTCAGGTTCAAGCCGTATCGAAGTGAAGGCGCCCGGTATTATTCCGCGTCAGTCCGTTTATGAGCCAATGCAAACAGGTTTGAAGGCGATTGATTCTCTTGTTCCTGTTGGTCGTGGCCAGCGTGAATTGATTATTGGTGACCGTCAGACAGGTAAGACTGCGGTTGCTGTTGATACAATCATCAACCAGAAAACAATCAATGCGACTGATAATGAAAAAGAACACCTATATTGTGTGTATGTTTCAATCGGTCAGAAACGTTCAACAGTTGCTCAGCTTGTTAAGGAATTAGAAGAGCAGGGCGCGATGGAATATTCGATCGTTGTTGCCGCTACGGCTTCTGATCCTGCACCGTTGCAGTATCTTGCGCCATATTGTGGTGCGGCTATGGGTGAATATTTCCGTGATAACGGTATGCACTCTCTTGCGATTTATGATGACTTGTCAAAACAAGCTGTTGCGTATCGTCAGATGTCGCTTCTACTTCGTCGTCCTCCGGGCCGTGAAGCGTATCCTGGTGACGTTTTCTACATCCACTCTCGTTTGCTAGAGCGTGCATGTAAGTTATCTGATGAACATGGTGGCGGTTCTATGACTGCGCTTCCTGTGATTGAAACACAGGGTGGTGACATTTCCGCGTATATTCCAACAAACGTGATTTCGATTACAGACGGTCAGATCTTCCTTGAGACAGGTTTGTTCTTTAAAGGTATCCGTCCGGCGATTGATGTTGGTGCGTCAGTTTCTCGTGTTGGTTCTGCCGCGCAGATTAAGGCGATGAAGCAGGTTTCAGGTTCTATGAAGTTGGAATTGGCGCAGTATCGTGAAATGGAAGCGTTCGCGCAGTTCGCCTCTGACCTTGACCCTGCGACGCAAAAATTGCTTGCCCGTGGTGCGCGTCTGACGTTGCTGTTGAAACAGCCACAGTACAGCCCGCTTGCCGTTGAAGAGCAAGTTGCCGTTATCTTTGCGGGAACAAAAGGTTTCCTTGATGATATTGATCTTGGTGATGTTGAGTTGTTTGAACAAAGACTTCTTGAAGCTCTAAGAACAACAGGTAGCGAGATTTTGGCAAAAATCCGTGAAGATAAGAAAATTGATGAAGATGCAGAAGCAAGCTTGAAGTCTTTCATTGGTGACTTTGCGTCAGGTTTTTCAGGTTCTAAGGAAGCTGCATAATTAGGACGTAACTGTAAGGAAGAAATGGGTATAGTATGCCAAGTTTAAGAGATTATCGTGACCGCATTAAATCCGTGAAATCCACACGGAAGATCACGTCTGCCATGAAAATGGTTGCGGCATCTAAGCTTCGTAAAGCACAGGAACAAGCGGAAAATGCACAGCCTTATGCGCAGGCGATGCGCGGCATGCTTTCTCGCTTGGCGTCGAATGTGACAGTCAACAGCCTAAGCCCGAAGCTTTTAGCCGGGACAGGCAAGGATGATGTATATCTTCTTGTTATTGTGACAGCTGATCGCGGTCTTTGTGGTGGTTTTAATGCAAACATCATCAAAGAAGCGCGCAACAAGATTAAGGATCTTGAGGCACAAGGCAAGACGGTGAAAATCGCATGTGTCGGCCGCAAAGGGTATGATCTTCTTGTGCGTGAACATGGTCACAAGATTTTGCACTCTTTCAAGGATGTTTTCTCCGGCAGTTCAGTCGGGTATGCGCAAGCACATGAAGTGTCTGAGCTTATTCTTGATAAGTTAGAGCAGGGCGAATTCGATAAATGTATTTTGCTTTATAATGCGTTCCAATCTGTTTTGGTTCAAAAACCTACGCATTTGCAGCTTGTACCGTTTCAGGTAGAGCAAGCCGAGGATAGCGAAGAAGCAGAATCAGAAGCAGCGGCAGAGCCGATTGCTCCATATGAATTCGAACCTTCGGAAGAAGAAATCCTAAGCAAGCTATTGCCGCGTAATGTCGGCGTGCAGGTGTTCCGCTCTATGCTCGATAGCGCGGCAGGCGAACAGGCCGCACGTATGACTGCGATGGATAACGCAACACGTAACGCAGGGGATATGATTAATGATCTTACTCTGCAATATAACCGTGCGCGTCAGGCTTATATTACGAAAGAATTGATTGAAATTATTTCAGGAGCTGAAGCTCTATAGTGAAGAAGGTATGAAGATAACTCGTTTTACACTGGCGACTGTTTTGTTATGCACCATATTATTTGGTGCATCGCATTATGTGCATGCCGCTCAACGGGATCTTGATGACCTTCATTTTCTTGATAAAAACTGGGCGCCTGCCTTGTTAAAGATACTGGATGACGGCCCGGTTTTGATGAGCAGACAAGAAGAGTTTGAGGTTGAAAAACCACCCAAAAACTCTAGCAAGACAACTTCCGAAGAAATTGCGTATTTGCACAAAATCGCAGACACTGAGCGTGATGAGGAAACTGTTGAGCGTATCTTATACGAGGATAGCGGTGTCGATGCGCATGACATGTTCGTTAAAGAAGGCCTTATCGTTGAAGAGAATTATAAGACCCTTCTTTTGATGGAGATTATCAATAACGATAATATGTATTTCATCCTTGAGCGTAAAAGACATTTCTCCAGACCGCGCCCAAGTGAGGTGGACGATAGTTTGGAAACAGTAATCGCTAATCCGCCGCACGCGGCTTATCCGTCAGGGCACGCAACGCAGACATATATTAATGCATTGGTTCTTGCGGATTTTGACCCTGACAATGCGGATGTATATAAACAATTTGCAATCGATGTGGCGCATCGCCGTGAGATTGCAGGTGTACATTATCCAAGTGATAGTGTGGCCGGACGTAAGCTTGCGGCAGATGTGTTGGCAAGGTTGCGTGATATTCCTATTTTTGAGAAGAAATATCAGGCGGCAAAACTGTCTTACATAAAGCCAACGTTAAAGCGTAAGACAAAAAAATAGAAGAATTAGAATTCAACCAAGGAAGTAACGTTTAATACGAAAGAGGACTTGAAAAAAATGGCTAAAGAAGCACAAGGAAAGATATTACAGGTTATGGGCGCTGTTGTGGACGTACAGTTCGAAGACGGTAGTGTGCCACCAATTCTGAATGCGCTGCATACTGATAATAACGGACAGAACCTTGTTCTGGAAGTTGCACAGCATTTGGGTGAGAACTCTGTTCGTACAATCGCGATGGACATGACAGACGGTTTGCGTCGTGGTCAGGACGTTGTGGATACAGGTGATAAAATCTCTGTGCCGGTTGGTGAAGAGACATTGGGCCGTATTTTCGATGTGATCGGGGAGCCGATTGACGAAGGTAAAGCTGTTAAGACAAAGCAAAAATGGGCGATCCACCGCGAAGCGCCTACATTTGCAGAGCAAGCAACAGATACAGAAATTCTTGTAACAGGGATTAAGGTTGTTGACCTTCTATGTCCTTACGCAAAGGGTGGTAAAATTGGTCTGTTCGGTGGTGCCGGTGTTGGTAAAACCGTTACGATCATGGAATTGATTAACAACATTGCAAAAGGGCACGGTGGTGTGTCTGTATTTGGTGGTGTTGGTGAACGTACACGTGAAGGTAACGACCTTTACCACGAAATGATTGAATCAGGCGTTATTAAGCCGGGTGAGCACAAAGAATCAAAAGTGGCACTTGTTTACGGTCAGATGAATGAGCCACCTGGTGCGCGTGCACGTGTTGCGCTGTCTGCCTTGACAATGGCGGAATATTTCCGTGATGAAGAAGGTCAGGACGTTCTGTTCTTCCTTGATAACATCTTCCGTTTCACACAAGCAGGTGCCGAGGTGTCCGCGCTTCTTGGTCGTATTCCTTCTGCGGTTGGTTATCAGCCAACACTATCGACAGAAATGGGTTTGATGCAGGAACGTATTACATCAACAAATAAAGGGTCGATTACATCGGTTCAGGCGGTTTACGTGCCTGCGGATGACTTGACTGACCCTGCGCCTGCGACAACATTCTCGCACCTTGACGCGACAACAGTTCTTTCACGTCAGATTGCGGAACAGGGGATCTACCCTGCGGTTGATCCGCTTGACTCAACATCACGTATTCTTGACCCACGCGTTATCGGTGATGAGCACTACAACGTTGCGAACGCAGTTCAGCAAACATTGCAGAGCTATAAAAACCTTCAGGACATTATCGCGATTTTGGGTATGGATGAACTGTCAGAGGAAGACAAGCTTACAGTGGCACGTGCCCGTAAGATCCAGCGTTTCCTATCTCAGCCATTCCACGTTGCGGAAGTGTTTACAGGTTCACCTGGTATCTTTGTTGATCTGGAAGACACAATCAAAGGCTTTAAGGCGATTGTTGAAGGTGAATATGACCACCTTCCTGAATCTGCGTTCTATATGACCGGTACAATTGAGCAAGTTGTTGAAAAAGCAACGAAAATGGCTCAGGAAGCGGCATAGTTAAATGAGCGAAAGCGACCGTGACATTGAAAAAGTAAACTCGGTGGAGGATTTCATTGCGAAGCTCCGCCGCGTAGCTGACGCACTTGAAACGGGTAAAAAAGTGGAATTCCAATTCGCAGGAGAGCGTATCTCCGTTCCTGAAAATGCTGAGTTCAGTATTGAGCATGAGCGTGAAGACGGCGAAGAAGAGTTGGAGTTTCAAATCAAATGGAAAACCGCAAGTTAAAGACGATTTAAGGAAAAAAATATGAGCAATCTCATTCAATTCGAACTTGTATCCCCGGAAAAGAAACTTGTTTCTGAGCCTTATTACCTTGCGGAAATTCCCGGTGATGACGGTATTTTCGGCGTTATGCAAGGGCACTGTTCATTGCTTTCTTCGCTCAAGCCGGGCGTTGTCCGCCTTCAAAAGGAAAAAGGCGCCAGTGAAAAAGAAGAGATCTTTATCGCAGGCGGTTTTGCAGATGTGACCGCGAATAACTGTACGGTTTTGGCGGAAGAGGCCATTCCCGTAAAAGACCTGAATAAAGAAAGTCTGGAGCAGCTTTTGACGGATCTGAATGAAGATATCAATTTGGCAGAAGAAAAAACGGATAAAAAGCATATCCAAGATAAAATTGATATCACGAAAGCAAAAATCACAGCCATCACAGGCTTGTAATTCATTCTGTTAAAGCAAACTCTTAAGCCACACATTGCGTGTGGCTTTTGTCGTTTTACATTTCTTGACATAATTTTTTTATTTTGCTTTGATAATTTTCAATCAATTAGAATAAAAACAGGGTGATCATTACATGAATAATTCAAGAAATATTGCATTTGGTGCAATTGCGGCTTTGTGGTTGAGCGCGGGCTGCGGCAATGTTGGCAATGCAGAGAGTAGCGGCGGCCAAGCGCCTGTGCTGAATGATCCCGATCAAACAGAGATGATTTTTATTCCACCGATTGATGATGCCATATCACAATCAGGGCAGTGTGATGATGATTTGGTTGATAAGTTGGTTAACCGTGACGTTTATGAGCGCCTTGTGCAGGCCGATGATTTCAACGAAATGGCGGCAGGTTTGCCTGAGGACGCGAGCCTGTCAGACCGCATTAATGCATATAAGGCGGAGCGCACTGAGAAAATTGGAGTGTTCTTTGATTGTAGCGATGAGAATAAAGAGCTGCATGATTTGGCGGCGTTTATAACAACCTATCCTGAAAATCCGGGCAATGCAGATAAGTTTAGGGAGTTGTTCGTTGAGGTTGCCTCTACGCGTTTGGATGATATTAACGCGCTGTATCCTCCTGAAATGCTTAATGAGGCAGCACATGAATTTAAGGATTTCTTACTGGATATGAATATGGAGCGTATTGAGGAGCTTGGCCCCATGTTCAAGGAAGATGAACTTGATGCGCGTATCGATGCGTTAATTGAGGATAACCATGATCAGCTGTCACTGACTGTGGCGCGTCTGGAAATGGCGGACTATCTTGGGGTGCAAGGCAAAGTCGAAGGTGCCTCGCCGCAAGCATTTGCTAACCAGTTTAAAACACTTATTGCCGACGAAATGGCGCAATATCTGCGAGAAGTGATTTCCGCAAAACAAATGGCAGGGCCGACTTACGAAATATAGAATTTATTCATTCGTAATTGTTTTGTGAAATGCGTCATCGGGCAGGGTCGTGATGTGCTGATAATTCAAATTTTGCGGAATCGTGCTCGGATCAATTCCCGTTATTTGTGATAATTCTGAAATCAGCTCATTAATTTCGGGAAGGACATCGTCCTCATAACGGTCTAAAACGCCTTGCACGGATGTGGGCATGCCTTCTTTAAGTATCAAAGGATAGTTATGCTTCAGGTCTTCGATATAGCCGCGAATTTGCACCAGAGCATTCAGCGTCCCTTGTTCATCTTCCATCATTGCCGCCATTTCAAGAACCATCGTAGAATTGCCGATCGCATCGCGAAATGCATGTGTCATACGCGTGGAAAAGCCGTCCATGCCCTCATCATGGCCAATGGATTTAAAGGTTAAACTTGTTGCCGCATCGCGAATAACTTGATTTTGTTCTTCTGTTAAATGTATGGCTGACAGGGCATCTTCCAGATCTTTGCGCCATGGTTGGTTATCGTCGACAAGTTCATGAAGCGTGCTCACCAGACCTTCGGTTTTCTGTTCGAAATGTTCTGACAGTGCCATATGATTTATTCCGTTTCGCGTATCTCAATGTGGGTTTTGGTTTCGCTAGGCCCCCATTTATCATTGTGCAAGTCTATCTTAATTTTTTTTTGAGCGTCAAGTTTCGCCCTCAACGCGGTTAAGTCATTATCAACGCTGAATAATTCTGTGCAATGATCGGTGATGAACTTTTCTTTCTGTGCGGTTTTTATCCATTCCAAAAGGGGCGTGAATTGATCATCTTTGTTTAAAATACCGATATGCCGATCATGCTTTCCAAGCTGTTTCAGGCCAAGCGCCGTGGCAAGGATATAGCTCTGTTCGATGGTCGGGGTATCAAAAATCAGCGGCTCATCTTCATTCTGAAGGATCAGGGATTCATAATTTGGTAAATTGGCTGGGTCCCCGTTGACCGTTGGCGGTGTCCAACGATCTAACTGTGTAAAGGCATCTTCGGGGGAATCCGCAACAATAAAGTGCGCTTTGGACAGGTCGGGCAGGGTGTTAAGGTATTGGATGAATAAATCCCAATAACCATCCGTGTTAACAAGGACAACAGGATTGGCGTGCGACCCCAAATGTGCCCAATGCAATGCCTCTAGGAATTCATCAATTGTGCCAAAGCCACCTGCGAGCGTGATAATCGCATCTGCGCGGTTGAACATTTTTAATTTACGTTCCCACAGGTCGGGTACAAGAATTGTTTGGCTTAGGTTTGGGTGAATGCGTTCGCTGTCTTTCAGGCTTTTCGGGATAACGCCCGTTACCGATGCACCTGCATCCAGCGCCGTATTGGCCACAATACCCATCAGGCCTGCATCCATGCCGCCATAGACAAGGGTACGTCCCGTTTCACCGATGATTTTCCCTGTTTGGGTGGCGGTGTCTTTAAAGATAGGTCTGCAGCGCCCGGAGGAGCCAAGGTAGACGGTTATTTTTTGGGTGTTATTCATTGTTTTTTTCCAAACTTTATAGGGGCTTAGTGTGTTATGCGCTATGGCTGGGATTCGATATTTTGCTTATCTTTTTTATGCTGGCTGTTCCATTCATGGGCATAGGATAAGAAGTTCTTTAATAAATCTATTCCGCATGGTGTCATGATAGACTCGGGATGGAATTGAACCCCGAATACAGGGTGGGTTATGTGCTGCATGGCCATGATTTCATCTTTATGGCTTAGGGCAGTAATTCGTAAATCTGTGCCATCGGCCAGATCACAAATCAAAGAGTGGTAACGCCCCGTCTTTAGGGGGCTTTGGATGCCGTGAAATAACACAGAATTATCGTGTTCGACCATGCTTACTTTGCCATGAACAGGGGTTGCGGCCTTTATTGTGCGCCCGCCATAGGCCTCACCTATGGCCTGATGCCCAAGGCAAACCCCCAATATCGGAATATATGCGCCAAAGTGACGTATTAAATCGATGCAGATCCCTGAATCCTGCGGTGCGCATGGCCCCGGGGATATGATAATCGCATGGGGGTTAAGGCGCTCAATCTCATCCAATGTGATTTGATCATTGCGCTCAACAATAACGGTCTCACCCAGCCTCTGCACATAGCCGGCCAGTGTGTAAACAAAGGAATCATAATTATCGATGATCAAAATCATAAGGCGTAAACTATAAATCGAAGGGGGCGTTTAGGGAATTCATATTTTTAAAAACAATCAATCAGATGTTAAATGATCGGTGAAACCTTCGCCACTGCTATAGATGCCTGCCATTTTATCAGCTTGTTGATGTTGGAAAATACGATCAAAGCGCGCAAGCTTATCCTGAAATTCATCAGGCGTAGAGGCCCAACGCGGGTCATCTATGGTTAAGATTGCACCGGCCATGCCAACGGATCGAAGCATATCATCCACCCATTCCTGTTCTTTTGATACGAAAATCTCTTCAAAGAAATGCGTGTTTTGTGCGTATTTAAAATCCGGTAATCCCTCAAGGATATGCACTTGGCGTTCTGTGTCTAAACGATGGTTGTCAGGGATGTGTGCCTGATGGAAATCACGATTGCTCAAGACAATGGCCATTACCGGCAGTTTACGTTCCTTGATGCCGGCGGACAGGCTTTCTGTGCCGGGAAGATATACGGGATCGAGACCGTCATTCTTCCCAAGAACATGCGCATTACCTGAAAATTGGACTAAAATACGGGCATCCTGATTGTCTGCGAAGTCCTCGATCAGGCGCGCCGCGTGATGGTTACGTATCCAAATGCCGTCAGGCTCATACGGGCTAAAGTCTTTTTCGCGCTCGACCCAGCATTCTTCCATGCTCTGCTTTGTTTGCGGATCATATGGATCAAGACATTGTTCTTCGCTGTGGGTGCCGTTTTCGGTTGATTTATACACCAACGCAGCATCTGTAAAACGAACGGGAATGCCTGAATCTATGAGGTTACGTTGAAAGACTTTCTGCGCGTACGGGGCAAGTGTCGGCTCTCCGCCTGCGTAGACATACATTAACCCAATATCACCGTTTTCATTGGCCTCATTATAGGCGCTGTATAAAACGGAATCATCCTCATCATATCCTTTAGAATATCTAAGCCAGTTTGTGACGATACTGTCGCGGTTTTCCAACCCGCATACTGTTTTCTCTCCGCTTTGTTGCAAGGTTTTTAAAACCAACATGTGATGAAGGTAATGGGCGGGGTAATCATGTTGCTCTCCGATTACAACCACCAAAGGCTCATCCGCGCGGCCTTCTCGGTCCAGGCGATAGCGTTCCTTTAAAATGCGCTCCGCGCTATCCATTGCGCCGAAAATAATGCGGGAATGTTCATCCTCACCGCCTGAAATGACCCCGACAGGATCAATCAAAGCTTCGTGTGATATGCGCTCAACGCGGCGATTATCATTAAATCGCGCAGCCAGACTTTGTATTTTTTTAATCATGGGCGTGTGTGCATTCACCTGTTTTAAGAACAGTGGACGATAAAATATTACGCTCTATACTGTCAAATAATATGACAAAGTACACTGCGCGTGCTATCCGGCTTTAGAGAGCTCGGGCTGTTCTTCATTATTTTGTGTTTTGAATGATTTCAGGACGGGTGCGGCCTTATCCAATGTTTCTTGGTATTCCGCCGTAGGGTCTGAATCTGCAACGATACCGCCGCCAACTTGCAATATGGCCTTGTTGTTTTCATAGACCAACGTACGGATAAGGATGTTGGTATCCATTGTGTTATCAAACCCGATATAGCCAATAGAGCCGCAATAAGCACCGCGGCGCACGCCTTCGAGCTCCTCAATAATTTCCATGGCGCGGATTTTAGGCGCGCCTGTAATCGATCCGCCGGGAAAGCAGCCCTCTAATAAATCAACGGCACTGAAATCTTTTTCCAATGTACCTGTGATGTGCGAAACCAGATGATGAACCCCTGCAAAACTCTCTAATTTACAGAGGTCGCGCACATTGATTGTGGCGGGGTCGCAGACTTTTGATAAATCATTGCGCAGTAAATCAACAATCATGGTGTTTTCCGCGCGGTCTTTTTCATTATTCAAAAGGTCATTTTTATTGGCGCGATCGGTCACGATATCAGGAACGCGCGGGCGTGTGCCTTTGATCGGGCTGGTCTCAACCTTTTTGTCGCGGACGGTGACGAAACGCTCCGGCGAAGCGGATGAGATTTTGACATTGCCTAAATTCATATAGGTCGCAAAAGGCGCGGGGTTGACCTGACGCAGATGCATATAATGCACAAAGGCATCAAAACCCTCCGGCAAATCGGCCTCAAAACGCTGAGTGAGGTTTGCCTGAAAGATATCGCCGTCATAAATGTAATCAACGACTCTTTTAACAGTGTCGATATAGGAATCGCGGGTGAAATTAGATTTCCAATCAAGATCCTGCGCCAAATAGGGCGGCGCGGTGACATCTTGCGTAAGAAGGTACAAAAAGTGATTACGTTTTTTCTCTGCCTCATCTGCGGATGCAGCATGTGTGAAGATATACGTCTTCTTAAGCAAATAATCATGCGCCAGAACCTGGTCATATATACCCACCGCCATATCAGGCGTTTGGTTTTTATTCTCTGCCGTATGGGGTAAATCTTCCAGATATCGTCCAAGGTCATAGCCGAATAAGCCTGCCGCGCCGCCTTGAAAGGGGGGCATGTTCGCGATGGTGGTTGCGCCGCTGACCCATGATTTGATACGGGACTGCAAAATTGCGAAAGGTTGCCCTTCAAATGATAAACGCTGATCCCAATTGGTGACGGTGATTTTACCGTCTTTGGCCTCTATCGTCTCAACGGGCTGGCACATAACAAAGCTATAGCGGCTGCTTGGGTGTTTGCGATCGGCGCTGTCCAAAAACAGACTATAGGGCATATGTTTTATATTCAGAAATGCCTGAACGGGATCAATAGCGGTAATTTCCTGAACATAAGGTTTCATGCGTTTTTGTCGATTTTCACCTGATAATGTCATAAGTCTTAAATAAAGAGATCAAAGTATAGTGTCTATCGAAATAAAATAACAAACATTGTGCGTTTTTTTATCCACACACTAATATTTAACATCTTAATGTAGCATCATAAATTAAAATATCCTAATATTAAGGAAAATAATAACTGAGTGTAAAGGAAGGTTTATGTCTGACGAACTGGAATCAACGGTAGAAGAGTTCAAACATCGGTTTGAAATGCTTAAGAGTGATTATATTGGCTTTTTTGATCCGACATCAAAGGTCAAGCTTGAGGGGGAGTTTAGGGATGAGGTGCAAAATGATGTGATGCGCCTGTATCAAAGTGCGCAATGGGCGGTTCGTCTGGGTGTTGAAGACCAAGATGCGGCAGAAATTCTTTTTGATTTGGAAGAGGTTGATACTCTTTTAGAAAATGCATCATTGGTGCGAAACAATGTCTCGCATAATCATGAGCGCATCCATGAATATCTTTCAGAGGCGTTGCCGGAAATAGATTTCTCAGAGATGGGTGGTGGGTTTGATGCCCCCGGAAATGATTGATACCGCATCCTGAAGGCCGGTTTTAATAATCGGCGTATCTGCGGGGAATGCCCCATGCAGGCGCGAGGGCAGCATGGAATCGAGCATCACAAACACCCCCTGATCATCGGCGCGTCTGATCAAACGGCCAAAGGCTTGTTTGAGTTTCAGGCGGGTCATCATCTCATCATAGCGGCGCTTACCGAATGCATTGCGCCTTGCCTTATGCAGCAAGGTCGGGCGCGGCCATGGCACGCGGTCAAACACCAAAAGGCGTAAAGATTCCCCGGGCACGTCTACGCCATCACGCACAGCATCTGTGCCAAGCAAGCAGGCATGTGCATCCTCGCGGAAAATATCAATCAATGTGCCAGTATCAATTTTTTCGATATGTTGCCCATAAAGGGGAATGCCTGATTTTTCCATCGGCAGGACGATACGATCATACACCGCGCGCAGGCGCTGTATGGCGGTAAATAACCCAAGCGCGCCGCCGCCGCTTGCCGTAAAGAGCGCTTGATACGCTGCGGCGACTTGCCCCAAATCATTTTTATTGACGTCATCTAAAATAATCACCTTTGTGCGGTTGCCGTAATCAAAGGGGGAGGTAAAGGAATTTATGATCGGTTCGTGACTTAGATATCTTGCGCCTGTGCGCTCAAAGGCGGCTTGGGTGTTCAGTTCTTCATCCTCTGTGGCATCACGCATGGTCGCCGATGTAACGGTCATGCCATGCACATGCGGGCGGATACTGGTGGCAAAGGGTTTCATCGGGTCAACGTAATGGCGATAAACACCAACATCGATAGATTGCCCGTCGACGCGCTCAACCTCCATCCAATCAACGAAGCCTTCGACGTTATCGCCTTCTTCCATCGTTTCCAGCATTCCGATCCAGCTTTTAAGCGTCATCCCGCCGCGGCGCTCTAATGAGGTCGCCAGCGCGTCAAGGCGTTTACGGGTGTCACTATCCATGTCCCCCTGATCACTTGCCAACCGTGCATGGAGGAGCTTTGACAGCGCATCCATCGGGGAAAGCAGGCGGGTTAAGGCCTGTTTCAGGGATGTGCAGGCGGCGATGATATCCTCATCTAGGGGAAAGAGCGGGGTTTCAAGCGAATAGGGGCCATCCACGCCGTCCGCGCGCGCATAGACAAGGCGGTAAACCTCCATCAGGAATGTTTCTGTGGGCCCGTGCGGCGCTTTGTCCTTGAAACGGCGGCTCCAGCCATGCCCACACAGGGCAGAGGCATTATGCACGATCTCCTCCAACATTTTGACGGCATCTTCATCGCCCTCGATCAAATCTTCCATGCGGCGTTTTAATCCGCGCGCGCGCCCCTTACGGCCGCCTTCATTCCCCAAAATCCAGCGCCTTAGATCAGCCGTCTCACGCGCGGTGAGGTGCGCGGAAAAGGCACTATCGGCGGCATCAAACAGGTGGTGCGCTTCATCAAAAATATAGCGCGTCGGCATTTTTTCAGACGATGATGACATCGCTGATTGGATCATGACAAGCGCGTGATTGGCAATCACAAGGCGGGATCGTTTGGCCTTACGTACAGATCGCTCAATAAAGCAGCGATTATAATGATCACACGCGGAATAAATACACTCACCGCGCCGATCCGCCAGACCGTATGTGTTCGCATAGCCGAGCAGACCCGATAGCCAGCCGGGGAAGTCTGCACCACTTAAATCACCGTCTTTGGTGGCCGCAACCCATCGCGCCATAATCCCTGCGGCAACCACGTGCCGTGCATTATAGGATGTCGCAGCACCCGCCGAGGCATCCTCTAGGTTCAGCAAGCACAGATAATTCTCTCGCCCTTTTCGGATAGAAGTATAAGCATCCTTGACCACGGGATGCGGATAGAGGCGGTCAATCTCTCCATCGATTTGGCGTTGCAGGTTCTTCGTGTATGTTGATATCCACACGCTGCCTTCATTCTTTTCTGCCCACACGCTGGCGGGGGCAAGGTAGCCCAAAGTTTTCCCGACGCCCGTGCCTGCCTCTGCCAGAACAATATGCGGGTTTTCATCCTCACGCATGGGTTCAAACATTTGGCGCACCGTATCGGTGTATTCTTTTTGCTGCGGCCTGATTTCGGCGGGTTTATCCCCGACATTAAGGAGCTCGGCAAGCTTATCGCGCGCTTCTTCCGCGCTGACGCTTTCGTGCGATGCGGGCGGCTCTGGCGGGTCGTCCGTCCACTCAGGAAGGTGTTTCCACACATTTAAGGCAGGGCGGGCGATGATTTCTGCCTGCGGGTCATATTCATGGCCAAGCGCGGCAAGGATATACGGCACCCACGGCCAGCCTTTGCCCTTTAGCCCCATCACCTCGGCGATTTTTGCGGGGTCGGCTTTTTCGGCGTGAATATCCTTTTGCAGATCGGTCAGCAAGGCGCGCGCCACATCCATCAGCGCAAAGGGGTAATCCTCAAAATCCTTCGGCACATCACAGCCCAAGGCGGTGCATAGCCCCACAGGCGTCGGCACGCAAAAGCGCGCAGGGTGCACGAACGCAAACAGCTCCAGCACGTCAAAGGTAAAGAATTCCTCATATTTCAGGCGGCTTTTCGTGTAGGGCGCATGACAGACCATCACGGCCTTATTTTGAATTTCGCTGCGCAGTTCTGCATGAGAAAGGGTTTGGATCTCTCCGTCGGTTGTCAACATTACCGCGTTTTCAACATGCGCACACAGCGCCGGAATATCCGGCAGGCTTATATGCTGTGGCATGGGAATC
The DNA here is from genome assembly GCA_051967755.1 of Alcanivorax sp. Taxonomy (GTDB): domain Bacteria; phylum Pseudomonadota; class Alphaproteobacteria; order Micavibrionales; family Micavibrionaceae; genus UBA1672. The sequence continues at coordinate 142,646 of JBQDYD010000004.1, forward strand.
GCTGGCTCTGCACTCATCCTGCCTTTTTAGCAGGTTTTTTATCGTTTTTGGGCGTCTTTTTTTCGGGCGGAGAGAATAGCTCGGGCTTATCCCCATCAGGATAGCTTTCCAGATAAATAGATTGCGACGGGAAGGCAAAGGATGAGCCCGCTTTTTCCTCAACGATTTCTTTAATCGCCAGTGCGAATGCTTCCTTCACACGAAGCCATTCACCCCAATCGGTTGTTTTGGTGAAACAGTAAATCATGAAATCAATCGATGAGGCATTGAAACTGTCTATGCGCACAAATGTCGCGACCTTTGGCGGTTTTTCAAAGTCGTCATTCGTATCCAGATAGTTTTGTAATTCATCACGGATCAGGGTGAGCTGGTCATGTGTGGTGCTGTAAACAACGCCGATTTTCCAATAGATACGGCGGTTTGTCATACGGCTGAAATTTGTGATTATCGCATCGGATAGGGCGGAGTTCGGCACATAGACAGGAGCCTTATCAAAGCGACGCACGCGCGTAGAGCGAAAGCCGATATCCTCAACCGTGCCCTCTACAACGCCGTCTACCTTAATCCAGTCGCCGGGGTGAAAGCGTTTTTCCGCAATCACGGTAATGCCGCCGATCAGGTTTTTGAAAAGGTCTTGCGCACCCAGTGCAACGGCCGCACCAAATAAACCCAAACCGGCGAGCAACGGCCCGATCGCAATGCCCCATATTTCAAGAATAACTGCGGCGCCGATAAAGATGATAACAACCCGCAGGAATTTGAAGATCCATTCCATCATGGTTTTGGTCAGCACTTCCTCCAGCTTTCTGGAGACGCGGCGAATAGGGCCGAGAGAGCGCAAAAGCGCCCAGAAAATTGTATAGGCAATCATTGATCGCACAATGTTGGATACGAATATCGCGAGCATACCGCTCAGGCCTAGGGATTGCGTCGCAAAGAACACACCCATGATGATCGGCACAAAGCGTATCGGCGGGGTCATGGCATCAACGATTTTATCATCAATATCGGTGTCTGATCGTTTCGTCCAAAGATGCAGTGTTTGCAAAATATATTTACTGAGCAGACCACGTAAAATCAGAAAGATTGTGAAAATCCCGATGGCAACAATAATGTTGCCGACATTTATGCCCATAAAACCATTATGCCAGACGGTTATAACTTCGCCCCAAAATGTGGTTATGTCCTCATGGATGGGGGCATTTGTAACTTCTGTGGCGGTTTGAACGGATTGTTCAGAGTTGGCAATAATAACTTCCGTCTTTTCATCTGCGGCGGCCATGGTTAGACTTGCTCCTGCTTTTATGTTCGGCACTTTTTCTATGCCGCACGATATAGCATCACCAAAATTTAACAAGAGGATAGCAATGAAAATAATCTCAGGAAAAAAGTCAGAAGCGACACTGGAATATTTGCTCTCTCGCCGAAGCGTAATGGCGCAATTATTATCCGATCCTGCGCCGACCTCGGAAGAGCTCGGAACAATGATACAGGCGGCGGCGAGGGTTCCTGACCATGGGAAGTTATCGCCGTGGTATTTCATTGTGTTTCAGGGCGATCAACGCGCCGTTATCGGGGAGAAAATCAAAGAGATGTACGTGGCCGATAACCCTGATGCGGGGGATGCGCACATTGATATTGAGGCAACGCGCTTCACACGCGCGCCTTTGGTTGTTGGGGTTGTTTCACGTGTGCGTATGGGTAAACCCCCAATGTGGGAACAGATATTATCATCAGGCGCTGTATGTATGAATTTGGTAATGGCCGCCAACGCCAGCGGATATGGGGCGCAGTGGTTATCGGAATGGTATTCCTATGATGCGCGTTTCAAGGAATATCTGGGATTGGATGCGCGTGATCATATTGCGGGCTTTATTCATATCGGTACAGTGGAAGACACGCCCGATGACCGTCCGCGTCCGAATTTGGATGATATTGTTACGTACTGGGAAGAGGGCGCCCCCTTAAATAAGGGAGAGCAATATAACGTAGAAAAATTCGGCATCCCCACACAAGGATTCGATTTATCACAGGTTAAATAAGAGGTGCTTTTTCTCTTAAGCGTGCCCCCATACTTTTTTCCACAATCCGGCTAAGGAAAATTGGTTGAATTTATGTGTCAAATGCATCTTCATCGCGGCATTGCGTAATGCCATACGATAATTCGGGGCAATACCGACACTGCCATCGACCAGTGTGACTTTTGACAGATTTCCTTTGCCGCTTGGGGCAGGGATGATTTCAGATTCTTTCACAAGGTCTTTGCCCAGTGATAATGTGCGTTTCGCATGAAAACCCGGATAATCGCGCATAACATTCGCATCATGGACATACCCTAAATCGTGTTCACGCTCATCAAAGCCAACCCAGATCAAGCGTTTGCCGTCTGTGTCTCTTTCATAGCGCCTCTTGCCGATCATCAGGACGGCTCCGACGCTTAGCTCTTCGTTTAATTCACGGAACTTAGCCGGGGAGAAACGGAGTTCCCCTAAACAAAAAGCTTCAAACGCTTCTAAATTACTCAGAAGGGTTTTTGCAGTTGGACGGGCTTGTTCAATACTTATCATTGTCATTACGCTTATACTTTACTTAAATTCAGTTTATTTATTCTTAAAAATCCACACGTTTAGGCAAATTGCCTACATACCATAGTACCAACGAGATATTTAAAAATTACTTAAAATTTTATATAAATTTGAGAGAAATGCGCGGCTTTGCGGTATTTTATTATAAATAACTGATATAATGAGAAATATTCTTTTTGCGTGTCGAGGTAATCACTTGTATGTACCTATGACGGTATTGATATACGGCGTTACTTTAATTTTTTGTGCAAATGTTTATACATTGGAGTGATGTTTGTGTCTTTTTGTGTAAGCCATTGTTTTCACTTGTAGAATGTATGTTTTTGTTGTGTTTTTACGTTCAGGTTGCTATCATGGCGTTTGTTTTGAGTATTTGGGTAAGGTGATAAAAAATGTCAAATGAGAATCAACCTGTTTCTGTACGTCTTACAGGGCGTTTTAGGCTTGAGCCTGTAGATATAATTATAAATGGAGATGCAGAAGTTACAGATGATCCTTCTGTAGGTCATGATGATAACGACGATGTGAAATCATCTGCTACTTCATTTATCGTAACAGCGCAGCACGATGTTAATGAATGGCTTACACCTGAAGCCAGAGAATATGCTGAGAAGAGAGCTTCAGAAGTTATCGAAGAGCATGAGCAATCTGATCGATTGAATTTAAAAGGCTATGATGCGACCGGTAGGTTGGTTTTAAATCATGAGCAAAAATATCCGCTTGAGCATTGGGTTGATACGCTTAAGAAAGGGAAGTTGGGTAAGGCGTTCCATCAGTTGAACTGTGTTTCTCTTCGGGATAAAGAGTATAATTATGCGTCATACGATGTCAGGGACGAAGCATCTACTATTTCAGTAAATGGTGAACGATTTGAGGTCATGCATACTGCCGATGAAGTGAAACAGGCGATTATGCACGCGATGTCCACAGGGGAGTCAATTGACCTGCATGATCTGGATGCACTTACGCAAACACAGAAAGAAGTGATAGACCGCATTATTGATGAGGACTTTAAAGCTGACGTTGAAAAATATTCCCGTGAGGGCTATCCGACGATGGAAGTTACCTATTTCGCTATGTAAATATACATTGCCCTAGGTTTGGAGCGGCCAATACAATTCTATGCCGCCGCCAGTTTTCCATCTAATGCGCTGCGGATCAGGCCAACCGTCTCTTTCGGGCCGTAGAGCGCGATAAAAGAGCCGAAACGCGGGCCTTGATCTTGCCCCAAGAGCACCTGATAAAGCGCCTGAAACCAATCACGAAGCTCTGACTTGTCGTAGCCGTTTTCCTTACCCGCATCAAATACGGCGGTCATGTATTCCTCTGAATCCAAGCCTGTATCAAGGGTTTCCAGTTTTTCCGCAAGTGCAGCCAGCGCTTTTTGCTCACGCTCATCGGCGGCGCGGTATGATTTTTCAGGCAAGACAAAGTCTTTGTAATACTGAATCGCATACCCAACCAAATGATCCAAAAACGGCGCGTTTTCAGGCGTTGCCTTTGGCGCGTATTGATTAATAAAGCCCCATAGCGTTTCGCGGTCATCTGTGTTGGCCGCATTCACGAGGTTTAGCAGCAACCCAAAGGAAATCGGGGAGTGTTGCGAATCCGGGATTTTCCCATCATGGATATACCATGCGGGGTTATCCAGTTGCTTCGCGGCCTCTTGCTCGGGCAGTTTTTCAACAAAGGTGATATATTCATCAACCGCTTTCGGGATGATATCGAAATAGAGCTTTTTCGCCGATGTCGGGCGTTGGAACATGTAATAGGCCAGACTTTCATGCGGCGCATAAGTCAGCCATTCTTCCATGCTCAGACCGTTTCCTTTTGATTTGGAGATTTTCTCACCCTTTTCATCAAGGAATAATTCATAGTGGAAGCCCGCAGGGTTTGGCTTTCCAAGGATTTTCAGAATAGATTTCGCGATATCGGAAGAGCTTTTCAGGTCTTTCCCGCTCATCTCGTAATCGACATCAAGCGCATGCCAACGCAGCGCCCAGTCCGCGCGCCATTGCGCCTTAACCTTACCGCCTGTAACTTCCTGCGTCACTGTTGTGCCGTCTTCATCCTCAAATGTGATCGTGCCGTTCTCCGCATCTGTTGCAAGGATAGGTACCTGCAATACATTGCCCGTGCTAGGCGAAATAGGTAAGAAAGGAGAGTAGGTTGCGGCGCGTTCTTCACCTAAAATCGGAAGAACGGCTCCTTTGATTTCCTCATGATGTTTGAGCATCAACAGCAACGTTTCATCAAAACGCCCCGTCATATAACAATCATCCGTGGAGCTGATGAATTCATAGTCAAAACCGAACTGATCCAAAAACGCACGCAGCTGCGCGTTATTATGATGGCCAAAGCTTTCATATTCGCTGTCAAACGGGTTAGGCACGCGCGTTAGTGGCTTACCTAAATAATCCGCCAGCATCTCTTGCTGGGGTACGTTTTTCGGCACTTTACGAAAACCATCCAGATCATCGGAAAAACAAATTAATTTGGTTGGGATTTCAGGGTGTAGACGTTGAAAGGCGCGCATAACCATGGTCGTGCGGCATACTTCGCCGAATGTACCAATATGCGGCAGGCCTGACGGGCCGTACCCTGTTTCAAACAGAACATACCCTTTTTCAGGTGTTTTTACCTGACCACGACCAATCGCGCGCAGGCGTTTAACGACCGCTTTTGCTTCTTCAAAAGCCCAAGTACGGTTTTTTGCGGCAATGTCTGGTGTGATCTCTGTCATGGTAGTGTATCCCTTAGTGTTTAAGGGTTTAAGCAATAGCAGAGAATAATCTGGGTTTCAAACGAGATTTTACGTCTGGGGGTGATTGTTATCCATATCCAAAATTTCTTCGACTTCTTCGACCGTATCGGAAATTTGTACAAGGCTTTCATCTTCTTCGCTAATCATAACAATATCGCTGTATTTATAGCGTTTATAATGAATAATCAGGATGATGAGCGTGATAAAGAATGTATTGACCGCATTGACGGTAAAAAACTTCGCATCAAACACCTCTTGCCCGTAAAGGCTGTAGGTCAGGCTGACAATCGCCGTGTAGTCCCATAAGTACCACATAAGCAGGGAGATATTATGACACGGAGTAGGGGTTTTGAAGAGTTTGATAGTTTGCGGGACATAGGCCAAGCCTATTACGACACCTACTGTTGAGTAGAGCATTTCAATCATTTGTGTTATATCCCATGCAGCCGCGCCGTTGGTGTAATATTACCTGTGGGTGGTGGTAAATAAAACAAATTTTTAAAAGCTGGCGCTTTATTATAAATTTAATGTGGGATCATCGCCTTCGGGCAGGTCGGGGTGAATGCCTTGTGTGTCTCTGAGCATAGAGAGGAGCTCAAAACGCTCTGCTTCTTTCATGAAATCGGCAAAGGTTTTGCCCGCTTGCGCCCCTTCAGGGTCAATATAACGATAATCCGCACCCATCGAGAGCAGCTCATAAAGGTGGTCTTGGTCTTTATCGTTTTCTTCTATCATCTTCATCACGGCGAGGCTGGCGCCATATGACATTGTTATGCGCTCTAAGGTGTTGGCTTCCATAGCGATAAGACTGTGCCTGTCACCAAAATTAATTGCGGCATAATCGTGGGATTCTATGCCAAAGGCATTTTGTGCCACATCGTTCATATGCTTGACGACTTTCTGCGCGGCAGGGGAGTCCAGAACGATAAATTTCCAGTTACGATCAAGATGGTCTTCGGTTGTGTTTCCGTGGTCCAGCATATGCAGAACGCTTTGCATCGCGGATTTTTCGCTGACCATTTGAATGGTTAGGATGTCGCTCTCACGCGCTTTGCGAAGCAATTCGCCTTGTGCCCAAATACTGTGCTTTGCATCGCTGGATGTTCTTAAATCATAGCCGTCACTTGTTTTTTGAATGAAGAAACGGTTGGGGATGCCGGCATGATATCCGCCAAATTCCGTGGTATCATCCCACGGTTTTTCTGCCTTTGTAATGCCTGTCTCTTTTTTCTTGATTTTGGGTCGCCAAGCCTCTGGCCCGTCCCAATCTTCATCATACTGATCTTCCAGATATTCCATCAGAAGTTTAACGGCGGTATCTTCATCCAACTCATTAAATGTTTTCAGGTTGGGTTCAATATTTAAATCTTTTGCGATAACCAGTTTTGCAAACATCATCGCATAGGCGGGGTGGATGTCCCATTCCCTGAATGTGTCATCGTTAAAGGATATTTTGTGAAAGAACCGCCCCGGATGGTCGGGCGAAGCAACGCCATCGCCATGCGCGCTCATCGTGACGCGGTGTCCCAGATCCTCGAAGAATACAGATTTTTCGCCATTACCATCAAAACGTGCGGTGATGCTCAGGGATTCCAGCGTCGTCGCCTTTACCCCATCTTCCGTATAGCCGAATTCCGCGCTGGAGCGGATAGGGGTGACATCATCAACCGTATCTGATCGTGCTTTTACTTTGCCGTCGGTTAAGACAAATGAGCGATTATGTTCGTCCGTCACTTTATATCTGTTTCCTTGGCGGCTTATGCTTAGGCTACGGCCGTTTTCCTCATCAACGATTTTATGGCTCTGGCCGTCAGGGCTGCTCATAATCGCAAGGCCATTACTGTTTTTGCGCGTCCATTTACGTGTTTCGTCGGTGAAAAAGGACATGTTAAAAATGTTTGTCCAATTATCGGGAAGGGAGAGATGGTCAATAATATTGACCTTCTGGCTAAAGCTAAGTTTGATCATTCCTGCTCTTTATTTTTTATAATTATGGTTATTTGTTATTTCTATAATATTAAAAAACCATATATCGCGTCAATTCCGAAGTTTTTTGCGGTGCATAGCGGAATATAAGTGATTTCCGCACAGTTTTAATTTGATATTGCGGGGCAGGGCAGTAAACTTACGGGCATGAAAGCTATGATACCGAATAATGACAGGCCGCTGCGAAGCAACGCATCGCGGTGTTCGCAAAACGAAGAGTCAATCCCTGCGGAGTTTGATCGCTCCGAAGCGTTTCAGGTTGTCTCTGATTTTATGCCTGCGGGCGATCAGCCGACGGCGATTAAAACGCTGGTACAGGGTATCCGCGACGGTCTGACCGATCAGACGCTGCTTGGGGTGACGGGCTCGGGCAAGACCTTCACCATGGCGCATATCATCCAAGAGCTACAGCGTCCCGCGCTGATCCTTGCGCCGAACAAAACCCTCGCCGCGCAGCTTTATGCGGAGTTCAAAGCCTTCTTCCCGCATAATGCGGTGGAATATTTCGTTTCCTATTATGATTATTATCAACCCGAAGCCTACGTCCCGCGCTCTGATACCTTCATCGAAAAGGACAGCAGCATCAATGAGCAAATAGACCGCATGCGCCACGCCGCCACCCGCGCGCTGTTTGAGCGCAAAGATTGCATCATCGTGGCATCGGTTTCGTGCATCTACGGTATCGGATCGAAAGAAGATTACATGGCGATGGCCTTTCCCCTGATTGCAGGGCAAACCATAGAGCGCGAGGAGATCATCGCCAAGCTGGTGGAGCTGCAATATACGCGCAATGATATCGCCTTTGATCGCGGGAGCTTTCGCGTGCGCGGTGATACGGTGGAAATCTTCCCCGCCCACTTTGAGGATCGCGCATGGCGGTTCTCGCTCTTCGGGGATGAGCTTGAAAAAATCACAGAGTTTGACCCGCTGACGGGGGAGAAGTTCGAGGATCTGGAGGGGGTGCGAATCTTCGCCAACTCGCACTACATCACGCCCGGCCCGACGATGCAGCAAGCCATCGCGCAGATTAAAACCGACCTGAAAGACCGCCTTGAATATTACAATAAAGAGGGGAAACTCCTGGAGGCACAACGCCTGGAACAGCGCACAAAATTTGATCTGGAGATGCTAAGCGCGACGGGCAGCTGTAAGGGGATCGAGAATTACTCCCGGTACCTTACAGGCCGCCCGCCCGGAGCGTCGCCCCCAACGCTCATAGAATATCTACCAAAAGATGCACTCATGTTCCTTGACGAAAGTCATGTCATGGTGCCGCAGCTCCGTGCTATGTACAATGGTGATCGACAGCGAAAAGGCACATTGGTCGAGCATGGCTTCCGTCTTCCTGCCGCTGTAGACAACCGCCCGTTGAAGTTTGAGGAATGGAATGCCCTGCGTGGTCAAACGCTGTATGTGTCTGCCACCCCCGGTGAGTGGGAGTTAGAGCAATCAGGCGGCATAAGCGCCGAACAGGTCGTACGCCCGACGGGTCTGATTGATCCGCCCGTGGAAATCCGCCCGACCGAACATCAGGTCGATGATTTAATGCATGAAGCCAAAGAAATCATCGCGCAGGGCGGGCGTATGCTCGTCACGACCCTGACCAAGAAAATGGCAGAGGCCCTGACCGAATACCTCAATGAAAACAACATCGCCGTGCGCTATCTGCATTCCGATGTCGACACATTAGAGCGTATCGAGATCCTCCAAGATTTGCGCGCAGGCGTTTTTGACGTGTTGGTGGGGATTAACCTGTTGCGGGAGGGGTTAGACATCCCCGAATGTATGCGCGTTTGTATTTTGGATGCGGATAAGGAAGGCTTCCTGCGGTCAAAAACATCCATGGTGCAAACCATCGGCCGCGCCGCGCGTAATGTGGACGGTAAGGCGATTTTATACGCCGACCGCATTACAGACAGTATGCAATACGCCATTGATGAAACCGCCCGCCGCCGCGAAAAGCAGGTGAGCTTTAATGAGGAGCACGGCATCACCCCGCAAACCGTGAAAAAGAACGTCTCAAAGGCGTTTGACCATGTTCTGGATCAAAAGGAAAATGTGGCAAAGGGGCGTACACTCCATGACCCCGCCGTGCAGGAAATGCTCCATAACCCCGCAAAGCTGCATAAACATATAGAGGAATTGAGGAAGCGTATGCACGCCGCCGCGGCGGATCTTGAGTTTGAAGAAGCGGCAAGATTACGCGATGAGATTAAACAGCTTGAGGATACGGAGTTGGGTGTTTAGCGTGTTTTTACATATTTTTGACACGTCATATCATGTTCTATGGTTAAATAGAAACTGAGTGTTAAATGTTTAAGGGGGCATATGCGTATATCTAAAAGCCATGTTCTGTTTTTTATTTTGGGGCTGTTCGTCGCAGGGCTTTGTTCTGTCGTTATGTATCCGACAAAACCGCAGCCTTCAGATCAAATGACAGTATCTATCGAAGATGATGAGTTCACCCTTGATATGAACCATATGCTGTTACAGGAAATTGTAAATGAACGTAATTCGAACCCATGCAAGTTTGCATCAGTAGGGCTGAAAGGGGTTAAACGTATTTATGTTAATTTTTCACATAAGCTAAATGACAATAAATTTAATGATCTAATTCAAAGAGAAAAATTTGAAAATGCGTTTGAACAGAAGTTTAATGAGTATGACGTGATTTTTGCCAAGACCTCTGAAGATAAGCCTTATCTGAAGGATAGTGATACATACCTAACGGTTTATGTCGATTTACAAACATTCAACAAAGATTTTCAGATGACCAGAAATCCGTTGTTGGAAGATATTAGATTATTACAAGTTACCTTTAAATATAAGCGAAGTGATCATAAACACTATAAATTCACAAGGCCGAGACTGATATCCGTTGCAAATCATGATAAAATTTTCGAGGGTTTGAAAAACGCAGCGTCAGCTTTCTACGGGTATACACAACCGATAAATATCAATTGCATTTAAGCGGTCTTGAATAAATTCCTATTTTTATGCTATGGTGGCGGATAAACACCACAAATCCGTATTCCCAACCATATTTAATAATAATATAGGAGCCGCGCACCATGCCGATCATCTCGCAGAACGGCAATTTGCATGTCAAATTGCATGACTTTAAGAATAATATCTCCCGCTATATTCGTTGGATGCGGGCGGGCAAAGTTCAAACCATTATCGTGAAACGCCACAATGACCCCGTTGGGGTGTTCATCCCCGTGATGGGGCGTGAAATTGTCGATACGCAGGCGGAGGGCTTCGTGCCTGATGAAAAGGCCGCGCACGCCGTTGATGTTGAAAACCTGATGAAGGAATTGCGGGAGGAGGGGCCGTATTAATTCCCCCGTATAATCTCTCTTATAATTTCTCGTACAATTCCCTCATATAATTCCCCTATATCACTTCCTCCGCATTCATAGGCGCACATGAAAAAAAGCGAGGCCTAAAAACAAAAGGGCCGCTTTTGGGTTTTCTTTTTGTTTTTAACGGGGGGGGGGGGCGAATTTTGGGCTGGTTTTGGGGAAATTGGGCTATATTTTGCGGTTTTGCGCGTTTAGGCCCGATTTTATGGCCCGTATTTTGAGGGCGTTTATGCGAATAAGCCCCGAATGTCGGGGCTTAATTGCGCGCGGGAGCGTATGGGCGCGGTTACTGAGCAGGGACGGCGACTTCGGATTTGATCCAGTCAATATTCTTTTGTCCCCATGGTTTTGACGGTGTGGGCGCCTTTGTTTTACTGCCCATGCGTGTACCGTCATTGGGCTTAAGAAAGACTTCGCCGCCATCATTAAACACACGGATTTCGCCGTCTTGCAGGTAAATCCAACACTCTCCGTCTTTCATAGAGCGTAAGATTTTCGTACCTCGCACGCCGATGCTTCCAAAGTCCAGGTCGATCTGCGTATTCTCAGTCTCACCCTTGTCTATCAAGCCGCCGACGAATTCAAAACTGGAGCGGAGCACCGTGAATTTTGCCTTATTATGGTTCAGATTTGCAGGGTCAAAAATATACTCATCAATCGTCAGTTCACCATCTTCGCCGTTCATCGTGATGTGGGTTTCATCAATGAAGTCAACCCGAACGAAGCTGTCCTCCGTTTGTGTTGTTATGACATCACCTAAATATACCAAGTCACCCTTTTGAAGGGGGGCGGTATCGGGCTTGCCGTGGTGCATAACTGTTACATCATTTAATACCAGTGATATTTGTCCAATCGCATTTGACGGTTTTGCATTTGCGATAGAGCTCATGGAAATGACAGAGAAAAGAAGGCTTAGTATAAAATATTTGATGTTCATTATAACTCCCTGTTTGTCGGAACATGTATTTATATTCGAAATTAAATTTCAAAAGGTTGCAAGTCACTTATGGATTTTTTGGATGTTTAGGCATAAGATTTAGTATATATATTATTGTTAATTAAATAATGGCAGGGGGATTTATGTCAGAGGCGTTTTTGAAAGCACTAAAATGGTATATTTTATGTTTGTCTGTCATTGTTGGGGCGGCTGCTTTTATTATCTCTAATAATACAGGGTCCATTAAACCGGTTATGATTGGTATTTTAGGGTTTGGTGTTGCCTATATCATGTCATATTTCTGGACCGAGTTTAGGGAAAAGGTCTTATTTCTAAGCATTGTCACATTTATCGTTTTGTCTTTTATCTCCCCCTATGTGCCTGATGCGATCTATATATTATTTGGTCACAGGATGGGGCCGTTATATGGCTTTACTGAATATTACATATGGGCCGGAATTGTCGGGGCACTTGGTATTCCGACGATGACTGCCGTGTTTTATTTCTATGATTAACTGACCTGAACGCGGGTTTGGTTCTTCTGGTATGCCTATCTAATTGTTACGGTTAATCTTTTTGTTTTTCAGTGCGTTGCAGCACATGTTTTTTAGTTAAATCTCGCTCTGAGTGCCGCGTTTGTGGTATTATGGGGTATGGAAAATGATTTGGTGAAAACTGCATGTTTCACCCCGTTTGATCTGGTAAGAGGTCAGGAGAAATTATATAGACTATTATTGATAGCGACATTTAGTAGTTTGATCCTACCGGGGTGTGTAACATCCGATACATCGGCTCCACTGGCGCCTCAGCCGCCGGAGATAAATATTACAAGCATAGAAGATCCAAGGGTAACGCCGCACTATTTTACAGATGCGGCCGCGTTGGATCCTGTGGTTACGGCAACAACTGTGCCTGACGAAGATACAGGGCTTCAGAAACGTGCTGATGCCATATCGAGCGAGGCTGAGCGCGTTGTCAGAGCCTCTGTCGCGAAAGATAAATGCCGCGTGCAAGACAGGTTCGATCGCAAAGCCGTCCTTGCCTATGAATGGGGGTATGAACGCATAGGCCTGGATGTTGACGGTGTGAGTTTTGATGGCGGTGATGATTCCGGAGTGCGCCTTCAATATACAATGAATTTACAACGCAAAAAGAACGGTAAACAGAAATGTCGATATAGTTCCAAATGGCAAGGGCTTGTCGGTTCAGGGTATAATGAGATGTTTGTGAGGCAAGATGATACGGTTTGGGAAGATTTGAGAGACATACGCAAAGATGTTTCAGATTATGTGAATGATCGTTTTTAGAAAAGTCCTTTAATATTAGATATTTGTCTTACAGGTGAGCGTTTCTCTGCCTAAAAGTCGCCTTTTTACAAGACGCTAGCTTGCTTTTTTCACATTGATATCGTAGGGTAATCCTATTCGCTACATAGTTCGTGGCATCTTTCTGCGTATAAAAATCAACCGTTTTTAAAAGGAATATGTCATGTCAAAGTCCTTATTGCGTCTTGCTTTACTGAGTGCACCTCTGGTCTTGACTGCGTGTGGAGAAGGTTGGGAAGCACAGAAAACGTCGACTCACTTTCCTTATGGCAATCAAAGAACCGCAGGGTCAGGTGTTGTTTATGTTTTGGCAAAGATGATGCCGGAAAAGGATCTTGTCTTAGAACCTGTCATGGAAAAGGTTGAAGAAGAGCCGGAAGCCGTTGAACCTGTTTTAGAGGCTGAAGAGATTTTCAATGATGCGCAGAAGAAAGGTTCTGCCCCTGCTAAAATGGAAAAGCCTGCTGCCGAAAAGGTAGAAGAAAAGCATTCTGCATTACAACATAGTAGTGAGATTGAGCCCAGTGCAGGTATAGAGGTCGTATCAGAAGATCATGCCGCATTCGAAGCCGGTGATGCGCTTTCTGATGGTTCAGCCAAGGTGGAAATCACAGCCGAGGATTATATCGCACAGGCCCCCAAACGTATTGTCGCCAAGAAGGTGGAAGTCATCAAAGCGCAGCCCGTATCCGCAAAATCTTCTGAGCATTCTGCCGTATATGGTTTTGAAGAAGAAGAGGTGATCGAGGTTTTCGAAAACGAAGTGATCCAACCGGAAAAGCAGATTATCGTGCCTAAGAAAGATCCCGCACACTACACATCAGTAGGGGAAGAAGCATTAAATCAAATATATAATAGCGATTTTTAAAGCTCCCTATTATCAGCCTAATGCATTGAAAAAGAAGCCACTTTATATCTTAAGGTGGCTTTTATTTTTCTATGATCTCTCACATACGTCTAAAAATTGATATAATTTTGAAACGATAAACATAGACATAAAACCATATAGCGATTTACCATAACTATATAAGCGTTGTTTAATTCTTACTCGCCAAGAAGCGAATTTTAAAAGCCATATATATTAGAAACGCGCTGAAACAATCAACACAAACACATGTGACTAGTGGTTATGTAAGTCGTCACACTTTAATGAAAGGTTATGGGATATGTCTATCGAAGTGGAAACAATTGTTGCTATATCTGTCATGATGGCCGTTTTTTCGGCTGTTGCGGCAGTTGGTACAAGTATAGTTCTTGGGGCGGGGTTTGAACGTCTACGTAATGGTTTTGAAGTAATTCGCAAACAGACTGGCTTCTTTAGTGATGCCATACACAAGCTTGAGGAAAAAATGGAGGTTGTTGACGAACAGACAACAAGTTTCTCTAAGTCTATAGCTGTGATGGAAACGAAGGTCAGCAACGTCGGAGAACAAGCAAATGCGTTTACAGACTCCATGCAAAAGCTTGAGAAGAAAGTCGAAGTTGTAGATAAACAGGCCGGTTTCTTCGGTGATGCAATTTACAGATTAGAAAAGAAAGTTGATCAAGTGAATGAGCATGAGGAAATGGTTGCTGAGCGTCTTGAACAGAACGCGGATGCCGAAGTGATTAGTGTCGGTAAGACAGAGGCGCTGGTTTCTCACGCTGAACAGCTGTTAACCCAGATGGGAGAGCTTGCGAATAAAATGGATCAGAAATCCGTGAATATGGACAGCTTTGCACATTATACCCATATGCCGGCAACAGATGCAGGGCATGCCGGATATAACTAAGGCTCCTTAAAAAACTAGAAGCGCGCAGGAGGCTTAATAAGTCTCCTGCTTTTTTTATTGCCTGCTTTTAAATACTTGTCTGCTTGATATTAAAGGTGGAAACATAAAACAAAGCCGTTTAAAGTATAATTGTTTGAAAAACTTCACTTTTGTATTCAAGATTTTAAACGGAGGGACATTTGTCCGTATATTTCGCTCTCTGGCTCCTGGTTTCAGGGTTTTTAGTGTCATTTTGGGTTTGGACTATTTATGTCTTGTTAAGGCAGAAGAGGGCATGGAAGTTTTATGCCGATAAAAGGAAGATGCGCTTTCATTCTCCCGGGCTTTTTCAAACACCGTCAATGAGTGGCTCGATTGATGGGTATAGTGTTTCTGTTTTCGCCAGTGAACATAGTGAGCTTGATACGCGCTCCAACCGTAAGCTGACCGCGATCGAAGTTTTGCTTCAGTCGTCTATTCCATTTGCTATCGGTGGCGCAAGCGGCGGTATGACGCAGGTATTGAAGGCGATGGAGCTTCGTCAGGAATTCAGACCTGCCGTCAAGGGGTGGGAGGATAGCTACGCGCTTTTGACGAGTGATATAAAAATGGCGCAGCAATATTTAACCGAAGACCGTATGAACAAACTTGTGAATTTGATGAAGATTGATAAGTCTTGGATTATCTTCCTGTTTTACGCAGAGCATGGTGTACTTCGTTTGGATACGCCATTGCCGGTCGATGACCCAAAGGCATTGGATATTCTGATTAAGCAGCTCATTAATGCTGCGAAAGCCTTTGAGCTTGACCGCGGTGAGGAAAAAGACATTCTTCGCAAACGTGACCTTAGTGAAAAGACAGGCGGCGTTCTTGATATCGATGAAGACCTGCTGGACGATGATATCGGCTTTGAACTTGAGGACGATGAAGATGATTTCGCGCTGGAAGACGATGTTGCAGACATCGAAGGCGCAGCCGATAATGACCAATCCGATTCTAAGAAAACCTAATCGTTAAATCCTGAAATGATGAAACTGTAAGGGGGGAGTGTGTGACCTAAATAGCACAGTTCTTGCCCTGATAGATTGAATATACAATCCGTTTCGTTTTCCATATCTTTACGGATAATATGCGTTATCTTTGAATGAGATGTATGAATGAATTCAAAGTTTAGGTTAAAGAATTCTTTTCTGGTTTTTCTCCAATGATAGAATTTTTGCACCATATGCAGCGTCGAATCCTGATCGATGGATTGTGTGACAACACTCATCCCTTTATGTGTTTCGGGAATCGGTAACCAAGGCTCTGATTCGGAAAATCCGTGATAGGGTTGCTCTTCGTTCCAAATCATAGGCGTACGGCATCCGTCACGGCCTTGCCATTCGGGCCATGTTTCTTTTGCCCAAGGATCTTGGATACAATCAAACGGAATTTCGGCCTCCGGAAGCCCAAGCTCTTCGCCTTGGTAAAGGAATAAGGTGCCGGGCAAGCATCCCAGAAGAATATTCAGGAGGCTGGATAGCGCAGGGTTATGGTCATATAGCTTGTACCAACGGCTGGAAACTCTTACAACGTCATGGTTTGTAAACGCCCAGCTTGGCCAGCCGACATCCTGAGATGTCGCAGGGGTAGCCGATTCGTCCGAATCATCACCGCGCGTACTTAAGCATTTAAAATATGTTTCAATCGGGATACGAACCAAATCTTCTGTAAGGTCTTTTTCCGTTCCGGACATCATATGCGTGTTGTACGTCGTGTGCAGATGTTTGGAGCCTTTTGTATACTCACGGGCGCAATCATAGGGGTTGTCATCACCAATTTCGCCGATTAATACACGGTTTTCATAGCGATCTGCCAATTCGCGCATGCGTGCAATAAAGTCGAGATTCTCGGGGCGGGATTTATCATAGATATGTTGTTGGCGTGAATATTCAACTTCTTTTTCAAGTTGTGTTGCAAACTCAATCCCGTATGTACGTCCCGGATTGTCGCGCAATTCTGCGTCATGGAAGTAGAAATTTACGGTATCTAATCTGAAACCGTCTACGCCCATTTCCAGCCAGTATTTACATATGTCCAATACTTCTTCTTGAACTTCCGGATTGTGATAATTCAGATCTGGTTGTTCTTTAAGGAAGTTGTGTAAGTAATATTGCTGCTTTTCTTCGTCCCATTCCCATGCGGATCCGCCAAATACGGATGCCCAGTTATTGGGCGGGAAGGGGTTGCCTTCGGCATCAATTCTTGCGTCTGCCCACACATACCAGTCTTTTTTTGACGGATCGCTAAACCAGGGGTGTTGGTCAGATGTGTGCGATACCGCCAGATCAATGACAATCTTCAGATCACGGGCGTGCGCTTGTTTTAGGAGCTCTTTAAAGTCATCTAATGTGCCGAATACCGGATCAATTGTGCGGTAATCCGAAATATCATAGCCAAAGTCTTTCATAGGTGAGGGGAAGAACGGAGAGATCCAGATCCCTTCCATACCCAGATCTTTGATGTGATCCAAATGGCCTGTAATTCCGGGGATATCACCGATGCCGTCATTGTTCGTGTCGCAAAAGCTACGCGGGTATATTTGGTATATTGCCGCACCGCGCCACCATTCATCCTGATCGCCGAAAATGTCGGTTATGAATTTTGTGAGGTTAATTTCGCCCTTCATATAAAGGGTCGCATTGCCTGTAATGTAAACGCGATCACCTTTGTGTTCGCATATTAAACTTCCGCCTCTGGCAGAGATTTGGTGCGCGTGTAGCGTATTGCTTGCGGTCTGTTTCGCCCAAAACGGTGTAAGGATGCAATGCGCAGAGCCTGTAACAGGGTCTTCATCTATGCCGTATTTCGGGCAGAAAAAGCGCGATACAAAATCAATTCCATCCTTATCGGCAGGCGCTGTGACAATAAAGAAGTCGAGATCTTCGATTGCTTTTAACGCTTTAAAGTCAGGGGTAAGTTTGCGGACTGCATCGGCGCTATCAAATTGTGCCAGGGCATATTTCCCGTTATATAAGGCCTGTGGCTGCGCACCCAATGCCGTGGTCAGGTCATCACGAAGGTCTGTTTTCTGCACGTCCCATGCGGGGAAATCCATTTTCAAACCGTTTTCAGTGTATTCAATAATGAGGGGGCCGGACTTCGAATCGAATCGGATAGTTTCCTGACCATAAGCAGTATGCTCAAAAATAACATATGCCGCGGCAAGCGTCGCATGTCCGCATAGGTCTACTTCGGCCTCGGGGGTAAACCATCTGATCTTGAACCGATCATCAGATTGTACAAAAAAAGCAGTTTCGGAGAGGTTGTTCTCCATTGCGATCTTTTGCATAAGATCGTCAGGAAGCCATTCATCCAAGGGGCAAACGGCGGCAGGGTTGCCGCCGAATGCTTTGTCTGTAAACGCATCAACCTGATACAGGTCAATATGCATAATATACTCGTCTTTCGTTAAATGATTATTCGGCTGCTTTTTCTTCAGCGTCTGCAGATGGGTCTTCTTTTGCAGAAACAACAGTCATTTTGACGATTTTATCCGGGTCGCTTGGTGGTTCACCAACAGCAACTTGATCAATGAATTCCATGCCTTCTGTTACCTGACCAAGAACTGTGTATTTTCCAGTTAGGAAGCTACAGCCTGTGTCTGTGAAACAGATAAAGAATTGTGAATTAGCACTATCCGGGTTTTGTGAACGTGCCATGCCGACTGTTCCGCGTTTATATTGATAGCTGCTGAATTCTGCAGGGACATCCGGAAGGTTAGAACCACCCATACCTGTTCCTGTCGGGTCACCTGTTTGTGCCATAAAACCTTTGATTACGCGGTGAAAGACGATCCCGTCATAGAAACCTTCTGCCGCAAGTGTCTTAATGCGCTCAACATGTTTTGGAGCGATATCGGGGAGAAGTTCAATTACAACTGTTCCGCCTGATGAGACGTCCATTTCAATGATATTTCCATCGGCCGCTTCGGCCTGTGCTGATGCCATGATGAGTAAACCTCCAAAAAATGTAAGCATGAATTTCTTAAGCATATATATAATCCTCTTAAGAGTTAAAATACAGATCTATAGTGGTTACATAGTCGGGAATGAAATGCAAGGGCGGTGGAAAGCTCTACACAGTTTCTTTTGTGTGTTGTGTAATTTGTTCCATTTGATCGGAAAGGGCTTCGATCGTTAGCTTGTTATTGTGTGTGTCTACCATCTTTTTAATGGCAGGCATACAGCTACAGCAATTCATGGATTCTCCGCCGGAGCAGGCAGTGTATGTATCCTCAACAGTGGATTTGCAGCAACGCTCATCCAGGTGTTGCTGGACGTCTTCATCTGTAAAAGGGTTGCATATACACACATACATTGTTTTTATCCCAAAATTATTGTGGTGTTAATGATAATTATTATCATTTGTGGCGTGCGCGTCAAGATGTAAATGATACCTATTCTCATTTTTATTTTGTCGGTACATAAGAAAGTTCTTTCAATAGGGGCGTTGGCAGGGTTAGAATCGTAAGTAACTAGGGAATATGAATGTTAAAAAAAGTTCTTATATTTATCTTTTGTCTTTTGGTTATGTTGCCTCAAGAGAGCCATGCAGATGTTAAAGTGAAGCAGCTTTTGCTGATGTCTCCTGAGGATATAGGCCGGTTATTAGAGGCCGAAAAGGGCACAAAGTCTGTTTATGTGGTTATGAAAACGGACTGTTTGCCTTGCCATGAGAAATTCTTGAATCTGCTGACGTTAAAACCGGAGGAGCGAGACAGGGTCACGGCGATTTTCTTAAGTGACCGTGCTGTCGGTTTTAAGCGTTATATGAATTCGTTTAAGGAAATACCGCTACGCATAATATATAATAAGGGATCAGAGTATGATCTGGCGAAGGTTTTGAAAAACTATGGCGTCAGACCATGGACTACAGTCCCGCGTGTTATCTTGTTTGATGAAAATGTAAGAGTTTTCGGGCAGGGGGCACATACGGCCGATAAAATTTCAATTTTTCTCTCAGGGCAGGAACCGGTAATTGCACATGAATAAACGCACTGCTTTTTTATTATTTACTGTTCTTGCATGTTTTGTTTTCACATCATATGCGCATGCCAAAGATGCGCCCGTGAAGGTTTACACCATGCCGCCCAAGATGATTGCGGAATACATCGATAAAACGGCGGGACAAAAGCGCGTCTTATTGATTTACACATCTTGGTGCGGATATTGCCGTAAGAAAATGCCGGGTATCATGGATATTGAGCGCACCAAAAAGGGCTCGATCATTGCGGTATCTGTTGATGATGATTATGCAGAATATGCTAAATACGCCAAGAAATTGAGCGATGCGCCGTTTCCTTTGATTATGAATAAAGGTCGGCAAGAGGCTCTGATTCAAACATTGAAGCGTTATAACGTGAAGCCTTGGAACAGCTATCCCACGGTTGTTTTTCTTGATGAAAAAGGAAAGGCCGTTGCGCAAGGGAATTATTCCGTTGAGCAAGCGGCCAAATTCGTTTTCGATAAATAATAACCTGTTGTGGTTATTCTGCCTCTGAGTCCAGTGGGCTTTCAGAATTGATCTGAATGTAATTTTGCAGACCCATATTTTCAATCATCTGAAGTTGTGTCTCAAGATAATCGATGTGGCCTTCTTCATCCGCAAGAATTTTAGAGAACAGGTCACGTGACACGTAATCTTTAACTTCTTCTGCATATGAAACGGCTTCGCGATAGTGCTCCGCACCGTCGATTTCGATTTTCAGGTCGCATTCCAGAACTTCTTTTACGTTCTGCCCAATCTGTAGTTTGCCAAGATCCTGAAGGTTCGGAAGACCGCCAAGGAATAAGATGCGCTTAATCAGGTCATCTGCGTGGTGCATTTCCTCAATAGACTCATTATATTCATGCTTCGCAAGTTTTGTGATGCCCCAATCTTCAAGCATGCGCGCATGTAAGAAATATTGGTTAACGGCTGTCAGTTCTTTTTTCAAAGCTTCATTCAGGTGCTGGATAAGTTTTTTATCGCCTTTCATGGTGGTCTCCTAGTCGTTTAAAGCGCGTGTAATAATAGAATCGATATTTTTTGTATATGCATCGTAGCTGAAGATAGCGTCTAGAGCATTTTTGTCAAGTTTTTCAGTTACTTGTGAATCAGTCTCAAGCGCATCTCGAAGATTAAGCGATCCTTTGCCCGTGCTGCGATCCGCCCAAACATTCATGGCATGTTTCTGCACAATGCGGTATGCATCTTCGCGCAAAATACCGGCCTGTGTCAGCGCAAGCATCGTGCGTTGAGAGAACACCAAGCCGCCTGTCATTTCAAGGTTATGCTTCATGCGCTCAGGATAAACGAGGAGCTTATCAACAACGCCCGCCAAACGGTTAAGCGCATAATCGGCAGAGATTAACGCATCAGGTAGAATTGTACGCTCCACCGCTGAGTGCGAGATGTCGCGCTCATGCCATAATGCGACGTTCTCCAGAGCTGGCACAACGCCTGCGCGAATGATGCGCGCCTGACCTGTCAGGTTCTCTGATGAAATCGGGTTACGCTTATGCGGCATTGCCGATGATCCCTTTTGCTTCGGATCGAAATATTCTTCTGCTTCGCGGACTTCGGTGCGTTGCAGGTGACGAATTTCCACGGCGATATTTTCAATCGATGATGCCACGACGCCCAATGTTGCAAAGAACATGGCATGACGATCACGCGGGATTACCTGCGTTGCAACCGTTTCAGGGCGCAAGCCAAGCTTTTCTGCGACATATGCTTCCACAGACGGGTCTGCGGTGGCGTATGTGCCAACCGCGCCTGAGATGGTGATGGTGGATACTTCGTTTTTCGCGGCAATCATACGATCACGCGCACGTTTAAACGCGGCATAATGCCCGGATAGTTTCAGGCCGAATGTTGTCGGCTCTCCGTGAATACCGTGTGAACGACCAATACAGAGCGTGTCTTTATGCTCCTCAGCGCGCTTTTTCAGGGCGGCCATAACCTTTTCGATATCCTCAATAATGATATCCGCCGCCTGCGTCAGCATCACCGCAAAGGCAGTGTCCACCACGTCAGATGATGTCATCCCTTGGTGTACATAACGGCTGTCTTCACCGACATATTCCGCAACCGATGTCAGGAATGCGATAACGTCGTGTTTGACCTCTGCTTCGATTTCATTAATGCGATCAATATCAAAATCGCCTTTTTCCCTCAGCGTCTTCGCTGCGCTTTCCGGCACAACGCCAAGCTCCGCCATTTTTTCAAGAGCGAGGGTTTCAATTTCTAGCCAGATACGGAATTTATTTTCCTGTTCAAAGATATTCGCCATTTCAGGGCGGGAATAACGAGGGATCATGGATTTGCCTTTACGTAACTTTAATTTGTGTGCAAATTATTGCATATGTTTTTTTATATCAAGTGCTGTAATGCAAAATGAGGGGCAATGAGAGCATATTGTTTACATTTAATCTCTTTATTGGCACTTTTTGTACTCCTTTGCATCTTTGCTGATCAAGCCTATGCCATAGACACCCCCCAACCATTGCCAACATATTGTCGTCAGTCCCGATTTTTGGGCGTTGTTTTGGTTGTCGTTTTTGTTTTAATTTTTCGCGAAGCAATACGCCCTAAAGATGGTGTGGCTAAGGTTTTAAGGCAGCTTAACGGTATGAGCGTTGAAGAAAAAGTGGGAGCTTTGTTTCAAATGCGGAGTGCTGATAGTGCGTTACCATCGCTGAGTGATTTAAAGCGTTATAGTTCATTCATGGTTATAGAGATGACATTTGCAGTGATCTCTGTTTTTGCCATTCTGTTGTTTTTGTTAAGCTATTTTGTTTCTGGTGCGGTCATATCTTCTTTTGCAACGGTCGTATTTATCGTTCCCATCTCCTTATGGTTCGCGCATAAGCGTTATTCACAGTATGGAGAGTTTTTATTTTTACATCCGCTAAATAGCGCATTACAACTCGTTGTTGCTGGCATATTTATTGCGTTAGGTTTAGCGGCGCTTGTTTACACAAGTGAAGCTGTGTCTTCATGTCACGTGAGTTTGTTTTACAGCGCGATGAAGTATGGGGCTCTGATAGCAACAAGCGCAGTAGTTATGTGTTTGGGGTATTTGTTTTTGATTAAATCTGCGCTCTCGTAACGGTTACTGCATCAGAGCATATTCAGCCGGATGCGAAAAGACATAGCGTTTATTGCGGACAGAGACTTTTGGCGGGCTGCGGTATTTCTCAAAATAATCATAGCCCTGTTTCAGATTAAGCCAGAACGGATACCATTGCGATAAACTACGGAGCTTCATATTCTCCGGCGTCATACGGAACGGATAGATGTGAATGGGGATGGATTTATGACCGTATTTAAAGTTCTGCTCTACGATTAAATAAATTTCGGCGATATTGGCATCCGTCATCGCCAAACACCCCTCAGACACGCAGGAACCATGGATCATCAACAAAGAGCCCGTTCTGTTATGGGCGCGGTCAAATTCGTTGGGGTATCCGATGTTAAATGACAGGAAAAATCGGCTGTTCGGGTTCAGGCGGTCTTTGGTAACGTTGTAAAACCCTTCGGGGGTTTGTAGGTCCCCCTCTTTTAACTTGGGGCCAAGAGAGCCTGATTTACTGCAGATGTTATAAGTTTTGAAGAGCTCATAACGATTGTGATAGGAGCTTTTAACCCAAAGCTCTAGCTGCATTTCATTTTTAAATGCGCGGATAATCATCGGGTTATCCATGCTCATCCCGGCAATCACCATTTCTGTGCGAATAACAGAGAAGGCATTTTTACGAATGTTTTCTAATTGTTGGTTTACTTGCGGGGTTGTTTCGTTTGTCGTGGTAACGATGCCTTCATTTTTTGCATTTGGCTCCCAGCCGCTTTTTTGTGATGAGGCGCACGCAGAGAGGGCACAGACGACAACAAGCATCAATGTTGTACGAAAAAATCGGGATAGCTTCATGCGGTGATTAATCCTTCATTGCGAAAAGATGTATTGTTTTTATAGCCAACGATAATATGGTCATGGATCACTATATCAAATGGTTTGGCCGCCTGTATAATTAAATTGGTCATTTCAATATCGGCCTGAGATGGTTTTGGATCGCCGCTTGGGTGATTATGCACCAGTATAAGGGCGGTTGCGCCAAGTTCAAGGGCGCGCTTCATGATTTCACGCGGATAGGCAGGGGCATGATCAACCGTGCCGGAGCCCTGAATTTCATCGGCAATGAGTTCGTTCTTTTTGTTTAAGAACATGATGCGGAAATGTTCTTTTGTCTCATGTGCCATTGTCATGTGGCAATAATCCATCAGGCGCGTCCAGTTGTTTAAAACGGGCTTTTGCATCAATTCTTGTTTGATCATGCGCTCCGCTATGGCAGAGACAGTTTTAATGGCGGTGGCTGTGTTCTCACTAATTCCGTCAATTTGCGTTAGGGTCGCATGCGGCGCGGCCATTAATGCGGGTAAGGAACCGAACTTTGCCAGCAATTCTTTCGCCAGAGGCTTCACATCGCGCCGCGGTATCGCCATGAAGAGCAGAAGCTCCAGCAGTTCATAATCCTGCAGTGCATCTTTTCCGCCAAAAACAAAGCGTTCACGTAGGCGCTGTCTGTGGCCTGTGTAATGCGGTTTTTGTTTCGTTTTGGCGGATGATGTCATACGGGATTCTACCCTGTGTATGGTGCCTTTGTATAGCCCTTAGGTGATTGGGTGAAGATTTCAAACCCATCTTCAGTCACCGCGAGGGAATGCTCATATTGCGCAGAGAGAGAGCGATCACGCGTGACGGCCGTCCATCCATCGGTTTTTAAAACCTTTGTGGCGTAATGGCCTGCATTGATCATTGGCTCAATGGTAAAGAACATACCGGGTTCCAGTACAGTTCCCGTGCCGGGCGTGCCGTAATGCATGACAGAAGGCATGCAGTGAAAGACGCGCCCCAAGCCGTGACCGCAAAAATCGCGCACAACTGAGAATCTTTGCTTTTCGGCGACCTCTTGGATGGCGTGGCCGATATCACCAAGGGTTGCCCCGGGCTTTACGGCTTCAATACCTGCCATCATGGAATCATATGTCACATCACACAGGCGGCGTGCCTTTACGGGGATTTTATCGCCAACGAAATACATGCGCGATGTATCACCATGCCAACCATCAAGGATAACAGTCACATCAATATTCATGATGTCACCTTCCTTAAGCTTTTTATCGCCGGGGATACCGTGACAGACCACATGGTTAATCGATGTACAAATTGATTTTGGGAACGGAGACGGCCCTGCGCCTTGGTAATTCAACGGGGCAGGGATCGCGCCGGCCTTTGTGCACATGTCAAAGCACAGGCGGTCAAGTTCATCTGTCGTGACACCCGGAGCAACATGATCGGTGATCATATCCAGAATTTCAGCGGCCAGTTTGCCGGCCTTACGCATGCCTTCAAAATCTTCGGGGCCATGCAGTTCAATACCGTCATCAGAGAAAGGGTTATTGCTTATTTCTTGTGAGAAACCCAGTGTCATATTTCTTCCTTATGGTGTGTCATATTTTTTGTACTCATGTTACATATAGTTTTGCAAACTATCTGTAAAGTTTGCTTCAGGTCAAATTTAAACGGACTTTGTATCACATGAGTAAAATAGTCACATCCGGAATGATTGTTATCGGTAATGAAATCTTATCCGGCCGTACACAAGATAAGAATATTAACTACATTGCAAAGAAGCTGGTAGAGAACGGTATTGTCCTTTCAGAGGTTAGGATTGTCCCTGATATTGAGGATCGCGTGATAAGTTCCGTGCAAGAATTTTCAGAGCGTTTTGATTATGTGTTCACCAGTGGTGGCATCGGCCCGACCCATGATGATATTACTGCAGAATGCGTTTCAAAGGCGTTTGATGCCAAATATGAAATGAATGATGAAGCCTATGCGATTTTACAGGATCATTACGGTAAGGAAGAGTTCACGCCTGCGCGCCAGAAGATGGCAATGACGCCCAAGGGCGCGACGCTTATCCCTAATCCCGTATCTTCTGCCCCCGGATTTGTCATAGAGAATGTTCATGTGATGGCGGGGGTTCCTGCGATTTTTCAGGCGATGATTGATCATGTTGTGATCACGCTTAAGGGTGGGGATGTTATACAATCGCGCACCGTGCCAAGCCGTTTCCCCGAGAGCAAACTGGCCGAAGGGTTGGGCGATATTCAAAAGAAATTCCCATCCGTTGATATCGGGAGTTACCCGTATTTTAAGGATGGTGAGCTTGGCGTGAATGTGGTTTTGCGTTCGAGTGATGAAGGCCTATTATCTGAGGCCGTCATGGATGTTGAGTTTATTATCTCAGCTTTGGAGGAAAAAGAGGGCGACGTATAATCCCCCTTTTTTGGTTGCTAGTAAGCGCCCGATCCGCCTGTGACAACACGCAGGGTTTTGATCATAATCACCAAGTCCCCCCAGAATGACCAGTTTCGCGCATACCAGCTGTCCCAGTAGACGCGGCGTTGAAAGCTTGTGTCGTTACGGCCACTGACCTGCCACAGGCCTGTTATACCCGGGCGCAGTTGCATGTAGTGATTAATGGAATCGCCAAACAGCTCCACTTCATTGTCAAGAATAGGGCGGGGGCCCACAAGGCTCATGTCACCTTTAATCACGTTCCATAGCTGTGGCAGTTCATCAATGCTTGTTTTGCGGATGACACGCGCAGTCTTTGTGGTAACGCGTGGATCCGGGCCTTTGAGTTTTCTGTAAGTTTCCCATTCTTGTTGTGCTACTGGGTCTTTTTCAAGCAATTCATGAAGCAGATGGTCAGAATCGGGCTCCATTGAACGGAACTTCCAACAGCTGAATTTCTTGCCGTTGCGGCCGATGCGCTTTCCGCCATAGAATATGCTTCCGCCTTGCCCCTCTACCTTCAGCATGATTGCCGTTGCGATCATTATCGGTAACAGCAGCAATAACGCCGTCGACGCAATGACAATATCCATTACACGTTTCGTAAATCGCCCAACAGGGGATAGGGTCGCTTTCTTTGCGTTCAGTAACATGATGTCATAGCCAAAGAAGTAGTTCGGCTCCATGTCGAATGTGCTGATACGTGATGTCGGCGGAACAATCGCATAAAGCGCGTTAAGTTCTGTCAAAATCGCAATCAGTTTATCGCGGTCGTCACCTCTGAATGTCTCCATTGAAATAATGAAGAAGTTATCAATATGTTCAGAGACATATTTTTTGATATCAATCTGATCGCGGTTGATATCAATGTTTGCATATTTCTTCGGAATTGCATCAACGCTGAACTCGGCTTTCTCTTTGTCGCGCAAGCAAACGGTTTTGATGTCATAGCCCGTATAGTGGTCTGTCGCAAAAGCGTAGAGCATATTCGTAACGGTCTCGTTATCCCCGATAACAATTGTAGGAATACGCCAGATGCCTTTCTTGCGGGCAATCTGATAAACGATTTGTCGACCACCGATAATAAAGAAGAACGCATATACCCAACTTAATGCGATAAGAGAGCGCGAAAACGACATATCAAGCGCAAGCCGCGTGAACAGATCCAGAAATAAAATACGGATACAGATCGACAGTACCGATTGTACCTGGCTCCACCATGGAACGCGTTTTGTGTAGTGTCCGCGTGAAAAGAATAGGAATAAAACGACAGGGCAGAACCATAAAAAGAATAAGTCACTGATATGTGCGTATTCGTATAACGGTTTGTCATACACGTCGGGCTGCAGCCATTCTTTAATACCTTGCGCGGTAAAGAAGGCCAGTATGAATGAAAGGCTCATCGCAATAACGTCAGCAAAGAATAAAGTGATGCTAACATTTTCTTTAACAAGTGGTCGTCTGCGATTTGCAGCAGGCACCATATTGAGTGTCTGATCCATAACTTTCCGACCCTGCTTTATACCCTGTTCAATCGTTTTGTAGTAATTATTATGTTTAATAATTGTGTGCATGTATCAGAACATGACACCATAAATTTAAAAATGCAAATAAAATGCTGCACGGCAATATTTTCCGTCAATGTGTATAAATATATGAGCTTACGCTGATAAGAAATAGAAATCATAGGGTAAGGTCAAAATAAACCCTGTAATACCCCGAAGATTGATCCGGTGAAAGAATTTTTTTCTGCAAAATCTGTGCCGCACTTTTTAGGGTGATAATTAACATCGTTCCCTCATCACCGATTGATTCGACGCTCATCGATTCTAACAGCTTAGAATTCGTGAATTTACGGCTCGGTTTGCCTTCCCAACGCGCATTAGGAATTTCAACAATCAATAGCTTTTCATCGTTATCGATGTCGATATTGAAGGTTATCTTTTCATTCGCGTCAAAGGCCACACGCACTTTATCCGCGTGTTCACCAACGCGGAAGTTCAAAGCGGCAGGCCCGTTAAAGTTTTTTGCTTTCGGGGCAGGGGGCGGCGTCTCTTTTGCCGCGATGGTGGTTGTTGGTGGTTTTTTCTCAGCCGGTTTTTCGGGTGGGCTGGCTTTCGGGGGATCCGTTACTTTTGGCGGAGGCTGAGGTTTCGGGTCTAGCTGTCCGACATTAAGGGCAGGCTCTGTGTCACCTGACAGATCAAGAGGGGGCTGTTGGCTTGGTGTTTCCTGCAGCACGACTTCCAGTTCTTTGATCAGGTTCTGAATATCCGCTTCGACGGCCGCAAGGCGCACGATAGCGGGTTTATAAACGTCAAACTCTTTTCGAAGGTCAACGACAGCGTCTTCTACTCTGTCAAAACGTTTATCTGTATCTCTCAGTTCTTGAGCAAATAAAGTATCCACATTCACGCCCTTCATGGGTTGAAGTGTGGGCAGGCCATTTGGCATGGCTTGTTTCTCATAGGTTCCGGGCGGAGGTGGTGTTTTCCCGTTATTAAAGCGTGGAGGAATGGCAACCGGCGCGCCGATTCCATTATCTTCTGACTGATTCTGTTGTGTGTTTTGTGTTTTTTGCGATTTTGATTCGTTTTTATTCAGGCGTAGAACACCCTCGGGACTACATGCTGTAAGTAGACCCAAAAATAGCGTAAAACATAGACTCAGAGCTATTTTTTTAATCATAAAATAGTGAACCAGTAACCCCAGAATAGGAGTGTTAGAACTTAAGATAGTACGCAGCAGAAAACACCAGGTTTGATTCTAGCCCAAAAAGATCATTTGCATCAATAGGATATTTCAAAATATTGAAGAAGTTCATACATATTGTTGTTTTTAAGTAACAGGAGTGGGCTGTTTCCCCGAAGTGGGAAAACTCCATTGCGGAAGTGCCGCTGTTTTTATACAATGCGTTTCCAATCAAGGATACCAATAAGGGTAATCATGCCTCATATTAAAGTGCTTTTTGTGCTGTTATGTTGTTTTTTCCTCATTGCGCCTGCGCATGCCGGTGTGACTGTTGTGCAGGCCCTGTCTTTTGGGGAATTTGTCGTTAAGCGAAATGATGCGCAATACGATATTACCGTGAATTCAAACGGGTCATATACATTTGATAGTGCCGGATTTATTGAGATTGCTCCGCCGCAACAGGGTATATTTGACCTTGATGGTATGACGCCTTTTACCCCCGTTCTAAGTGTTACAGTAACGCAAACCAGCCCCCTTGCGGGGAGTGGCGAGAATTTGCAGATGGTTAATTTGCAAGAAACACATGATGTCGCTGTAAGCGCGAGTGGCGTTGTACGTGTGTCAGTCGGGGGCACGGCGCGGACGTCCGGAAGCGGTAATCCATATTTAGACCAGACATATAACGGGCAGCTGGAAATACAAATTAATTTTTAATCAGAAGAGCTTTAAGAAAGAGAAGTCTATGAAGAGTATATTTTTGAGAGCATTGTTGTTTGTGTGTTTGTTGATCGGGGGGCAGGTGTCGTCAACTATGGCGTATGCGGACCTTATGATCACGCCGACACGTATTGTGTTTGAAGAGCGTGATAGGTTTAAAGAGGTTACGTTGGTTAATTCCGGTAAGGAGCCTCAAATCTATGAGATGAGTTGGGTTTACTTTCGTATGCAGGAACAGGGCGCAGCGTATAAACCGTCAATGGAGTCTATTACGGAATTTGATGCATCTAAGCATATTGTTTTTACGCCAAGACGAATTACCCTTGCGCCGGGATCCAGTCAAAAAATCCGTTTGGCACTGAGGCGCCCTGAAACCATTCCGGAAGGTGATTTTCATGTTCATTTGAAATTTGCTTCCGTGCCTGATGTTCTGGATGACGATTTGATTAGTGACGGAAAGCCGCGTGCGGTTGTGTCAATTAATGTGGGGTATACTATCCCTGTTGTTTTGCGCTCGGGCCCTGATGCGGTGCAAACAACCATTGAACGTATAGATATTCAGCGCAATCCGACAAACGGACGTTTGAAGGTGGCTGTCCCTGTAAGCCGTAAGGGGAGTCCTCATGCTATTTTAGGTCATTTGTTCGTGTATCATACAGGCGCAGACGGTAAAGAGGAGCGCGTAGGCGAGATTAGTAATGCGCATATTTTCCCCGAAGTTGATCAACGTGTTTTTGATGTGCACTTGTTGAAGGAAATTTCCGGCGGATCGCTTCGTGTGGTTATGGAGCATTATACGCTTGATGAAAAGAAACGTTACGCAGAGAAAGTCTTCTCCCTCGAGTAAGCGCCTTATTTGGGCAAAAGCGATTAGATATAAGCGCCTTTTAAGTCTAAGCACTTTGAGGCGCTTTTTCTTTGGCAAAATAAAAGGGCGAGCGAGCCGTGGTAATAGGGGTGTAAACACAAAAGAAAGGCACCACAAAGGGTGCCTCTCGAATACTCTTAGTCTAACTAAGGAAGGTTATTTTTTCTTAGTATGTAAATGTCACGTCAAACTGGGCTGCATGTGTGTTATCAGCAGGTGTCCCTGTGATCGCAATAATGCCGCCAAATGTTACAGGTTCATCAGTTGCAGCAACTGTTGTTGTCACTGTACCTGTGTCTGCATCACCATCGAGAGCGTTGTTACCGTCTGTCGCTGTTCTGTAATCTGTATCAGTCAATGACAGGTTTACGTCAGTGAAGTCAGATGACGCTGAACGTGTGATTGTCAAAGCAGCAGGCGCAGGTGTTTGAACGTTCACAACACCTTCTGTTGTTGTTGGTGTGATGTTGATCACCTGTGAACCGTTGGCAACAGATCCTGTTTGTGACGTTGTTGTTGTTCCATCGTTTGTGAGTGTAAGCGCAGGTGTGTCACCAGCCACAAACTGAATCAGCCATGTACCGAAGTCCATGTCAGAAACGTCAGTTGTAGAAATCGCACTTGTTGTAATCAACTGTGCGTTAACTGTTTCTGTTTGTGCGTGAGAGTGTTGCGCTGTGGCAAGGCCGAGTGCAAAAATGCTCGAAAATGCCAATATTTTTAGGGGTGCTCGTTTCATAGTTAGGTTTCTCCTTTTTGTCCCTAGTTAAACAACTGTTACTCAGTGTTTAATTCCTAAAATAATTTTTTAAGAAAGGTTACGCAGTGTTAAAGACTTTTAACGTTAAGACACTTACATATATAGAATAATATACAAGCATCTATACAACTATCACAGATAAATCGTTAAATCATTATTAATTCGTAAAAAAAACCTTATTTTTTTGTGATTAACTTTTGGGGTATTAAAGGCAAATTATCCTTTTTGTTGAACTATCTGTTTGTCTTTCTTGTTGTTCTATGATTAACTGTCAGTCATATTTCTGCGTTTTTTTCCACACATTTATGCACAGGTTGGGCGTGTATTAAGAATATGGGCAGAACGAATTCATATCATTTAAGAAAGAGTGTTTTTCTTTTTTTTCTTTTTGTACTTATCCTCGGTTTTACAAAGTCAGGCTTTGCTGATTCGGGAGAAGTTGCAAATTCTACGTCAGAAGAAAATCATCTGTCTGAGCAGGAGCGTCGCTCTCTGGCGTTTTCGTTTGTTCAGAAAATGAAGCGCGGTTTGGCGCAGGCTGATCGTAAGTTGGCCGCTGCGGGTGTGATTAAACAAGAAACACATATTTTACCTGATGGTGAGTTGCTCTTATTACAACCTGTTCTTTTACCCTCACGTTCCAGACTTGATGGTGTTGTTTTATCACAGTCGAGAAATAGCAAAATCTTGGTTTCTCTGGGTGACTTTGCAAGCATATTACAGTTGCCCATTACTGTCGATTTGGATGGGCGATCCGCCAAGGGATGGTATATCAGGGAGGAAAATACTTTTGACCTTCGGATAGACGAAGGGTATGCAGAAACGCCAGCCGGCCGATTTTCACTGAGTGAAGATGTTATCTTTGAGGATGGCGATATTTGGGTTCCTATTGCAGAGCTTGGGCAATGGATGAGCTTTGATATGGAGACAAAAGTTTCGACACAAAGTCTGGATATTAAATCCTCACAGCCGCTTCCGATCCAGCAAAGATTGCTTAGGCGTAATCTTGATCTTAGTCGTCATAAAATCCCTGAGCCCAAGTTACCCCGATCGGGTGAGGATTATAAATTGGTCAGTTCACCCAGTATTGATGTCGCGACCAATTCTACATATCGCCGCGATGGAGATGATGATAAGGGCGTGAGCCGCCATACCGCAAATATCAGAACCGTTAATGACTTGGCCTATGGTACGTTGACCACCCAAACGCAATATGACGATGTTAATCAGATACGAAATGTACGCGCGACATATAAGCAGGAATCAAATGATGCTGACTTGTTGGGGCCGTTAAAGGCGCGGCGTTTTGATGTTGGTGATGTTTTAACTGTGCCTACACAGTTACTCGGCGGAACAATTCGTCAGGAATTAGGCGGGCGTGTCACGAACACGGATCCGCTTCGTGCTTTCTCCAGCCCAAGTACATCGATATCAGGGAATGCATTCCCCGGATGGGATGTTGAGCTGTATCGTGAAAATCAGTTGATCGGCTTTCAGGAAGTTGAAGATAACGGATTTTATAATTTTGAAAACGTGATCTTGTTCAACTCTGATAACAATTTCCGTCTTGTTTTCTATGGCCCGCAAGGTGAGGTGAGGGAAGAGACGCTCTCTATTCCGGTTGATAACAGTATCCTGGCCGAGCAAGGCGGGATTTATGATGTGTCTGTGACACTGAATGATATGCAAACCTATGAAAAGGATCTTGGCGGCTTGGATGAGGATGAAGGCAGTCCGAATATTGTGGCCTATTATGAGAGGCCACTGTTCGGCCGTACCACAGGTTCGGTTGGTTTTCGCAGTTCTGAGCATGAAGGGGATCGAAATAATGTCGGTCAGGTCGGGGTTTCTACGACGTTCGGCCAAACATTGCTGAATGCTGATGTGGCCGTTGATGATGAGGGGGAGACCGCAGCGGAGCTTGTCGCACGTAGAAGTTTCCAAGATCACGATATCGTAAACAGGCTGAGTTGGATTGGTGAGAATTTTGATACCGAGGCCAACGGAGATAATAATGATGTCGGGACATTTCGTGAAAACTTCCGCGTTGTTGGTAAGCTTCCGTTTGAGATTGGAAACAGGCCAAGATACAACTTGAATTTAAATTACACTCAGAATACCGAAGGGGACTCTACATTTTCATCTACAGCAGGCTTCAATACCGGTTATAAGCGCTTTACGATCAATGAGGCGCTAACCTATACAGCCAATGATTTGGCACCGGATGATACGGCTTCATCTCTAACCAGTGTAACGGGCGTTTTCGGGAAGAACAGGCTGCGTATGCTTGCCGATTATAACATCTTGCCCGACAGCCAGCTTAGTCGTGTGCTTGCGACGTATCAACGCGATTTTACGCGCAAGCTTGACCTTACGCTTGATGTTGAGCGGCGCGTTCAGCAGTCTTTGACCGAACTGACGGCGCGTCTTGATTGGCAGGCCGGTTTTGTCCGCATTTCGCCCCGTGTCAGTTATAATTCAGAAAATGATCTGTTTGCCGGGTTTAGTACGCGATTTGGTGTTCTGAGAGACCCGAGCACAGGCGGAGTACATTCGTTTGATCGCACAATTACAAGCAACGGTACGGTTAGTACGTTTGTCTTTTTGGATGAAAATGGTGACGGGCAATATAATGAAGGCGAAGAAAAGCTTAAAGATGTCGTTGTTCATGCCTTGCAAAATGGCGGACGTGAAAAAACAGATGAAAACGGTATTGCTGTTTTCACTAGGATGCAAAGGCTTAAGCTGACGGATGTTATGATTGAAAAGAGTTCCTTGCAGGACCCGACATGGATACCGGGTTTTGAGGGAGCCTCGATTTTACCGCGTGAGGGATATACGGCGCAGTTGGACTTTCCTGTTCATATAAGCGGGGAAATGGATGGGGTGCTATATGCCAATGTGAATTATACGGATGATGATTTGCAAGAAAGCGTTCGTACAACCCCCCTCAGAAATGTGGAGCTATCCCTGTATGATGAGAAGGGGCAAGAGACAATGCGCACGGCAACGGATTCTGGTGGGTTTTACTATTTCGCGCAAATTCCTCCGGGGCGGTACTTGCTTACTATTGATCCGGCAAGTGCTGAACGTAATAAATTTGTAAGGCCGATGCCACAGCCTGTTGAGATTAAATATGATGGCACAATTATATACGGCAATAATATTTATGTTGATATGGGAAGCGACGTTCCCTCGGAAATCAAAGCCGATATAGAAGATTATAAAGCGCGCCATCCCCATGTTGATTTCAAAGAGCAGGAGTATGATCTGGTTTTGAATTTGGGGGAGTATAATTCCCGTCTTTTGATGTCTGTTGTTTGGTACAAATTACGCGCCCGTTTCGGGGGGCTGTTTGATGATGCGGATGTTTTTGTGCCGCCAACGGAAAGCTTCGCCGATACGGAAACCGGTAAGCATACTTTGCGTGTCGGGCTTAAGGGGGAAACTCTTGAGGGGGCGTATGGCGTTTGCCGTAGTTTGATAGCACGCGACCGAACCTGTAAGGTGGAAATATTCCCGTCATATATGGGGCATCTTTCAGCTGGCGGCGATAATAAAATTGAGCAAGCCAAAGCCGACCGCATTGCCAAAAATATATAGCCTGAGCCGGATGTGCCCATCCATAGGTTTTACCTATGTATGTCCTTGGTAATATATATTTGATTAATACTCAGGCTGCTTTACTCTGAATAATGAAGCTAAGCTAAATCATATTAGAGGAGAAATTATTATGACTCATTCGGGTGGATGCCCTGTAACGGGTGCAGGCGCGAAACATGCTGCTGGTGGTGGTATGACGAACAAGGATTGGTGGCCGGATATGCTTAACCTTGATGTGTTGAGGCAGCATTCATCTTTGGTTAATCCGATGGG
Source organism: Alcanivorax sp. (assembly GCA_051967755.1). Taxonomy (GTDB): domain Bacteria; phylum Pseudomonadota; class Alphaproteobacteria; order Micavibrionales; family Micavibrionaceae; genus UBA1672. The sequence goes on from JBQDYD010000004.1 coordinate 177,657, forward strand.
CTCTGGCTTTAATTATATTCAGGAATTCAAAAGCCTCGACCTTGATGCGGTTAAGAAAGACATTTTTGATGTTATGACCGACTCTCAGGATTGGTGGCCGGCCGATTACGGACATTACGGGCCGTTCTTTATACGTATGGCATGGCATGTTGCAGGAACATACAGAACCGGTGACGGGCGCGGCGGAAGTTCTCAAGGGCTTCAGCGATTTGCACCGACAAACAGTTGGCCTGATAATGTGAACTTAGATAAGGCCAGACGTTTGCTTTGGCCTGTGAAGCAAAAATACGGACGTAAAATTTCTTGGGCAGATCTGTTTATTCTGACAGGGAATTGCGCACATGAATCTATGGGGCTTAAGACGTTTGGGTATGGCGGGGGACGCGAAGATGTGTGGCAACCTGCAGAAGATATATATTGGGGCGAGGAAGCGGAATGGCTTGGTAATAAATCACGTTTAAGCGCCAGTATTGATGATGATCGCGTGTTAGAGCGACCACTTGCTTCGGTGCATATGGGGTTAATCTATGTCAATCCTGAGGGGCCGGATGGTAACCCTGACCCGTTGGAATCGGCGAAAGATATCCGTGAGACATTCGGCCGTATGGCTATGAATGATGAGGAAACGGTTGCATTGATTGCGGGTGGGCATACGTTTGGTAAGTGCCACGGCGCGGCACCTGAGGAAAATGTAGAGCGTGAACCAAATGCGGCAGGCCTGGAGGCGCAAGGATTTGGTTGGAATAATAAGTATAAATCAGGTAAGGGCGTTGATACGATCACAAGTGGTTTAGAAGGCCCTTGGACGCCTAACCCGACAACATGGGATAGCGGTTATCTTGATATGTTGTTCGGCTATGAGTGGGAGAAAATGAAGAGCCCCGCAGGCGCATGGCAGTGGTATGCGGTTGACCTGAAGGATGAGGATATGGCACCGGAAGTTGACGGGTCGTCGAAAAAGGTGCCGACGGTAATGTTTACAACTGACTTGGCATTGCGTGAGGACCCGGTCTATCGGGAAATTGCTATGCGCTTTCATAAGGATCATGACGCGTTTGCGGATGCTTATGCGCGTGCATGGTATAAATTAACGCACAGAGATATGGGGCCGATTGTCAGATATTTAGGTAAGGAAGTGCCCGAAGAAGTTTTGATCTGGCAAGACCCTCTACCCGAAGCGGATTATGAGATGATTGATGATTCAGATATCTCTGCTTTGAAGGGTGATATCTTGGCTGCGGGCTTGTCTGTTTCCGAATTGGTTTCAACGGCTTGGGCTTCGGCATCAACGCACAGAACGTCAGATAGGCGGGGTGGTGCTAATGGTGCGCGCATTCGTTTGGCTCCGCAAAAAGATTGGGAAGCGAATGAGCCTGAAAAGTTGGAAAAGGTTCTGGCCGCGCTCGAGAAAATCCAGTCTGATTTCAATGATGCCCAATCATCCAAGAAAGTGTCGCTGGCCGATCTTATCGTCTTGGCCGGTTGTGCGGCCATTGAAAAGGCGGCGGCGGATGCAGGGCATGATCTGAGCGTACCGTTTAACCCCGGGCGTGTGGATGCAGGAGATGAACACACAGATGCGGAATCTTTTGAACCGCTGGAGCCGGAAACTGACGGCTTTAGAAACTTCGCTAAGACGGTGTATACGGTCTCTGCTGAGGACTTGTTGGTTGACCGCGCGCAGCTTCTTGGGCTTAGCGCCCCTGAAATGACTGTGTTGGTCGGTGGCTTGCGTGTGCTGGGTGCAAACCATAACGGCTCAAAGCAGGGGGTGTTTACCGATGCTCCTGAAACTTTGACCAACGATTTCTTTGTGAATTTGTTAGATATGGGCACTGAGTGGAAGTCAGTATCAGACTGTCAGCAAAAATTCGAAGGTGTTGACCGCGCGACAGGTGATGTCAAGTGGACGGCATCACGGGTTGATCTGATTTTTGGTCATAATTCAGAGTTGCGTGCACTGGCAGAGGTGTATGGCTGTGATGATGCGAAAGGTAAATTTGCGCAAGATTTTGTCGCGGCGTGGGCCAAGGTTATGGATTTAGATCGTTTTGATTTGAACCCTGATTATGCGTAAAGCAGCAGTTTCTCCATAAGCTATCCGAGCTTAGTTGATGGGCGATCCGTTTTTATGAACGGGTCGCTTTTGTTTTGAGGGAAACTATTTCTTTATAGTTTTTATATATGAATATATAAAATACATCGAAACTGACTATGTATTGGTGAAGTATGAATTTTAGAGATTTAGAATATGTCGTGGAGGCATCAAAGTGCCTGAGTTTTAGTAAGGCGGCAGAAATTTGTAACGTGTCGCAGCCATCGTTGAGCGCGCAGATCAAAAAGCTTGAGGCGGAGGTCGGGGTTGATCTGTTTATACGAAGTAATCGCCGTATTTATTTAACGTCCTTTGGTGAATCCTTTGTATCAAAAGCAAAGGAAATCCTGTCTGTGCGTGAGGGGATCTATGCGTTGTCTCATCAGGCGCAAAACCCACTGGAGGGTAGGATTACCTTAGGGGGGATTTTGACGGTCGCGCCATATGTATTCCCGAAAATCGTAAAGGGGTTAAGGCAGGAAGCGCCTAAAATTCAATTAAGTTTGAAAGAGGCAAAGACCGAAGACCTGTTAATGGGCATTTTGGATGGGACAGTCGATGCGGCAATTTTGAGTTTGCCGACCGATGATCATGTGTTTGAAAGCCGTGTTCTGTTTAGTGAGAGCTTTTACATCGCTGTTTCTAAAGACCATGAGCTGGCCTCTAAGGCGTGTATTTCTGAAAAAGATCTGGAGGGACGTGATCTGATTTTATTGGAGGAGGGGCATTGTTTTCGATCGCAGGCGTTGGATGTTTGTTATTCAAGTTCTGCCCGCGAAAATGACATGTTTAATGCGACAAGTTTAGAAACGATAAGGCACTTTGTTGCAGAAGGTGGCGGCGTCACATTGATGCCTGCGATGGCCCGAATGCCGAATGATGGTATCGTGTACATCCCGATGGATAAGGGTAAGTTTTCGCGTGATATCGGCGTAGTCTGGCGCAAATCCAGTAATAAAACACCGCAAATAGAGAAGCTTCTTTCTGTGGTCGAGGGTGTTTATCAAGGCTAGGGGCGTTATTACGCTCAGAGGGCCAGGTCGTCATTATCGTTGCTTGCGCCTTGCGGGTTTTCTGTACTTGTATCGTTTTCACAGGCGCGCATCTCTTGGTTTTCTTGCAATTTTTGAATCTTATCTTGAAGAAGCTGCGGGTTTACGCCCAAATCTTCAACCGCCTTTTTAAAGGCAGGGCATGTGGATTTGCCAAAATTGTTACATGAAAAGCAGCTTGAGTTTGCTGCATCTAAAAAATCGTCTGCTTTTTTTTCTTCTGATCCTGATGACATGACTTGTGTGATCCTGTTTTAGATTATGATGAAAGGCGGCTTAGGTCGTGTTGCGGCGATGTGTATTGATAAATTTCCGATATAACGTCTTGGTCTTCCTGCGTGGGGAAGTGCCCTTGCTGGACGTGAAGTATTTCTGCGTATTCGCTTATATCTATATTTTTTGCCTGTTGATCGTTCAGTAAATTCTGAAGAACATTATTTTCAAACTCTACATACATAAAATGATCGCGCATTAAATCATCAATGGTCGGTAAAAAGACGCGAACCTTTTCCTGAGTCTGTGAAACATTACTGCAGAAATTTGATAGGCAGTGTGTGCAAAAGCGATAAGCGATATCCATGTAAATCCTCCTGTTATTTTGAGAGGTATCAACGTTCGGTCTAATTGTCAATGAGAATTATTCGCATTATCATTTGGGGGGTGGTTTACCTTGGTAGCCTCAGGGGAGGGGGTGGGGTATGGGTGAGTATTATAGAACTCAATAAGGGTGGTGGTGCAATCTTAATTGATTTTAAGGTTTATTAGATTTTTCTAATGATTCATTGGTTGCAAAAGTATTATTCATTGTACCCCGTGAGGGAATAGTGTAATTTTATTATAACTTTATTTACTTTTTGTGTAGTACGATAATACTCATGGGGAGGTTAATTATACAGAGGAGTGAAGTATGTCTAAATCTATTACATCGGGTTTTTTCCTATCTAAGTTAAATGCACAAAAAACATCAAATGAAATGAAGGATATCTTAGGGTCTCTTGATCGGTCACAGGCGGTTATTGAGTTTAAGATGGACGGAACAATTGTTGATGCGAATGAAAACTTCTTAAGTGTGATGGGTTATACACTTGAAGAGGTTGTGGGAGAGCATCATAGTATGTTTGCTGTGCCGGAATATGCAGAAAGTCAGGAATATAAGGATTTCTGGGCTACTTTAAATGAGGGCATCTTCCAGATGGCTGAATATAAGCGTTTGGGTAAGGATGGCAAAGAAGTCTGGATAGAGGCATCGTACAATCCGATTTTAGGCAAAGACGGAAAACCATACAAAGTTGTTAAATATGCAACCGATATTACCGCAAAAAGTTTAGAGCATGCCAGACTGCAAGGTTTGGTGAATGCGATTAATCGTTCACAGGCTGTTATTGAGTTTGAAATGGACGGGACAATCATTAACGCAAATGAAAATTTCTTAAGTGTTATGGGCTATACACTTGAAGAAGTCGTCGGAAACCATCACAGCATGTTTGCTGACCCTGAATTTGCGGCTAGTCAGGAATATAAGGATTTCTGGGAAAAGTTAAATGACGGGCAGTTCCAGGCCGCGCAATATAGGCGTCTGGGTAAGGGCGGAAAGGAAGTCTGGATAGAGGCGTCCTATAACCCGATTTTTGATATGGACGGAAAGCCGTATCAGGTTGTGAAATTTGCGACCGATTTAACGCCGCGCAAAGAAGAGAACAAGGCTTTGGCGGATGATTTTGAAGAGAACGTGCAGTCCTTGGTGCAAATTGTGGCATCTTCATCCACTGAAATGCAGGCGACATCACAAAGTTTAGCGGCCGCGGCAGAAGAAACCAGTATTCAATCAGGTGTGGTTGCATCTGCTTCGGAGCAATTGTCCAGTTCTGTAAATGAAATATCAGGTCAGGTTGTCAATTCTGTAAGGATTGTCGGAGAGGCGGTTGAGGAAGCCCGCCGATCAGAGCAGCTGGTTGCAGGGCTTGTTGAGGCTGCGGCTAAGATTGGTGAGGTTACATCGTTAATTTCTGATATTGCCGATCAAACAAACCTTCTTGCGTTGAACGCAACAATAGAGGCCGCACGCGCGGGAGAAGCCGGTAAGGGATTTGCCGTTGTTGCATCAGAGGTGAAAACGCTGGCGTCGGAAACGGCAAAGGCCACGGAAGAAATCTCATCTCAAATTAGCGGAATTCAAGATGTGAGTAGCACTACAGCATCTGCGATTAAACGCATTACTGAGGTGATTTCACAGGTCAATGAAATCAGCACATCCATCTCTAGCGCGGTGGAGCAGCAATCTGCAGCGACAAGTGAGGTTGCATCTAATATTTCAGGTGTACAACAGGCCGCAAATGAGACAGGGCAATCATCGACAACCATGCTGGAGGTTTCAAAAGATCTGTCAGAGAAATCTGAGGATCTTCAGACCAGAGTAGGTGATTTTCTGGCGAATGTCAGAAAGATGTAATCCTTAAAGGGAATATAACAGAAGGTGCCTTTGCTATAGTGCGCGGTGGGTTTTATTTATTGCTCGCTTCTGTGGCTAAGGCAACTTCTATTGCCGTTGTGATGTTATCATGCGTTGGTGACGTTCTTGTTCCAAAGCCTGTAACAAAATTTCCGTTTCTATCAATCAGATACTTATGAAAGTTCCATTTCGGGCCGCTTAAAAACCCTCCTTGCTTTTTGGCCCATGCATAAAACGGGTGCGCATTGCCGCCTTTTACATGTGTGATTTCCGTTAGGGGGAAGGTTATGTGGAATTTTTCATCTGTAAACTGCTTTACGCTTTCTTCTTCCGCAAATTCCTGCCCTGCAAAGTCACCGGAGGGAACGCCAAGAATGACAAGCCCTTTATCTTTGTAGGTTTCGTATAAATTCTGTAGCTCTTTATATTGTCCGGTAAAACCGCATTTTGATGCTGTGTTCACAATCAGAACAACTTTGCCTGAAAAATCACTGAGGGGGAGTGGATTGCCATCAATAGATTTAAAGGAAAATTGATATGCGTTCGGGCTGGTGGAGGGCATTGATATCTCTTTGCTTTGTTGTGCGTGTAATGTTCTCGGCGCGGCGGTAAAAATCGCCATGATAAATATGGTAAACAGAGCAGTCTTTTTCATTTTTTGTTGCCTTTGTTTTTTCTTGCCGGAATAAAATAAGCGCAGGAGTGCTGGTATAATTAGTTTTTCCGCCGATCCTCATTATTGCTATTATTTAATTAAAATAGAATTAGGCAGAATCAAAATAGAATCTGGCATGCACTGTTTTTCTTTGTATCCTACTATATAATCAACAAATCGATTTATAAAGTGGAAAGGCTTATCATGAAAACTATCGGCTACGCAGCACATTCACCAGATGCAAATATGGTTCCTTATCATTTTGAGCGCAGAGCGTTGCGTGCAAATGATATCGCGATTGAGATTTTGTATTCCGGGATTTGTCATTCTGATTTGCATACAGTGAATGGTGATTGGGGGGATCAGTCTTATCCGTTGGTGCCCGGGCATGAAATTGTTGGTCGCGTTCTGGAGGTTGGTTCGGATGTGACAAAATATAAGGTCGGAGAGAATGTCGCGGTGGGCTGTATGGTTGATAGCTGTCAGGATTGTGATCAATGCCATAATCACGAAGAGCAATATTGCAGAAATGGGATGACCCCGACATATGGTTCCCCCGATCGTATATCGGGTGAAATTACGCAAGGCGGGTATTCCAAGCATATCGTTGTTCGTGAAGAGTTTGTTCTTCGTGTTCCCGATGCACTGGATTTGGCAAAGGCTGCACCGATTTTGTGTGCCGGAATCACAACATTTTCACCTTTGCGCACTTGGGATGTGAAGGAAGGATCACGCGTTGGCGTGATTGGCCTTGGTGGTCTTGGTCATATGGCCGTAAAGCTGGCTGTTGCTATGGGGGCTGAGGTTACAGTCATCAGTCGTTCTAATGATAAGGAAGAGGATGCAAAAGCCATCGGCGCAAAGGGGATTCTTGTTTCCAAGGACGAAGACGCGATGAACGCGGCGGCGGCATCGTTTGATTTTATATTGGATACTGTCCCGGTTCAGCATGATGTCAGTGTTTACACGCCATTATTGGATGTTGACGGCACGCTTACAATCGTCGGGCAGGTTGGCCCCATGGATGGGTTTATGAGCTGGCCTTTGATTGGCGGTCGTCGCCGTGTGGCGGGGTCTTTAATCGGCGGTATTAAGGAAACGCAAGATGTGTTGGACTTTTGTGCAGAACATAACATACATCCTGACTGTAAAATGATCGAAGCCGCCGAAGTTAATGATGCGTTTGCGCATCTGGCAAAAGGTGATGTCGCACATCGTTTCGTGATTGATATGACGAAGCTGAGTGTTGATGGCTAAGCTTACAGAATTTTATCGGGGGCTTGCTTAGGTACAGCCCTCGATAAATGTTGCAAATTCGGTATATATCCAAGAATTCGGCATATCGCTTTGTAAAGATATTTACCCTTGATACGCGCCCGCCAGCGAACATTACCTACAAGATGTGAATAAGAAGAAATGATATTACATATCAAAACCATCCGGTGGGCTCCCGTCAATTTCCGGAATAGACGGCGCTTGATCACATTGTGTGCCATATGCCTGTAATAACCTGGCCTTTGTATCATCGCCAATTACTTTCATATCCTCTTCCAAAAGGGCATATGTAGACCTTAAATCCGCGTAAGCTTCCGTCTCTTCGATCATATTGGCAAGGATGTGTAAAAACTCTGCTTTGGTTATTTCATCCGGCATCTCTACCTCTGATAAGTACTCTTGAATTTCATTGTAAAACTCCAGATCCTTATCAACACCATCCATACCGTTTGGCATATCAGACATCACATCAGCACAAAGCATCAGCATCACCTTTGCATCATCACGTGTGATACGTACAGGCTCTTCCGCAGGTGTTCTCTTAAACTGAAAAATTTTCGCTGACATTTTAGTCCTTTTACCCTTTGAAAGCATTGTAATCGATGTTCTATAATCGAATGTAAAGCATTAGATTGTCAAATAACTTTAAACTATCTGCATTTGCTGTTTATAAATAAACTAATCGCAACGGCGACGGCCAATTCAAAGAAGTTAGACGTACCGATAAGCGCCGCAGGAGCCGCCGTAGAAAACGGCACACGCCAAACATACGCCCAACCGTAAATGATTAATCAGGGCTTCGGTCATAATAGAAACGGCAGGAGTTACCCGTACAAAGCACAAGAACATTTTTCATTTCTCTGTTCCTGACTTTGCAAGTTGCGCTGTGTTTTTGGCAAGCGCATCACATCTTTCGGAATAACGATCAACCAAGCTTTCTGAATGCGGGCGTAATAAAAGGGTAAAGCGCATAAGCTCCTCCATCACATCAACAATACGCGCGTAATAACCGGAAGGCAGCATGCGACCCGCATCATCAAATTCCTGATATGCCTTGGCTACGCTCGATTGATTGGGGATTGTAAACATACGCATCCATCGCCCTAAAACGCGTAAATTGTTCACCGTATTAAAAGATTGAGAACCGCCACTGACTTGCATAACCGCAAGTGTACGTCCCTGCGTTGGGCGTACGCCGCCAATACTAAGCGGTAGGTGATCGATTTGCGCCTTCATTATACCTGTAATATTGCCGTGTAGCTCAGGGCTGCACCAAACTTGCCCCTCCGACCATATAGACAGATCACGCAGTTCCGTTATTGCAGGATGATCGTCGCCATCAACTTGACCAGGCAGGGGTAAATCTTTCGGATCAAAAATACGCACCTCGGCACCCAAATAGGTTAATATGCGCGCTGCTTCTTCCACAGCCAGGCGGGAATACGACCTTTCGCGAAGGGAGCCATAAAGCATCAGAATCCTCGGCTTATGCTCACCTGCGGGGACTATGTCGCCTTTCAGTAACTCTTTGTTTAACGCGGGTAAATTGTCCACATCATGTAGCGGACGTATATATTGAAAATCAGACATTATTATTCTTTCTCTTTACAGAAATTTGCAAGCTCGATTATTGAGCAACCTTTTTTCTTGTCTTCACGGATGTTGGCAAACTCAACGCTGCAGCAATCTTTCACCATAAAGCCGATCAAATCACGCATGATATCAAAGTTCGCAGAGTAAATAACCGAGCGCCCATCCTTACGCGATGAAATAAGCCCTGCATTGGACAGGTGGTTTAGATGAAATGACATTGTGTTATGCGGTGTGCCCAGATTTTCACTGATTGCACCTGCAGGCATGCCTTCAGTGCCGGCCTGTACCAACAAACGAAATGCGCTCAGGCGCGTTTCCTGAGACAGTGCATCAAACATAATAATTGCTTCTTGTATATCCATATGTCCTAATTAATGGACATAATTTAACATGTCAATCATTATGGACATATTATCCTGTTTTGTAGTGCGGCCCGCCCACAAGCAAGTTGCGTATTGTAATGTAATGCCCTCGAAAGGGAGGACGCTGCTTCGAAGGGCTTTTGCGGACAAGATTACCTATGACAGAAATCACGGTTTTAGAACCGCCGCTTTCTCGCAGCCATTCTCGCTTCTAGAGGAGTTGACGGGGGTAAATGGTGAAATGGTGGAGGTATCAGGTGACACCTCGAACCGCTTATTTGAAGTTTTAGCACTTTGGGAAAAGCTATTCAGATAAAAGTTTTTGTGTCACAAAAAACACACTCCGCATAAAAATTTAGCAGATAATTTTTTCTTCAGGTTGGCTTCAGCTTCGTCCCGCATCCTTGATTCAAGGAAATGAATGAAGGGTTTCAAGATGAAGCTGTCATACCAAGAAAATAACATTAATACGGCGAACCTGTACCTTAGTGCGGCGCGTGTTTCTCGCATCAGCCCTCTAACTCCGTCAGTTGTCAGTATTACAAATCTGTTTACGCCGGAACGTCAGCGCGTCGAAGCATTTATTCAAGATATTTATAAAAACAGTTATGAAGCAGAGATCCTGGTTGATTACCCAATTTTGATGAGTGTACGCAATGATGAGAATGATATTCTTGCCGCCGTCGGATTTCGTTATGCAGGCCATGAGCCATTATTCCTTGAGCAATATACAAAAAAGCCGATTGAAAATTGCCTGGAAACGAAAAGAAATAAGATTGTTGAAATCGGTAATCTCGCTTCTGCAGGACAAGGGGCTTCGATCTTTTTGTTTGCTGCTTTGGCATCCTATCTGAATTATCAAAAGATTGAATTCGCAGCGATAACAGGCACAGATTTCCTACACCGCTATTTCAAACGCATCGGGCTAAACCCGCAAAAAATCTGTGATGCTGATATATCCTCCATCAATCAGTCAGGCCAGTCATGGGGAAGTTATTACGACACGCAGCCGCGCGTTCTAGCGGGTTCTGTGCCACACGGCATTAAAAAATTACATCGCGCATTAGGGGCAGAATTTGAATCAAATATACCGCCCTTGTATTCACGCCTCCATCATAAAGGGGAAAACGTATGAGCCTGATTATTGACGCAATACGTAATAACCCTGCAGATAGCATCGCATTGGTCGGAGACAATCACAGCCTGACTTATGGTGAGCTCAGTGAAAAAATAAACGCATATGCGGATGCTTTGTTCGATGTTCAAACACTGGGTATAGCGCTTGATAACGGCATTGAATGGGTTTTATGGGATCTGGCAGCGGTTCATGCCAATGTGCCGTCAATTCCGATCCCACCATTTTTCACACAAGAACAGGTTTTTCATAGCCTCCAAGCTTCCGGAGCTTCGCATCTTCTCACATCTGAAGGGATGCGAAGCCTCGGTGGTGGAGCAAAATCTGTTTTGCCCCACGGAACAGCAAAAGTGACATTCACATCAGGCACAACAGGAACACCGAAGGGTGTATGCCTGTCCCAAAACGGGATGGAAAATGTTGCGCATTCTTTGACGGAAATTCTCGATAATGAGTATGCGCAAAAGCATCTCTCTATATTGCCAATGGCGGTGTTGTTGGAAAATATTGCTGGCGTCTATGCTACGCTTTTGGCTGGCGGGACGGTATATATCCCATCACTAAAAACAATAGGGTTTTCAAATCCGTTCCAACCTGATTTTCAAACCTTGGCATATTACATGAAAACGTATGAGATCACCTCAGCCATTTTGGTGCCTGAGTTATTGCGTGGATTGATGGCTGCGCGTGTTGAACTTCCTGATTTAAAATTTCTGGCCGTCGGTGGATCCAAGTCTTCCCCCACACTCATTTCATCGGCGCGCCAGTGTGGTTTTCCAGTTTATGAAGGATATGGCCTGAGCGAATGTGCATCTGTTGTATCATTAAACACGCCTGAAAACGATAAAATCGGCAGTGTTGGTAAAGTGTTGCCGCATATCGAACTGACAGAATGTGACGGTGAGATCACTATCAAAAACCCAGCTTTTTTAGGGTATCTAGGTCAAGAGCATGATGGCGAATTCTCAACAGGCGATCTTGGGCATCTGGATGCAGACGGGTATTTAACAATAGACGGGCGTAAAAAGAATGTTTTGATTACATCTTACGGGCGCAATATCTCCCCCGAATGGGTCGAAAGCCAACTATTACTGTGCCCTGAAATTGCGCAAGCTATTGTTTACGGTGACGCAGAGCCATTTTTAAGCGCGCTTATCGTACCAATGTCACACGACACGGACTTAGCATCCGCAATAGACAGAACAAACGCCACGTTACCCGAATACGCCCATATCAAGAATTTTTCACCCGTAGCCCCGTTCACGGTTGCGGATGGAACACTCACCGGAACAGGACGCCCAAAAAGGGAAATCATCCTGTCCAAATACCAAACTCAAAAGGAGAATGAAAATGAACTTTTACGATCGACTTGTTAAAGAAACCGAAGCGCAAAGACAAGAGCTGTACACTGTGCCGCAACTGGTTGACGGTCTGAATGGTGATATATCGCGCGAGACTTATATTGCCTATCTGACAGAAGCATACCACCATGTTTCACACACTGTACCGTTCCTGATGAGCATGGGCGCACGCTTACCCCAAAATAAGAAATCTCTGCATAAAGCTATCATTGAATATCAGGAAGAAGAAGTCGGCCATGAGGAGTGGATTTTGAACGATATTGCGGCTTGCGGTGCAGATAAAGAAGCCGCACGCGCATCTACGCCTAATCTTGAGACGCAGTTATTGATTGCCTATAATTATGATTACATCAATCGGAAAAATCCGGTTGGCTTTTTCGGTATGGTCTTCATGCTGGAAAGCACCTCTACGCAAATAGCCAATAAAGGAGCAGATGCGGTGAAGGATAAGCTGGGCTTGCCTAAAAACGCGTTCAGCTATCTTTATTCACACGGTGAACTTGATATCAGCCATATGAAGTTCTTTGAGGAAACGGTCAATCAAATTACCGATCCCGCCGATCAAGCGGCAATTATAGAAGTCGCGCAAAATACATTCCGTTTATTTGCGAATGTGATGCGCGCGATCCCTCATGAATATGAGGTTAAACATGCCGCTTAATGGAAAAACAGTCTTTATCACAGGAGGGACGGGCGGCATTGGTCGCCCCCTCGTGGATATGTTGAAACGTGCGGGCGCATCCGTCGAAATTTATGACCGATCAAAAGACGGAGATTTATTTGAAAATCTTGATCGCACATGTGAGCGTTTGAAGCAAAACAGCCCTGATATTCTTATCAATATGGCAGGCTTTAATGGCTTTAATTATTGCGAAGATCATGATTACGAGGCCTTGATTAATTTAAACATGCTAACCCCAATGCGTTTGACTCAGGCGGTATTGCCCGAAATGCGCAGACGTAACAGCGGGCAGATTGTCAATATTGGCTCTATGACCGCCCTTATTCCTTTGCCACATGTCAGCGGATATGTTGCGGCAAAAGCAGGATTAAAAGGGTTTAATGATGCGCTTCGCCGAGAGTTAAGCGGGACGGACATATCGGTAACGCATGTTGTTCCACGCGCTGTTAAGACGGCTATGAATTCGGGCGCGCGCGCAGAAATTAACAAGCGCACAAATGTTCATCATGACGATCCTGAAAAGGTTGCGGCGATCATCATGAGAGCCATCTTAAGCAAAAAGGCCGAGCGCCGTATCGGTTGGCCTGAACGGTTCTTTGCGTTCTTAAATGCAAACTTTCCATTCATTATCGATCAAGGTCTGCAGAAGAACTGCAAAATCGGCGAACAAATACTTGCGGAATACGCAACACAAACAAAACCTCATGAGGAGATGAAAAATGAAAACATCATACAAATCAAAACTACTGCTTAGCACTGCTTTACTGGCAATGTCTTGTCCTGCAATTGCGAGTGAACAAGTCGCCACGGTACAAGATGCGTCTGTACAGGCCGAAGAAGTGGTAGTCCTGAGCCCGATGGAACAGGATATCTCTGTATTACAAACAGAATGGGCGCGAATTAAATATGAGTTATCTGATAAAGAGCGTCAGCTTAATGCAATACATTCCTTAGAAGAAAAAGCGGCAAAAATAACCGCAAAATACGCTGGCAACGCCGAACCTAAAATATGGGAAGGCATTATTATTTCAACAGATGCGGGGATATCAGGCGGATTGTCTGCGCTTGGCAAAGTTAAAACCGCCAAGAAATTATTTGAGTCGGCGCTGAAAATTAATCCGAAAGCATTAGATGGTTCAGCATACACATCTTTAGGGTCATTATATTATCAAGTTCCCAGTTGGCCGATTGGGTTTGGTGATGATGAAAAGGCTGAAGAGTATTTAAAAAAAGCACTGAAGATGAATCCTAATGGTATTGATCCAAATTACTTTTATGGTGATTTCTTAGCGCAGGACGGCCGTGAAAAAGAAGCGCGTGTGTATTTAGAGCGCGCCTTACAAGCCGCTGATCGCCCAAGCAGACCGTTAGCCGATGCAGGGCGCAGACAAGAGATTAAGGCAGCCCTTGCGAAGCTGTGATAAAACTGTGAAACTCATCTGGCTGAAATTTAAACGGGTGACAAATGCGCATTTTATTGGTCGAAGATGATGCCATGCTCGGCAAGGCCACGGCGGAAGGGCTAAAAATGTCTTTTGCCGTGGATTGGTGTGAGAGCGCGGAAGACGCGCAGGAGGCCATCGCCACGACCTCCTATGATGCAATAGTGCTGGACATAAACCTTCCGGGGCAATCGGGGATAGAATTCTTAAAACAGAGACGAAGCGCTAACGATGATTGTCCTGTTCTTTTTCTCACTGCACGTGATGCCGTGGCACAACGTATCGAAGGGCTTAACACGGGCGCAGATGATTATTTGACAAAGCCCTTTGACCTTGATGAACTGACCGCACGGATATCTGCATTGATCAGGCGCTCTCAAGGTCGTTCGTCGCCAGATATTCATGTTGCGGACATTGTCTATACCCCCACCGCGCGGCACGTCACAAAGCAAAATAAAACGATCAATTTATCAGGACGTGAGTTGGCTGTATTGGAAATACTCATGACCAATATCAATCATGTTATTAGTAAATCCCGTATAGAAGAGCATATATATGATTGGGACAACAGCGAGATTGAAAGCAACACCATAGAGGTACATATTTCCGCGCTACGTCGAAAGCTTGGTAAAGACCTTATTAAAACCGTTCGTGGTGTGGGGTATATGATAGAAAAATGAAGAAGAATTACTCCATTCGAAAACGCCTGCTTTTATACATCAGCATATCAGTTCTTATTCTCTCCCTGATTATCGGGGTACTATCGCTCATCAGCGCGTATGATGAAATCGAAGAAGTTTATGACGCTCAGCTTGCTCATTCCGCGAAAATTCTATTAATGCTGACTGAACATGAAGTCGGTGAACATGAAAAATATGAAATTGAACTTGGAACTGAGCGAGCGGATCTTATCCATCGATATGAAAACAAGCTGACATTCAGGATTTGGAAAGAAGATCACGCAGTCGCACAATCTCATCTTGCTGAAAGCTTTGGTGAGTTTACAGCGCCGCCAGGATTTTCTTCACAAAAATTTGCAGGCGAAGAATGGCGCTTCTTTGTTTTCATAGATCCGACAACAAACATCACTATCGAAGTTGCAGAAAAATTGGAAATACGACGCGAGCTAATTTTTAAAATTTTTGCGAGCTTTTGGGTACCACTTCTGCTATTTGTGCCTATCTTATTTGCTTGCGTATGGCTCGTCGTATCCATTGCTCTGCGTCCTATTTTACAATTATCCAAAACAATTAATAAACGCGAAGAAAATGACCTGACGCCAATCGACAGCCAAACCCTACCACTGGAAATTCATCCCCTCATAGCCGCGATGAATAATATCCTGGAGCGTATTAAAGGCAGTTTCATGCGCGAGCAGCAATTCACGGATAACGCCGCGCATGAGCTTCGAACACCGCTCGCCGCGATGAAAACACAAACGCAAGTCCTCTTAAAAAAAGCGGCGCATGTCCCTGAATGCCATGAGGGGTTAGAAAATCTGCATCAATCAATCGACCGCGCTACGCATTTGGTTGAACAACTCTTGTCGTTTGCACGGCTGCAATCTGGTGAACTGACAAAGGCTGAATTTGATTTCAGTGCATTATGCCACACCGTGATCAAAGACCTACAGCCCCTTGCTGAGAAACGCCACGTTATCTTACATGCATCTGTTGAGGACGGAATATTCATTAACGGAAACCAACATGCACTAGAGGTCATGGTTAAAAACTTACTCGATAATGCGATTAAATTTTCACCTGAACAAGAAACTGTGACAATCAGACTGTCTAAGAATGTTGAGAAATTAGCCTTATGCGTTTCTGATCACGGTAAGGGCATAGCTGACCAGCACAAAGAAAAAGTGCTGGAGCGGTTTTTCCGCGTTCATAAAAATGACAGGCAAGGCAGTGGTCTTGGCTTGGCAATGGTGCAGTGGGTTGCGGATGTTCACGATGCTGTGCTTATTCTTTCTGATAATGAGCCCTCAGGTTTACGCGTAATGATAGAAATGGATATAAAAGCATGAGATGGATTTTAATTGCTGCTGCTCTGCTTGGTGCAAGTTCAGTTATATTGGGTGCTGCTTTAAAACACGCGATGGTGACATCCGAATTCGATACACTTCAAACGGCTTTACGTTATCACCAAATTCATAGTGTTGTCCTTTTGTCGCTGGGGCTTTATGCACTCAACCAAACGCCACAACGTTCTGTCATTATATCCGCCTGTTTGTTTGTAGTTGGTATTCTAATCTTCAGCGGTAGCCTGTATCTCATAGTGCTATACGACGTGCCACAGCTTGGAAAATTAACACCCCTCGGTGGTATAGCCCTTATTTTGGGTTGGTTGAGTTTGATTTTTGTTAAACCGAAAAAAGCATAAGTCAGGCCATACAGCGAGAGAGATGCAACGGGAGAGGAATAATGAGATGGTGGAGGTATCATCGAGCCGCTTGTTTGAGGTTTTAGCCCTCTGGGAGAATCTATTCAGATAAAAGCTTTTGTGTCACAAAAAACACACTTCGAATAAAAAATTTAGCAGATAATTTTTTCTTCAGGTTGGCTTCAGGTTATGGATCCAAATTAACTCTGTAACACTTTACGGAGTTCCAAATGCCCATAAAAAATCAGGCTGGTGATATATGATCACCGTTATTATTCCCGTTCATGATGAAGAAGATAACATTATTGAACTTTTGCAAGAGGTGAAAGCCGCCGCTGAAAATACCCCGATTAGTGAAGTGATTGTTGTTGACGATGCAAGCACTGACCGATCTTTGGAGTTATTAAAATCTGCGCGTGATGATTTTTCATTTTTACGCGTCATTAAACACGAGGTCTGCACAGGTCAATCCGCTGCGTTTATGACTGCTGCCCGCGCTGCGGGGAATAATATTTTGGTTTTTATGGATGGTGACAGACAGAATGATCCGAAAGATGTTGGATTACTATATAAAACATATAAGGATAATATTTCTAAAAATCCTAAAATCATGGTCGCAGGGCAACGGGAGAAAAGACAGGATAATTTATTACGCCGCCTTTCATCACGATGGGCGAATAACATACGCTCCTCATTTTTAAAAGATTGCACGCGTGATACAGGGTGTTCCTTAAAGCTGATCCGCCGCGAAGATTATATTCGCTTACCGTATTTCAAACATATGCATCGCTTTCTACCCGCTTTGCTGATGCGTGATAGTGTCAAAATCCTGCATGTTGATGTATCGCATCGTCCGCGGGTTGCAGGCCAATCAAAATATGGTTTCTGGAACAGATTTTGGGTCGGAATCACCGATTTGATAGGCGTGAAATGGCTTCTGATCCGAGGATTGCCACAAGGATTTACATGGCACGAAATTATTCAAAATGAAGATCAAGACGAAGAAAAGGTCATTTTTTATGAGCGAAGAAATACTGTGGCTTAGCATTGGCCTAATTGGTCAAACTATGTTCTTTATGCGTTTTCTGGTGCAATGGATTGCATCTGAACGCGCAAAGAAAAGTGTCATTCCCAATGCATTCTGGTTTTTTAGTATAGGCGGAGCCATTATCTTACTTAGCTATTCCGTATATCGGCAAGATATTGTCTTCATGCTGGGGCAGAGCCTCGGTATTTTGATTTATTCCCGAAATCTTTATTTCCTGAAAGTGAACAAAAATGAGAATGCTTAAGGGCTATTCCTACCTGATTGCTTTTGCGGTCTTTTTTGTATGTACAATCTTTATTCGTCCAATTTTTCCGATTGATGAAACACGCTATTTAACCGTGGCGTGGGAAATGTTTATAAGCGGCAATCACACATTACTTTCGCTAAATTTTGATCCGTATCACCATAAACCGCCAATGTTATTTTGGCTGATTAACTTTTGTTGGAACATTTTCGGAGTAAGTCGTTGGGCTGCGCAAATCCCTGTCTTTATCGGTTCTACTCTGGTTTTGGTTCTTTCAGAAAAATTAGCAAAAAAAATATATATCGATCATAAATCAGAAAAGGTGTTTTTGGTGCCGTGGCTTATGCTCGGCGCTCTGCCTTTTTTGATCTACAGTACGATGGTGATGTTTGATTTAACGCTGACTGCCGCGGTACTCGCCAGTTTGCTCACATTTTTGAATTACGCTGAAAAACCGAATGTAAAAACTATACTTCTTGCAGGAATTTTCATGGGCTGCGGCGTTCTTATTAAAGGGCCTGTTGCATATTTATATATTCTATGGCCGTTAGCTTTGTTTCCGATTTGGAAAAGTAAAAGCCAAGTCGTAACGAACGCAAAATTTTACAAAGCCATAGGTGGCAGTGTGCTTATCTCTGCATTTCCTATTCTGTTATGGTTGGTTCCTGCATTACTACAGGCCGATCAGAATTTCGCGTATTGGATATTATGGGAGCAAACAGCAGGACGCGTTCACGGTGATTTTGGCTCTTCTCATGTGCGCCCGTTCTATTTCTTTTTGATGCTTGCGCCGATTATGATTATGCCTTGGTGCTTTACCCCTCATTTTTGGCGAGAAATTAAAAATGTTTCATCAAATGATAAGGCTACACGTTTTTTAATATGTGCCTTTGTGCCAGTGTTTATTTCTTTTTCATTGATTGCAGGAAAACAGCCACATTATTTGGTACCGTTACTTCCATATATCGCCATTCTTTTATCTCAAATTTTGACATCTGAAAAACTGGTTAAATATATGGCGTTATTGTTGATTGCCTTATTTATTGTCGGGCAAGCATCACTGCATAGCTTTTTACTATATAAATACGATCTTACGCCTATGGCTGCGTTTTATCAGAATAACAAAGACCACGATTTCGCATTTGTTCGAAAGTATCAGGGGGAACTCGGTTTTATCGGACGGATAGAAAAACCGATCGACAGTATCGAATTTCACGACATGCCAGATTGGCTCAATCAGCATCCGCAAGGACTGATTATCGCCCGATATGAAAACGAAGATTTATCGGCGTATGACATGGTTTTTTCTATTCCATACCGTGGTCGACATCTCGGCGTTTTTAAAAAATCTCAAAAATTTAAAGAAAGTGGTGTAAACAATGAATAATAAATACCCCAAAACCTTGCGTCTCATACATTGGTTGATGGTGCTTTTGATTACCTTACAATTTGCAGTAGGCTTTTTCATGGATGATGATAATTTATGGCAAATTCAAACGCATTTAATTCTCGGAATTTCCATTCTGGCAATTACGATTTTACGTATTGGGATTAAAAGAGCACAGAAAGATCAATTACCGGCCAAACCTGATAGCCTTTCGGATAAGGAATGGGGCATTGCAAAAATTGGTCACGCGCTGATTTACCTTATGCTGTTGATTACCCCAATCAGCGGGCTTGTCGGCTACTACACACATAACCATGATATTCTCGAAGTACACGAAACCTTGATTTGGGGACTGCTTGTTTTGATTGTGGGACATGTTGCAATGGTTCCGATCCACAAAATACGCCATCATCAAAATTTGATGACCCGTATGACGTAATTCGTCTTTGATGGTGTGAAAGTTTGGAACGGATTTGTTCCCGCATCATCCCATCAGGCCAGAGGGATGCAACGGGAGAGCGCAGCGTCTCCCTTGCCAAGCGTGTTGACGAAAAATCGAAGATTTGTAGTACAACACACAGCTTGCGGAACGTCTGTACGGCGTTTTTTATGTCTCAGCGAAGCTCTAAATTTAATGAAATATTTTCATCTTGGTTATTAACAAAACTTATGCATTCACAAAGCCCCGAGAATATATCCAGATGATTTTCTATAAACCCCTCTGACTGGTCGAGTATCAATGTGAATATATCTCCATCATTTAGCGAAAACTTGGAAAGAGATTCATACTCTCCATTTGTGTACATATCACCCATGCAATCAATCCAAGCATTCATATTACGACCATAGCCATCAAAAAAGCCCATCTTTTCCTGAAATTCGTCGTGAAAGGTTTCCCAATCGACAATTTTTGAGCAATCAACATGTATTTGGTTTTTAGACATCTCGAAACATCTCATAACAGCGTTTCATTTTCAATAAAATCTGACTTAAGACGAAAGGCAAGCTGTGTATTGTAATACAATACGCTTGGAAAGGGAGAAGCTGCGCTCTCCCGTTTCATCCCTCTTGCTGTGGGGCTTCGCCCGTACGCCTGCACATGCGATGATATTCTGATCCTGTCGAATGCACAAACGAACAGGAGCAGATATCATGAAACCCGACACAGAAAAATACCTCGCGATGATTGACGATTGGGATATGACCCGCGAGCAGAAAATCCAATACATCCACGACCTTTGGCACATCATGGAAAGCTTTGTTGATCGTGCCTTTGGCAAACATCCCGTCCAGCATGCGCGTGATAAATCCTCACAAGCGCATGGACAGGATTCAACGAAGCCGCTAGAATCCACCCATCCAATACAAAACAAAACCGATCCACCGCCGCCGCAAGGAGTCCGCCCATGAAGAGCCATAAACAAACCGCCGTCATTTATGCCCGCGTATCCTCGGTTAAACAGGTCAAGAAAGGCGATGGCCTCGGATCACAAGAAACCAGATGCCGCGAATATGCCGATCATAAGCAATATCAAGTGATAGAAGTCTTCCGTGATGAGGGCGTATCAGGAAGCCTTATCAATCGCCCGGGCATGCAAGCCATGCTCAAATTCCTTAAAAAACACAAACACGAAAACCCCGTTGTTATCATTGATGATATCAGCCGCCTCGCGCGCGACCTTGAAGCGCATATACAGCTTCGCACCGCCATCGGTGATGCAGGCGGCAAGCTGGAAAGCCCGTCTATTGAGTTCGGCGAAGATTCCGATAGCAAGCTTGTCGAAAACCTTCTCGCCAGTGTTTCGCAGCACCACCGCCAAAAGAACACAGAGCAAGTGAAGAACCGCATGCGTGCCCGCGTCCTGAACGGCTATTGGGTGTTTTATCCGCCAACGGGTTACAAATACGAACGCGTGAGTGGTCATGGTAAAATGCTGGTGCGGGATGAGCCTATGGCCTCAATCATTCAAGAAGGCTTGCTTGGCTTCGCATCAGGCCGCTTTGAGAGCATCGCAGAGCTGACACGTTTCTTTGATCTCTATCAAGAGTTCCCGAGAATGAGGAACGGTAAGGTGAACGTGCAGCGCGTATCCGACCTGCTGCGCCGCGTATTGTATTCTGGTTATATCGATGTGCCGCAATGGGGGATATCCCTGCATCCTGCCAAGCATGAACCGCTCATAAGCTATGAGGAATTTCAGCGCATACAAGAGCGCTTGGACGGACGTGCAAAAGCCCCAATGAAGGCGAATATCAAAGATGACTTTCCGTTAAGAGGGTTTGTGACATGCGGTTGTTGTGATCGGCCTTTAACCTCCTGCTGGTCAAAGGGGCGTAACACGAAGTATCCGTATTATCTGTGTTCGAATAAAGGTTGCGCCGAATACGGGAAATCTATTCGCAAAGCGCAAATGGAGGAAGAATTCCTAGAGATTGTAAAGACTCTAAAACCATCTCCCAAAACGTTCTACATGGCGCTCGATATCTTTGATCAGCTATGGAAAGACCGACAAGGCCAAGCCAAAGACCAAACAAAGGCGCTGAAACAGCAACTCGCGCTGATTGATCGAAAGGTTAATCAGTTCTTGGATCGCATTGTAGAGGCTGATAATGCGATTTTAATCGATACCTATGAGGATAAGATCAGAAGCTTGCAAGAAGAGAAGCTGATTATGGATGAAAAAATCAAAAATTGCGGTCGTCCGATAGAGAGCTTTGAAGATACATTTAGAACCGCTATTACATTCCTTGGAAGCCCGCTTAAACTCTGGGAAAGCGAGTGCGTCGAACAGCGCAGAATGCTGCTTCGAATGGCATTTGCGGACAAGATTACCTACGACAGAAATCACGGTTTTAGAACCGCCGCTTTCTCGCAGCCATTCACGCTTTTAGCCGATTTACGGGAGGGGAATAATGAAATGGTGGGCCTGGCCGGACTTGAACCGGCACGTCCATACGGACAACAGATTTTAAGTCTGCAGCGTCTACCATTCCGCCACAGGCCCAACCTAGGAATAGGTTATAGGATTGTATAAGGGAGAAAATCAAGAGATGCAATCGCTGAATCTAACCTTTATCCTGAATAATATTTTCTATGCGTTTTAGTAAGCGATGTCCGTGCGTTGTCAGGTATAGTTGTTTCCGTCTTTTTTCACTTGGGTTGACGGCTATTTTTACCAGTTCGTAGTGAATGCGCTTTTTGCTTTCTTTTGAAAGGGCGGTTGTTATTTTAGAAACGGTAGAAAGTGCCAATCCCGTTTTTTCTGACAGGTCCGTGAGGGACATGCCTTCAGATTTTGCAATTTCGCTGAGACATATGGCGTATTGGATCGGGAATTCAGGATTTATTTTTTGAAGTTCGTATAATATTTTTAGAAAAGGCTCTAATCCTGTGCTCATCATTTTTCTTTCTTAGAATTTTGAATGGTGTGAAAATGATTTGCGCATACGGCATATGTATAATTTTTTCATTTTTATAGTCCTCAGTCAGCAGCAGCGGGCGTAATCCAAATGATGAGTTGAACTCTATATATATTTGTACTTTTCTGCCAATAATAAAGAAAACAGTCATAGGGCGATACTCTTGCTCAACGGGGGGCGAATGTCAGGGGCTTTTGGTAATGTTAATGCTGATTTTATTCGGATACTTTTCGTGGTAATTCAATTAAATCATGCGGTTAGTTTGCTTGTGTACAGAGTGAGAGTGTTTACCAATTGCGGAAGGTGCGCCTTGGATAAGGTATGCGACCCGACCTTGATATGGTGATCCATTATGATCACAGGTGTATTCAGCAAGCCTTTAATGACTATTGGCGGCTGTGACATGTCGAAGCATTCCTCCGTTTCCCATACAAATGTGCATCCCTCCATTGTTAAGACACTGAAAAAGTCCAAATCAAAGCAGGAGAGGGTTGAGAATTCAGCATTTTTCATTGTTGTATCATTTACCAAAGTGCCGCCAAACAGGGTGCCTCTGAAGTCGCATGAATTCAGATTGCTGAATGAAAGGCATGCGTTATGCATGTCACAGTTGTGGAAAGTTGATTGGTCTAAATTTGCTTCTGAAAGGTTTGCCCCCATAAGGTTGGAGCCGGTAAATGTGACGTTGGTAAGGGTTGCACCATCGAGGTTCACAGATGCCATATTTTGATGCCTGAGATCGGCGTAACATAGTTCTACGCCTTGTTTTACGGCATCTTCAATGCATGATTTAAAGCTTGTATACGTCCCCTCGAAAAGTGTTTTTTTCGTTATGGTATGTTTGATTTCGTATTTGTTCATTTTTAATTTCCTCCACACAGTTGTCATAACAATAGTTGCGAGCAGGCAAGTTTTGTCAAGTAAATTTATACAATTATGGGTGGATTAAATGCGGTTTTGGGTTTTGGTTTGTATATCAGTATCTTATGATGTTCGCTGTGTGATATCATGGATAATACTTTAGGATAGGTGTGAGTGCATATGTATGCAGTTGATCATATGTATGCGGATATATAAGTATTGTAGTCTGCATTGAGCAGGGTGATTTATAAGAGAAAAAAGTGAAAAAGCAGTGTCCCCATCTATAGAAAACGGAATTAACGTCATTCGGGATAACGTAAGGTTACTTCCTGAGACGCCGGGTGTTTACCGCATGGTTTCTGCGGATGGTGAGGTTTTGTATGTTGGAAAGGCAAAGGCATTAAAGCGGCGTGTCGCAAATTATGCCAATTTTGGCAGTCTGCCGCATCGCTTGCAAAAAATGGTTTCTCTGACGGCAAGTATGGAGTTTATTAATACTCATACCGAGGCAGAGGCGCTTATTCTTGAGGCGAATTTAATCAAGAAGTTTCAGCCGCGTTTTAATGTTTTACTGCGTGATGATAAATCATTTCCATATATTGTGGTGAAAGAAGATCATGATTATCCGCAAATATTGAAACATCGCGGCGCGAAGAAAATTAAGGGCACATATTTCGGCCCGTTTCCAAGTGCCGGTGATGTGAACAGGACAATAGCGGTTTTACAAAAAGCATTTTTGCTTAGAAATTGTACCGACCATGTTTTTGAAACGCGCAACCGGCCATGCCTGCAATACCATATTAAACGTTGCACAGCGCCGTGTGTCGGCTATGTCAGCAAACAAGAATATGCAGAGCAAGTGCACGGAGCGCGCGATTTCATGGAGGGTAAAAGCCGCGCTGTTCAAGATCGTTTAGTGGCATCTATGCAAGAGGCCAGTGATCAACAAGATTATGAAAAGGCGGCGCAATATAGGGATAGGGTGCGGGCCCTGACGTCGATACAGGCGCGTCATGATATTGATAGTGATATCGGTGATACAGATGTGATTGGTTTCTTTAGGGAAGGTGGTGTGTGCTGTGTTCAGGTGTTCTTTTATCGTGCGGGCCGCAATTTGGGTAACAGGTCTTATTTCCCGCGTCATAGCAAAGACGATGATGATGAAAGTATTTTGGCCGCCTTTATCGCGCAGTTCTATCAAACAAAGGCGATACCAAAGCAGGTTGTTTTAAATATGCCTGTTATTGATATTCCGTTATTTGAGGAGGCGTTCACGGATAAAGCCGAGCATAAGGTGAAGTTCATTATTCCACAGCGCGGAAAATATAAACGTACGCTTGATTTCGTTGTGCAAAATGCGCAGCAAGCGTTGAAACGTCAAATGGCGCAATCTGCAACACGATTATCATTGCGCCGCGGTGTTGCCGAATTATTCGGTCTTGATGATACCCCGAAACGCATAGAGGTTTATGATAACAGTCATATTTCGGGAACGAATATGGTTGGGGTTATGATTGTTGAGGGGGAAGACGGCTTTGTGAAAAATGCCTATCGTAAATTCAATATTCGAGAAGCAGGCGAAGCCGATGATTATGCGATGATGCGCGAAGTCTTAGAGCGCCGTTTTAAACGCACCTTAAAGGAAGAGGGGGGCGTTGGCTCTGAAAATTGGCCGGACATCTTGTTAATTGATGGTGGTTTAGGGCAGCTAAGCGCAAGCCGAGAGGTGCTGGAAGACCTTGGAATCATTGATGAAGTTACGCTTGTTGCGATTGCAAAAGGGCCGGATCGTAATGCAGGAAGAGAGCAATTTTTTATGTTGGATAAACCGTCATTCCAATTGCCTGTGAATGACCCTGTCTTACATTATCTGCAAAGATTACGTGATGAAGCGCACAGATTTGCCATTGGAACACATCGTGCTAAGCGGCAAAAAAACATCACGCAATCCCCGCTTGATCAAATCCAAGGCGTTGGCGGAAAACGTAAAAAAGCACTTTTGCTGCATTTTGGTTCTGCAAAAGCAGTGGAGCGGGCAAGTGTTGATGACATCGCCAAAGTGGAGGGCATATCCCAGGCGATGGCTCAAAAAATCTATGATTTCTTCAATGGTGGATAGTTGTGTTACGGAAAATATGCTGCACCCTGAAAACAGAATTTGCATAAATAGTGCAAAAAAAATTATAATTGAGCTAAATCAAAACGATACTTTTTTGTCTGGGGAAAACTCTTAATCATCCCTTGCGAGTGGAAAAAGCTCATGTTACTTTTTTCATGTTCATAACAAATCGGTATTGGTAATCGCTTACGTGTTTTCTCGCTGCGTTCGTGACCCCAATTTATATGTTTTTTACGGAAAGGTGCAAATATGTTTCATCGTGTAAAGTCAGAGGTTAGAGAGCCTGAGCAAAAGTCTCAGGAGCAATCAGAAAAGACATTCCGTCGTGAGAGAGAAGAGACACAATCTCGCCCAACATCACGACCAACAGAAGATCGCAAGCCAGCGGAAAGTGAAGAGAAGCCGGTGCGCAAATATGGTTACAGTCAAACAAAAACACAGGAAGAGAAGACAACAATGAGAGCAAAAGAAGAAGAAAACGTGCAAGGTAAGTACGCAAGAGAGTCAAGCGATCAGGATACTGATAACGCACGTTCAGGTTACACACCATCTGTTTCCCGTTCAGGCTATGCCGGTGGGTCCTCTTATGGTGCATCTTCCTACACACCGCCACAGGCACCGGAACCACAAGGTGCAAGTGACCGTACATTGACAATCGGCCGCGGCATTAACATGTCTGGTGAGATTGACTCATGTGATCACTTACTTGTTGAAGGTACAGTTGAAGCAGCTCTTAAAGGCTCTAAAGTTCTTGATGTTGCAGAGAGCGGTACATTCTACGGTACAGTAGAAATCGAAGAAGCAACAATCGCAGGTCGTTTCGAAGGTGACTTGACTGTTAACGGTCGTTTGACATTGAAATCATCAGGCGTGATCACAGGTTCAATCGCTTACCGTGAACTGGAAGTAGAAGCGGGCGCAATGATTGACGGTCGTATGACACCAATGAAGGGCACAGTTGACCAGAAGTCAGTTGATAAATATCGCTCAGGTTCAGAAGCATCAGCAATGGCAAAGACAAAGGAAGCAAAAAAAAGTGACCGCGAAGCAGCCAATGCAGAATCAGGTCTATTCTCAAAGGCGCACGCTAGCTACTAAGAGAATATCTGAATAATTTCCGTAAAAAAATTAGAGCCGGATGTCCCCGTATAGGGATGTCCGGTTTTTTTATTGTCTTAAGAAAATTGCAGAAGAATGTTTCAGCCGAGAGGGGGCGTTATGAATATTTACGTTAGAGTGTTTTATCTTTAAATCCGCACAGATCGGCAACCAAACAATTCGCGCATTCTGGTTTGCGCGCTTTACAGGTATAGCGGCCGAGCAAGATGAGCCAGTGATGCGCATATAGGCCGAATTCTTCGGGGACGACTTTTAATAATTTTTGCTCTACAGCGTCGGGATTTTTGCCGGGGGCAAGCCCTGTGCGATTAGACACCCTGAAAATATGCGTATCGACAGCCATTGTCGGCTGTTCGAAGATAATATTTAAAACGACATTGGCCGTTTTCCTGCCGACACCGGGCAGACGCATTAAATCTTCGCGCGTGTCGGGCACTTTGCCATCATATTCATTGACCAAAATTTCCGCCATCGCTATGACGTTTTTGGCTTTGTTATTGTATAAGCCAATCGTTTTTATATGCTCCTTTAAACCGTCTATACCCAGATGTAGCATTTTTTCCGGATCATCCGCTATTTTGAATAGCGCGTGCGTGGCTTTGTTTACCCCCGCATCCGTCGCCTGCGCAGACAGTGTGACCGCAACAAGCAAAGTATAGGCATTGGTATATTCAAGATCACTCTTAGGCTCAGGATTCTCTGCGCGTAATCGTTTGAAAAATTCGTAGATATTGTCTTTTTTCATAGGCATAGTAGATGTTTATCAAAGAGTGTGCTTTCAGGGAAGTCTGTGTAGATGGAAAAAATAGTTTACGGTTTTCAGGATACCGAATTTGGTCGCATGATCATTGCCCAATCTGATAATGGGCTTTGTTATCTGGGGTTTATGGTTGAGGGGAATAAGAAAGACGGGCTGGAAGAATTAAAGAACACATTCAAGAATGCCGAGCTAATGCGAAGTGATACGGTGGCAAAAACCTTATCAGAGATGGCCTTAAATGCATGGCGCGCAGATGTGATCAGCGGTTTGACGCTTGATTTACGCGGAACTGATTTTCAAAAAATGGTTTGGAATGCCTTGATCGAAATTGATAAGGGAACGACGAAATCCTATCAAGATATCGCGGAGGATATAGGACGCCCGAAATCGCAACGTGCTGTGGGGACAGCGGTCGGGCAGAATCCGTTATCCCTTATTGTGCCATGTCACCGCGTTATCCAAAAAGACGGCGCGATTGGAAATTATATGTGGGGTAAAGAGGTGAAAAGAAAAATTCTGGGCGAAGAGGGCGTTGATTTATAAATCAAGCACATCGCGCATAGAATAAAGCCCCGGCTCTTTGCCGTTTGACCAAGCCGCCGCGCGTAATGCGCCTTTTGCAAATAAGCTTCTGTTGGTCGCTTTATGGCTAAGCTCCAGACGTTCACCTTCACCATAGAAAAAGACGGTATGTTCACCGACAACATCGCCGCCACGCGCAACTGAAAAACCGATCTTTCCTTTTTCACGCGCGCCGATTTGACCATGACGATCATAATCTGCCAGGTTCTCCAGATTGTTTCCACGGCCTGTTGCTGCGGCTTTACCAAGGGCAAGCGCCGTTCCTGACGGGGCGTCCACTTTATATTTGTGATGCGATTCGAAAATCTCAATATCCCATTCAGACGCCAGCCGTGCGGCGGCTTGCTCTACCAGGGCAAGAAGAAGGTTTACACCGACGCTCATATTTGCGGCGTAAATAATGGGCACTGTTTTTGCCGCATCCTTAAGTGCGTCTTCATCTTCAAGGCTTAGGCCTGTTGTACCCACGACAAGAGCCACTTTATGTTTCTCTGCCAGTTTTACATGGGCCAGAGTCCCCTCAGGAAGGGTGAAATCGATCACGACATCTGATTTTTGAAACAATGCATCAACATCGTCGGTGACAAAAAAATCACCATCTACATTCGTGCCACTGCGCGCAGATCCTCCGGCCAGTTCAAGGCCATGCTCTTCCCAGTCACCTGAAAGAAGTTCACTTGTAAGAAGTTTTCCAACGCGGCCGTTACAGCCAACAATACCGACTCTCATATCGTTCTCTTTTGTTAATTATTCGCTTAGGTCATCCCAAAATTCACGGATTTTTGTGAAAAACCCACTCGATTCCGGCGAGTTTTTATTCGCAGATCCGTTACTCATGGACTTGTCCAAATCATTCAGAAGGTCTTTTTGCTTCTTGCTTAGGTTAACAGGTGTTTCGACAAAAATCTCGATATACATGTCACCACGTGCATCTGATCGTATTTTGGTTACACCTTTGCCTTTTAGTCTGAATTGCTGACCTGTCTGTGTGCCCTCAGGGATTTTTACGGTTGCGCGCGTTCCATCAATTGTCGGAACCTCTACATCACCGCCAAGCGCCGCACGTGTAACAGTTATAGGCACGCGGCAATACAGGTTCGCCGCATCACGTTGGAACAGTTTATGCTGTTTTACGTTAATCATGACGTAAAGATCACCGCGTGGCCCGCCGCGTATGCCTGCTTCACCTTCGCCGGATAGGCGAATACGTCTTCCTGTTTCAACGCCCGGTGGAATTTTCACTTTTAGCGTTTTGGTGGTGCGGGTACGTCCGGCGCCACCACATTTTTTACATGGGTTTTTAATGATTGTGCCTTCGCCATGACAGGTCGGGCAGGTACGCTCAATTGTGAAAAAGCCTTGCTGTTGTCTGACGCGGCCTGCGCCGTCACATGTACCGCATCTTGCTGATGTTGTGCTGTCTTGTGAGCCTGTGCCATTACATTCATCACAGGTGTCGTTTACGGGGATTTTGATCTTGGCTTCTTTACCTTTGTGCGCATCTTCCAATGTCATTTCCAAAGTGTATTGAAGGTCAGACCCGCGCATTGGCCCTCGGCTGCCGCCACGTGCACCGCCGCCGCCCATAAAATCACCGAACATATCCTCAAAAATGTCCGAAAATGCACTGCCGCCAAAGCCACCTGCGCCAGCACCGCCGCCGCCCATACTGCCGTCAAAGGCGGCACTTCCATAGCGATCATACGCTGCGCGCTTTTGTTCATCTTTTAAGATGTCATAAGCTTCGCTGATTTCTTTGAACTTTTCCTCAGCTTCCGGATTGTCTTTGTTTTGATCCGGGTGGTATTTCATCGCAAGTTTGCGATAGGATTTCTTTATTTCATCTGCCGATGCGTCGCTTTTGACGCCCAGAGTTTCATAAAAATCTTTGCCTGCCATCTGTGCTCTCCCAATCAGCAGTCATTTGCGGATCGCCTGAGCGGTAATCCTTCGTTACGCAAAGCATCATAGGCTTCTTTAATTTTCTGGAAGCGGGCAGATGCAAGCGTTCTGTTCTGCGGATTTTGGTCTGGGTGATAGATGCGCGCCATCGTCAAATATGCATCACGTATTTCCTGTTTTGTTGCATCCATAGGGATTTTCAAAACATCGTAATAGCGTTGTTTTTGTTGATTACGCGTGGCCATCAATCACCGGTTATCTTTGTAAAATCAAGAAGATACCTTCTGCTCAAAGGTATCTTCTATTATTAAATATGTTTAAGCAGATTTTTGCTCATCATCGTCTTCTTCTGCCTCGATCTCAAGGTCAGTAAAGTCGGCGTCGATGGCGTCATCGTCGTCATTTGTGTTTGACGCATCTGCCGCAGGGGCTTCATTATCAGCATCCTGTGCGGCTTCTTCCTGCGCTTTGCGATATGCAATTTCACCAAGCTTCATGCTTGCCTGAGATAACGCCTCAGTCTTTGCTTTAATCGCTTCCGCATCTTCGCCGTCAATCACATCTTTCAGATCGGAAAGGGCGCTTTCAACGGTTGCTTTTTCATCTGCAGGAATGTCATCGGCCAATTCTTCAAGCGAAGATTCAACAGAATGAATGATTGATTCCGCCTGGTTTTTCGCCTCGACAGTGTCGCGACGTTGCTTGTCGCTTTCTGCGTTTGCTTCGGCATCTTTAACCATTTGATCAATATCATCATCTGACAAACCACCAGAGGCCTGAATGCGGATTTGCTGCTCTTTATTTGTCGCTTTATCCTTGGCAGAAACATTCACGATACCGTTGGCATCAATATCAAATGTTACCTCAACTTGCGGGATACCGCGCGGGGCAGGTGGAATACCAACAAGGTCAAATTGACCGAGCAATTTGTTATCCGCCGCCATCTCGCGCTCCCCTTGGAATACACGAATTGTCACAGCATTTTGATTATCTTCTGCGGTTGAGAAGACCTGAGACTTCTTAGTCGGGATTGTTGTGTTACGTTCGATCAAACGTGTGAAAACACCGCCCAATGTTTCGATACCCAAAGATAGCGGTGTAACATCAAGAAGAAGAACGTCTTTAACATCGCCTTGTAAAACACCACCCTGGATCGCGGCACCATCGGCAACAACTTCGTCAGGGTTCACACCTTTGTGCGGTTCCTTACCGAAGAAGTCTTTTACGGTTTCAACGATTTTCGGCATACGTGTCATACCACCAACCAAAATCACATCATCGATTTCAGATGCCTTAAGACCGGCATCTTTCAACGCCGCCTTTACAGGCTCAGTCGTGCGTTTAACAAGGTCGGCGACAATGCTTTCCAGCTTCGCACGGCTCAGAGAGATCTGAAGGTGCTGCGGGCCGGATGCATCGGCTGTAATAAACGGAAGGTTTACTTCTGTTTGTGATGTGCTCGAAAGTTCGATCTTCGCTTTTTCAGCTGCTTCTTTCAGGCGCTGTAGCGCGACGCTGTCTTTACGAAGGTCGATGCCTTTTTCTTTGTTAAATTCATCGGCCAGATAATCGATGATGCGTGCGTCAAAGTCTTCACCACCAAGGAATGTATCACCATTTGTGGCTTTTACTTCGAAGACACCGTCACCAACCTCAAGGATCGATACGTCAAATGTACCACCACCAAGGTCGTAAACTACGATTGTGCCGGATGATTTCTTATCAAGGCCATAGGCAAGGGCGGCGGCAGTAGGTTCGTTGATAATACGTTCAACGTCCAAACCTGCGATTTTACCCGCGTCTTTTGTGGCCTGACGTTGCGAATCGTTAAAGTAGGCAGGAACTGTGATAACGGCCTTTGTGACAGGCTCACCAAGGTAGCTCTCTGCTGTTTCCTTCATTTTTTGAAGAAGCATCGCAGAAATCTGGGACGGAGCATATTTTTCGCCGTCTACTTCTACCCATGCATCGCCATTATCGCCTTTTACAATATTGAAAGGCGCAGTTTCGATCATTTCCTGAACCTGTCTGTCATCAAACGGACGGCCAATCAAACGCTTAATCGCGTAGAGTGTGTTTTCAGGGTTTGTAACGGCTTGTCTTTTTGCCGGCTGTCCGACCAGACGCTCACCGTCTTTTGTGAAAGCAATCATAGAAGGCGTTGTGCGCGCGCCCTCAGAGTTTTCAATTACTCTGGGCTCTTTACCGTCCATTACTGCTATACAGGAGTTTGTTGTACCAAGGTCAATACCAATGATTTTGCTCATTTTTTCCTCATTTGTTGCGGCGAATTTATCAACCAGCCTGACTAAGCAGCGCTGAATAAATCCCCAAAGGTTTATATGGGCTAGGACTATAACAAGTGATCATTATAAAATCCAGCACCAGTGCACGCATTTTAACAAAAAAATGTGACGATTTTGTGAAACAAAGCGACGGTGTTTTATACTTCGGTATCTACCGAGTGCCCGGATGATTCCGGTGGAGGCTGTTGCCCCTCTGCATTCTTGGCTATGCCAACACGGGCAGGGCGCAGAATACGTTCGTGTATCTTATATCCTGGTTCCATCACCTGGATGATGGTTCCGGCTGCTTTGTCGGGCATCGGGGCTTCGAACATAACTTCATGAAAGTTAGGGTCAAAGGCCTCATCGATTGGGTCGAGCTTAACTATACCGTTTTTACTAAAGGATTTAAGCAATTCACGCTCTGTGGCTTCGATTCCATCTGTCAGGTTTTTGATTTGCGGAAATTCTGAAACGATTTCTTCAGGGACGGCATCAAGCGCTCTTCTTAAATTGTCTGCAACGCTTAGCAAGTCACGCGCAAAGCTTGAAACGGCAAATTTCGAGGCGTCTTCACGTTCCTTTGCGGCGCGTCTGCGCGTATTTTCCGCGTCTGCCAGCGCTCTGACCATTTGTTCTTTTGCACGGTCAAGCTGCTCTTCTAAAAGTTGGATGCGAATCTGTTCTTCGGACGGTTCTGCGTGTTTTTGCGCTGCGCCCGGATCAATTTCATCAGAGAACGGAGGGTATTCAAGATCCAAACCATCCCCTGAATTATCAATCGGTGCTTCAGCGGCCGAATTGGTTTCGGTATCCGCCTCATGGATTTGTGGTTGTTCTTCAGCGCTATTATTTTCGTTGGACATTGTCCCTCACTTGCAGTTTGAACATACAGATCAGAGTTACATAACACCAGAGCGCGCTATCGTAAATGCCTTTATAATACCAATTGTGATTTTTAAATTAGTATTCTTGCGTCTTAAGGACCAATGGCAATTTCGCAATAACATCCATAGAGAAGGGCTCTTGCTTAGTGCCGCCTGGGCCGTAATAGGTTTTCATGGCGGTGATTGTTCCTGCATTAAGAGAGTTATTCTCTTCGCTCAGTTTACTTGCAAAGACGCCTTTCGGATCATCAAAGAACATATAATTGTGCGCATTAGCCGGCAATTGATAGCCATCAAGCACATCTTCAAGTGGCACAAGGCCACGTTCCATTGCAAAGTCTTTCAGATCTGATTTCACATCGACACCCAATTTTGCCTGAGGAACCATCAAAACCACTGTGTTTTTCGGGAAGAACCAAAGCTTGTACCAGATTTCACCTTCTTGAGATGGGGTTTTTAAAATGAATCTTTGTTCATTAATGTCGATATCAAAATCCCCGAAATCGGCCGTGTATATGTTTTTGAAACCCATTTTTTTGATTTTCTTGCGGATCAAAAAGTCACGGTCAAGCTTGAGATCAACATATGAATCATTGTGCTTGGTTTCACAGTCATAGTTTGTGTAACGCGGGTGATCGTCACTGTCTATTAAGGATGGCTGTGAAATAATAACTTCAAAAATGCCGGATACGATCTTTGTGGCGATACCATCAACGAAATTGTACTTTTCTTGATCTTCTTCTTTTGTCAGGTCTTCCATATGCGCACAGCCAGCGACTGTGTTGTAATAAAACAAACGTAATGTGAAGTCTTTTTCTGATTTATGCGGTTCATGGAAAAAGGCGATCCCGTATGTGTCTTCGGGGAAAAGGCTAATTCTGAACTCTTCGTCTATTTTCTCTTCTGTCGATGAATTACCGCCGGCATATTGCGCGTGTGCCGAGCTGTTCATGAAAAACGAAACTGCAAATAGTGTGAAAAGAAAAGAGAAGAAAAGTTTTTGTACCATAGTCAATTAACCCAAATAATCCAATTTAACCATAACTTTAACGCGGATTCAGCGAATAGGCAAAACTTATCTTGATTTATTATGCATTTACCGTCAAAAAACACTGAACACTAAAACACAATACAGGAAAATTATGAGACCTTCAGGCCGAAAATTGGATGAACTCCGTCAAATAGAGATGATTACAAACTATACAAAACATGCAGAAGGCTCATGCCTTATTAAGTGCGGCGATACGCATGTGCTTTGTAATGCAAGTGTTGAGGAGAGGGTACCCGGCTGGATGAAAAATAGTGGTAAAGGCTGGGTTACTGCAGAATATGGAATGTTGCCGCGTTCGACGCATTCACGCATGGATCGCGAAGCAGCAAGAGGAAAGCAATCAGGGCGTACGCAGGAAATTCAGCGTTTAATCGGGCGCGCGCTTAGGGCTGTTGTGGATATGGAGAAGCTGGGAGAGCGTCAGATCCGCATCGATTGTGATGTTATTCAGGCCGATGGCGGTACGCGTACAGCGTCAATTACAGGTGGATTTGTCGCCCTTAGTCTTGCGATAGAGCATTTGATGAATATCGGCGCGCTTGAGGAAAGCCCTATCACAGATAATGTGTCGGCAATCTCATGCGGTGTCTATAAAGGCAACGCAGTCCTCGATTTGGATTATGTAGAAGATTCTGATGCGGAAACTGATGCGAACTTTGTGATTACGGGCAAAGGCGGGATTTGCGAAATTCAAGGCACAGCCGAGCAAGAACCGTTTACAGAGGAAGAGCTTATGCAAATGCTTGCTTTGGCGAAACAAGGGTGTGCAGCTTTGACGAAGGCGCAAGACGAGGCGATAAAGGCATAAAAAATGCGAAAATTTGAATCAGACGAATTGCTGATTGCAACCCATAATAAAGGCAAAGCGCGTGAGATTGCAGAATTGCTGCAACCGTATGTCAGTAAGTTTTGTACTGCAGGTGACTTAAACCTGCCTGAGCCTGAAGAAACAGGCGATACATTTCAGGCTAATGCCATTTTAAAAGCAAAGGCAGCGGCGCTTGCCAGTGGTAAAGTATGCCTCGCGGATGATAGCGGGCTTGCCGTGAATGCTCTTAACGGGGATCCGGGGATTTTTTCCGCGCGTTGGGGCGGCCCTGAAAAAGATTTCAATTTGGCGATGCATAAAGTTCATGAGGCGTTGGGGGATAATCCTGACAGATCAGCGTATTTTGTGTGCGTTTTGGCAATGGCTTGGCCTGACGGGCACACCGAAACATTTGAAGGGCGCGTGAATGGCGCGATTATATGGCCGATGCGCGGCGAAAAGGGGTTTGGTTATGACCCTGTTTTTCAGGCAGATGGCTATGATGTGACGTTTGCGGAAATGAACCCTGTAGATAAACATGCGATTTCTCATCGTGCCAATGCGTTTGAGCTCTTGGTGCAAAATTGCTTGAGCAGGGATTAACTGATGTTTCGTCCCAATCAAATGGGCGTGTATTTTCATTGGCCGTTTTGTGAGGCGCGCTGCCCGTATTGTGATTTTAATGCGCATGTAAGGGAGGGGCTGAACCAAGAGGAATGGGTTCAGGCCTATCTGCGTGCAATCGAATATTATTCAGACATTTTGCCTGATAAGCAGGTGGTATCGATCTTTTTCGGTGGGGGGACACCATCTTTGATGGCGCCGCAAACCGTCGAGGCAATTATTGATAAGGTACAAAGCAGTTGGTCTGTTTCTAATGATATTGAAATCTCCTTAGAGGCCAATCCGACATCGGCGGAAAATGATAAATTTGCAGGCTTTAGGGCCGCGGGGGTAAACAGGGTTTCATTGGGTGTGCAGGCGCTAAATGATGAGGAGCTGGGGTTCCTTGGTCGTACCCATGATTTGAAAGAGGCAATGGCAGCGATTGATCTTGCACAAACTCATTTCGATCGTTTCAGTTTTGATTTGATTTATGCGCGCCCTGACCAAACTCTGGCCGCATGGGAGAGAGAGCTGACGCGCGCGATAGAGATGTCCGCAGGGCATTTATCACTTTATCAATTAACCATAGAACGTAACACGCCGTTTTATATGCGTCATTCTCGCGGGGAGTTTTCGATTCCCGATGATGTCGCGGGGGCAGATTTTTATGCGTTGACGCAGGATATCACGCAGGCGGCCGGTATGCTTGCCTATGAGGTGTCAAATCACGCGCTTGCGGGGCATGAATGCCGTCATAATATGGTGTATTGGCGCATGGCAGATTATATCGGCATTGGTGCAGGCGCTCATGGGCGGTTCTTACGTGGTGGAAATAAATATGCAACGCGCGATCATGCCGCGCCTGAAATCTGGAAAGAGCGCGTTATAACCGCAGGCCACGGGGCACATGAGCCTGAGCAGCTGAGCAATGAAGACATATTTCATGAATTATTGATGATGGGTTTGCGGCTGGCTGGTGGTGTTTTTGTTGATGATATTGAGGCGCGCACAGGATTGTCTTTCTTCTCTCAGGTTGATCGTAAGCGCTTTGAAACTGCGATTGAACAGCAATGGATTGTGCGGGAAGAGGATAATGTTCGTTTGAGCCGCGAGGGGATGCTTCGGTTGAATGCCCTCATTCCTTATATTCTGATTTAAAAAAAACAGGGGCCGATAAGCCCCTGAATTCTGTAATTATGATAACACCAAATTATTGTGGCGGCGGGGCAGGTGAGAACACAGTCTGTGCATCTTTCCCGTTCACTAAAAACTTTCCATCCGGCGTTGCCTGAATTTCATAGCCATAAGCAGGCTTACCGTTGGGGCCTTGCTCTGCCTTACCAACAGCTTTTAAGCTTTCAAGTGTCTGAGACATTTGTTCGAAATTTGCTTTGTTCTTGCTGTCGGGGTTTGATGCATTTTTCTTTGCCACTGAAAGCAGAGCGTCTAACCCTTCAAACACGGCTTTGAACTGAGCAGTGAACCCTGTCAATGCACTTAGGTCTGTCAGGACTTGTCCGTTTAAAGACACGTCATACAGGCTGGTTTTTGCGCCGTTATTGACAACATCTACCTGTGTTCCTGCCTGCGCAAGAATTGCCGGCAGACGCATGATTACACCCAAACCGGCCATCTGCGCCGATTGTGGATCTGCCGCAATCGCTTTCGCTGTGTTTGTTGCGATTTTTGTCAACTGACCATAGGGAATCTTAGATGCTTTGATGTTCAGATTTACTGATTGCGGGATAACGTCTTTATATTCAGGATCTTCAGGCGTAATTTTCACCGTCTGATAGTTTCCGATTATATCCAATGACCCCGCATCAGACTGTATCTGGTCAAAACCAAAACCAAGTGCTGCAGAACCAACTTGAAGCGTATCAAAGGCACGGAACTGATTGTTTGTATCAGATGCAATGTTGACGTCTTTTGCGCTATAGGTGAATGAAAAACCGTCCATATCAAACTCATACAGATCCAAGATCATATCCATGATTTCGGTGCCTGAAAGCTCTTCTTCCTCTTCCGGGCTCATATCCTGAAGTGATTTGAACGTGTCGACATGCTTCATGATTTTGTCTTGATACTCTTTCAATGTAGGCATCTGAAAGTTGTTCATGACAAAGTCGGCCTTAAGCTCTCCGACATTAACGGTTTCGCCTTGTTCTTTCGGAACAATGCTAAGGTTGTTCATTAAAAGATGACCTGGGCCGGAAAAACGGTTTTCACCGTCTTCGTTTTCTTCCATTTTCATATAGGCTTGGATCCCTCCGATATTAATGCCTATATCTTGTCCTCCGGCTTCGAAGGTAATGTCAGATAAGTTAATGTCCGTCTTTGTGAAATATCCGAGCGCACCGCTAAACAGGCCGATTGATTTCTGCTCTTTGAATAAAATAGAAAAATTCTCTTCCGGCTTTGTACCGATAAGGGTCATTTTTGACGGAAATGTCATGACTGTTTTCCAGTATCCCGGTTTTTCATCGGGCGCTGCGTTGATTTTAATGACCCCGATGTCAAATGCGGCATCACTGTCCGGCACGCCTTCAATGGCAGGGCCTTTGATAAGAATGCGCGGAAAAACAGCGGCGTAATATGTTTGTTCAGGTGTAACAGTCAGTTCGCCTTGATATTCCACTCTCACAGAACCCAAAGCTTCGTTTACTGTCTTTTGATAATCCAATAAAGCTTGGAAATGTTCTTTGAGTTTGTCTGCGCCTTGCTGGTTGATCGTGTTCGCATTTGCGGAACTTAATGGTATCAAAGCGAGTACAAAAAGTAGGTATTTCAGGCGGGCCATATATTTTTCCTTTGTCATACAGGTCAAAAAATATCAAATAAATGTCTAATACAGGTGCGAATTTAAACAAAAACTCTTGATGAGTCCAAGGATAAACTGCATTAATATGCGTCATACAAACCAAGATACGTAAAGAGCCTATGCTAGAGTCTAAAAATACCCAGTTTTCTTTATCACCCGAAGGGCAAATCCTGTGGCAGGAAAAAGTGAATAATCCTGTGCCGGGCGTGCCTGTCGCTGTTTTGAAAAAAGGATCCCATCCTTTGAAGCCTGAAATTGAAGTGATTGATAATGAGATCACGCAAAAACATGATGCGACAGAGTTGTTGAATCATTTGAAGCTTTGGCTGAAAGGGTATCTTGCAGAAACGATAGAGGCACTGACTTTATTAGAAGTGCCGATGGGTGTTGCCCCGAAAGAAGATGCCGTATCTAAAATTGCGGCGCGCGTGTATGAACGCTTGGGCATTATTCCGCGCGAGGAGATTGAAGACCTTATTGCGGAGTTGACCACGGAAACCCGTACAGAGCTTCGTGCCAAACGCATCAGGCTGGGGCCCGTTTTGGTGTTTATGCCTGATTTGAATAAACCTGCTGCTGTGCGTGTGCGTGCGTTGTTGCTTTCTATTTATAATGGCTATGGCCTTCCTGCATCCGTTCCTGCCGATGGTATTGTGTCAGTTAAAATTGATGATCCTGATGCGAACCCCGATTATTATCGTGCGATAGGCTATCCGCTATATGGTGGGCGTGCGGTTCGTATTGATATGTTGGACCGCGTTATATCATGTGTTTATGATCACGCGGAAAAGGGAAAGTTTCAGGCACGTCATGAAATGGCGGAATGGCTTGGCTGTTCAATTGAGGATTTGTATAAAGTTCTGGAATCAATGGGGCACGTTAAGGTCTATGATCCTGCGGAGCAAGACACACCTGAAGATGCTGCGACCGCCGAAGGTGAGGCGGGAAAAGCAGACGCAACTTCTGATACAGCCGAAGCAGATGCGGAGCAGGCTAAGGCAAAGGTTGAAAATGAAAAACCTGAATTGGCAACATTCCGTTTAAAGAAAGGGAAGGCGTCGCAATCTGCAAAGGGAGAGCGCGGTAAAAAACCGTTCAAATCCAAAAAGGCCAAAGGCGGTGATGCCTCAAAGGGTAAAAAGCATAAGCATAAAGGTGATAAAAAGAAAAATCAGCCGCGCGTTATCACGGCAGAGGCGAAAACATCTGATGAAGATTCACCTTTTGCGGTATTGCAGCAGTTAAAAAAGTAAGTGAGGTATGAATGAAATATAACATGATTAGCCATAGCAAGATTCTTGCGGTGGTCTTTCTATGTGTGTTTTGTTTGTGTGTCACTTTTTCCTCAAAAGCATATTCAGCGCAGTTTTCAGGCGAGTATCTAATTAAAGTATGCTCGATGAATAAGTATGGTGAGGAAATTATAAAAGGCGGTAAGATTGCGTGTCAGGCATATATCGCAGGCGTTATTGATTATCATAACATGTTGCGCGCGATGGATTTAACATCTGATATGAACTTTTGTATTCCTAAAGATGTTAGTTTGAATGAAATACACACGCGCGTGTTGGCGTATATGTATGAGCGTGCAAAGTTACACCGAAAGTTCGTCGCGGCGCCTGGCGTTGCGATGGCGTTATTTTCAATCTATCCGTGCGGTAAATAAAATAGTAAGGTTTTGATTATATTTTAATATGCAGGGACATTTCCGAGTTTTTAAATGATGGATGCACATAAAGATAAATACCAGCATATTATCAGGCTGGAGAGGGATACAAAGGATCATATTCTTCCTAAGAATTTCTTTGATATTCTTGTGCACCGTTTTTTCCCTGTCATTAGTTTAATCTATCTTGCGGCGATTTTAAGTATCGCCATCACAAGCGATAATTTCCTGCAATATATGTTTCTTGATAGAAAAGCCTATTTCATGGGCATCTTTTTGGTGTTCTGGGTGTCAGGTCCGGCGATTGTCTGGGTTTTGATGGCGGGTAACCCGCTTCTGACCAATGTTGCCGATATGTGGTATAAAATTCTCTCCGGCCTTTTGGTTGTAACAATTGCGTTAAGCTATTTCTTATTCCCCGAGGCAAAACTTTATGGGTTGCGTGCGTATTTTGTGCTCTCTACGCCGATTTTCGTTTTGATTTATTATGTCTTTGTACGTGATAAATTACCCCCAATGGCGGTTTACCCGTTAAATGCGCTGGGCTTTTGTGCTTTGTTCTGGGGGGCGTTTATGGGGGCAGTGGTCTAAAAGAAACCTTAGCCCGCCATATTCATAAGCCAGCCAATCAATAGAATTTGCGGCACTGTTATCAAAGGCACGGCAAAGGCAAATGCCCATTTTCCTGTGAACTCTCTAATCGCTAATAGTTCAGTATAGTCCGTGGCAACGCCCGCCATCAGGAATGTAAAGCCATTCCCCGGGGCATGAGCCGTTGTCACGATTTCACCGGCAACGGGAGCCGACCCTTCTGAGCATATTTCAATGACTGTCGCCACTAAGAGCGTAATAAACAGGCCAAGCACATTTGGCCCCAGCCAAGCGGCAAATATATCAGTGGGTACGAACGTTCTTAGGCTTGCCGCGATAATCGTACCAAACAGAAGCCATTTTATAATTGTTTTGCCGTCACTCCAGCCGCTAGAAAGGATACCTATTGTGCCTTTTACGGACGGGCTGGCGTTCTTAAACGCGTTTTTTATTCCGCTGATTAAGCTCACGTTTTTTGGTTTTTCAGGGGTGTTAGGGTTTTCGGGGAAAAATCCCGCTCTTGTCATTTGTTGTAAAATTACGCCCGTTACAACCGCAATCACCATGGAGCCCAAAATATATAAGAGCGTGAATTTCAACCCAATTAATCCAATCAATACCAGTGTCAGGGAAACGGAATTCCAAGGGCTTGAAACCAAAAAAGTCACAACCTGCGCATAGCTGACGCCGCGTTCATAGAGTTTCGCCGCAACTAATAAAATGCCGTGACAGCATAAATCAAGGAGTAGTCCGCCGATGACGGCTCTGATTAATCCTGAGAATGTATCGCTGCGGCCCATAAGATTGGTGAAATAATCACGCGGAATTCTATTCATAAAGCCAATGACAACAATACCAATGGCCACGCCCCACCACATTGTTAATAATATTTGAGAGGAGGCATGCGCAAAATCATGCAAATATTCAGGCGTATTGATGGATAGAACATGCAACAGGGCATTTGCGCCTATGGTTAAAACCAAGGTTAAGATGCTGAGTGATAGAATGATATCTATCTTCTGCTTACCGTTATTGCAGGGATTTTGTGTACTGCCGGGGCAGCATTTGCTTTTGATTTGTGTGGTCATCTCGCAATCCTACGAGCTACGGGATAAAACGTAATCGGTTAAATCTGCAAGAAGTACTTTATAGGGGCCGTTCGGGACGCTTACCAATGCAGATTTTGCATCGCGTGCATATTGTTCGGCCAAATCCATGGTTTTATCAAAGCACTTATGTTTTCTGATCAATGTGAGTGCATGATCAAAATCATCATCTGTTTGTTGTTTATCGCCAAGCGTTCTCTGCCAGAACGCTTTTTCCTCGTCTGAACCGCTTTGAATTGCGAAAATGACGGGTGCGGTCATTTTGCCTTCTCTAAAGTCATCGCCGATTTCTTTGCCGAGTTTGGTTTGGTCGGCATTGTAATCAAGCGCATCATCAATAATTTGAAACGCAACCCCGATATCAGTGCCATAGCGTTTCATTGCTGTGCGCTCTTCCTCTGATGCGCCGGATAGAACAGGCCCAACTTCACAGGAGGCAGCGAATAAAGCGGCCGTTTTGGATTCGATCACTTTTAGATATGAGTCTAAGGTCGTATCGACATCATTGGTGGTCGAAAGTTGGAGGACTTCGCCTTGTGCAATGATTGCCGCTGCGTCGGATAATATCGATAAAATTTCAAGTGATCCGCTTGTCACCATCATCTGGAAAGATTTAGAGAAAAGAAAGTCACCAACCAAGACGCTGGCTTGGTTACCAAATATTAAATTGGCGGCCTGCTGGCCTCTGCGCTCCAGGCTTTCATCAACGACATCATCATGAAGAAGTGTTGC
Source organism: Alcanivorax sp. (assembly GCA_051967755.1). Lineage (GTDB taxonomy): Bacteria > Pseudomonadota > Alphaproteobacteria > Micavibrionales > Micavibrionaceae > UBA1672. The sequence goes on from JBQDYD010000004.1 coordinate 220,138, forward strand.
CGTATGAATAAATTCAACTGCAGCAGCCAGGTGATAGGACTTATCCATGGGGCCGTTAAAAATGCTCGTCGAAGCAAGTGTTAGTAACGGACGAATTCTTTTTCCACCTGCCGCAATCAGGTACTGCGCCAACTGAGGGATCAGGGAAACATCAGATTGCATGTTTTCCAGAATGATGCGATTTACTTCGCGCATGTCATCTTCTAAAAGTTCAGACATGGTCGATAGCGGATTTTTTATATCCGCCTTGTTTTTATTCACAATATGGCTTGATTGTGTTTGCATCATAACGCTTTAAACCAGCTTTTGATGGTTGGGGCAAGACATAATATGAATAAATGCAAATTCTAATCAATAGAGCCAAAAGAACGTGAATTTAAAGTGCCTTTTGTTTCTTGGGCATCCTTATATCGCTTAAGAATGCCTGCGATGCCTGTGGGATCTTTATTCTCTTCTTCGGCGCTCTCTTCTGTGGTTTCTTCTTGTGACTCAGTTGGTTGATCGTCTTTGGCGTCGGATGTTTTTGTATCATCTGCGTCTTTGTCTTCAGAATTATTTTTATCTTCGCTGTCTTTAGATGATTCTTCTTTGTTCTTTTTTGCGTCTTCAGCAAGTTTCTTATATTTGTTCCAAATTTTTTGACGCTGGGTTAGGTTTTCCTCTTCATCGTCAGTGCTTGCTTCATCATTTTCTTTTTTTTCATCATCTTTAGCGTCTTCTTTTTCGCTGTTTTTATCCGCACCATAATCCGGTGTGTTCCAGCGCTTTGTTTGCATCATTGTTTTTTTATTTACGCTTTCTTTGATTTGTTCGTAGAGCAGGCTCTCAGAGATTTCATCCTCCGCGGCAGACGGAAAAGAAAGAGTTGTGATACAAAGTAAAATAGCGAGGTATAATACTTTTATATTATTGTGCATGGCTGTATCCTCAGCTGGTGATGCTATTGAGGTTAGATTAGGGATTTGTCTGAGGTTATGCAAGATTCGTCATATCAAATTGATCTGTTATGTTCTGAATATGAGCGTGCGTTTCAAGAATTCATTATTAGCAACAGGTTCTTTGGCAATGATCAACAATATTATGACCGTTGTCTGGAAAGAATGGAACTTAATGAGCTTGAGGTCGTTGTCGCCGTAATCGAAGAACAGGTTGTCGGTTACTGCTTGTTAAACTGGGGGCCCAAATATGCTTATTTCAAAAAGTTTGAATTGCCCGAGATTCAGGATTTGAATGTAGAGGGTAAATTCAGACGTCAGGGAATAGGCGCAGCGATTATCGATTTATGTGAAAAATATGCCATGAAAAAAGGGCATGCAGAAATGGGTATTGGTGTTGGTTTGGATTCCTCTTTTGGTGCGGCGCAGCGATTATATGCTCGCTTAGGCTATATCCCTGATGGGCAGGGCATAAGCTATGACAGGAAACAGGTGGCGGTCGGTGAGTTTCGTCCGATTGATGAGAATCTATGTCTCATGATGACGCGAAAGCTGAAATAAGCGCATTTTTATGGATTTTCTGGGATTAAAACCTTCCTTTTTTCCAACAAAGTGTGTTAAACCGAAGACCGTTTTAAGATTTTTTTTAAATTTAAATCAGGAGCATGTGTTACATGACTAAATGGGTCTATTCATTCGGTAAAGACAAAAACGACGGCGATGCATCTATGCGTAACCTTCTAGGTGGTAAGGGATGTAATTTGGCAGAAATGGCATCTTTGGGGTTGCCGGTGCCTCCGGGCTTTACAATCACGACCGAAGTCTGCACGCAGTATTATGATAACGGTCATAAATATCCTGATGAGTTAGCGCAACAAGTTGATGACGCATTGAAACAGGTTGAAGCCACAATGGGTATGGAGTTCGGTAATCCTGAAAATCCGCTTTTGGTTTCTGTTCGTTCGGGTGCGCGTGTTTCTATGCCGGGTATGATGGACACGGTTCTTAACCTTGGTTTGAATGATATTACAGTTGACGGCCTTGCGAAAAAATCCGGTGATGAGCGTTTTGCTTGGGATTCATATCGTCGCTTTATCCAAATGTATGGTGATGTTGTGATGGGGCTAGATCATCATGATTTTGAAGACATTTTGGACACCTATAAGCGTGATGAGGATATTGCACAAGATACAGACATTGATGCCGCAGGTTGGAAGGATATCGTTAAGGAATATAAAGACCTTGTTCAGCGTGAATTGGGCACACCATTCCCTGATGATCCTAAAGAACAACTTTGGGGCGCGATTAGTGCGGTTTTCAAATCTTGGATGGTGCCGCGCGCAATAACATATCGCCGCATTAATGAAATCCCGGAAAGCTGGGGCACGGCGGTGAATGTACAGTCGATGGTCTTCGGTAATATGGGTAATGATTGTGCAACAGGTGTTGCCTTTACACGCGACCCGTCAACAGGTGAAAACTTCTTCTACGGTGAATATCTTGTAAATGCGCAAGGTGAAGATGTTGTGGCAGGGATCAGAACGCCTCAATCCTTGACAATACAGGGCCGTGAAAAAGAGGGCGGTAAGCTTCCTTCAATGGAAGAAACAATGCCTGAAGTATTTAAACAGTTAGACGATCTTCGTCATAAGCTGGAGCAGCATTATCGCGATGTGCAGGATATTGAATTTACCGTGCAGCAGGGTAATCTTTACATGCTTCAGACCCGTACAGGTAAACGTACTGCGGCGGCGGCGCTGAAAATTGCCGTTGATATGGTTGAAGAAGGTTTGATTACACAAGAAGAAGCGCTTCTTCGTATTGAGCCACAATCGCTTGATCAATTGTTGCACCCGACATTAGACCCGAAAGCAGAGCGTAATGTGATTTCAAAAGGTCTGCCGGCATCACCCGGTGCGGCTTATGGTAAGGTTGTGTTTAGCGCGGATGACGCCGAAGTGAAGGCGCATGCGGATGAGCCTGTGATTCTATGTCGTCAGGAAACATCACCTGAAGATATTCACGGTATGCATGCCTCGAATGGTATTTTGACATCACGTGGTGGTATGACATCACATGCGGCCGTTGTCGCACGCGGTATGGGTAAGCCATGTGTCGCGGGGGCAGGGGATCTGTATATCGATCAAAAGGAAAAAGTGATCCGTAAGGGTGACTTGGAAATTAAAGAAGGTGAGATGATTACCATTGATGGCGGTACAGGTGAAGTGATGCTTGGTGAAGTGCCAACAATCAAGCCTGAGCTATCCGGTGACTTTGGCACTTTAATGCAGTGGGCGGATGAACGCCGCACAATGAAAGTACGCGCGAATGCCGAAACACCACTTGATGCGCAAACTGCGCGTGACTTTGGCGCGGAAGGTATCGGTCTTTGCCGCACAGAGCACATGTTCTTTGACGCAGAGCGTATTCAAAATGTTCGTGAAATGATCTTTGCGACAGATGAAAGTGAACGTCGTAGCGCGCTTGAGAAGCTTCTTCCGGCGCAGCGCGATGATTTTGAGAAACTGTTCGAAATTATGAGCGGTTTGCCAATCACAGTGCGTTTGCTTGACCCGCCTTTGCATGAGTTTTTACCGCATTCAGCCGAGGATATCACAACATTCTCAAAAGGTGCTGATATCCCGGAAGATCAGGTAAGGCTGCGTCTTGCTGAGCTGACTGAAACGAATCCGATGCTTGGGCATCGTGGCTGTCGTTTGGGTATTACATTCCCTGAAATCTACGAAATGCAGGCGCGCGCAATCTTTGAAGCGGCTGTGAACGTAGATACCAAAACAGGCGAAGGTATTATCCCTGAAGTGATGATTCCACTTGTTGGTGCGGCAAAAGAATTGGATTTGATGCGCCAAGTCGTTGATAACGCCGCGAAAGCTGTGTTTGAAGAAAAGGGTAAGTCCGTTGAATACCTTGTCGGTACGATGATTGAACTACCACGTGCGGCGCTGACTGCTGATAAAATTGCAAAACACGCTGATTTCTTCAGCTTTGGTACAAATGACCTAACGCAAACTGCGCTGGGGATGAGCCGTGATGACGCGTCCAGCTTCTTGCCATATTACACAGACAAGGGCATCTATGAACGCGATCCTTTTGTGTCTATGGATACCGAAGGTGTTGGTGCGCTTGTTGATATTGCGCAAGAGAAGGGCCGTCAGGTCAATGCAGATATCAAGCTTGGTATTTGTGGTGAGCATGGCGGAGATCCGGCATCGATCGCATTTTGTGAACAAATTAACCTGACATATGTGTCATGTTCACCATATCGTGTGCCGATCGCACGTTTGGCGGCCTGTCAGGCGGCAATTAAGGCAGGCAATGCCAAAGGCGTTGTTGAGCTTAAAGATAAGAAGAGTGCTTAATTTAAGCGCTCTTTCCATTAAACAGGAGGAGTGTGTAATGCGTTTATTCACATTAGTTATTGTGGGGCTATGTGCTTTTGCAACTGTATCTTATGCAGATAGCCGATCTGATTATTATCAAGAATGTATGAAGTACAGGAAGTCAGATGGGTTTTGCACTTGCGCAGTTGGAGAGCCTTATGATGCTCTCATGGCCGAGAATACAGTAAGTACGAACCAATCATCGTTAATGACACAACTTGAAGACGCTGAAAGACAATATCAAGCGGCATACGATCACGAACTGGAGCGTGGCGGTATCACGCCATCTCAGTTAGATATGGTTTGTCAGGTTGTAGAAGAGTATTATAACTTTCTTGATTCGATTGATGTCGATTATAAGAGCGCAATGACAAGCACAGGTAAAAAAAGTCATGGTTTTGTGCCTTCATCCTCTGAAGATAGGCAGGCGATGATGCTAAAGCGTAAGGAATTAAGTCAACGTATACATCATTTAAATCATGATTTTCAATCTAATGGTGCTTATGGTGCTTTATCGTCTCTTGGCAGTGGAACATGTGTTATGGAGCTTCGAGTTAAGTGGCTACAGGAACGTCTTGCACGCGAAAGTCAGGCCAATCCAAAAGAAGCAGAGGTAACGCCTTCCTTTCCAATTAAAAAATTGATTAGTCGCGCTTATAAAGCATGTTCAGGCCGGTTATAAAACTTTCTCTGCAAAGCTGTCTTTGATCAACGCAATGCCGAGCTCATTACATGATGAGCGCATTTCACCGACATTCTTATTTTCAAATTCGATCGCATCACCCGCTTTGGGAAATGTTTTCATGCCAAATGTAGCAGGTGTAACCGTGTATAAGTGCTTTTTACCCAACCCCCGATAATGCATACGCGCTGTAAGCTCTTGGCCGATATAACATCCTTTTTCATAGGATACCGCGTTTAGTTGGTCTAAGCGGGCCTCGTCCATTGTGGATTTCTTTGGCTCCATATCGCGGCTGCCGTCCGGTACGGTCAGTGAAATACGGGTCAGATCCCAGTCTTGCCAATTTCCTTCTATTATATCTTTTGGCTTTTCAAATGACCTGTAGCCCATATCAGGGTGCCTTGGGTCTTTATATCCGTACTTATCTGTGCCGAAAATGGCGTACAGGTCGGTGTGATCGTCTATGGTGATGTTAACATCACGCCTTAGCTTATACATATTGAGCATCTGAGCCAGATCCTTCAGGCGACTGCCGCCTTCGCAATCCATGATGAGGGCTTCATCTTGTTCATGTATAAAGAAATCAAACATGAACTTACCCTGCGGGGATAACAGACAGGAATACAGGCATGTTTCGGGGGTAAGTCTCTCTATGTCATTTGTAATGAGCGCTTGTAAAAAATCCTTACGCTCTATCCCCGAAATTTTGAGGGTTCCTCGCCCTTTAAGGGTTGTGAAAAACGGTTGCTGTGTCATCATGTACCTATGAATTTCCAATCAGATGTTAATACTGTTCTCTTTATTACCTCAAGCCGAATAGGTGATGCGGTGTTATCATCTGGCCTGCTCAATTTTGTACATGAACATTACCCAAATGCAAAGGTGACAATTTGCTGCGGCCCGCTTGCGGTTTCTTTATTTGAGGGGTACCCAAATTTAGACCGCATAATTCCCGTTAAAAAACAAAAATATAACAAACATTGGTTTGATGTGTGGCGGGAGATTTATCGGCAAAAGTTCGATGTTGTTATCGACCTGCGCAACTCTATTGTCTCGCGTTTGGTGCGGGCACGTTCGCGTTATATTTATGGTGGTGCAATCGATAAAGGGCAACATAAGGTTATTCAAAATGCTTCTGTGCTACGGCTCAAGGGGGATCAGGTTCCCAACCCCAAATTATGGTTTACGCAGGATCAAAAAGATCGTGCTCGTTCACTGGTAACAGGTGACGGCGTTGTGTTGGGTGTTGGCCCGTCTGCAAACTGGGCGGGGAAGACGTGGCCAGCGGAGCGTTTTATCGATGTGATTGATTGGTTGACCTCGGAGGGTGGCTTGATGGCGGGCGCGCAGATAGCGGTCTTTGCTGCGCCGGGTGAGGAAGATGTCGCATATTCTGTTTTAAACACAGTGCCGGCGGACAGGCAGATTGATGTGATCGCCAAAACAGATCCGGGGACAGCCGCGGCGTGTTTGTCTTTATGTGATTTTTATTTAGGGAACGATTCCGGGTTAATGCATTGCGCCGCCGCGGTCGGGGTGCCTACGGTAGGGGTTTTTGGCCCTAGCTATCCGCATCTTTATGCACCTTGGGGGGATCAATGCGCGTATGTTTCAACACCTGAAAGCTTTGATGAGTTGATTGATTATGATGGCTATAGCTCTTCTACATGTGGGTGTTTGATGGAAAGTTTAACTGTCGATATGGTAAAGCAGGCCATAGAAAAAAACTGGCCGAAATAAACGGCCAGCTTTTATTGTCTTTTTTAACGAGGAAACTTTTAGTCGTTAAGTGAGTCGTAATCACTTCTTTCATCTTCAAGAAGCTTAAGTTTACGTGCACCTTCACGGTAATCTGTGTGTGTGTATAGATATGTTTCGTGTGCCTGTTCCATAACATCAAATGGTACGTATTTTACACGCTCCCAACCTCTGTCAATCATGCATCCTTCGAAATCTATATAATCTGAATGTTCTGCAAATAATTCTTTGTCACGCTCAGGTGTGTCCCAACCTGCAAGACGGGCTTCTGTTGGTTCTAATACAACACCGTCAACATATTCAGGGATACCGTCTCTGATCGCGCCCAAGCGCTCTAATTCACGAAGTTCTACAACGCATCGCGCAATATCACGGTTAAGCATTTGCTGGGCTTTCGGACCGCGCATATAAATCGCGTCAGACGAAGAAATGCGCTGCCAGTATTGGCCTTTATGCTCTATTTCGTCGTTAATATTGTCAGCAAATGAAGGGAAAGAGAATGTCAGGGCAAGACCCATAACTAAGAAAGAACGCATAATCATCATCAGAAACTTCTGTTTTGGTTACAAAATTACTAAAGAAGAATAACAAAAATAAAGGGTTAGCTCAATATAATAATGTAATTATTCAGCCTTTGTCATAATAGTTAATTTTGTTGCGCCCACCATGTTTCCATAACGGCCCCGTAAATGGGAGGATTCTCGGGATAGGAGATTGTCTTATTAAGGGCGATATAGTCTGTTCCTTTGAAAAAGAGGGGGATGAAAATATATTCTGAAAGGGCGATACGATCTATAATATGTGCATAGAGCATAAGCTCATCATAGGTTTTTGCATTACCGATTTTATGCGCGAAATGATCCAAGGCGGGGTTGCAAATACCGGAGAAGTTAAAACGTGCAACTTCGTTTGCGGCCTCACATGTCCAGTACAATGTTTGCTCGGTACCCGGTGAGAGGGTGAATTGCTGAAAAAATGATATGACGTCGTAATCATATGATTGTTTTCGTTTTTGAAAAGTGGCGCTGTCCGCCATTCTTATTTCAAGATTAATGCCCAAGCGTTCTAAGTTACGCTTATAGCTTAGGGCAATCTTCTCATCTTGGGGGGTGGAGATAAGCAGCTCGAACTGAAATTGACGGCCGGTCTCTTTGTTTACGCGTATTCCCTCAGAGATAATCCAGCCGGATTTTTTTAGGAGGGTGTCCGCATGCCTTAGTTGGTTGCGTGCGTTTTTATATTTAACAGCGCCGCCTTTTTTCATTTTATCGGTTAGCAATCCGTAACCCTTGAACTGAAAAACCTCTTCGTTAAGTTGATCTTTCCATACACCAAGTGCGCTAAGCTCAGCTTCGGAGGGTGTCGTCGCGGCAGATAGAATTGAGTTGGGAAAGAAGCTTTCAATACGCTTGAATTCCCCGTGATAAAGGTTTTTCTGTACCCAGTTTGCATCAAACGCCAAGGTGAGGGCTTTGCGAACATTAATGTCATCGAACGGGGCTTTTCGGGTGTTAAAGAAAAAACCGTGCGCACGTTCGGGGCGCTTATGCGGGAAGGCTATCTTTATTTGGTTGGGGTTCATATCATTATACGCGCTGCGCCATTTACCAACATCCCATTCGCGGCGTATATCAAGATCACCTTTTTTGAATGACTCTAAAGCGATTGTATCATCACGGTAGTAATCATAGGTGATTGTTTGGAAATTATAATGGCCCTTGTTGGCGAAAATATCCTTTGCCCAGTAATCATCTGCGCGTTCGTATGTTATACGTTTTCCGGTATCGGTTTCTTTTATTCTGTAGGGGCCATTACCAAGGGGAGGCGTTATTGTTGTTGCCTCAAAATTACGACCTTCCCACCACGCTTTTGATAAAACAGGCATGAGTGCAAAGATCATAATTGTTTCACGGTCATAGCCCTCACCCAGGGTGAATGTGATGGTTTGAGGCCCGTCTACCGTAACTTTTTTTGCAAGCTTATATATACGGCGCATGTTAGGGCGGCCGTGATCTTTTAATGTCTCATAAGAAAATTTTACATCTTGCGCAGTGATCGGGCTGCCGTCGTGGAAGCGCGCCTTCGGGTTAATGTGGAACTTTATCCATGACCGATCATTAGGAACTTCGACATGCTCTGCTATCAATGGGTACATAGTAAAGGGTTCGTCCCAGACGCGGCGCATAAGACGGTCATACACCAGGTTCATATTTTGTGGAGCCTGACCTTTTAGTGAAAAAGGGTTAAGGGTGTCGAATGTTCCAATCGCGGCGATTTTAATCGCTCCACCTTTGGGGGCGTTTGGGTTAACGTAGTCCAGGTTCTTGCTTTGGGCAGAGTATTTTGATTGGCCATGCATTGCCAAACCAAATAAGCTTTCTGTTTCATCCGCAGTGGCGGGAAAATTAAAAAGCGAAAATGTAAAGAATATCGTAAGAATCGGAACGTAAAATTTCATCATGAAAATAGTGATATCAAACACGGGCGAAGTGTCCAAACCATTTATTGAGAGGATACACCTTATTAAAGGGGATATTACCGATCAGGAAACTGATGCTATTGCGATGGTGATACCACAGGATATGCAGTTTTCTGGGGGGATTAATACCGCCTTGCAAGAGGCTTGCGGGTATAATCTGGATGAGTTTATTTTAGATAATATATACAAACCTAAAATAGGGGATGTTTATGCCCTGCCGGCGGGTAACCTGAAGGCGAAGCATTTAATTGTTGGGGTTGTGCCATATTATCGGACAGAGTTTGATCATAATGATTCCCATTTATCAGGGACGGTGCGCCGTATAATGGAACTTTCGCGGTGCATGTTGTTGTCCAGTATTTCTTTTCCACCTATTTTTTCAGGGAAAAACGGTTTTCCAAGGCCAAAAGCGGCGCGCCTGATTTGTCAGGGGATAAATGATCGTATGCAAGAGGCATTCGAAGAGGTGCGAATTGTATGCGATGATGATGCATATATGGAGATATTTGAGCGTAAACTCAACGTTTTAGGCTGGGATGGTGGAAACAGCTCCCACCATCCTTGATCCTTTATGCCGCTAAGTCAGCAAGTTTGACATGCGGTCTTGGGCCGATATGTGAAATAACTTCGGCAGCAGCAATAACGCCAAGCTTTCCACATTCTTCTAATGATTTCCCTTCAGTAAGGCCATAAAGGAACCCGGCGGCGAATTGGTCACCTGCACCTGTGGTATCGATTACGTTTTCAACTTTTTGTGCCGGGATTTCGATTTTTTCGCCATTAGCAATGATGACAGCGCCTTTTTCCCCGCGGGTTATAGCCGCAATTTCAACATGCTCACTAATTGCGCTGACTGCATCGTCAAAGTTGTCTTGCAAGAAGAGTGACTTAATTTCATCCTCATTTGCAAACAGGATATCCACATGATTTTCCACAAGTTGTAGGAAGTCATGGCGATGGCGATCAACACAGAATGGATCAGATAAAGTAAGCGCCAGTTTATGACCGTTTTCATGCGCCAATTCACCCGCTCTGATAAAGGCTGCTTTTGCTTGGTCGCGGTCAAATAGATATCCTTCCAAATATGTTACTTGTGCGCTGGCAATGATGTTTGCATCAATATCAATCGGGCTAAGCTCTACACTGGCACCAAGAAATGTGTTCATTGTGCGGTCTGCATCGGGGGTCACTAAGATCATGCAGCGCCCTGTGTGATTGCCGATGGCCAAGGGGGCCGTTTCGAATGATACGCCTAATGATGTAATGTCATTTTTGTATGTTTTTCCAAGCTCATCATCTGCGACCTTGCCGATAAAAGCACCGTTTCCGCCGAAAGACGCAAAGCCGGCCATAGTGTTTGCCGCAGAACCACCGGATGTTTCTGTGCCCTTTGGCATTTGTGAATAAAGGTCAACAGCACGTAATTCATCAATAAGGGTCATTGCCCCTTTTTCCATACCGTGTTCTTTTTGTTGCTCTTCGATGAATGCCTCATCCACTTGTGAGATCACGTCGACTAATGCATTTCCAACTGCGACAACGCCGTATTTTGTTTCAGACATATAGATTTACCCGTAACTTGTAGTTTATGAAAAAATATAGTTTTATCTTCTACAGTAAAAGAACGGGAAAGGCCACGCCTCGATGAGTGAAAAAAATAAATCAGCAAAAAACACAACAAAAGCAGAGGTGAAAGAAAAAATAACGCTATCTGCGCTAAAGCTTGCGAGCGAGCTTGGTTGGAGTTACCTGACACTTCGTGATATCGCAGAGGATAGTGGGGTGTCCCTGGATGAGCTGTATAGCTATGTTGAGCATAAAGATGATCTTTTGGTGTTGATCGGCCGTATGATTGACAGAGAAGTTCTGAAGAATGTTCATATTGTGGATGACGCATCAATCAGTCCGAGAGAGCATCTCTTTGATATTATGATGGATCGCTATGATATTCTTAATGATCATCGCGAGGGTATTGTCGCGATTCTTGACGGGTTCTTTTGTGACCCGAAACAACTGGTTATATCGATGCCTCATCTGTGTCGTTCTATGAGCTGGATGCTTGAAAGTGCAGGGATATGTACATCAGGTATTCGCGGCGCAATAAAAGTTACCGGCCTTACCGGGGTGTACCTAAAGGTGCTGAAAACTTGGAAAGATGATGATACGCAAGATCTGTCAAAAACGATGGCAGCCCTTGATAAGGCGCTTGACCGTGCAGAGTCTATTGCAAATAGTTTCGGCTTTTAGAGGCGGTTTTTTCTATATCCTCCACATACCCTAAATGCGGAATCGCATTATACATACCGGTTTTTTGAGAAGCCGCGCGCGCCGCTCTGGATGCAAAGCTGACAGACCTGTTAACGGGTAATCCTGCTTGAATACAGGCTGCGAAGAACCCGCAAAAAACATCAAAACAAGCAGATGTATTTTTGATCTGTAGCGGGCCATTAACATCGACGCTAAATTGGTCAGTGTTTTGGGGGTATATATTGGCTCCGTTGATACCATGGTTTTTTGTCATGATGATGTATCTGTTTTTAGATTGTTTTACAGTGCGCTCATTTCCAATCACGATATCTGCAAGCAAAAGAACCTCGCCAGATATTTTGTTCGCATTGGTTAGGCAAAGAATAGAACGCCCGTTTCGTGACTTTGTGTTCTTAAGGATGGAGTATAACGTATCTTCGTCTGTATCATTGGACAGAAGTGTCAGGCTACGTTCATTCAGATGGATTTCGGGGATCTGTGACCCGTGCGCTTTGACGTTTGCACCAACTGAGATAATAGGCTGTTTCTCGCCGTCTGGTTGTTGAAGTGTTATTTCCAGGCCGGTTTCCTCATCATTTCTTGAAACGCCTGATGTGTTAATGCCTTCCTTTCGAAGGGTGTCGATGCAATGTTGTGCGAATATATCATTGCCTATGGCACCGATAAGGGATACTTTGCCACCTGATCGGGCGGCACTGACAGCATGTATTGCGGCGTGTCCGCTGAGTTCAAACATACTATTTTGTGCATTTAATGTACGGTTTTCAAAGGATGAATATTTTTCGATATCCAAGTGGATATGGGCATTAATGTTTCCGAAAACTAAAATCATAATAGAATAAATCTGTGGTGAAAAATTATATTGAATTGACTTATATCATGTTCCTTGAGGTAAAATATAGAATATTATCTTCTAGGACTTGATCTTTGCCTGTTAAAGAAATAAAAGAAATCCAAAGAAAGCGACTGGTCTTATGTTAATTAATTATGATAATCATTTTCAACGCTGTGTAGACGATGTCAGAACAGAGGGCAGGTACCGTGTATTTGCAACTTTGGAGAGGATAGCCGGGCGCTTTCCATATGCTAATTATTATGATGAAAACGGCGGGAGCCGCGAAGTCGCAATTTGGTGTAGCAATGATTACCTTGGTATGGGGCAACATCCTGTTGTTGTTGAGGCTGCCAAAAAGGCCATAGATGATTGTGGTACAGGCGCAGGCGGTACGCGTAATATTTCCGGTACAACCCATTATCATGTTCAGTTAGAAGAATCATTGGCCGATCTGCACAAGAAAGAGGCAGGATTGGTTTTCTCATCAGGTTATGTTGCCAATGAAGGCGCATTGAGTGTTATCGGGAAGTTGCTTCCTGAGTGTGCGATATTCTCTGATGAGCTTAATCATGCATCGATGATTCATGGTATTAAGGACAGTAAGCAAGAAAAGTTTATTTACCGTCATAACGATCTTGAACATCTGGAGAGCTTGCTTAAGTCGGTTGATGCGAAGCGTCCGAAAATTATTGCATTTGAATCTGTGTATTCAATGGAAGGGGACATCGCCCCGATTAAAGAAATCGCAGATTTGGCAGAGAAGTATAACGCCCTGACTTATCTTGATGAGGTTCACGGCGTTGGAATTTACGGCCCGCGTGGTGGTGGTGTCGCAGAGGAGCGCGGCCTGCTTGATCGCATTGACATTATCGAAGGGACTTTCGGTAAGGCATATGGTGCAATGGGTGGTTTCGTTACAGGCAGTGCGCCTATCATTGATGCGATTCGCTGTTATGCACCCGGTTTTATCTTTACAACAAGCTTACCTCCGGCGGTTCTTGCCGCTGCGCATGCCTCGGTTGAGCACCTTAAGGTCTCTGATGTTGAGCGTGCAAGGCATAGGGAGAATGTTACAACCTTTAAGGATATGTTAGAGGCTGCGAATTTGCCGTTCTTGCGCGGCGAAAGCCATATCGTACCATTGATAGTAGGGGAACCCAATTGCTGTAAAGAAGTGACGGACATCCTTTTAAATGACTATGATATTTACGTTCAGCCAATCAACTTCCCGACTGTGCCAAAAGGTACGGAGAGGTTAAGGCTGACTGCGACTGCGGCACATTCACTCGAAGATGTGAAGCATATGGCCAATACATTGCAGGATTTATGGCTAAGCCATCACGCACTAAGAAACGTCGCTTAAGCGACGTTTGGGAAATAACGAAAAATTTTTATTAATTCAGGCTTTAATATTCACATTCGCGCCGCGTGATCCGTTTACAGGCGCCGATTGAACTGTCTGTTCGATAATATTAGCCAACTGCTCACTCTGTTCAGCGTTAGATTTAACAACTGAAAGTGCTACATTTTGACGCGCCAAAGCAGTTTCTGCTGCTATTGCTGCTGGTATATCCATGACATTCTCCTTACATCACTATCTATAATGGTAACATAAGATTCTAAAAAAAGAATGAAAAACTTAGAAACATGAGGGTGCGTTAACAGATTTCCTTTAATCTGAGGACGGTTTTACATCAGCGATTGTCCTGAATGCCGACTCATCGTAGTATATTTCGTAAATTATTTTATTGGCTTTGTAACTTTACCGGAATGAGGGGAAATTCTATGCAATCCCAGCGTATTATTATGAATTTCACTGTCCCCCCCAGTTTGGAGGATGTTGAGGATCTTGCCACGGCTGCGTGGGAAAACCTGCCGGAAGAGCTTTTAAGTCGATGCGATGAATTATCCATCACCGTTGAAGATACGGTGGATGATACAACGATGGATGATCTTGATATCGATGATGCTTATGAGCTGTTGGCGCTTTACAAAAACGGTAAGGAGATATCCCCCGGTGTTGAACGTAAAGTCGCAAATGACGATGATGTTTTAGTGTTTTATCGGCGGCCTTTACTAGATATGTGGTGTGAAACACAGGATGATTTGCTCGGCCTGATCCGTCAGGTGATGATCGAAGAATTAGGGCGACATTTTGAATTTTCAGATGATGATATCGAAGAGATGGCCGAAAGACATTATCAAGGAATGCTCTAATTGATTGATCTTATGCGTGTTAATCAATTAAAATCTTGTATTCAAAACTATGCAGACGGTTTTGTATTATGCTAAAGTATTTAGTGTTATAAATTTGATTGTTGGGATTATATTTTGCTTCGTTTAAGACACACGTTTCTATTCACGTTATTACTTGTTCTGACAAGCTTAGGCGGTGTCCATGCTGCCAGTGTTCCGCTTACGGTGGAAGATAATCTCGGCGGTGTTTTACCCGGAACCCAAAGAAATACGTGTAGCCCCGATGTTATGGAGGTTCTGGAGAACAGAGCGTGGGAAAGCGCACAGCGCGAAATAACTCAAAATGCCAACCTTATCGCACGTCCTGATAGCGTGCTTTCCATGACATGTTTTGATTCTTGGCTTGATGATCTGGCCGATTATTCTGAGAGTAATTTCCCCGGTGATCCTGACGAATCAGACGGTCGTTTGCTTAATGGTCTTCTTACAGACCTGATTGTGGTTTTACCCGATGATATTATTTCAGGTATTGATCCTAATTTAACCGAAGGATATGTGCTGTATGCGATCCTTGAAATCTTGGTTCTGGACCAGTTGATGGATGTAGGCAGTATCACCGGACAGGTGCAAGATGCCGTTGGTTTGGCATTATGTGGCGGATCTAAAAATAGATATATTGAGGATAATTTCCCTGACTTGATGATAGGAAACAGAGCGAAGAACCAATCTGCAACACCTTCTTACAGTTCAATTGATGCAGAACTGGATGATGATGTTGATGAAACAGGTTTTAACGGTTGTGCCCGTATGAACCAAGTTTGGCAAAGATCTAAATGTTATGATTTTGCGACGGAATCACCGTTATATAAGTCGGGTCACTCCGGACCTGATCATGATCGTTTCTACACGCTTGCGGAATATCAGGCGAATGCGGCAGGCGGTGGTGATTACAGGACAGAGGCAAATCAATGTCCGCCACCTGATACAGATTTGGTTGATGTGCCAAGTATCGGAGATTTGGCATGTTGGACACAGGCGCATGGTTTACCATCTCCACCTGCGTGGGCAGGATTTATTACAGGGTTCTCTTTGACGGGTGGTTTCTCTGCTCCCGGTGGTGGCCCAACATGGACGCAGGCACACAACGCGGCGAACCCTGCACCGGGTGCTACGGGTGGTGCGGATGTTAATAACCACTTCCTTGATATTGTCACAGGGATGTGTTCAGGCGGTTCATGTCCTTCGCCCGCAATTGTTTCATCATGTGCTGATCCGATTAAAACGGGCCTGATTGTCACCACATCTGATGCGGTTTATCAGGATGCGGTATGCCCTAACCCCGGCTGTACCTTTACTGCGCCGTCTTCATTGGCTGGTAACGGAACTTGTTCTAACTAATTAACTTTGTTTGATGATATTCATAATAAAGTAAAGGCAACATTTAATGTTGCCTTTTGTTATGGTTTGTCTTTTTGACTTCTTATCACTATATCGCTTTTGTCATGAACTCGGATACGCGGCGCGCATAAGCCGTCGGGTCATCGATGGGTTCGCCCTGAATGATCTTTGCCTGATCAAGTAACAAGAATGCCGCATCTGAAATGTCGCCATTATTGCCACAAATTTCGGCCATTCTTTTAATCAGGGCATGTTTCGGATTAATTTCAAGAACGGGCTTGTTATCGCTTTCATATTTCTGGTGCAATCTAAGTACACGCTCCATGTACATATCTACACCACCATCGGGCGCAACCAGACATACAGGCGAATCTGTTAGACGTTTTGATATGCGGACATTATGAACCTTATCCAGCAATATATCCTGCATTTTGTTTATCAATTCGGATATAGAGCTATCGCTGCTGACGTCATCATTCTGCTGCGCTTTGTCATCAGTTGCATCGGCTTTATTTTGATTGAACTTTTCCAGATCAACGTCGCCTTTTGTAATAGATTGGAAAGGTACGTCTTTATAATCAAGAATACTCTGTAGCCAGAAATCATCAATCGTATCTGTAAAGAACAGAACTTCGATCCCTTTTGACTTAAAGCCTTCCAGTTGCGGGCTGTTTTTAATGTTATCAAGGGATTCGCCACTTATATAGTAAATCTTGTCTTGGCCGTCTTTCATGCGTTCTTTGTAATCCGCAAGAGAGGTCAGCTCTTTCCCGTTATCATGTGTCGAGTAAAAACGGCATACCTTGAGCAAGGCTTCTCTATGCTCTGTCGCATCATAAAGCCCTTCTTTCAATGCGGGGCCGAACTGCCCCCAAAATGTTGCGAAGGCCGGCGGGTCATTGCGTGAAAGTTTGTCGAGATCACCCAAAACGCGGCGCGCGACAGAACTGCGGATTTTATTAATCGTCGGGTTATATTGCAGGGATTCGCGGCTGATATTTAGCGGTAAATCCTCACTATCGATAACGCCGCGCATAAAACGAAGCCACGGATACATCAGATTTTCTAAATCATCTGTAATAAAGACGCGGCGCACATATAATTTCACAAAATTACGGCGGCTTGGGTCAAATAAATCCCATGGACGTAATGTCGGCGTATAGAGTAGGGCGGTAAACTCAATGGCGCCTTCTGCCTTCCAGTGTGATGTCATGACAGGTTCATCAAACCCACCCGATAGGTGGCCGTAAAAATCTTCGTAATCTTGTTTCGAGATATCCTGTTTTGACTTCATCCATAATGCCGAAGCAGAGTTAATCGGCTCTGCATCTTTATCTTTTGATACTTCGGATGCCGCACCCAAATAAATAGGAACACTGATATGGTCAGAATATTCTTTTACTGTTGTTTCTATTTTTTGATCGAGTAAGAATTCAGAGGCTTCGTCCTTTACCCAAAGGGTGATCGCCGTACCGCGTTTGCCATCAAGGCGTGCCAATTCTGTGTCATTTGGCTCGCGTATGATGAACCCTGTTTTGCCATCTGATTCCCAAAGCCAAGCTTTCTCTGCGCCTGCTTTTCGGCTAACGACTTGAATCTTATCAGCCACCATATATCCGGCGTAGAAGCCAACGCCAAATTGGCCGATAAGTTTTAATTTATCTGCGCTGTCATCAACGCCGGCCATCTTTTCCATCAAGGCCGCAGTGCCTGATTTTGCAATGGTGCCCAGGTTCTCGGCTAGCTCGTCTTTATCCATGCCGATACCATTATCGACAATGGAGATGGTTCTGTTTGTTGTATCTTTGTAAGTGCAGATACGAAAATCAGGATTGTCTTTTATCAGTTCAGGCGTTGAAATCGCTTCGTAGCGCAGGCGGTCACATGCATCCGCACTGTTGGAAATAAGCTCTCTTAAGAAAACATCATGATTAGTGTAGAGGGCGTGCGCCACAATATCTAAAAGGCGGGACACATCTGCGCTAAAGCTTTGTTGCTCTTCTTTTGCTTCTGTGATTTTTTCCTGTGCACTCATAACCATAACTCCTTTTACCTGATAACGTAGGTTTTATGCCCGTATTTGATGGAAAAATCAAGGGTACAGGCGGGTTATATCCCAATGCTCCTGTTCGTTTTTTGTGTATAAAAAACGGTCATGAAGCCGGTCAGGATTATCCATCCAAAATTCTATTTGTGAGGGAACAAGACGGTATCCAACCCAATTTTCAGGTCTGGGTATGTTTGTGCCTTCAGGATATTTTTCTTCTAGTGCCTGAATTTTTTTCTCCAACATAGCCCGTGATTCGAGCTGTTGAGATTGGCTGGATGCCCACGCGCCGATTTTTCTGTTGTACGGGCGGGTCATGAAATAATCATCTGCCTCCTGTTTGTCGACTACATGGATTATCCCGTTTATACGTACCTGTTTACGCAGGGTTTTCCAATGAAAGCAAAGGGATGCATGAGGGTTTTCGGCGAGCTCGTTTCCTTTTTGGCTCGTCGCATTTGTATGGAATTTAAACCCGCTCTTGTCGGCTTGTTTGAGTAAAACCATGCGTACAGAGGGGATGCCATCTTTGGTAGATGTTGCGAGCGCCATGGCATTGGGGTCATTTAATTCGGTCCGTGTTGCCTCTTCAAGCCATTGATTAAATTGGTTTATCGGGCAATCTAAGAGAGGGCAGTCATTTTTTTTATTCATTTTTCGAATGCTTTTGTTGTTCTATTTCGTATATGTTCTAGGAATCCTATTTATAAGAGGATATACTGCGTAACTCAATTGACTTAAGTTAATCCAACAGAAAAGGTAAGTCGGATGAAAAAAATTATAATGATGATGACGGTTGTTTCCATGTTTGGGCTGTCAGGGTGTCAAACTCTACAGAACAGTGGAACAAAAGAAATGGTAGGAACCGGTGCCGGTGCCGTCGTCGGTGGTTTGCTTGGTTCTAAAGTTGGTGGTGGTTCCGGCCAGCTATGGGCAACAGGTGCGGGCGCACTATTAGGTGCATATCTTGGTAACGAGGTGGGTAAATCACTGGATCGTGCTGACAAGCAATATATGAATAACGCCGTGTACGAGGCACAAAGTGCCCCAGTAGGTGAGCCTATTTCATGGAATAATCCAGAGAGTGGTAACTCCGGTAGTGTTGTTGCAACAAAAGACGGTTACAGCGCAAGCGGTAGTTATTGTCGTGAGTTCCAACAAACTGTTTATATCGGCGGTAAGGAAGAGTCTGCCTATGGAACGGCTTGTAAACAACCTGATGGTAGCTGGCAAATTGTAGGAAGCTAAGGCTTCGTATGTTATTGAAAATTATTTTAAGAAAGCCGTTCTTATTTGATCGGCTTTTTTTATTTTGTCTTAATTGCGTTAGGGCTGATGAAGTCAGAGATATTCATGCCTTTTTGGTCAGGCTTCGTATTGTTCGGATTTTGTGTGTCTGTTAATGCGTTTTGGAGGGTTTCTGATTCTTTGAGTTGTTTCGCCAGCATCATCCCGCAGAAAATAGAGGAAAATTCATCGTCCTGTGACGTTATGTCTTGAATTTGTTCCCATGTAACCCGCCCGTGATCGCGATGTTTATAGAATATTTGCCGCGATAGGTATGACAGTGTTTCCCATGGCACATTATTGACTTCTTTTTCGAAAATCTCGGCGGCATCATTAAGAAGGTTATCAAATAAATTCATGCTGCCGCAATTCTTTACCAGGTCCGCAACCGGTACCAATGCCGGTACACACCAGCCCATGACTTTCCCTTCGAGGAGTTGGTCATTTTGCTTGTTAATAATTTCTACAATAAGTGTGAAGTCGTCTCTGCAAGTTAAGCGCCGCAATAGATTCGAGAGGAGTTCTTTGCACATTTTATTATGCAAGCGCTCATTCACTTCTGCATCTGTGAACGGATTATAAGCCTGAAGGTTTGTTACGATTCGGGGTTTGATTTCGACGGTGTCAGAAATAATATCCGCGATAGATTGGGCATATGTGTTTTCGCCTGTATATATTGCCGCCCCCAATATTGTTTCTTTATCATGTCCGGTCCATGCCATTTGCTGTGCGGGAAAGCTAAAGCTATGCCATTGTTCTATTGAGGTTGGGTCATATGTTCCGCCGATGTCTTGTGTTATTTTTACGGCCGTTTGTACCAGGTTCTTTTTGTTTTTCTTGTATTGGTTAATATTATCACGAAATACATATTCTAATGTATCTACGCACATCGGAAAGGGAAATTCTTCGGCGCGAAAGCCCGTTTGCGTGCCCAACGTATCCATTGCCCTTATCTTTGCAAGATCTTCGAACGCTTCCTCTTGTCCTTGCATGGTTTGAATGCATGCTGAAAAAATATCCCCTAAAAGGTTGCGGTGGTGGTGCTGTTGCGGTGTCAGGTTCGGGATCAGGATATTATGTTCGTCTAAGAAAGTGCTTGGCTTTTCTTTTGTTTTCTCACGCCTGTATGTTTCATATTCATTATAAAGTGATATGGCGTGCCATGCGATATGGAGAACATGGGTTTTAAGTGTGTCTGTATTGAAAAAACGTTCATAGTTTATAAAACTAACGGCCAGATAGGCGCTGCTTTGAAAAAAGCCTAGGAAGCCGGGGCTGTTGTATCGGGCAATAGAAACAAAGCGGGTGCGGTTTTTCTCCATCACCTTGCGCGTTTCTTCTTCATTGGGATAGCTCAGCAGGTTTTGACCGGCCGGGTGCTCCATAATCTCTAATTTATCTTTGGAGAATGCCTCTTCTCGTTTATTTTCACCGTGGATTGTGAAATGCAAGTGCAAATCAGGATAACAGCTTTGGATCTGTCTCCTCACAACATTACATATATGTTTTGCGCTTTTATAATCTACAGACATGAATCCTTCATAGACTGCTTTTAAGTTTTCAATATAACAGAGTGTACTATAACAGAAATTTAAAGCCGCCATAAGTATAGCGTTCGGGTTTTTACAGTTATTTTTTTGCTGATGTCTATGCTTTATCTGGACGGAGCCGCCGAAATGTGTAGGATACATGCATCCAAAAACTTATGTGACGTATAAAATAATGATGACAAGTGACTTTTTAAAAGGAAAACGCGGCCTGGTAATGGGCGTTGCGAATGATAGATCTATAGCTTGGGGAATAGCTGAAGCTGCTGCACAAAATGGTGCTGAGCTTGCATTTACCTATCAGGGGGATGCGCTTCTTAAGCGTGTAAAGCCTCTAGCTGAAAAGGTTGGGGCGAGTATTTTGTTGCCCTGTGATGTGACAAATGAAGAAAGCATTGATGAAGCCTTTAAGGAGATAGAGAAGGAGTGGGGGCAGATCGATTTTATTGTTCACGCGATTGCATTCTCTGACAAGAATGAGCTGGATGGTTTGTATCTGAATACGACACGCGACAATTTCTTAAGAACGATGGATATCTCTGTTTATTCATTTACCGCGGTTGCACAACGTGCCGTGCCATTGATGAAGGAAGGCGGGTCACTTCTGACGTTAACATATTATGGTGCAGAGCAGGTTATGCCGCATTATAACGTTATGGGCGTTGCGAAAGCCGCTCTTGAGGCTTCTGTGAAATATCTTGCTGCTGATTTGGGTAAGGATAACATCCGCGTAAATGCTATTTCCGCAGGCCCGATCAAGACTTTGGCCGCCAGTGGTATCGGTGATTTCCGCTTTATTCTGAAATGGAATGAATTGAATGCACCGTTAAAACGCAATGTCACAATTGAAGATGTCGGTCGCTCCGGCTTGTTCTTGCTTTCTGATTTAGGTAGCGGCGTAACCGGTGAAACCCTTCATGTGGATAGCGGGTATCATACTGTTGGCATGCTTAGCGTCGATAGTGTCGCTGAAACTGCAGAATTGCTTGCGAGTATGAAGCCGAAGGGAAAAGGTGAGGCGGCATAAATATGTCTGTTGTCCGTTTCACTTTATGCGTCTTTGCATGTTTTGTTTTTATGAGTTCTTCAGTTTCGGTAGCTCAAGAAGATAGTGATAGCGGGCCGCTTACGGATGAATTTGTCGCGCAAGTTTTAAAGCAAACCAGACCCCGCGTTAAAGACCTTAAAATTTCTGATACAGAGTTCGTCGGCTTAGAAACAGCAGAAGAGCTGGCTGATCCGCTTCTGACGATAAAACAGGCGCGCGTCGTTTTAGGGCGCGGCATCATATCGGGCATGGCGGAATGGTGTAAGCTGGATTGGCAGAGTAAAAGCTTCATTCCCTTTATGAAACATCAAAGAACGCTTGGTTATTCTTCAAAACAGGTCGCTTATGTCGGAATGTTGCATGGATATGGTATGAGTATCAGTACCAAAGCAACAGAAAATAAAGAGTGTGATACAGATAATCGCAAGCGCGTCTTATCTTATTTCGGTGAATAAGCGTAAAATGAACTCTCTTTGCCTCTTCACATGGTCTTAAGGCAATAGGTAATGAATAAAGCGTCATTAAATACAGGAATATTGGCATTCACGACGATTATGGGCGCTTTTTTTGTTGTGCTCGGCGCTGTGGTGTTTATCTGTTTTTCTTATATGTTCTATTTGGTGGCTTATCATCCTGAAAGCTTTGAGTTGTTGCAGATTTTATCATCAAAAATGATGACAGGTGAAAATGCCTTGAATATCAGCATGACATACCCTAATGCCCCAGAGGGTAGTTATGAAATGGCTATTGCGTGGTCGGACTCTTTGAGGCTGGTTATTATTTCATTTTTGCTGATAATATTGACGTTTGTTGTGATCTCTGTATGTACGTCTTTTATATCTATAGGGTCAGATTTATTAAAATTGAGTATGCGAAATAACCACAAGAAGAGTAGCGAGAATGACGATTTGGTTTAAGGATTATACAACGGACTATTTAGAAGGGCTTCGTAACGCGAATATGGGGGAGCATATTGGCTTTGATTTTCTGGAAGTCGGCCCTGACTTTGTAAAAGGGCGTATTCCGGTTGACCATAGAACAACGCAGCCATTTGGCATTCTTCATGGTGGGGCAAGTTGTGTCCTCTCTGAAACATTGGGCAGTGTTGCGGCATGGATGACGATAAACCCTGAGACACATCGCGCCGTTGGGTTAGAGATTAATTGCAATCATATACGAGCTGTGACAGAAGGGTATGTGATTGGTACATGTACGCCATTTCACGTCGGGCGTCGTACACAGGTATGGCAAACAGATATGATTGAAGAGGCGACGGGTAAGAGAACAGCAATTAGTAGGATGACAGTCGCTGTAATTGAGCACGGTACATTAAGCGCACAAAAAGATAAGATTAAGGTGGAAAAGTAATGTCAGGCAATCGTTTCGGGACAATGTTTCAATATGCTACTTTCGGGGAGAGCCACGGGCCGGCTATTGGCGCTTTGGTTGATGGTGTGCCGCCGCGCATTCCATTGGATGAAGCATATATCCAACAATTTTTAGATCAGCGAAAACCCGGGCAGAGCCGTCATACTACGCAGCGAAAAGAGCCTGATGAGGTTCAAATTCTCTCAGGTGTGTTTGAGGGGATGACGACAGGTACACCGATCGGTCTGTTAATTCATAATACAGACCAGAAGTCCAAGGATTATGGCGATATAAAAGACAAGTTCCGTCCGGGGCATGCGGATTATACCTATCATGAAAAATACGGTATTCGTGATTATCGCGGCGGCGGACGATCTTCGGCGCGTGAAACGGCGATGCGTGTGGCTGCAGGCGCGGTTGCACGAAAGGTTTTGGAGCATCAAATTGGCGAGCAGGTGAAGATACGCGCTGCCGTGGTGCAGGTTGGTACGGAAACATTAAACCGTGATAATTGGGATTGGGATCAGGTCAGTAAGAATCCTTTCTTCTCACCTGACGCGCAGGCTGCAGAAAGCTGGGCAACTTATCTGGATGGAGTTCGAAAAAGCGGGTCTAGTGCAGGTGCATTAATAGAAGTGCATGCGAGCGGTATTCCTGCCGGCCTTGGCGCGCCTGTTTATGATAAGCTGGACGCGGATCTTGCAAAAGCAATGATGAGCATTAACGCCGTGAAAGCCATTGAGATAGGAAGTGGTTTTGAAACAGTCGCTTATGGCGGTGAAGATAACGCGGATGAAATCCGTATAGGTGAGGATGGAAAAGCCGCGTTTCAAAGCAACCATGCAGGCGGTATTTTGGGGGGGATTTCCTCCGGTCAAGATATTGTCGTCCGCGTAGGGTTTAAACCCACCAGCTCTATTTTAACTTCGCGCAAGACGATCGACAAAGATGGCAACGAAACTGATATCATCACCAAAGGGCGCCATGACCCATGTGTGGGAATACGCGGCGTGCCTGTTGTAGAGGCGATGATGGCATGCGTTCTGGCGGATCATTGGCTACGCCATAAGGCTCAATGTTTGTAAGCATTTAAAAATAACACTTTTATTTCGTTTTTGTTATAATATGCCTATGCAAGTGGGAATTAACAAAGCATTGGTAAAACAGCGACAGCGTGAGTACATGATTACGCTTTCTGTCGGTTTTTTTGCTGCTTTTGGTGTTGGGACCTTCTTATCGCTTATTCTTATTTCCTGCTATATTATGATGTTTCCTGAAGATGTTTTTAGAAAAAACACGATGTTAGGGATGCCTGTTGCAGATGGAACATCACTTTATAAGGCAATGCAAGACATCGAGATAGAGAAGCTTAAGACGATCGAAGAGATTGCGCTGCAAGAGAGGCTTGATGACTTTCATAAAGAACAGCATTTCAGATTAAGAAGAACGAAGTCCAGCTTCTAAAAGGGGTTTTTGTAGGCCGCCTAATGTGATAATCATCCATATAAACAATTTCATGAGTTTGATATGCATCAAGATCCTTGGACAAGACAAAAAAAACTTCATAGTGCTCCCAAAGCTAAAATCGCGGAAAAGCCGGTACGAAAGTGGCGCATTCTGCCAATTCTATGGTTAGCATTTAAACGAACCTCAATGGTTTTAGGGGCGACAATAATCCTAGGGTCTTTGGCTATGGCGTGGATGTTGGCACCATATGTTGAAGATATTGATGATAGTTTGCCTAATGAAATGGTTTTGTACATGGAACTTGATGGCAGTCTGGCGGACTTGCCGAGTGACGGCGGGTTTGTTGATCCGTTTTTAGAAGATAAAAATACGGTAAAAAGCTATATCGATGCGCTGGAAAAGGCAAAGCATGACCCACGCGTAAAAGGTATTTATGCGCGTTTAAAAGACATGCAAATGTCTGTCGCTCACATTCAGGAGCTGAGGCAAGCGTTGTTAAATTTCAGGGAGAGCGGAAAGTTCGCATATATTTATGCATCTTCTTATGATGGCGGGCTTGGTGGCTATTATCTGGCGACGGCGTTTCAAGAAATTTGGATGCAGCCTATGGGCGTGCTTGTTATCCCAGGAATTGGCGCCGAGATGCCATATATCCGCGGCTTGTTGGAAAAAATTGGCGTGGAGCCTCAAATCTTCAAGCGCAAAGAATTTAAAGATGCCTACGACATGATGACAGAAACGAAAATGTCAGATAACAGTCGTAAGGCGTTACGTGCACTCATTGATGATTTCGCAATGGTAATGAAAGCGGATATCGCGTTAAACCGTAATATTGCGAAGGAAAATGTGCAGGCGGCGGTTGATAAGGGGGTGTTTATCGCAGACGAAGCGGTGCAGGCCAAATTGATTGATCATGCGGATTATGCAGATGTTCTTGTAGGGAATATCAATAAGCGTGTGACCGGAAGCGAAAAAAATGACTCCTTAGCCTATGTTAAATTCAAGTCATATATTTCTGATATGAAGGAGCAAAAGGCGCTTGAATCGAAAAAGAAAAAATCAGGAAATATCGCGTTGGTTTACGCGGTTGGTGCGATCATGGATTCAGACCGTGAGGGCAATTCGGTTGATGATGGAGTGGCCGGTGCAGATGGTATAGCCAAAGCGTTGTTAGAGGCCGCGAATGATGATTCAATTGATGCTGTTGTATTGCGTGTCGATAGTCCGGGCGGCTCTCCTGTTGCTTCTGAGACAATTCTGCGCGCTGTAGAAAAGGTAAAGGAAGAGGGCAAGGTTGTTATTGTATCTATGGGATCAGCCGCAGCATCCGGCGGGTATTGGATCGCGACTATGGCCGATCAAATTTTTGTTTTGCCGACGACGATCACCGGCTCTATCGGTGTGCTTGGTGGAAAGTTCTCTATGGCAGGCTTGTGGCAGATGTTGGGGGTTAACTGGGATGAGGTGACTTGGGGTGAAAACGCCACCATTTGGTCTGTAAGTAAGCCGTTTTCAGAAAGTGAAGCAGAACGCATTAATGCCATGATGGATAACATCTATACGAATTTTGTTAAGCGCGTCGCCAAAGGGCGAAATATGTCAGAAGCAGACGTCGAAAAAATAGCCAGAGGACGTGTTTGGTCAGGAAAGCAGGCGGTTGAGATCGGTTTGGCGGATCAGTTCGGAGGGTTGAACGATGCGTTGGACTATGCCGCGGTGCAAGCGGGTGCAAAGGATCGCCATGATGTGAATGTGGTTGTGATGCCAAAACCGCTTTCTGCGATTGAACGTTTTATGGAGCTATTGGATACGCAGGCAACTGCAGGCCAGAATATTAAGATGCAAAGCGAACTTATGGAACAGTTTATGCCGGCTGTTCGTGAGATGATGTTGTTGCAATCTATGGATCGTGGTGCGGTGTATGAGCCAATTAAACTTCAATAGCGGCTATCGGCTTGTTACGTTTGCGGCTTTTCTTTTATAGCACTCTGATGATGATTGATTTGTTATTTCAGTTTTTTTTTGAGCGATCGCTTTATTTGTATCAACATTCTCAAACATAGGCTTGAGCTGATCCAGCATATCATGGAATGACATGATGATATGATCCGGGCCAAGGTTTTTTTCCATCACAGCAACTGCGGCGTTAAATGCGCAGGCAATGGGAATGACATCACCTTTAATGATTTTTCCGGCCTCCAGTGCGGCAACAACATCCTTGCGTCGATCTCCGATATACCAAACGACATCATCTTCGGTTGGTTCTATACCCATTTGCTTGAGGGCAATGAGGAGGGGCTCCGGATGCGGTTTTGAATTTTTAATGTCTTCACGGAATATTGTGGTTTTGAAATAACTTTCCAGATCAAATTTCTGCAAGATATCATGCCCGTATCCTTTGCCAAGGCCGTTACTGACTAGGGCTTTTGGGATATTATGCTCCCTGAGAAGGTCAAGCACGTCATATAAACCGGGGCAGGGCTGTACAATTTGTTCAACGGGTTTACGCCTGAATTTGTGAATGGCTCTATGAACGATTAATTTTGGTTTTTTCTTATCTTTATTAAGCCATTCCGGATCGTGCCATTCAGGTACGATTCTCCCTTTTGCTTTACGCTTGAAAAGCCATGCAAATATTTTTGAAATTTTGTAAGAGAAACTATCAAGGAACTCCAGGATGTGCAGGAGTTTCGGATTGATGTGCCGTACGGCTGTGCCATCCATATCAAAAATAACGATTGTAGGCTTTTTTATGGTCATAGGTACGAATAGTAATGCGAAACATCACCCTTATCAATTTATATTAGGATACAAGCACCTGTTGTTCTGTTTATAAAAGTGCTGAGGCCGTTGCTGCAATTCTTTTGGCGTTTAGTCCTGCTTCTTGATATTGCGCGACCTGTGTGTCTTGGTTTTGGAAGATGTCAGGTAAAGCCATGGTTCTGACTTTTAGTCCTTTATCAAGCAAGCCTTTTTCTGCCAGTAATTCAAGAACATAAGCACCAAAGCCACCGCGAGATCCTTCCTCTATGGTGATGATACCATCGTGCTTTTGTGCTAGTGAGGTTATGAGTTCTGTATCTAATGGCTTAGCAAAACGGGCATCTGCAATTGTAATCTCAATATTTAGCTTTTCTTTGAGAATTTGAGCGGCACATTTACATTCTTCCAGTCGTGCGCCCAGATTAATTAAAGCAAGCTTTTTACCTTTTTGGATAATACGACCTTTTCCGATCGGCAAGATATTGGGCGCTTCCGGCATTTCAATGCCAACACCTTCACCGCGTGGGTAACGTAATGCAATTGGACCATCATCATAAGCCGCAGCCGTGGCAACCATGTGCATCAGCTCTGCTTCATCAGAAGGGGCCATAATAACAAAGTTTGGCAAGCATCCCAGATAGGCGATATCAAAAGCCCCTGCATGTGTTTGGCCATCTGCCCCGACAAGACCGGCACGATCCATGGCAAACCTTACAGGCAGGTTCTGTATTGCAACATCATGCACGATTTGGTCATACGCACGTTGCATAAATGTTGAGTATATGGTTACGAAAGGTTTGTACCCTTCTGTCGCCATACCGGCGGCAAATGTTACGGCGTGTTGTTCTGCAATGCCGACATCGAAGGCGCGCTCGGGGAATTCCAACGCAAATTTATCCATACCTGTTCCTGATGGCATCGCCGCAGTAATACCGACAATTTTTTCATCAGTTTTTGCCAGTTTGATCAAGCTATCTGCAAATACATTAGTGTAAGAGGGCGCAATGGTTTTCCCTTTTGTTTGCGCACCTGTAACAACGTCGAATTTTTTGACGCCGTGCATTTTATCATCTGACTTTTCAGCAGGGAGGTAACCTTTCCCTTTCTTTGTAACCAGATGTATTAAAACAGGGCCTTCGTGGTCGCTATCGCGAACGTTGCTTAGGATAGAACAAAGATCATCCAGGTCATGGCCGTCAACGGGCCCGATATAGTAAAACCCCATTTCTTCGAATAAAGATCCACCGCCAAATGCACTGCGTGCACGTTCTTCCGCGCGTTTTGCCGCAAAGC
Source organism: Alcanivorax sp. (assembly GCA_051967755.1). Lineage (GTDB taxonomy): Bacteria > Pseudomonadota > Alphaproteobacteria > Micavibrionales > Micavibrionaceae > UBA1672. The sequence goes on from JBQDYD010000004.1 coordinate 248,910, forward strand.
GGATCGGCGAAGGTAAAACATCGGTAATTTTTTTACCAAGCTCACGGGCATTAATATATGGCTTGGATGATACAAGTTTTGTCAGATGACTGCTCATTGCGCCAACAGGCGGTGCAATAGACATATCGTTATCATTCAAGATAACAATCATACGGCTTTTTTTACCATCAATAGTAAGTGCACCTGCATTGTTTAGGGCTTCATAGGCCATTCCCGCAGACATCGCGCCATCACCAATGACACTGATCACATGATTGTGACGTTCATTACCGGTAAGCGTGTCTAAATCACGGGCAACAGCCATGCCCAGCCCCGCTGATATGGATGTAGAGCTGTGCGCAGCGCCGAACGGGTCATACTCGCTTTCGTCGCGCTTGGTAAATCCGGATAGTCCGCCGCCTTGGCGTAAAGTGTGCATGCGCCCCTTACGGCCCGTCAGAATCTTATGTGGATAGGCCTGATGACCTACATCCCAAATAATTCTATCTTGCGGGGTGTCAAACACAGAATGTAATGCGACAGTAAGTTCAACAACACCAAGGCCGGCCCCTAAATGTCCGCCGGTTTTTGAAACGCTGGCAATCATGAATGAACGAATTTCATCACACAAGTCGTTTAGCTGCTTGAGTGAGAAATCTTTAATGTCACAGGGAAAGTCAACCTTATCCAGAAGATGCTCTCTTCCCGGCTGGTTTTTATCACCTGTATCTAATGTTTGTTTTTTAGCATGTTCCATTGAGAGCATGTTCTACCGTAAATAAAGCTTGAAAAGCAAATAAAATCGGATTTATGCGCGTCGCGCCAAAACGTAAACTGCAAGATCCTTTAGTGTATTCTCACGCCCTTCGAATAAGCGAAGGTGGCGAACAGCTTGCTGTACAAGCATTTCAGCGCGATCCTTCGCCTGTTCTTTACCCATTGTGGATACAAAAGTCGCCTTGCCGGCTTGTTCATCTTTACCTGTATCTTTACCCGTATCTTGGGGATCAGATTCTACATCAAGGATATCGTCGGTAACCTGAAAGGCCAATCCCAGATCATGCGCATAGTTGCAGAGTGCTTTTCTGTGTGGCTCATTGGCTTTACCCAAGATTGCGCCTGCTTCACATGCAAAAGCCATCAACTTTCCTGTTTTCATACGCTGCATACGGGAAATTGTACCCAGATCGAAATCTTCTTTTTCTGCGATCAGGTCAAGCATTTGCCCGCCAACCATACCTTGCGCGCCGGCGGCTCTGGCCAAGCATTTAATAAGCTCACAGCGCACGCGCGGGTCTTCATGGGTTTCAGGTTCGCTAAGAATTTCAAACGCCAGAGTTAGCAGGGCATCACCGGCAAGAATCGCGGTGGCTTCGTCAAATTGTCTGTGTACAGTCGGTTTCCCTCTGCGCAATGCGGCATCGTCCATGGCGGGCAGGTCATCATGGATAAGGGAATAGCAGTGAATAAATTCAAGCGCGGCTGCAACGCGTCGTGCACGCGCCGGATCAACATTGAACAGAGCAGCGGAATGAACAACCAAAAAAGGACGAAGACGTTTACCACCGCCCAGTGTTCCATGACGCATAGCATCGAATAAACGGCTTTCCGCGTCGTCTGTTTCAGGAAGTAGGCGATCAATGGTTTTATTTACTGCTTCTGATACAGTATCCATTTCTTGTTGTAGTTCCGGGTCGGCATCTCTTGGGGATGGTGACATTACTTAACTTTCTGAATCAAGGGGTTGAGTGGAAGGCGTGCCATCATTCGCAATTGAAATTTTTTCAATCTTTGCCTGAGCATCCTTTAATTTTTTCTCACAGTGCTGTTTTAGCTCTGTTCCGCGTTCATAGGCGGTGATGGAATCCTCAAGGGCGGCCTCACCTGTCTCCAGAGAGCGAACAATACCTTCTAATTCTACAAGAGCTTCTTCAAAGCTTAGTTGATTAACAGCCTTTGGATTAGCCATAGATTCAGCACCACATTTATTTATAAGTCTTTAAAACGAGAGAGAGTGTACGGCAGAAGCGCGATATGCTCAAGATATTTAACGACATAATCCTAATTTCTGCTCTAATCCTCCACAGAGCATATGCCCGATCAAAATATGCATTTCCTGAATGCGTGCGGTAACATCGGATGGTACGATAACCATGTGATCGCACAGATCTTTCATTTTTCCGCCGTCACGGCCTGATAAGCCGACGGTTTTGATGTTTTTTGATACGCAGATTTCTATCGCATTGATGATATTTTGGCTGTTGCCTGACGTACTGATTGCAATCGCGACATCACCATCCTTACCCAGGGCATCAATTTGGCGGGCAAAAATATTTTCAAAGCCGATATCATTTCCCGCTGCAGTCAGGGTGGATGTATCCGTTGTTAAAGCCAGCGCAGCGATTGGTGCGCGATCTTTGATAAAGCGAACTGTTAATTCTGTTGCAAGATGCTGGGCATCTGCGGCGCTTCCTCCGTTTCCGAAGAACATGATCTTATTGCCGTTTTTAACGGCATCAGAACAGGTCGTTAACAGGTCTTCAAAATGTTCCTGAAGCGTCTCTATTGTTTTCTGCGTAGTTGCAAGATGATCCTGCGTTTCATCATGCCAGTATTGCCGGGCATTGAAATCTGACATTTTTATATCCTGTAATTATAAAGTTATTCTGTGCGCACAGGCTTTGATTTTTTTGCCGCTTCTGCGCTGGCGATCGGTACCATATGTTCACGGTTATATTCAAGTTGATCCGGTGTAACCTGAAAACCGATGAGGACACGGTAATTGTGCGCTTGATTCTTGCTTTTGATCGGAATGATTTGGCGTAAATTCTCATAATATGCATGTTCGCTTTCATTCGCACCATATGTAAGAGATGCAGCAAAGATTTCCTTAGCCATGATTTTTCCGTTCGGAGTGGTCACCGCCACAAAGAAGGGGTATGAGAAAAACGGTTTATCTGATGATTTAACACGTCCTTTCGGCCCTAACTCACCATTGAAAATAAGTTTCAAATCAACGATCGCAGTTTTAGAGGAGAGCTTACATGTGCTTTCCGCACTTTTCAGGTCAACACGCGAAATCAAGTTGTTGCGTATTTGCTTTTTCGGGTTCACAAAATCACTGATAGAGCTGAGATCGTCTACAATTTCAACCTGCGGGCAGGGGCTTTTTAAAAGCTGTTCTGCATGGCCGCTGGTTACGCCTGCAACATAAACATTGCCTTCTGCAAGGTCATAGGCATCATCTTTTGCCCCCTCCAGAGTTTGGCAAGCACCAAGTAAAGGGATGAGAAGGCAGACCGTGAAAATTTTGAGGTATTTCATCAGAGTATAATCCTGGTAGAAAACTACTATAAAACATTGTATACACTACGCAAAACACTATGAGTTGGCAAGGGATGGATTATTCAACAATAATTCCTTATAAAACAGTATGAGCAAAAGAGATTTAAAAATCCTGTTAGCGGCACCACGTGGCTTTTGCGCGGGGGTTGATCGTGCGATACAAATCGTTGAATTAGCATTGGAAAAATACGGCGCGCCTGTCTATGTGCGTCATGAGATCGTGCATAATAAATTTGTTGTTGATTCTTTGCGCGATAAAGGCGCGATTTTCGTTGAGGAGCTCCATGAGATTCCAAATGACGGGCAGCCTGTGATTTTTTCTGCCCATGGTGTTCCTAAATCGGTACCTGAGGAAGCCGAGTCGAGGGAGATGTTCTTTATTGATGCGACTTGCCCGTTGGTGAGTAAAGTTCACAGGGAGGCGGAGCGTCATTTTAAGTCCGGCGATAAGATTGTTTTAATCGGGCATGCGGGGCACCCTGAGGTGATCGGCACGATGGGGCAATTACCCAAAGGCGCTGTCATGCTGGTGGAAACCGTTGAGGACGTGCAGAAATTGGAAATTGAAGATTCGTCAAATCTGGCCTTTTGTACGCAAACGACGCTTTCTGTTGATGATACGGCGGCGATTGTTGCAGCTCTGCAAAAGAAATTCCCGGATATCAAAGCCCCGCGTAAAGAAGATATCTGTTACGCGACAACAAACAGGCAGGCTGCGATGAAGGCCATTGCCCCCTTAAGCGATGCAGTGATGGTGCTTGGTGCGCCGAATTCATCAAACTCTAATCGTCTTGTGGAAGTTGCAGCCCTAAATGGATGCGAAAAAGCGATCCTTGTTCAACGTGTCGGTGATATTGATTGGTCATGGCTTGACGGTATTGAGTCATTGGGATTAAGCGCAGGAGCATCCGCGCCGGAAATCTTGGTGGATGAGGTCATTGAAAAAGCGCGCGAATATTTCAATGTGACGCTTGAAGAAGTGGCCATTACGCAAGAGAATGTGCATTTCAAGGTTCCTAAAATATTGAGCGTGGCATAGATACGAGATAATGAAACTTACAAAACAAGAATTTCTGGATCAAAAACAAAAATCGATCACGTTAATCGGCATGTCGGGTGCGGGTAAGACGCATATTTCCTGTCAGATGGAAAAATGGGGGTGGTATAATTACTCCTGTGATTATGTGATCGGTGCAAAATATCTGCGCGATCAGCTGGACAATGCTGACGGCTTGAGCACTGATGATATCAGCGCGATTTCAACCTATCTGGGCAAGCTTGGTAATCCTGATTTGGGTGGGTTTGATCTGGATTTATTCAAGGAGCGTCAAAAAGCCTATTATGATGCAGAGGTAGAAGCGCTTTATGCGATGGGCACGGATCTTAGTGATACGAACAAAAACTTTGTACATGATTCAACCGGTAGCCTGTGTGAGATCACTGATGAAGCGGTGCTCCGTCAGATTGGTGAGCAAACCATGTTTGTGTATCTGAAAACGGGCGAAGAGGAAGAGCGCGAAGTGCTGAAGCGCGCATTTGATTACCCTAAGCCGTTATTTTTCCCACCGTCTTTTCTGGATGAAAAACTTACACAATATATCGCAGAGAATGATTTAGGCGGGGTTCAGGATATTGTGCCTGACGATTTTTCGCGTTGGGTTTTTCCACGATTATTTGAGGCGCGTAAACCCAAATATCAACGTCTCGCTGATCTCTATGGTATCACTATCAGCTCTGAAGAGTTTAAGACGCTTCAATCTTCTGATGAGTTCATCAATATTATAGCCAATCATTTAGGTGATTAATGACCAAGCATGTGGAAATTTATACTGACGGTGCCTGTAGCTGTAATCCCGGCCCGGGCGGGTGGGGCGTGCTTATGCGCTATAACGGTCATGAAAAGGAAATGTGCGGCGGAGAAGACGAAACCACCAATAACCGTATGGAAATGATGGCGGTGATTAAAGCATTGGAGGCGCTAAAGAAGGCGTCCGTAGTGAAGCTTTATACAGACAGTAAATATGTTATGCAGGGCATCACAGAGTGGATGGATGGTTGGAAGGCCAAAAACTGGAAAACCGCGTCAAAGAAGCCCGTTAAAAATAAGGATCTTTGGGTTCAAATCGATGATTTGGTTTCTCAGCATAATATTGAATTTATCTGGGTGAAAGGCCATGCCGGTCATCCTGAAAACGAACGCGCGGATGAACTGGCGCGACAAGGAATTCCGGCTTAATCATTCAGGTTTGAATAATCACCGGTGGTGCGTTTTTGTTGACGCTTTTCTCCGCCTTGGATTAAGCGCCCCAAAAGATTTGAAAATGCACCGTCGTCTGATTTTGTATTGGTTGGGAAAACAACATCATCTGTTGCTTTGCTTCCGTAACCGATGACATTTTTGAAAATGCGAGCAGGTAAGCCGCCCCCGGTTATGCCGCGCATCGGACTATTGTCGTCATTTCCTACCCACACAACGCCAACCATTTTGTCCGTATAACCGGCAAACCATGCATCTCTGTTATCTTGTGATGTGCCTGTCTTGCCATGCACCGGGTATAGCTGTTTTGCATTGCGTCCCGTGCCTCTGTCGACAACTGCCTTTAACATTACTGAAATATCGCTGGCGTTGTCATTGGCGATGATGGGGGTATATGTTTTTGGTTTTTTACGGGTGTAAAGTACGCGCCCTGTATTTGTCGTGATTTGCGTAATCCCGTACGGGTATATCTGAAAACCACCATTAGCAAAAGTTGAATAGGCAATGCCCATTTCCAACATAGAAACTCCGGAGCTTCCCAAGGCGGTGCTTAAGTCTCTGTTGAGCGGGGAAATTATGCCAAGGCGTTTAGCCGTAGACATCACGCGCCCAATGCCGACCTCATCTGCCAAGCGAACCGCGGCTGTGTTCATAGATTTAGCCATAGCCGTTTCCAGATCAACAATACCGTAATACTGATCACCAAAATTTTTAGGCCTATACTCACCGTCAGTTATTGGGCCATCGAGAATTTTATCACTTTTTTTCCAGCCGTTTTCCAGCGCTGTTAAATAAACAAATGGTTTAAACGCAGAGCCGGGAGCGCGTTTTGCTTGTGTGGTTCTGTTAAACTGACTTTCTCCGTAATCATATCCGCCAACCATAGTCAGGACAGCGCCGTCAGGGCTCATGATCAGGATCGCTCCTTGTGACGCAAATTGCATTTCATCTGTACTATCAAGGGCAGTTACAAGAGATTCCTGAGCATGGTTTTGTAAGCGTGCATCAAGCGTTGTATGAACGATAATGTCCATATCAGGTGTTCCTATGACTTCATCTAATCCATTGACGACCCAATCTGCAAAGTAACGGGCAGTTTGATTGGTGGCGGTGTCTTTGTTAGGCAGCGCAAAGTTGATGGCTTTTTGATTAATATCGTCTTTGTTTATAAACCCTGCATCGACCATAGCCGCTAAAACAGTGTCTGAGCGCTCTTTTGCCAGTTGCGGATTATTGTGCGGAGAGTAACGAGACGGCGCCTTAAGCAGGCCCGCCAGAATCGCTGCTTCGCGGAGGTTAACATTACGCGCAGATTTGTTGAAATAACGTTGCGCCGCGGCTTCAAATCCATATGTACCTGAGCCCAGATACACGCGGTTCATATATGCGCTTAGGATTTCATCCTTCGTAAGCTTGCGCTCAAGCCAAACAGCAAGCATGGCCTCTTTGATTTTTCGTGTGATTTTACGGTCATGGGTAAGAAAAAGGTTCTTTGCCAGCTGTTGTGTTATCGTCGATCCACCTTGTACAAAACTGCCTTTATATATGTTTATTACCATCGCACGCGCTATGCCTAACGGGTCAATACCTGGGTGATCGTAAAAACGTCTGTCTTCTATGGCGAGGACGGCTTGCGGCAGGTGGGGCGGCATGTCTGATACAGAAATAACATCGCCTTTGGTTTCCCCAAAACGTGCGATTTCACTCCCGTCAGAGGCCAGCATAACTATTGATGCTCTTTTGTTAAATGTGGCAGATTGCGTAATATCAGGCAGGTCTTTTGCAAACCATAATAAAACACCGCTCAGTAGGACAGCCGACCAAATAGCCAGAACAAAGCACCACTTTACCAGTCGCATCAGAAGGGATGGCTTTTTGGTTTTGTTATTATTTTTCTTCGTGCTTTTCTTTTTTGATTTGGTCATGGGCGTATATCCGTCAGGAGAGGCTTAAGTACAGTCTAACCAGTAGCGATTTCTTTCAGGGAACTTATCTGTTGCGGGCAGTGTATCATCAAGTTCGCCGCCACAGAATTGAACAATGCGGTTTGCGCCTTTGTCTTTTGGATCAATTGTAATCAGGGCTTTATCAATCCCTAGATAGGCAATGTAGGGGATCGCCTTTTGTAATAGTTTTTTACCAAAGCCTTTGCCGCGCATGGACGGGCGGATAATAAAATTAATATGTCCGCCCCATTTTTCCAGATGCCAGTTCAGGCGGTGGCGAATGTTTAATGTTCCGATAAATTCATTTTCTTTTATCAACCATAAAACAGTTTCGGGAACAGGTTCTACCCAATCTGCATAGGGTTTATGCAGGTTCTTTTTTCCGTCATTTATCTTTTGGATAAAACCTTCAAAATCTTTCTCAACATTATCTATGTCTAAAAACGTATATCGTCCTTCTTCATGGAATTCTTTAAGAGCTTCTATATAGCTCTCTTTATGTTCCAAGCTTGGTTTTTCAAGTTTTGCTGCAGACATTATTTATTCTGTTCGTTGTTTAAAATGAGCTTATTCTTATATTGTATTTCGCATTGCAATACAAATGCTGGCTTATCAAAAGCGGTTGTTTAAATGAGTAAAAGTGACGCAAGCCCAAGGAATGCCAAAAAGCCTATTACGTCTGTAATCGTTGTCAGAAGTACAGTTGAAGAGACCGCCGGGTCGCTTCCTATACGATCGAGTAAGAGCGGAATGCCTGCGCCAAAAACGCCTGCAACAATGAGGTTGATGATCATGGCCAGAGCGATAACAACCCCGAGAATCGGGGATGCGAACCAAAAGGCGGCCATAAAGCCGATGATCACCGCAAATAGAAACCCGTTCACAGTGCCGACCAGCGTTTCTTTCCAGATAACCCGCCATGTGTTGGTGCCTGAAATTTCTTGCGTCGCGATCGCGCGAACAGCAACTGTTAAGGCTTGGGTTCCTGCATTACCGCCCATTGAGGCAACGATGGGCATTAAGACGGCGAGGGCAACGATTTGCTCAATGGTTGTATCGAAAAATGAGATAACGATTGATGCCAAAATGGCGGTTAGTAAGTTAATGAAGAGCCAGCGAAAGCGGGTGCTGGTTGTGGACATTACGGCACGATAAAGGTCACCTGAATCAACACCGGCCAGGCGCAAGATATCTTCTTGCGCTTCTTCGTCAATAACGTCAACGATATCATCAATTGTAATAACGCCGATCAATCGACCGCTATCGTCGACAACAGGGGCGGAGACGATATTTTCACGTCTAAACATATGGGCGACATCTTCCTGGTCGGTTTCGGAAGAAATAGGGTGCATGTCATCTAAAACCAAATCTTTAATTTGGGATGATCTTTTTGCTTTTACCAAACGACTCAGCGGGACCTCACCGGTTAAATGGTGGGCCGGGTCAATGATAAAGATATCAAAGAAATCTTCGGGCAGTGTGTCTGAGGCTGTTCGTAAATAATCGACCGTTTTGCCAACCGTCCAAAAGTCGGGAATGCTGACCAGTTCACGGCGCATCAATCGACCGGCGCTATCCTCAGGGAAATTAAGGCCTTCTTCGAGAACAAGTCTTGTTTTTGCAGAGAGTTTCTTGATGATTTGCTGCTGGAAATCAGGATCAAGGTCTTCGATGAGCAAGAGAGCATCATCACTCTCTAACTCGGAAACCATTTGCGCAATACGCGCCGCGGGCATTTCAGATAGATATGTACGCCGCAATTCGGGCGCCATTTCAGTGAAAATGGCAGGGTCGAGCGCGTCGCTGTACATAGAGAGCAGCTCTTCGCGGTCATATTCATTGATTTTACTGAGGAGTTCCGCACTATCCGGAATGCTAAGTTCATCAAGGGCCGCATGAACAATATCAGAATCTTGCTGCCTTGCTGCCTCGACAATTTCTTTAATTTTATCATCGGGCAGGTGATATTTAACTTCTTCGGCTAAAGAAGTCTCACGCTCAGCGGCATCAATATCAATTTCCTCAGGATTGCCCATGCGCAATTACCCTTCGCATTCGTAAAGAGTGTTCATGACGCAAGTATATGCATCAAGAGGAAAGCTTGCTAGTGCCGCTAAGCGATAATTTATGGCTTATGCACTTTTGATCAGACGGTGCGTGATATTATCTGTCATCGCATCATCAAAAATCTGTGAGCCAACTGTTGCCAGCGCTGTCATATTGATAATCCCGCGCGCAGTTGTCGCAGGCGTAAGAATATGAGCAGGTCTCGCCGCACCCAAAAGAACAGGTCCGATACTTACACCGTCAGAGAACGTCTTAACCATGTTAAAGGCAATGTTCGCTGATTCAACATTCGGCATAATAAACAAGTTCGCCTGACCGGTAAGCTGTGAGTTTGGCATGATGCGCTGTCTGATTGCTTCGGACAGAGCTGTGTCAGCCTGCATCTCACCATCGATTTCCAATTCAGGATCACGACGTCTGATATCAGCATAGGCCGCGCGCATCTTTTCAGATGACGGGCAATCAACCGTACCAAAGTTTGAATGAGACAGTAGGGCCACTTTTGGTTTGATACCAAAGCGTCTGACTTCTTCTGCCGCAAGCAATGTCATCTCGGAAATCTGTGCGATTGTCGGATTTGAATTGATCTGTGTATCACAGAAGAAATATGTACCGCGAGAGATCAAAAGCGGGCTAAGCGCTGCCGGTGTTTCGACACCCGGTTTTAGGCCGATAATGTCGATGATATCCTTAAGGTGCTTGTGGAATTGTCCTTGTGTACCACAAAGAACGGCATCCGCAGCATCTTTATAGACCATCAACGCACCGATCACTGTTGTGTTTGTACGCAACACAGTTTTCGCGTCTTCAGGCGTTAGACCGCGGCGTTCCATTACATTGTGATAGGCTTCCCAGTATTCGCGATAGCGCGGATCATCTTGCGGATCAACGAGATCAAAGTCTTTGTTCGGCTCCATACGCAATCCCAACTTGCCGATACGCTCACGGATCACGGATTCGCGGCCAATCAATGTTGGTTTGGCAAGATGCTCATCAAGAACAATCTGAACAGCCTGAAGAACATGCTCTTCTTCACCTTCACAATAGACAACACGCTTGGGGTCTTCTTGTGCTTTTGCGTAAACAGGGCGCATCACCAGCTGTGAACGGAAGAAGTATTGCTGAAGCTTGTGCTTATAGGCTTCGAAGTCTTCAATCGGGCGTGTTGCAACACCGCTTTCCATCGCTGCTTTTGCAACAGCGATTGGCAGATCAACAATCAGGCGCGGGTCAAATGGCTTAGGGATTAGGTAATCACGGCCAAATGATAGATGCTCATCACTATAAACGGAGGCAACTTCTGCTGTTGCTTCTTTGCGAGCAAGCTCTGCAATCGCCTTAACACAAGCAAGCTTCATTTCTTCGTTAATTGCCGTAGCACCAACATCAAGAGCACCACGGAAAATGAATGGGAAACAAAGAACGTTATTAACCTGATTAGGGAAGTCAGAGCGACCTGTACACACAATAGCGTCAGGTTTTGCTTCGTAGGCTTCTTCAGGCATGATTTCCGGTGTTGGGTTAGCAAGAGCCATAATCAACGGCGCATCCGCCATGGTCGAAACCATTTCTTTGTTCATTACGCCCGGGCCTGACAGGCCTAGGAATACATCCGCGCCTTTGATGGCTTCTTCTAATGTACGTGAATCAGTTTTTGATGCGAACGCTGCTTTTTGCGGGTCCATACCATCTTCACGGCCTTCATAGACAACGCCGCTTCGGTCACAAACAATGATGTTTTCGCGTTTTAGGCCTGCTCCAACCAATAGGTTCAAACAAGCAATCGCAGAAGCACCGGCACCGGAAGCAACAAGGCGGATATCTTCGATATTCCGCCCTGAGTGATGAATCCAGTTAGTAAAAGCTGCAGTCACAATAATCGCCGTACCGTGCTGATCATCGTGGAATACGGGAATGTTCATGCGCTCTTTTAAGCGGCGCTCAAGTTCAAAACACTCAGGTGCTTTAAAGTCTTCAAGGTTGATACCGCCATATGTCGGTTCAAGTGAGGCAATAATATCAACCAATTTATCAACATCTGTTTCGTCAATTTCAACATCAACGGAATCAATATTGGCGAATTTTTTGAAAAGAACGGCTTTCCCTTCCATAACCGGCTTTGATGCAAGCGCACCAAGATTACCAAGGCCAAGAACGGCTGTACCGTTAGATATAACCGCAACCAAGTTACCGCGTGCAGTATAATCATACGCGGTTAGTGGGTCTGCTGCGATTTCTTCACATGGTGCGGCCACACCGGGAGAATATGCAAGCGCAAGGTCGCGCTGTGTCGCCATGTCCTTCGTCGGACGTATTGCGACTTTACCCGGTATTGGATGTGAGTGATATTTTAAAGCACTCTTTCTAAATGCTTCTTGTTCTTCTTTCTTGCCCATCAGTAGAGTTTCCGTATTCTGTTTCTATGCCTGTTCAAATATATATTCGGATAGTGTGTCTACCCTTGATTTTATGGTGCGGCCGAGAAGACTCGAACTTCCACGGGATTTAACTCCCACAGCGACCTCAACGCTGCGCGTCTACCATTCCGCCACGGCCGCATACCTAAAGGATATACAAACCTACCGAATATATGCGTGACAGATAACAAAGTTTTTTCACAAGGGCAAGTCAGGAAAGCATTGCAGCGCAATAAAAATAATGCATATTAACGGGCATGGTTGAATGGATTTTTGAAAAAGATGCTGTTGCATATCCAAATGCGGTTGAGCTAATGGAAAAACGCGTGGCCGATATTCGGGATACGCAGGGCTCGGAAACTGTGTGGTTGCTTGAACATCCCGCTCTTTATACGGCGGGGACCAGCGCGGACGAGTCTGATTTATTGGAGGCGCGTTTTCCTGTTTATAAAACGGGGCGCGGCGGAGAGTACACATATCATGGGCCGGGGCAACGCGTGGCTTATGTCATGCTTGATTTAAAGAAAAGACAAAGCAAGCCCGACGTGCGGCATTATGTATGGTCATTAGAAGAGTGGATTATTCAAACCCTCGCGGAATTTGATATTAAGGGAGAGCGTAGAGAAGGGCGCGTTGGTATTTGGGTTGTGATGCCTGATGGATCGGAGAGTAAGATCGCTGCGATTGGTGTGCGTATTCGTAAATGGGTCACATATCACGGAATTGCGATTAATGTGAATCCCGATCTCTCTCATTTTGGCGGGATTGTCCCGTGCGGTATATCGCAACACGGCGTGACCAGCATGCATGATCTGGGGCAAAAGATTTCCATGGAAGAATTAGATTCAGTCTTGAAAGAAAAATTCAGGTTGGTTTTCTAATCAGCCGCAATTTGCGTTAATTTGCTCTGTGCAAAGGCGGAACTAACGCGGGTCATGTCGGTGCAGTGCGCCTTGAATGCGTCGAAGTTTGAATTCTTCTCACCTGTTTTTTCATCCATATAAAGGGCGCGGTTAATTTCGATTTGAACGCTGTTTTTACCGCGCGTGGGGTGTGAATATCGCTTAATAAGCTCAACCCCTTTGAATGGATCGTTGATGGTAACGCGATACCCTAACTCTCTCCAGAAGTCCTTGAGCATATTGATAAAATCACGGTTCGATGTTCTGCCATCCAGATCACCAAGGACAATATCACTGGGCGCGATTTTACCGTCAACTACGCTTGCCGCGCGTTTGGGATAGGCACTGGCAGAGGGCATAGAATGTAGGTTGATATGCCAGAATTGACCATGATTGTAATATGCGTCATTCAATGCGGTGCAGAGCGCGTCATGATACGGGTCATAATAGTTTTGGATACGGCTTATGATTTCCTCGGGTGACAGGCTTCGGTCATAAACAGGTGCGCCGGGTTTAATGATACGGCTGATTAAACCGATACCGGAATCAGAGCGATGTGTTGGAAAGATAGGGCCAAAGAAAGTCTCGGGCCACGCGCCAACGAAGAGGTTTTCATCAATATCATGGCGGGCGCGATTGGCGTCGATATAGCAGCGCGGGAAGAGGGCGCATAACAGTGTCGCGCCAAAATCGGGGGCATCTTCAAAAAGTGCATCGATATAGGCATCTTCGGTTTTGCGTAAGCTGTTAAAGTCACAGGCATAATCAAAATCATCCGGGTAGATATGCCCACTATGGGGGGAGTCTAATATAACCGGAACCGCATTTTCTGGTTCGTGTAGAACAAAGATATTGTCTTTAATGGTTTTTTTGCTCATGAACCTGTCTTTTTCGGGTTGTGCGTATTGTCTTTTACTCTGTCAGCTTTTAGGTATAAAGACCACAAGTAATTATTACAATAAAGGTTGATGTAATGTTTGATATACGAGCCATCCGTAAGGAACCTGAATTTTTCGATAAAGGCTGGGCCCGCAGAGGTCTGGAGCCGCAAACGCCGGTGATATTAAAGCTGGATGAGGAGCGTCGCTCGGTTCAAACATCCCTGCAGGAACTTCAGGCAAAGCGCAACGAAGAATCCAAGAAGATCGGCCAGATTAAAAAATCAGGCGGCGATGCGCAGGAGCAAATGGACGCAGTTGCCAAGATTAAAGAAGATATGGGCAAACTGGAAGAAGACGAGCGCACCCTTGGGGAGCAGTTAAAAGACTTACTCTCAAGCCTGCCGAATATCATGGCTGATGACGTGCCTGATGGCGAAGATGAAGACGATAATGTTGAAATTCATAAATGGGGCACGATTAAATCTGAAAAAGGCCCTGACCATGTAGAGATTGGCGAAGCCCTCGGTATGATGGATTTTGAAACCGCGGCCAAGATTTCCGGCTCTCGCTTTGTTTTGCTCAGCGGTCAGATCGCTCGCCTTGAACGTGCGCTGGCGCAGTTCTTCCTTGATACGCACACGCAGGAACATGGTTATACTGAATGCTCACCGCCGCTTTTGGTGCGTGATGAGGCGATGTACGGCACGGGGCAGTTGCCTAAATTTGGTGAAGATAGTTTTCAAACCAACACAGATCATTGGCTGATTGCGACATCTGAAATTTCTTTGACCAACATTGTTGCGGATATGATTGTCGAGGAAGAATATCTGCCGCGCCGTTATACGGCCTTTACCCCGTGTTTCAGATCAGAAGCAGGGTCAGCGGGTAAAGATACACGCGGCATGTTGCGCCAACATCAATTCTATAAGGTGGAGATGGTAAGTGTAACCACACCTGAAAATTCAAAAGAAGAACAAGAGCGTATGCTTGGCTGCGCGGAGGCTGTGCTTAAGAAACTGGAACTGCCGTTCCGCACGGTGGTGCTGTGTTCAGGGGATACAGGCTTTGGCGCGACGAAGACCTATGACATTGAGGTATGGTTGCCGGGGCAGGAAACCTATCGTGAGATTTCCTCTGTATCAAACTGCATGGATTTTCAGGCACGCCGCATGAATGCGCGCACCCGCCCGAAGGGGGAAAAGGAAACGCGTTTTGTGCACACGCTCAATGGCTCTGGCGTGGCTGTTGGCCGCGCCCTGATTGCGGTTATAGAAAATTACTATGACCCGGCCGATGGCGGTATCTTCATTCCTGAGGTCTTAAAGCCATATATGGGCGGCATTGAAAAAATCGTGAAAGATTAAATGTGAAAAAATTACTGGAGCGCATATTCCCCGTAGAGGAGCTGTTAAACACCGTAAAACGGTTTCCGCTCTCTGTGGCATGTGCGCTCAGTATGTTTGCACTGGCGTTTTTGCTGACACATGGCTTATTTCCGATTAAAGAATCCTGGCTTGCGCGAATCTTCGCAGTGCTGAGCTGTTGGTATTTCTGGTTCGGTATTTCGCAGTTGATCGCAGAGAGCCAAAATATGCGCCGCGCCAAACGCATGATAATCGATGTGATTGTCGGCGGGGCAATATTCTTTCTTTTGTGGTTTTCTACACTTTGGGCGATTCATCTGGCTTTTGTTCTGCCTGCCTTATTGCTCGGAATTATGTTTGCGCCGTATTTAACAGGCGGGGATGATTTATCGGTCTGGTTCTTTAACCGCATGATGTGGTTTGGTGTGGCGGTATCCTATGTCGCGTTATTTATGTTTGCGGGCGGTGTTTCGGTGGCGCTGGGCGCTGTGCAAATGCTGTTTGAGATTAAGGTTGGTTATAAGCTTTACTCAGATTTGTGGTTGTTTGCATGTTTCGTTTTGGGGCCGATTTATGCCCTGTCATGGGTGCCGAAACAATTCTCTTTCAGTCCGGAAGATTGCAATGACCCACCGGGGTTACGTTTCATTGTAAACTGGATCACGGTGCCGATGGTCTTTGTTTATTTGGCAATTTTATATGCATATTTCGCAAAAATAGTCACAACAGGCGAAGTGCCCAATGGTTTTCTCGCTTATATGATTACAGGCTTTGCAGGGGCGGGGATTGTTACCTATATGATTGCGTGGCCGATGCGCGAAAGCGGCAGTCCGCAGCTTCGGTTATTCTATAAGATATTCTTTCCGATGTTGATCATCCCCGTGGGGGTTCATTTCTATGCGATATGGGAGCGTATCAGCGCGTATGGCCTGACAGAGCAGCGATATATGCTTTTGCTTTCTGCGATATGGCTCGCGATTATGGCGACCACTAACAGCATGAGCCGTATACCGCTTAAGGCTATTCCCGCGACGCTGTGTATATTGATGATTTTTGCATCTTTTGGCCCGTGGGGCGGCGTTAGCCTGTCGGGTAAAAGCCAGTTTGCACGGCTGGAAAATCTATTGGTAAAATATGACATTCTTCAGAGCGGTAAAATCGTTAAAACAGAAGGTGAAATCCCGTTTGAGGACCGCAAGAATATAAGCTCTATCATTGATTATTTGTGCCGAACCGAGCGCGACGCAATGATTGAGCCGTGGTTTAAGGGCGATCAAGAAAAATGGTCTTGTGGCGGTGTGCATAATCTAACAGGTGAGATCGGGTTTGATTATGTTAGTAAATATGGTCAGCCCGGTAAAGATATGGTGGCGTCTTTTTATCTGCGTCCGAAAAATCAAAATTTTGTGGAAATAGATGGTTATGACATTCTGATTAAGCGTCTGAATGTATATGTGCGGCGTTCTAATGACGGTAAGCCGTGGAAGCAAGAGAAAAAGATTAATGATGATTACACGCTTCATCTTGAGTATTATACGCCTTGGTTGAATGTTCGTTTAAATGAGTTAGAGCCAATTCGTGTGAATATGCTTAGCCATATTGAAGATAAAATCGGCAAAAAGCCTGAGGAAATTGATCTTAACCTGGAAATCGATAATAAAGATGCGGTTTATAAGCTTTCATTTCAGTCTATTCGCGGTAAACGTATAAATGATGAAAAACAAATTGAGAATTTTAGCTTCGATTTTCTATTCAGGATTAAAGAATGAACACCCAAGCCGCCAATAAACGTATCCGCCTTATTATGGAACTGCGTACGCAGGGCATTACGGATACAGACGTACTGAGCGCGATTGAGCGTGTTCCGCGTGAATATTTCGTTCCTGCCCATTCGCAAGATCAGGCATGGGATAATATGCCGCTCCCCATAGGGCTTGGCCAAACCATCAGCCAGCCCTATGTCGTGGCATTCATGACGCAGGCTTTGCAGCTTTCTGATCGTGATAAAGTCTTGGAAATCGGTACGGGCTGCGGGTATCAGGCCGCTGTTTTGGCAAAGCTATCGCGCCGCGTTTACACAATAGAGCGTCATAAAAACCTTCTTGTCGGCGCGGAGAAGCGTTTTGATGATTTGAAAATCAGAAATATTACCGCCATTGCCGCGGATGGCATGAAAGGTTGGCCGACCATTAACGGTATAGATCAAGCGCCGTTTGATAAAATTATCGTGACTGCCGCCGCGCGTCATAAACCACCACAAGCGTTGCTTGATCAGCTTCGTGTCGGCGGGATCATGATTATTCCGGTCGGCGGTGTAGGGGAGCAGGTGCTTAAGCTCTATAAACGTGAAAGCGAAGACGCCTATGCAGTGCGTGATGTCTTGCCCGTGCGTTTTGTTCCCTTATTGCCTGATGTGACCAATGATAAGAACGATGTGGATGCCGTTGTAAATTCATAATGACCATTGGGGCACAGGTGTGTATCATACCCCTATGAGCGTTCGTCTTATATCTCTCATGGCACTATTTTTACTTCTTGCTGCGTGCGGAGGGCACTCTCCTGCGCCTGTCGTTCAGTATGGCCAATCGAGCGGGGCAGGCAGTGCAGGTGTTCATACGGTGTCTGAAGGTGACACATTATATAGCGTCGCAAGCAGTTATCGTTTACCGATGCGCGATATTGCCATTGTAAACAGGCTGCAGCCGCCATTTAAATTGGCGATTGGCCAGAGGTTACGCTTACCACCGCCGCAGGAATATAAAGTCAGGAGCGGGGATACGCTGTATGGGGTATCGCGGTTATTTAATGTGAGTTCATCTGAAGTCGCCAAGTTGAATGATATTCGCTCTCCCTACATTCTGAGAACGGGTCAGACATTGCGCTTACCTTCTGTTATTCAAAAGAAGACCAGCGTTGCCAAAGCGGCGCCAACTAGGGCGGTTCAAAAACAGGCATTAAGTGCGCCTGCACAACAAAGCAGCGTAGCGCAAAAAACGGCCAGCGCGAGCCCTGTGCCGCAATCAAAACCAACTGTGGTGAAAGATGGCGTGCCATTGCCTAAGAACAAACCATATGTCGCGCCGCAGGCTAAGCCTGTTAAAGTATCAAAGGTGTACACAAAAACGCCAAAACGCTCTTCCAGTAAGTTTTTGAAACCTGTAAACGGTAAGACGATTTCCAGTTTTGGCCCAAAGAAAAGCGGTCTGCATAATGATGGAATCAATATCGCAGCCCCGCGCGGGGCATCCGTAAAGGCAGCAGAGAATGGCGTGGTTGTTTATGTCGGCAATGCACTTAAAGGGTCAGGTAATTTGGTGCTTATTCGGCATGATAATCAATGGATGACCGCCTATGCGCATTTGGATAGTACATCGGTGCGCAAGGGGCAAACCGTTAGGCGCGGCGCAACGATTGGGCGGGTTGGCTCTACGGGGTCTGTCTCAACGCCGCAACTTCATTTCGAGGTTCGCCGCGGTACGTCGGCTCTTAATCCTCTAAAATATATTGGGTAATTATTATGTTTGATCTTGTTTTTAATGCAATGTCGGCTTGGAACAGCATCGGCCTGATCATTATGGCACTGGTGTTTTTGCTTATAGGCGGCGGGATGACAGGATACGAGCTTTATTGGCGCCTCAAAGCAAAACGCATCAAGGGGCGCATCGCAGAGCTGCGCTTCAAAAAGGGATCAAAGTCAACAAGCCGAAGCTCATCTTCACGATCATCAGGGAATTATACCTACAATGATAAGGGCGGTACTCAGAAGTCCGGCGGCGTGGCCATATTCTTTTTTATTATCTTTCCGCTTATTTTTTCCTCTATCGGTGCGTATATGGGCTACAGCTACATCTCGCTTACCAAAACAGGTGAATATGCCGATGCAACGGTTATCAGAAATGATAGCAGTTATGACAGCGACAGCGGAACAACCTATAAGGCGGTACTGAGTTTCGTTGATCGAAACGGTAAACACTGGGAAGTTAAAGACAGCATTAGTTATGGCGGTTCCCCTTCATTTAAGACAGGTTCAAAAGTCGGTGTTTATTACAGGGCAGATAACCCAAAGAAATTTGTGATCGATGATTTTTGGCACAATATGGTCATTTCAATTGCATTTATGGCGTTTGGGTTTGTCTTTATATCGATTGTTTGTTTTGCATTCTTTTTTAAAGGAAATGTGGGAGGCAAAACCGATAATAAGGTTTCCGGAGGGAAACCCAAAAAAGAGAGCTTCATGAACGATATGTATTATGCCGTTTATGAATACCGCACGCCAAGCGGTGAGACTATGCAGCAGGTGAGCGGATCCGGATCAAGCAATCTGTTAGGAAAGTTGCCGGGAAAGAAAATCACCTTAATGGTATTTCCTGAAAATCCGGATAAAGTGCGCAGGCCTTCAAATGCCTTGCTGATCTTCGGCTTGATTTTTTTATTGCCGGGTTTGTTTATTGCAAATGTTGCAGTGACCACCTTTGAGTTTAGTTTTATGACCGTTGCAATCATCCTTGCGATTATCGGTTTTATCACCTTTAAGATTAAGGGGGTGATGAGCGGTATACCTGCAGGGGAGTTAAAAAAAGGCTGGGAAGAGTTTAAAAAAGAAGGTGTAACAATTACATCCTCTGGCGGCGGTGAAAATGCGAAAGCACTGGATCAAGCAGATATTGCGAAACGTGTTAAATATCATGCGCGTAACACAATGATTAGCGGCTATATCATGCTGGTGATTGCCCTTTGTTTATCAGGGGGTGCGTATTATACAGGCCTTGATATGGTTAAGATGACACAAAACGGTTTATCTGCACAGGGCGAAGTTGTAGGCATAGAAAGCCGCCGTTCTGATGATGGCTATACATATCACTCCGTGATCAGCTTTACTGATATGTCGGGCGTACGGGTTAAGTTTCGTGACAGTGTCGGCTCCAGCCATGCATTGCATAAGCGCGGCGATATGATTGACGTGCTGTATCTTGAGGAGGATCCGCAAGATGCGATCGTTGATCGCGGTATCTATAATTGGGGGCTGAGCGGTGGTTTGGCGATAGCAGCTATATTGCTTCTCTGGTTAGGGGTGCACTCTTTGGCTATTGCGCGAATTCATGGCGGGCCGGGCTATCGAAGCCGCGTGTAATCTTCCCATAATCAAAACGGTGTATTTTTCCATAGATCCTTTGGCAGGCCTCTTGCCTTTACTGCGATTATCTTTATAGTCTCGGTGTTTAAGTTTAATTAGGTTTATATGTTAAAGGAGCATGAACATAATGCTAATTTCAAAAGCGTATGCAGCCGCTGCAGAAAGTACTGAAGCCCTTGAAGATCTTGCCAACGCCCCGACACCAAGCGGGATGTTGATTTGGGATATTGGCCTTGTCGTTGTGATCATGGTTTTGTTTTATTTATTGCTTATCATGCCGCAGCAGCGACGCTTTAAAGAGCATAGTGAAATGCTTTCTGATTTGAAAAAAGGCGACCGCGTTGTGACAGGCGGTGGATTAGTCGGTAAAATTGATAAGCTTCTTGATGAAAAAGAAGTGGTTGTCGATTTGGGGAACGGGGTCAAGGTGACTGCCCTTCGTTCTATGATTCAGGGTAAAACGGACCTTAAGCCTAAGCCTGCTGCCAATGACTCGAAATCATCTAAAGATAAGAAAAAAGTATAAATTATGGTTCAGATTTCCCGCTGGAAGATATTCCTCATCCTGATTGTATGTCTGTATGGCTTTGCCTACAGCAGCCCCAATTTAATGGGTGAACAGATTCGCGCCTCTATGGCAGAGTCTATGCCGTCATGGTTTCCTAATAAGACTGTCAATTTGGGCTTGGATTTGCGTGGTGGTGCGCATCTTTTGTACCAAGCGGACATGGATAAGGTCTTTAGCGAACGAGTTGCGCGATTTGATGCAGATTTCAGCAACTGGATGAAGGAAAATAACATCACGAATAAAGGGATCGAAGTCTCACAAAATGGTGTATCTGTTACGGTTGCAACAGCCGAAGAGGCGGATCAACTTAAATCTATGATCCGTAAGAATGACCCGCGCCTGATTGTTCGTTCGGATAATGATGGTCTGACTGTGGTTGTTTCAATGGATGATGATTTCATCAAACAAGTTCAGGATACTGTGATTTCTCAGGTGATTGAAGTTATTCGCCGCCGCGTTGATGAAACGGGAACGACAGAGCCTGTTATTCAGCGACAGGGTGTTGACAGAATCCTTATTCAGGTGCCGGGGGCAAGCTCTGAGCAGGTTCGTAAGCTTGTCGGTAAAACGGCTAAGTTGGGCTTTCACTTGATGGGTAATCAGGGGCGCCCAAGTTTTAGGGATATGAATTTAAAGTTTATTGATGAGCCAACCCGCACAATGAACGTTAAAAAGCACGCGGAAATCGAAGGCGGAATGCTTGAGAATGCGCAACCTTCATTTAACCAAAGCGGTGAGCCTGTCGTCAGCTTTCGTTTGGATTCAGAAGGGTCGAGAAAGTTTTGTGACATCACCAGAAAACATGTCGGAAAGCCGTTTGCTATCGTTTTGGATGAAGAGATTGTTAGCGCGCCGCGTATAAATGAGCCGATTTGTGGCGGTAGTGGGCAGATTTCCGGTGGATTTGATGTAAAAGAAGCAAAAGATTTTGCTATTTTGCTACGTGCCGGTGCTTTGCCGACTGATTTGCAGGTCGTTGAGGAACGCACCGTCGGCCCATCTTTGGGGGCGGACTCTGTTGAGGCAGGTAAAAAAGCCAGTTTGATTGGTTTGGCGTTTGTTCTTGTGTATATGATATTCAGTTATGGTTTGTTCGGTATTATGGCGAATGTTGCCTTGCTTGTGAATATTGCACTGATCCTCGCGATTTTATCGAGTTTACAGGCAACACTGACATTGCCCGGTATCGCAGGAATTGTTTTAACCGTTGGTATGGCGGTTGATGCGAATGTTCTGATCTTTGAGAGGATCCGAGAAGAACTTGCAGGCGGGCGCACGGCAATATCGTCGATTGATGCGGGCTATTCCCGTGCGATGTCGACTATTGTTGACTCGAATTTAACAACACTGATTGCGGCGTTAATCTTGTTTTCATTCGGAACAGGGCCGATTAAAGGTTTTGCCGTGACAATGGGAATCGGGATCGTAACCTCGTTTTTCTCTGCAATTATGGTGACACGTTTACTGGTTGTTCTTTGGCTTCGTAAAGTCAAACCCAAAACAGTGCCGATTTAAAAGGAATAAAATATAATGCGTGGAATTAGATTAATACCAAGTGACAGTAATGTGAACTTTGTCGGCATGCGCTATGTTGCGTTCGTGTTCTCTTTTTTGGTTGTGGCGGCTTCAATCTTTTTGATCTCAAGTAAAGGCTTGAATATGGGGATTGATTTTACAGGTGGTACGATCATAGAAATTCGTACGCCCGTGGAGCCTGACTTAGAGGGGTTGCGTACGCGCTTAAACAAGCTGGAACTTGGCGCTATCTCAATACAGGAATTCGGCCGCGTTGATGATTTGCTTATACGCTTGCCAGAACAAAAAGAAACGCCGGAATTCGCGGCGCAAAGACAGCAATGTTTGGAAGCCAACCCCGATGAGAGGGAGCTTTGCCCGACGGTAAACGATAAGGCCATATCTGACGTGCAGGCCTCTTTAGAGGAAATCTATGAAGGGCAGACTGTTGATTACCGCCGTATTGAGTTTGTAGGCCCGCAAGTCGGTGAAGAGCTTAAAATGCAGGGTTTATATGCCATATTATTCTCTTTGGCTGGTATCATGCTTTATATATGGTTTCGTTTTGAGTGGCAGTTTGGTGTTGCTGCATTGATTGCATTGGCGCATGACTCACTGGCAACCATTGGTTTGTTTGCGTTCACACAAATGGAATTTAACCTGTCTACGGTTGCCGCCATTTTGATGATTGCAGGCTATTCGATCAACGATACTGTTGTTGTTTTTGACCGCATTCGTGAAAATTTACGTAAGTATAAAAAGAAACCTTTGCCTGAATTGTTTAATTTCTCCGTGAACCAAACATTATCCAGAACACTTATGACGTCTGTGACCACTTTGCTTGCTTTGATTGCCCTTTATATCTTTGGCGGTGAGGTGATCCGTGGTTTTGTTGATGCGCTTATATTCGGTATTGTGATCGGTACATATTCGTCCATATTTGTGGCGTCACCGATATTGTTGATGATGAATATTAATCGTGGTGTGATGAGCGTAGAGCAATCAGAAACATCAGATAAAGCCGAAGCGGCGACATAGTCTAATGGTTGATGTCACCCCCCTTATAAGAAGCGATCAGCAGGTTATTCAGTCCTATGCGAATGGCGTGTTTAAGGTCAGTAATGTGACCTATGAGCAGCCAATTATTGTGACCTCAGAGGCAACAACAGTCTGGGATATTAACAATGAGACAACTGTTGAAGAGCTTCAGCTCAATGACTTTAAAACATTAATTGATAATGCAGATCATATTGATGTGGTTTTGTTTGGTGCGGGGAAAACGATGGCCTTCTTACCTAAAAACCTCAGGCTGGCGCTTAAAGAGGCAGGCCTTTCTGTTGATGTTATGGATACAGGCGCCGCATGCAGAACGTATAATGTGTTAATGGCCGAAGGGCGCCATGTCGCGTGTGCTTTACTACCGTCAAAGTAGGTAATGATCCGGCTCAGTACAAAAAATTGTAATTTGGCGCAATTTTCACTATTATGACCTAAATATAAAATAATATCTTAGGGTGAGTATATAATGCCGGGTCATATCGATGAATTAATCGTTTATCTATCAAGCGATCAGCCACATGGTGGCGCGGATCTGCCGTCTTTGTTGACGAATGTGTTGCAAGAGTTGCGCGAATTAGTCGGGTCAGATCAATTCACCTCTGAAGGTAATCGGGCTATCAGCGCTCTGCGGGAATATAATCAGGATGATTACGCAAATGCCGTAGAAATGTATTCTCAAGAGCCTACAGATGAGAATTTTATTAAGGCTACAACCGAAATAATGAAAAACGGGGCCATTGCCGTTCAAGCGCCTCAACTTAGTGATGTTGCTGATGTGCCATCGGATGTTGATTTATCTGAGGGGCTTTCCGGGGTTGTTGAGAGAGTTCAGTCGATTACACCTGAATTCATTTCCCAAAAATTTGATGAGGCGCTGGCGGATCCTAAAGTTCGTGAAGAACTCGCGGAACGTAATATTTCAGTCGATGATGTTATGGGGCAAAAAGATGCCCTTATCTCACAACTGGGTGAGAAGTTGCAATCTTTGGTCGAAAGCCTTCCGAAACTGCAGGAAGAGGGGATGGAGATAGCCAGAGAGCAAATTGCGCAGGCTGTTGAAGATTTCCCGAGTATGTTTGATGAAGCATTTAATTCTGAGCTTTCCAATGCAATGGAGCGGGCAAGCCAGAGGATGCAGGATAAGTTTGAGCAAGCCGCAAGAGAAACAGATGCTGCGCGTCAGTTCCTTGAAAATGGTGAAATGCCCGCTGACTCTAATACTGAGGTGGCGCAAAAATATGATGCGGCCGTTATCAATATGGCTGATAATTTGATGCAGATGCGTGCAAATGATGTCAAAGCATTCGAAGGTATGGCTGAACACTTGTCATCGCAGGGCGATTTCGGGCAACAGGTTATGCAGGTTGTTAATCAGAGAATAGCCGAAGAGGGCGCTGTTGCTGAGCCGATAGGTATGCAAAACAGATAGAAAGTATAAAAAAAGGGAGCCGCTAAGCTCCCTTTAAAATTTAGACTTTAATCAAATTAAGCGGCAATTTTCAGCGGGCCTTTTTCAAAAAGCTCTGCCACATATTCCCAATTAACAAGATTATCTACGAATGCTTCCAAGTATTTCGGGCGTGCATTGCGGTAATCGATGTAATAGCTGTGTTCCCAGACATCACAACCAAGAAGGGCTGTTTGACCGTGTATTAGTGGGTTTTCACCATTTGGTGTTTTTGTCACTTCCAGCTTGCCTTCGGAATTCATAACCAACCAGCACCAGCCTGAACCGAATTGTGTTGCGCCGGCCTGAAGGAATTCGTCACGAAATGCATCAAATGAGCCGAAGCTGTCATTGATTGCTGCATCCAGATTGCCCGGACGTGAACCGCCGCCATTTGGCTTCATCCAATTCCAGAAATGTTTGTGATTCCAATGCTGCGCTGCGTTGTTGAACAGGCCTTGCTCACCTTTTTTATGTGCGTTTACGACGACTTCTTCCAGTGTCGCACCCATGTCAGGCAAACCTTTCAGGATGTCATTGCCCTTTGTCACATATGCATTGTGGTGCTTATCATGGTGATATTCCAATGTCTCTGCGGACATATACGGGTCCAGCGCGTCATAAGCGTATGGAAGCTCGGGTAATTCTAAAGTCATGCGTATCTCCTTGCTTTTCATAGAGTGTAAAAACTGATAGGGCTTACCGTAGTCCTTTTCTTATGTGGTTTAAAGGGTTTTATGGATTTAAAATCAGATAAAAATATATTGCCGTATTGTGGTGAGCTTGTGCAAAAGCACGATCCTGATCGTTTTTTGCAAACGATGTTTATGCCTGCGGGTGTGCGTGAAGATTTGTGGGCGTTGTTTGCATTTAATCATGAAATTGCAAAAACGCGCGAGGTTGTGAGTGATAGCACGCTCGGGCTTATACGCCTGCAATGGTGGCGTGACGCGATAAAAGGAATCTATGAGGATGGCGTCTATCAAGACCATGAAGTGATAAAGCCTTTGGCCGCAGCGATCAAAAAACATACTCTGCCGCGAGAGCATTTTGACAAGCTCGCCTATGCGCGGGAATTTGATTTGGAAGATGTATCGCCGGGGAATGTAGAGGGTTTGTTGAATTACGCAGATTTCACAACGCAGCCATTATTTAAGTTGGCTTTGATCATTAGCGGCGCAGATCCTGACCAACATGTCGTGCAGCCTGTTGCCATCAATTACGCGCTTGCGGGTGTTTTACGGGCAACCGCCAGCTTCGCGCGTCAGCATCGTTTTTATCTGCCTGAAGACTTAATGACGACATATAATGTCTCGAAAGAGCATTTCTTTGAGGAGCAAAGCCGAGAGAATTTACAATCGGTTATTAAAGATGTTCTGGATGCCAAATTGTCAGTTACCAAACCGTCACACCCGTTCTTGCGTTCTGCTGAGGCGATCAGCGAGCTTTATTTTAAACAAATTAAAGGGGCGGGGTATGACATTTTGAACCCTAAATTAGGGATAGAGCCGCCGTTAAAGGTATTGCGGGTTTTCCTGAAAACAAAAATACTGTAAATCATCGGAACTTTGTGTATTATGGTAATGTTAAGTTTTTATGTTTTATACTAAGAGCTTATAGGGATTAGCGTATATAAATTAGGGTAAAGAGTAGGGTAGCTATGGTTGATTCAATCGGGTCTGGCGGACAGATCCCAAAAGTTCAGTCTTCTGACGGGATTCAGAAAACATCAGATAAAAAAGGTGCTAAATCTGCTGACGGAGCGCAGTCTGCTTCTCGCTCAGCGGATAGTGTACAGATTTCAGAGGAAGCCTTAAGCCTTGCAAACGCGCAAAAGGCAGCCGAAGATATCGCGGCGCAAATATCACAGGATAACACGCAGACATTGTCATCAGATCAAGAGCGTCTAAGCACGCTGATATAAGGTCTAATCTGTCAGATAAAAAGTGATTGTTGTGACCACGCGCACATCTTTTTCGATTTTCATGCGGTCACCATATTCTTCGCCGGCGTCACGTACGTAAAAGCTCCCTTGGCGTGCACTGCGAATGCCACCAACAGAAACGCCAGCATTCTCCGCAAACTCATTCGCCGCGATACGCGCATTTTTTGTTGCCTCACGCAGCATCTCAGGCTTGATCTCGTTTAGCTTGGTAAAACGATAATTTGGCTGGTGGTTTTGGATATTCACACCTTCCGCGATCAGTTTATTCACTTTCGAACGCACTTGTGAAACCAACTCGACTTGCTGTGTTTCAACTTGAATAGATCCACGTAGTGTATGTGTTTGATCAACAACGGTCTGATTGTCATCACGATATTCATTGTAGTGATAGTCAATGACGCCGACAGTAATCTCATCATCCTTAAAGCCATTTTCTTTTAAGATGCCGATGATTTTGTTTTGATGGTTTTCAGCCGTTTTATAGAGGGCAGGGATATCGGATTGCCGTTTAGCGGCGACTGCGAACCCGACGCTCCAATTCGCGGTGTCCGATGTTACGCGGCGCTCTGCTAATCCCTTTGCTTCGGCGGTATTAAGCGCAACCTTGGCATTATACATTGTGTTTCCAATGAAATACCCCGCAAAGCCAAGTCCAATGGCAACAAACAAGCCCAGGAAAAATAAACCGCCACTTACGTTATTATCTTGGTTTGCCATTGGTTGTGCTCCTTATTTAAATTCTACAGACAGGATCTCATAGTCTTGTGCGCCGCGTGGTGTTTTCACCGTAACGGAATCACCTTCTGCTTTACCGATCAGGGCTCTTGCAACAGGCGCGCTAATGGCGAGTTTACCGTTTTCCATGTCGGATTCGTAATCGCCAACGATTTGATATGTTTCTTCTTCGTCTGTTTCTTCGTCGACGATTGTAACGGTCGCGCCAAATTTTACTGTATCGCCGCTCATTGTTGTCGGGTCAATCACCTGTGCACGGCCTGTGACCGCTTCAAGTTCCTGAATACGTCCCTCGATAAAGCTCTGTTGTTCGCGCGCGGCATGGTATTCGGCGTTTTCGGAAAGGTCGCCATGTTCGCGGGCTTCTGCAATTGCCTGAATAACATCGGGGCGCGCCACTGTCTTTAATTCGTGTAATTCTTTTACCAAGCTGTCATAGCCGTTTTTTGTTACAGGAATCTGATCCATAATTCTTCTCTAATATTTAGTGTTTCCAAAACAAAACCCGCCGAAGTTAAGGCGGGAATTGATAAAAAGTATAGATGTAACTTATACCCTCGTCAAGCAGCCTCGCTTTTATCTTTCTGCTCGAAGTAGCTTTGCAATGAGGCCACATCCAGATCACGATCCTTCAGTGCGCGAATGGCCTTTGTGGCGGCGTTCGCGGCTGTTATCAACGTGTAATACGGGATCTTGTTCATCAAGGCCATGCGGCGAATTGATGAGGAGTCTGATACCGCTTGAGAGCTTTTTGTCGTGGTGTTAATCACCAGATCAACAGCGCCGTTAATGATAGAATCAACAATGTGGGGTTGTCCTTCCATCACTTTATTAACGCGCTCTGCTTCGACGCCGTTTTCATTAAGGAAACGACATGTTCCACCTGTTGCGATGATTTTAAAGCCAATGTCGTGAA
This sequence comes from Alcanivorax sp., assembly GCA_051967755.1. Taxonomy (GTDB): domain Bacteria; phylum Pseudomonadota; class Alphaproteobacteria; order Micavibrionales; family Micavibrionaceae; genus UBA1672. The sequence goes on from JBQDYD010000004.1 coordinate 277,387, forward strand.
GCTCTTTGGCGATCGGAAGCAACTCTTCCTTATCCGAGTTTTTCACAGACATAAACACTGTGCCCTCAGTCGGAAGGTTTGCACCTGCACCGATCTGTGATTTTGCAATCGCATGTGCCAGATCTTTATCAAGGCCGATAACCTCACCCGTTGATTTCATCTCCGGCCCAAGCAGGGGATCCACCCCCGGGAAGCGGTTGAACGGGAATACAGGCGCTTTTACCGCGTAATGAGCACTATTCATTCCTGTAAGGAGTGATTTAAAGTCACTAAGCTTTTCACCTGCCATGATGCGCGCAGCAATTTTTGCAACCGGAACGCCTGTTGCTTTGGCAACGAACGGAACAGTTCTGGAGGCTCTTGGGTTTACTTCGATAATGAAGATCACATCTTCGCCTGTTTCATCGTCTTTACGCACAGCAAATTGAACATTCATCAAGCCTTTAACATGTAACGCTTTGGCAAGTTTTACAGTTTGATCCTTGATTTCAGCAATCGTGTCTGGCGCAAGAGAGTGCGGCGGGATGACACAGGCAGAGTCACCAGAGTGAATACCCGCTTCTTCGATGTGTTCCATGATGCCTGATACATAAACATCTTCGCCATCACATAGCGCATCAACATCAAGCTCAATCGCGCTTTTCAGATAGCGATCAAGCAGAACAGGTGTATCACCTGAAACCTTAACAGCCGTGTTGATGTAACGTTCCAGCTCAGAAATGCCATGTACGATTTCCATCGCCTGACCACCCAAAACATAAGAGGGGCGAATAACAAGCGGGAAGCCAATGCCTTCGGCCATATCCAGCGCTTCTTCTTTTGATCGGGCAAGGCCGTTTGGTGGCTGTTTCAGGTCAAGGTCGATCAATAGCTGTTGAAAACGCTCTCTGTCTTCGGCCAAATCAATCGCATCAGGGTCTGTACCTAAAATCGGAATATTCTCATCCTGAAGGACTTGCGCCAGTTTCAGCGGGGTTTGTCCACCAAGCTGTACGATTACCCCTTTAAGGTCACCGTTTTGCTGCTCTGCTTGGATAAGCTCAATAACATCTTCTTCTGTTAATGGCTCAAAATAAAGGCGGTCAGAGGTGTCATAGTCAGTTGAGACGGTCTCCGGGTTACAATTGACCATGATTGTTTCATAACCTGCCTCTTTCAAAGCATAAGCGGCATGAACGCAGCAGTAATCAAATTCAATCCCTTGGCCGATGCGGTTAGGACCACCACCAAGAATAACAACCTTATTACGGTCCGTAGCGTCAATTTCACTTTCAGCCGGAGTTAAGCCGTTACCTTCATATGTTGAATACATATAAGGGGTTTCCGAGGGGATCTCACCCGCACAAGAATCAACGCGCTTGAATACAGGGTGTATATTATGTGTACGGCGTGCCTTGCGAACGCTTTCCTCCGATACGTTGACGAGGTCAGCAAGCTGTGCATCAGAAAAGCCGAGGCGTTTGACCTGCATCCAGCCTTTTGCATCAACAGGCAATCCGTTTTCTAGGATAGATTTCTCCATATTGATGATGTTCTCGATACGCTCCAGGAACCACGGATCGTATTTCGAAATCTTTTGGATTTCTTTTAGCGTTAGACCAACACGGAAGCCCTGAGCGATGAACAGAATGCGCTGTGGTGTTGGCTTGGCTATTTCTGCCAAGACCGCTTCGCGCATAGCCTCAGGATCATCATTATCCGCGCCTGCAACATACATTGGTGACATACCTGTCAGGCCTTTTTCCAACGAACGCATGGATTTTTGAAGTGATTCTTCAAAATTACGCCCAATGGACATGGCCTCACCAACGGATTTCATCGCTGTGGTCAGAGTGGATTCACTGCCCTTGAATTTTTCAAATGCAAAGCGAGGGACTTTTGTTACGACATAGTCGATTGTCGGCTCAAAGCTTGCCGGTGTTTTACCGTCGGTAATGTCGTTGCCAAGTTCGTCCAGCGTATATCCAACCGCAAGTTTTGCCGCGATTTTCGCAATCGGGAAACCTGTAGCTTTTGAAGCCAAAGCCGAAGAGCGTGACACACGCGGGTTCATTTCAATGACCACCATGCGCCCATCTTCCGGGTTTAGGCCGAATTGAACGTTAGATCCGCCTGTTTCCACGCCGATACCACGCAACACGGCAAGAGATGCATTACGCATGATTTGATATTCTTTATCCGTCAGGGTCAGGGCAGGGGCAACGGTGATAGAGTCACCTGTGTGAACCCCCATCGGGTCCACATTTTCAATGGAACAAATAATAATACAGTTGTCATTTTTGTCGCGGACAACTTCCATTTCATATTCTTTCCACCCCAATAAAGATTCATCGATAAGAACTTCATTGGTTGGTGATGCTTCTAAGCCGTCACTGACAATGCGATCAAATTCATCACGGTTATATGCGACACCGCCGCCTGTTCCGCCCATTGTAAAAGAGGGACGAATAATCGCCGGCAGGCCCAGGTCTGCAAGAACTTCGCGTGCTTCGGCCAATGTATGTACAACGGCGGAGCGAGGAGATTCTAAACCAAGCTCGTCCATACAATCTTTGAAACGCTCACGGTTTTCAGCCTTATCGATAACGTCTGCATTTGCACCGATCATCTCAATGCCTAAACGCTCTAATGTGCCGTCTTCATCGAGGGCCAAAGCTGTGTTCAGAGCAGTTTGACCACCGAGTGTAGGGAGTAACGCGTCAGGTTTTTCTTTTTCTAAAATCTTCGCAACAATGGCAGGTGTGATCGGCTCTACATAGGTTGCATCAGCCATATCCGGGTCGGTCATGATTGTTGCGGGGTTAGAGTTGATCAGGATAATTCTGTAGCCTTCTTCACGTAGCGCCTTACAAGCCTGTGTCCCTGAGTAATCAAATTCACAAGCCTGCCCGATGATGATCGGCCCCGCACCGATAACGGCAATTGATTTTATGTCTGTTCTTTTTGGCATAGTTTCTTTTACTCCGTTCTCTTTTTACGCGGCTTTACTGGATTTAATATTATCGACAAAGCGATGGAATAGGTAATGGCTGTCTTGCGGGCCGGGGGATGCTTCGGGGTGATATTGTACCGAGAAGATCGGCTTTCCTGTCACCGCGATCCCTTCGTTTGATCCGTCAAACAAGCTTACGTGGGATTGCTCCACACCGTCAGGCAATTCTGTGGAGATCACTTCAAACCCATGGTTTTGTGATGTGATTTCCACTTTTCCTGTAACCAAGTCTTTAACGGGCTGGTTTGCGCCGCGGTGACCCAGATGCATTTTTTGTGTTTTACAGCCAAGCGCCAATGATAAAAGTTGATGCCCAAGGCAAATTCCGAAAATCGGCATGTCTTTGGCAATAAGTTCTTTAATTACAGGAACGGCATATTCCCCCGTTGCGGCCGGATCACCCGGTCCGTTTGAAAGGAACACACCATCAGGGTTATGTGACATGATATCATCATATGATGCGCTGGCAGGTACAACAGTTACCTCACACCCGGCATCAGCAAGACATCGCAGTATGTTACGTTTCGCACCAAAGTCCATGGCAACCACTTTGTATGACGGGCTTTCTTGTTTGCCGTATCCTTCGCCAAGTGTCCAAAGGGTTTCATTCCACTGATATGTTTGCGTACATGATACTTCTTTTGCCAGATCGGCGCCTTCTAAACCATGCCAGTCTTGGGCCTGTTTTAATAAGGCGTCTAAATCAAACTCACCTTTTTGATTGTGGCAGATAACACCGTTAGGCGCGCCTTTGTCGCGAATACGTCGCGTTAGGGCGCGTGTATCAATTCCACAAATTCCGACGAGGTTATAGCTTTTTAACCATTCATCGAAATGTTTGGTGGATCTCCAATTAGACGGGGTTGTGATATCTTCCCTTACGATCAATCCGCGCGCTGCGGGATTAATTGTTTCGATATCTTCCTCATTTGTACCGACATTTCCGATATGAGGAAATGTAAAGGTAACAATCTGACCGGCGTAACTTGGGTCAGTGAGGATTTCTTGATATCCCGATATTGATGTGTTGAAACAAATTTCGCCAATAGCGGCGTTTTCGGCACCTATACCATAGCCCCAAAAGACTGATCCATCGGATAAAACGATGACGGCGGTTGCGCCAGAAGGTTGGTTTACATTAGAAAAAGTAGACATTTATGTTGTGCTCCAGCAAATGAATTTTTATAACTACCTGCTAGAACCACAGTTCCTAATATGTTTTGGAACAAAAGGAAAGGAAAAAAATTGGATAAACGCACAGAATTTAGTTCAGCCCTCAAAGAGGCTCTGAAAAATAAGGATAATGTATCCGTTGCAACGATCCGTTTGATCCTAGCCGCGTTAAAGGATAGGGACATTGCCGCACGTGAGCAAGGGAATGCTGATGGGGTTGATGAGAATGGTATTCTGTTAATGCTTCAGTCTATGATTAAGCAACGCCAAGAATCATCGCAAACATATAATGATGCAGGACGCTGTGACTTAGCAGAGCGTGAGGAGGCAGAAGTTGAAATTATTCGTCAATTTATGCCGAAACAGCTCAATGAGGCAGAGGTATCGCGTATCGTCGATGATTTGATCGTTCAAATGGATGCAAAAGATATCAAAGATATGGGAAAAATTATGGCAGTCTTGAAAAAAGATTACGCCGGGCAGGTCGATATGGGAAAAGCGGGGGGGATTGCCCGCAAGAAACTCGCATAATCGCCTTTCTCTGTACTAACCGGACACAAAAAAAGCCTGATGATGTCAGGCCTTTTTTATGAATAACGATAATAGACGTTTATTTTTTGAAGAATGACGCAAGTTTTGCTCTCAGGCTGTCCCATAGTGGGAATGAGCTTACATTATCTCCATATTCGATGACGTTTACTTTTCCGTTTTTTTGAAATATTTCAGGCATTTATGTCTCCCTCTGGCCTTCTATCACCCGCCGAATTATATTTTTTAGTTAATAATTCAGGTATGTTTGTCTATATATTTTGTATCGCTAATGTATATGGTTTTATTTTTTATTGCAAATTTGAGGGTAATTTTTTTGTAAATAAAAAAAGGACGCAGTTTATAACCTTGTCTATAGCGGTATAAGTATAGTTTATGTTAGAAGGATTAAGATGGCCTTACCAAAACGCTTTTTAGATGAGTTGAAAAATCGGATTACCTTATCCGAGGTAATAGGTCGACGTATCAAAGTGACCCGCGCGGGGCATGAATATAAGGCGTGTTGTCCGTTCCACCATGAAAAAACACCATCCTTTACAATTAACAATGATAAGCAATTTTATCACTGTTTTGGCTGCGGGGAGCATGGCAGCGTCATAGATTTTGTGATCAAGCATGACAATATCGGCTTTATGGATGCGATTAAAATGCTCGCAGCCGAGGCCGGTATGGAAGTGCCGGCACAGTCTCCGCAACAGGCGGCGCAGGAAAAAAAGAAAAAAGACCTCTATGAATTGTTAGAGGATGCCACGACATATTTCGAAGATAATTTATATCAGGGCAGAAATCAGGATGCGCTGGGGTATTTGCTTGAACGCGGTTTGTCTCGTGAAACGATTAAGCAGTTCCGCATCGGTTTTGCCCCTGATGACGGGCAAGCGCTCCGAAAATTCTTACATGCAAAAGAGTATACAGATAAGGAAATGATGCAGGCCGGGGTGCTTCGCGCCTCTACACGCGGCGGTGATCCTTATGCATTTTTTCGCGACAGGATTATGTTTCCCGTGCCGGACAGGCGTGGGCGAATCGTGGCTTATGGCGGGCGTATTTTGCCTGATCACCTTCGTCCGCCGCAGCGCGGGGATTTTAAGCCGCCTAAGTATATTAACTCTTCTGAAACTCCGCTATTTCATAAGGGGAGCATGCTTTATGGTGAGCCGACAGCACGCCGCGCGGCCGCCGATGGTCAGCCTCTGATTTTGGTAGAGGGGTATTTGGATGTGATTGCCTGTGTTCAGGCCGGTGTCTCAGGTGCTTTGGCGCCAATGGGGACGGCCGTGACCGAGGAGCAAATCCTTTCTATGTGGCGAATGATCCCTGAGAGCCCCAGAATGCCTGTCTTGTGTTTTGATGGGGACAATGCAGGAAGGAAGGCGGCCGGGCGTGTTGTTGACCGCGTGCTTGCGTTATTGGAGCCCGGAAGCAGTGTTAGTTTTGCTTTTATGCCTGATGGTGAGGATCCGGATAGTTTGATTAAAGCCACAGGTGTTGCGGGGTTTAAAAAGATCATAGGGAGGGCAACGTCTCTTTTTGATTTTATCTGGCATACACATACACAGGGGCGCAGCATAAAGACGCCCGATATGAAGGCGGCGATTAAGAGGAAGTTAGAAGATGAGATAGCGCGCATTGCAGATGCGGATGTGCAGAATTTTTACAAGTCAGAGCTTCGAGGACGCATTTCAAAAGAGTTTTATCCTCAGCGCACCTTCGGACAGTTTAGGGGCGCGAATACGAATCGCCCTAAAATGATGCCGGTCAGGCCTCAATCCCCCAGAGGGCAGAGGCAGCATCTTGTCCCGAAAGTGTTGTTGGCCGCGGTTATTAATCATCCTGAGATTTTTGATACGATAGAGGAGTATATCTCAGGATATAAAATTTCTGACCCGCGTATGGAACAATTGCGGCAATATTTAATTAGTTATTTATGTTCTCATGAGAATGTTGAGCGGAAAAATTTGGTTGATCACATTGAAAATGCAGGTTTTTTCCAAGAAATAGGTGACATTTGCAACGAATCTGTATATGTTCACGCATCTTTTTGTTCTCCGTCCGCGAATAAAGAGAATATACAAAGCAGGTGGCTTGAATATTGGAACGATTGTGTTAGTGCTGGACTGGATGAAGAAATACAAAATGGTTGGAAGCGTGCTTTTTTTGACTCCGATGAAGCAGAGGAAGAAAAGTTAAGGTCGATGCTTGTTATGAAAACAAATGATAGCGATGGCTGATTTTTGTTGGAAAATGATAGGCAATACATGTTAACGCTATGGATTAAAATTGATTATAGCTTAAAACGAATTAATTAGGTTAGGTATCTCAACGATGGTTGGAAGTGCAGTTGTGAGTGATAAACAAGATGATAATCAGGCAGATGGTCCAAAAGAAGGATCAATGGCCAGTGTAATTCAAAAATTAGTAAAAGAAGGCAAGTCCAAGGGATTCGTCACATACGATTCTTTTAACAAAGCTCTGCCTGAGAAAGAGTTTTCGTCGGAACAAATCGAAGACGCAATGGCGGCACTCTCTGATAAGGGTGTTCAGCTGGTAGAAAGTGAAGACGACGCGCCTGCGGATGATAAAAAGAAATCATCTAAAGGATCTGATGATAAAGATGATGGTGATTATGAGGCCGGCGGTAACATCGCGGATGATGATTCCGGTCGTACGGATGACCCTGTTCGCATGTACCTTCGGGAAATGGGTGCGGTTGAGCTTCTCTCTCGTGAAGGTGAGATTGCGATTGCAAAACGCATTGAGGCCGGTCGTGAAATGATGATTGGCGGAATGTGTGAAAGCCCGCTTGCTATCGAATCAATCATTGCTTGGCATAAAGCGCTGCAAGAGGGGGATATCCTTTTGCGCGATGTTATTGATTTGGATACCACTTACAAAGGCCCGGAAGAAGAGCCCGAGGAAGAAGACGAGGCAGAGGCTGACGTTGAAGAAGGCGATGATGTCACAGAAGATGATTCAGATGAAAATGATGATTCTGAAGGTTCTTCGGATGACGAAGATGAGGATGAAGGTAATGTATCTTTGTCTGTTATGGAGGAAGAGCTTGCTCCTCAGGTGTTTGAGGTTTTTGCGAAGATCGAGAAAACTTACAAAAAAATGCGTAAGGTGCAGCAAAAGCGCCTTGATGCCCTTCAGCAAGGGGATAAGCCTGATGCGGCTACGAATAAGAAATATAATGATCTGAAAGATGAAATGGTTGCACACATGAACGAGGTGCACCTTAATAATGCGCGTATTGAGCAGCTTATTGATCGTCTATACAGCATTAACCGAGAGCTTGTTACAATCGAAGGTAAAATTATGCGTTTGGCCGTTGATTGTAAGGTTAAGCGCGAGGATTTCCTTAAGGAATATTATGGTTCTGAACTTGACCCTGCGTGGCTAGACCGTGTTTCCAAGCTAAAGGGTAAGGGCTGGGCTGACTTCGCTGAGAAGAATGGCGAAAAAGTTCAGAAAATGCGAGATCAAATTGCCATGATCTCTGAAGAATCTATGTTGCCGATTAAAGAATGGCGCCGCATTTTGGGCACTGTTCAAAAAGGTGAGAAAGAAGCCGCTCGCGCGAAAAAGGAAATGGTGGAGGCGAACCTGCGTCTTGTTATTTCTATCGCGAAAAAATATACAAATCGCGGTCTTCAGTTCTTGGATCTTATTCAAGAAGGGAATATCGGCCTGATGAAGGCGGTTGATAAATTTGAATATCGCCGCGGTTATAAGTTCTCTACCTATGCGACGTGGTGGATCAGGCAGGCGATTACGCGTTCTATTGCCGACCAAGCGCGTACAATTCGTATTCCTGTTCATATGATTGAGACGATTAACAAGCTTGTTCGTACATCTCGTCAGATGATGCATGAGATTGGCCGTGAACCAACACCCGAAGAATTGGCAGAGCGTTTGCACATGCCGCTTGATAAGGTGCGTAAGGTTCTGAAAATCGCAAAAGAGCCTGTATCACTTGAAACGCCGATTGGTGATGAAGAGGATTCATCATTGGGTGATTTCATTGAAGATAAAAATGCGGTTCTTCCGGTCGAAAGTGCGATCCATTCAAACCTTCGTGAAACAACGACGCGTGTTCTTGCCTCTTTAACCCCGCGTGAAGAGCGTGTTTTGCGTATGCGTTTTGGTATCGGAATGAACACGGATCATACTTTGGAAGAGGTTGGACAGCAGTTCAATGTTACCAGAGAGCGTATCCGTCAGATTGAAGCAAAGGCGCTTCGTAAGTTGAAGCACCCAAGTCGTTCACGTAAGCTGCGTAGTTTCTTAGATAATTAAATTATTAGGAGTGTATCATGAAACTCTTTCGAATCCTGTTTGTCGGGCTGTTTTTGTTTGGCTTCTTTCCTGCTGTATCGCAAGCAGAAGAGGGCGGCCTAAAGGTATCTGATGTTGCTTCGTTTTTAAGTTATGCAGAAGCACTTGAGTCACTGTCAGAGGAAATGGAAGAAAATAATATTCCGCATTTCTTTCAGGTCCGCCCATTAGACATGACAGGTAAAGGCGTTCCTTCACACGAAAAAGCGGTTGAGCAGCTGCGTAATGAATATCCGGCTTATTACGAAAAAACAGCCGCAGTTGTCGCGTCACATATGCATGACGGGCAGCATTATTACAGTAACCCTGAAAGTTGGGCACAGGTTGCCGATAAGGTTATTTTGGCTTTCTACACGTCGCGTTCAGACGGGAGCGATCAGAGCTTTGAAGCAATCTCTGCCAAAGTGGCCCCGTTAAAGCAAATCGCGAAAATGGACCCTAAAATGGAAGAGCAGCTATCCGGTATGCTGGAAATGTTGGAAGGGTTTACGCAAGTAAGTGATGCAGATAAGCAAGTTGTGCGTCAATTCCATGAACAATTAACGATACATTTCGCCCAATACCCTCAACGTTAGGCCGTTTGCATAAAGCCATCGGTTTTATTATACTTGCGCAATATATAAAAAGCGCAATAAAGCGGGGGTCTTATGGGTACTATTATTACAGAGTCGAATCATGGCGGCGGACTTCATGGTCGCATGACTATGGAATTAAAGCAGGCTTTCTACAACGAGGTTAAAAACCAGTTGGATGATCAAGGACGCCCCGATTTGGCGGAAAACCTTGATTATCAGGATTTATTTCACTTATCTGCCGGGACGTCTTTCGGAGCGCTGTCCACGGCAGGTATGAGCCGTATTAAAGGACGCGGCGCATATTTTAAATCTCCTGCTGAGCTTGGTGACTTTATAGACCGTACGGCGAGTACTATTTTCCCGCATCATGATAGTTTTCTGGGTAAGTTATTCCAGCACCCGAGGCAAATTTTGGGCGGTATCGCAGGGACGACAAGATATAGTCAGGCGCCCCTTCGTGATGCCATTCAGGGCATTGTCGGAAAGGATACAACAATGGCTGATGTTGAAGATGACATCATGCTGACCATGACGCGCGTGCACCCCAACTTGGATGCCATGTTTGCAAAAAGCCATGTCGCACGCGGTGAGGTGACGGAGATTGACGATCTGGATGATGCAAAGCGTAAAGATTGGCTTTTGTGGCAGGCCGCATTGGGGAGTGCATCTCCCACGACATATTTACCCGGCGTAGAGCTAACCAACCCATTTCGCGATGATCGTGTCGTTGTGATTGATGGCGGGCAGTCGGGGTGGAATAACCCGTCTATACCTGCAATTGCTGAGGCTACTTTTATTTATGGTTCGGAAACTGAGGATAGGGATCAGTGTCTGATTATGAACACACGCAGTCATCAAATGTACGGTTTGCCACATGATATTATTCATATTCATTGGGGGACAGGCGATTATGATGCGGGCGTATCCTTAAAGGATGCGAAAAAGAACAGCTTGCTCTCTATGAAGGATGTTTTGGTCGCGTCATCTATGCAATCTGTCCATAAATATAGTTTACGGCAAGGGGCGCGGCAAATTGATCATTTTTATAATTTTGATGTGTTGATTGATGATGTACCGGAGGAAATCCGCCCGGATGAGAATTTTGTTTTGTCTACGGATGATCAAATGAACCGATTGCGTGAAACAGGGCTATATGCGGCAGAGAAATTAAGCAGTCAAATTCAAGAGGCCGCCACACTCGTCGCAAAGGCGTATATTGAACGCGCAGAATATGAAGCGGCACATCCTGATCATAGTTATAAGGATTTTCTAAAAGGTGAAGTCCCTTCAATGTCTTAGCTGGTTTTTGTGCATCCCTGCATTGTAAAAAACGCAACCCTCCGTGAAAAATGTTGATTTTCTGCGGTAAACGTGGCAGTGTGCGTGGCATAAAAAGTTGAACAATGGAGATTTTAAATGTCTAAATTTACACTGGCTGAATATATTTGGCTTGACGGTGCTGTTCCTACACGCCACTTGCGTTCGAAAGCGCGCGTTGTTGATGTCGGTTCAAGCCCATCTATCGAAGACTTCCCTGAGTGGAGCTTTGATGGATCTTCTACTAATCAGGCAACCGGCGATGATTCCGATTGTATTTTGAAGCCTGTATCATTCGTAAAAGACCCTGTCCGCGGTGATGGTAACTATCTTGTGATGACAGAAGTGTTTAATCCCGATGGTACACCACATGAATCAAATTCACGTGCGCAGTTGCGTGCTGTTTTGGATGCCGGTGCAGGTGAGCAAGACCCATGGGCAGGTTTTGAGCAGGAATATACAATGTTCCGTGGTCGTCAGCCTCTTGGTTGGCCTGAGCAGGGTTTCCCCGGTCCACAAGGTCCATACTATTGTGGTGTTGGCGCAGACGAAGTTTATGGCCGTGAAATCGTAGAAGAGCATGCAAAGGCATGTATCGATATTGGTCTATTGTTCTATGGTATTAACGCAGAAGTTATGCCCGGTCAGTGGGAATTCCAAATCGGTTACCGTGGTGATACAAATGAGAAGGCCGACGTTCTGACAGCGTCTGATCATGTATGGTATGGCCGTTGGTTGCTTTACCGTATCGCAGAAGATTACGGTGTGACAGTATCAATCCATAACAAGCCTGTATCAGGTGACTGGAATGGTGCGGGTATGCACACGAACTTCTCAACGAAGGATACACGTGACAAAGCCAAGGGTAAGGACGCGATTGATGCGGCTGTTAAGGCTCTTGAGTCTAAGCACCAAGAACACATCAAGATCTACGGATACGCGAATGACCGTCGTTTGACAGGTAACCACGAGACTTGTGATATCAACACATTTAAAGCAGGTACAGCGGACCGTGGATGTTCAATCCGTATTCCTCAGTTGGTAGCACAAAAAGGCTATGGTTACTTTGAAGACCGTCGTCCGGGTGCGAATGCTGATCCATATCTTGTTTCTGCACGTATCAGTGCAACAGTATGTGGTATCGATGAATCTGTGATGAAATTCACACAGTGGCCGCGTGAAGAAAACAAATTTGCAGTTGCTGCTGAATAATTTGTTTCTTGCAATTTAACATCTTGTAATGCACGGTTTATATGGCCGTGCATTATTTTTTTCCACAGCCTGGCTCGAAAAGTATAACAAATCTTAACCTTTCTTTGATAAAAAGAGAGGGCAGTGTGAGCGACTGTATTTCTTATCTGCGTATTTTTTGCTAAATTAACGCTTTGCTAAGTCTAAAGCGTGTAATTCTAAGCTCGTATGTATATGGAAAAATTATGGAAGACATTGAACTCGTGACGCTGAATGTTGAGGACGAAGAAAAAGGGCAAAAGCCCCGTCCCCACGATGGTGCGCAAGATGTTGTTTTTACTGAAGAAGAAGAAATTGAATTTTTTGTCGACGGGACAGAGGATTTGACTGTAGAAAACACATATCATGCGCCGCATACTGAGGATATATCATCTGATAGTCAAAGCCGCGAAGACACAGATCATTCGAATATGATAGATAATCCCCAAGCGGGCGATGCAAGCGCCGCTTCGCTGGAGGGTGACCTTGTTTCAATGTCCGAGCCTGAAGAGAAGGCGGATGGCGCAACAGGACAAAAAGATGAGTCTGTGTCTACAGGCACTGCATTACAGACCATGGGCGGCGATCTTCAAAAGACTGAAAGAGAAAATGAAGATGGTCCGGGCATTGGTAAAGGCCGTATGGGTGAGCGCATGGTCGCCATGGGGCTTATCACGGAAGATCAACTGAACGTTGCCCTGCAGGAAAAGAAAATCTCAGGCAAGATGCTTGGTGAAATTCTTGTTGAGCTCGGGTTTATTGAAGAAGATACACTGACGTTGTTCCTTGCTGAAAGCTCGGGTTTCGGTGTTTTTGACCCAAGGAATACTATTGTTGATGGTGAGGCGCTCTCTATTTTGGAAAAAAGCGTCGCGCAGCAGCATCAAATCCTGCCGATATCTTTTGGTGAAAACTGTATCTATGTTGCTATGTCTGACCCATATGATGTGGTTGCAACGGATACGTTAAAACGTTTCTTGAAAGACAAGAATCTTCAAATAAAACCGATGGTTACGACTTCAGCAATTCTGTCTGAAGCAATCGACGCATCATATGGTTACGCCAGCTCGATAAAAGATATTCTCGATGAGCTGGAAGAGGGGAAAGAACAAAAAGATGTTAGCTCTCTTAATGAAAAAGAGGCGTTCTCTCACCCGATTGTACGTTTGGTGAATGCACTTGTCTTTGATGCGGTGAAAATCGGTGCATCTGATTTGCACTTTGAACCTGAAGAGAACTTTGTACGCCTGCGTTATCGTTTGGACGGTGTGCTGTTTACGGCGCAAATTCTCCACAAGCAGCACTGGAACGGTATTTCTCAGCGTATAAAAATTCTTTCTGAGATGAATATTGCGGATAAGTTGAGCCCGCAAGATGGCCGATTTAATTTGAACATCGGGGGTCGTGAAGCAGATTTTCGCGTATCCTCACTTCCGACTGTGCATGGTGAGAATATTGTTCTTCGTGTTTTGGATAAAAGCGAGAGCATCATGCCGATGGAAAATCTCGGTTTTAGCCCGGAGAATTTGGAAAAGCTAAAAATTGCGACCTCCAAACCGGAAGGAATTATTATTGTTACCGGCCCGACTGGCTCGGGTAAAAGTACATCCCTCTATTCTATCCTTAATGAAATTAATGACGTGCAGGTCAATATTCAAACTTTGGAAGATCCGGTTGAATATTCTTTGCCAATGATTAGGCAAACGCATGTTCGTGAAGGTGTTTTGGAGTTTGCTGACGGTATTAAAGCGCTTTTGAGACAAGACCCTGACATCATCTTTATTGGGGAAATTCGAGATCACGTAACCGCTGAAATGGCTCTTAAGGCCGCGATGACAGGTCACCAGGTTTATACATCATTGCACACGAATGACTCGTTCGGTGCGATTCCTCGTTTGCTTGATCTCGGGCTTAAGCCGGGAATGATTGCAGGCGCGATTATTGCTGTGTTTGCGCAACGTCTAGCGCGTCGTTTGTGTAAGGGTTGTAAGCAAGAGCATACTCCAAATGCGGAGGAGTGCGAAATTCTCGGTGTAGATGCAAATAATCCGCCCCAAATTTATAAGCATAAAGAGGGGGGCTGCGATATGTGTAACGGAACCGGGTATAAAGGCCGCGTTGCGGTCGTTGAAATTTTGTTATTTGACGATGATATGGATCAATTGTTGGCTAGAAATGAATCTAAAGCTGAATTAAAGGCTTTGGCTGCAAAAAAGGGCTTCAAAAATATGAAGGACGATGGCATTCTAAAGGTACTTGAAGGTGTTACCGACTTGGATGCAATATCTAAAGTCGTTGATATAAGACGGTAATTTTTCTTTTCTTGTTTCCAAGATCCTGTTCAATAAAGGGGTAGAATCATAGAACGCTTTAAATACAGAGCTGTGAATAACAAAGGGCGTCCTGTTAGGGGAACGATTTCTGCTATCAATGAGGTTGATTTGTATAATCAGCTTCAAAGTGCGGGGCTTGAGCTTGTTCAGTGTTCTAATCTTAGTAAAAAGAAAACTAAACTCTCCGGCGTTTCTTTTAAGAAGGTCAGGCTCAGGGATCTGATTCAGTTCTTTATCCATATGGAGCAAATGCAGAGCGCCGGCGTGCCGTTATTGGATGCGCTGTCAGATATTCGTGATGGCTCGGAAAACGATATGATGCGTGACATGATGAGTGAAATCCATCGTGATGTGCGAGATGGTGCGGCATTGTCAGAGGCAATGGGAAAGCATCCAAAGGTATTCAAGCCACTATATATTTCTCTCATTAAGGCCGGGGAGGACACCGGTGACCTAACTTCAGCATATCTTCAGTTGGAAAAATACTTGAAGTGGGTCGACGCAATGCAGTCCAAAATCAAAAAGGCGACACGTTATCCGATGATTGTATCTGTTGTTGTTCTTTTTGTGATTGTATTCATGATGAGTGTTGTTGTGCCGCAAATTGTGGGCTTTCTAAAATATCTTGATATTGAGCTACCATGGTTTTCTGTTGCGTTGATCGCAACATCCAATTTCTTTGTGGAGCCGCAATTTGAGATTTTCGGGCTTCCCGTGTACGGAACGATAATAGTTTTGGTTGTGCCTGTTATGATTGTGGTTACCTTTATGACACTGAAGAGGTCATCCGAAGGGTTTGCCTATCAACTTGATTCGTTATATTTGAGGATGCCCGTCGTCGGAAACTTGATCAGAAAGATCACAATTGCACGTTATGCACAGACTTTTAGTGCCTTGTTTCAAAGCGGTATCGATGTGATTAAGGGGCTTGATTCTGCAAGGAATACCGTCGGTAATCGTGTTCTTATTGATGCTATGGAGAGTGTCGAGATCTATGTTAAGTCGGGGAGTCCGCTATCTGATGCCTTGAATGCATCGGGAGAATTTCCGAGTATGGTTGTAAGGATGGTTAAGATCGGGGAAGAGTCTGGTAAGTTATCGCCTGTGTTAGATCAGGTCGCTGAGTTCTATACAAAAGATGTGGACGAAGCAATCGACGGGATGATTGAACTTATTCAGCCAACTCTTACGCTTATTTTGGCCTCTGTTATTATTTGGATTGCTGCCGGGTCTCTTGGTCCGATTTACATTAATCTTGGTAGTATGGTCGACTTTTAATTCTTAGTTTTACGGTTCACGTATATGTCTTTGTTAACACCTTCCAGAACAATATTGCTCATTTCAGATGATGCGCTGTTTATTTATGCCATCGGTTCAAAGGGTGTGAAAATGGTTGAGGCCGTTCCATGGACGGCTGAAAATTTCGAAGATAACGTTGCGTTGATCATCGCCAAAGAATGTGGCGGTAAGCCTGTTGTGATTATTAACGACATGGTTGAGCAGCATTACCGTAAAGAAAAAATCCCTAAGGTCAGCCCTCTAGACAAGCAAAATGTTGTTAAACGTAAGCTAAATGTAGCTTTCCCGAATTATCCTGTGCGTGCCGCGTTACCTCTTAAGGAAAAGGTTGCGAAAAGTGACAAGGCGATGGCCGGAAGCATTTATATATTTGCTGCTGTTCCTGCCAGTGACGCGTTTAAAAAGACGATGGCTGCGGCGACAAAGTCATTAGCACCGATTTCAGGTTTCTGTCTGCTTCCGATCGAAGCATCGGATATGATTAAGAAATTGGCGGATAAGGTTGGTAATAAAGGCGAGAAAAAAGCCAAATGGACAATCTTTATCGGGCAACACCAAGGTGGTGGCTTAAGGCAGATCGTCATCAAAAACGGTGAGTTAGCCCTTACGCGTATGACACCGATTGTGGAAACCGATGATAATCCGTCAGTGTGGGCGAATGAAGTGAACCAAGAGTTCCAGGCCACAATGAGTTATCTGTCTCGTTTTGGTTTTGATTCAGAAGACGGCTTGAATGTTATTCTGGTTTCTGAGCCTGCTGCAGGCGACATTGTGAATGAATTGATAGATGTTCCTTGTAACTTTTATTCAATGTCATCCGATGAGATTGCCAACGTTATGAAATTGCCTGTTAAGGCACAGGAACATGCGCACCACGCGGATATGTTACATGTTGGTTGGATTGGCAAGAAAAGCAGATTTATTTTGCCCATGAAGGCAAAGCAAATTGATAATGTATCCCAGCCGAGACAAATTGCAGTTGCAGCCTCTATTCTTTTAATCCTGGGTGGATGTTTCCAAAGTTATCAGCTGTTAGACTATTATCAGAAGCTGGATGAAGCGCGGGAAGATGTTGAAACCAAGACCAATAAAAAGGCTCAGTTAGATCTTCTATATGAACGTGAAATTAAGCGGAAAAAAGACTTAGGCTTTGATATTCAGCTTATTCAAAGCTCTCTTGGTGTGCATGATTCTTTAGAATCCAAGCAAATTGAGATTTTGTCATTGTTTTTGAATGTTTCGAAAGCTCTGGGCAGGGATATGCGCATCGACCGTATTCAAATATCGCGCGGCGGCGGGAATTTAAAGAGAACGCTTTTAAATTACGGGCAAAGTAATAATGAAAAGTCGCCGTTATTTACGGCAAGCATGCAAATGAGTTTCCCAAGCACGACGAATGCTGAAAAGGGGAATAGGGAAGTGGAAGCGTTAAGAACGCGTTTGCAGAAAGAATTACCTGATCATGTTGTTAAGGTGTCCAAGCTTTTGGAAGATTATGAGTATAGCGAAGAAATCGTAATCGAAGACGGAATTAACGGTAATGCATCTGCTGCGCAAGATTATATTGCCGAAATTAGTATTGAGGGGCCGAAGCCAGAATGATTCAAATTATTGGTTTAAGACGTTTGTTAATTCTTCTTGTATTGATTTCGATTAATGCATGTTTGGCAACGGCTGTGTATATGTACGTGCTTCCTGAAAAGGAAAAAACGGACAGAAATCTATCCAGCTTACGTGGCGGTATAAGCACAGTAGAGCAAGATATTCAAAAAATGCAGGTTGAGTTTGCCCAACTGGAGGAGCGTCAGGCACAGTTTGATGCACTAAAAGAAGATGGGTACTTTTCTTCTCAGGATCGAAGTGATGCAAAAGAGATTTTTAGCGCTATTCGTAAAAAATCGCGCGTCATCTCGGCACGCGTTAGTGTTAAATCCGGTATTATCGAAGAGAATGAAATCGCACAAAAAGCAGGCCATAAAATTTTAATGAGCCCTATCGAAATCGAAATAAGGGCATTTGATGACGGTGATGTTTATCGATATCTTTATTATGCGGAGAGCGTTTTTCCCGGGCATATTTCAATTGATAAGGTTACCATGAAGAGAACACGTGAGGTAACGCCGGCGTTGTTAAGGGCTATTGCTAATAATACCAGCCCTGAGCTTGTTCAGGCGGAAATCTTTATGTCATGGCGTACTATGATCCCTGAGGATCAAGTTATCGTTAAACAGAAAACGCCATTATAGGAAGGAGGATACCATGAAAATATATACACATTATAACTATCTGTTTCTCTTTTCTGTTTGCGTATTACTGAGCGGTATCAGTGTAAAAGATGTACACGCACAGGATTTGCCTCAAGGTAGTGTCGAAATTATTACTGAGGAGGATGTAGAGGCTCCTAATTCAGATGATTTGGCCGAACTTAATGAGGAAGAGGCGAATGTAACGGATACCTCGCCTTCTGTTGAGACAATACAAATTGAGACTGAAGAAACTGAAAACGTGGCTCAAAGTGAGGCCGATCAAGGAGATGATACTGCCGTGGCAGAAGAACTGGCTGCTTCTGAAGAGCAAGAGGCCTCAACATCGAAGCAAAAATTGGCTGCTGCCAAGGAAAAGATACGTGGTAAAGCAACGAAAATTCCGATTGCAATAGACCGTATGCCTTCATTGTTTTTTACGCATTATCAATATCAAGCAATTCTGTCCTCGAAAAATAAGCGCGGTGTTGTCAGACCACCTACGGAGGCTGAGCTTGCAGCGTTAAATAGTGGTGAAAGCTTGGAATTAGACCCTGAGCGTCGTTACATAACGCTTGGTGGAATAGTGTATCGTGATGAGCATGACTGGACGATTTGGCTCAATGGAAAGAGGGTCACACCTGACGCCGTGCCAAGAGAGGTTCTGGATCTGGTTGTTTATAAAAACTACATTGAAGTTAAGTGGATCGATGAAACAACCAATCAAATATTTCCGCTTCGTATGAAGGCTCATCAACGCTTTAATATGGATATGAGAATATTCCTGCCTGGTTAATCTGCAAATGGTGATGTGTTATGAGTAAGCAAGAGGTCTCTTTGGCGCTAAACGGTGTGTCTGTCACATACTCGGATAAGCCGGTAATTAAAGATATTAACCTGGAGTTATATTCCGGAGAAACATTTGGCTTGATGGGGCTTAATGGGGCCGGCAAGACAACAATGATCAAATCCATTTTGGGGCTTCGTGATCAAGATGAGGGGGAGATCTTAATTTACGGAAAAGATAAATCTGATCCCGCAAGTAAATCTCGTTTATCTTTTTTACCTGAAAAGTTTGAGCCGCCTTGGTTTTTAACCGGTATGGAGTTTATGGAGTTTTGTTTTCAGCTTTATAAACAGCCCTTTAACAAAGACGATGTGATAACAGCAGCAGAGAGCTTGTCGCTCGATACTGCCGCGCTAAAACGCCGTATGAACACATATTCAAAAGGGATGCGCCAGAAATTAGGTTTGATGGGGACGCTGCTTATGGATTGTTCCCTTTTCATTCTGGATGAACCGATGAGTGGGTTGGACCCGAGAGCCAGAGCGCTTGTTAAAAAAATGATGAATGAAATCAAACATAAAGAACGCACTATCTTTTTAAGTTCACATATCTTGGCGGATATGGATGAAATCTGTGACCGCGTTGCTGTTCTGCATAATAATAAAATTATGTTTGTCGGTGAGCCTGCTGAATTAAAAGCGTTAACAAATGCGGATAATTTGGAACAAGCTTACCTTGAATACATTGAGAACAAAGACGTTGTGTGATAATATTTCTAAGTCTTAATATAGAGCTGATTCGCTCTTACCTCTCTTTATTGTGAATTCTCACATTTCTTTTAGAAAGATATAGTAACAATGTCTGTGTTTTTACGTTTTATTACTTGCTTGCTTCTTGTTTTATCTCCTTTTGCACAAAATGCATATGCTCAGGATTGGGTTTCTGATACGGGGGCCATGGATACCGTGGATGATTTTGCAAGTGATGAGGGGGGCGCTACGATTTCTGCCCCATCTGCCATTGAACCCCCAAGCGGTGAAGATGATTTTTTTGATGCAGATGATTTAGTACCACAAGGTGAAATGGCCTCAACCGGCCCTGTTAAGGTTAACCCGAGAACACAGCCGGCATCAAAGTTAATTATCGTGAAAAAGAATTACGAGAAAGATACGGAAACTGCGCAATTGGTATCAGCAGAGCGCGCGATGAAGCTTGGTCGTTATGATTCTGCTCTGGATATGTTTGATGCGCTATACGAAGTGAACAAGAAAGATGCGCGTGTGCTGATGGGGCGTGCGGTTGTTTTGCAAAAACTTGGGCGCTTTGATGAATCTATGGGCGTTTATGAACAGCTTGAAGCGGTAGAGCCTGATAATATTGATATCAAGGTTAACATGCTTGGGCTATTGGCGACACGCTACCCTTCGGTTGCGCTAAGGCGTTTGCTTGAGTTGCAGGGAAACAATAAAGGCCATGTTGGTTTGGCTGCTCAAATCGCTGTTTGTTATGCCAAGCTTGGCGATACTCAGTCAGCCATTAAATATCTGGGTATTGCTGCAAGTATGGAGCCAAAGAACGCTAATCATTTGTTCAATATGGCAGTAATTGCGGATAGAGCAGGGGATAAGGTTACTGCGATTAAGTATTATGAGAAAGCGCTTGAGGTAGACTCAATTCATGGCGGTGGACGCAGTATTCCCCGTGATAGTGCCTATGAAAGGTTAGCTCAGATCAGATAAACCATCTGAATTATCTGCGCTGTCTTTAATGATAATGCTCTTTTTTCTTGAAATGTTTACGGCGGTGTTTCTCGGCTTAATACTGGGGAGCTTTTCATCTGCATTAATTTATCGGGTTCCAAGAAAAATGCCTTGGGGCGCAGTTAGATCATCTTGTACCAATTGCAAGTATGTTTTAACCGCCCGCGATTTGATACCGGTTTTTTCATGGTTAATCGCACGAGGGAAATGTAGAAAATGCGGCACGCGTGTTTCGTATATTTACCCTGTTCTTGAACTTGTCTCTGCCTTTTTGTGTGTGGCAACATATCTTGTGTTCGGCCTAACGTATGAAGCATTCTTTGTTTTTGCGGCCATTCCTTTCTTGCTCGCTTTGTGTGTCATAGATTTGCGGCATATGATCTTACCAAACCAGTTGGTGTTCATATTATTTGTTATTGGCGTATTTCGTTTGTTTTACTTTTCGGTAACAGGTGTATTTACCCAAGCGTCCGATATGTTTGTTACTTATTTTCTAGGCGCGGTTTTTTATGGATTTGTATCATGGTTTACCGGCTTTATCCTCAGTAAGCTATTGAAAAAAGACAGCCTTGGTTTTGGGGATGTGAAGTTTTTTATAGTGGCCGGTCTTTGGCTTGGTCTTGATTTTGCTCCGCAGTTTTTGATCATGTCAGGAGCATTAGCAATTCTCTTTGCTGTTGTTTGGCAGAAACTATTTAAGCAACATCTTTTTCCTTTTGGCCCGGCATTGATTATTTCTTTTTTTGTGCTGCTGCTTTTTCAAGGTTCTTTTTTAGGCGGAAAACCGTTACTATGGTTATGATATTTACTTTCTTTTCACTTTCTTCGAGTACAACTATATACGGGGCATAACTTCAATAGAGGAGCACTGGTGTGGATCTTACACAACTTCTAGCGTTTACTATGCAAAACGATGCATCTGACTTACATTTAAGTTCGGGAAACCCCCCGATCATTCGTGTTAGCGGCCAGATGAAACGTGTAAAGGGCGACGCTCTGGGCAGCGATGATATCAGGACAATGCTCTATTCTGTAATGGCAGAAGATCAGCGCGCTGAGTTTGAAAAGAACATGGAGCTCGACTTTGCGATCGCCTTGGGTGAGAAGGCTCGTTTTCGTGTGAACGCTTTTACCACGCGTCTTGGTGCTGCTGCTGTGTTCCGTACTATTCCAACAGAAATTCCAACGATGGAAGAGCTTGGTTTACCACCCGTAATGCGACGCTTTGCCGAGCTTGAAAAGGGAATTGTCCTTGTAACAGGTCCTACCGGATCAGGTAAATCGACAACGCTTTCTTCCATGGTTAATCATATCAACCTCCATCATGCAAAACATATTCTGACTGTTGAAGACCCGGTTGAATTTTTTCACAATTCGAAGAAGTCACTGGTTAACCACCGAGAGGTCGGGCAGGATACCAATTCATTCTCGCGCGCGTTGAAAAGCGCACTTCGTGAAGACCCTGATGTTATTCTGGTTGGTGAGATGCGTGACCATGAAACAATTTCTCTGGCGCTTACCGCGGCAGAAACCGGACACTTGGTTTTCGGTACATTGCACGCGAACTCAGCATCTAAAACAATTGACCGTATTATTGATGTGTTCCCAAGCGGGGATAAGGAAATGGTGCGCGCCATGTTATCAAGTTCGATTCAAGGCGTGATTGCGCAAACGCTTCTTCGTAAAGTCGGGGGAGGGCGTGTTGGTGCTTTTGAAATTTTGGTCGGAACTAACGCGGTCCGAAATCTAATTCGCGAAAATCAAATACCGCAAATGTACTCTATGATGCAGACCGGATCTCGTTACGGGATGGTCACGATGGAGGATGCAGTTAAAGATCTGTTGGAAGCCGGGATTATCGATAAGGAAGAGGCGCATAACGCATTGCTTCGTGTATCTGATGAAGGTGAAGAAGATGCGCGCGGTGATGAAGATTATGCATCGGGCGCACTAGGGGGCGCTAAAATGTCCGAAGATGATGAATATGACATGAATGCCAGCAATAAAGGGGGCGATGTGCTTTCCCCTAAAAAAAGTGACGGGGGATATTCATTTTGAGTGCACCACTAATTTTCCAATACCTCAACTCTATGGGCGAACACAATGCCGCGGATATGTATCTTACCGTCGGTAAGCCACCAACACTGCGCGGTGATAAAGAGCTTATTACGTTGTCTGATGAGGTTCTGACACCTGATACGATTGAGGACATATTGAATTCTATGCTGACAAGTCGTCAGCGCCGCGATTTTGATGCACAAAATGAGCTTAACACCGCCCTTGATATGGGGGAGCATGGCCGTTTTCGTGTTAATGTTATGCGCCAAAGGCAATTCCCCGCGTTGGTTATTAGACGTATTGTCTCTGAAATTCCTAGCTTTGATGAATTACGCTTACCGCAAATTCTCAGTGATCTTGCGATGGAGAAGCGCGGCTTGATACTTGTTACAGGGATGACCGGTTCCGGTAAATCAACAACTCTGGCCGCTATGATTGATCAGCGTAATCGCAATAGCCAGGGGCACATTATTACCATTGAAGATCCTATCGAGTTCTTTCATGAGCATAAAGGCTGCGTCGTTTCGCAACGTGAGGTCGGTGTTGATACGGAAAGCTTTGCAATGGCGATGAAAAACTCTCTTCGTCAAAGGCCGGATGTGATTCTTGTTGGTGAGGTTCGTGACCGCGAAGTGATGGAACAGGCTTTGTCGATTGCCGAAACAGGTCACTTATGTTTGGCAACAATTCACACCAATAACTCATATCAGGCGATTGAACGTATCGTGAATTTGTTCCCTGAGGATTATCACAATCAAATCAGGCTTAACCTTTCTATGAACCTGAAAGGTATTATCTCACAGCGCCTGTTACCAAGTGCGAATGGTGGTATGGCTCCTGCGATTGAAGTTATGCTCAACCAGGGATTGGTGCGTGAGTTGATTCTAAAAGGTGAAATCGGAAAGATTCATGACGTGATGGAACAAAATAACTCCATAGGAATGTCTACGTTTGATCAGTCATTAATGCGTTTGTTTATGGATGGCTTGATTGCAGAGGATACTGCAATTACAAATTCGGATAAGCCGTCTGATATGAAAATTAAAGTGCAGCAATCTAAAATGCTTCGTGAGTCGCAAGGGGGGCAGAGTAGTGTCCTTGATGTTGTTGATACATCACGTATTTCTTTTAGTGAGTAAATATCCTTACTTTATTTTTCAAAATTTAGGGTTATGCACAGATCAAATCCCGAAAATTGATAAAAGAATCATAGTTTTCCGTTATTTATGTTTTTATAATAAGTGAACAGAATCACTATCGGTGCGTTCGTACCGATTCTTTCATTTTTATAAATATTACATGCGGAAACCTGGAGTATTCTTAACAATGTTGTCTTTTAACGGTCTCTTATCGAATTCTTACCGTGGCGTTTTCTTCGCTTTAATATTGTGTCTATCCAGCATGTCATTAACGGCATGTGATTTAGCCGCAAATCAGACGAAAATGGACCGAGCGGCGAATATGGAGTTTCAGGATTTTCGTGATGGTATGGCTGAGCGCTTGCCGGAAGTTGATGAAGAAGCCACGACGGCTGGCGGCGCAGGATCTATACCTGAACTACAACCATATGTGACGATGTCATCTTCAGACATAAAAGCTATGCCTCTTGTTTCTGTGTCTGTAAATCAATCGGTTCCCCTGCGTGACATTCTCTATGAGCTTGCAGAACAGGCGGAATATGATATCGAATTAGATCCGAATATTCGCGGTTCAATTATCTTTACTGCACGTAACAAGCCATTTGATGTCGTTGTTAAACGTATTTCTGACATTGCGGGTCTGCGTTATAAATTCGAAGATGATTTCCTTCGTGTAGAACTCGATACGGCATATTTACATACATATAAGATTGATTATCTAAGCTTTATTCGTACCAATCAGGGCAGCGTTAGCAATAATGTATCTGTTGTGTCCGGTGAAGGTGCGGATTCAGGTTCTGCCTTTTCTTCATCAACAGACAGTTCATCTGACTTTTGGGGTGAGTTGGAGATGAACCTTTCGCAAATTCTTGGCGGTGCATCGACAGGTGTGTTGAAAACAAATCGTGATCCAAGGATTACAGCTGTAGAACAAAACCCGGATGTAGGTGCCGTTTCTCCTCAACCGACACAAGGTGAGAATGGTCAAGTGAACATTCAACCACCGGAGGCAGTCCTTCGCGTTGAATCCCTTCCTGTAGAAGAGGAAGATCCGATGGCGGCAACTTCAGGTGGCCCTAATGACGGCAATGGCATGACATTCAGTATCAATAAAGGTGCCGGTTTGATTAATGTTTTCGCAACTGAGAAAGTTCAAAAACAGGTTCAAAAATATTTGTTGGATTTGAAGCGTTCTGTTTCTTCGCAGGTTCTTGTCGAAGCCAAGGTATTTGAAGTTAGTTTGTCTGACGAGTTTAGAAACGGTATTCAATGGCAAGCACTGACAGAAAACGGTAATGGTGTAATTGAGTTTTTCCAACCTGAGGAGATTTTCGGTCAATTGGTTGTTCCGGGTGGAACAGTTGCACAGAATTCCAACTTTGGTGTTGGGTATGTTGGTGGTGATGTTGGTGCATTTATTGACGCTATATCCGGATTTGGTACGGTTCGCGCACTTGCAAGCCCAAGGTTAACTGTTTTGAATAACCAGTCAGCAATTTTAAATGTGGCAACCAACCGTGTGTTCTTTGATTTGGACATCGATAGAGAGACGGGCGAAGTCGGTGAACCGGATACAATTGAGATTGACACAGAAATATTGAGTGTTCCGGAGGGGGTTCTGATTAATGTTCAGCCATCGATTGATCTTGATCAGAGAACAATCTCTATGGCGATACGCCCGACCATAACAAGGGTTGTTGGCGCTGTTCAAGATCCGTCAGTTCAGTTTATCGCCGGTGGAGATGGTATTGTGTCAGAAATTCCTGAAGTGAATATTCAAGAGATTGATACCGTTGTTAAGGTAAATTCAGGCCAACCAATTGTAATGGGCGGTTTATTACAAGATCGCGTAACCGGAACTCACGAAGCTGTTCCTGTAGTTGGGGAGGTTCCTATACTTGGTGCATTGTTTAGAACACAAAATGATCTGGTGAATAAAACTGAATTGGTTATTTTCTTAAAGGCGACTTTGATAGAAGCCCCTGATCAGACTATTCACAACACGGACAAAGACCTGTACAGAACTTTCTCCGGTGATCGTCGACCATTTAACTTGAAATAAAACTTTAATGGTGAAAATAGACAATGTCTTTGCCTCTTGTGAAATATGTTCTAAAGGCCGCAATACGTGATCGGTTAGTATTATCTTTATTGGTAATATTACTAGTCGGGAGCTCCCTTGCGACCTTTTTAGGAAGTTCAGTTATTACAGAGAAAGATCAGTTCACAGCTGTTTTTGCAGGCGGAGGCTTACGGATTGTTTCTATCTTCGGGTTGGCTTTGTTTGTTGTTTTCTTCGTAAGGCGCTCTTTTGAGAGTAAAGATATTGAGTATCTTCTTTCCAGACCGTTAAGCAGGCTGAGTATTTTATATTCATATGCGTTTGCGTTTTCACTCTTAGCTATTCTGATTGAGTTGGCTGTCGGTTTGACAGTGTTTTCAGTTGCTCCTCACCTGTTTGGATACGGGCATATCTTATGGGTCGTGAGTATTATGGTCGAAGCTATAATAATGGTGAATGTTGCTTTGTTCTTCTCAATGTATATCTCCAGCTCTGCCAACGCGTGCATGGCGACCTTTGCTGTCTATGTTCTGGGACGCCTGATGGGGCAACTTTTAGGGATATCAGATTCAACTTTGGTGGACAGCACGGGATTATATTCTATGGCATTACAGCTTGTGTCCATAATAACGCCGCGGCTTGATCTTTTAGGGCAAACAAGCTGGCTTATATACGGGGCTGATGGGGTATATGGATTGGATGATATTCTGATCCAGGGGGGCGTTTTTTCTGCCCTTGTTCTGTTGGCGGCATCTTATGACTTTATAAAACGACAGTTTTAGCGGTAGTGTTAATGAAAACTATGCATAAAGAAGCCATTGTAAAGTTAACGCTGTCTTTGGCCTTAGTTCTGAATATTGGTTTTTGGTTCAGTGTCCGTGATACACAGGCGTATTGGGAAAATGTGCCGCCCGCGCCAAGTGAGAAATATGCCTCTATATACGGTATGGGGGATAAGAGCTTAGCATACCGTATGAACGGTGTGATGATCCAAAATATGGGGGATACCGGGGGGCGCAGTTCATCATTAGTTGATTATGACTATGACCGCTTAACACGATGGTTTTTCTTACAGGATAAGCTGGACCCCATATCAAATTATATTCCTTATTTGGCAACCTTTTATTTTGGCGCAGTTCAGGAGCCTGAAAAATTTCGTCCTGTTCTCGCATATCTTGAAGAGGTCGGTATCAGGCCATATGGCGAAAAATGGCGATGGCTTGTATACGCAATTCACATTACAAAAGATAATATCAATGATAAGGATAAAGCATTAGAGATCGCCAATTTGCTATCCCGATCTAAACACCCTGATATGCCAAACTGGACACAACAAATGCCGGCATTTGTTATGACGGATGCGGGGGATAAGGAATCCGCTTACGCTTTGATGGTTGAAATTTTAAAAAGCAGTGCAGAGAAGCTTCATCCGAATGAGGTACGATCGATGCGCATTTATATTTGTACACAGATATTAGAACCGGAAGAGGCAAAACGCGATGCTTTGTGTGAGGGCATGAACGAATAGCCATTGCTTTACCGATTAAATAACTTTTAAATCATCATTATGGATTCTTTGAAGTTTACATTTTCAGAAGTCGTTGCGCTATTTGGCGTTTTTCAGTGTGTGTACGTGCTGGTGTATGTAGGATTTAGAGCCGGATCTGCAAAACGTGTTTTACTGCCGTTTTTATATTTTATCACACTTGGCTCTGCGTTTTTTATTGAATTGGCCAGAGGTTATATTGGTGAAATTACCCCGTATTATGACGTTATAAGCTGGGCTGTGTGGGCTCTGGGGCCACCATTAAGTGCGTTGTTGATTATACAAATGTCACAAATCAGTCAGCTTCCATCATTTAAGAATTGGGCAATTTTGCTCGCTGTACCACTCGCAATTGTTCTATCGAGCATTGTTTCTGTTTCTCTTTATGAGGAATGCAGTTTCGCAGTTGTATGCGACGATTTTTTAAGTTGGCTGAATATTACCGGGGTTATAGCGGGCGCTGCTAGTTTGCTTTTGATCTATGCGCATCGTAATTTATTTTCAGACTTGCTACAGCAGAAAGCAGGAAAGGAGCGTTATTGGCTCATTCTTGCTTTAATTATCGTTAATATTGCGTATTTAGGAATTACGGCTTTTGGTTCTTCTGCTGCAGATACCGCTTTTGATCGCTCTCTTTTGAGGATGGTTTTGGGGTTGGCGTTTATATATCTTGTTTCGACAAGCCTATTCAGGATTTATCCGGTGGCCTTGTTCATGCCAAAGCAAGGGCGGGCGAGTGATGATCTATCCGAAGAAGAAAAAGACGTCGCATCAAAGATAGATGCTTTGTTAAAGCTTGATAAAATTTATCACGAACCTACCTATTCACGATCCGATTTGGCGCGTGAATTAGGTGTGCCGGAAGCAACCGTTTCTAAGGTGATTAATATACATTTTAAGAAATCATTCCCTCAGCTTTTAAATGAATACCGTGTTGAAGATTCTAAACGCCTTTTATTGGAAACGGACGCAAGTATTAAAATCGTCTCTGAGGAAGTCGGGTTTAATTCACTTCCATCATTTAATCGTGTTTTTAAGGACCTCGTGGGGCAAAGCCCAAGCAGTTACCGTAAGAATATGATTAAATAACCCTTAACAAAACACACCTAAAGTCACACTTTGTTTTCGTGACTTATCATTTTGTTATGATGAGGGGAATAGCGCTTAAATTAAGCCTTTTTTTAGGCAAATCACACATTCTAATTACATATGGGACTGTTACTGAGAGCAAAAGACGTGTATGATTCGCCATGTGCTGTCCAGCACGTTCTTAAAAAACTCTCAACTTAACTACAACTTTTACATTCTTTGTAAGGAGAAAATCTATGAAAACACACATCCACGAATCCGTTCGCGATGAGAAGGGCTTTACGCTTGTCGAACTTGCGATCGTTATGGTTATTATCGGTCTGTTGATCGGTGGTATTCTAAAAGGTCAGGAAATGATTGCCAACGCGCAGGTATCTGCAACAGTTGCACAGATTAAAGGTGTTACTGCGGCAACCAACACATTCCAAGATATGTTTGATGCATTGCCAGGTGATATTACTAACCCAGGTACTCGTTTAACAAACTGTGCTGCTGCACCATGTAACGTAGTAGGGGATGGTAACTCGCAAATTGGTGGTGTTCCAGGTTCAACAGGTGGTGAAAACCTAAGCTTTTGGGCGCAGTTAAATGCAGCCGACCTAGTGCAAGGTGTTGATGGTTCAAACACAGTTGCTTGGGGCCGTGCGCTTCCTTCAGCTAAAGCAGGTGGCGGCTTGACAGTTGGTTTTACCGCTGATGGTACTTTGACCAATGGTATTGGTACAGGCCGTGGTGGTCACTACATCATGCTACAAGGTGACCCTGGTACTGTAGCAAGCGCAGCTTTGACAGGTTCAGAAGCAGCACGTATGGACCGTAAGATGGATGATGGTATCCCAGGTACAGGTTCTGTTATCGCTTCTGGTGGTGGTACATGTGGTGTGGCTGCTAACTATATTGAGAACGCGGATCAGGTTGCTTGTGCGATCAGCTCACGTCTATAAGACAGCTTAATATTAGAATTTGAAAAGAGCCTGAATTTCAGGCTCTTTTTTTTGTCTTCGTTTTTTAGTAAGGCTTTGTTTATTTCTTACCGGCCATTTTTCCGATGGCGCTTAATAAATCCATAGGTAACGGCAGAACAATGGTATTGCCCTTTGCGTTACTAAATTCAGACATTGTTCCCAGATATCTTAGCTGCATTGTCTCCGGGCGTTGTGCCAGAATGGTCGCCGCCTCATCAAGTTGCACCGCGGCCTGTAATTCACCTTCTGCGTTAATAACCTTGGCGCGTCTTTCACGCTCTGCTTCGGCTTGTTTGGCAATGGCACGTACCATAGTCGGGTCAATATCAACATTTTTAATCTCAACATTTGTGACTTTGATGCCCCAGCCCTCTGTCTGGTGGTCGAGAATTTCCTGTACGTCTGCGTTGAGTTGATCACGCTTAGACAGCATTTCATCAAGGTCATGCTTACCAAGAACTGAGCGCAATGTGGTTTGCGCCAGTTGGCTTGTCGCCATAATGAAGTCTTCCACTTTGTTAACGGCTGCGCCCGGATCTACAACGCGGTAGTACAGAACGGCATTCACTTTTACCGAAACGTTATCCTGTGAAATCACATCTTGCGATGGAATGTCCTCTGTTCTGATTCGCATATCAACCAACAGCACACGCTGAATTCCGGGAACAATGATTTGTACACCGGGCCCGCGGTTACTGGTGTAGCGGCCAAGAGTATAAATTACGCCGCGTTCATATTCCTGAATAATGCGTACGGAAGAGAGTAACAATACGACAAGAACGACAAGAAAGGGGACAAAGAATGTCATGGGGATAGCTCCTTAAAAATAAATAAAATTATGCGCCTATGGTTAGATCAAGTTTATTAACGGCGTGTACTGTTACCTTGTCATCAGGGTTAAAGTCCATTTCCTTATCAGAATGGGCTTTCCAGATTTCTCCCTCAAAGCGTACGTTTCCTTTTTTGCCGTTCCACTCAAGTATGGTTGCTTTGGAACCGATCATTGCCTCAGTTCCGGTGGTGGTTTTTTGCTTGCGAAGCCATACATATACCGTAATGACGCTGGCGATGATTGCGCATTCTACAAACGCAATTCCGAATAAAACAGGCCAGCCTACGGTGATGCCGAATAACAGGTCATTTCCTGTATGAAGGGCATAGGCCGCATAAAATGCGATGAGACCATTAAATGCAAGAAGACCAAATGATACGATTCCAAGTTCTGCGATGATAAGTAGCACTGCTGCTACGCATAAAGATGCAACAGCACTTTCTTTTGCAATAAACCCGAGAAGGTGCAAAGCGGTGATTAAACTAGCGATCACAAAAACGCTCCATCTATAATAATTGTTCGAATGGTCGTATTAAACCATCTTCGATATTACCTGTCGAGTTTGCATTGCTGTTTTTTGATAGTTACCAGCAGGCCGTTTAGTTCTGTAATGATGACGGTATCGCCTTTTTTCAGTGCAATGTCAGAGGTTGTATTTGCTTGCCAGCTTGTTCCCTCATGAGAGATGCGCCCGCTATTGCCGCTCCAGTTTTGTATGGTTGCGGTATCACCGATCATGGTTTCTGTGCCTGCGGTTAGTGCGATTTTTTCATACTTCGCTTCCCACCAGAATACGGCGTAATATAGTACTCCTTCTAGTACCAAAATGAACAAAACATATGGCCAGTCAATAGGGGTATATTGCCCTGTTAAAAGGCTGAGTTTCAAACTAAAGCCAATGCTTGCACCGATTAAGGTCTGTAAAAAAGCAAGAATGTAGTATCGGATTTTATGGTCGGGAATTTCGGTAAGAATAACCACCAAAAATATAAAGAAAATAAAGAACGGATACATAAAAGCCGCCAAAAAATTGGCGGCCGTCATGATGTTCAACTGTCCTATCAATACGAGTGATAAGACAAGTGCGGTCATGATGCGTCTAATGCCCCGATTAGTGCGTCGCCCATACCTTTGGTTGAGGTTTCCGTGCATCCCTCTGACATAATGTCAGCTGTACGAATGCCTTGGTTCAACACTGTTTGAACCGCATTTTCGATCGTTGTTGCAATATCACCTTGGTTGAGTGAGTAGCGCAAGCACATCGCCAAACTTAGGATTGTCGCGAGCGGGTTTGCCTTGCCTTGGCCTGCAATATCAGGGGCAGAGCCATGTACGGGCTCATAAAGGCCTGTTGATCCTTCTGCGCCGAGTGCGGCAGACGGTAACATACCAAGAGAGCCTGT
Organism: Alcanivorax sp.; assembly: GCA_051967755.1. Lineage (GTDB taxonomy): Bacteria > Pseudomonadota > Alphaproteobacteria > Micavibrionales > Micavibrionaceae > UBA1672. Next base: position 309,077 of record JBQDYD010000004.1, read on the forward strand.
AAGCATAGCCGCCTCATCGGAGAGGATATCGCCGAACAAATTATCAGTAAGAATAACATCGAATTGTGATGGTTCACGAAGAAGCTGCATCGCGCAGTTATCTGCGTACATATGCTCCAGCTCAACGTCGAAAAATTCCTTGGCATGTAGGGCTGTGACATCTTCGCGCCATAGCTTACCGCTTTCCATCACGTTGGCTTTTTCGCATGAATGAACCTTATTGCCGCGTTTACGTGCAAGATCAAACGCGACGCGTGCGACGCGTTCAATTTCGGCCGTGGTGTAGACTTGCGTGTTATAGCCTTTACGCTGTCCGTTCCCTAAATCATCAATACCGCGCGGCTCACCAAAGTAAACGCCGCCTGTCAGTTCACGAACGATCAGAATGTCTAAGCCTTTGATAACCTCAGGCCTGATTGTTGAGGCATGGATTAATGCATCAAACACCAGGGCAGGGCGCAAATTCGCAAACAGGCCAAGGTCTTTTCTGATTTTTAAAAGGCCGGCTTCGGGGCGTTTGTCGTAATCAACACCGTCCCATTGCGGGCCCCCGACACATCCCATTAAAACGGCGTCGGTTTTACGTGCATCCTCAACAGTTTTATCGCTAAGCGGTTCACCATAAGCTTCATATGCTTGGCCGCCGATCTTATCTTCAATCGTGTCGATATTGATATCGGTACTATTATTAATCCAGCCAATAACCTTTAATGCTTCGGCCATAATTTCAGGGCCGATTCCGTCACCAGGTAGAATTTGTAAAGTGTAGTTCATTATTTAAATCCAAGGTTTGTCAGAAGAGCGTTCTTTTTCAAATGATGCGATGGCGGCATCTTTTTGCAAGGTCAGGCCGATATCATCCAGCCCGTTAAGCAAGCAATGTTTGCGGAAAGGATCGATATCAAAATCGAAAGAAAATTTGTTGCCTCTTGTTACAGTTTGCTTTTCCAAATCAACTTCGATCACCGCATCCGGGTTGTCTTTCGATTCCTGCATTAATTGATCGACTTGTTCTTGTGGTAAAACAATAGGTAAGATGCCGTTCTTAAAGCTATTATTGAAGAAGATATCTGCAAAACTTGGCGATATGATGCAGCGAAAACCCATATCCAAAATGGCCCAGGGCGCATGCTCTCGCGAGGAACCGCAACCGAAATTCTCACCTGTAATCAGGATTTCCGCATCCTTATACTCAGGTTTATTAAGAGCGAAGTCGGGCAGCTCGTTCCCGTCATCATCGTAACGAATATTAAAAAACGCGCTGACACCAAGGCCGGTACGCTTTACCGTTTTTAGAAATTGTTTGGGGATGATAATGTCCGTGTCGACATTAATCATATCGAGCGGCGCAGCATTTGAATTGATTTTTGTAAACTTTTCCATAGCCAAGATTTTTAAGTGGATATCGCCCGAAAATCAAGTGTGATCTTTATTTTTACAGGCGCTGGCCTTCCGGCTCATCCGGATCGGGGGCATCGTGACTTTGAGCGGCGTCAACCTCAAGGCTTTGCTCATATTCTTCTATTTTCAGGGCTTTATATGCCTCATAGATAGTCGGGTCGAAGTGCCCCTCATAACGCGTTTCAATTTTTTCAAATAATGATGGCGGATCGAATTTATCACCGCGCTCTATCTGATGCGGGCGCGGGTGTGTCAGGCCGTCATAATGTTCAACTAAAGAAGCTAGTTTTGCGGGGTTAGAAAGCTGATCACCTGTCAGGCCATAATGTCCTTCGCCGTTAATCGCTTCATGATGGTGTTTTATGATATCGAGCGCCAAGCCCTTGAACGGGTGGTCGACATCCTTAAATGTTTCAGAGAATTTCTCGACCCCTAAATTCACATGTGATCGCTTTTGTGATTTTTGTTCGGTGGTTGGCGTGCCGTCAATATCCCATATCTCAGGGGATAATTCAGGTTTTCCCAAATCATGGATCAGAGTTGCGTAATACATGTTATTTGCGACACGATCGCCAAGCCCCAACGCGGCGCATGTGTTTTTTACATCTTCTGCTGCATCTAATGCGTGCTGATGAAACACGTAATCTGATTTTAAATCGCGTTGTTGATCATAATCATCCAACACTTGGAGTTGTTCTTCGATAAAGGGTTTAAAGACGGTCTGACAAACATGATCAGTTTCGAAATCAAAGTCATCGGGCCAACCTTCTTGCATCAGGCGCTCATGCGAATAGCCTACAGGTTCTGCCCTGTTGTTCGCTGCTTTTTCTGAAAAACGCATGTTCATTTTATACACCCAATTGATAAAAAAGCTCAGTTATTCTGAATCTTATAATGAATGTAATACTTTAGAGTTAATTTTGTCAAATTACACAAGATGACGCATTAGCCATTATCCAAACTATCAGAAGAGGGGCCTTCTTCGCGTGGGTGAAGCGGGATCGGCTCTTTGCGAATAATCGGGATATGACCACCCCACGCATTAAACAGCGCAGACTCCAGTTTTGAGATATCCTCATGCTCTAGCTCGGTCGCATCTTCAGGCACAAAATGGGTCTGTCCGTCTTTGCGCCCATCACCAATGGGGCACATCATGTAAAACTCATCTTCATTAGGAAAAGGGGATGCAAACACCTCCGGCGCATGTGCGGAATGCCCGTAAAATGTATCTGTGCGTGCAACAAGGAATTTTAGCCCCAAACGACCTGCCAGATCGCTCAGTTCTTGTTTTTCTGCATCTTGCGTATCATTAAGCTCAATAGATCTTAGGATTGCGTCCTTAGATGTCCCGCCTAGGCGAAACCATTTCACATTCTGGTTTGCGGCCAGACCGCCTTCGGGCTTAGAGCTCTCTGACATCTGTTAATTTCCCTGTAATCGCTGCGGCTGCTGCCATCGCGGGGGAGAGGAGGTGCGTACGTCCGCCGCGCCCTTGACGCCCTTCGAAATTTCTGTTTGATGTCGAAGCGCAACGCTCACCCGGTTTAAGTTGATCCGGGTTCATACCAAGGCACATTGAACACCCTGGCTCTCTCCAGTCAAAACCTGCTTCGATAAGAATATCGGCTATGCCTTCTTCCTCTGCCATGGCTTTGACTAAGCCTGATCCCGGAACCACCATAGCCTCAACGGAGCCAGCAACTTTTTTACCCTTTGCGATTTTTGCAACTTCGCGCAGGTCTTCTATGCGGGCATTTGTACAAGACCCGATAAAGACTTTATCAATTTCTATGTCTTGCATGCGCGTGCCTGCTTCCAGTCCCATATATTCCAACATTCTGACCACTGAATTTTGTTTGTTCGGATCATCAAAATCAGTCGGCGCGGGAACGGATCCCGTGATCGAAATAACATCCTCAGGCGTTGTGCCCCATGTCACTGTCGGGGAAATATCTTCGGCTTTTAGTACGATTTCCTTATCGTATTCCGCGCCCTCATCACTGAACAGGGTTTTCCAGTATGCAATGGCCTTATCCAGATTTTCACCTTTCGGTGCCATCGGGCGGCCTTTGATATAGTTAAATGTGGTTTCATCCGGTGCGACCAAACCTGCGCGTGCGCCGCCTTCGATCGACATATTACAAATGGTCATGCGTCCTTCCATAGAAAGAGCGCGCACAGCTTCGCCTGCATATTCAATAACGTGGCCTGTGCCGCCTGCCGTACCGATTTCACCGATGATTTTCAAAATCATGTCCTTTGCCGTGACCCCAGTCGGCAGTTGCCCGTCCACAGTGATGCGCATATTTTTGGCGCGTTTTTGGATAAGGGTTTGCGTCGCCAAAACATGCTCAACCTCGGATGTACCGATACCAAATGCAAGCGCGCCAAATGCGCCATGTGTTGAGGTGTGGGAGTCACCGCAAACGATGGTCATACCGGGCTGCGTGAAGCCTTGTTCTGGCCCGATAATATGCACAATCCCTTGTCTTTTATCTGTCAGGTCAAATAGCTCAACGCCGAAATCTTCACAGTTTTTGCGAAGTGTTTCGATTTGAATGCGGCTGTCTTCTTCCTCAATCGGTAATGAGCGATCGGTTGTCGGCACGTTATGATCCATCACAGCCAGAGTGTTCTCAAGCTTACGCACTTTACGTCCTGCCATACGCAGACCTTCGAACGCCTGTGGTGAAGTCACCTCATGCACGAGGTGGCGATCAATGTAGATCAGGCAGGTGCCGTCTTCTGATTGATCAATCACATGGTCGTCCCAAATTTTTTCATATAAACTGCGCGGTTTCATAAATTACCTCTATGTCGCTTCTTGTGCGTTAATAACAGCATATTGATAGTGCTAAATGCTGGATTTGTCGAGTTTTTGTAAAAATTTTTATTTGCAAAAACACCCTAATATCGGGCAGTATTATGATAATAAATAAATAAAAACAAAAAAATGGGTGATTATTATGAATTTGGACAATTTGTCTCCGGTCTTTACAGGTGGTACTACGCAACATGCATATGATGTGCATTTGCTTGCGCAACGTTCTGATGGCTCTCTTGTTGATCAGCAAATGAATTTCAGTCCGGCAGAAGCTGTTTATTACAGGTCACACGGTATGATGCGGCCGCTGGATGTTGATAAGCTTGCTGATGATGGTGTTTTACCGAATGCCGACCGTACAGCGACGTACTATAGTTTTGATGATTACGCCAAAACCGTAACCAATGATTATAACGAAGCACAAAAGGGTGCTGCCGAGTTATATAACAAGATTTTTGATGTGGTGGATCCTTCAAGGCCTGATTTGAAGCAGGTTGTCGTATCCGATTTGGATGACCGCGCAAATATGGATTGGAAAACGACCGATTATATTATGCAATATGCAGCTTTGGGCGCGGAAAACTATATGAAAGAAAATGGCTTTGATCCTGATATGCAGTCTCTGATCGACCAAACCGAGTTAACGCGTCAATTATTGGCAAATACTGGGGCTAGAATTCAGGAAGCTTCAGTCTTCTCAGAGCAGCTGAATGAGCCCGCGCCGCCGGGGGCAAACTTCACGCAAAATGATTTCAGTATTGATAATTATCTTGGCAGTGTTCCAACGATAACGTCTGGTGCAGAAGTCAAAGTATAATCAAGCTTTCATACCCATAAAGCTTAACCGTATATAAACCTTTTCCTAATACTATATTTGTTGCAGGGCAATATCTTATTAGGGAAGGTTTTTTTATGTCACATATTTCGTTCAACCAGATTGGTGTGCGTGCATCGTTTGATGCAGATCAACGTAGTGCAAAACCATCGATCACATTTGCTGATCCATCATATGCAAAGGCCAGTCTGGTATTATTAGATATTGAAGATATGTCGGTTCATGTTGTTATGCATGAAGGGATATTTTTGATTGGTCAGGCTACGGGTGAATTTGTAGAGAATGCGATGAAGTCAATGGAAGTGCAGCTTTGCGCGGAGCTAAGTAACGGTGACCGCATTTCTCTTCAAGCACCCGTGAGCATTTCAGGAAAAGCAAGTGCAGAAAATGTTATTCCGTTAACTGCAGGTGATATGCCGAGTGTTGCATCCGGAGGGTTTGCAATCACATCATTGGCTTAAAGATTTTTCTAAGCCATATAATTATAGATATAAAAAAAGAGCCGATGTGGCTCTTTTCTTTTGAATTCTTATATTAAGAGGGCAGTTACTTTTTCGCTGCTTTTTTCTCTTTTTTGCCTTTTGCTTCGCGTGGCTCGATACCATGACCTGTTGTACGCTCTGTAATACGTGCTGATTTACCGCGACGATCACGAAGATAGTATAGCTTCGCACGACGAACAGAACCGCGGCGAATAAGTTCGATAGAGTCTACACGCGTGCTCCAAAGTGGGAATACACGCTCAACGCCTTCACCGTAACTGATTTTACGTACTGTGAAGCTTTCGTTGATGCCAGAGCCTTCGCGCGCAATACATACGCCTTCGAATGCCTGAATACGCTCACGCGTACCTTCTTTAATTTTTACGTTAACTTTAACTGTGTCACCGGCACCGAAGTTAGGAACTTCTTTTGTACCTTGTAATTTTTCAAGCTGCTTAGCTTCAAATTTTTGTAGTGTGTTCATGGTTTTATACCTTTTCTATCCTTTATCAGAACCCGATTTCGAATATCATACATAATGTGTGATACCGGCGGTTCACTTATCTTTTTTACTGGATTGCTCCAAGATGTGGCTCTTTTATATCATAGAGTCGTAAATGACAAGTTATTTTTTTGAATTTATGTAGGCTTCCCAAAGGTCTGGACGTTTTTTTTGCGTAATATTTTCCGCCTGTTCCTGTCGCCATTTTTCAATGTTTTTATGATGACCTGAGGTGAGGACATCAGGAATGGTTCTGGTGACACCGTTCGTGTCTGTCCATTCACTTGGGCGGGTATAGTGGGGATATTCCAAAAGCCCCGAAGCGAAGCTTTCCTCATCAGGGGTGTGTGCGTTGCCCATAACCCCGTCCAGCAGGCGAATACATGCATCCATCATGATCATTGCGGCAGGCTCTCCGCCTGAGAGAACATAATCACCGATGCTGATTTCTTCAAAATCATGCGCGTCCAAAAGGCGCTGATCTACGCCCTCATAACGACCGCATAGCACCGTGATGACAGGCTCTCTCGTCAAACTCTGAACCAGTTGTTGCGTCAGAGGTTTTCCACGCGGGCTCATATAGATTTTGCGGCCTTGCGTCGGAAGGGAGAGCAGGGCGCTTTCGATGATATCGGCGCGCATGACCATTCCCGCACCGCCGCCGCTTGGTGTGTCATCAACGCTTTTGTGAATGCCTGTGGCGTGATCACGAATATTGGTGCAGTCATAGCTCCACATCCCCTTATCCAAGGCTTTGCCACTGAGGGACATGCCAAGCGTGCCCGGAAACATTTCAGGGAAAAGGGTCAGTATATTAACGTGCCAGTTGCTCATGTTATTTAATGATAAATTGTTCTGCGTTACTAATCGTAACGGTTTTTGCCTCAAGATCAATATCTCCCACCGCTTCATGCAACAGGGGGATGTAGTAGGTCGATCCTGATTTCGGCTTAATCTCTAATAAATCACCTGCGCCAAAGTCAGGGACGCTTATGACTTCACCGATGACATTTTGATTGGCATCGATAACCTGAATGCCAAGCAAGTCTTCTATATAGAAACTATTATTATCTTCGATATCCGGGAGATCAGCACGCGGAATATATAGCTCGTGTTTGAGTGTCTTTGCAATCTCTGGCGTGGTTACACCATCAATTTGGGCAAGGACAAATTTCCCCATTGAGTTCTTAACGGTGATGGTCAGGGTTTCACGGCCGGTTTTACCGATAAAGAGTGCCCCGTTTAGTAGCGAAATATCTTCGCAATAGGGCAAAATTTTAACCAGCCCTTTCACACCATGCGCGGAGTTTATCTTGCCGATGCAAATACGTTTTTCCACGTGTGTGTCAGGACTGGTCATGTTTGTTATCCTAAGAAGGGTAAGAGGGGATTAGTCCTCTTTCTTTTCTTCTTCAGCCGGAGCTTCTTCAGCAGCAGCTTCTTCTGCCGGTGCTTCTTCTGCGGCAGCTGCAGCAGCTTTTGCTTCTTCTTCTGCGGCTTTCGCAGCTTCTTCAGCAGCTTTACGCTTCTCTTCTTTTTCCTCGATCAACATCTTAGCTTTTTCGCCAGGAGCTGATTTTTTCGGACGGTTAGGCTGTTCAGGCATGTCGATCAAACCTGCTTTACCTAGGAAAATTGCTACACGCTCTGATGGTTTCGCGCCTTGATCCAACCAGTACTTTAGACGGTCTTCAATAAGCTGTACGCGCTGCTCATTATCATCATTAAGAAGTGGGTTATAAGTACCAAGTCTTTCGATGTAACGGCCATCACGTGGCATACGTTTATCCGCAACAACGATGCGGTAGAATGGGCGTTTTTTACGTCCGCCTCGAGACAATCTGATTGCTAGTGCCATGTTTTTTCTCCTTCAAATTCAAACATTTAATTCAGATCAACGGATAACCAAATCTATGGCTATCTGGTGATATGAACGTTATTTCTTCTTCTTTTTCTTTCGGTTTTTCTTACTACCACCACGCATGCCGGGCATCGCGCCGCCGCCCATACCGGGGAGGCCGCCACCTGCACCGCCCATACCGGCAAGCGGATTACCACCGCCTGCGAACGGGTTCGGGCCAAGCGGGCTTTCCTCTGATGCCGCCGCCATATCCGCGCCAAGGGCATTCGGGTCCATGCTTTGTGCCATCAATTCCATCTCATCGGCTTTGCCGCCCATCATGTCTTTCATCATGCCCATCATTTGGCCTTTGCCCATTTTGCGCATGCGTTTCATCATGACTTGCATTTGTTTTTGCTGTTTCACAAGTGCGTTAATGTCTTGAACGGTTGTGCCTGATCCTGCCGCGATACGCTTTTTGCGAGAGCCATTCATAAGCTCGGGCTTTTCGCGCTCTCTTGGGGTCATAGACAGGATAATGGCTTCTTGCTTTTTGATGATACTGTCATCAAAGCCAGCTTCTTCAAGCTTACCAGCCATTCCGCTCAGGCCGGGCATAAGCTTCATGAGGGAGCCCATACCGCCCATTTTATTCATCTGGCGGATTTGAGAGAGCAGATCGTTAAAGTCGAACTTACCCTTCTTGAATTTCTTCGCCATTTTCTCGGCTTCGGCCTGATCAACGGTTTCCACGGCTTTCTCAACCAAGGACACCACATCACCCATACCAAGAATACGACCCGCGACACGTTCAGGGTGGAACGGTTCAACTTCTGTCCACTTCTCACCAACACCGATCAGTTTGATTGGCTTGCCTGTTACGGCTTTCATGCTCATCGCCGCACCGCCGCGTGCATCACCATCAACACGGGTTAGCATGATACCTGTAATGGACACGCGCTCATCAAAGATTTTTGCCGTGTTCACGGCATCCTGACCAGTCATTGCGTCGGCAACGAGCAGGGTTTCAACAGGGTTGGTCGCTTTTTTGATGTTTTCGACTTCCTGCATCAATTCTTCGTCAATCGACAGACGACCCGCAGTATCGAGCATAACCACGTCATAGCCGCCCTTACGCCCTTCATCCATCGCGCGCTTGGCGATATCGACAGGCTTTTGTCCCTCAATGATAGGCAGGGTATCAATCTCTGTCTGCTCACCCAGAATTTTAAGTTGCTCTTGCGCGGCAGGGCGGTAAACGTCCAGTGAGGCCATCAGCACTTTTTTATTGTGCTTTTCACCCAGAATTTTTGAAATTTTCGCGGTTGATGTTGTTTTACCAGACCCCTGCAAACCAACCATCAGATACGCACAAGGCGCGGTCGCGAATTTCAGATCCGCGCTCTCACTGCCCAACATTTCAACAAGGGCATCATGAACGATTTTGATGACTTGCTGCGCGGGATTAACGCCTTTGACCACGTCTTGTCCAACGGCTTTGTCTTTAATGGTCGCGATAAAGTCTTTAACAACAGGAAGGGCAACGTCCGCCTCAAGCAAGGCAATGCGGATTTCACGGGAAACCGCCATCACGTCATTTTCACTTAAAGAGGCTTTCCCTCTCAGTTTTGAAAATACGCCGCCTAATTTTTCGCTCAATGAGTCGAACATGTAAAAACCTTCATAACAAAATTGGCCGCAGTGAGCGTAAATTCGCCGACTGCGGTGTACCGCTAAGCACTGAAAAACAGCTTTTCCAGTGGAAATTTTGGGTAAACTATGCTTAATGTGGCCTAATGTCAAGAAAAGGTTGAAAATTATGCGCTTTAGGAAAATGCACGGGCTGGGCAACGATTTTGTGATTTTCGATGCCAGACAAGAAGATTTATTCATAACGCCGGATGATATGGAACTGATTGCCGATCGCCATTGGGGGGTCGGGTGTGATTTGATCACGATATTAGATCAATCAGATAGCGCCGATGTGCGCGCCTATTTCTTTAACGCGGATGGAAGTGAAAGCGCGGCTTGCGGCAATGCGTCGCGCTGCGTTGCGGATATCGTCATGGCTGATCTGGGTAAGGATGAGTGCAGCATTGAGGTGAATGACCGTACGCTGACCTGTAAAAAGACGGGGGAGTTTATGGTTGAGGTCAATATGGGGAAGGCACGCGGTATCACCGAGCCTGATCTATCTAAAGATGCATATAAAGAGCCTGTCGCCGTTGATATGGGTAACCCGCATTTGGTGTTCTTTGTTGATGATATTGAGGCAGTAGATGTTGCGGAGGTCGGTTCTTATTTTGAGAATCATGTCTATTTCCCAAGCCGCACCAATGTTGAATTTGTGCAGGTCATTGATAAAGGCCATTTACGTCAGCGCACATGGGAACGCGGTGTTGGTATCACTGAGGCGTGCGGTTCCGGCGCGTGCGCGGTGGCAAGTGCGGCGATCCATCGCGGTTTGTGCGATGATAAAGTTGAGATCATGCTTGATGGTGGGCCGCTGACGGTTGAAAAAACAAAAGATGGTGAGTTGTTGATGAACGGGCCTGTGGCCTATGTTTTTGACGGCACCTTAAATACTGTGTAAAACGCGCCCATGAGCAAAGACAAAGATCCGCAGGTTAAGACATTTGGATGCAGGCTTAATTTCTATGAGTCTGAGGTTATGCGCGACCATGCGCGTAATGCGGGCATGGACGATGTGATTATATTTAATACGTGCGCCGTGACCAAAGAGGCAGAGCGTCAGGCACGCCAAGCTATTCGCCGCGCGCGTCGTGAAAACCCGGATTCTAAAATTATCGTGACGGGATGTGCATCGCAGATTAATCCCGATGGCTACGCCGCGATGGAGGAGATTGACCAAATCATTGGGAATGACCTGAAGTTAAAGGCCGAAAGTTGGGGCGGTGAGAGTGAGCATGCCCGGGTTTTGGTCAATGATATTATGTCGGTGAAGGAAACCGCCAGCCATTTGATTGAAGGGTTTGAGGATAAATCCCGCGCCTTCCTTCAGGTGCAAAATGGCTGCGATCATCGCTGCACCTTTTGTATTATTCCCTATGGCCGTGGTAATTCACGCTCTGTGCCGATTGGTGTGATTGCCGAGCAAGTAAAGGCATTGGTTGCGCAAGGGTATAAAGAGGTCGTCTTTACAGGTGTTGATGTGACCTCATATGGCCCTGATTTACCGGGCAAGCCGACGCTTGGGCAGATGATCCGCCGCGTTCTCGCGCTTGTCCCTGAATTGCCGCGTGTTCGCCTGTCATCACTTGATCCTGTTGAAATAGATGATGATTTATGGCGTTTAATCGCCGAAGAGCCACGCCTTATGCCGCATTTGCACCTGTCTTTGCAGGCGGGTGATGATATGATTTTAAAACGCATGAAGCGCAGACATTTGCGCGCCGACGTGATTGATGTGTGTAAGCGTGCGCGTGATTTACGTCCTGATATGGCATTCGGGGCGGATATTATTGCGGGCTTTCCGACAGAAACGGCAGAGATGTTTGAAAATTCCCTGAAAATTGTTGAGGAATGTGACCTTACATATCTTCATGTGTTCCCGTATTCAGAGCGTGAAGGCACACCTGCTGCACGTATTCCGAATAAGGTTGATGTGCCGGAGCGCAAAGACCGCGCCGCGCGCCTGAGGGCGCTGGGTGAAAAGCAGCTTTCTTCTCTCTTGGAGCGTAATGTTGGCAAAACACATAACGCGATTGTTGAAAAAGGCGGCGTTGCAAGAACAGAGAACTTTCTTCCCGTAAAATTAGATAAAGATCATCAGCCGGGTGAATTAATCAGCATCATAGCATCCTCTACGGATGGAAAAATGCTGGTTGCATCAACGGTTTAATCACGGTTAAATACCTTTCATAAAAGATATTATGAGGGGGGAACTTTGAATTATCTTATTCAAGCACTAAATCTATTCATTATTTTAATTGCAGCCCTTTCCTGGCCTTCGGTTGTACATGCTCAGAAGCTGGCCACATGTGAGATGTTCAAAGAAGAACCAACTGAAATAGAGGTGCATCTTGTACAAGAAAAGCCGATGGATGTCCGTGACTATGATTTCAGTGAACTGCAAACTTATAAGAAACAGGGCCTTTATAAATGGAAACATCCCGATGAGACCTTATCTTGGGTATCGGATATGGATGATCCGATAGGTGGGTTTTATCGTGCCTCAGTTGGTGTGGATGTCGGGTTTGGCTTTACGGTTGCCCCATATGAGGGGCAGGTTGACCTGTCTTGTGTCTTTGTTGATTACCTGAAAATCTATATTCATTATGGCGGAACCATTTTTCTTGATAAGACGTTTGATGATGTAGAATGCCGAGATGTTGGGGTGCTTGCACACGACCATCTGAAAGGTCGGTATGACATAGGGGCTGGTATAACCATCAGCACACAAGCAATGTTGAAACAGGAATTACCGGACGTAATTAAAGCAATGGAGCGCTTAGCCGTTAAAACGGAAAAGGCACAGGATAAAGTTGATAACATTAAAAAATCGTTGAAGGCAGGTGGACGATCATCTGCGCAGGATATTGTAAATGAGATAATTTCTTTAAATAATGCAGTTGAAATACCTGAAGATATTATTGTGCGCAGACAGCAATGTATTAAGAGTATTCCTCCGCAATATCGCCCCTAAAATATTGAAAAATTATCCGAATACGGGTGCGTTTTATGTTTATTGGGCGTATGATGGTCATCTAACGCAGGAGTAAAAAAATGGTTTTTTGGCGTAAGAAAAAGAATGTTGAAACACAAGATCAGGATGAGAAGGATCAGGAGCTTCTTCATCCCGAAGGTGAGCCTGACATTGAGCCGCCGATAGATAATGATGAACCTGATTTGAGTGATGAGCAGGTTCAAGCAGAACTACGTGAAACAGACACCGAAGTAATTGAAGACCTTGAGGTCGTTCCGACCCCTAAGGCCGTGATTGCCGACATAGAAGAGGCAAAAGAGGAGGACAATCCTGACATTGATCATTCTGATGAAGGAGGATGGTTTTCTCGCCTGACTAAGGGGCTTGGGAAATCAACGAATAAGATTACCCAAGGGCTGACGGATGTTATTACGAAATCCAAATTGGATCAGGATACACTGGATGCATTGGAAGATGTTTTAATTGAGGCTGATTTAGGGCCGAAAACAGCAGCGCGCGTGATTGAGGAATTTTCAAAAGACCGCTTTGGTAAGGATATCAGCGAGGAAGAGATCAAGATAGCGCTGGCGGAGACTGTCGCGACAATTCTTGACCCTGTGGCGAAGCCGCTTTCTATTGATGCTGCATCAGACGGGCCTTTTGTTATGTTGGTTTGCGGTGTAAACGGAGCGGGTAAAACAACCACAATCGGTAAGATGGCCAAGCAGTTTAATAAGGAGCTTGGGAAGTCTGTGATGATTGCCGCCGGTGATACATTCCGCGCGGCGGCTGTGGAGCAGCTGGGGGAATGGGCAAAGCGCAGTGATGCACAAATGTTCTCAAAGGATATCGGTGCAGATGCTGCCTCTGTTGCGTTTGAGGCGTATGAGAAAGCCAAGGCCGATGGCGTTGATATTTTGATGATTGATACGGCAGGGCGCCTGCAAAATAAAAAGAACCTGATGGAAGAGCTTGAGAAGATTATTCGCGTCTTAAAGAAAAAGGACGAAAGTCTGCCGCATGCAACATTATTGGTACTGGATAGTACAACAGGGCAAAATGCGTATTCACAGCTAGAGACGTTTAAGGAAATGGTTGATGTCACAGGGCTTATTGTGACAAAGCTTGATGGCTCTGCGAAAGGCGGTGTTCTGATTGGTCTTGCGGATCAGTACGGCGTCCCTGTGCATGCAATTGGCGTGGGTGAGGGGATTCGTGATTTACGTCCGTTCACTGCGCAAGATTACGCCCGTTCCCTTATGGGGCTGGATGCCTGAGTAAAATATTAGTAATTCATTGAATTTTAATAAAAAAACGGCATTATAAAATCATGGTAAAAAAAGCAAAAAGCTTCAAAACACGTCGCTGTAAAGATGCCGACTCGGCGCTTGCGGCGGTGAAAGAAATCTACGATGCAAATACACAATATCTCCGCGATAGCTTTGATGCCTATTGCGATGGGAATATTTCAGAAAAAGTAAGGGCGTTTTATCCCTTTGTGCGGGCGAAAACCATTCATGCCAAGCGCGAGGATAGTCGGTTTTCCTATGGGTTTGCGCCGCGTCCGGGCTCTTATGTCACAACGATTACACGCCCTGATATTTTCGGTAAATATTACCGTGAACAGTTTCGCCTGCTTATTAAGAACCACGACATAGCCCTTGAAGTCGGTGTCAGTGATACGCCAATTCCATTGCATTTTGCGCTGGGTGAAGAATTTCATCTGGAGCGCGCGCTGGATGATGAGAAAGTCTCTTCATTGCCGCATTTCTTTGATGTTCCGAATTTGGATATTATGGATGATGAAATTGCGAATTGTAATTTTCAGCCCCCCATAGACAGTCCCGATGACGGGCCATTGGCTCTGTTTGGCGCGCCGCGTGTTGACCTTAGTCTGCAGCGTTTAAAGCACTACTCAGGCACGAATCCGCGTCACTTTCAAAACTATGTTTTATTTACGAATTATCAGTTTTATATCGATGAATTTATCACGCTTTGTCAGGATATGATGACAAAGACTGATGACCCTGCGCTTAAGAAGACACGAAGTGAATATACGGCCTTCGTTCAGCCGGGCGGTAAGGTGATATTGAATGAAAATATAGACGATCATGAGGAAGACGCCGAAGACGGCGCGGAGCTTAAACGCTTGCCGCAAATGCCTGCCTATCATTTAAAACGTGCAGATGGTTCGGGTATTACGATGTTAAATATTGGTGTCGGGCCCTCTAATGCGAAAACAATTACGGATCATGTCGCGGTATTGCGTCCGCATGCTTGGTTGATGCTAGGGCATTGCGCGGGCCTAAGAAATTCACAGCGCCTTGGCGATTATGTTCTGGCGCATGGATACTTGCGTGATGATCAAATTCTGGATGAGTTTTTACCGCCGAGTATTCCAATTCCCGCCCTTGCGGAAATACAGCAAGCCCTAGAAGCTGCGGTAGAGCAAGTTACGGGGAATGAGGGCTATGATCTGAAAAAGATTATGCGCACAGGTACGGTTGCCACCACGGATGACCGAAATTGGGAGTTGAAATCTTATCTAACGCAGAATAAACGCCTCAGTCAGAGTAGGGCGATTGCCTTGGATATGGAATCAGGAACGATTGCGGCCAATGGGTTCAGGTTCCGCGTTCCCTACGGTACATTATTATGTGTGTCGGATAAACCGCTTCACGGGCAATTAAAATTACCGGGCATGGCGGATAGTTTTTACCGTGAGCGCGTAGAGCAACACCTGAAAATCGGCCTGTTAACGATGCGTTTATTGCGTGATTTATCGCCAGAGAAGCTGCATAGCCGAAAGTTACGATCATTTGATGAACCTGCATTCCAATAGAACGGGGCAGCAGAAAGGGGGATTCATATATTTATAAGCCTCTTTGACCTTTTCAAAATAGGGATAGGCCCGTCCAGTTCGCATACTATGGGGCCTATGGTGGCGGCTTTGCGCTTTATTTCCCGTGTTGGCGAACAAAGTTTTCCTGACACATACCGAATTCAAGTGACCTTTTATGGTTCTTTGGCCTTCACAGGAAAGGGGCATGCCAGTGATCGCGCGGTTATTTTAGGGCTATTGGGTAAAAAGCCTGAGGAAATTAACCCAAATGAGATGGAATCCCTTCTTGAGAGCGTTAAAACGTCCAAAACCATCCAAAATCTTCATTTTGATCCCGAAAAAGATCTTATTTTCAACTTTGGCGCGGCTTTAGAAGCACATCCTAACGGGATGATATTTTCTGTAATTGATGAAAATGGTCAGGAAGTGTTTGAAAGAACATACTTTTCTATCGGTGGCGGCTTCGTGTTATCAGAAGAAGAAATGACGACAAAAGCGATCTTAAAAGAGATCGGAACAAGCGCGGATATTCCATATGCCTATAAAAAGGCGCGTGAACTTTTGCAGATGGGCGAAGAGAGCGGGCTTAGTTTTGCTGAAATGGTCATGGAAAATGAAAAGTCGGTGCGCGCCGAAGGTGAAATTCATGATGAAATAATGCGTATATGGTCGGTGATGTCGGCCTGTATTGATCGCGGCCTAGATAGGAGCGGTATTTTACCGGGGGAGTTAGGCATAAAAAGGCGCGCGGCGGCGATTAAAGATCAATTAGAGAGTGAAATTCATAAAAACAGCATAACACCGCATGTCTGTAATGAATGGCTGAGCGTGTATGCGATGGCCGTGAATGAGGAAAACGCGGCAGGCGGCACGGTTGTGACTGCACCGACGAATGGTGCGGCGGGCATTATCCCTGCGGTTTTGCGGTATTATTTAGATTTTGTTCCAACTGCAAAAGAATCTCATATTCCTGATTTTCTTCTTACTGCGGCGGCGATAGGCGGTATCATTAAACGCAATGCCTCTATTTCAGGCGCCGAAGTCGGCTGTCAGGGGGAGGTCGGGTCGGCATCATCTATGGCGGCGGCAGGCTTATGCGCGGTTATGGGTGGCAGTAATAAGCAAATTGAAAATGCCGCAGAAATTGCGTTGGAACATCATTTGGGTATGACGTGCGACCCGATTGCGGGCCTTGTGCAGGTGCCTTGTATTGAGCGCAACGGTTTAGGCGCGGTTAAGGCGGTTACGGCCGCAGCGCTGGCTCTGCGCGGTACGGGAGAACATTTTGTCCCTCTAGATAATTGTATCGAAACAATGCGCCAGACAGGGCTGGATATGAAAGAACGCTATAAGGAAACCAGCCGCGGTGGTTTGGCGGTGAATGTTATTGAATGTTAAAAAAGGCACATCGATAAGACGTGCCCGTTAATATGCTTATCTTTAGATGTCGGCTCTAGACCTGAATGTCCACAATAGAACCACGTTGCCTTGATTCAGATCCTTCTGAACTGCTCGCACTAAGCGGATCAAATATCTGGCCGTCACTCGACGCGTTTGATTGTGTTTCCTGTGATTGCGCGGCCGGCGCTTCACGAACCTGCACTTGATTGTCTTGCGGATCGTCCTGCGCGCGCCTTACATCGCGATTTTCATCGGTGTTAACAGGTTGCAATGCCTGCGTCACAGGCGGTGTTTGCTGCTGTCCTATACCTGAAAGTGGTGCTGCCATCCCTAATAATCCCTAAGTAAAATACGTAATTATACGAGTCTATCAAAATTTTATTAATAAAGTGTTTCAATAGATTTTGTCATGTTTCATGAAAAAGTGCAAATGTTCATGATGCATAAATTATGTATTGCTCTTAACTTCTTCATAACACTTTTCCTGTATAACTGTATGAGATGAAGGAGATTCGCCATCATAAGAATATCTTTGATGGCTCATTTTTGAATTTTTACCGGCGACTTCGCCTTAGGGAGAGTTAAAGGAATAAACTGAGTAACGAAACATTTTAGGAAAAAACATGATCATTGTGGGGCAAAATCATGGAAACAAATATGGTAGGGAGTACACCTAAAAGGCCGGTGCCAATATCGGTACAATTAGGTGACGTAGAAAATTTATATTATTTAGCACGCGACAAGAGACCTGAATCGCGCGCACAGCTGACGCATGAGATTTCATCTATTTTAGAAGCAGACGTCACACCAACAGAAGGTGAGATGGTTGCGGATGTCTTGATAGAACTTTTACGTCAAGCGGAGCAAGATCTAAGGCAGGCAATATCAGAAAAATTGTCATTATTACAAGATGTGCCACTTCGTTTGGTGTTGCAACTTGCTAATGATGACATTGGTATTGCAAAACCTATTCTGGTTAATAGCCCGGTTTTGGGTGATATGGATTTGATGTACATCATTAAGTCTAAAACAGAAGAATATTGGCGTGCTATTGCCACGCGTAAAAGCCTGAGTGACAATGTTATTGATGTTCTGGCAGACACAAAAGACTTTGATACCTCTTTAGCGCTTGCTGAAAACGAGGGTATTATCCTTACAGATCATGCTATGACTGCGCTATCTGATATAGCGCGAGGATCAGATATAATCGCTATGCCTCTTCTTCGCCGAGCAGAAGTGCCGGAAGACTTGGCTATTGCTTTATATCGCTATGTCGGGGAAGAGATTAAAAGCTTTATCACGCATAATTATGATGTTGATGAGCAAAAAGTATCAGCAGTTATTGATCAAACAGTCGGGGAATTCGGTAAAACTGCGTCAGCAGAGGATTGTCAGCCTGAGGATCATATGATGGAAGCCGCCAGAGCTGCGAACAGCCGTGAAATGCTTACGGTTCCGGGGATGCTCGGAACACTTCGCCGCGGTAATTTACGCTCTTTCGCCGCGCAGCTTTCTGTATTTACTGAATTGCCGTCTGATGTGATTACAAAAATTCTAATGCAAAGAAACGGGCAGGGTCTTGCGATTTTGTCCAAAGCTTTTGGTATTGAAAAGCAGGACTTTATTTCAATCTTTATGCTAACCAGCAAGTTCTGGAACCAAGGGCAGTTGGTTGAACCAAATGAGATAAAAGTAGCGGTTGAGTATTACAACCGTGCAACACATGACGTTGCAAAGCAGATTATTAAGGGAAAATTACAAAATAAGTAATCCCTATTCGAGTTTTTTCTACCTCCACATAAAATGTTCCCGGCGATATTTTCGGATATCGTCGGTTTTTTTATGTTTTGATCAGGGGAGCAACGCCCGGAAGGTCTTTGCCCTCAAGCCATTCCAAAAATGCACCACCAGCCGTAGATATATAAGAGAATGATGAGGCCGATTCTGCATTTTCAAGGGCGGCAACGGTATCACCACC
Organism: Alcanivorax sp.; assembly: GCA_051967755.1. Classification (GTDB taxonomy): domain Bacteria; phylum Pseudomonadota; class Alphaproteobacteria; order Micavibrionales; family Micavibrionaceae; genus UBA1672. Next base: position 327,848 of record JBQDYD010000004.1, read on the forward strand.
ACCTGCAATACTAATGCAATTGCCTGCTTTTGTGCACTCAGCAACAACGCGTGCGACTTGATTTGTGCCATGATCAAACGGTTTAATTTCAAACACGCCTAAAGGGCCGTTCCATACCACGGTTTTTGATGAATGGATCTTGCTGGAAATGTACGCAACGGTTTGCTCACCGACGTCGATCGCCATTTTATCATCCGGTATGTCATTAACATTTACCACATCATATTCCGCATCTTGTTTTAGTTCAGATACAACCACGACATCTTCGGGAAGAATAATTTCACAGCCGATTTTTTCTGCTTTTTCAAGAATTGAAAGGGCGGTTTCTTTCATGTCTTTCTCGCATAAAGATCTGCCCATTGAGATGCCTTTTGCGTAAAGAAACGTATTGGCCATTCCGCCACCCAGAACAAGGTAGTCAACTTTTTCTATGAGATGTTCCAGCACACTCAATTTTGTGGATATTTTAGAACCGCCGGTTACGGCCAAAACAGGCTTTTGAGGGGTTCCGAGTGCGCTACTGAGTGCGTTTAGCTCTTCTTCCATTAAAAGACCTGCTGCACAAGGGAGGTGTTTCGTAATTCCCGTTGTTGATGCATGCGCACGGTGTGACGCAGAGAACGCATCGTTCACATAAATATCACCTAAGTTAGCGAGTGATTTTGCGAACGCCTCATCATTTGCCTTTTCGCCCTTATGAAACCTAACGTTTTCAAGCAAGATAACATCACCTGCTTCAGCACTTTTTGCGATGTCTTCGGCTGTATCGCCAATGCATTGCGGTGAGAATTTCACGGGAACGCCCCATTGCTGTTCTAAGACAGGGGTTAAGAAAGCCATAGACATTTCAGGGTTTTGTTCACCTTCCGGGCGGCCGTAATGCGATATGATCAGAACTTTTGCACCATGATTATGAAGGTATTCGATTGTTGGTTTTAATCGGTCTATACGTGTTGTATCCGTGACGACATTGTTTTGTTTCGGAACATTCAGGTCTGCTCTTAGTAAGATAATCTTATCTTTGATATCAAAATCATCCAGCCGGTTAAAATTCATTTTGAGTAACGCTCCGTTTCTTTCTTTACATAAGTTTACATGTTTTTAATGGCTTCACAGGCTTCTATCAAGCGTGATCTTAGTGGCCCGTCCAACGCAGAATGTCCGGCATCCGGAACAACGATATATTCCGCTTCCGGCCATAGGGCGTGTAATTTATTTGCCGTTTTAATGGGGCATATAACATCATAACGTCCCTGCACGATGGTTGTGGGAATGGATCTTAGGCGGTCGATACTGTTAAGGAGGCTGTTTTCTTCGTTAAAAGTACCGTGTTTAAAGTAGTGCGCCTCGATCTTTGCCAGTGCCAGTGCGCGGTATTTTTGTTCGTCTGTAGTGATTGTCTCATAATTTGGTATCAAGGATGAACATGCCCCTTCATACAGGCTCCACCTCACTGCGGCGTCAATTTGTGTCTTGGGATCATCGTCATTGATCAGGCGTGTGTAATAAGCATCCAGCAGGTTGTCTCTGTCTTCTTCAGGAAGATAACCTGCGAACTGTTCCCATGCCTCAGGGAAGATGGTGTTCATGCCATATAAAAACCAATCAACCTCATTTTCTTCGCACAGAAAGATGCCACGTAAAATCATACCGATACATTGTTCAGGGTGATTTATTGCGTAGTAGAGCGCTAATGTGCTTCCCCATGACCCGCCAAACAAGTGCCATTGCTCGATGGATAAATGTTTGCGCAGAGCCTCTATGTCACTGCATAAATGCTCTATTGTGTTGTTCTCCAGGCATCCCAGCGGCGTGGAACGGCCTGAGCCGCGCTGATCAAAAATGATAATGCGAAAGTAATCAGGATCAAAAAAACGACGATGTACAGGGCTAGCACCCGCTCCGGGGCCGCCATGTAGCAGAATAATAGGCACACCGTCAGGGTTACCGCTTTGTTCCCAGTAAATATTGTGTGTGTTGTCAACGTCAAGAAAACCACTGGAGTAGGGCGTGGCAGGCGGAAAAAGATCAAGAAGAGGGGCGCGACGCACCAAAGGAGTGCCGGTAGGCGGCTGGTTTTTTACTGATTTTTCCGGGCTCATGCCTGTTCAACAAATTATTAGTTTTTACGCCCACCCTGAGTGAGCCATGCCAGTTTTAAAGGTGTATCTTTTTAAAATCAATCATTAAATTCGGGCAGTGCGCTTCCTTTGTTAGGATGTAACGGGCGCGCGGAGGTGCCGTTCTTTTCCGCCGAAACATCACGTTCCGCGGTTTGTCCCTCTCCGGTGTTTGTATTTGCGAATAAGGCCTCAATTCTTTCCGGGTGGTCGATATCGATGAACGGCCTGTTATAGGATTCGATCCAGCCGCGGACCCGTATTTTTTTACCGCTCCAACGTCTTGGGGCAAGGCCGTTTTTTTCATAGGCTTTTCGTCTTGAGGATGAAATGCGAACCGTGAAATCTTCTTTCCAGTTATTCCCAAAGTTGAGATAAAGTTTGTTTCGGCGCATGGAAACACTCACAACGGTACCTTCGATGATTTGGTAACTGCCGATATGGGATTCGGTCTTTTCGGGCGATAAAATGGCATATTCATCCATCGCCCACAGGCCGACTTTAAGGTCTCTGGCCTGATTTTCCAATTCGAGCATTTGTTGCCCCATTTCGGGATTATATTGCGTTGTGCGCACACGCGCGACACCAAGCGCGAGCAGCATCCCTTGTGCCCACGTTTTATCACTGGCGCGCGCTAAATGCGCGATGTGATGACCCATTCTGTTAATACGGCCTTGGTCTTTTGATTGTGTTTGATAGATGATAACCGTTTCACCCTTTAGAAAGTCATCCAGAATTTGCTGCGCAGTGACGGCAAGATCACCCGGATCATAATAATCGAGATCTGGGTAATCTAAGCCGGCTAAGTGAATAAATCGTCCGTCATCAAGCTTTACGGTTAGTGGGTTGACGACTTCGGTGACTTTGGCTGTGTCTGTCTTACGCAGGCTTTCAAAATTGCCCTGAGGTAATGTCAACTCTTGGGCAATGGCGGAGTATGTGAAAAAGGTGCTGGCAAAAACAGCGATTATTGTTAAAATTCGTTTCATAAATTTCATCAGACCGTGTCAGGGCATTATGATCAAGCGTTTCTTCAATATATTTGCATTATTGTTGTCTACATTTTTTATTGTAGGGTGTTCTACTAACCCTGCAACGGGGCAGAACCAGTTCACGGCCTTTATGTCACCAGAGCAGGAAAAGCAAGTTGGCGCGCAGGAACATCAAAAAGTTTTGCAGGAGTACGGGCTTTATAAGGATCAAAAGCTTCAGGATTATGTCACCAAGGTTGGGCAGAGTGTCGTAAAACACACTGAGCGCCCGGAAGTTCAATATAAATTTTTTCTTTTAGACAGTCCCATCGTAAATGCATTTGCATTGCCCGGTGGGTATATTTACCTGACGCGCGGTGTAATGGCGTTATCAAATAGCGAGTCGGAAATGGCCGCTGTGTTAGGACATGAGGCAGGGCATATTACAGGGCGCCATTCGGCAGAGCGGTATTCTCGCGGGCTTGCGACAACATTAGGCGCATCGATTCTTGCCGCGGCAATAGACAGTTCAGGCGTTTCACAGGCGCTTGGCGTGGGGTCAGATTTATATTTGAAATCATATTCACGCGGGCAAGAGAGCGAAGCTGATACGTTGGGTATTCGTTATCTCACACGTGCGGGGTATGATCCGAATGCAATGTCAGGGTTCTTGCGAAGTTTACAAGCGGATAGTGCGCTTCAGGCGAAGATGGCCGGCGTGCAGGCTTCATCTGCGAATAGTTTCTTTTCCACACACCCTGATACGGGGCAACGCGTACAGCAAACAGTGATAGAAGCCAGAGAATACGGGCAGCAAGGGATTGTAAATCAGGCAGAACATTTTCGCCTGATAGATGGTATGGTTTACGGTGATAGTGAAAAGCAAGGGTTTGCGCGCGGGCGTACTTTTTATCACCCTGAGTTGGGGTTTAAGTTCTCTGTGCCAAAAGGCTATACCCTTACAAACCAACCTACACAAGTCGTCGCAAAAGGCCCCAATAACGGCGCTATCATTTTTGATTTTGCATCGAATAAGCAAAAATTGTCACCTCAGGGATATATGCATAATGTTTGGCTGAAGGATGCACAAAACCCAACCATTGAAACCATTACAATTAATGGAATGCAGGCGGCAACTGCGTCATTACAGGGTAGTGCGAACGGCCGTACAGTTACGTTGCGGTTGATTGCCGTTCAATGGATGCCTGATCAAATTGCACGGTTTCATATTGTATTACCAAGCAATATTACGCGCGTTCAACTGGATAGCCTAAAAGCAGCGACATATACTTTCTCTCGAATGACGGCATCGGAAAAGGCGCAGATAAAGCCATACCGTATAAAAATTATTACCAGCCGCGCAGGGGATAGCGTTGCTTCATTGTCACGATCTATGCCGTTTGAGCAGTATAAGGAAGAGCGCTTTCGTGTGCTGAATAATATGAGTGCGACAGAGGCCGTTGTGGCAAACAGGCTGTATAAAATGGTGGTGGACTAATTTAGCAGGCTAGGGAGTCCAGAACTTCGCCATTTGCGTCAAATACGGCGCACACCAGATCGCCGCCAAAGCCACATCCGCCATCGATCGTTGCCTTAATGCAATTAAAATTTACACCGTTATGTTTGGGGTCATAGCCTCTAACCACTTTTTGAAACGGGGCATAGGCGTGGTGAATATAATCAAACTTTGAGTTAGCCCACCAAAACGCATCCCCTTGTTCCGTTAAGGGTTTGTCCGCGTCAATACCGGCATGAACAAAGAGCATAGGATATTCGGCGGTTATCGGTATATAGGCGGCGCGAACCAAATGTGTTGTAAAGGATTCGTGGCCTGGGCTGTTTTTGAATATGGTCTTGATCTTACTTGTCCATTGCGTAATTCCAACCATACCTTGGCGGCATGCTTCGATACCGTCATGCGGACATAACCCATATGCATTTAGGGTGTTTGACAGCCCGTTACCAAGCATCCAGACTAATGCTTGGGTTGGGTCAGGTGCGAATTGAAGCTGTAATAGCTTTTGCCACATTTCTTCCTGCCCGCCGCGCAGATAAATCAAATCAGAGGGGATCATCCCCGGTTTTGCAAGGGTTGCACGTCTAAATGATAATAGTTCATCAAGAACGTCAGAGGAGCTATCCCCATAGCCGATGTAATTTCCCGTGTATATTAGGCGGTCGCCCGGCCGGATATGCGGGAATAGGGTATTGTGCAGGGTAACCAGTTTTTCAATCTCTCCATGGATAGCAGAGATCACCAATATTCTCTTGGCCTGACCAAGGGAGGCAAAACGACAATCGTTTTTTAAAACGGTAAGCACTATATTTACACTAAGTAAGCAAGAGGTGGGGGAGAGGAATCTCTCTAAGTATTTACTATAATACATAAAATTAAGGCGTATAGGAAGAGTTTCCTTAATACGCCTTAACTAAATTCTTTTTATTATGTAGCCAGTTTTAGAAACTAAGCTGCTTTTGCCTGTTCATCTGCAGGGGATTTTACTTTACCCATGATGTCTTCAAGCTTTTCCGTTGCTTTGATCTCTGTGATGTTATCAACAGCAGCCACTTCACGAGCAAGTCTTTCCAGAGCAGACTGGTAGATTTGACGTTCAGAGTAAGATTGCTCAGTATCATCATTGTTACGCTTTAGGTCACGAAGAACTTCTGCGATAGAAACCGGGTCACCTGAATTGATTTTCATTTCATATTCTTGTGCACGACGGCTCCACATTGTACGACGAACGCGTGAACGTCCTTTTAGCGTTTCAAGTGCATCACCAAGATTTTCGCTTGAGCTTAATTTACGTAGTCCTGAATCTTCAGCTTTTGTTACAGGAATTTTCAAACGCATACGATCTTTTTCAAACCCGACGACATATAGGCTTAGTTCCATGCCGGCGATTGTCTGTGTCTCAATCCCCTCAACTTGGCCTACGCCGTGTGCTGGGTAAACAACAGAATCACCTGCTTTAAAATCAAAATTATCATTGTCAGCCATAGTATCACCTTTCAATCAGTATTTATTTCTAGCCGAAATATAGAGAGATAAAAAATGAGCAACCGATTTCCTCGAAAGTGTTGCTCACCGTGCTTTCTAACCGTTCTTCCTAACTCGACATGAAAAGCATGATATCAAAAAATGGGAAAATTTTCAACTAAATCGAACTAAAAAAAGAAAATATTTTACATAATTTTTATTTTCTTCTGTATTTTCAGATGTTTCCGGTTATTGCATAGGGTAGAATAAGTGTATCTTTGCCCGAATATATATAGGTATTTTAACATGATTGACCCGGATTTAAGACTTCAAAAGCCCCTTGAGGAGTATGTTGAGACGTTTGATAAGTTGATTCCGCGCGCTATTTCTTTGTTTGAACCTCTGTTAGATGACACATATATTTTTGAGGATCCGTATCATCGAGCCTATGGGTATAAGGGGTTGAGTAATATTTTGAACGCACGATATGGTCTTTGTAAATCCAGTCGTTACCGCGTGCATGATTTTATGTGGGGCAGGCGCGAAAATACAGCTTATATGTTTTGGGAATATACCTTTGAGCGCATGACGAAGAAAAAAGCAGAAGTTAGCGCATTCACTGGCATGAGTGAGTTAATGTTTACCAAAGGCGGTAAAATTTTATCACATACAGATTTTTGGGGTACGCATGACACATTCTCTGTGAAGTTATATAGAGATTTAAAACTATAAGACCGCAGGTTCTGTCATTTTAAATGTGAGCTCGTGGGTGTCGATAACGGCAGGACTGCCTATAGGCATAGAGTATAGGTGCTTACCGTGTCCAAAGGGCATATTATACAATACAGGAATGTCGTATTTTTCGGTATGCTCACTTATGATGTCTTTGAGTGTATATCCGTAAGGGCGCGTTGTATCAGTCAGATTAACGCAGTCGCCTACAACAAGTGCATTTATTTGTTCAAAAACTTTCAGTCTTTTTAAATGAAGTAACATGCGGTCGATACGGCTTATCTCTTCATTGCAGTCTTCTAAAAACAAGATGGAATCTTTGCAGAACTCATTCGGTAGGGTTTCCGGTAAGTACTGGAACAGGCTTAGGTTCCCTCCGACCAGTTTACCTTCGGCTTTGCCATCTTTTAATATATTATCGCGGTTAAATGGGTACTGCTCTTTATTACCGCCTAATATGCTTAAGAGATGATCCAATTCGTTATATTTGTGGGCATTCTTAAATACCGGGCCATGAATTGTAATTGTATCAGAGTGCGCATATACCGCATTTAGCAGGGCGGTGACGTCACTAAAACCGATGAGGATTTTTGCATGGCGTTTTATAGGCTCAAATTTAAGAGTGTCTAAGAAATGCATACAGCGATTACCACCACCGGCCGCCCAAATGGCTTTTATGTCTTTACGCATCCATAGCCCCTGAAACGCAAGTGCCTTTTGCATGTTCGTGCCTGCAGACTGGTTTTCACGCTCATAGGTTTGGGGGTGAACAAACACTTTATAGCCGTGCTTTTCGAGTGTTTTGACGGATTTATTGATATCGTCTTCTTCAACCCAGCTGGACGGGGCGAAGATCCCGATTGTGTCGCCTTTTTGTAAGGATGGAGGTTTGATACTCATATCTATGAGGCCTTGCGCTGATAATACCCGCCGACAACTTCTGCCATGCCGTCACCTTCACCGATAATTTTGAACTTACGCGTATAATCATGTTCAAAATGGTCGGGGAAGTTGATTGTTATTTCCTCATAGTTAGAGAAAACTTCGCGCAATGAAGTGAGGCTGGCCTCACGAATTTTTTCTTCCTTGCCATGCTTTTCGAGGACAAAATTCAAATGCATATATTTACGCCCGTCATCCTCACCATGGCGGAGCATGAAATGTATAATAGGATTGTTAAGCGCCTTATTCAGTTCATTTACAAAGTTATTAAAGAATGATGCAAAATACATATAGTTATCTGCACCGACTAAATAATCTTCGTTTTTACCTTCCAGTGATTGGATGCTTTGCGTGCCGTTTTCATGGTTTATGATCTGCCCCATATCTTCAATCTTATAGCGGATAAGCGGGAACGCTTTTTGATGATAGGCCGTGATTAACATTGAATTATCAGGCCCTTGCTCCATATAGACATAATCATCAAAGACATCGTAATTAAAACTATCAAGGCCGCTTTGGTGGGCGATTTCACCAAACTCAACTGCCCCGTAAGTGATTTGAATATCGCTGTCCGGGAACATTTTTTGAACGAAGCGCTTGCTGCAATCCAAGAAGAATTCACCGCTGACATTAATACAAGGAAGGTTTGGAAACGGCTCCATACCTTCTTTGTGCATGATTTCTGCGATGCGTTGCAGTACACAAGGGAATATAACCAATAATGTGGCATTCGTAGAACGTAATGTTTTTAGTAACGTGACCACACTTTCTTTTGTCACTTCTTCGAAAGGCACCATCGTAAATCCGAAATAGCGGCTAAGTGCTTTTGCTTGATCGGCGTAGGCATTTGTAAAGTATGATTTTAATGGGTAGTAAACGACAAAGCTTTCGCCTTGCTTCCAGCCGTTGAGCTTAAATGAGTGTAGGAAGCTTTGTGCAAATAGGTTCGCATCTTTGTAGTCTATCCAGCGAAATGTAGGAATGCCGGAGGATCCGCCGGTTGAAAGTGTGGCGTAAAAATCTTTCTTGATAACGGCGTGCTTTATGAATTTACTAAAGCTTGGTGGCTTTCCACCTTCCAGAAGATCTACTTTTTCTGAGAGGTAGTCCGACTTAAAAGATTCATTATCATCTTTCAGGTCCTGTTTCTCAACAATAGGAAGATGTGAAAAAGCATAGAAGAATTCCTCATCACTCATGTCTTTTTCGCTATCGACAAGAGCGGAAAATTTTCCCTTATAAAAATGCGTGTTTGCGTTGGCAAAGCGGATAATGTTTGCCAACCGTTCTCTTCTGCTGCTTTTCGGGTTTATCTTCTCTGACAGTGCAAAGCGATAACCCGTCATATTACGCAATAATTTCATATGTAACCGTATACAGGGAACAGCCAGCTAAGGCTAGCCATCAGCGTTAATTTGTTTAATTAACTCCTGCAATACATCTTCCGATTTAAGGTTGGTGATTTGACATGTTCCTGCGGCATTATGGCCACCGCCACCATATTTCAGCATCAGTTCGCCGACATTGGTTTTACTGGAACGATCCAAGATAGATTTACCTGTTGCAAAAACGGTGTTTTGTTTGTTTTTGCCCCAAAGAATATGGATTGAAATATTACATTGCGGAAACAGGGCGTAAATAACAAAACGGTTTCCTGCCCAAATTGTTTCTTCCTTACGCAAGTCTAAGACAACCAAATTTTTATGAACAGTGGCGCATCTTTCAATTTGTTCGCGGCACTTCATTTGATGTTCAAAATATAAATCCACACGTTCTTTTACATCAGGAAGGTTTAGAATTTCGCTGATGTCGTTGTGATCACGACAGAAGTCTATCAATTTCATCATCAACTGGTAGTTAGAGATGTTGAAGTCACGGAAACGGCCCAAACCTGTGCGGGCATCCATTAAGAAGCTAAGCAGTACCCATCCGTCAGGGGATAGGATCTCTTCTTTAGAAAAGTCTGCGGAGTCCGCCTTATCAACCGCATCCATCATTGCATCTGACACTCTTGGGAATGCGCCGGCCGCACCAAAATATTCATACACAACACGCGCCGCAGAAGGGGCGTTAACGTCAATAACGTGGTTATCCGGTGTGCCTTCCACGCGGCTGGCTTCACTGGCGTGGTGGTCAAATGCCAAATATGCCGTATCGACATAAGGCAGGTTGGTCGTTATGTCATCGGGACCGACCTCGATCAGGCCATCTTGCATGTCCTTCGGGTGGGCGAACATAACATCATCAATCAGATCCAATTCTTTTAATAAAATGCCGCAGACAAGGCCATCCATATCACTTCGCGTGATTAGTCTGTATTTTTTGCCACTTTCAGGCATTATTTTGTTAGCAGCTGTAGTCATAGAACAATCCCTCTTTCAGATGTAGAGCGTTAAGCAAATCAGAAATACACACAGTAATAAAAATGATAACCTTTTCAGCGCTATAAGAAAAGCTTCTTAAACGCATACCAGCTATTTTTTATATACATTCTCGATAAAATATAGCGGGCGTTTTTTAGCTTCGCCGAAAATTCTACCGATATACTCTCCCAGTATACCAATACATAGAAGCTGAATGCCACTAAGAACGGAGATCATCACAGTCAAGGTCGCCCAACCGGGTACATCCACACCGTAAATCAGGGTGGTTGCAATGATGTATGCCCCGTAAAGAAAGGCGAGGAAGGAAATCATCAGCCCCATAAAACTGGCAAGTTTGAGGGGGGTTGTACTGAAACCGGCAATCCCTTCCATTGCAAGATTCCAAAGGCCGACATAGCTCCACTTTGTGTGGCCGGCCGCGCGCGGTGCACGGTTATATTCAAAGGCAACTTGGTTATAGCCGATCCACGCAAAAAGCCCTTTCATAAATCTGTGTTTTTCACGCAATTGTATGAGGGCATCTATTGCACGCCTGTTCATAAGACGGAAATCACCTGTGTTTCTTGGTATCTCAACATTACTGGCTATGAAATTGATGATTTTATAAAACCCGTTTGCACTGAATTTTTTAAACCATGTTTCACCCTCACGGATAACCCGCTGTCCGTAAACAACGTCGGCGCCTGTGTCTTTCCAGACGTCAATAATATCAGGGATGAGTGCGGGCGGGTCCTGCAGGTCGGCATCCAGGATAATAAGCGCATCGCCTGTGCAATGGTCTATTCCCGCGGTCATGGCTGCTTCTTTTCCAAAATTGCGTGATAGATTCAAAACAACAACGCGGCTGTCAGATTTTTGAATATTAAGCAGGTGTTCAAAGGTTTTATCGGTACTGCCGTCATTTATAAAAATAATCTCAAAACGAAATGGTAGGGTATCAACAACTTTGGTGAGTTCCTCATGACAAAGCTCGATAACGTCTTCCTCATTATAGCAAGGTATAACGACGGAAATCGTTTCTTTTTGTTTGGTCTTCTTGGGGGATGTCTTTGTAGCCATATTTATAACTTATAGTGAGTGGTCGCGTTTTAAAACAAAAAGATCATGCTGAACTATTTTGTCAGGTTTGTCCGCATTTGTTGTCAATGTATTGTCAAAGGGCAGGGTGCTTTCATATTCATAATTTTCCATGGCTTTGCTGAAGTTTTCATTTTTCATCAGGAAATTATAGTAATTTCGAGCGGGCTCATTTGTTTCGGGGTCGTTATATCGCGGTATGGTGATAACACTGGGTTTATATTTATGAATATCTTCTGCCATCATATCAACATATTCCATCATACGTTTTTTGATCTCGTCTTGCTCCTCTTCTGTCTTGGCAGTTTCTAATTTATCATTCAGTCCGCTTATCGGCCAGACCTGACCAAAGCGAGAGCCATTCTTTACGGACGTAATATATGGGAGCGGTGTAAGCATGCTTTTTAGGTCATAAGTGGCAAAAACATCATTCCAAGCATAATCATCAATCATGGACTGCACTGGCTGCGCAAGATATTGGTGTTTGGTGTAGGGGTGTTTGTCTTTTCCGCCGACTGTGTAAACGAATGTTAAACATGCGATGACACAGATCCCCGAGATTATGGCGTAATCTCTTTCCCTTGTTATGTTTTTCGCAAGGGCATACACACCCATAAATACGGTACCAAAACCATAACAAAGTGTGGGGAGCGCATGGTAATGATAGCCTTTATTTTGCAGTATGTAAGGGATAAGTGAAACCAAGCTCAGAGCAGCAAAGCAGATTGTTGCGTTTTGAAGGTTTTTTTGTTCAGGACTGTTGAGTAAGTAGAAGCCAACGACGAGGCCGCCAACACCATAAAGCGCATAATATAGGCGGTCTGTTATGGGGAATGGGGTTTCTACGCCGTAAATATCCAGAATGTCAGGCAGAATATCAAAGAATGTAGGCGTGTATAACCAGATAAATGTAATATAGCCCATGCCAAATATCAGCATGCCCAGAAAGTCGGGAGAAATGATGCATCTTTTAATTGATTTTGTGCTGTAGAGTCGATGTATGAACATCATGGCAACGAGCACGCCGTAATGTGGTTTTAGACTGACAGCAACACCACCCATTATAATGGCTGCGGCATGCGATATTTTGTTTAATTTAATGTTTTGCGTAATAAGGTATTGATACAGCAACATCGGCGCCAAAAACATGGTGATTAGGCTGTCCTTTGAGCCAAATGATAAGGCCGCAGGCCATGTTTGGGAGATAAGGTAAGCACAAATAATGACAAATATGTCGCTTGCTTTGATGCCAAGGCGATGAAGTAGGTAGTAAAACGTTAGTGTTGATGCGGCCATATATAATGTGAACGCGAAAAAGGCGGATAATTTGGCGTCATATCCCAATAAGGCATATAAGGGGTAGGAGGGTAGATAGATCAGGAAACTGAGCGGCGGATTGGTTTCATAGAAATCCTTTGCATAAGTTCCACCGGCAAGGAAGCGTTCTAAGCATTGTAATAACCAGGCCATATCAATATCAATTTGTCTACTGAGATATAGAGTTGACCAGAGGCAGATAAATAGAATAAGAATGACTGCTGTCATCGCAGGGTGGTGTTTAAAGTCTGATTTAAACTCTTTTAGCAATTGCTAACTCCTTGATAGCCAAATTAAACATGGTGAATTTATGCGAGAAATCGTCAAAAGTCATTACAAAAGTTTTAGTAAGTTTACGGTGGTTGGCGCCGTGAACACAGTAATTGATTTTGGTGTTTTCTATATTTTGCATGATTTGTGTGATGTTGTGTTTGTTGTCGCGCATATTTGCGCGTTCTTTGTTGCCCTGACGAATAGTTTTTATTTTAATGCGATTTGGACGTTTAAGAACCTTAAGCGCGATCAACTGATAAAACAAATATCTTCGTTTGTTGGCATTGGTCTTATGGGCCTGGTTCTCAGTACGTGCACTATTTATTTGGCGAGCCAGTTTGTCTGGGTTTACTTCGCCAAGATATTAGCGATGGCAGTATCATTTATATGGAATTATGTCGGGTCTTGGCTTTTTGTGTTTAAAGATTAGTTTTTCTTTTATAGGCCTGATATTTTAGTGTGTATGAGTATTCTAGTGTTGTACCCGTGAAATATTCCACTCTATCAAACTCTAAGACACCTATTTTCTCATAGTTCTCATCAATTTCCTGTTTGAAATCTTGGTTTAGGCCGAAAAATGACAGAAAAGTGAATGTTTTTAGGTTGTCGACAGGAAGGTCTATCGCAATCAGAAGGATATCAGGCTTGTATTGTATTAAATCTTCTGCAGCCATTGCCGTGTATTTATTCATTAAGGTCAGGCCTGTTTCTCGTATCTTGGGATCTTCGTCACGAAGCAGGGTTAATATGCGCGGTAAAAACCAGAAGACGGGAAATCTTGACGCATGTACATATCCCATATATGCCGTGGTCGGGTTCATGATTTCTATATCCCCGTGAAACGCGAAATATGTACATGGGGCTGGGCAGTGCTCTTCTAGAAATCGAGAGACCGGCATTTGCGGGATGTTTTTATGTTTGGGAAAGTCGGTGTTAAGCGGGCTGATGGCATTTGCTAAAGACATCAATGCAACAAAGGGAATTATGAATTGCAGGATATTCAATTTTTTAACTTTGATCAGGCTCTCTGATCTGAACATAAGGGTAAGGCATAGGCCCATCATGAAAAATGCATATGCTGGTATTAAGTGATTGTAATAGCCCTTCAGCTGAACGTAATAGGGAACCAGACTTAGGATGCAGCAGCTGTAAATAAATACGACCAGTGACTTCTGGTGTTTTTTAAGGTCTTCTCGGAAAACCTCAAATAAAAAGAACGTAATATAGGTCAGCATGTGGATTTGAGATGCATCTAAAATAGCAAAGAAATCTGCCCCTGACTGCGCGTAGAGTGCAAACACGTCGGGCAAAATAATGCTTACATAATCATGAAAGTACGTTAATACAACGCCGATATAAATCAGTGTCATGATAGACAAAGCCTGAAAATCAGGTGCTTTGAAGAAGTTTATTTGCCTGTGTTTTATAAGGCGTGTGACAAGAAATACTGTAGGCAAGAGGCCGTAATGCGGTTTGATTAGTACGCAAAATGCACCTACAAAACACACACTGTAAAGCAAGGTTTTGGGTATCGTTACGCGCTCTAATAACAGGAATTGCAAGAGAACGAATGGTGCCAAACCAAGCAGGATAAGATGCTCTCTATCGGAGAAAAATACTGTAGTAATGAGAGTGGTACAGAGCGCATAGCACGCGACGAATGTATATCTTTGAATGGAAGATAAGTGTGTAATGTAAGTGGTTATTTTATAAGTTGTAATCACCGAAAGAATAATGAAAAAGCTTGTCACATAATAGGACATAACGGGCAATTTTATCCCCATGAGCTTGGCTGCTAATACGTGGGGGATGTAGATTATGATGCTAAGTGGCGGGTTCGTCTCATATATGTTTTGAGACATAGATTGCCCATGAAGCAGGCGGTCTGCCGCAATCAATAGCCAGGAAATATTGCCGTTAACCAAATACTGGCTTTGCACCATGAGGCAGGGGAGCGCGATGCATAAAATCGCGATCCAGAACATAGCAATATTGACGGCCTTCGTATTCATTGAGGTTTATCTTCTTTTGTAAACATCCCACGTTAACTCGTATGGAAAATCATAAGGAGTATCTTTGTAAAAGTATGCGCGATCAACAGTCAAGCGATCTATCTTATCATAGTTGGATAGGGCACTTTTGAATTCGTCTGAAACGGCGAAAATCTGCGCTACATCCATATCGTTTGTAAATTCGCCTTGATCTTCGGTTTTCGCCAAAATCAACAAAAGTGAAGGGGTATATCTGTCTAAGTCCTCCGCGATATATTGACCATATTGACTGGTTTTGTTCAAAATTTCTTGATCGGATAGATGTGCATTTGCCGTCATGAACCAAAAGCTTGGGAAGCGCGTGGCGTATGTATGAGGGGAGTAAAAGCCAATCTGGCTAACGATGTCCATATTGTTATGTGTGATATAAAATGCGCATGGCTCAGTGCATTGTTCATCGATATATTGTGTTATCTCATTATTGATGTATGCGGAATGGGTTGCATAGTCTGGCCTTAATGGCGATGCGGTATAGCTGAGTGCGGCAATCATGAATAATGCCAAAACGGCGATCCCTTTATTATCGGGCTTTTTTGCTACATGTATTACAGCATGAGCGATAAGTGCACTTAGTAACGGGAAGATTAAGGAGTATAGAGGGAGGCGATGATATGTGAAGCCTTTCATTTGTATAACATAGCAACACAGACCAAGGGCGGCGCATACCCACCATAGTTTTACGAATTTTCCAAAATTTCCACGCGCTCTCAGGGTTAAGAGGCCGGTAAATATTATTAACGCACCGTAAGGTAATGAGGATAGGTAAGTGCCGGCAATGTTGTTGTAGCCAGCATAGGTACTGAGGATGTCCGGCAACATAAAGGATATAAAATCCGGATAAAATAAAATTACTGATGAAATATATAATGCTGTTAACAGCGTGAGCGTTAAGAAGTCTTTATCAAATATGATAAAAATACGTCTTTGGCTTATCATTCTGTGAATAAATATGATGAGCGGAATAAGGCCGTAATGAGGTTTTAACAGCAAAGTCATGCTGCCGAATAGCAATATAGTATAACTTAGGAGGGCAGGCGTCTTTTTTCTATCGCTTATACAAAATTGCAGCACAATGAACGGCAGTATCATCAAGGCGAGAAAGTGATCTCTTTCCGCAAAATATATTGTCGGTATTACAGTCAGCGTAAAAAGATAGGTCGCACATATGATCAGACGCTCATTCACGCTCAGTGACGGCATGAAGGCCAATATACGATATGTTAGAAATGTACCAAGGCCTATGGTGGTGAGTGTACCCCAGAACAAGATATGATAGGTCGCAATTCTCGTTATTTGCGACAGCCAGATAAACGGAATGTATAAAAATGTGCTGAGCGGTGGGTTCGTATCGTAGCAATCACTGAAAAATGTACCGCCGTCAATTATGCGTTCTGCGCAAATGCTAAGCCATGCGACATCACTATTAACGCTGGTGTTGCTCTGGATGTAAATCCACGGGAGTAATAAAAAGCCGGTTAACAACCAAAACCAGAGACCCGAGGGTGCGTCGGTTTCCTTTTTTGGAAAATCAGCACCCTCTGCCATCTATTTTAGCTGGCCTCTTTTTCTTCTTGGGCGTCACCGTCTTTTTCATCACTGTCTGCGTCTTTCAAAGCGGTTTTGGTGGCCTTGGCCTTTTTCTTCTTTGTTTTAGACTTTTTGTATGATGGTTTTTCACCGTCATTAACAGTTTCTTTTTCTACGATGACTTCGGTCACATCATCCATGTCCGGGACCTCGAACATAGCGTCAAGCAACAGATTTTCGATGATAGAACGCAGACCACGCGCACCTGTTTTACGCTCAACTGCCTTTTGTGCGATTGCCGTTAACGCTTCATCAGTGAAGGTCAGGTCAACCTCTTCAAGGTCGAATAGTTTCTGGTATTGTTTCACCAATGCGTTCTTCGGCTCAGTCAAGATTGTGATCAGAGCATCTTCGTCCAAATCTTCCAAGGTCGCGATAACAGGTAGACGACCGATAAATTCAGGAATAAGACCATATCTGTGCAAGTCTTCAGGCTGTAGATCTTTGAGCAAGTCACCAACTGAGCGCTCATCCGGCCCTTTTACGTCTGCACCAAACCCGATTGTTGTTCCTTTGCCGCGTTCTGCAATAACCTTGTCCAATCCTGCAAACGCACCACCACAAATAAATAAAATATTTGATGTATCAACTTGCAAGAATTCCTGCTGTGGGTGCTTACGTCCGCCTTGAGGGGGAACAGAAGCAACAGTACCTTCCATTAATTTCAATAGAGCCTGCTGTACACCTTCACCGGAAACATCACGAGTGATAGACGGGTTATCTGACTTTCTGGAAATCTTGTCGATTTCATCAATGTAAACAATACCTTTTTGCGCACGCTCTACGTTGTAATCGCTGGCTTGCAACAATTTCAGAACAATGTTTTCAACGTCTTCACCAACATAACCTGCTTCGGTTAATGTTGTCGCATCTGCCATTGTAAAAGGCACATCAAGAATACGCGCAAGTGTTTGTGCAAGAAGGGTTTTACCACAACCGGTCGGGCCAACAAGCAAGATGTTTGATTTTGCAAGCTCTACTTCGGAGTTAGAACCATCACCGCCATGTTCCAGACGTTTATAGTGGTTATGAACAGCAACAGAAAGAACGCGCTTTGCAGCTTCTTGACCAATCACATAATCATCAAGAACTTGCTTGATCTCACTTGGTGCAGGTACACCTTCGCCTGTGCGAACCATCTGGGTTTTATCTTCCTCACGGATGATGTCCATACATAGTTCAACGCACTCGTTACAAATGAATACGTTCGGCCCTGCAATAAGCTTACGGACTTCGTGCTGGCTTTTTCCGCAGAATGAACAATATAACGTGTTTTTGGAATCGGATGACCCTGATGATTTACTCATGTTGTGGATTCTTCCTTTGTTTTTCTTAGAATCTTGTTTCTTTCAATCTGCCAATTGGAGCGCTCATGTGCAAGCCCCTATCTTCAGGAATACGCACTTTTGCTCATATTATCTTTGTATTTTTCGATTGATGCTTGAAATCGCAGCCCAGCTGTCACATAAAAAACGGCAGAACTTAAGGAATAAACATGTCTGTAAATAATTTAGAAGAGCTTGTTGAAAATTTTAGTCTTTTTACGGATTGGGAGGAGCGATATCGATACTTGATCGATTTGGGGCGTTCTTTGCCACATATGGATGATGCGCACAAGGTTGACGAGAACCTTGTCAGGGGGTGTACCTCGCGTGTGTGGTTGTTACCTAATTTGGAGGGGGATGTGCTCTCTTTTACGGCGGATAGTGACGCGCACATTGTTCGCGGGTTGGTCGCGATATTAAAAACAGCCTACGATGGTAAGACATTAAAGGAAATTCGCGAGACTGATATTGACGGCGCATTTGCTGATATCGGCTTGGATACTCACCTGAGTGCAAACAGACGCAGTGGATTTTTTGCGATGGTTGAGAAAATAAAGTCTATCGCAGCTTAGTTTTTAGGGGCGTTTTCAGCGTCTTTTTGTTGCTGTTTTTGAATGTCCTGCAACGCCGTATCCTTTTTTGCTTCCCATGCAGATATTTTCTTCTTGGCGTATTCTTCACCTTTGATGTCTATCAGGTGGCCGATATTTCGCAGTATATTGGCAAAGAGGTGATCGGCTTCTGTTGTTTGTTCACCCATCATTTCTGCTTCGACGGACATAATTGAATTTTGCGCAATCCAAAGCTGGGCGATATAAATTGTTTCATCCAGCCCTTGGCGTCCGCTTGCAACCAATGTGGTCTGTCGGAAATGATCCGTGTCACGATTGGTGACATTCAGTTCTTCAACAACAGAATCTTTCGTCATGGCACGTACGGTTGCTTGCATGTTTTCTGCCGTGAAGTGGTCATACATTTCAGGGGTTACAGGGTTACAAACAAGCTCAATCCTAACGGAAGAGGATAGCCCGAAAGTGTGTGTGTAAGTCAAAAGATTAAAACATGTAGACGGGTCATCCGGAGTTTCACAATGGTGGGTTTCCATTGGCTGTTCAGGAAACGCGGCGGTGAAATCACAATATTCGGGGGAATAACTAAACTCAAAATCTTCGGGAACGAAGGCGGGTTCTATGTCTTGTGCCTGCGCAAAGGCCTGCGGCGCGATCAGCACAGTAAAAAGAAATAGTAAGCGCGATAGTTTAATCATCCTTTGTCCAATCCTCGGCTGACGCGGCGACCTGATCGCCTGTATTCATGTTTTTCACCTCATGCGCGCCGTCGGCATCAAAAGGCGGGAACCAAACATAGGGTATCCCTTTTTTCTCGGCGTAGGCAAGTTGTCTTTTCAGTTTTGAGGGGCTGTGGAATGTTTCAACATTATAGCCGCGAGAGCGTAGAGTTTGTGCGGCTTCATTCATCACGCTGCGTGCGTCTTCGTTCGGCAGAATAACCAAAACATCGGCAGGGGAAATACCGGATTGCGGCAGCTTACCTTGCACGCGCATGCGGTCAAACAGGCGTGAAAAGCCGATGGATATTCCAACACCGGGCAGGCTTTTCTTGATATAGCTACTTGCCAAATCATCATAACGCCCGCCTGAGCAGATTGAGCCGTAATCAAGATCAAGGCTGCCGTCTTCTTTAACGAAGTTGGTTTCGTAGACCGTGCCTGTATAGTAATCTAGGCCGCGTACAATACCTAAATCCGCGACTGCGGCGCCTTTGGGTAAGTGTGCAAGTTGATCCATAATGAAGGAGAGTTCTTCGATACCTTCTTTCATGGTATCGCTGAGTGGTTCTAGAGTTTTAATATCAACCGTTTCAACGAAACCGATAATTTTATCTGCAATCTCTTTGCCGTTTTCTAATTCTAATGACAGGCATGTTTCAATAATGATGCTCTTGCCGACTTTTTCAAATTTATCAACTGAACGCAAAATCTGTGTGATGTGCTCTTCATCTGTAATGTTCAGCCCCTCAAGCAGCCCCATCAAAATCTTGCGGTTAGAAATGCGGATCTGAATTTTCTCATTTTCCATACCGGGAAGGGAGGAGAGCACTTCCCAAATAATCGCAGGCATTTCCGCATCAAAGTGCAGGGGCAGGTTATCGACATTTAAAACATCAATATCACATTGATAAAATTCACGAAAGCGACCTGCCTGTGGGCGTTCGCCGCGCCAGACGCGCTGCATTTGGTATCGTTTAAACGGAAAAACCAAATCATTGAAATGTTGCGCCGTATAACGGGCGAGGGGGACTGTTTGGTCAAAATGCAGGGCGAGGCGGGCTTCTTTATCGCCATCCTCTTTGTGTAAACGCTCCAGCACGTAGACCTCTTTATCTACGTCTGCTTCGCCGTCACCGCCCTTTGCCATGATCGCATCCAGTGTCTCAACACTTGGTGTTTCAATGTTACAGAAACCATATTGCTCAAATATACGGCGAATATGGTCAAACCATTGCTGTTCTGCCTTGCGGACTTCGGGCAACCATTCGGGAAAGCCACTAACAGGGGTAGGTTTATATATTTTTTTCTTTTTATCACTCATGACGATTTTGTTACGTGAACTTTCTTTTCTGTGCAAGGGGTTAGATTATTTATTTAGCTTCCAATCAGGCCTGATGAAATGGCATGTATACCCATCGGGAAACTTTTGTAAGTAATCTTGGTGGCCGTCTTCACCTTCATAAAAACTCTCGGCGGGTGTTATTTCTGTTACGATTGGGGCAGGAAAGATGTTTGCATCATTTAAAGTGCGCACCATATCACGCGCAGTTTGCATTTGTTCATCGTCTACCGTGAAAATCGCCGACCTATATTGTGTGCCGGTGTCATTACCCTGACGATTCACTGTTGTGGGGTCATGGATTTGAAAGAAAAATTCAAGAATTTTGCCATAGGTCGTTTGCTCATTATCAAAAGTAACCTCTATCGATTCTGCATGACCTGTGTCCCCGATGCAGACCTCATTATAGGTTGGGTTGTTGGTGTGGCCGCCTGTATAGCCGACGCGCGTAGAGATCACGCCTGTTTGTTTGCGGAATAATTCTTCCATTCCCCAAAAGCATCCGCCTGCCAATATTGCTTTTTCTTCTGCCATTTTATTTATCCTCAAATAAATCGGTAAGTTGTTTGGTTAATGCTTCTGCCAGTCCGTCCGCATCGGAAATTGTAATCGCACGTTCATAGTAACGTGTCACGTCATGCCCGATCCCGATTGCGGTCAGTTCAACAGGGGATTTTTCCTCAATCCAGCGGATCACATTGCGCAAATCCATTTCCAATATATTTGATGGATTGACCGAAAGTGTTGAATCATCAACGGGCGCACCGTCTGAAATAACCAGCAGGATTTTACGTTCCTCGGGGCGACGGCTGAGGCGGTTATACGCCCAAACAAGCGCTTCGCCATCAATATTTTCTTTTAAGATGCCTTCCTTGAGCATTAGGCCAAGGTTTCTGCGTGCGCGGCGCGTTGGTGCGTTTGCATCCTTGTAGATAATGTGACGCACATCATTCAGACGGCCGGGTTTCTCCGGGCGACCGTTTTCCAGCCACAATTCCCGTGACTTACCGCCTTTCCATGCGCGTGTGGTAAAGCCAAGAATTTCTGTTTTCAGGCCGCATCGTTCAAGCGTTTGGGCGATGATATCCGTGGTCGTGGCGGCAATCGCAATCGGGCGACCACGCATTGATCCTGAATTATCAATCAAAATGGAAACAACCGTATCTTTGAACGGCATTTCCTTTTCCTGTTTAAAGGTCAGCGGTACATCAGGGTTGGCGATTACACGGGCAAGGCGCGCGCCGTCCAGAATGCCTTCCTCCAGATCAAATGCCCAACTGCGACGTTGACGCGCCATGAGTTTGCGTTGCAGGCGATTGGCCAGTTTTGTGATGATGGTGTGATAGTTGTTGAGTTGTTGATCGAGTAGATCACGAAGCCGTGCCATTTCATCAGGATCCGCAAGGTCTTCGGCGTTTATTTCCTCATCGAATTGCGTTGTGTAGACGGTGTATATGCCCTCAACAAAATCACTGAAATCTGATGGCCTGCCGGGCGGCGGAGGCGGCATATCATCTGCTGCCATATCTTCATTATTGAGATCATCCATGATCTCATCCATATCCATATTAAAGGTTTCATCCTCTATGGTTTGGCTTTCGTCGCTCTCACCGATGCCGCCTTCTTGCGCGGTTTCATCGTCTTGGCCTTCATTTTGCTCTTCATTTTCATCAGATTGTTGATCGGGGTTATCTGATCCGTCCTCTTGTTCCTGATTTTCAATGTCTTGATCACCATCAGGATCGACGGGGAGCTCTAAGTCCTGCAGTAAGCTTCGGGCAATTTTTGCGAAGGCCTTTTGATCGTTCATGACACTTTTTAAGTCATCAAAGCCCGCTTGTTTTAAGCGCTCCATAATCCATGGTTGCCATAGCTCATAGGCTTTTTCCGCAGAAGGCGGCGGTGCAAGGCCGCTCATCTCTGTGCGTGCTACTATGTGCAATGCATCAGCAAGCGAGATATCCTCTCGCTCTTGTATGCCGTCAAAACCGCGGCGTTTAGATTTTTCTTCTAAAACTTCGTTCAGGTTTTGTGCCACGCCGTCCATGCTTGTAATGCCTATGGCATCACAGCGTGCCTGTTCTAACGCATCCATACCGGCCTGTGCGCGTAGATCATTCTGCCCGTTAGAACGATGAAGCCTTTGGTCATGGTGTGCCAATTTCAGTGCGTATGTATCAGCGCAGCCGCGAATAAGATTGCGCTTTTGCTGCGTCATATCCGATGATGGTGCAGGGATACGCGGCCGATTTAGGTTTCTAATATCGCCCGTCGGTGTTTCTACTTCGGAGTAAGTTACCTCCAGGTCTTTTTTGCGAGAGATTGCCCGCAACGTAGAGGAGGTGCTCACTTTAAATTGTTCTGAATCGGTTTTACTCATATTAGGGCGATCCTAACGCATTTTAATTTCGCCGCACAGTCACTATCTGCAGTATTTGACGTTTGGCTTGGTTTGATGATAGTACTGTCCGCCTAAAACTATATAAATAAAAAAGGACTAGGGGTATGTCAGTTAAAAGATATTTTGGAATTGCGGCGTTATGTGCGGCCGCTGTTGTGACTGTGAAATCCTGTACAGAAGCATTTGTCACCAAGGATGACCAAGAAGGCACAAAGTTTGAAGAGCGCTTTGGGCATAACCTGTCTGAAAATACAATCGGTTTTGTTAAGGGTCTGTTCAAAGGTGGTGTTGACGGGTTGAGTGATATTACAGATGAAACCAAAGATTACCTTATGGATGAGCATGGTATTGATGTTGGTGATTACGATAATCTCGGTCAATTAGAAAATGCCCTTCGTGAAAAAGGAATTGATATCAGTTTCGACGGAAACCCATGTAACGATGATACATATTATCTGGACGCTGATTGCTTTGGTAAAATTCCGCAGCAAGAGCGCGTGCCTGATTAGTGTTATTTGTCGGGCACAGCGATATTTTTGATTGCGCTGTCGGGTAAATCAACGCCAAAACATCTTTGATAATATTCGGCGATAATGGGGCGCTCTGCTTCGTCGCATTTGTTTAAGAACGCAACGCGGAATGCAAACTCGCGATCCTTGAATATTGTCATGTTTTCAGCCCATGCGATGACTGTTCGTGGTGACATTAATGTTGATAGGTCACCATTCACAAAACCCTCACGTGTCAGATCGGCCAGCGTTACCATTTTGCTGATTGTGTCCTTGCCTTCTTCTGTGTTGAATTCGGGCAATTTCGCCAAAACAATGCGTGCCTCACGGTCGTGCGGTAAATAATTGAGGGTGGTTACGATATTCCACCTGTCCATCTGACCTTGGTTGATTTGCTGCGTTCCGTGGTAAAGCCCGGTTGTATCCCCCAGGCCGATTGTGTTGCTTGTCGCAAACAAACGAAAGGCTGGGTGAGGGCGAATCACAAGGTTCTGATCCAGAAGTGTTAATTTACCTTCGGCTTCTAGTATTCTTTGAATGACAAACATAACATCCGGGCGCCCGGCATCATATTCGTCAAAAACCAATGCCACAGGATTTTGAATAGACCAAGGAAGCAGACCTTCCTTCCATTTTGTGATTTGCTTACCTTCTTGTAAAACGATGGTGTCTTTACCGATCAGGTCAACACGGCTGACATGACTGTCGAGGTTGATACGCACACAGGGCCAATTTAATCTGGCGGCGACTTGCTCGATATGGGTTGATTTACCTGTCCCGTGGTACCCTTGGATCATCACGCGGCGGTTATGCGTAAAACCGGCCAGAATAGCCATAGTGGTTTCGGGGTCAAATTTATATGTCGGATCGACATCAGGCACGTTTGCTGTGTCTTCTGTAAAGCCCGGTATTTCCCAATCTACGTCAATGCCGAATGTTTCACGAGCGTTGTATTTAGTATCGGGAATAGAGGTATACTTACCTTCTTTTGCCTTGATTTGGGTGATGCTGAAAGACATTCCACGTTCGGATTCTTTCTCTTTATCAAGATTATCAGTCATTTGTGATGTCATTATTATTTACTTCCACCCGTTGTGATTTGTTTTTCTTTTATGCATTACGTTTTTGAATGGTGCTGTATTCTTCGTAGGCAAGCTTCAATATTGTATAGGCCATATTGATCTTTTTGAGAAGCTCCTCCGCATCAGAATTATTTTTATTTAGATCCGGATGGTATTTTTTCGCGAGCTTTTTGTATTGTACCTTTATCTCGTCCAAGGTGAGAGGAGGGGAAAGTCCCATTATGGCCATGGCTTCGAATTCAGGTGATGATGTGTCGACGTTAAACCCTTGGGCGTTGTTTGTGTTGTTATTTCCCGCATTTGTATCGTGACCTGCCTCGCCATAAAAATATGTACTACGCGCCGCATCATGTAACTTTTGCTCTGCTTCTACGTCAGAATATTTCCATGTGGGGCGATCACCATACATGCTCTTTAACATGTGATCCTGAACTTCTCGTTCTGACATACCTTCAAAGAAATCCCAAGCTTTGTTGTATTCTTTAATGTGATCAAAGCAAAACATATAGTACTCATTCAAACCACGGTGTTTGGGTGCCCTGTGTTCGGCATGTTCCTGACATCCGGGCATTTCACAGATTTGTACTGCGACACGTTCTTCCGCATCCGCAAATTCAGGTGATTTGTGCTTTAATACTATTTTCGGCATAACTTTTCTATTATATAGATATTCTCAATCATCAGCAAAAGAGAAATATGGTGTAAATGATGCAATCGATGCAAGAAATAATCACTGAAAAGTTACAGAAGTCTCTGGATCCTTCACAGCTTGAGGTCGTAAATGAAAGTCACCTTCATAAGGGGCATTCGGGTGATGACGGATCAGGTGAGAGTCATTTCAAAATCGTGATTTCTGGCGGGAAATTTCAGAGTGAAAATAGGGTTAAGAAGCATCAGGAGGTGTATGAGATTTTAAGCGCGGAAATGAAGTCCATACACGCATTATCCATTAGTATTCAGTAATTTAGGGCATGTTAATATAAAGCTTATAGTTGCAATTATTTTCTAAACACGATAGCATTCTTAAGTTATCTTAAAATTTAATTGTGTGTGGAAAAAAATGGAACAAAAAGAAATGGATAAAGCCGATGAGGTGAATTGTAGCTACGTTTACAAAGCTGCGCAAAGCTCATTGGTAAGTCGAAATATTACTATTCTCGGGCGAAGGACATCGATCCGCTTAGAACCTGAAATGTGGACCGCCCTTAATGATATATCAAAGCGTGAGCGGTGCTCTATACATGATATATGTGGCTTGGTGTATACCCGAAAGAAGGAGCAAACGTCTCTTACTGCTGCGATACGTGTTTTCCTGATATTGTATTATAGGGCCGCATCAACTGAGCAAGGCCACAGACAGGCAGGGCATGGCGATTTTTCTATTATGAAGAAGCGCGCACGTATTCCTGAGGAGTATGCGAGATTTTTTGAGCGATCATCAAAAAAGAGAAAAACAGCTTAAATTGTTATATGTCGCGGCCGTATTGTAAAAACTTACGTCTGCGACTTGCTTTTATTTCAGCTTTTTCCCACGGAACTAGCTGTGTGAAGCCTTTTTCAATCTGATCGGCAACGCTCTGGATTGTTTGCGCGCGGTTTCTATGTGCACCGCCCACAGGCTCACTAATGATGTCATCAACCAGCTTAAGTTCTTTGAGGTCTTGTGCCGTAAGCTTAAGGGCTGTCGCAGCTTCTTTTGCATACTCACCGTCGCGCCATAAAATAGAGGCACATCCTTCGGGGGAGATGACAGAGTAAATAGAGTGTTCCAGCATGTAAACTTTATCAGCAACCGCTATCGCAATGGCTCCACCTGAGCCGCCTTCGCCGATCACAACAGAGATGATAGGCACCTCTGTTCGCAAGCATGACTCAATTGATTTTGCGATGGCCTCAGACTGGCCACGCTCTTCTGCTCCGACACCAGGATATGCTCCGGCTGTATCAATTAATGTAATAACCGGGATTTGGAATTGGTTTGCCATTTTCAAAAGGCGCTGCGCTTTGCGGTATCCTTCGGGGCGAACCATACCAAAATTACGCTTGATGCGGCTTTGTGTGTCATTGCCTTTTTCATGCCCCATAATGATGCATGACTGACCACGGAAACGACCGATTCCACCAACTAAAGCATAATCTTCTGCGTAGTTACGATCACCTGCGAGGGGAATAAAGTCATCGATCATGCCTTTGACGTAATCAAGCATGCGCGGACGTTCTTGGTGTCTTGCAACTAATACTTTTTGAGCCGGTGTTAATTTGCTGTAGGTTTGTTTCAAAAGTTTGTCAGCTTTGCTTTGCATACGCGAAATTTCATCCGCGATGTTAACTTCTGAATCACTGTTAACATGACGTAATTCTGCAATCTTTCCTTCAAGTTCAAGGATCGGCTTTTCAAAATCAAGTTGTGTCATGTAATTTCAATACCCTTTTCACTAAGCTTAGCCATAACTTTTATGGCTACACTTATGTTTTTATTAGCTTTTAGCGGCTTTTGCCAGAGGATGTTTTTCCTCAACCTCTTTTTTAACATCTTCACCCAGAATATGAGTGTAAATTTGTGTTGTCGCGATGTCTGCATGTCCCAGCATTTTTTGAACTGAGCGCAAATCTGCACCATTGCTTAGTAGGTGTGTTGCAAATGCGTGTCTTAATACATGCGGACTAACGCGGCCATCATCTATTTTAGCTTCTTTTGCCAAATCTTTTAAGAGCTGAGCGAAGCGTTGGCGTGTAAGGTGACCGCTGACGGATGTCTTGGATGGGAACAACCATTTATTTTGACCCGCAGCGTCTTCAGAGCCAACATGCTGTTTGCGAACATCAAGATATTTTTTAAGTGATTCTTGCGCCGGTGTAGAAAGCGGAACCATACGTTCACGGCCGGCTTTACCCTCAACAATCAGGTGGTCTGTGTTCTTTCCGATAGCAGAAAGTGGCAGGCCAACAAGTTCGGATACACGTAGTCCTGTTGCGTATAGCATTTCAATCAAACAAACCAAACGAATGCTTTCTGCCGTTCCTTTTTCACCTGCAGTTTGAATCAGATTTGTAACTTCTTCTTCTGTAAGTGTTTTCGGAAGTGAGCGTCCTTGCTTCGGGCTTTCGATCGTAGAGGTCGGCTCATCTTCGCGCACGCCTTCTGAAACAAGATAGCGATAGAATTGGCGCAACGCAGATAAACGACGCGCGACTGTACGCACGGCAATTTTGCCTTTGCTGGACGCTTTGCTGTTAGATTTATCGCTTAGATCTTGAAGGTAGGCTTTAAGATGCTCAGTGTTTGCTTCACTGATTTCAACATTTTTATTGTTTCTGAGGAACATACTCACATCGGCAAGATCACGCCAGTATGCTTGACGTGTGTTCATAGCTGCTCCACGTTCAGTCGTGAGCATGTCTAAAAATGCATCAACAAGAGGGTGTAAGTCCGGCTTCGGCATTGCAGGACGACCAGGTCTTGCCATATTTATCTCCTTCAGTTCTTCATCATCATCACGGTCTGCGCCAATAGATGATGTGATTGTTGTTTTAGTCCCAATGCATTCAAAGCATTTACAATATAATCAATCGTTCCGACATAAATGTTTTCGTCATTTTGTTTCGCCAGAATAAATCCTGATAACAATAGAGATACACTCATGTTTTGATTTTTACTTGCTTGATCCAACGCCTTTAAAACTACATAGGGAGGCATTGTATAGCTGTTATTCCAATCCAAGTCAAAACCATTTGTTTCTATGTAGCGGACTTTATCACCATTATTCTGCGTAGTGTCAATATTTTCTATAATATTTTTCAGGGCCGCTGTTTTCTCGTTGCTAAGTAAGTATTTCGTGACCTGTTCAGTGACCTTGGCAGAGAGGGATTTGCTCTTTGTATTCGTCATAAGCGATAAGGCTGTGAGTAACTTTAGGCGAAGGTTTTCTTCTGCGTCATCATTTGTCGTTAGCGCAACTAAATCTTCGAGCCAATCTTTCGGTGCAGGTTCCTCACTATATAAAAATAGCTTAAGTGCGCGTTCCGCTTGGGGTAAATTCAGGCCACCGCCTATATCCATCTTTGCAATGGCAGGAAGGAACGGGAGAAGGGCAGAATCATCATATTTGGACGCGATATCAAATGCATTCACAATATCACTATGTCTATCCTTGGGGAGCCAGCCCACTTTTGTTTCATTGAATAGATAAGCAAGCCGGTGCCAATCGTTTTTGCTGTTCTTTGCGTTCTTATCTGTTTCTATGATGGATTGATATAAAGCAGACAGATCACTTTCTGCTTTTAATCCGTATTTGACGGCAAGAACAGTCAGTAAGGATTTTGTATCGTCATTAATCTTGCTCTGGGTAAGAAGTGAAGCGATGTGCTGTGGTGGGATAGCCTTGGTAATGTGAACGTCCCTGTTTGGCACAAGAATACGATCTTCCGCGATTAAAATCGCGCGCTCAAAAAAGCTTAATGATTTAAATGATTGTGTGTCATATTCGAACATGAAGTCATCATCACTTAGCACTTTCTTCATAATGTTTTTTTTCGATGATTTTACAACGTCATCATATTCGGGGATCGGATCATGGGAAAGCGAAAGCGTGCAATATGCATTGGCTTCTTGCCAGAAAAGAGCGTTTTTGTTTTGTGAGAACGATGTTTTCACCTCAAGACAGGCGCGCGCCTTTTCTTTGTTTAAAAGCATACTGAAAATGCCTGCTCTTATAATCGGTTCCTGAAGTGGATAAGCAGACGCGTCGTTATAAAGCCGGAAGGCTTCTTTGTTGTAGCCCATTCTTAACAACGCGGTAAGGCGAAGTGTCAATAGATCCTGTCCGCTTTCAATTGGGATGTCGTTATTAACAACGGTGCTGTCTGCTGCTGTTATAAGGTAATTGCGTAGTGTTTTTTGTAAATATGTCCACTCGCTTCTGTTGATGTGCTTTAGAAGGTAAGTCAGGTCAGATCGATCCGCGTTATGGTAGACACCTGCGCCCAAACTTTTTGTGTCATCAGATTGTAATAAGCCGATTGATTCTAGCGGGCCATAATCTACAGGCTCTGCATCGGCGGCAGATGATGGTGCGGTATATATAAAGAATGCAAATACTGCAAAAAATAAGAATTGTTTATTCATCTAAAAAACGATCACTTGGTACGGTTTCAACAACTTGTGTCTGCGGAATTTCAACGTCCTTGATTGTTATAAGGGTAGCGCCCCCGACAATAAAAAAAACAATTAAGGCAAATAGGATTTTTAAGAGAAACGACATAGCTTTTCAGTTTCGTAATTGTAATGTTGGTGTGTGAACTGTATAGCAAAGATGAAGATGATTTAAAAGAATGGAAAGCATGATATTGCAGACTAATAACAAAATCACAAAGCCTGTCATTTTGGTTGGGATGATGGGGTGCGGGAAAACTGAAATCGGTAAAAGGCTGGCGCAGGCGCTGGCCGTGCGTTTTATTGATACAGATACCGTTATAGAGGATGAGCAGGGGCAGAGTATCTCGGATATATTTCAAATCCATGGAGAGGGTTATTTTCGTGCGTTGGAAACAAAAACACTCTCACAATTATTAGAAGGTGAGCCAGCCGTGATTTCGACAGGCGGCGGTTTGGTAACAACACCTGAGAATTTAGAGAAAATAGAAAATCAGGCGGTGTCTGTTTGGCTAAGATCCTCTGTCGAGACGATAATGGAACGGATTGCAGGGGATGACACAAGGCCGTTATTGCGCACGTCTGATCCTAAGAAAACATTGGAAGACTTGTTAAACGCGCGTAAAGAATTATATTCCAAAGCGAACATACATATTAATAATGAGGAAAGTCCTGAAAAGGTGCTTTCTGAAATACAACGTCATCTTGGGGAATATTATGGAACAGCGTAATGTACATATCGATTTAGGCTCTAGAAGTTATGATATCGCCATTGGTGAAAATCTTTTGAACTCTATTGCAGATTACCTTCCGTTTGAAGTTTCCGAACGTAAAGTTTTTATTGTGACAGATACGAATGTAGAGCCCTATGCGCACTCTCTTCAAAGCGTATTGAAGGAGCAAGGAAGCCCTTTCTGTGAGGTCTTGGTTCTGCCCTTTGGTGAGGCAACCAAGTCTTATTCTTATTTTCAGCAGGCCCATGGTTGGATGCTAGAGCATAATATTCATAGAAATTCTATTGTTGTTGCAATGGGCGGCGGCGTTATCGGCGACTTGGCAGGGTTTACCGCTGCGACTGTTTTGCGCGGGGTGCCTTATGTTCAAATCCCGACGACTTTGCTGGCGCAGGTGGATAGCTCTGTCGGGGGGAAGACAGGGATCAATACAGAATATGGTAAGAATCTTGTCGGGAATTTCTATCAGCCCATAAGCGTGATCGCCGATATAAATACATTAAAGACACTACCGAAGAGAGAGTTGCTGGCGGGCTACGCCGAGGTTGTGAAATATGGCCTTATTGATGATTCGTCATTTTTTGACTGGCTGGAGGAAAACGGCAAAGACGTTCTGGCATTAGACCCTGATGCTATTTCTTATGCAATTGAAGTGAGTTGTAAGGCGAAGGCCGCGATCGTTGAGGCGGATGAGCGAGAAGCCGGAAAGCGCGCTTTATTAAACCTTGGGCACACTTTCGGTCATGCGTTAGAAGCCGCCGCAGGATATGATGGTACATTGTTACATGGTGAAGGCGTAGCGATCGGAACAATAATGGCGTATGATTTGTCTTTTCGCATGGGCTATTCTTCCTCAGAAGATGTTGCTCGTGTGAGAGCACATTTTGAGTCGGTCGGCCTTCCTGTCAGTATCGGTGATATACAAACAACCGTAAGTGATATGATTGCGACGATGCAGCGCGATAAAAAAGCAACTGATAGTAAATTGGTGTTTATTGTACCGCAGGGAATTGGCAAATCATTTGTATCCAAGGATGTACCTGAGGAACTTGTCGTTGATGTTTTGAATAGCTTTTTAGAGGGAGCAAACACATAAATGGAGCTGGGACTTACTTTTTCAATCATTGCTATTTTGGTGCTTATGATTCTGTCCGGATTTTTCTCCGGTTCTGAAACGGCTTTTACGGCGGCATCTCGTGTGCGTCTTCGTGCTCGTGAGAAAGAGGGGGATAAGCGTGCGGCTCTTGTTAACAGAATAAGAGAAGAAAAAGACCGTATGATCGGTGCGCTTTTGCTTGGTAACAATATGGTGAATATTTTGGCGTCCGCTTTGGCGACGAGCGTGTTGATCAGGTTGTTTGGTGAATCGGGCGTTATTTACGCAACACTTATTATGACTCTGCTTGTTTTGATTTTTGCGGAAGTCTTGCCCAAAACATATGCATTCCATCATGCGGAAACGATGGCGATGCGTATCGCGCCGATTTTACGTTTCGTGATTTTGATTTTTGCACCTGTAACAGAGGCGGTTACTTGGATTGTGCGTAAGGTACTTATGGTCTTTGGTGTTGATATTTCGCGCGTTGGTGCAGGATCACACCTTGAGCTTCTTCGTGGTGCGATTGAAATGCATGAAGGGCCGGAGCAAGAGACACAGGAACAGCGTGCAATGCTGCGCTCTATATTGGATTTGGCTGAGGTCGATATCGAAGATATCATGACCCACCGTAAGAATGTTGAGATGATAGATGCAGATAAGCCTGTTGAGGAAATTATACAAGATGTTCTGAATAGCCCGCATACAAGGTTACCGCTGTGGCAGGATAACCCGGATAACATTGTCGGGGTTTTGCATACAAAACAATTATTACGAGAGTTAATGGATGTCGGCGGAAATCTGGATAACATTCAGATATCTCGTATTATGATGGACCCTTGGTTTATTCCTGAGACAACAATTCTTTACGATCAGCTACAGGCGTTTCGTGATCGTAAAGAGCACTTTGCCGTTGTTGTGGATGAATACGGAACCTTTATGGGGATTGCAACTCTGGAAGATATTCTTGAGGAAATCGTCGGTGATATTGATGATGAACATGATGAGGCCATGACGGGTGTTCGCAGGCTTTCCAATGGGTCATATATTATTGATGGCGAGGTAACAATCAGGGATTTGAACCGTGAATTTGAATGGGGGTTGCCGCATGATGAGTATGCAACCATTGCCGGGCTTATTCTCTATGAATCTCAGATGGTGCCTGATGTTGGTCAATCATTCAGATTTCATGATTTCCAAATGGATATTGTCCGCAAAAGCCGTAACCAGATTACATTGGTACGCATTACCCCGCCTGAAGATGAAGATTTGATCGAGCACGTTTAACTGCTTCTACATTTTCTTTCAGGTGCTTTGGGTTGATTGTGCCAATGATGATACTGTTCGTCCCTGCGTGACCGAATGCAAACTCTAACGCCTGGTCAATATTTGTATTATGTCCGCTTGATAATGCTTTTTTAAGCAAAGTGCCTTTGTTGTGCTTTTCGGCATAATCCAGAACAGGCTTTTCATCTGTGTATTCCGGGTTGTACGTTGCCATGACAACATCCATTAATTCTAAAGTTTTGATCCCACCTTCAGGCGTTTTTGTTGATGCGCCATGGGCGTGAATAATACCTTGATCTTTGTAATCATGCATCGTGCGGATTAGGGCGTCATTCTTTAGTATATCCATATCATTGCCGTCTGAATGAATAAGCATCACATCGATATAATCCGTATCAAGCCGTTTTAGTGAGCGTTCGATACTGTATTTAAAATGATCGGGAGTAAAATTATGAGACGATATACCGTCTTCGAATTCTTCGCCCACTTTGCCGACAATAATCCATTCATCCCTTTGCCCGTTTAACAGCCGCCCGAGACGTTCTTCGCTCAGGCCATAAGCGGGCGCGGTATCAAGCATGTTTATGCCAAGGGATTTTGCGAGGCGTAAAATATCGGCTAAATCATCCTCACTGGGAATTTCAAAGTTTTGGGGGTATTTAATTCCCTGATTTCTACCAAACTTAACGGTTCCCAGGCCGATGGGGGAAACCTGAATGCCTGTATCACCTAATTTAATTTTATCCATTTTGCTTTATCCCACGGTGTCTTTGAAAAAGGCGCATTGTCTAAAAATGAAAAATCTGTGTTCTGCTGTGACGGCGTAATGCCTTGTTCTGCCAGCTCTTTAATAATCATATCAGCAAGCATCGGCGCAAATGTAAGTTTTGTCGGCCAACAATACATCGCGTCTTTTGTTGTGTGAATAGTCGGCGTGTCGGGCATCCAACCGTCAGTGTTTGATTTGCCTTCAATGCGGTCGATGGGCAAAACGGCCCACTCCATATCAGATGTATCAATATCAGGTAGATAGCGGGAAAAAGCGTCTATCGCGGCTCTATATACATCGGTAGGCTCGGCGTCCTTATTTCGTTCGGCAACGCCACCGCCCAGATACCAAACCAATTCGCCGTCCTCTGTTTTGTGGGTTGTTACGGACGCAACGGGCTTATCTGTTTTACCAACTAAGTGCCCGAAAAGAGGGAAAGGTGCATTTTTGATCATGCCTTGCAAAAGCGGCCTTGCCTGGGTTTGAAGCCCTGCGTCGTGCGCGTTTTGCTTGGCGATGCTATGGTTGCTGCGTGCGGATGTGAAAATTATACGTTTAGGCGCAATGCCCAATTCTTTTAGGAATTTAAACGGGGCCTCTGCCTGCTCGTTCGTTATTTTTTTGATACTGTTTTGGTAGGGGGCAGCCAAAGCCCTTAAAACGCTGGGGATGTCCAGAACAGGTTCACCCATAAAAATCAACGAGCCTTTAAAGCCTGAGCTTTTAATATCTTGCGGCCAATCATCTCTTACAATCTCATGCACGCTATTACCCAAAGCTTTTTGGGTAACCAGCTTAGTAAGATTGCCGAAAAAGCCGGCAGGGATCAGTAAGTGTTGCGAAATGGCATTCGTTTTTGCATCAGATAAATTGACAAGCCCATCCCCATTCAACGCTTCCCGCCAGCGGTCAGGCATTGCACTGATTGATTTTGCGAGTGTGTTTACTTTACCCGCGAGAGAGAACTTCAACCCTGAATGTATAATACCCTGAGATGCGATGGTTTGCCCGCAACCAATCGACTCTTTTTCTAAAAGTAAGACATCATAGCCTAAGGTTTTTAGGTGATTAAATGTCCATAACCCTGCGATTCCCGCACCAAAAATAACAATATCAGGAGATTTTTCCATGGCACTGCTTGTACTTTTTACCTGATCCGCAAGGGCAGGGTGCATTGCGAGGCACTTTCCCCCATGTCATCGGATCATCTTTATCAAATGCGCGCTTTTTCGGGAAAGGCTGAACTGATCCGGCTTGCTCCAAAGATTCATCGGGTGCGTTTGATCCGCTAAGGGCAGGGTCAGTTCGTGTTTCCTGAAGGTCGTCCTCTTCTTCAGGCATCATGTTCATCATTAGACTTGGCCCACCTTCTGACATATTAAATTCAACAAGGCTTAGCATTTGTGTAATGGTTTCACGCATATTAATAAGCATGCTTTCGAACAAACCAAATGCTTCTGTCTTATATTCATTCAATGGGTCTTTTTGACCAAAGGCACGTAAGTTAATCCCCTGTCTTAAATGATCAAGGTTCAGAAGGTGCTCTTTCCAATGCTGATCCAGCATTTGAAGAACGATCGATTTTTCAATCTGACGCCATATTTCGGGCCCAATATTTGCTGCTTTTTCGGCCATCTTTTTGTCGGATAACTCGATAAGGCGATCGATGATTTCACTATCGGCAATGCCTTCCTCTTTTGCCCAATCTTGGATAGGAAGTTCCATATTTAACAGGCGCAGTACTTCGGTTTCTAATGTTTCTACGTCCCATTGTTCGGAATAACTGCCCGACGGGATACACATTTCCACGATGTCTTCAATTACACCATGGCGCATGTCCGTAACCATTTCCTCCAGATTGTCAGATGTCATGACTTCTTTGCGTTCTTCGTAAATTTCCTTACGTTGATCGTTCATGACATCATCGAATTTCAGAAGGTTCTTACGCATTTCAAAGTTCATGCTTTCAACTTTGCCTTGCGCGCGCTCCAACATTTTGGAAATCCATGGGTGCTCTAACGCTTCACCATCTTCCAGTCCGATACGCTTATTTGCAAGAAGGCCTTCAAGTTGTTGCCCTGCAAAGATGCGCATTAAGTCGTCTTCAACAGAGAGGAAAAACATTGATGCGCCCGGGTCACCCTGACGACCGGAACGACCACGAAGCTGGTTATCAATACGGCGTGATTCATGACGCTCTGTACCAATAATATATAAACCGCCGGCTTCTTTTACGCGGTCTTTGTCTTTTGCGACTTCTTCATGGATTTTCGCAATGGCCTTTTCTTTTTTCTCATCAGGCCAAGTGGGATCAACTTCTTCTTCTATACGCATGTCGGCATTACCGCCAAGCTGAATATCCGTACCACGACCTGCCATGTTTGTGGCGATTGTTACTGCACCCGGGCGGCCTGCCTGTGCGACGATAAAGGCCTCACGCTCATGGTGGCGCGCATTGAGGACGTTGTGTTTGATCTTTGCTTTTTTCAAGCGTGCTGAGAGTTGCTCAGATTTCTCAATAGAGACCGTACCTACCAATACAGGTTGTTCACGGTCTTGGCATTCTTCAACCAATTGAGCAATAGCATCTTCTTTTTCGGGAAGAGATTTATATATCTTGTCATCATAATCCATACGCGCAATCGGGACATGCGTCGGAATAGAGATAACCCCTAAATTATAGATTTCCTCGAATTCTGCCTGTTCCGTCATACCTGTACCTGTCATACCCGATAGTTTCGGATAAAGGCGGAAATAATTCTGGAATGTAACAGACGCCAGCGTTTGGTTTTCGTTCTGGATATCCACGGATTCCTTTGCTTCGATTGCTTGGTGCAGACCTTCGGACAATCTACGCCCATCCATCATACGGCCTGTAAATTCATCAATGAGAATCACTTTACCGTCTTTGACGATGTAATCTTTGTCGGGTGCGAATAATTTGTGCGCACGCAAGGCCTGATTCACATGGTGAACAAGGGCAATATTTTGCATATCGTACATGCCGCCTTCTTGAAGAAGGCCGTGCTCCAGCAACAATTCTTCGACATGTTCTTGTCCCTGTTCGGTCAGAACAATACTTTTGTGCTTTTCCTCAATATCGTAATCCGCGTCTTCTAAAGAAGGGATGATTTTATCCACGGCAATATATAATTCTGTGTTTCCTTCAGACGGGCCGGAGATAATTAAGGGCGTTCTGGCTTCATCGATCAGAATCGAGTCGACTTCGTCAACAATGGCATAGTTAAACGGGCGTTGTACCATTTGATCGATACGGAATTTCATATTATCGCGTAGATAATCAAAGCCAAATTCGTTGTTTGTGCCGTATGTGATGTCACATGCATAGGCTTTGCGGCGCTCTTCTTCGCTTATGTCGCCTGTAATACACCCTGTGGTTAAACCTAAGAACCCATAAACTTCACTCATCCATTCGGCGTCACGTTGTGCCAGATAATCGTTCACAGTGACAACATGCACGCCTTTTCCTGATATGGCGTTTAAATATACAGGAAGAGTCGCAACAAGGGTTTTACCCTCACCGGTACGCATTTCTGCGATTTTTCCGTCATTGAGGACCATACCGCCGATCAGCTGAACATCATAGTGGCGTTGGCCAAGCGTTCGCTTTGCAGCTTCGCGGACGACAGCGAAAGCCTCATGCGTGATTTTCTCGAGCGTTTCACCATCTTCTAGGCGTTTGCGAAAAACATCTGTTTGTTGTTTTAGTTCTTCATCACTCATCGCCTCATATGTGGGCTCAAGCGCATTAATTGGTTCAATGTGCTTGTGATATTTTTTGAGTGCACGCTCATTAGATGAGCCGAATATTTTTGTAGCTAATGTAAGTACCATAAGGTCCCCAATAAATTTTACCGGATGGTTTGGTATAAGGTGCAAAAAACCCTACGTCAACAACAGGCCTGTGGGTAGGGCACATAATATGTGTTGAAAACGCAATAATCATTCGCTACGGTGTTCCGATTATTACATATTCATTATGAGTTAGAGGAAAAAATGAAGAATTTTACACAGTCCTATAAAGGCTTTGTGGCAAAAGAGCAGGGCAATGCGATGATGATTGCCTTAGTTGTTGCCGCAATTTTCGGTGCTGGCTTCGTTGGCTATAAAAGTGGCCAGGAAGATGTCTTTGAACAGTTTGTAGCAACGTTGTCAGGTGATGGCGCGGCGGATGTGGCCATGAAAAAGCCTGAAGCGGACACTGGTGCAGATAACCCTGTCATCGCAACGGTCAATGGCGATGATATCCGAAGACAAGATGTGGTTGAGCTTGTAAATCTTATGCCTGCGCAAATGAGACAAATTCCTTTGCCTCAGCTATTGCCGATGGCACTAGAGCAAGCTATCAGCAATAAAATCGTTGATCAGAAGGCCGCAAATTCAGGTCTTGAGAAGGATGAAACAGTACAAGAAGAAGTTTACAACGCACAGCAGCGCATTATTCGTACGACATTCATTGAGAATCTTTTAGATGCGGAAGTGTCCGAAGATAAAATCAAAGAAAAATATGATGAATATGTCGAAACTTTCCCTGAAGTTGAAGAAGTTAAGGCCGCACATATTCTTGTAGAATCTGAAAAAGAAGCAAAAGAGATTATCTCTGAGCTTGCGAAAGGCGGATCTTTTGAAGAGCTTGCGAAGGAACATTCTCAAGACGGTTCAGCCGCAAATGGCGGTGATCTTGGGTATTTCGCGAAAAATGAAGTTGTTCCTGCTTTTGCGGACGCTGCTTTCTCGGCAGAGCCGGGCAGTGTTGTGAAGACACCTGTTAAATCTGAATTTGGTTATCATGTGATTCGTGTTGATGAAAAGCGCCAACGTCCGCCTGCTGAGTTTGCGGAAGTTCAGCAATATCTACAGAATGAACTACAGCGCGAAACTTTCGATAGAGTTATCGGTGAGTGGAAAGAAGCAGCAACTATTGAACGTTTCGACGTGAATGGTAATCCTATTCCTACACAAGGCGACGAAGCAGCTGCAGAAGCAGGCGCGCAGCAAGCTGAGCTTGAATCTGATGCAGGCAATGATACAGAGCCGGCAGCAGGCGCAGAGAAATCAGGGGATGCTGCGGCGGATGCTGAAGTTGAAGCTGAAGCGCAGGATAAGGCTTCTGAATAATATTCAGATATTTTTTGTAATCGTAAACATTAAGCCGTGGCATTGTGTCGCGGCTTTTTTGTATGATGTCAGTGTTTAAAAAATGAGGTTTATCGATGAGTTGTGCAGAAGCGTTAAAACACCCAATGCCGGATGCGCCTGCAGGTGTGCCAATTGTTCTTGTCGCTGCCGCCGCTTTGGTGGATGCCAAGGGGCGCGTACTTTTGGCGCAAAGGCCGGAGGGGAAGTCTATGGCAGGGCTTTGGGAATTTCCCGGGGGTAAAGTAGAAAAAGGGGAAAATCCTGAATTCACATTAATGCGTGAATTGAAGGAAGAGCTTGATATAGAAACGCGTGAATGCTGTTTTGCGCCTATAGGTTTTGCGTCGCATCGATATGATGATTTTCACTTATTGATGCCGTTGTTTGTATGCCGTGTATGGCAGGGGGAAATCAGAACAGTGGAGCATCAAGCCATGGAATGGGTGTTGCCGCAGGATATGTATGATTACCCGATGCCCGAAGCAGATATCCCATTGATTTATCAATTACGCGATCATTTATAGAATTCTTAAACAGTTCTTGTATGATGTTCACATGTATTGTTCTGTTAATCAGCTTAGGGAATTTTATAGAAGTGAAATCGGCGGCATTGTGCAGCGGATTATGATGCATCACATCAGTGATGCATGGTCTGATGTGCACGGTTTTCGTGTGATGGGCTGTGGTTATGCTTTGCCATATCTTTCTTATTTCCAAAACGAAGATGCTGAGCGTGTCTTCGCGCTTATGCCGAAAGAGCAGGGCGCGATTTTATGGCCTAAGAATAAGAAGAATTTAGTGCTCAGTTGTGAGGAGGACCAGTTTCCGATTGAAAACGCATCGATAGATCGCGCGATTCTTATTCATCATCTGGAAGGATGTAATGATTTACGTAGTTCGGTGCGTGAGATATGGCGCGTGTTAAAGGCAAACGGACGTGTTTTAGTCGTTGTACCAAATCGATTGGGGGCTTGGGCTCATGCCGATTGGTCGCCGTTCGGGCAGGGGCGCCCCTTTACAATGTCACAGCTCTCTATGGTGTTAAGCGATAATTTATTTCAAGTTGAAAGCCATAAAAGCGCATTATTTGTACCGCCGATCCCTGATTCCCCTGTGATGATGCGCTCTGCCAATTTTATTGAGCGATTCGGCAGTACAATTTTACCGTTCGTGGCAGGCGTGCATATTGTTGAGATTAGTAAGAAAATTTATGCAGGCGTTGATAATTCCGGCGGTGGGTCACCGGTTTTGGCAAAAACGAAGAAAATTTTGGGCGCGAAGGGGCGTGCTGTTCCTCAAAGCTTTACGCCGACAAAATTGCGATAAACCTACTCTTTAATCGCGAGCGGGTTATTCGGGTCGACGCCTTCCATGAATTGTTTGCTTCGGTCTGCATTGGTCACCTGATAGACAAGTCCGATCCAGCTTGCAAGAATGCTTCTCGCGCTATCTGTCCAAGTATTTTCAAGTGTGTCGGCCAATTCTTTGCTAAGAGTATTTAGTTCATCGCGGCTCATGCATTCAGGATTATAGAGCATGAGCTTTTCTATGGTTTCATCTTTGAAATAGTTTAGTGGCATTGGTGGCGGATCAGTGCGTCTGCCTGATTTATAAAGCTGCACCTCCCGTTGGTATTCTTTTAGCAAGCTGATCGTGTCATATTCCGGATGCCCCTGCATGCAAACCAGGCGAAACCCATCATCAGATACGGCAATATGCGCATCGGCTTTGCGGCTGCCGACGAGGATTTTCATACCGGCATTTTGGAATTGTTCGGATGTGATTGTGTTAAATCGAGAATGCGGCACATCAAAAACCGTGTTCATATTACGCACCAACGGATGTTCTCTCTCGATAACACGGTGACGAAAAACCCCCCATAATTTTCCATCGGGCAACGGGGTTCGTTTTTGGCCGTATTTTGACTGCATAATGGCATGTGTGGCAAGGCATGAGCACATTGTGGATGTGACATTTTCCCATGCCCATGTCATCACATTTTGAAGTGGCTCCCAGAATTCTTCCTTTTCTAAATCAGGCTGGGATACATTCGCACCAGTTACGATGAGGGCATCTAAACCTTCATCTTGTAACTTTTCAAAGGGTTCATAATATTCTTTTATATATGATTTTGTCTCATCGCTGCGCTCCAGTTCAGGCAGGCTAAACGGGTGAATATAAAGTTGTGCGATTTGGTTACTTTCACCGACTAAACGAAAGAATTGCCGCTCTGTCGCTTCAAGGGCGGCGTCCGGCATCATGTTAAGCAAGCCAATATGTAATTCCCGGATATCTTGGTGCTGCGCACGCTCCGGCGGAAGCACAGTTCGCCCCTCTGCTTGAAGGCGCTGGAATGTCGGTAATTGTTTATAAGCAACGAGTGGCATATTTAAGGCAAAATCTCTTTGATTTATGTATCACTAACATGTAATAACTCTAACAATAAACGGGATAAGCAGGCCGATGTCAAAAACATTAGAAGAAATTAGAAAACAAATCGATTCTATTGATAATCAGGTACATGATTTATTGATGGAACGCGCTTCATTAGTGTCTTCTGTGGCGTCGGCAAAGAAAGAGGCCGGCACACAAATTGTTCAGCCTGCGCGTGAAGCACGCATGATGCGTAGATTGCTCGCCCGTCATGAGGGCCCTCTACCGAGTAAGACAATAATCCGTATCTGGAGAGAGCTGGTTGGTTCTGTGTCTTTGTTGCAGACAGGATTAAGTGTGGTGATCGCCGAAGATGGTGACGGGCATACATACTGGGATATGGCAAAGAATTATTTTGGCAGTGCTGTGCCGATGAAGTCTATTAAGGGGCAACAATCTGCAATCAGTGAAATTATCGATGACCGTGCTTCGTTTGCTGTTCTGCCATGGCCTGAGCTGGATCAGGTTTCACCATGGTGGGCGCATTTGTTTAATCGCAACACGCAAGATGTTGATGAGCTGTTTATTATTGGTGCATTGCCATATGAAACTACGGGTGTAGACCCTTCAAAGGTTTATGATAAAGCCCTTATTGTTTCGAAGATGGGTTTTATGTCTTCGGACGATGATAATTGTTTCATCGGTTTGGAAATGAATGCTGATATCAGTCGTGCGCGTATAAGGGAACGCGCGGAAGAGGTCGGCTTAAAGGTCGTTAATCTGTATAGCGGTGCGCTTCAACACAACCCCGATAACAAAGTATATTTGATGCAAGTTAGTGGGTATTTTGATGAGCGTTCAGATTCTGTTCAAGATCTGAAGGAAAAGCTGGGCGAAGGTTGTTACTATTGTCATGTTATTGGCGGTTATCCGGTGTTACCGGAGATAGATATGAAAGCCAGCGCGCAGGATGATGCCGCATAAATAATAAGATTAATTGAAATAGAGATTTAAAGAAAATGGAAACCATTACAGTAATTGGTATGGGGCTGATTGGCTCATCCCTTGCCAGAAATATT
Organism: Alcanivorax sp.; assembly: GCA_051967755.1. Classification (GTDB taxonomy): domain Bacteria; phylum Pseudomonadota; class Alphaproteobacteria; order Micavibrionales; family Micavibrionaceae; genus UBA1672. The sequence continues at coordinate 369,879 of JBQDYD010000004.1, forward strand.
AAACATCATAATCTGGCCAATACATTGGTCGCAGCAGATATAAATGTTGATGTATGCGAAAAAGTAGCAGATCTGAAGATAGCAGACATCGTAACAGATGATTTACCCAAAAGCGTTGAAGACGCAGATATGGTGATCATATCTGTTCCTGTGGGGGCGATGGCTTCGGTTGCGGAAATGATCGCACCACATTTGAAAGAAGGGGCAATCGTAACTGATACAGGCTCTGTGAAAGTGTCAGTTATCGATGCAATCAAGCCTTTTTGTCGTTCAACCATTGAAATTGTACCTGCGCACCCGATTGCGGGTACTGAATTTTCAGGGCCTGAGGCGGGATTCCTTGAATTGTTTGACGATCGGTGGTGTATTCTTACCCCACTTGAGGAAACAAGTATAAAGGCCGTGGAAGAGGTCACTAAAATATGGGAAGCATGCGGATCCAGAGTTGAAATCATGGGGCCGCGTCACCATGATTTGGTTCTTGGCATCACGTCACACTTACCGCACTTAATTGCATACACCATTGTGGGAACGGCGAATGAGCTTGGTGATGATATTAAATCTGAAGTGATTAAATTCTCTGCCAGTGGATTTAGAGATTTCACCCGTATTGCTTCCTCTGATCCGACAATGTGGCGCGATGTGTTCCTTAATAACAAAGAGGCCGTCTTGGAGATTTTGCAACGGTTTAACGAGGATCTTACCTCGATGCAGCGCGCGATCCGCAAAGGGGACGGAGAGTATCTTTATGACTGGTTTGCAAAAACACGGGCAATCCGTAAGGAAGTTATTGACCAGGGACAGGCTTAACGCGTTTGGTCACGAAGGCTGATGGCTGTCCGTTTTCTAAAAGGGCGGCGTTGCTGTGATCTTCAAATTCAAAGATTTTGATCGGCCCAAGGTACACTTTGTTGTCTTGGCTTGTTACTGAAGATTTCACAATGCCGTTTCTTTGCAGTAGTGAAAGGCTCATAGCGGCAAAGCCTGCGGGTTTTTCTTTTACGATCTTCTTTGAAACAAGTTCCAGTAAGAAGAAGTTATAATCCGTGATGGCTATAGTTAAATTTAAAACCGGGTATGGTTCATCTAATTTAACTGTTCCGGAGAGCTCTCCTTTTGTATCAAGGCGCGTCAGTACAAACTCATCAATCGTTAGCGTGTCTTGCCAGTGCGTAAGAACACCGCGGGCATGATCAAATATAAGATCCCCGCGCCAATGTGGCATGTTTATATGGATTTCACCCGTTTCAAATGAAACAGGCATGCCTGGCATTGGCCAGCTTTCAGCCGCAATATTGTCTATTGTTATTGTTTCTTTTGCTGTCGTTATAATGTGTTTCGGAATTGATAATTTTATCTTACCCGGAAAGCCGTTTACCGTGGGTGAATCCCCTGTAACGTCCTGTATGTTGTGCCCTTCACGTATTTCGGCCAATGTGGTGGTGACTGTTTTTTGCACGAAGTGCGCTGCGGTAAACCAGTAAATTGTATAGATGGCGCACAAGCTTATGAGGAATATAGCCGCATTTCTAAATGGTTTTTTTTGTTTGGAGTTAAGCTGCTCTCTGCCTTCGTGTGCTAATTGCGCTGATTTTTCTTCTAATGATGATTCTAGCATTCTGAGTCTTGCTCCCGCATCTTTCTGTGAGTTCGGTAATATTGGCGGTAAAAATTCAAAAACAACAGTGCCCGGTTTTTTGCACCAGCCGCCTTTGGGGGAAAACACGCCTGTATTTAGCGCCATAGGTATAATAGGCAGATCAGTTGCTTCTTGAATTCGGATGATGCCTATTTTATATGGCTTTTCTTTTGTTGTGGTGTCAGGGCTTACGCGTGTCCCTTGTGGGAAAATCAGGATCGGGCGTTTTTGTGCTTTTACGCGTCTTGCACCGTCTTGAATAGAACGTACTGCTTCTTTTGGTGTGCTGCGGTCAATCGCGATAACATCGCTTTTTTCCAAATATTTGCCCCATAGTGGAATTTTGAGCAGTTCTTTTTTTAAGACGATAGCGGGGTCTTTAAATAAGATATGGAGTTTGAAGGTTTCATATGCCGATTCATGTTTGGCCGCGACTATATAGGCGCTGTCTTTTGGGAGGTGTTCTTTTCCTCTTATCTCATAACGGAGCCCGAGAATATGTTTCTCAAGAAACGCGGTTGTATAAACAAACCAATAAACTACGGCCATATAATATTTGCGCGGTAACACCAATGTGGGCAGAAACAGGCAGCATGCCAAGCCGACTATGATGTAGAAGCAAAGGTTAAATAAGGTTGAGCGAAGGAAATAAGGCTTTATCATTTTAGGATGCCTTGTCTTTCAAGGTAAAATATCCCGGTGCGATAGAGCACTTTATTATATTCGTCGAAAGTAATTTTCCAAAAGAGCAGGTCTTCTTTTTTGTAGTCAGGTATCTCAACCGGATGGGGGATGATTTTTGTATCTTTAACAATGTTATGAAATTCCATAAGGGCGCGTTTCATATGGTACGTTGATGTCACCAATCTGATTGATTTTATGTTGTTTTCTTTTATCCACTCTTCGGTTTCAAGGGCATTTTCAAACGTGGTTGTTGCCTCGTGCCCTAAAATAATACAGCAGTCAGGTAATTCGGTTTTGCCTTTCCACATTAGCCGGATTTCTTTTTCATCAACAGACGGGTGAACGCCTGAAATAAATAGCGTTGGGGCAGATTGTTGTGAAAATAATGTAAGGCCGGTTGTAATGCGATAATTACCGCCCGTCAGAACAACGACGGCATCGGTATTTGTGTTTGGGTCTTGCGGGGTGACGGCCTGAATGTTTGATAGAAATACACCGTATCCGCCGATCCATGCGATCAGGGTTAGTAGCACTATTATCCTCGCGATCTTTTTTATCATTTTCATCCTTCTTTACGGCATCTTTGCTAATGAGCGTAAGACCGTTACATGAGACGTTAGGATTGTAATGAATGAAATTAAAAATGGAACCAAAAGGATTGTTAAAAAGCCGAAAAAACTAACCTGTAGCACGGGTATTAAATCTGTGCCTGAGTTGCGGGATAATAAAGTAAGGGAATATGTGACCATAATGCCAAGTGCGGTTCCTAGTAACGCCCCCTTTAGGGATAGGATGAGTGCGTGGCGCTGAAACTGTTTGGCAATGTAATTATCAGTGGCCCCCATATGGTGGAGTAACTCAACTTCGTTGTGATGGATAGACAGCCTTGTCCTGACGGCAATTGCAATTGCGACGATTGTGATGGTGCCGACAATCAATGTGATTATGAATGCGAGGTTTCGCAAAGTGTCGGTGAAATTGATTAAGTCTGACAGCCATTCATGATGCGTTTCTAAATGTGCATGTTTGGATATTGTGTTTATGTCATTTCGTAATGTTTCCAGATCTTTTGCATCAGATTTTCTAAGCTCTACAGCGAGTAGGCCGGGGAGCGCAATTTCCCCAAGGTTTAGATTGTTCCCGATCCATGGGGATATCAAATCCTGAATTTCATCATTTTCCAAGATTTCTATGGATTTAACTATTGGGTTTTTAGATAGCGATGCATAGAGGTCTTTTGTCTCCTTTAGAATGGTTTCCTGAGAAAGAATGTGCCCGTTTTTAGATTGGATAGCTATTTCAATAGTGACCTTATTTTCAAGGCCGGAAGACCATTTATTGGTCATTGAGTGTAGTGCAAAAGTGCCGCTGAGCGCCAATACACCAAGAAAAGTCATCAGGGCAATCAATGTTATTATAAACCGTGTATCGTCCCCTTTATTAAGTGGTAGGTCATAATGTTTATTTCGCAATGTGTTCACAATCACTGATAGGGAGGACCCCTCAAGCACGGCCTTGGGGAGTAGGGTCGATTCAACATCAATCTTTTTAAATTTTTCTTTCGCAGTTTCCAGACGTTTAGAAAACATGTCGAATTTTTTGTGCTCTTGTTTCTTTGTCATCTTGAATAACGGTTCCATTCATTAGTCTTAAGTTCGGGTGGCCGAACTGCTCAATAATCTGCTGGTTATGGGTGGCGATTACTATGGTTGTACCCATACGGTTTAGCTGTTCAAACAACCCCATTAACCTAAAGCCGATTTCATCGTCTAAATTACCTGTTGGTTCATCGGCAAGCAAAAGCTTTGGTCTGCCTATAACCGCCCTTGCAATCGCGACGCGTTGCTGCTGTCCGCCTGATAGTTTCTTGGGGAGTGATTGTTTGTGTTTTCCCAATCCTACCCAGTCTAGTAATTCGCTAACATGGCTGTTTATTTCCTTGTCGGGTCTTTCAAGGATACGTAGCGGCAAGGCCACATTGTCAAATGCGGAAAGGTGCGGGAGGAGGCGGAAGTCTTGAAATATAACACCAATACGTTGGCGAAGGGCAAACAGATCCTCTCTTTTTGTTTTTGCAATGTCGTTACCGAACATTGTGATCTTTCCCTCTGTTGGGATATTTCCCAAATACATAAGGGTGATCAGTGATGTCTTTCCGGCTCCACTAGGGCCGGTTAGGAAATGATATGATCCGGGCTCAAGCGTAAAATTAACGTTTTTAATAACGTCAGGGCTGTCTTTATCATATCGGAAGCCTACATTTTCAAATTTAATCAATATCTTAACCCTTATTGAACTCTATCGCGAGGCTGCTGACTATCGAGCATGTACTGTATTGCTTGTCCGCGCTTATAGTTGTTTTCAATCATTTTTGCTGCGTCATATGCATCTTGATAAAGTTGTTTATCAGACAAAATCTTTGAGATGATTTCATAGGCCTTGTTTCTGAAAGAAAGGCTGGAGATTTTCTGAATGCTTGTTTGTGCAGATTTGAAATCGCCTCTTTCTGCTTGTATTTCTGCCGTCTCACCATAGGCTTTGTTTCTGAGTGCAGAGTTCTTCATGCTTTCTGTTGTTTTCCATGCCCCTTCATTGTCCCCTGCAAACGCCTGTGCCATGGCGATATAAGTTAAGGCGATACCATGCGAAGGCGGGTGGGCAATACTGTCTGCTTTTACACGGAGCTTTGCAAATTTCTTAGTGAGTTCTGCTTGCTCATCTCTGTAATGCGCAAGCATCATGCCTACGCCTCTGATGCTCATGGCTTTGATGTCGGGTGTTTGAACCAGATCTATTATTGTCAGGGCTTGTTCAAACTCTTTTTCGAAAGCATAAGTTTTTGCGAGTTCTCTGTATGTTTGGTCACGCCATGATGTGTTTTCAATTTTTGATGTATTTTCTTTGAGTTCCTGCAAAATACATGCCCTGTCTTTGATGGTGCAGGCATTTTCTTGAGCATTGGCCGCAAAAGAAAGTCCTGATAAGAATAAGCAAATAATAACCGCCATCTTGCGATAGAACGTAAAGTGATACATATTGAATATCCTGCGTATTAATTTTATGACCCTATTTTTTTACAAGACACGCACTGGAAAGAGAAGAACTCAGTTACAATGATTCTGACTTGTCCCACTTGTTATAGCCAATTTAACGTTAGTTTAGCTGTGCTTGGTAATCAGCCCCGCAAAGTGCGCTGCAGCGCTTGCGGTGATGTTTGGATGGAAGAAGAGCACATTGATAAGCCTGTGGATAATTCCGTGGATAAGGTTTCTGCCGATGCCGATTCTTTTGAAAATATTATGGCCGAGCAAGATGGTATTAAGGATGATCAGGAAATACCCGATGTCATCAAGCCTGATTCGGGTGAATATCATACCTTCAAAGCGGGGCCGACGGACAAGGCGAAGAATACATCATATGTAATCGTTGCGATGCTTTTTGTTGGTGTTCTTGCATCCTTGCTTGCTTGGGCGCCTTCCATGCTGGAGAAATATCCGGCTTCCTACGTATTGTATCGTATGTTTGGGTATACACTTGATCTGCCTTTGGCTGATAAAATCACTTTTGTACATTTGGATGCCAGGGATGGGGAAGGAACGATTACTGTCACTGGTGATATCGTTAACCTTGGCGATGATCCGCAAAAGTTGAAAATGATGCAGATTAAATTGACTGACGGTGCGGATCATATTTACGCCAGTTGGTATGCAACGCCCCCCAAAGCAATCTTAGACGGGGAAGAAACGGTTAGTTTTAAATCCGAATATCATCTGGAAGAGGATGGGCATTCTTCTTCGTCTCATGCCCCGGCGCATGATGATCATGGCGGCCATGATGATAAGCATGATGATGGGCATCACGGCAATAGCCATAATGATGAACATGCGGATGAAAATGACGACCATTCGGAAAGCCATGGGCATGTGAATTCAGATGTGAAATTTGTCGAGGTTACTTTTGTAATGAAGCCGCGTTTGAAAATTTCTAAAACTGCCGAAGAAGACGGCGAAGATACTCAAGCTCTTCCTGAGGGCGAGAGCGATCACCAGAGCGATCACGGAGCTCATTGATAATTTCATCGACGCGTTTTTTATCCAATTCGTCGGGGACTTCGACTTTTGAATCAGTTCCTCGTCCATTCTCATCTTCATCATAGCGGCGCCCTAACGGGTCATATTGCTGGCCTGAACCGCTCATGCCGATACCGACCATTTGTTTCATGCGTTGACGGAACTGCTGTGCAAGCTCTTCCTGTGCGTCTTTTAGATATTTGATTGCAAGTTCTTGATGCGGGCCGGATCCTATAGGGTCATTTTCCCCAAGGGCATCTGCAGATTGGCGCATTTCCTGTTCTGCCATACCCATTTTTTCAGGGACTTCGTCAAGCTTTTCTGCTGCGTCCATCATGAGCTGTCCCAGCACATAGCGTAAGGCGTCTTGTTCCGCCTTGTTTTGTGTTGTGTCGAGCGCTTGCGGGGTATCGCCAGGGCCTTGATTTTTGTTTTGCGCGTCTGATGTGCTTTGCTCTTTGCTCTGATTCTGGCCGGCGGATTCGCTTTCTTCTGAGGCCGAATCTTCTCCTGATTGTGTGTTATTCTCTGCCTCTGTTTTAGGTGAGTTTTCTTCTGTTTCATCTTTGGGCGGCGGCGGGAGAGTGTCCATGCCAAAGTCTTTGAGCATTTTCTCTAAAGTCGGTAACGAGCGTGGTGTAACCGTATTATTGCTCCCAGAGCGCGCTTGGTTATTTTGGCGTGCGCTGGGTTTTCCTAATTTTTCCTGAAGCTTGGCCTGTTCTTCTGTTTGCTCCAGCAAGGATTCCTGTCTTTCTATAAGCTCCTGAAGTTCATTGACCCCTTGTTGCATCATTTGCATATCACCGGGTAACTGCATGCCATTTGACGGATCCATCATTTCCATCATACGCTGCATTTGGGACATCAGTTCTTGCGCCTTTTGTTCATCACCTTCTCTCAGGGCTTTTTGTATGTCTTCCATCATTTTTGATAGTGTGTCGGGGGAAATAAGTTCGCCGTAATCCTCTGCAGAGAATGTCGGGAAATTTTCGCCATTTTCCATGCGTTTTTGCATTTCACGCTGCATTTCTCTGAAATAATTAGCCATCTTATCTTGCAGATTATCCATCAGCTCTTGAATTTCTTCGTCGCTTGTATTTGGATCACGCATGGCATTTTCAAGCGCGCGTTGCGCATCTTGTAATTCTCTCATCGCTAAGGTGACGTCGCCATCCTCTATGGCTAAGGCTGTATACCATAAGAGGTTAATCACATCTTTTGCTGCTTGAATCCTTATTTCCTGTGGTTTGCTGTCATTAAAGAACAGGCGCGCGCTGGAGACTTTAATCGCTAAATATATGATTGGGTCATTTTGCATATAGTCTTGTGCGTTAAGAAGGCTGTCCAAGTTCTGAGCAATTTCCGCAAAGCTATTTTTATACTCCCACGCTAAACGCTTACGCATGGCGATCAATGATTTGGCCATAGGGTGTTCGAATTGCCTTTCCGGTAAAACAACGTTGATTTTGTCCAGAACGGCAATTTGCCCTTTATGGTCAATAGCCTCGTAAGTGAAGGTAACCGGCAAGCCGGCCCATGTGTGCCATGTCATGTTATAAATAGGCGTGATTTTAAATTCTTTGTCAGGTTGTGACATAACAAGACGTGTTTCATCTGTCTTTTCGCCGAGTGGTTTTTCAATAACCATGTCATCAATATCCATGGTCATTCGTAATTCTTTTACGCCGTAATCATCTTGGACAATTAACGGGAATCGGATTTGGTCATTTTCTAAAATTTCAAATCGTTGCTGGTTTGTAATCTCTGTTGCCGGCGGATCGGCTGCATTTGTTTGGCTGTCTGCATTTTCGGTGTCGCTGTCATCGTCCGGCGCTGTTTCTGATTTCTCGTCATCAAGGGGCAGGGGCGGCAGTTCGTCCTCTATGCGGATGACATCTTTATTTATTGCTGTTGTGGATGTGATGTCGCTTTTTATTGTTGGCGGTCGGTCTTTAATGAAATTGTAGTCCCAAGATGCGCGCGGAATAAACCCTTGGGAAATACTGAGCGATTCCCCGTTACGAATAATAGTCTCAATTCCATATAGTCCGTCACCCAAGTAGGTAAGGCGTTCCTTTTGATTGCCGTTCTTTAGATATGGCGGGAAATACTCACCAAACGCGCTGTGTATACGAATTCTGATTTCGCTGTCTTCAGGGATGCTGATTTGTTCGTTATGTTGGTCATGACCTGAAAGGTGCATTTGCGGGATTTGTGTGTAATCCGGCGGCTTGATCCAGATATTTGTCACCTTGCCCTGTGAAACGACATAAGATGGACTGAAGGGTAATATTCCGCTATAAATTTTCTCTTTCCAAAGCGGGCCTGAAACCATAAATCCCGACACGAACAGTAATATTGCAATATATCGGATGGCGCTTGGGTCTTCGCGCGATAAAAGTGATTTTGCCTTCGGCGATTTTAATTTTGTAAAGGAAAGAAGGCTTTTATGTTGGGCGGCGCTCCATAAATCTCGGGTGTCATGTTTTTTCGGGTTGGCAAGCCGATCTTCAATCAGGGCGATTTGCCCTTGTGGCATGCTGCTATATTTTTCGATTCTGTTATCGAGGCCTTTTTTATCCGGTAAGGTGAACCGCAAAATATCTGTTTTTATAAGGTATAAAACACCGCCGAAGAATATTATCGTTGTTGCGATACTGGCAATCGTGCCAAAAAATGATGGCAGGCTTAGCATCCATAAACCACCAAACATCAAACACCAAAAGAACAGGCGCCATGTATGGATAATAAAGGATTCAAGGGTGAGAACGCGAAAAGCTTTGCGGCGCTTTTTTTCAAGCGCACTAAGGTACGGTCTGTTCTCATAATCGAGCGGATCTAGCATAAAGTCAGGATATCCTGTTTTTTACATTTACCCAAGATTTTCCCGACTATTTACTATGTTTTCCTGATCTTTTTTACAGCCAGTCAGGGATTGTTTCACGTGCGATCAGGTCTTCGGTGGTTTGCGCTTTACTTATAACGCTTACATTGTCTCCATCGACAAGGATTTCAGCAGGAAGAGGGCGACTATTATAGTTAGAGGCCATAGAAAATCCGTATGCGCCTGCTGATTTTATTACAACGAGATCATCTGTTTCTAAGGCTTTTATGTCACGGCCTTTTGCAAAAATATCACCGCTTTCACATATTGGCCCGACAACATCGTACGTTTTGTCTTCACGGTTGTGGCCCAGTACGGGCTCTATGCCATGGTATGCGTCGTAAAGACTTGGGCGCATCAGGTCGTTCATCCCTGCGTCTAAAACAAGGAAGTTACGCGATGGTGTTGTTTTGATGTATTGCGCCTTTGTCAGCAATATACCGGCATTTCCAACCATGTAACGTCCGGGTTCCATTTGGATTTTTGTATCTAGGGGCAGGATTATGTCGCGCACCCAGTTCGCATAATCGTCTAAATTCAACAAGGTTTCATCGTTGTAGACAATCGGAAACCCTCCGCCGATATCAAGATGTGTTACAGTGTGCCCCGCCGCGCGAAGCGCAATAACAAGGGCGGCAAGCTTTTCAAAACCGGGTTTGAATGCCTCGGCCTGTGAGACTTGTGATCCAATATGTATGGAAACGCCGACAGGGTTAATATTTGGCATGTTCTCGGCTTTTTTGTACAAAGCCATAATGTCGTCATGCGTATTGCCGAATTTGTCTTCTTTTCGGCCGGTGGAAATTTTGTTATGCCCACCACCGGATATATTCGGATTCAGACGAAAAACAACATCGGCAGTTTTGTTCATTGCCTGGGCTGTGTTGTTTATATTTTCCAATTCTTCCGGGGCTTCGATATTGAATTGTAAAATATTGGCATTTAAACAGGCTTTGATTTCAACTTCACTTTTGCCAAAGCTGGTGGAAATTATTTGCTGGCCGTCAAAACCAGCTTTTAATCCGCGTGCTAATTCGCCCTCAGAAACAATCTCTAACCCGCTTCCAAGGTTTTTTAACACCTTAAGGACGGCGATATTGGAATTTGCCTTGCAGGCGTAACATAACAGGGGCTGCCTGTCTGCGGGGAGGGCGCGCTTCATTGCAGACATAAGCGCGTTATACTGCTCACGAATTACATTTGCGCTGTATACGTAACAGGGTGTGCCATACTCTTTTGCTATATCCGGTAATGCGACATTATCGGCATGCAAAACGCCATTGATCTGGCGAAAACCAATATTGGGTGAATTCATCTCTAACCTCAGGGCTTTTTGTATTCCATCCCGGGTTGCGGGTCGGTGTTAACATCGGGGTAGGTCTGCGGGAACGTATCATCATGTTCCGCACCTTGCGGCGGGTCAACATATGGCGGTTTAACGCCGCAGCCGCTGAGCATTAAAGCATTTACACACAGAAGAATATATATAGAATAGCGAAAAGTTTTCATTTTTTGTACCTGATTTAATCATATTCTATGTATCGTGGAATACGGAAAAAAGAAACCCTAAACACATAAAATTATACATTATAACTCACGTTAAAAGTTGTTTTTAAATGTCTCTAGAACGAACGCCATTTCAAAAGTTTTTTATATTTTTTGGCATCATTTGCGTACTTGTCGTTGCAATGTTTGTTAGCTGGATGAAGGATCAGATCGCGTTTGAGAAAATGGAGGCCGAAGCTTTTCGCGTTATAAAGACCGGTAAGAAATATGAAAATGATGTGTACCTGCCGCAAATGCAAGTCGCCGGCCCGGATGGTAAGATGGTCAATATTTTTGATGGGGAGCGTTATACACTCCTTAATATTTGGGCAACATGGTGTACGCCCTGCATAAAGGAAATGCCAGCACTCAGGCGTATTAACCGTCTTTTGGCTTATGAGGATAAATGGCGCGTTATCGCTGTTTCCATTGATAAGCCAAGCGATATGGAGAAGGTGGTTGATTTTACCAACAGGTTAAAGGTTCGTGACTTTGCCATGTTTATGGATGTGAATAAACAGGTACAAAAAAATATTAATATCAAGGGGCTTCCTATGACCTTGGTTGTTAATAAAAAGGGAAAAATCCTGTATGAGTTTTACGGGGATGTGCTGTGGACGGATTCTAATATCATGCTGTTTTTAAGGCATATGGATTTGGCCAGATAATCATTCCGATCTATGTATTTTGTTAAGGTTCTTTATGTTACTCTGTCTAAAATAATTCAGCAGCATATTACAGGACATATCTATGACACAGGAACAGCAGTCACTTGAGAAAATATCTCAGGATCAGCTTGATGCAATGGTTGATTTGCATAACCGTTTTCTGTCAGGACGTTTAGGCGGTAGACGCGCTGTGTTGGATAATGTTGATTTGACAGGCCTGTCTCTTAAGGGAAAACACCTAAGACAAGCCAGTTTTAGTGCGTGCATTATGGTGGGGATGGACCTGTCTAATGCCGATTTTCAAGAAGCAGAATTATACGCGTGTGACCTCAGCCACTCTAACCTATATCAAACAATTTTTGTCCGTGCGGATTTACGCGGCGCGCGCATCGAAAATGCGAATCTTGAGGGCGCGGATCTGGAGAGCGCAGATTTGCGCGTTGGCGGTGTTGCGAAAGAGGGAGAATATTCAGCAAACAGAAATGCGGTGAACTTTAGGGGCGCAAATTTAAGTGGCGCGAAGCTTGCCGGTTCGATGGCGTCCAATGCCGACTTTTCTGATGCGATGCTTAGTGGTGCCAATATGAGTAGAGCAGACCTAAGCAATGCGATGTTAGAGGGCGCAAATTTAAGCAATGCGGATATTAATGGCACAAGTTTAAAGGGCGCCAATATAAAATCCGCTATTCTAACTGGGGTGAATGCTAAGGAGCTTAAGGATACCGGCGTTGATTTAACAGAGGCGATTACCGATGAAAATGTCGGCATTTCTGTGTCTGATCTAGAAGAGCCGTTACCGCAATTGTTAGAAAAACATCGCGATTGGCTGAAGACACGCGGCGGAAGTGGTAAGCAGTTAGATTTGGAGGGGGTTGATTTGCGCTCTCTCGGATCACTAAAGATGGAGCACTTAACCGCGATTAAGGCGGCCAATGCAAAATTTATTGGAATGAACCTTTATAAGGTTCAAATGCAAAGCGCCGTTTTAGATAAAAGCGATTTTAGAAATTGCGATGTTGATGAGGCAGATTTACGTGGCTCGTCATTTAAAGGTGCGAACTTCTCTCATGCGAATTTACGCAAAACGGACTGTAGTGCCCTTATGCTTGGTGCCGGAAGCATTAATCGATTTAATCCGTGTAATTTTGAAGGCGCGAAAATGCGTTATACGGATTTTTCTGAATCCAATTTAAAGGATGCAAATTTCAAAGATGCGGATTTGTCTTTTGCGAATTTACAGGGCTGTGATCTGAGCAGTGCAGATTTCACAGGCGCTAAGCTGTTTGAAACCAATTTGGATGATACGATAACAGAAGGGGCGACCTTTGATAGAGATAAAGATCGCCCTGTCTTCAGAATTCCTACTGAATGATTCTATAGTTTGCTTTCCAGTTCAGGAACAGCATCGAACAAGTCAGCAACCAGCCCATAATCCGCCACAGAAAAGATCGGGGCGTCTTCATCTTTGTTGATTGCGACAATGATTTTTGAATCTTTCATTCCCGCCAAATGCTGAATTGCTCCGGATAGGCCGATTGCGATATATAGGTCAGGCGCAACAACTTTACCTGTTTGACCAACTTGATAGTCATTAGGAACGTATCCCGCATCCACCGCTGCGCGTGATGCGCCGACCGCTGCGCCGAGCTTATCTGCCAGCTTTTCAATGATTTGAAAGTTCTCCTCTGAGCCAACACCACGGCCACCGGATACAACGATTTTGGCAGATGTCAATTCCGGGCGCTCTGACTTTGAAAGCTCTTCCTTAACGAATGAGCTCAGCTCTGAAGGTGATGCGTCGTTATAGTCTTCAACAGATGCACTGCCACCTGATGCATCGGCTGCGTCAAATGTTGTACCGCGCACTGTGATCACTTTCTTCTCATCATTTGATTTCACAGTGGCAATCGCATTACCTGCATAGACAGGTCTTTTGAAAGTATCTGCTGATTCCACGGCGATAATGTCTGATATTTGTTGTGTATCTAGCAAAGCGGCAACCCTTGGCATCACGTTTTTGCCAAAGGTCGTGGCCGGCGCCAAAATGTGCGAATAATCACCTGCAAGATCAACCAGAATTGGCGCGATTTCCTCAGCGAGGGGATGCGCCAGATGTTCCGCATCTGCCTTAATAACTTTGGAAACGCCTGCAATTTGTGCTGCCGCTTGCGCCGCACCGTCGCAATTTGAACCTGCAACCAGAATATGGACATCACCGCCGATTTCTGTTGCCGCAGTTACAGTGTTTAATGTGGATGATTTAATCGATGAATTATCGTGTTCCGCCAGGATTAGTATGCTCATGTTAAATCCTCCTTATATAACTTTGGCTTCGTTTTTTAATTTGTCGATCAATGTATCGACATCAGGCACCTTGATACCACCTTGTCTTATCGGCGGATCTGTAACCTTTACCAATTCAAGTCTCGGCGTATAATCAACACCCAGTTCGGATGGCTCCATCACGTCCAGCTGTTTCTTCTTCGCCTTCATGATGTCAGGCAGTTTTGCGAAACGTGGCTCGTTTAGGCGAAGGTCGGTTGTTATAATTGCCGGAGCTTTTAATGAAATAGTCTCAAGACCGCCGTCAACTTCACGTGTGACCTCTATTTTGTCGCCATCAATATTTAATTCCGATGCGAATGTACCCTGTGACCAGCCGAGTAGAGCCGATAACATTTGACCTGTCTGATTGGAATCATCATCGATGGATTGTTTACCCATGATTACAAGGTCAGGGTTTTCTTTCTCAACCAGGGTTTTTAAAGTTTTTGCAACGGCAAGCGGCTCAACACCACCCAAATCGATTGCATCATCTGTCTTTACAAGGATACCCCTGTCAGCGCCAATGGCCATGGCTGTTCGAATTTGTTCCTGAGCTTTTTCAGGGCCGATCGTAACAACGATAATTTCGCTGGCTTTGCCTGCCTCTTTCAGGCGAACTGCTTCCTCGACAGCGATTTCGTCAAACGGATTAACGGACATCTTTACATTCGCAAGCTCAATACCGCTTTCATCAGATTTAACACGGATTTTCACGTTGTAATCGACGACTCTTTTTATTGGGACTAGTATTTTCATATTTTATAGACACTCCAGACTTTGGATGTATGAACGATTAACTATTTGATGAGTAATATGCCATCACGAGGAGCAAAATAACAAGCCCCTGCAGACCAACGCGTGCGCGCATCAGCAAGTTCCCGTATTTTTCATTAAACTCCCCCCCACGAAGCATTGAGACAATGCCAAGCACGATAACCGCGAGTAGGGCGATACAAGAAACGGCAATTAATATTACAAGAAACATATGCATAAGGATACTCTACAAACGTAAATTTTAAATGTACAGTCCGTTCTCTTTTTTTAGATATATATAAGTTTTATCTAAAGTTTGCATTATTATGTAAAATAGTATTATAATGCTCATAGTCAAACAAGGGTGAGTAAAAAAATGACGGAAAACTTTAAACAACATGCGACACATGTATACTGGAGCTATCGTTGGAACAGAACGGAACGTCCGGTGGTATTGTTTAGCAATCCAACTGTAAGAACAAATGTTATCTACACATTGGATGAATTGAATAATATTCTATCGCGTAGTGATAAGGATAATATGTTTATTCCTGTTCCGCGTAAGGTACTGCAGAATGCACGTGATGCATACGATGTTACTTTAACGCTGGCAGCATAGTGTCATCAGATAATTAACATCTAAGTCACTATCAGATAAGGTAAAATTATTGTTCAAGGGGTTGTATATCAACCCCTTGATTTCATTTGCAGTAAAACCGTTCTGCCGTGCGTGTGATGCAATTTCAGATGGCTTTACGAATTTGCGCCAGCTATGCGTGCCTTTCGGAACCCAGCCCAGAATGTTTTCGGCCGCGACAATCCCCAATAGGTATGATTTAGGGGTGCGGTTCAGGGTCGACATAATTAATAGTCCTCCGGGTTTAACCAGTTTTGTGCATTGCTCTATGAATAAGCCAATGTCGCTGACATGCTCTATAATTTCCAAAGCAAGAACAACATCATATTGCGTGTCTAATGTTTCAATGTCCTGATTTAAATACGTGATATCAAGATGCGATTGTTCCGCGTGCTCTGTCGCAACTTGTATTGCGTTCGTGTCGGCATCAACACCTGTGATATTTGATTTAAGCCGCGCAAGCGGTTCACACACAAGGCCGCCGCCGCATCCGATGTCGATAATATTCAGGTCTTTCAGGGAATCCAGATCATTGTAATCGCGATCATAATGATTACAGATTTGTTCTTTGATAAATTTAAGCCTTACCGGGTTAAGTTTATGTAGTGGCGCAAACGGGCCTTTTTCATCCCACCAATGCGATGAATCTTTAGAGAAATGCGCAATTTCATTTGTATCAATAGACGTGCCAGATGCATTTTTTTGTGCTTTTGCTGCATCACTCATAACAAAACCTCTTTATTTTTGGTTAGCAAATGAGTATGGATAACCATCGTGTAAAAAACAAGATAAATGAGAAATACAAAAACATAGCAAGATTATGTCGATTATTGTTGCAAAATTTGGTGGAACATCGGTTGCGGATATTGAGCGTATAGAGCGCGCCGCAGATAAAGTTGTTCGTGAAGTAGAAGGCGGTAACAAAGTTGTTGTTGTTGTATCTGCTATGTCTGGAGTTACCAACCAGCTTGTTGAATATTGTAGTCAAATCAGCCCTATGCACGACGTGCGCGAATATGATGCGGTTGTTTCCAGCGGTGAACAGGTTACATCAGGCCTTATGGCGATGGCGTTGCAAAAGCGTGGTGTGACTGCAAGGTCATGGCTTGGGTGGCAAATTCCGATCAAGACAAATTCTATTCATGGTAAAGCCCGCATTGAGGCGATTGAAACAGATGAATTGCATAAACGTCTGGATGGCGGCGAAGTTGTTGTTGTGCCGGGTTTTCAAGGTATTACTGAGATGAACCGCATTTCTACGCTGGGGCGTGGTGGTTCTGATACGACGGCAGTGGCATTGGCCGCGGCCCTAAAGGCGGATCGTTGTGATATTTATACAGATGTGGATGGTGTGTACACCGCTGATCCGCGTGTTGTACCCAATGCCAAGAAGATTGATAAAATCGCCTATGAGGAAATGCTTGAGCTGGCCTCATTGGGAAGTAAAGTTTTGCAGACGCGCTCTGTTGAGATGGGCGCGAAAAGTGGTGTTCCCATTCAGGTGCTTTCAAGTTTTGAAGGTCTGATCGGGAGTGATTTAAAAGGAACCTTAGTTGTAACAGAGGATAAGATCGTGGAACAAGAAGTTGTAACAGGAATAGCGCATAGCCGTGATGAGGCAAAAGTCACAGTGATTGGTGTAAAAGACGTTCCCGGTGTTGCGGCGCGTTTATTTGATCCGCTTGCAAAAGCAGCCGTTAATGTAGATATGATCGTTCAGAATATCTCTGAAGAAGGTCACACAGATATGACCTTTACTGTACCGCGTAATGAGCTTGATTTGGCGGTGAAAACAATCGAGGAAACGGTTGATTTTGATTATAAAGAAATCATCGTTGATAAAAAAGTTTCAAAGATTTCTGTTGTCGGTATCGGTATGCGTAGTCACGCAGGTGTTGCCAATACGATGTTTAAGACCCTTGCGGATAAGAATATTAATATTTTGGTTATCTCAACATCAGAAATTAAAATCAGTGTGCTGATCGAGGATGACTATACAGAATTGGCTGTTCGTTCATTGCATAGTGCATATGGTTTAGAAGAGTCCTAGTCGATCCATAAAAAATAGCGTATTATTCTCTCACCATGAGAAGAGAACCTCTACCGGTCGAAGAGCTGGAAGCAGTTGCCGATATAGAGGTGGGCGAGGCATTGCGTCGCACACGCACTTACTATGGCAAATCACTTGAGGATGTTGAAAAAGCACTGCGCATCCGCGCGTCTCAAATTGATGCTATTGAAAGAGGGGATCTGGAGGCGTTACCCGGACGGGTTTATGCCATTGGATTTGTCAGGAGTTATGCTGAGTATCTTGATTTGGATGGTGGCAAGGTTGTCCATTTATTCAAAAGCCAGTACATGAACGGGCAAGATAATTCAGCCCTGTCTTTTCCCGCGCCTGCATCTGAAACAAAAACCCCGGCCATTTGGCTGGTTGCATTATCCTTAATTGCGGCATCTTTGGTTATGATGTTTTGGAACAATTCCAACCTATCTGACCGATCCATTGTTGAAGATATTCAAGGCCTGCCTGAGCATATAGAGGTTCATGTAAATCAAGAGATTGTTCCGACCATCGATCAGGAGCAATATATGGAGGGCAATGCCGAAACAGATAGCGTGGAGGATGTTTCTAACCCTGAAATTGAAAATATGGGTACAGAAGAACCGCAAAAAACAGGTGTTATTTTACAAATATTGGGTGAAAGCTGGGTTGAGATAAAGGGCTCTGACGGACAGGTTCTTGTTTCGCGTGTCCTTGAAGATGGCGATGAATACTTTGTGCCAAATAGCCCCGGGTTGAGTATGTCCCTTGGTAATGCCGCAAATGTAGAAATTTTGGTGAATGGCCGGGCATTGATGCCGCTGGGTAAAGAAGGTGATGTAAGGCGGAATATTCCGTTAGATACTGAGTATTTGGAAACGTTAGACTTTAAAAAAGTTGAAGAAATAGCCGATGGTTTTGAGGATATGGGCGCGGGCAATGCCTCTAATGATTCACAAATCATCCCGCCAACACCAAATCGATGATTGTTTTTTTTCCTAAAAACAGGTAGATAAAACCGCAATCAGCATTACAAACAATACAAACGGGTGCGCCTTTATATGTCTATGCAAGAGAAATTGAAAACCATCAAAAACCGCCACGAAGAATTGGCGGCGCTTATGTCTGAAGGGGGCTTGAGTGGTGATGAGTTTACAAAGCTATCTGTTGAATATGCTGATTTAACACCTGTCGTTGAGGCGATGGATGAGCTGGAGCAGGCAACATCCGAGAAAGCGGATTTGGAGGAAATGATCTCTGATCCTGAAATGAAGGAAATCGCAGAAGAAGAGCTTCGTGCATTAAATGCTCGTATTCCTGAACTTGAAAAAGAAATTCGATTAGTTCTTATTCCTAAGGACGAAGCAGATAAGAAAAACGCAATCCTTGAAATACGCGCGGGAACGGGCGGCGATGAGGCCGCGTTGTTTGCGGCAGATTTATGCGCAATGTATCGTGGTTATGCCGCGAAAATGGGCTGGCGCTTTGATATTGTTGAGGTATCTGAAAATGATGTTGGTGGCTATCGTGATGTTGTTGTTGAGATTAGCGGAGCCAGTGTTTTTGCCAAATTGAAGTTCGAATCCGGTGCACATAGGGTTCAGCGCGTGCCAAAAACAGAAACACAAGGGCGCGTTCACACGTCTGCGGCAACGGTCGCAGTTCTCCCTGAGGCCGAGGATGTGGATGTTCATATTGATACAAAGGATTTGCGTATTGATACATACCGTGCGCAGGGCGCAGGTGGACAGCATGTTAACAAAACAGATAGTGCGGTTCGCATTGTTCACTTGCCGACAGGTGTGACAGTCGAAATGCAAGAGGCGCGATCTCAACATAAAAACCGTGATAAGGCGATGAAGGTTCTCAGAACGCGTCTTTATGATCTGCAAAGACAGCAATTGGCAGATGAGCGCGCAGAAGATCGTAAATCTCAGGTTGGTTCCGGAGATCGATCAGAGCGGATCAGAACGTATAACTACCCACAGGGGCGTGTTACGGATCACCGTATTAACCTTACACTTTATAAGTTGGAAGAAGTCGTAAGCGGTGAGGCGTTAGATGAGGTTATTGATGCGCTGATCGCAGAAGATCAGGCCGCGGCACTTGCAAATCTGGATGCATAAAGACCATGGGTGCGCCGGATACGCTAAAACCGCTTTATACTTACTTAAAGCAAGTCCTCTCCGAACATGCATTTGAGACCCCCGATTTAGATGCGCGTCTTATCATCGAACAGCGCGCGCATTTCGGCTTATCAGATATTATTTGTACCCCTGATGCGCCGATTTCTTCAGAAATCAAAAATAATATATTGTCTGATTTGACTGAACGACTATCAGGGAAACCTATCTCTAGGATATATGG
>JBQDYD010000005.1:0-209779 GCA_051967755.1 Alcanivorax sp.
TGCAGCGGATTGCAAATCCGTGTACACCGGTTCGACTCCGGTCCGTGCCTCCAATTTATCCCTACATTCGAAATGGCTTAGCTGAAACGGATTCTGTTGTTTCAAACGCACGCCCATCATCCCCGTTTAATGTATTTGCCAAATTCTCAGGGCCACCTTGGTAACATCCCGGTGTTTCCAGGCCTGTGCCCGGGCTCATGGTTGCGCCTGTCAATCCAATATCAGGATATGTGGCCTTCATAATATCCACGAATTCAGGAAGTATATCTTCGTTAAAACCTTCAATCGCAAAGTCGGTAAAGCTTTTCTCGGGGTTTTCAGGCACAACACCATCCGGATATGCGTCCGGATCATTATCCCATCCCCGCTCCCACGTCAGCATAAGGCCTGAAAGCTCAGTGATTGTGTTTGTCATTGTATTATGGATTTCAGATAAATCGTCGCGACTAAGGAGTTCATCTATTTTTTGTTGATTTTCAAATTCAAGTTCGACGGTGTAGTGAAACATACCGTCCGTATCAAAGGTAGAGCCGTTTTCATGCTCAGTAATCCATCCGCCCTCAACACATTGTGACACAGATAAATTCAAACCTGCACCACTTGGCATCCCAAGATCAGAAAGACCGATTGTTGGCATCTGAGACGCGCTATCAGGCTCTGTTGTGTTTATTTGTTCGCCTCTGGACATGTATCACCTTAAATATTTTTATATGCTCATATTATATATGATTATTTTTATAAATAAAAAAAAATTATACTGCGCCATAACAGTGCTTGACAAATTTAGGTGTAATAGGCATAACAGCATCCACCACAACGTTCCCCGGTAGCTCAGTGGTAGAGCAGGTGACTGTTAATCACTTGGTCGCTGGTTCGAATCCGGCCCGGGGAGCCATTTTTCTTTAGCATTAGCGCTTGAAAACACTCCCATTTATATTTTGTTTACATAATTTGTGCTTCTTGGTATTGGTATAGGCATGAAAACCTTGCTCAAACCTTTTGCTTTATGCGCGGCCATATCAGTACCGAATGCTGCTTTCACAGAGGAGCTGACGTCTGATGATTATCCGCCTGCGCGCCCTGCTACGCTTGAGGAAATTCAAGAGCATTGTAATGTTGAGGATAACCCGAATGAGGAAGCCAGCCTACTGTCTGTAACCCCCGGTGAGGAGTATCCTTTTGAAATTATTTTCTGCCAACCTGCCCATGTAAGCCCGTATAAATGTTCGACCTTATCTAATTTGGTTAATTTTGAATTTGATATACGCAGCCTGTTACGAGAAAGCGGGACTGAGCTTGAGCGTAATAATAAAATCGTAGGTCAGTTTACGAATCTATATGAGGATTACGATAAACATTGCCAGCCCCTGCTCTATTAACGCAGAGGATCGCTTTTTAACTAACCCAGCCACCACCAAGGGCTTTAAATAAGTTTACAGCCGAAGTCAGGCGCGCCAGTCTGGCTTGTGCGTATGTATCTTCCGCGGAAAGCTGGGCATTTTGAGTATCCAATAGTGTTTGATAATCAATAGATCCGGCATCATAACGTTTCTTCGAAAGTGTGTATGCAAGGCGTGCCTGTTCCATTGTGGTTTTTAAGGCAATTTCCCTGTCTTGTGCGCTGCTCACTGCGGCCAGCGCATTTTCTACTTCCTGAAATGCCGTTAAAACACTGCCCTTATATATCTCTACCAATTCCAGCTGTCTGGCGGTGACTTGATCCAGAGATGCATCGAGACGACCTGCGGAGAAAATTGGGGCGATTAAGGAAGAGCTTATTCCCAGTGCGGTACTGCTTGGGTCACCAAAGCCTGCAATAGATACGCTGTCACTTAATCCTAATGTAATTGACGGGAAAAACGCTGCCCTGGCTGCACCGATATCCGCATTCGCCGCGCGCAGGTCTTGCTCTGCTGATAACAGGTCAGGTCGGCGCTCTAAAAGGTCAGAAGGTTGCCCTGAGGCAATCGCAGGTATGGTAATTCCGTCCAATTCTTTTTTATCCGTAAAAACAGACTGAGGTGGTTTACCCAATAACAAAGCAAGCGCATTTTCGGCATTCTTGATCTGCTCAATAATAGAGACACGCGTGGCCTCAACGGATGCAACAGCACTTTTTTGTTGGGATAACTCAAGATCAGATTCAACGCCCTCACGGACGCGTGCGCGAATAATTCGTAAAATCTCCCGCCCGTTCTCTAGGTTGTTATTCGCAATTTTAAGGCGCTCATGTAGGTTCAATAAGGTAAAATAGCCAACGGCCACGTCGCCCATAAGTGATAGTTTTAATGATTCTTGGTCATACAGGCTTGCTTGATATCCTGCACTTGCGGAATCAATATTGGCACGGTTTGCCCCAAATAAATCCAGTTCGTAGGCAACACTGACACCAAGCCCAAGATTTGAATTATAACTTGTTTGCCCGCTTTCAGGATTATTTTTGGAGCGTGAAACATTGGCTGAGCCGTCAATATTAGGAAGGAGCGACGCTCCCGCTATCTTAAGGCTTGCCCTTGCTTGCTCTATTCGTCTTACACCTGCGTTTATATCGGTATTGTTTTCAAGCCCCTGAGTGATAAGTGCATTGAGCTCTTCACTGTTAAACCCAGTCCACCAATCATAGGCCGCCATAGAGGTGGTTTGTGTTTGTTGGTTGCTCCATTGTGTCGGGGTTTCCACTATCGGGCGCGTGTAATCAGGGCTAAGCGTACAGCCGGATAATAAAATAACCGATAATGATGTAATAAGCGTGTGTTTCATATCTTCTATAGCCTTATTCAATGTCTACTCAGAACTCAGGGCGATAACGGGGTCTAACTGTGCGGCTTTTCTGGCAGGCAGATAACCAAACAATAACCCCGTACCGACGGCGCAGCTAAATGCCAATAACGCAGGGCCCGCAGTAAATGCGATCTTCACATCAAATAAAGATAATATCCCCCCTGCGGAAAAACCAAGAGCAACCCCTATCAGGCCGCCAATCGTACAAACGACGGCTGCTTCTGTATTGAATTGCAGCATAATATCCCTGCGCCGCGCCCCTGTTGCCATGCGAATACCGATTTCCTTAGTGCGCTCCACCACACTGACGAGCATAATATTCATCACGCCGATGCCACCAACCAACAAAGAAATCGCAGCAACAGCCCCTAACAAAATTGTTAAGGTGTTTTGTGTCTCTGTTGCCATTTCAAGGAAAGACGCGGTATTACGCACTCTGAAATCCTCGCTTCCATGGAGTGATATAAGCAAATCAGTGATTTCCTGTTCTGTTTGGTCAATGATGTCAGTGTCATCAACTTTGATGGTTAATCCATTAAGGTAATTCCCACCAAATAAACGAACCAATCCGGTAGAATACGGAACCCACGCGGTATTATCCTGATCTGATCCCCAAGGCGCAGCGCCCTTTGATTCCATCACGCCAATTACCTCAAAGGGGATGTTACCAACCATAATAAATTCACCGATAGGGTTTTCTCCATATGGAAAGAAGGTTTCGACAGCCGTAGTGCCGAGCACAACAACCGCGGAATAAGATTGAATGTCACTGTCATTAAAGAATACGCCCTCTTTTACATCCCAGTCACGAGCCAGTGGGAAAGATGCCCCAACCCCCTCTACACTGATAGAATCATCAATATTTCGAAGCCGGAGCGTCTTTTGCCCGCTGCGTTCAGGCACAACGGCGATTATATTATCTATTTTATCGGCTATCGCTTGCGCATCTGAGGGCAGCAATGTCGCGTTATCTCCACTGGAACGAATTCCGGGCGCACCTGGCCTGACATTGAGTAAATTCGTACCCATAGAGCTTATTTGCTCCATTACGTTTTGTTTGCTCCCCTCTCCTATGGACAGCATTGTGATCACGGCGGCAACGCCGATAACGATGCCCAATAATGTCAGGGCCGTGCGGAAAATATTTACGCGTAATGAACGCATCGCCATTTTAATTGATTCAATAACATCGGCGGATGTTTGAATGTTTTCGGCGTTTTGTGCTTTTTCATTCAGGCTTTGATTGGATTGTATCGGCGGGCCATCGTCCCTGATGATTTTCCCGTCTTCAAGTCGGATTTGCCGCTCCGCATAGTTTGCGACTTCTTCCTCATGGGTAATCACAATAATCGTTCTGCCCTGTTTATGAAGGTCTTGCAGTAAGGCCATTACATCTTCGCTGCTTTTGCTATCCAGTGCGCCTGTCGGTTCATCTGCCAGAATCACGGGGGGATCATTCATTAATGCCCGCGCCACTGCAACACGTTGTTGTTGCCCGCCTGAAAGCTCATTCGGGCGATGCTCACAACGATCACCGATCCCTAAATCGCTCAACAACTTACGGGCCCGTGTTTTTCTGTCTGTGACATTCACACCTGCATATAAGGCAGGAATTTCTACATTTTCCTCAGCATTTGCATTGCTAAGCAAATTATAGCGTTGAAAGATAAACCCAAATGTATCCCTGCGAAGGGCCGCAAGATCATCAGGCTGAAGGGATTGCACATCCTTGCCTGAAACCTGATAAAGGCCTGATGTGGCACGATCCAGCATACCCATAATATTCATTAGGGTCGATTTACCTGATCCCGATTGCCCCATAATGGCAACAAATTCACCCGGGTATATCTCCAAGCTTACGCCGTCCAACGCTTTTACGGTGGCATCACCCGCGCCAAAATGACGTTCTATTTTTTCGAATTTTATTATGGGCTCTGACATATTGATCGCCTTTTTAATCACCTTAATTCTTATAGTAATCGTTACAGTCGCATTGGCGGACCATTACGCTTTTTCTCTGACGATGATGACTTTGATACTGTGATAATTTTTTCGCCAACTTCAACGCCGCTAATGACTGCGGCTTGCGTTCTGTCTGTAAGGCCGACTATGACTGTTCGCTCTTCTATGCCTGATTTACCTTCTATATTTACGGTATAGGCCTGCCCTGCATCCAAATTCTCACTGTTCACTCTTTTTCCTAATGCCGCAATGGGGATGAGGGGGACATCAACGGCACTTTCAAGAACAAAGAACATCTGCGTGGTCATACCCGGTAATAATGTATGATCGTCATTTGCGACATCCACCAGCACGTTATACAAAACGACATCATTTATTTCTTCGGGCGTTGGAAGGATTTGTCTTGTTTCCCCCTCCCATCGTCGATCCCCTGAGCCAAGCGTGGTAAAATACATTTTCATGCCTTCTTTAAGCTTCATAACATCGGCTTCTGCAACTTCTGCCTTCGCCGTCATAATATCCATATTTGCAATCTGAACGATGGTCGGGGTTGTTTGATTTGCATTGATTGTTTCCCCCTCTTCCACCGATTGATCAACGACTGTGCCATCCATGGGGGTATATATTTTTGTGTAATTCAGGTTGGTTTCATCTTCCTCTAGGCTGGATTGTGCCTGTTCAATCTGCGCTTCCAAGGACATGAGGCTTGCTTTTGCGACGTCCAAGTCGATTTCAGAGTCTTCAAATGTTTCTTTACTGACGGCTCTTTCATTATAGAGCCGTTCATTACGTTCATATTTCCTTTGGGCCTGTTTTATAAGGGCTTCTTGTTGTGCTTTTTGTGCAGCCAGCATTTTTAACTGCGCCTTGGTGTATTTTACTTGGGCTTCATAGACATCGGAATCTATCTCTGCGATCAGATCACCTGCTTTTACCCTGTCACCAATCTCAACATGAAGCTTTATGACTTCGCCTGATACTTGCGCCCCGACATCGACATAATCTTTTGGCTCTAATGTTCCTTGCGCGGTGACAAGGGATTGTATGCTTCCGATTTTCACGATTGATAAATTACCGGATGTTGTACCGGAAGATGCCTGAGCACCTGTTAGCGACCATAAGGCCCAGCCCCCTGCTAAACTGGTTAATAAAAACAGAGATATCCAAAACTTTTTCATTTTTTACCTACTTAAACAGAAAAACAATGCTCGTAGGTATATACGGCTCTATACGGTGAAAGCCTTCGAAAATTTTTGTAATTATTTCAGATATCTCTGCGTGGTCATTAACATGCCCGAAATATAAGGCGTATGAACGGGGTTATGGCTCTGACCGCGTGGATAAACTTTACGTGGAATTTTTTAATTGCGTGCAAATTTGCGAATATAGGTGACTGATTTCCGTGTAGGCGTTTTCCCTTACAGATTTATCGCAATCGGTCATTTGCTCTGCCTGAACACATAATTCGGTAAGGCGTGATGCGCCCACATATCCTGATGCACCTTTTAATTTATGCGCCGCCTTATGCCAGTCCGGATTTTCACCCGAGGATATATTTTGCTTGAGCGCGTCGATACTGCTCTCGGCTGTGTCATAGAACGCCTCTAACAATTCTGCCAGAATTTCAGGATCGCCACCCGAATATTCCTCTAGGGAAGATAAATCTATTAACGTCTCATGTGTCATTTGTTTCCTTTATATTTACTTCCTGATCCATTTATCCAATGCTTGTGCGATCTGCACTTCTTGAAATGGTTTGTTAATGTAATCATCCATGCCACAAGCAAGGCATTTTTCCCTATCGCCAACCATTGCATCGGCGGTTAATGCAACGATAGGAACGCGCTTTACATTGCTGTCTTTTTCGAATTCCCTAATTTTTTGAGTGGCTTGAAAACCGTCCATTTCAGGCATTTGGCAATCCATAAATACGATATCATATTCATGGTCCTTTACCTTCTTAAAGGCCTCTAATCCATCGACTGCGGTATCTACCTTTACTGCGAATTTTTTCAGCACTTGCTTAATAACGGCCATATTCATTTTTGTATCATCGACGGCCAAAACGGTTTTATCCGGATATTGATTGTACACAACACTGTCTGATTGTATGTCCCCATCGCTCAGAACCCTATTGGAATTATGGCGCGTAATAAAGACACGTTTCTTATCAGCGCTTTTTCGTGCTTCGGCAGTGATTTTGACGGCAGTAACAATTTGATGGGCTTGAAAAGGCTTATTGAAATATCCATCAAGTCCCATGTCTTTTAACTCATCATAACATTTCCGCTCCATTACCCCTGAAACCATAATCAGGGCCATATTGTCGTACTTGTTATTTGATCGTATTGTTTCTGCGAACATCAAACCGTTCATCCCCTCAAGCGAGTAATCAACAATACAAACATCGTATCCTTTACTTTCTTTATCCAGCAAAGTTAGCGCTTCTTCTGCAGATGCGACCACGTCATTGGGCAGTTCATGACGACTTAGGGCAGAGGATAATAGTGATCTGGTTAATTCATAGTCATCTATAATCAGGGCTTTTAAAGATGAAACATCACCGATATCAACTGTTTTTGTTTTTTCGGAACCTTCTTGCAAAACGATGTTGAAATAGAATGTCGTGCCCTCGCCCTCATTGCTTAAGACACCGATATTCCCGTCCATCATCTCGACAAGTTCACTGACTATGGTTAAACCCAAGCCTGTGCCGCCATATTTACGGGTTGTTGATTCCTCTGCCTGTGAGAACTTCTCAAAGACTTTTTCTTGCTTATCTTTGGGGATTCCTATCCCTGTATCCTCAACGGACAGTAATAGGTTAATCTTACTTTCATCGTCGGCTATGCCCTTTTTCGCGATCAGGAAGACATGCCCCTCACTGGTGAATTTCAGGGCGTTACTGACCAAGTTAGAGAAAATTTGTTTTATCCGGACAGGGTCACCAATGAGAAGCTTTGAAAGCTGCTCATCTATTTCCATCATAAGTTCAATACCTTTTTCCCGCGCCTGATAGGCGTAAAGATTTGTGACTTCTTCGAGAATCTCATGAAGATCAAATTCTGTTCTTTCAAGGGTAAGTTTGCCGGCTTCTATTTTAGAAATATCAATGATGTCATTGATTATATTCAGTAAGTTATCACCTGATATCTTAATGGCACTGGCACATTCTTTCTGCTCGTGATCCAATTTTGTGTCGAGCAAAAGCGATGACATACCTAAAATGGCGTTCATAGGCGTTCTTATCTCATGCGACATGTTCGCAAGAAAATCACTCTTGGCTCTGCTGGCTGTTTCTGCTTTATCTTTCGCGATTTCAATCTCTATAATTGCATCTTTAAGATTACTTGTTTGTTCCTCGATGAGCTTTTCCAGCGTATCTCGACTGTCCCTCATTGTAAGACGCGCTTCCTCGATACGTCTGGAGATAACAAAACGGGTGTAGAGAATGGTAAGGAGGAATAAAACAGCTCCTACTATCAGAATTCCCCTTTGTTTCGTAATCATCTCATTTCTGACATTTTCAATATTGTCATGAATGTTTTTTACAACGTTATCTTGCGCTAATAATGTATTCATCAATTGTCTGGACAAGCTTTGATGATCGATAAGCTCACTTTGGTTGGTTTTGATATTTGCACCTAAATTATCAGTAAATTCTTGTAATCTTTGCCACTCACCTTGCGCATAATGTAATGCATTGCGAATGCTTGTGTGATCAAAGCCCTTGATATTAATACTTTTCGATGCGTCAACTGTAATAAACACATCACCACCATTCAGTAGGGAATTGTAATTGGTGTTAATGAAAGTCACATCGTCCTGAATGGTTTTCATAATTTCATCTGCACGCGCTGTATCGCCATAGGATAAGGCAGAGAATACTAGCTGGTTTTTATGAATATACCGTACGATGACCATGCGTTGGATAGAGGCGGCATTCAAAATCTCATTACTGTTTTTTTGTTGGGAAACATTTTTAATAAAAAAGAAATAGGAGCCCACCATCAAAACCAAAAATATACTAAGTAGCGTGGAAAGCTGTAGGAATACGGTATTGCCTGAATATTGTCGGTATTTTGAATTTTCCTCGTCATCATGCTCAGGGTCGTACAAGCTCAGAACTAATGCAGCGGCAAAAATCACGCTGCATATTACCCCGATAACCATGGCCAGAACTTCATAGCTTTGATCAGGGTCAAAACGACAATCCGCATAAGGAATAAACACGGCCGCTGCCATGCCCGTATAGTGCATACCGCAAATCGCCGCCCCCATTATTAAGGCAGCAACAATCTGCCAAACCAGCATGCTTTGCCCCTTCCGCTGCCCTAGAATAAAGACAATAAACAACGCGGCGGCAGAGGCGGTAACGGCAATAAAAAACGATAGAAGGAATAAACCCGGCGTGTAAAACAGATCTGCATCCATTTGCATCGCCGCCATGCCTGTATAGTGCATACCGCAAATCGCACTTCCAAGCATAAGAGAGGTTACAATTATATGAGATGTTTTGATAGTCGTTGTTCTGATAATCTGCAAAACACCATATGCAATGCCAACAGCAATCAGAATAGATACAAATGTCAGAAACGGATCATAGGTGTGAACCATATCCATCTGATATGCAATCATACCGACAAAATGCATTGACCATATCCCCGCCCCAAAGGAAAATGACCCGCCGATATGGAGTAGATTTTTTAATTTTTGAGAATGTGCACGATTGATATTACCGGCAATTCTGATGCCCGTGAATGAGCCGACTGATGCAATTATATATGATAAGAGGACAAGTGATAAAACATACTCACCCGTAACAATATTGGCAGGTATATCGCCAAAAATAAAAAAATGCTCTAAATTGCTCTGCAAAAATTCTAACATAATGTTTTCTCAGGCATGTGCGTGCTCATCACATGGAAAAATGAATTCATTTATAATAGATAATTATGTTTAAAAAACTATGTAGGATTGTAAAAAGAAAGTATGAAAACTAACTGCACCGCATATCTTCGTTTGTAATAAACCTTATGTAATACGCAGAAAAAAATACGCTTAAACAGTGTGTTATGCTGGTCGGTGTGCCGACTTCTTTCCACTTACAGTTCTAATGGGTGAAAACAGTTAAGCAGTGGGTATAATTAATTGAATACGTATGTACGTGAATTAGATTTAGTCATCTATTACAAAGCTGATTTAATAATCAGGAACGAAGGTGTCATCAAGATCGCCACCTAAATCCAGCTCTGCTCCGCCCAAATTTAACGCTATTTGTTCTGTACCGCCGCCCAGCATTTTTGCAAGCGCATTTAATCCGTCTGATACACCTGTAACGTCTAACGCCTTTAATATTGGGTCTTTGACAGATTCAAACAAGGCGACCCCGCCCGGATCATAGTGCCAAAGTGCCAAATCTACCAGTCCGACACCCATGTAAACAGCCACACCTTTAACGGCGAAGTTGAATACATCTGATATGCCATCCATAAGCGAATTACCTGCATCAGTAATGGATTTCCCTACTTTTGCACCGCTTGACATATCTGCTGTTGCTGCACTCATATTTTTGCACCTTATAATCTAAAAAAAATCTGCAAATAAGAATAATTCTTAATTGACATACGTAATGCAAACAATTATCACTGTCAACAATAAATGATAATCATTCTTAATTAAGGTTGGAACGATATAATGAACACACGGAAAATATTTACAGCGACGGCAATGAGCGCACTTCTTTTAACCGCGGCCGGTTGTAAAGAAGACGATGAAAAAGAAAATGCAGTACAGCGTGAAGCAAATCGTACAGAGATAGTAGAGACACAAACGCCTGAAAGAACAACGAGTTCATCTGGTTTTGGCGGACAAAATGGTGGCTATCAGACATTAGATTCATTTAAAGACATCTCTGTAGGGAGCAATAATACAGGGGCTGCGCAAACGCCTCCCCAGACTTCTCAAGAGCATGTAACGCCGCGCGAAACAGACGTTGCGCGCACAAACGGAACGGGTTCAAAATTCGAACAGAACCCATACGCGCAAGTAACACAGCAAGACATGCTCTATCAGGAAATTCAGGGTAATGAATTTACGATGATCTTTAGAACGGCTGTCTTCCCAGAGGGGCGCGAAGTTACAATCGACCCTGATGACATGATGCCAGTGAATGACCCAAGAAAAGACGGCCGTGTTGTTTTGGCACCTCGTCAAAGATTTTTCTATGAAATCAATAATCAGTTACCTGCTATCCCGGGGCGTGAAATGGCACGTTTAGGGCCAAATGAAGGCCTAAGCCCGAAAGGCTCCGCGACGATGTACAAACACCTTACGGATGACCCGATGTTAGGCCGCAGT
This sequence comes from Alcanivorax sp., assembly GCA_051967755.1. Classification (GTDB taxonomy): domain Bacteria; phylum Pseudomonadota; class Alphaproteobacteria; order Micavibrionales; family Micavibrionaceae; genus UBA1672. The sequence continues at coordinate 11,104 of JBQDYD010000005.1, forward strand.
GGTGAAGTAATTGGTGGTGGGCACGGTATTCCCCGTGATCAAATCGAAGAAGCAATGCTTCGTACGCACGAGGCAAGAGGCATACCTGAACCTGAGTAAGGAACAAAGATCATGGCAACCGCTCATACACTTGGCATACGCGGACATTTCTCTATAGCGTCCCTTCTTCAGAAGGCCGCAGATCATTACAGTGTGCGCGTTATGCATAACGGTAAAGGGTCTTACAGCATTACACCTGCTGATAATGCCCCGGAAAACAGTGAACATGCCGTTGATATTGCGTCCTTTACACCTTCATTCATTGAACATGATGATAATATCTACGGGCGCAATGAAACGAAGGCGTTGCTTGATTTTATGAATCAGCCTTTTCGCGTTTTATCAGAAAGACGTCAGGAAGAATTAAACCCCGGTTTAGATAAGAAAGAAAAGATCGATGCGGGGCATGCTGATCGTGTTGCATTTCATCGCCTGATGCGGTTCGCAACAAACGGCACTGTTGAAATTCCCATCGAGACGGAAGAGGAATTAGAAAAAGAAACCGCAGAATGCCATGCCAAAACAGAACAAGCCATGCGCGACAGAGACTTGTGGCGTAATCAGTTGGAAATTGGTAACAAGAAAACCATATCCAGTGCGATACCAAATTCTTCAATAGACCCCAAAGGTGGATTTAAATTTGATTTGTCACCACAAACCGTCACAAGCAATGCGCATCAGGGGCAAAATCAAGAAAAACTAAATGCCCTCTTCTGGGATGCGATTAACACCGCGTCCGGCAATCGCTATGAAACGCCTTCATCTACGGTTTGTTTAACCGCAAGCGAATTAGAAACATTTTACAATCACGCGCATGATATGGGGCTGGGTGAACTGATCGATAAGGTTGAGTTCGAAGAAGCCGTTCAGGAAAAAATGGATAATGTCCGTGAAAGGGCAACAAAACTTGAAATGTCCGCAGCATTCACAGGTTTAACAAAAAATAGCGCAAAGAATAGCGCACACGCGTTACGCGATCTGATGACATCATCTACGGCGATGCGCCCTGTTGTTACATCGGATGAAATGCAAAACGTTTGGAAACGTTATCACTACACTGATCGTAATGATTCCCCGTTATCAGGTATCGGTAAAGAATACGCAACCTTTGCCGCGCTTATGGATATATATGCCGCAAAAGAAGATGTTACACCTGCAGAATTAGAAGCCATAAAACATGAATTTGCGCCGTTACTCGCCTTTTCTGATCGTGCGGCAGAGATTCTGAAAGAAGGGTTTGATAAAGCCGACGTTGCCAGCCCTGCAAAACAGGTTTTAGACAAAGTAACAGAGAACTTTCAGGCCACGGGTTTAACCGACGTATCGATTTCACAAGATATGCTGAAAGAAGATTATCAAGATGTTCTCTCGGCGCTTGAAAAATATATAGAGCAAGGCGGTTCTGCCCTTTCTCAAACAAAAGAAGCCGCAGTAGACACCGCGCTTGATTTCACAATGGATGTTGTCAATTTCATTAAGGAATCCCCAACCGTTGCCGCAACATTCGTTGGGCTTGCCACCACGTTATTTATCATGAATGGCGGTAGCTCTGACGATGCGCAAGCTGCGGCTGAGACTATTATGGTGTTTGGTGAAAACGGCTTGGAAGAGATCACAATTAATAATGATCTTCTGCCTGAAGAAGCCCAAGACAGCCAGAATTGGCACTGGGATATGGGGCCGTTCGGCATGTATAAACATTACATGTATGACAATGCTGTTGTCGGGCCTGCGCAAACCATGATGGATTGGATGCGTATCGCAATGCAAACAGGCCTAGAGAGCGTTGACCTTCCTGTAAATACAGACCCCGCCTTTTCTAAAGCGGCGGAGACGACAGCCGATAAATTGGGTGCGCAACTCTTCAACATCAACCTGTTCCAAAATGCGTCTCATGCGGCGTTTTGGATGTATATGGCATCAAAGGGTTATAATCACGGTACAAAGGGCGCGCATAAGATATTTGACCTGATGTCGCCTCTGACTGATCTTAGTTATCAGGCAGGTGTCAGCACAGGTGAAGCGCTTCGTATTAAACAAAAAACGTCATTGGCGGACCGATTGCATGGTTTGACCAAGGATGTGAAATTAAAAACATCACCTGAACAGGCATATCAAGCGGCATGGGAAGAAAATTGCCCCTTTGCCAATGCGGCTTGTGCCCTTGCGTCATATAATGAATGTTTAGGGAAAAATTACAGAGAGACTGTAACAACGTTGGCCGAAGCAGCCGAGGTGAGAATTGATGTTGAAGAAGCATTGCAGAAAGACCTTACAGAAACAGATATCTCTGTCATGCTTGCGAAGTCTAAAAAGACAATTCACATAGATCGCCACACTCTTGACGATAATCTAAAAGCCTTAGCGCAATTCGATGTGACGCTAGAACATATGGCAAGTCATGTCGGTATCGGAGAGCCATGGTATCAGCATTATGTGAGAGAACGCATCCACGATGTTACGGACGCCCTTTTGGAATATGAGCGCACAGGTGATCGCGCCGAATTAGAAGAGGTTTTGAATGAAAACCTTGAAGAACTTGTGCAAATACAAATACGCCATACCGGTACATCACCGCTATATGCTTCGTTCATTGGGGATGATATGCCTGAAAAGGAAAATGACTTCCTTGAAAGTAAAGCCGGTGCGCAATATGGCAAAATGAAACGTGCAGAGACTATTCGCTCCTATAAAGCGGAAATTGCCGATAAAGAAAATCCGCTTGCTTTGTCTGAACATATTACAAAGCGCGCAGGCATGATGGGCACGATGCTATGGGATAGTATCGTAGGCGTAAGCCGTAATATTAAGAACGGTGTCGGTAAAGTTGCAGGGAATAAATACGCTGTTGTCGGGGCGTCTGCTATTGCCGCAACCAGTGTGATGCTGGATATGGCATCAGGTGGTAATAACATCACCGATGCAATTTCATCGGGTGTTGGCGGAACCATATCTTCTGTTGTTACGACCTCTACATTTGCGGTTTATAACTTCTGGGAAGATGTTCTTGGTGTGCACGTCCTGAGTGGCTTGATGCTTTTGGGTGCAGGTGCCGGAGCGGGATATGTAAGTAAACGCATTGCCAACCCTACGGCATCCGCTTCATTTGAGGGGCTACGTAATACAACAGGGTTAGACGTTTCTGCACGGTTTGAGAAAATGAAGGAACGCTTTAAAGCCAAGGCAGATAAATTCGCAGACAGTATAAAAGCGTTAAATGATCGCGCCGGTGCCTATATTAGCGGCGCTGACTATCAGCAAAACACAGATGGTGATGATAGCAGTTCAGAAGAAGAAGATTATAGCGATGTTTACTTTATTCAGGATCATCAAGATAAACATCATGATGATAATCACCCCACATAATCCGGGTGCGTGATTATGTTATAAAGAGCCGTCATTATCTTTAGCCAGCTTTCGATAAAAGGTGGATTTTGCCATTCCCAATGCTTTTGACGCTTTTGTGACATTATTATTGTAATGCTGTAATGCCATTTCCATCACCTCACGTTCAATAATTGTCATTGGCTTGATGTGCTCCCCACTGAATATAGAGTAATGATCCTGGTTTAAGGTTTCAGTATTATTACTTGGCGGTGTTTTATTACTGACGATCACCCGATCAAAATCTTCACGCTGCAGAACGCCATCATCATCAAGTACCATGGCGCGGCTGATTGCATTTTCAAGATCGCGAACATTTCCCGGCCAGTCATGTTGCATCAGGAACATATCCAAATCGGGTGGTACTTGGCTTGGCTTCACGCCTTCTCTAACAGAGAAACGATCTATAAAATGCCGAATAAGAAGCGGAATATCTTCTCTTCTTTGCCGTAATGGGGGTAAATCAATTTCAAAAACATTGAGACGGAAATATAAATCTTCGCGGAAATTGCCGATTTCCACTTCTTCCTTCAGATTTCTGTTCGTTGCGGAAATCACCCGCACATTAACGGGAATTGCCTTTGCCGCGCCGACGGGTTCTACTTCTTTTTGTTGTAACACCCTTAATAGCTTTACTTGCGCATCAAGGGGTAATTCGCCTATTTCATCCAGAAAAATGGTTCCGCCATCTGCTTCTCGAAATTTACCGATTGTTTTATCAGTCGCACCTGTAAAAGCGCCCTTCTCATGACCAAATAGAATGCTTTCGACCAACTGATTAGGGATAGCGCCGCAATTAACCGTAATAAAAGGTTTCCCATGACGATCACTTTCGCCGTGTATTGCTTGTGCAAAAACTTCCTTACCGACGCCTGTCTCACCGGTAATAAGAACAGGAATGCTGGTGATGGATGCTTTTTTACCCATTTCCACATAATGAGAGAGCCCGCCATCGTGGCCGATTAAGTTTTGAAAACTATATTGATGTTTATTATGACGGTTTAGCCGCTCTACTTCCTTTGTCAGGACAGTCATTTTCAGCACATTTTTAACAGTCGTGATTAAACGCTCTGCCTGAAAAGGCTTGGTTAAGAAATCAACAGCGCCCAAATGAATGGCTTCGCTTGCATGCGCGGTGTCCCTACTCCCCGTAATCATAATGACGGGGATGTCCGTATATGTTTGTTTAATAATCTGCAGGATTTCCAAGCCTGACATCACAGGCAGCATTAAATCAAGAATAACAAGGCGAATATGCTTACCCTGATCTTTTTGAAGGATATCCAATGCGGTTTTGCCATCACCCACAGTTTCAGAGGATAGGTTTAGACTTCTTCGGAGCATAGTTTTTAGAATATGCTGCTGAACGGTGTCATCTTCTACGATTAAAACTTTATCTTCCATGAACATCTCCCCCTAAAATCATATCTGTAATGGGTTAAATAAGTGTTTCAAAATGGGTCACATAACATGATTGTCTCAAAATAAAACGTTTCATTATGAGATTATCAAAATGCTTATAAACTTAAGTAACTGTTATATATAGATAAATTTTCTGGCACGCCTGTTGCTAAGTTATTAGTGAAAGGACAGGAGATGATTGTTATTAACAGCAGCGCAGAAATGAAATTAATAGAGGAGATAAAGTCTAGCCCGGAATCATTTCGCTGTTTGTACATACCATTTTCAAAAGTAACAGGAGACCATGACAACATAATTTTACAATTTTCAAATCATGTAGAAAATGAATTTGAAAGCAGAAACACAAAGATTTTTGTTGGTAGCAACAATGACGTTTTTCTTCTTACAAGAGAAATTTATCGCAAAGAAATTGCAACATTTTTATCCACCTTAAACCATAAACTTATGCCAGACTCGCCCCCATCGAGTCTGGCAATTCTTTTTGAGAAGGATATTAATGATAAGGAGTTGTACAGCCTTTGCCGTCAGCGTATTGAGCGCCTGCACAAGGAGCGCTTGGACCAACGTCGACAGCAATTAAAACAAGAAGAGTTGGAGCGTCAAAAACAAGTTCTCAACACAGAAATAAACAAAAACCACGTCTCAAAGATCCCTGCAAAAAGGCTCTCAAGAAAAGACGTTCAAATTCTTGTGATCGAAGATGATCTTCTGACACAAAGATTAATTAAAAATACATTGGGCGATCGGTACGCCCTATCTACGGCAAAGGATGGCTACGAAGCGTTAACGGTATATGCAGATACGGCGCCTGATGTTGTGTTTTTAGATATTGGCCTGCCCGATGCAAACGGCAAGGATATTTTGCGCAAGATTATCGCGATGGACAGTGATGCATATATCGTCATGCTAAGCGGAAATGGTGATCGTGAGAATATCTTGGAGGCGATGACTTCCGGTGCAAAAGGCTTCATAGGAAAGCCATTCACCCAGAACAAATTATTTCAATACATCGAAAAATCACCACACTACACAGAAAAAAAATTAAAGGGAGAAGTCGTGTGAAAATATCATCCGTCAACACAGAGCGTACGCTTATGAATATTTCATCCTCTATAGGTAAATCACCAAGCAGCTGGGTAGGATGGCACGCACTTTATATTCCATTGAACAACATAGATGAAGCCGTACGTGAGGATTGCCTGCTGTGGACCAGATCGATCGCGCAATCCTATCTAAATTGTTTGGAGGGACACGTATTTTTTTGCCAACAAAACGGCGTTCACATTATTTGCAGAAATGTACAAGCCGAGATCCTTAGCCATGCAGGTGCGCAAATTTGCGAACTTATTGAGCATGAAAATAATGAAAAGACGACCTATCATTTATATAACCTTGGCTGTGACGGGTCTAAGTATGTTGATATGATCAGGTCAAAAGTCGATAATCTGTTCACCCTGCCCGCGCGTTATAAAACCAACAGAGTTGATATTTTACAGGCAGAACCGCAAAGCGTGAAAACGCAAAATATTGACCATGTAAATACTCGCCGTGTTTTGTTGGTTGAGGATGACCCCGTAACACGCTGGATTGTGCGTAACACCCTAAAAGGTGAATGTGACCTGATGACTGCCTCATATGGCAATAAAGTCTTCAGCTTATACAGCACATTCCAACCGCATCTAATATTTTTAGATATCAATCTGCCTGATCAAAATGGTACTGACCTTTTGGATTGGATATTAGGCCATGACCCGGGCGCACAAGTTGTTATGTTTTCAAGCGATAATAGCCTGCAGACAATGACCTCTACGTTTGAGCAAGGGGCAACCGGATTTATCAGCAAGCCGTTTCTGAAATCACAGCTTTTGGAATATATCCATGGAGCTAAATATGCAGAGATGCCCCATTAGTAAGAAAGAACCGTCATGAAAGGTATTATTTTTACAGAGTTTTTGCAGATGATCGAAGATAGATACGGTGCATGTATGGTTGACGATATTTTAGACGATTGTGACCTTGAATCCGGCGGATCATACACATCAGTTGGCACCTACCATTACACAGAATTTGTTATGATTGCATGCGAACTGAGTAATCAAATAAAAGTGCCGGTTGATGAGATTATTAAACAATACGGGCGTCACTTCTTCTTTAGGTTTAATAAAATTATGCCTCAATTTTTTGAAAAACCTACCTGTGCGTTTGATTTTCTGGAATCAATACACGACACAATTCATGTCGAAGTAAAGAAATTATACCCTGATTCACCACTGCCAAATTTGGAAACACATATTCGGGATGAGCAGAATATGGATCTTGTATATGTCTCTCAAAGGCCATTAGCAGACTTTACGGAGGGGCTGATCCTTGGCTGCGCTGACTTTTATGATGAAACGATAAGCCTTCGATCAATTGACAATAATACGGATGAGCATTTTTGCAGAGTTTTTAACCTAACACGTCATTAGGAAGAATAATATGGATTACCAAAGCGAGATAGAAAGACTGGAAAAACGTTTACAACGTGAAAGGAATGCCAGAAAACAGGCTGAAACTTTGTTAGAGGAAAAAAGCCGTGAGCTATATGCCATAAATGGTGATCTAAAGGAGAATGCAAGATTACTTGAAGAAACCGTCGTTAATGCACATGACGCCGTTGTGATTACAACGGCAGATTTGGAGAACGGGCCTGAAATTATATACGTAAACAAAGCATTCACCAGAATTAGCGGATATGAGCAAAGTGAAATAGTTGGAAAAACGCCAAGAATATTGCAAGGCCCCGATACCGATAAAGAGGTACTGGCAAGATTAAGAAGAAACCTTGAAAACGGGCGCCCTTTTAAGGATGAACTTTTAAATTACACCAAGGATGGCGATCCGTATTGGTTAGAGATAAGTATTGTCCCTATCAAAGATGAATCGGGTACGGTTACGCATTTTACCGCTATAGAACGCAACATCACTGAACGCAAAAATCACGAAAAAGAATTATGCATTGAAAAGGAAAAGGCCGAGAAAGAAATCGCCGAGAGAAGGCGCATAGAATCTCAGGTGCAGGAATATACCGATAAATTGGAGCTTTTAAGATTTGATGCGATAGAAGCTCAAAAAAAGGCAGAAGCAGCAAGCCATGCGAAGAGTGAATTCCTCGCAAATATGAGCCATGAACTTAGAACGCCGATGAATGGTATCATTGGCATGGCGGAAATGCTTTTAGACTCTGAATTGGATTTCGAACAACGTGAAAACGCCGAAACCCTTCACTCTTCCAGTGAAAATTTGCTTTCAATACTTAATGATATTTTAGATATCTCAAAGATCGAGGCAGGCGAATTAACAGTAGAGAACGTGCCATTCGATCTTGAAACTGCAATCCGTCAGGTCATACAGCTCTTTATCCCTGTAACAACTGATAAGGGGATCGAATTAAAGATCGAAAAAGATGACAACGTACCATGCATGATCAGCGCAGATTTAGGGCGTATTCAGCAAATCCTTAGAAATCTAATAAATAACGCCATTAAATTTACTGATGAAGGCGGCATAACAGTCAGGTTAAAAACCACGGCAAGCTCTGTCTCGCCCACCCTATATATTGCCGTCGAGGATACAGGAATTGGTATTCCGAAAGATAAGCTTGAGAAGGTATTTGAAAAATTCACACAGGCAGATGCTTCGGTGACCCGTAAATTTGGCGGAACCGGGCTGGGCCTGACTATTTCAAAGCAATTAGTTGAACTTATGGATGGTGAAATTGGCGTAGATAGTTATGAGCGTCATGGTTCTACGTTCTGGTTCTCTGTTCCACTAATCATTCCAAATGAAAACACGAAAGCGGTGAACCTTTATGATGAAAACGACGATGATACAAGTAGTTCAATATCAACTGAAATTAGCATTCTTGCTGTGGATGATCATCCAGTTAATCAGGTCTTTATACAAAAAGTCCTAAAGAAGCTTGGCTTTAAGAATGTTGATCTTGCAGAAAACGGAGAGCAAGCACTGAATTATATAGAAAACAATCATTACGATATTGTTTTAATGGATTGCCAGATGCCCATAATTGACGGATATCAGGCGACTACTTTGCTTAGACAAAAAGAAGCGGAGCGTGGACAGCACCTTCCTGTTATTGCCTTAACTGCAAATGCAATGGTTGGCGACAAAGAAAAATGCATCAAAGCGGGTATGGATGATTACCTCAGTAAACCAGTCAGACCTGAGAAACTGAAGAAGATCATGGCGAAGTGGATTACGCTTACGCTTGAAACGCAAGAGATTGCAGAAAAAATTATGGATGAATGCTGTAAGGAAGCGATACAAAACAATGTCGGTTTTGATCTGGAGCGTTTAGAGATGTTCACGGACGGTGATCCCGAGGAAGAACGAGAATTATTGCATATGTTCTTTGAGCAGGCGGAAATAAGCCTAAGCTCTTTATTACAGAGTAAATCAATCAATAACGATGATGGCTGGAAGGCGGCAGCGCATAAACTGAAAGGCAGCGCCGCGAATGTCGGGGCTAATAACTTGGCATCGATATGTGAACATGCAGAGAAAAATGCAAATCAGGACGAATGTGCAAAGGAAACGATGCTAGAGGATATATGCGCTTGTCTTGATCAAACGAAGACCTTTTTGGAAAGCAGACATAGCTAAAAGGCGCCCTACTCAGGACGCCTTAATAAGATATCTCTTTTTTAACTTTGGATTAGAAACGGTATGAAACACCGGCACCGATAACCCATGGGTTAATATCAACGTCATATGCGTTTAGGCCGCCGTTATTGACACTTGCATCAACATTCAGGTCAATATATTTGGCATCCAAGTTCAGACCCCAGTTATCGTTAATCCAGTAGTCAAAACCGGCCTGAACAGCAAGCCCGAAACCATTACCAACGTTAAAGTCAGTAAAACCCGGTGCATCGTCTTCACCATAGAAAACAGTATAGTTAATACCCGCACCGACATATGGGCTGAATTTATTGTCAGGTGTAAAGTGATATTGCAACGTCAATGTTGGTGGCAATACCCATGTGTCACCCAGATTATTACCACCTGCACTGACTGTGTGCTTGGCTGTCGCAGCAATAAGCTCAGCTGCTACATGCTCTGTGAAGAAGTAAGTAATATCAATCTCTGGCGCATATGCATTATCAGCATCTGTATCCAGTGTGGTATTTTCAACAACACCGTCACCATCCGCAAGGATACCGATTGCTCTTAAACGAACTTGAAAACGTTCTTTAGCGAAATAACCGTCGCCCAAATCTTTCGCCTGCGCAGGTAGAGAAGCCATGGCAATCCCCGCTACACCGGCCATTAGTAATACTTTAGATGTGAATTTCATAATAAAACTCCTACGCTTTAAAAAGGCTAATTAATAATGTAACGCAGTTATCTCACTATGTTGCATGAAAACAATTGACACAAGTCAAGTTTCGGGAGGATTTTCGTCATCATCAAATAATATACGCTGTGCCGCGCCGTCTAAATCGTCATATTGCCCAGATTTTAGGCTCCAGACAAAGGCCGCCAGACCTGCAAAGCCAAGTAACAATGCCATGGGGATAAGATAGATAAGCACGCTCATGAATTCATCCTTAAACGAAAAGAATTACCAATAACCAATAATGAAGACCCTGACATTGCGATTGCCGCGATTAATGGTGTGACAAGACCGGCCAGCGCAAGCGGGATTGCGATTATGTTATACATCACAGCGAGCGCAAAATTTTGTTTAACCAGCTTTTGTGTCAGGTTCGCAATATTATATGTGTCATAAACAGGCGCGTATTTATCACCCATAAACACAATATCGGCCGCATTTTGTGCCATATCGATTGCCGTTCCTGGCGCCATAGAGACATCTGCACCCACCAAGGTTGGGGCATCATTCAAACCATCGCCAACCATCAAAATTTTGTGGCCGTCAGATTGCATTTTCTCCATGATTTTATATTTTTCAGGCGGTGTGATACCACCGTGAAATTCATCAATTCCGCACTCCTGTGCTACTTGCTGAACAACCTCTTCACGGTCACCTGATAGGATGATTGATTTGATTCCATGCGATTTAAGGTTCGCAATCGTCTTCGCGCTATCTTCTTTTAGTTGATCTTTAAACAAGAACCGAACCGGATCATGCCCCTCATGCGAAAGCCAAAGTTCAATGTGCTCTGACTGCGGAACAGTTTCATCACCACACCATGAACGACTTCCAAGGCGTATTAATTTTCCATCTATTTCGCCTTCAACGCCGCTTCCTGCTATCTCATGTACAGATTTTATTGATATTAATTCCTTATCATATGCCTGTGCCAAGGCCTTTGATAAAGGGTGGGCACTTTGCGCGGCTAAAGACGCTCCTTTTTGAAGGTCAGCAGAACTGTAATCACCAATAAGGGTTGGCTTCCCTAGTGTTAGGGTGCCTGTTTTATCCATAAGCGCCAGATCAATTTCTGCCAATCTTTCAAGCGCATCGCCGGATTTAACCAATACATTTTTTTTCATCAAACTACCCGTCGCAAGCACCTGAACGACAGGCACGGCCAGCCCAAGAGCACAAGGACAGGTAATGATTAAAACTGTTACGGCGATCATTAATGCCTCTTGAAATGCAATGCCGCCAATCAACCACCAGCCTAAAAAAGCCAAAAGAGCCAGAGAATGCACGACAGGTGTGTAAAGCTTTGCCGCTCTATCCGCTATACGAACATATTGCGCCTGCCCTTGGGTTGCCTTTTCCATCAGGCGTACTACATCCGCAAGAAGGGAATCTTCCGTCGCGGATACTGTTTTAATTGTAACGGGATTTGATAAGTTCAATGTGCCTGCATACACATCATCATTAATCTGAATATCCCTTGGAATTGTCTCCCCTGTGACAATTGACGTATCTACTGTTGATTGCCCCTCACTGACGCACCCATCTACGGGGAATTTCTCACCAACTGCAACGCGAATGATCATACCCTCACGAACACCACGTATCGGAATATTCTTGGTCTTCTCACCTTCGACGACCTTTGCGAAGCCGGTTAAGGTACTTAGTAAGTCGGTGGCAGAAGATTGCGCCGCCCCGCGTGCTCTAAAGTCTAAATATCTGCCTATGAGCAAAAAGAACATCAACATAACTGCGGAATCAAAATAGACATGTTCGCCATGGTTTATTGTTTCATATAAACTCATACCGCTGGCAAGCGTAAGCGCGAGAGATATGGGAACATCCATATTTGTATGGCCGCCTCTTAACGCCTTTAATGCAGAGCGAAAGAACGGCCTGCCCGCAAATATAATGGCAGGAAGTGCGATTGCAGCGGAAATCCAATGCATTAAACTTCGCGTCGCAATTCCCATCGTTTCCCCCGATGTAGACCACAGCCCGACGGACAAAAGCATGATATTCCCCATGGCAAAGCCGGCAACACCAAGGCAGAGCAATAAAAATCTAGCTTGTTCTTGTGCTTGTTCCTGTTGTTTATCAGGGGAATACGGGTTTACGCCATATCCAAGGTTTTGGATTTTTTTGACGAACGAATTGGCTTTAATGTCGTCGCCGTCCCAGGATAATTCCAACCGTTTTGTGGAGAAATTTAATCGAACGCCTTTTATTCCGTCCTCTTTTGCAAGAGTGGATTCAATTTTCTGAATACATCCGGCACAGTGAACACCGCTGATTAGGAGTGAAAGTTTTGCATCACCATCAGGTGTACGTTCTACAAAATTTTCAAAACCATCTATTTTTTCTGTGCGTTTTGAAATGTGTATATCGTTTGAAATTGTGTTTCGTCCCATGATGCTTTCAAATGCGCCTCCCATTGACCGGTTAATGGAAGGTCTAAGTCCGCTTCGTAAACACCATTCGTTATATGGTTTAATGTAGTTTCAAAGTCATACCCATCCTGAACAGGCCTGATGAGCTTAACCGTAACAGATGCAGTGTTAATACTATCTCCGTTAGTGTCAACCAACTCCCATCTTAAAATTCCATCATCATAGGAAATGCTGTCATGCATGTGGCGTTGTGATTTTGCCTTTGACAGAGTTTCGTTGTATTTCAGGCCTTTTTCATATGGGTTTTGCGTAATAATCCCCGTATGTGATTCGACGGCTATATAAATAAAAATGCTGTTTACGATGATTATAGCCAAAAAGAACAGTGCAAAAATTGCAAAAACCTGTTTACCAAAGGGTTTGGGGGGCACTTGTGACATAACTTAATCCTTACGCGTGATAAATACTGATTTATATTCATCTGTCATCGTCCCGGCCTCATCTTGTATCTTAAAGATAACTTCACGCGGATGATCGGGAGTAACATCAGCGCTTACATTCACATGGTATGATCCGACGCTATCTGCAGGCACGTGTAGCTTATTTTTATTCGCATCTCCTGCTGCTTTAACTTCGATTCTTGCATTCTCCAGCCCATCAACAGAGATTTGGTATGTGTTGTGATTATGCGTTTTGTTTAAGATCTTTAAAATATATCCGTTTCTGATTTCACCTGATGAAAGCTGCACAAAAACAGGATTCCTGTCATGAAGCACATTTAACTGAAGCGGCGCACGATTAATCAATGCATATAACATCGTACACCCCACAATCGCGATCACGCATAAATAATATATTGTACGGGGACGAATAAATTTAAACTTTTCATCTCCGCCTTTTACCTCTGCCTCCATATGATTGGTGGTGTCATATCGAATTAATCCGCGTGGCAGGTCAACCTTGTCCATAATGTTATTGCACGCATCAACACATAGCCCACATGCAATACATTCCATTTGCAGGCCTTCGCGTATATCAATACCCATCGGGCAAACCTGCACGCATGCGGTACAATCGATACAATGTCCACGCCCTTCCCAACTATCGCCTTTTTTATGCTTGCCGCGCTTCTCTCCGCGCTTTTCATCATAGCTGATAATCAGCGTATCTTTATCAAACATAGCGGATTGAAAGCGGGCATAAGGACACATAAATGTGCACACTTGCTCACGGGCAAAGCCGGCCATCAGATAGGTGGAAAATGTAAGGCCCGCAATGAATGTTAAAACAACCGGCGATACATCTCCCTCAAAAAAGCTCCACACCAAGGTTGGGGCATCATTAAAATACAAAACAAATGAACCCGCCGTACACCAAGCAATCACCAGCCAGATGAAATGGGTCAGTGCAATTTTTTTGATTTTATCAAATGTCCACGGTGCGTTATGTAGCTTTTTCCGTGCATTTCGATCCCCCTGCACTAGCCGCTCTACCCAGACAAATAAATCTGTCCAAACTGTTTGTGGACATGTGTAGCCACACCATACGCGCCCGAACAAACTGGTTACGAAAAACAAACCAATAGCAGCAAGGATAAGAATACCGGTTAAATAATATACCTCCTGCGGCCAGATCTCTATCCCAAACCAATATGCCTTGGCATTATTCAGATCAATCAGAACGGCCTGATTAGGGGCATTTGGGCCACGATCCCAACGAATAAACGGGGTTAGGTAATAAATCCCTAACGTGACAATCATTGTCGCCCATTTTATTTTCCTGTACTTTCCCCAGACACGCTTAGGATAGATTTTCTCCTGCTTCGCAAAGTACTGAAGGTCATCACTCTGCGTGTTCTGTTGGTTCGTCTGGGACTGATGCTTCTGGTTCGACATTGTCCATGGCTTTCTCTTGAGAATTTAACTCGTTATCTGCCTCACCGCCGCCTAACTGGTGTAAATACACAGTCAGTTGCTTAATGGTGTTTTCATCTAAACGGTCCTTCCATGCCGGCATCATACCAGCGCGGGCATAATAAACAGTCTTGAATACCGATGCGCGATCACCGCCATAAAGCCATATTTTATCGGTTAGGTTAGGCGCGCCGAACTCACGTAAACCTTTGCCGTTATCGCCATGACATGATGCACATTGTTCTTTATAAACTTTTGCGCCTATATCGAACGTTTCCTCTTTGTGTCCACCTGAAAGGGTCAGCACATAATCTACAACGGCATCAATTTCTTCGCGGTTTAACAATCCATCTTTACCGAAAGACGGCATTTGTGAAATACGTGTATCCAGATTGTCCGCACGAATACCGAAGCTTAATGTCTGATGAATATCTTCCAGTTTACCACCCCAAAGCCAATCATCGTCATTCAGGTTCGGATAGCCCTTGCCGCCTTCGGCGCCGGTTCCGTGACATGTTGCACAATTATCTTTAAAAGCCGAAGCGCCACCTGCCATAGCAAATGCGTATAATTCCTCATCATTCATGATGTCTTTTAAAGATGCGCTTTCAAAACGCTCCAGATAGCGAGCCTGACGCGCAACAATTTCATCTTGGCTTTCTTTCAATTCCTTAAACTGCGTATAACCGCTCGTCCCTTCGGTGGCACCACCGGGCACAGGCCATGACGGATACACAACGAAATACCACACAGACCAGATGACACAGATAAAGAACACCCAAAGCCACCAGCGAGGAAGTGGATTATTCAATTCCTTTAAGCCATCCCATTCATGGCCGGTTGTCTCAACACCTGAGATTTTATCTACTTCTTTTTCTTTATTGTGATCAGCCATTAGTTGTTCTCCGCTTCATTTTCATCAAGAGGGATGTTTGCGTGTTTGTCATACTTACTTTTTGAGCCAGGTCGGAAAGTCCAAAGAACCATCGTGCAAAAAAAGATAAAAAAGAATAATAACCCGATTAAACCAAGGTCAGGATTAGCAAAAAAGCTTTTCATACTACTCCCCTCCTTCCACTGCTTTCGCAGCTTCGAAATCTACCATGGTGCCAAGTACCTGCAGGTATGCAATCAAAGCATCCATTTCAGAAATCATGTCCGGGTTGCCGTCAAAATCACGTATATTGACGTTCTCACCATAGCGTTCTTCAATTCCCGCAGTATCGGCTCTTGCTTCGCCTGTGGCTTGAACGACCGCATCTTTTTCTGCCCAGTCAATCATTTCCTTAGTATACGGAACACCAAGCGTACTGAGAGAACCCAGATGCTTTTTCAAGTCATGAAGCTTAGCACCGCGTTTTAATAGGAAACTATATGAAGGCATAATTGATTCAGGAACCAGATCACGCGGCTCTACCAAGTGCGCGACATGCCACTCATCAGAGTATTTACCGCCAACACGCGCCAGATCAGGGCCTGTTCGTTTTGATCCCCACTGGAATGGGTGGTCATACATGCTCTCCGCAGCAAGAGAATAATGTCCGTATCTCACGACTTCATCTCTTAATGGGCGGACTTGTTGTGAGTGACAGTTGTAACATCCCTCACGGATATAAATGTTATATCCGACCAATTCCAAAGGTGTATAAGGACGCACCCCTTCGACAGGTTCAATTACAGTTTCCATACGGAACAACGGTATAATCTCAACAATACCACCAATTAGTACGGTAACAATTACTGATACAAGCAGAAGCAGTGAGTTACGTTCTAGTTTTTCGTGTTTATTCATCCAACTCATGATGTCACAGCTCCTTGAATGTCAATTTTATTAGATGCACTGTCGCTTTCGTTTGTAGCGTCAGAAGTGTTTTCCAAAGGTTCTTTTTCACTAATATCGCCGCGTATTGTTCGATAGAAGTTGTAAACCATAATCAGAGCGCCGGTGAGGTAAAGCACACCGCCCATTACACGGATGGCATAGAAAGGTTTCATCGCCATCACACTCTCAACGAATGAGTATTCCAAGAAACCCATGTCGTTATATGAGCGCCACATTAAGCCCTGCATGATCCCGGAAACCCACATTGCCGCAATATAGAAAACAATACCGAGTGTCGCGATCCACAGATGTGCGCTGACAAGCTTAATTGAATAAAGACGGTCCCTGCCCCAAAGATGTGGCACAAGATAGTAAAGCGCGCCAAAGCTGATAAATCCAACCCAACCCAGAGCACCTGAATGCACGTGACCGATCGTCCAGTCAGTATAGTGAGATAGAGCATTCACATATCGTATAGACATTAACGGCCCTTCGAATGTGCTCATGCCATAGAAGGCCAGCGCAACGATCATAAACTGAAGCACGGGGTCTTCGCGAAGCTTATGCCATGCCCCCGAAAGGGTCATCACACCATTGATCATTCCGCCCCAGCTAGGCATCCATAACATGATAGAGAATGTCATCCCCAATGTTTGCGCCCAGTCAGGTAGAGCCGTGTAATGAAGGTGGTGAGGCCCCGCCCAGATATAGATAAAAATCAATGACCAAAAGTGTACAATAGACAAACGATATGAATAGACAGGTCTGCCCGCTTGCTTAGGAATGAAGTAATACATCATCCCCAAAAAGCCGGCGGTTAAGAAAAATCCAACGGCGTTATGCCCGTACCACCATTGAATCATGGCACTTTGAACACCCGCGAAAGCCGAATAACTTTTTACGTCAACCGCGCCGATTGGTAATGCAAGCGCGTTACCCAAATGCAGTACAGCAACAGTTATGATAAATGCGAGATAGAACCAGTTTGCCACATATAAGTGAGGCTCTTTACGCTTAATCACAGTCATAAGGAACACAACCAAATACGCAACCCAGACGATTGTCAGCCATAAATCGGCATACCATTCAGGCTCCGCATATTCCTTACCTTGCGTTACTCCAAAAACGTATCCGAGACCGGCCATCAGAATAAACGCCTGATAACCCCAGAATGTAAAGAATGCCAAACTGTCATTCCATAAACGAACGCCACAGGTTCTTTGGACGACAAAGTAACTGGTTGCGAATAAGGCATTCCCGCCGAATGCGAAGATAACAGCGGATGTATGTAAGGGGCGTAAACGACCAAAACTAAGATATGGCTCGATATTTAAATCAGGGAAAACCATTTGAAGGGCAATAAATATGCCGACCAGAAACCCTACGATCCCCCAGTAAATAGTCGCAATCGTAAACAGCTTCACGATATCGTAGTTATATTCGGTTTTTGAAGATCCTGCTGTCATTCATCTTTTCCTTTTTAAAAAACCATAGTGCCCGCTAATGTGAACAGCCATAAACCACTTACAACCATCCCACCTTTAAACAAATACTTGCTCATAACGGGGTATTTATACTTAAACGCCACACCACCAAGAGAAACTAACGCCAGTGCGGGAATTGTGCCCAGAGTAAATGCCGACATTGCAAACGCCGATTGTATAACCGTAGGCGCACTTGCAGATGCCATTAACGCCGAGATTACCAAGCCGCAAGGCATAAACCCGAGTAATACACCCAAGCCATAACGTCCGACCGACCCTTTAATGCGTGATACCTTAGCAACATATCCCTGAATATATGAATACGGTATTCCTAACTTGATTCTCAAGACCCAAGGAAATATTTCCAACAACTTAGGGAATGCGGACACAATAAACACAAAGCCCGCTATGCCGAGCAGCGGCGCAGTAACCATAAGTTTTAAATCGGAGAAAACAAACGCTAAATTGATAACCGTACTGAATATAACCGCCAAGAACACATAAGTGGTCATACGCCCCAAATGATACGGAATTAGCAATTGTCCGCGGAATGTTTTCTGCTGTCCCTGTGCGACCACAAAAGGAGAGCACATCCAGCTGCAATGCGTAAAGCCACCAACCAAGCCGCCCAAAAATAAACTAAAGGGCAACCCGTAAGATGATGTAAAATTTTCAAGACATTGCGCGAGCATAAATTTACCTTAATTAACTGAACGGACTATCGCCAAAGATGACAATCAAAACATTGACTAAAATCAATTCCGTTATATTCACCTTTTTTAATTTACGGTTTTACTGAATGTGATTTCGCGTTTAGAATAACCCGATGGTAGAATATAGCCTCAACATGGTAATAAATCATTGATTTTGATCAAGTTCGAAATATAAATACAGCGTAATTAATAACAAGAGATCCCCCAGATGGATACGAATGTCGATATTATAAAGACGATTAACATTTTTAAGAGCCTTGATGATGAGCAGGCCATAGAAAGGCTTGGCCAAGGTGTTGTTGAATCAAAACAACCCAAAGGCAAAGTCTTTTTCATTCATGGTGATGAGGCAACGCGTTTTTATTATATAAAAAGTGGTTGGGTGAAGTTATTCAGAGAGACGCTTGATGGTGATCAGGCGGTGGTTGATATACTTCCTCAGGGGCATATTTTCGGTGAAACCTCTATATTCGAACAAGATGTTTACCCCTATAGCGCAGAAGCGGTAGAGCCGTGTGTTATTCTTTCCTTTCCGCTTACTAATTTAAAAGCAGAGATTGAAAATAATAATAAACTGGCCTTGGCTATGCTTAATGCGATGGCAAAATACAGACGCCAGCAAGATCAAGAGATTGAGCACAGGGTCATTCAAAACGCCCCGCAAAGAATAGGCTGCTTTTTATTGCGTTTGGTTCAACAGGACAGCAACGGAGCGGTTAAGATCCACCTGCCCTATGATAAAACCTTGCTCGCGTCGCGTTTAGGCATGCAGCCTGAAACCTTCTCTCGCGCTTTATCTAAACTGAAAAAGCAAACAGGAATCCGCGTCACCGGATCAACCATAGAAATGGACAGCATAAACAGTCTTGTGCAATTTTCCTGCTCTGCATGTTCATCAGAATTTCCGTGTAAGGATCTAAAGGCCGCGGAATAATGGCTTAATTATATAACCATTCCCAATTTATTTTTGCGGGATTTTCGATGTACACTTCCGGGTTGCCGACAACATCTAACAGATAGTCATCATTAACACGCCAATGGCCGTCGCAATTGCAATCACCGCAAGATGAGTGCGGCTTTGCGGTGATGGAGCCCCCATTAATTTCAAACACAAAACTATTCGGATATCCGGGGATTTCAACTTCGACTTTGCGGCCTTGTTTTTGATTTTCCGCAGCCTCAAAAATCTGTTTGAATGGAAAACGGTTTTTATTATTTTCTAAAGACATATTGCAAACCCTTAAATACGATTGTATCAAGTGTGCATAATCAACGTCTGAAAATTCTAGATTGTTCTGCGTATCCATAAAGAGCATTCTATGGATATTGAAAAAAATCGAATTGATTATAGTCAATTACACGGACACACCGTATTTTTAAGGTGAATCATGACTACAGCAAACCCACATAAAAAGACTTTATTCAGTCGCTTCAAAAAGCCCAGTAAACAGATGTTTTGGGCTTGGATTGCTTACCAAACAATAAAAGGCAGCCTAACAACTATGTTTATTTGGCTACCTTTAATTTGGTACTGGCTTGGCTATGGTGGCCAATAAGCCTTATGCGACTTTCAAGTCTACCGGATCTTCTGAAGCCGTTTTCTTATCCGGCTGCTTTGCTTTGTAGACATGCTCCAAAAAATCTCTTCCCCATTCATTTACATCATAGGTTCTGATTATATTGGCCATTCTGTTTATACGGGCATCCTTATCAGCATCTGATGCTGTCAAAGCCCTGTATAACGTATCCGACATGTCTTTTTTATCATATGGATTAACGAGAAGCGCGCCATGAAGCTCTACGGCTGACCCTGCAAATTCTGACAGAACAAGTGATCCGTTAATGCCTGCTGCATGCTTGGCGATCACATATTCCTTTGCCACAAGGTTCAAACCATCACGAAGTGGTGTAACCCAGCCCACATCGGCGGCCTTGTAATATGCAATAACGTCTTCAAACGGGATCATACGATTAACATAATGGATCGGCGTCCAGTTATATCGTCCGAAACGCCCGTTAATCAGACCGACATGATAGGCAATATCTTGTGAGATCTCCTCATAGATTTTCATACCCTTTGCAGGCGGCGTACACACCATAATCAGTGATACATCACCGTGCTGATCAGGGTGATCCTCTAAGAATTTTTCATACGCCTTAAGCTTTTCAATCGGGCCTTTTGTATAATCGGTACGTTCAATTGACAGAATGCATTTTTGATCACCGATTTCATCTTTGATCTTTTCATACAGGGCCTGAACCTTTTCAGTATTCACAAGGTCTTCGATATTCTTACAATTAATGCCAACAGGGTGTGCACCAAGCTCAACCGTGTTCAGCTCTGTCGTTAGTGATGTTACATAACGGTCTACGCCGATGGCACATCCATATGTTTTAAAGCGCGGCATAGCATTTTCTTTTGCATTGATCTGCGTTTCATGATTGGAGCGCACAACATTTACAAAATTATCTACATATTGCGGAATGTGGAAACCGATATAATCACACTGTAAAAGTGAATTCACAATCTCACGCCTCCACGGCATCATGTTGAAAATATCGGCAGACGGGAAAGGTGTGTGATGGTAAAATGCAATCTTAACATCCGGTCTGATTTGCCTTAGATATTCCGGCACCATCCATAAATTATAGTCATGTATCCAAACCACGGCGTCTTTTGCCGCTTCCTGCGCCGCTTTTTCTGCGAAAATACGGTTAATTTCAAGGAAGTGATCCCAATGTTCATGGTTAAAGATAACGCGCTCATGGAATGAATGAAGCAGTAGCCAGAATGATTCTTTTGAGAATACCTCATAGAAAATCTCCACATCCTTCTTTGTCAGTGGAATTCTGCAAACCTTTAGGTTTTCATACTTTTCTTTATCAACATCGACATGTTCTTCAAACCCCTCGGGATTGCGAGAGTCAGCAAAAGACCAAGCCACCCAAGAGCCCTTTTGCTTTTCACTAAAGAAACCAAGAAGTGTCGGCAAAATACCGTTCGGACTGCTGTGCTTTTTACGAACAACTTCGCCCTTCTCTTCTACTTCGCGATATGGCAAACGGTGATAAACCATAACCAAGTCAGAATCGCCGTATTGAACAGGTTCTGCTTTCGCGATCTTCTGATCAACCATCCCGAAATGCTTCAGAGCCTCAAAAATACCATCAGTACCGTTTGCTTCGGAATAATAGGCATTTTCCAGATCCTTCGCAGCGTCTTTCAGGGGCTCTTCTGCGTTATTTAATACAACGCCTTTATATCCTGTTTCGTACATGCTCAGGTCATTCAGCGTGTCCCCCGCGACCATGACACGATCATGATCCAGACCTAGGTGATCGATTAAAGATTTTAATGTGGTGCCCTTGTTAACGTCCTTTGCTAAAATATCTAAATAGATGTCATTAGAATGCAGAACATCACAATTACGTTTATGCAGTTCCTGAATAATATCATCCGGCGTGTTATCGGCATCAACATAGAAAGACATGCGCCTTTCCTGCGGTTGGTCCTGCCTTTCCAGATCCATTAAACCGTCAATATCTTTGATATCGGCAAGTGTTTCTTGCCACTTGGTTGAGATTTCATTTTGAATTGGCTGAATATGTTCTCTGGTTTCGCCATGAACAACTGTGGCCCCTACGTCACCAATCACATAATGCGGTGTGGGTATAAATACATCGTCCAGTATGGGTAAAATTATTTCAGTGTTCCGTCCTGTTACGAACACCAATAGGAAGTTCGGATTATCCCGTAAAAATTGGTAGAGTTTATCTTTTTGTCTGTCTGTACTTTCTAAAAATGTCCCGTCCAAATCTGTAGCGAGGACATAAACCTCATCCTTTTTTAGGTAGGTGATAACGAACTTCTCCTTCTTGTTTTTTGCATCGCAATATAATTATTACTTAATATAGGTAACAAAGATGCGCGCAAAACACAAGAAATCCGCCATTTTTTATAAATTTCAGCGAAAATCACCAAAAAATCATGAGCATAATGGCCGTAGCAACCAAAACCGCGAAAGCCTGAATTCTATAGTCTTTATAAAGGGTAATGCCTGTTTGCGGTTTTGATAATTCAGGGCTCCAGACTACGTTTAGCTCCTCTACATCGCTGTGGGGTGTTATCAGGCTAAGCGCGTACATGATGATAAAACATACACCCGTGACAAGCCCGACTGTGATTGTAAAATGCAACGTCCATATATCCATTTGGCCGAGGATGAAGAATAACAACCCTATTGCGTGTCCGGTGAGTAAAGTAATAGTAGCAGCCGCACCGCTCGCCTTTTTCCAAAATAACCCCAGTATAAAAATCGCAACAATAGGAGGCACAACAACCGCGAATGCCTGCTGTAGATATGCGAACAACCCCTCAAAATGTATAATATTTGGCGCCCATAAAGCGGCAATACCCATAAGGATTATCGTCGTCCAACCACCTAACTTTCGTAATTGTTCAGGTGATATGTCCTTTTCTTCGCCTTCGACGAAATCTTTTATAATTAACGTGGAGGCACTGTTTAATGTTGAGTCAATGGTCGACATTATTGCGGCGAACAAGCCCGCGATAACGATGCCCTTTAATCCAATCGGCAGGTAATCATTAATCAGCATAGGGAAAATTTGGTCAGAATTCTCAATATTCTCATATATCCCAAAAGCCATAGCCCCCGGTAACACCATAATAAGTAAGGGCAATATCTTTAAAAACCCCGCAAGGTTGGCGCCCCACCGCGCTTGATCAAGGCTGCGTGCGCCTAATATTCTTTGTGTAATATATTGATTGGTCGCCCAATACCAAAAACCTAAAACAGGGACACCAATGAGCGTACCAAGCCATGGCAGCATCGGGTCATCAATCGGACGTATCAGGCTTAGATGGTCATAAGGAACGGCGGATTTAACATTATCCCAAGAAAAACCATATTCCGCGAAGACATAATATGTAATCGCACAAGAGCCTATTAACAGGATGATTGCCTGTAAAACATCTGTGTAGACAACGGCTTTTAATCCGCCTGCCGCTGTATAAAGCCCTGCGAATATTGCTATGGCGATACATGTGCTGAACAACGAGACCTGCGGAAAGAATATCTGAAGCACCAACGCGCCGGCAAAGATACCGCCCGCAGCATCTACAACGATACTCATAATGATTGTTAATGCGGAGAAGTATTTCCTGCAAAATGAATTATACCTATAATCAAGATATTCTGGGATCGTCGTTATTTTTTTGTTTAAAAAAACCGGAATTACAAAAAACGACATAAAAACCAATATGATGCCCGCCATCCATTCGTAATTGGAAATGGCTATGCCGCCCTCATACGCCGCGCCTGCAAGGCCAATTAATGTTGTTGATGATATATTTGATGCAAATAGGGAAAACCCGATCACGCCCCAACCAAGGCTACGTCCGGCCAAAAACAGGTCTTCACCGGTTTTGGTTTGCCGCATCACGACGACAGTTATAATAATAATAAAAACAAAATAAGAAAGGATTAGTGCCAGATCAATTACATGCATAACACGTACAGACCTAACACATCAAAACGGCCCTGTTAAGGGATTGGCTTTTTTTAGCTTCCGACCCACCGTTCCAAAGCGGCCGCAATTTCCGCTTCTTTGAACGGCTTATTAATGTAATCATTCATACCAATCGACAGGCATTTATCCCGATCACCAATCATGGCGTCTGCGGTTAGAGCCACAATGGGAACCTCATTTTTACCCTTACGTTGTTCATATTTCCGGATTTCTTGTGTGGCTTCAAAACCATCCATCTCCGGCATTTGACAATCCATAAATACGATATCGTAATCTACCGTTTTCATTTGATTTAATGCTTCTCGTCCGTTTTCTGCCGTATCCAAATCAACGCCAAACTTACTTAATACTTTTTTGATCAGCATCATATTCATCTTCATATCCTCAACGGCCAAAACTTTGGCGCCCGGATATTGTGTAATTGTGTTTCTGTCACGTGCGCGTTTTTCCATGACACTGCTGATGGCGACATCATAACGCGTGATTAATTCGTTATCATCACCCTGCTCTGTTTGTTGCTTAGCAAGCTTTATAACATTTATAAGCTCCGTACTTCTGAATGGCTTTTTCAAAAAGACATGTACGCCTTTCTTCTTCAGTTCATCATAGGAAATACTCTCCACGGCACCAGTGATCAAAATGAATAAACTATCGGGTGATTTCTCTTTGATTTTTTGAACCAGATCAAGGCCGTTACTATGCCTTAAATCGTAATCAATTACATACACGTCGAAGTGCTGATCCTTTTCCAGCAAATCAATTACCACATGCTCTCCGGATGCGGCCGATACATCCATGAACGCGTCTTTCAAAATTTGCTGTATGAAGTCATTCATCATTGAGTAATCATCAACGACAAGGGCCGTCAGACCGCTTATGTTGACGTCGATATCCCTAACCTCATGTGCTTTCCCTTTTTTCAGTACGATATTGAAAATAAAGGTTGATCCTTTTTGAACATTACTTTCAACACATATGGTTCCGCTCATAAGTTCGACGAGCTCTGAAACAATGGTTAGTCCAAGCCCTGTCCCGCCAAATTTCCGCGTTGTCGATTCCTCTGCTTGTGAAAACTTCTCAAAGATTAGCTGGTGCTTTTCCTGTGCAATCCCGACGCCTGTGTCCTCAATCCAACATGCGATATCGACTGTCTCATCATCGCGCTCAAACTCCTTAACCTTCACAAGGATATGCCCCTCAAAGGTAAACTTGATTGCATTACTGATAAGGTTGGAAAAAATCTGCTTAATCCTGACAGGGTCACCTTTATAACCATGGGTTTGGTCTAACTGCGTTTTAACAATAACCTCCAGCCCCTTTTCACGCGCCTGATACGCAAATAAATTTGTTACATCATGTATGACCTCAAACAGATCCATATCTGTTTCTTCCAAGACAAGCTTTCCTGCCTCAATCTTTGAAATATCGATAACATCATTGATGATCTTCAACAGATTCTCACCCGAGGAATAAATCGCTTTAACCCATTCTTGATGCTCTTTATTCAGATCTGCTTCCATTAATAAATTGGACATGCCAAGAACGGCATTCATGGGCGTTCTGATTTCATGGCTCATATTGGCAAGGAAATCACTTTTTGTTCTGTTTGCCTCTTCCGCAAGCTCACGCGCATCTTCAAGCTCTTCTGTATATTCCTGCATCTGTCTGTTTGCGCGCACAAGGTCACGTGTTTGCTCCGCCACAAGGTTTTCAAGATTATCTTGATACTTCTCCAATTGTTTTCTGGAATTATCGATGCGATTTGCAATAAAAAGCTTCGCATACAACACAGTGATTAAGAACATAAAGACATCCAACAGCAGGATGATTTTTTCCTTACTTTCCAGTGATGTATAAATTGTATCGGTATATTTATGCATTATATTCACAACATTATTTTGTGCCCTTAAAGCATCTTCATAACGTTGATTTAGATTATCCGGGGTTGAGCGCGCAGCATTTTCTTTTTTGCGCTCTATCAACTCTTCGCTCATTTTTTTTAGAATATTCCAGCGCTGCTTTGACAGTATGAGTGCATCGAGAATTTCCCCATCAGCAAGATTAGATACATTCTCATAGCCCCCTTGTCGTTCGGTAAT
The DNA here is from genome assembly GCA_051967755.1 of Alcanivorax sp. Classification (GTDB taxonomy): domain Bacteria; phylum Pseudomonadota; class Alphaproteobacteria; order Micavibrionales; family Micavibrionaceae; genus UBA1672. The sequence continues at coordinate 37,312 of JBQDYD010000005.1, forward strand.
ATCTATAAGAACGCGTCCGCCCTTTATCATGCCTGTAAAGTTTTGATCAATCAGCCTGGCTTGCTTTTGCATCTCCGTGGAATGTATCGCGACTTGGTTCCAATTGCGGCTCTCTATGCCCTGTAAAATCTGTGACACGTTATAGACGTAACGAGACAGAAATGTTCTTTGTAAGCTTGCCGCAGAAAGCCTGTGCTTGCCTGCTTGTGTCTCATTTTGCGCATCGTGCATGAACGTGTATGAAATTATTGTGAGCGCCAAAAACATACCTAAAAGCCAAGTAAGCTGGACTAATACGCTGTTTCCTGAATATGTGGTGCTGCTTCTGTACAGGCCAATTTTCTTATGTGTCAAACCAACTGTCAGTGCGGAAACAAAAATAATAATACTTGTAACGGATACAACAATCGCGAGGCCCACCTGGGTTCTTGGGTAAATGCTTTCAAGATTTACACCATGTACATCACTATGGAGGGACGGAGCCAATATATTAATGAAATGCCCCAGATAAAAAGCCGTGCCGATTATAAAGCCGGCATACATAACGGACATTAAGGGTGAATCAGAACCGCATTTCAAATGTGAATACAAAAACAGCCCTAAATATAAAAAGCAAAACGTAACAAGCCCTGAGACAATAGATACCGAAGCGGATTCAACCCAGAATTCATGAAGATCAAACGGAGCCATGCACAGCAAATGTGTGATCACAGCGCAACAGCTGAGAATTGCAGAAATAAAGAATATTCTGGTTGGCTTTAGTTTTCCGGACGCGAGTATTGAGAGGCTCCAATAGGACACAACAAACGCAAATAACATACCGAATAGAGCATATAGCAACCCTAAGTCGGGGATCTCTATATGGGCATGAGAGAAGATAGCAATAAAATGCATTGCCCATATCGAACCACTCAAACAAAAAGCAGCAGACAAATGCATAATATTCTGCCGTATTTGGATGCGGCTGTTCTGCATATCCTCTGACAACTTCACAGCCGCAAATGCGCCAAGACATGAAACAAGATAAGCCAAAACCATCAAAAGAACGCCGTACCGCCCCTGAGGCGCAACTTTGGCTAAGCTCTCTAGGCTAAATATTTGATAATAAAGAGGCATAAGAAACGAGAACATGATGCATTCTACTCTTAGATTGTCCGCTAATAAAGTATGTTAAATATTCAGTACAATGTAGAGTTAAATTTCATCGTAATGCGTATGTATGTAAACCTTTAGTTGTATGACGAATCTGGTGATAATGTAACCATAGGTAGCAATACAACCGGATTATTAAACCTTAATGTCACACAGCGTCATCAACTCAAGTAGTGAAGAATTACTATATGCATTCCTACTGGCTGAGTCCCAAAGGGTTTCAGGCGGTGAAAGGGTTGCGGATATTAAATTCCTATATTGTCAATTTTTTCAAATTAACTTAGCTCCCACAGCTGAGGATATGAAGGACTTAACCCCCCTATTCGATGCATTACATGATTGTACGGTATATTACTTTCATGATGGTGATATCGTTATCAAGTGGGCGGGGCAAAATGAAGCCATCAGAGCGCAGATAATTAAGTTAATCGTAAAAAAATATGAGCATGATATTAAACGATTTTTCAATCCCAAGGAATTCTTCGTGGATTATGACCTGATGGATGGAAATGAAAAGCTACGTGTGATTTGCGCCAAGAAACTCAACAAACCGACCAAACATGGTAAAGAATTATCCAAATTCTTCACAGATTCTAACCTAATTGCCACTTTACGAAAAACAATTCAATTAACGAAAATGCAGCGTAACTTTCGCAGCAAACCCCAGATTTTGATCGTGGAAGATCAAATTTTTTCGCAGCGGTTATTAACGTCTATTTTAAAGGAATATACTTGCTATGTTGCGAAATCATCCGGGGATGCGCTTATGCTTTATATGGAGAAGAACCCGGATATCGTTTTTCTGGATATAGACCTGCCGGATGTGAGTGGCCACAGCTTTGCAAAACTAATTAGTAAAATTGACGACAGCGCATATGTAGTAATGGTAAGCTCTAATCACTATGCGGCCGATGTTAAAACCGCACAGCAAAACATGGCCAAGAATTTCATTGGAAAACCCTATGAAAAAGAAGCAATACTTAGGGCTGTTGAGAACTATAAAAAAGAAAAGAAGAGCAGATCATGAATGATAGCGTTGACCTGACAAATTTAAGGGAAATGATTGGAAACGACAGGGAGTTGGAGCAAGAATTATTCGAAGAATATATATCGTCATCTTCCCTCTTAATCGATGAACTTCGTGCATATTCTGAAAAAGATTCGGACAGTGAATTTTGGAAAAAATCAGCACATGCCCTTAAGGGGATAACGCAGAATCTTGGTGCTAACGATTTATCGGAGCTGTGTAAGAAAGCTCAAGAGGGTTTTATGCTTGCGCGTGAAGATAAATCCAAACTTGTTACGGCAATAGAGGCTGAAAATAAAAAGGTTTTGGAATATCTGGAGACACTTTCCTAAGCCATTGAAAAGTGGCGATCCCGGTAGGACTCGAACCTACAACCCCCTGCTTAGAAGGCAGGTGCTCTATCCGGTTGAGCTACGGGACCAAAACTGTCGTTAAACTGCAAAAAAAATGAATGAAAATCAAGCTTTTTATGCCTGTTCTGTCGGTGGTATATATTTGAAGTTATCACCGTAATTACGCGGCTTTACTTTTCTCTTATGCTCAGGAAGGATTGTATAGCTCCAGCCCTTATCTTCCGCAAATTCCACAGCATCATCACATGTCTTAAATTTTAATTTAACCTGATTAAGCGTATCGCCGGATTCAGTCCAGCCCATAAGTGGTTCAGCCTGACGTTTTGAATTGGTTTCATATTCTAAAACCCACGAATCTATTGCGGCTCTACCCGACTGCATAGGGTTTTTACTGGGTTTGTAAATTTTAACATCCATTTATGACAGGCCTTTTTACGTACTTAATATGAAAACAAATTCTGATTATAGAATATGAGAAATTTATAAAATTTTTATTAGTGTTACCAGCGATAAATCTTAGCAGCAACAAAAGTAATAACAACACCAAATAATGCATAAGGCATAACGTGATATACAAAGATATGCCCGAATTCTTCTGCAGGGCAAACAATACGCAATGCCAAATACCCTAATCCACCTATTGATAGAACATTCATAAGCCCCATTAGGTATGGATGTGTGGTTTTACCTCTTTGTGATAAAAACCAAATAGTAAAAGCAGGAATTAAACCGAATATCACAGCCCCGATGTAACACACATGATACTTCAAGATCGGGAATTCATAATGATCAAGCCCGGCTTTCGTAATCAGCCATAATGCAAGCACAGAGGCCAGTGATAAAGGAATGGCAACAATCCAGCTTTGCCCGCGTATATCAGGGCAACAAAGCCATGAAGAGCAAAATGCTGCGCTCATGGACATACCGACCACCAAAAGCAACTCAAACATATAAACAGATTCAAATAGCTTATGTGAAATATCATCGCGGAAGCCTATTGTAGCAATCGCGAGTGAAATGTAAGCGACAGCAAACAGGATCCAAGGAAAGATGCGTCGCAACGGATGCGGAAGCACCTTCACCTCCGTCAGATCATCAGCGAGAGATGCTATTAGACTTATTGTTTTGTCATCCTGCGTACTCATATTAACCTAACATATCCTTCAGTTTTCCTGCTGTTCTATGCGCTGATACTTTCACTGCGGATACGGTCATATCCATCTCCTTCGCGACCTCAGCTGCACTATAGCCCTCAATTTTCATTAATCTAAATATTTTTTGTTGTTTCTCCGGAAGCTTCTCCATTGCCTTTTCTATATCCTTTAATTCGCCCGCAAACTCATTATGGGTTACATTATTGGAAAAAGTTTCTGCATTTTGCTGGGATGCCTCTTTGACATTCTTATTTTTGTAATGCTTTCGAAGAAAATCCGTCTTCCTAAATTGTATAATGGCATTAATCCAAGGTTTGATAGGCCTGTCCGCACTATAAGAGCCCAGTGATTTATGTACAGAAATCAATATCTCTTGAATAATATCTTCTACCCAATCAGGGTTAGCCAAGCTTCCTGATATTTGCATTCTGATATAAGGAACTAATTCTGAGAGAAGTTGGTTATAGGCGCGTTTGTCACCTTCTTGGGAACGAGCTGCCAGCTCCTTCCAAACATCACCTTGTGACATTTGCTTGTCATCATTTGCTATGCTCATAGATTCCTCTATACCAGCATTTCCGGTACAAAGATAGACCGAAAGGAAGTGGTCGGAGCGGCAGGATTCGAACCTGCGACCCCCTGTTCCCAAAACAGGTGCGCTACCAGACTGCGCTACGCTCCGTTATCCACGGAATAAGGGTTTCTACACTATGGGATTTAAAACAGCAAGAGATTATCACAAAAAAAATCTAATTTTTTATTCTATTCCACAACTTCCTGAAAGAAGCTGTGGTCAACACGATCACCAACGTTTACGCCCAGTTTTTTTGCTTCTCCCCCATATATTTCCAAAACGGCGACGACAGGCTCCCCTGACTTAACAGGCACAAGGCTCTGAGGCTCCGCGTTGCTATGTATATGTGCGATCACCCCATCCTTTTTAATGAAAATAATATCAAGCGGTATAAACGTATTTTTCATCCAGAATGAGCGTTCTTTTTCTTCATCAAACAAAAACAGCATCCCTGTAAGTGGCTCTGCTTTCATGCGATACATCATACCGATTCTTTGTTGCTCGCGAGTCTTTGCCAGTTCAACAACAAATGCATATGTCTTGCCTGTCGATGTAATGATTTTCGCTGTTTCAGTTTCAAGGGACTGTGGTTTCCCGTCGGGGTGTACGGTAATTGGGGGCGGGATTTTTACAGGCGCCTTATCAACAACGACCTTATCAACAGCCATCGGAGCCTGACTATGACCGGAGAATGATATCGCAAAACCAGCAATACCAATGATGAATAAGGCACTATATAAAATTACAGATTTTGACATATCGTTTAACTATCGCTTGTCGCCGTATCTTGCAGATCCTTCACAAGTGATCCGTAGGTAATCATGCCCAAAAACTTACCCTTTTCATCGATAACACAAAGCGGCTCTCCGCTTTTTGTAAGGGTGGAAACACCCTGCCAGATCGGGTCATCAGGTGAAACTTTGGCAGGCTTTCGGTCCATTAGATCATAAACAGGAAGGGGCATAACCTTCGCCAGCCTCTTGGCGATCCCCGGCGCGGCCTGCACCTTGATATCAATCTGGACACCATCTGCCATGGCAACAGAAACAGGGATCAAGTTATTCAGCACCACCTTCTCTGAGAAAGTACCCAAAAAAGTGCCCTCCTCATCTACAACAGCAGCTGCAAAAACTTTTGCTTTTTTGATTTTTTTTAAAACTTCTTCGACAGTCTCATTCGGACCAACGTAAAGATTGTTTTCAGTTATCGCAGAATGACATGGCATAATTTGTCCCCGAGGGAGGCTAGAGAATCATTTCTCCACATTATCTGGATTATTTACTTCCAATCCAGATAAAAACTCCAAGATATATTTATAGGCGTGGAAAGAATATAAATCATTATGGTTTCCGCCTTTGATTTCTACGAATTTCTTTGGCTCGTTCGCCGCGTCATATAGCTTTTTTGCCAAACTGATCGGTATGGTCGAATCCAAATCCCCATGAATGATAAACACTGGATATGTCACTGACTGGATTTTATCCGCGCTTAAATACTGATCCTTCAATAAATGCTTTACGGGTATAAAAAAGAACCGCCCCCGCACGACGTCCAAAAGGCTTGAGAACGGTGTTTCTAAAATCAATGCCTTGGCGCTGTATTCTGTGGCGATCTGAACGGCAGGCCCGCTGCCTATTGATTCTCCGTAAATAATCACATCGTGCGGATTATAGCCTTTATTCTCCAGCAACCATTCAAACTGAGTGCGGGCATCGCTATAGATACCACTTTCAGATATATCACCATCATTACCGCCATATCCACGATATTCCGCCAGTAAAACACTATATCCCGCTTCCAGATAAAATATGGCTTTGTGAATACGGTGAGAAAAATTTCCTGCATTACCATGATAATAAATAATAACAGGTTTATCGGCATCCTTGCCTTCGATATACCAACTTTCAATTTTCTGCCCATCATCACCGGTGACCTGAACCAACTCTGCCCCTTGGGGTAATTGCGGTTTTGATGTATCAGGGAAATAAATCATTGAGCGCTGTTTTATATAAAGAACACCGCAAAACAACACATAGAATAAAACAGTCCCGATTATAAAATTCATAATAATTTTATTCATTTTACAGATTTTTCAAAAAGTCTAAAATTTTCTCACGAGCGCCTAAGTCAAGAAGGTTCGTATGTGTGCCCTCTTCATAAACAACCATTTCTTTTGGCTGATTGGCACCTTCATAGAGTTTTTGCGCAAACTCATATGGAACCAGTGTATCACGGCGCCCGTGTAAAAATAAGATAGGTGATTGTATATCACCGACAACGTTCAGGTTTTTGTATTTATCTCTCAATAAGAATGGCACAGGCACATAAGGGTATTTATTCCAAGCCACGTCCTGCATCGATGAAAATGCAGATAATACAAAGGTTGCCTTTGGTTGATATTCTGCGGCCATTTTAATCGCGACTGCGCTGCCTAATGACTCGCCGTAAAATATCATATCTTGCGGGCTTATGCCGCGTACACTCTTGAGCCAGTTTATATAAGCGCGGGCATCTTTATACAGGCCGCCTTCTGTCACCTTACCTTTATGCCCGGAATATCCGCGATATTCGACCATGAATAAGCCATAACCGGCCCCGATAAGAAAACGTACATGCGCAAAACTTTGGCCAACTGACCAGCCGTTACCATGAAAGAAAATGATTGTCGGCTTTTGCGGGTCGGTCGGGTCGAAATGCCACCCTTGTAATTTAATCGCATCGGATGTCATAACCTCAACAATATTTGCCGCCTCGGCTTGTACATCGATGGGTAAGGTCTTTTTGGTTACCGGTTGGTACAGCATTTCATCTTGCTGCTGGTACATAAACAGACAAAACCCAACATATGAAACAAGAATAGTGACAAATAGTATGAATAATTTTTTGCCCATATTTATGCTTTCATGCCCATATTATACATATCTGCATAAACACCCGCTTTTTTCATCAAGGCATCATGCGTGCCCTGCTCTGCGATGCATCCGCGATCCAGAACGATGATCTGATCCGCTTCCTGAACCGTTGTGAGCCTGTGTGCAATCACAATAGTTGTACGCCCCTTCTGTAGTCGCTTTAAGGCGTCTTGAACTATCTTTTCTGACTCGTTGTCTAACGCAGATGTCGCCTCATCAAGTAGCAAAATAGGTGTATCACGCAAAATAGCGCGTGCAATTGAAATCCTTTGCTTTTGTCCGCCCGAAAGCTTAATCCCGCTCTCCCCGACGATAGTGTCGTAGCCCTGCTCCAAACCTTCAATGAATTCGTGTGCTGCTGCTGCCTTTGCTGCGGCTATAACATCTTCTTTGCTCGCGTCCGGCTGTCCGTATAAAATGTTGTCGTACACAGAATCATTAAAAATTGTGATGTCTTGAGATACAAGTGCGATATGCCCACGCAAAGATTCCAAGGTCATATCCCGAATATCAATACCATCAATTTTAATCGCCCCACCAACCACATCGTAAAAGCGCGGGATCATATTTATAATCGTACTTTTTCCGCCACCTGATGGGCCAACAAGCGCCGTCACCTTATCAGGGGCGGCTGTAAAGGAAACACCGCTTAAGGCCTTAACTTCTGCATTCTCATAGGAAAAGCTGACCCCTTCAAATGTTATCACAGGTTCCCGCGTCTTAAGGTCCACGGCGGCCTCTTTGTTCTTAATCAGCCCGACTTGATCAATCATGTTAAACACGCGCTCACTCGCACCAAGACCAACCTGCAGAGCGTTATTCAACTTCGCAAGCTTCTTCATTGGTTCATAGGCCAAAGTGAATGCGGCAATAAATGATGCCAACTGCCCGGGGGAGCTACGACCCGCGATAACCTCATACCCGCCGTAAATAATAATAGCCGCAAAAATCATCCCGACGATGACTTCGTTTACAGGTGTAGAGAGCGAGGATACTTGCGCAGATTTAACATTCAAATCGCGCACTGCGTGAATGGCCTTTTCTGTCTTTGCGATCTCATATTTTTCCATACGATATGATTTCACCAGACGAATACCCTGAAAACTTTGCGAAAGAAGACTGGATAAACCGCCCATTTCACTTTGAATATTCTTGGATAGCTCTCTTAGTTTCTTACCCAAATATATGACAAATAATGACAACAACGGGAAAACAATAAAAGCCGCAAGCGTCAATTTCCAATCGCGATAAAACATTAGACCGATTAGGAAAATAAGCGTAAATAAGCTTTTACCCAGCCCTGTTAATGTATTTGTAATAGCAGAGCGCATCACCGCAACATCATTCACCACATGTGATAATAAGCTACCGCTCTCATTCGTGTGGAAGAACGACATATCAAGGCGCATGAAATTCGAAAATAAATGATTTTGAATATCAGCCACGATTGAGTGACCGATTTTACTCATCATAACCGTGTGTATGTAGGTTGAAATCCCCCTAACCGCAAAGGTTAGCGCCAACCCCAATGAGACAGGAATAATCAAGTCTTCTTTTCCGCTATATAACACATCATCCAATACAGGCTGCATCAGTGCGGCAATCAACGCGGTCATGCCCCCGGCTATTGCCATAAAGATAACAGCAACAATCATTTGTGCCGTATAGGGCGTAAGATAGTTACCCGCAAGCCTCTTAACCAGTTGTAAAGTCTGGCTTTTCTTGCTGTCTTTATGTTCTTCGATTTGTCGCGCTGCAGTATGTTTCAATGTATCATAATCCTGTTTCTCTGTGTTATAATAGAAATAGAGTGAAGATTAAAGTTCAAACTATAACAGAGGGGTATACGTGGTTTTTAACGCCCAGAACGGACAACCCGGTTTAGCGATAGCCTTAGGCGGCGGATTAGCAAGAGGTTTCGCACATATCGGTGTGTTAAAAACGCTTAATAAGCACAATATATACCCCAGTATGGTGTCTGGAACATCTATCGGGTCTGTTGTCGGGTCATGCTATCTTGCGAATAAATTAGACGTGTTGGAGGATTGGGCCCTTTCCCTTAACCGCCTTACGGTTTTTTCTTACCTTGATTTTCGCGTTCGTAGCGCCGGCCTGATTGGCGGTAAGAAGCTGAGAGATATTCTTAGCAGTCATTTCGGGGACATGAACATAGAGGACTTGCCTCATCCCATAATTTGTATCGCAACCGATCTGGCCACAGGACACGAAGTGTGGTTAAGAAAGGGCAATATCACCGATGCGATGACGGCATCCTTTGCCCTGCCGGGGGTTTTCCCGCCTGTTTACCATGATGAACGATATTTAGTCGACGGCGCGCTAGTAAACCCCTGCCCCATTTCACCGTGTCAGGCTTTGGGCGCACGTATGACAATCGCAATTGATTTGAATACAGACTTGATCGGAAAGGCATCAAAGCCAGGGCAGCCGTATCAAACCATTACAGGGTTTGATATTTTTAATAATGAGGATGTTCCCCCTGAGGAGCAAAAGAAATTCAATAAATCTGCGATTACACGGAGATTATTCAGACGTGAAGAAAACAGCCCAAGTTTATTTGGCGTTATGGTTTCAGGGCTTAGCATTTTACAGGATCGTATAACGCGTTCACGTTTAGCGGGCGAGCCACCCGATATTCATATAAAGCCGCCGATTGGTCATATCGGATTATTAGAATTTGAAAAAGCACAGGAGCTTATCAGATTAGGTGAAGTTGCGGCCGAACGTATGATCCCCGAGATTAAAGCAGCCATGATGGTGTTATTGAAATCAGATGTCAGTGACGCATTTCTTCAGATGGATTTACGGCATTCAGAAAGTGATGAACCCGCAGTAGATATAGACAGCGTAACAGCAGATTAAAAACCTACTTCTTCGCCGCGCGCTTTTTATGTTTACGATCTGGCAACGCCTTACCCCAGTCAAAATTATCGACCAAATATTTCGGGCGCACATTGTTATATTGCCTAACTAAAACATCCAAAGTTTTATCAACTTCGGCAGGCCCCTCACAGCCCTTAAAGGCAGAGGCATGGATACCACGCTTGATTAAACATGTATCAATATTCACCAAAGACCCGCCTAAAATATCATGCGCCATTGTATCGCCGATCATGACAGTTTGCCCCGGGTATATATCTTGCTGCTGCATCAAACGGATACAGTGTTGAAAGATAAGTTTGTGCGGCTTACCGATATATTCGACAATACCACCAAAATCTTTGTAACGCGCCGCAAGCGTTCCCGGCCCCATAATGTTTTTACCGGCCATTATGCCTAAACTATCGGGGTTTGCGCAGATTGCCTTTAAACGGTACCGCGCCGCTTGCTTTAAAATCGGCTCATAATCCTCCAAGGTTTTATCAGGGGCGTCCGTACCACTGATCAACAGAAACGTTGCATCCTTAGGGTCATCAACAATTTCGATATCTACCCCTTCAACAATAGAAGTGTCATCACCACGACTTATTAAGTAACATTTTTTACCGATATCCTTAAAATAACCCTCACTTTGGCTATCAAGACCCTGCCATGTCACCTCACCTGAGGTTATGATGACATCATATAAATCTTTGCTGATCCCCAGGTCTGCCATACGTTCGGCATTCAGGTCTGCGCGCTTACCGGAATTAGACAAGATGATCACGTATTTCTTGCGATCCTTAAGCTGTTTCAAGCAATCAACGACACCGTCGAATGCCTTAATGCCGTCATGTAAGACGCCCCACTGATCAATGATAAAACCAGCGTAACTATCTGATATATCTGAAATACCTTCACAGAATTTTGTGTTTACTATGCTACTTGAACCGTGCACGTTTGACCCCCATTTATTAACCCAATGCCTTATCTAAGCACTGCACATTATGATCGCATCTAGCAGTGTAATCAATAGAGTTTTATAAAAGGTAAAGGATCATCCTTTTTTTATTTTTTTAATATATTCCTTCACATCGCGCCTGATTTCAGGTGCAAAAAGGTACAACCCAACGATGTTCGGAATAGCCATAGACATCATTGCCGCATCCGCAAAGCCAATTAAGTTACCAAGCTTCATTGCGGCGCCCACAACAATACAAATACAGAAGAATATTTTAAACAGCTCTTCAATTGATTCCTTCTCACCAAACAGATACCTGAAACAAACAGCCCCGCAATAATACCAACTGATCATCGTCGAATATGCGAAAAGAATAACAATCATTGTGAGAACATATTTAAAGTTCGGGATAGCGAGCTCAAATGCCATAGATGTTAATTCAACACCCTTCACGCCCTCACCAATACCTTCATAGGCACCTGTGATAACAATAACCAAAGCCGTAATATTACAAATTATAATCGTATCGATAAATGGCCCCAACATTGCGACCATCCCTGTTCCGACAGGGCCGTCTGTGTTTGTTGTTGACTGTACAATGGATGCAGAGCCTAAGCCCGCTTCGTTTGAAAATGCTGCGCGCTGCACGCCGACAAGTAAAGCGCCTAAAAACCCGCCAAAACCCGCTTCAAATGATAATGCGGATTGAATAATAATGAAAAACGCATCATCAATACGGTTAAAGTAAATTAATAAGACAGCAACACCTGCCATTAAATAAAGACCGGCCATAACGGGAACAAGCTTTGATGCGACATTAGCGATAGAGCGTAAACCGCCCATAATGACCGCAGCGACCAGCACAGCCAAAACGATACCAACGCCCCAACCATAGCCCGCCAATGCACCACCGCTGGCAATTGAAATTTGTTCAAAAGCCTGATTGGCCTGATACATATTACCGCCGCCAATTGCGCCAATAATACATAATGTTGCAAAAAGCCCTGCGAAAAACTTACCAACACCGGCCAAGTCTTTTCTGGCAAACCCCTCTTTTAGGAAATACATCGGGCCACCGGATACCCGTCTTGGGTTATCTGGATCAGGATGAATGCGGTACTTTACACCTAACATCACCTCAGCAAATTTAGATGACATCCCCAGAAATCCCATTACGGTCATCCAAAATACGGCACCCGGCCCGCCTAATGATATCGCGATTGCCACGCCGCCTATATTACCAAGCCCGACCGTACCTGATAAGGACGCCATTAGTGCCTTAAACTGACTGATTTCTCCGTCGTCTGTGCGCTTCATTCCCTTACCGAATAAGAGCTTAATAGCGTATGGCAGATATCGAATATTGATGAATCCCAGATAGACCGTAAAAAAGATTGCCGCGACAGAAAGCCAAACCAGGATGAGCTTTACCTCAAGCTCGTTCGTAATAGGAACTGAATAAAATATGACGCTTGATGCGCCTTTTGCGATAGGTTCAAAAAAACCATCAATCATTTTATCAAATGCCATATTAAATCCCTGTCATATATTATTTTTATGACAGGATAGACGTTTAGCGCCCCTTTGAAAAGGCGAAGCACTAAAAAGCAATTATTTTGATGTTAGTTAGACGCGCAGAGCGGCTTAGACACAGGATAGTCAGGAAAAGGTGTGGCTGCCCATTTTCTAACAGCTTCTGTATCCATCTTACTTGCTTTTTCTATGCGCTTGGAAAACGTACGGCAAAATATATCAGGGCGCATCTGCGCTGAATCCGTTGAGATTTTATTTGCAAACTTAGTACGCAAAGCATGCATCGCCTTATCAGGGTTAGACTCACCATTACGCCTCATAAAATCCATGATGATTTTTTCATATTTTGCGAATAGCTTTTCATGCTTCAAAGTAAACTTTTTATGCTCAAGATATAGGTTATTACCATTCGCATCCGCCATATGGGCGCAGTTCAGGCCAATAACCATTAACTCACTATGGATACGAATGCCCTGCTCTGCTTCGGCCTCTCTATGGTCATAGCATGCAGCACCCGCATGGCCTTGCGCCGAAAGTCCGAACATGAACACAAAAAGAAACACCCAAAATCTCTTCATATATTTGCCTTATACTCTTAATTAATTGTCTCGAATAACCAAAAAAGAAACCTAACTTGCCAATTTAACCGGCGAAAGTAAGGATTGCCCATCAAAATGTGCGTTTAGATTGTCTATAACCAACTGCCCCATCTTAGACCTTGTTTCAACAGTTGCAGAACCGACATGCGGGGATAAAACAACATTATCCATCTTGATCAATTCTTCTGGGACATCAGGTTCATTTGCAAAAACATCCAAACCTGCACCTGCTATATCTTGATTACGCAATGCAATCAACAAATCTTCTTCATTAACAACACTGCCGCGCGCAATGTTAATCAGGAAACCATTCGCACCAAGTTTATTCAGTATCTGATAATTGATCAGATTTTCTGTCTCCGGCCCTCCGGCACATGCAATGATCAGGAAATCACTGTCTTCTGCCATTTTCTCTAAGTCTTCGTAATATGTATACGATACATCTTTTTTACTACGGCTATGATAGACAACATTTGTATTAAAAGCCGCAGCCCTTTGTGCAATTGCCTTACCTATATTACCAAGACCAACAACACCTACGGTCTTTTCAGATATCGATGTTGATAAAGGCATCGCGCCTGACTTCCACCTGCCCACGCGTACAAACATATCCGCTTCGACAGCGCGGCGCGCCACATTCAACATAAGAAACATTGCAACATCTGCCGTATCATCCGTCAAAACATCCGGCGTATTAGTAACTGCGACACCGCGTTCGCTTGCCGCCTTAAGATCAATATTGTCAAAGCCAACACCAAATTGCGCAATGACTTCGAGATTAGGCAGTGCACTCATAAGACGTTCACTCACCCCGCTACTATTATAGGTCGACAAAATCGCCTGCACATCATTTGCATGCTTTTCAATCACAGCAACGGGGTCATTGGCTTCCCAAAGGCGGATGACGTTATAACCGCCTTCTAACTGTTTCATTTCATTTTCTAAAAGCGGCTGCAGGGCCAGAACTGTTTTTTTCATAGTTGTTACCACGAAGTGTATTTGCAAATCTCTTGATTTTTGGGTCTTTTTTATGGTTTATGGCATTCATAATAAATACGAACCCTAAACAATGACGCAGTGTAATCTAATATGACACAAAGTTACAAGAAACTCTTCATCAAAACCTGGGGCTGTCAAATGAACGTATATGACAGTAACCGCATGGTAGATATCCTTTCCTCACTCGGTTACAAACCTGTGGATGTTCCCGATGATGCCGATATGATGATATTAAATACATGCCATATTCGTGAAAAAGCCACAGATAAGGTTTTTTCTGAACTTGGCCGTCTTCGCCCGCATAAAGACGCAAAAGAAGCCAAAGGCGAAAAAATGCTTATCGCCGTTGCAGGCTGCGTTGCGCAGGCTGAGGGTGATTTCATTATGGAGCGCGCGCCATATGTTGATATGGTCTTTGGCCCGCAAACTTATCATGAACTGCCTGAAATGGTGTTAAAAGCCGCCGGTGATGACCGTGTTGTAAATACAGAATTCCCAACCATTTCAAAATTCGATCACCTACCTGATCAACACACAATAGAGGGTGCCTCTGCCTATCTTTCCATACAGGAAGGCTGTGACAAATTCTGTACATTTTGTGTTGTCCCCTATACGCGCGGATCTGAATATTCCCGCAGTGCGCAAGAAGTCATCGACGAAGCGCACAGACTGGTCGAGCAAGGTGCGCTGGAAATTATCCTTTTAGGGCAAAATGTAAACGCCTATCACGGCACGGGTCCTGATGGTAAAACATGGAGCCTGGCCGATTTAATTCATGCCATATCGGAAATTGATGGTGTTGAACGTATTCGTTATTCAACATCCCACCCACGCGATATGGATGATGATTTGATTGACGCGCACGGAAGCATCCAAAAACTGATGCCGTTTTTACACCTTCCTGTACAAAGCGGATCTGACCGCATTTTAAAGGCCATGAACCGGAAGCATAGTGCGGACCTATACCGTGATATTATTGCGCGCCTACGTAAAGCACGGCCTGATATTGCATTTTCTTCTGACTTTATTATCGGATTCCCGGGGGAAACAGAGCAGGATTTCGAAGATACAATGCAACTGGCCAGAGATACGGTCTACGCCTCTTGTTATTCGTTCAAGTACAGTGCGCGCCCGGGTACACCCGCCGCAAATATTCAGGCAGCAATCGTTCCTGACCATATTGCGTCTGATCGTCTAAAGCGTTTTCAGGCATTAATAAACGAACAGCAAGCCGCATTTAATAAGACCTGTGAAGGCAAAACATTGCCAATCCTTTTTGACCGAAAAGGTAAAAAGGAAGGCCAGCTGAGCGGCCGTAGCCCATTCTTCCAGTCGGTTTATGTTCAAGGTAATGAAAGGCTTATCGGTAACATTATTAATGTTAAGATAACAAACGCGTTTGATAATTCCTTGACAGGAGAGATCGAAATTTATGATGATGAGGCTGCATAATCATTCACTAATATAATTATGCACACGGAACGGAATTAACGGGTAGAGAGCAGCATCATGGGTAAAAATAAAGACGTCCACGTTTATGTGGATGGCAGCGCACATCAAGACACCAACAAATATGGTGTCGGATGGGTAAGAGCCGACCACAAAGACCGCATACAATCAGAAAAAAGCAAACGCCTGTCTGTACATCGTGCTTGCTCTACCGCAGCTGAGGTTTACGCCGCCCAAGATGCATTGGATCATGTGCGTAAAAACTCCAAAGTTGTTGTCCATTCGGATTCTGCGGCGGTATGCGAAGCCATCGCGGAAAACAATTTTTACGAAAAAATTAAGCGCTCCTCTAAAAACAAGCCCTTACGCAAAGCCTGGGAATCATTAGAACGCGCCGTGGATCGCCACAAGGAAGTATCGGCCATGTTCACGCAACAAAGTCAGCATCCCTATATGCAAAAGGCGCACAATAACGCGCAAACTGGCGCTAACCTTCGCTTTAATAAGGCAGGTATAGTGGATAAGCATGAGCAAAAGCATGAAAAAGACACGATCATGCAAGATATAGAGGATTATGAAGAAATAGAAGAAACCATATCGGCACATAATGAGAATGATCACAACCATCCCGATGTTGCGTAATTTCTTATCATTTTACTGAATTTTAGTGTAAAATAGTAAGTATAGGTCAGACTTGAAAGAGGTGCCGTGAGTAAAGAACTTATCCTTGAATTCTCAGACAACGACGTAGTACCCGTACTATTCGGTGAGTATAACGATCATCTACAATATCTAGAAAAACAACTGCAAATAAACATTTCCGACCGTGGTAACCTTTTGCGCATAACGGGCGATGTTGATGCCATAACCAAGGCACAAATTGCACTGCAATCCTTACATACGCGCCTCAGATCAGGCGAGCTGCGAAATATTACACATGCCGATATAGATGCAGAGCTTCGTTTTCTATCAACGGGTGCGACAAAAGTCGGTGGAAAAAAGCCACCGAAACAATCGCATGAGAAAAATGAAAAGAATATCGTTATAAAAACAAAAAATAAAACGATTGCGCCGCGCTCCCCCAATCAACAATCATATTTGGAAAAAATAAGAAGTAACGATATGGTTTTCGGATTAGGCCCTGCCGGAACAGGTAAAACGTACCTTGCGGTTGCTGCGGGTGTTGATATGTACCTTAAGGGTGATGTAGAGCGTCTGATATTTACACGCCCTGCTGTCGAAGCAGGCGAGCATCTTGGTTTTCTGCCCGGGGACATGAAAGAAAAAATAGACCCGTATTTGCGCCCTATTTATGACGCCCTGCATGATATGTTGCCGTGGGACTTCTTGATGAAGAAAATGGAAGTCGGGGAGATTGAGATAGCCCCGCTTGCATTTATGCGTGGCCGCACACTCTCGCACTCTTTCGTTATTTTGGACGAAGCACAAAATGCGACAACCTCTCAAATGAAGATGTTCTTAACCCGTATGGGCGAAAAATCGCATATGGTTATCACTGGTGATTCAACACAAAGTGACCTTCCTGATAAAATGCGCTCAGGCCTTGATGAAGCAATTCATGTTTTGAAAAATGTCGAAGGAATAGGTTTTACCCGTTTTGATGCTGCCGATGTGATTCGTCACGCTCTGGTTCGTAAAATTGTTACCGCATATGATAATCATGCAAAAAAATAGGCTCTCCTAACACTAATGCACCCCAGAAACATAGATATAGACATAGATATTCAAACCCCTCAGTGGAATATCGACTTTGAAGGTATTGAGTCACTTACAGAGGACACAATCAAGCAGACTTTATCCATGATGCTTGATGACCAAAAGTCATTGGAAATAAGCGTTGTTCTAACAGATGACGAATTCATTCAAAATTTAAATAAAACATATCGCGAGAAAGACAAACCAACGAATGTCCTGTCATTTCCCATGAGTGAGCCTGAGGATTTTACATCTGATATCCCTTTTTTGGCATTGGGGGACATAATTGTATCGTTTGAAACGATTAAAAAAGAAGCTACGGAACAAAATAAGCCGATAAAACATCATTATATGCATATGCTGGTTCACAGTTGCCTGCACTTGCTGCATTACGATCACGAAAATGACGAAGATGCTAACATCATGGAATCTGAAGAAATTCGAATTTTAGAGCACTTTAAGATCAAAAACCCGTATGAAGTTTAAAAAATTTATGTCAGAATAATAGAGTTACAATATGTTGAAAATGATACAAGAAGACGAAGAACCACCAAGTACCGATACATCGCCTGATAACCAGAGCGGTGCTAACGCCTGTGCGGATTCTGATAAAGAAAACACAGGTGTATTTGGTTTTATTTCCGATTTATTCAAACCAAAAACAGATGCGAATCTTCGTGAAGCCATCGAGGAATATATCGAAGGTGAGAATAGCGAAGACCAAACCTCCCCTTTTACAGATCACGAAAAAACCCTCCTCTCAAATGTATTAGAACTGCATGACAAGGATGCCGTGGATATTATGATCCCGCGTGCGGATATCATTGGTATCAATTTTGATATGACACATGAGGAATTGTTTGAGCTTCTTGCAGAAAAACAATATAGCCGCTTCCCTGTATATAAAGAGACTTTAGATAATGTCGTCGGTGCCATTCATATAAAAGACATTCTGGCGTGTATTGCCAAAAATGAGCCCATTCTCATAGAAAATCTGGTGCGAGATATTCCGGTGATTTCGCCATCAATGGATATCTTGGACCTGTTGCTGCAAATGCGTATCACCAGAAAGCATATGGTTCTGGTTGTTGATGAATTTGGCGGTATAGACGGCCTAATCACCTTAGGTGACCTTCTTGAGGCCATCGTAGGCGAAATTGATGATGAGCACCACCTGGAATATCACGCGGAAATTTCTACACAAACTGACGGCACAGTATTAGCCGATGCGCGTGTAAGCTTAGATGAATTTGAAGACGAGTTTGGTGACCTTCTTACAGATGAAGAGCGTCAGGAAAATGACACGTTAGGTGGATTGGTCTTTTTTATGGCCGGACGGGTTCCTGTACGCGGAGAGGTTCTAAAGCACGATACAGGAATGGTTTTTGAAATTATTGAAGCCGACCCACGCCGTGTAAACCGTATTTGCATTCGTAACATTCCTGCAAATGAGTAATCATAATTACAACATTGCAATGTAAATATTCCGGCACTACAACAATCAAATGAAGAAATTTATATCTCTGTTTCTATTGGGTGCCTTCTCTGCTTTATCAATGGCGCCATATAACTTTTGGCCGTCATTATTCGTGGGCTTAAGCGCCTTATATATATGCGTCACAAAATGCAAAAACGTGCGTTACGCCGCATTTTCAGGGTTCTCTTTCTCCTTTGGTTATTTCTGTTTCGGACTTTATTGGATAGGTAATGCGCTGCTTGTTGAGGGGAACCCATATTGGTGGGTATGGCCCCTTGCGGTAACTGGCCTGCCTTTTATTTTGTCTCTCTTTACTGCCATCGCTTGCGGTTTATATAAATATATTTGTAAAACACGATCAAATATAGGTACGTATCTTGTTTTTACGGCGGTGTTATTTCTTGCAGAATATGCCCGCGGGCATTTATTTACCGGATTCCCATGGAATTTATACGGTTATACATGGATTGATGTCATAGAAATTGCCCAAGTGGCCTCTGTTGGGAACATCTATTTCTTGACCTTTCTCACCATTTTATGGGCAACCTTTCCGGCCTATATTTTAACCTGCAATGACAAAAAACCACTCGCCGCTCTGTATGCGACAGGTATATTGTTAACCTTCCTATTGTCTTTTTATTATGGATATCAACGCCTTAATGAAAGCAGCGTTGAAGATAGTGAAATAACTATCGTTCTGGTTCAACCGAATATCAAACAAAGCGAAAAATGGAAAATTGAGAATAGATCAAATAATTTTTTGAGCATTATAGAGCTCAGTAAAAATACTCTAAATAATGGTGCGGAATACAACAGTATTAAAGACGGAATGCAGCTGATTATTTGGCCGGAGACAGCAATTAGTCAGGATTTAATGAGTGCGCCATGGGTGCAAAAACAGATCAAAATGATGCTTAGTTCATATTCTCAGAATGCATTTCTTATCACCGGCGCATTAAGGTATACATCTGAAGATGAGGCATTTCATAATAGTGTTGTGATGTACAATTCTGATGCGGAAATAATCCATATTTACGACAAAAGTCACCTTGTCCCCTTTGGTGAGTATATTCCATTTTCTAACATTCTTGATATTGCCCCAATTGTTGGGTTTAAGGGGTTTAAAAAGGGTGAAACCGCGGCATTATCAAAACCAATCAATAACTTAAGCATCGCTTTGCAAATATGTTACGAAATAATATTCCCAAAAAATCTTTCAAATGAAACACAATTACCAAACCTTATCATTAATGTAACAAATGATGCTTGGTATGGTGATAGCGCAGGCCCATATCAACATCTGGTTCAAGCCAGATTTAGGGCAATCGAATCTAACGTTACATTGGTACGTAGTGCGAATACAGGCGTTAGCGCAATTGTTGATAAGAACGGAAGAATACGTAAAGAAATTCCTTTAAACACAAAGGTTTCCATTACAGAAAAGCTAGAAAAATCATTCTAGAAATATCTAACTTTACAGTAACAATACAAAAAAAGACTTGCCAAAGTAGTGGTACAAGTTAAACAATATTTTTGTTTTTTATTTTAGATTCGTTACTTTAAAACTCATAGTAATAGCAAGTAATTTAAAGTAAACCTTAGGTTGCAAAACACACCTTTTATAATACCTTATACTTAAGGTGCTATTGCATACTATAGTGCTCTAATGTATTGCTTGATGTCTGTAAAAAACTACAAACAAATGCGCTTGCGTAAGGTTAGAAATGTCAAAAACAAATATAAAAACTAAAGGTACTGCCAACGAAATAGACCGTCACGTTGGTGTTCAAATAAGGCAAAGAAGAACTTTGTTAGGTCTTAGCCAGGAAAAATTAGCCGATGCGGTGGGGGTAACATTCCAGCAAATCCAAAAATATGAAAGAGGCACGAATCGCGTCAGCGCAAGCCGTCTGTTTAATTTCAGTAAAGTTTTGGATGTGTCTTTAGAGTATTTCTATCAAGGCCTTGATAATGACAACACACCAAAGACCTTACAGGGTATGTCTGATAACGATCAACAACCCTTTGGTGGTTCAAATGCTGCTGAAATGCAGATTCCTGAAGACTTACTACAGGATAAAGAGGTAATTGAGCTTATCAGAGCTTACTTCAGCATAACTGACCCGAAAAAGCGTAAAGAAATCATACGTTTTATTAAGTCTATGACATGACCTCTGGATTCTGAGTGATTTTTTTACAAAAACTCTTGTAAAAGCACTTTTTTTTGCTTTAGGGTTCAAAGCTCGAATTTATTGTAAATTAATTAAGTGAGCAAACCGATGCCATATTCAGGACAAGCTATGCAACAAAAAGCACTAACAGATTATATCTTCACGAGTGAATCCGTATCAGAAGGTCACCCAGACAAGATTTGTGACAGAATCTCTGATACCGTTTTGGATTTATTTCTTGAAGCAGACCCATATTCACGCGTCGCATGTGAAACACTTGTAACAACAGACACTGTTGTAATCGCAGGTGAAACACGCGGACCGGACAGCGTTACTAAGGAAAAAATCGAAGAAGCAGCAAGAGCAGCAATCAAGAAAATCGGTTATGACCAAGAAGGTTTCAGCTATAAAACTGCAAACGTGGATGTAAAGCTTCACAAACAGTCAGTTGATATTGCACAGGGCGTTGATGAAGGTACAGGTATCGATACAGATGAAGGTGCCGGTGACCAAGGGATTATGTTTGGTTATGCATGTAAAGAAACAGATGCATTAATGCCTGCCCCCCTACACTACTCACACCAAATCCTTCGTACAATGGCGGAAGACCGTCAATCAGGTAAGTTAGTTGGTATTGAGCCAGACTCAAAATCACAGGTAACTCTTGAATATAAAAATGATAAGCCGGTTGCTGCTAAGTCAGTTGTTGTTTCAACACAACATGCAGAAAACCTAAGCCATGATGAAGTACGCGCGCTTGTGCTTCCATATATTCAAAATGTACTTCCGGAAGGTTGGATGCCTCCTGAAGAAGAAATTTACATTAACCCAACAGGCCGTTTTGTTATTGGTGGCCCGGTTGGTGATGCCGGCTTGACAGGTCGTAAGATCATCGTTGATACATATGGCGGTGCGGCACCGCACGGTGGTGGTGCATTCTCCGGTAAGGATCCGACAAAAGTTGACCGCTCAGCAGCATACGTAGCGCGCTACCTTGCGAAAAACGTTGTTGCGGCGGGCTATGCAGAAGGTTGTACAATTCAGCTTTCATACGCGATTGGTGTTTCAAAGCCATTGTCTGTTTACCTAAATACACACGGTACAGGCACAGCCCCTGAGCAAGTGATCGTTGATGCACTTCAAAAGCTTGTTGACCTAAGACCTCGCGGCATTCGTGAGCACCTACAACTAAACAAGCCAATCTATGAGCGCACAGCGGCTTATGGCCACTTTGGTCGCACACCGACTGATGATGGCGGGTTCTCTTGGGAGAGAACAGACCTTGTTGAGGAACTACAGCGTATCGTAGGTTAATGACCGAACAAACAAATCATAATGATCAGGGCTCCGCTTATAGAAAGCGGAGTCTTTTTGGTAGGCGACAAGGCCGTGCTTTAAGGGGTGAACGAAGTGATGCCCTACAAAATGTGCTGCCAAAAATTCAAATCCCTGAAAATGCTTTGCGTGAAGACCACAAAACATGCCCGAAAAGTCTGTTTAACAATGATTTCGCTACATACGCCTTAGAAATCGGATTTGGTCACGGCGAACGCTTAATTGAGCACTCCCTTAGAGATCAAGACACGGCATTTATCGGCGCAGAGCCGTTTATAAACGGCATGGCAGATTTTGTAAAAAACCTAAAGGATGAGAATCTGAATAACATACGTGTTCACATGGATGACGGTATGGCCGTGGCGTATTCATTGAAACCAAACTCAATTGATTCTGTTTACATCCTGAACCCTGACCCATGGCATAAAACAAGACACCATAAACGTAGAATTGTTAATCAACACAATCTTGATGTTCTTGCGAAAATATTAAAGCCAGGTGGGCAGCTTATTTTAACAAGTGATGTGCCGGGTTTGGTGGAATGGATGTGCACGCATGCGTCAAATCACCCACAGTTCGAATGGCTTGCTGAAACCAAGTCGGATTGGTCAGAGCCACCGGCAGGATGGATTTCCACACGATATGAGCTAAAAGGTGCAAAAGGCGCAGATAAAATGGCCTATTTGTTTTTCAGACGCAAAAGCTAATAAACACTTGCAATAACCGAACTTTGGGCGTATAACACACCTAAATTCCGGTCTTATGATACGGTGGGCTCATAAAGAGACCCGCCTTTTTTGTTACCGAAACACAAGGATTAACATGCGTTACACGCCATTAGAACAGAAAATCGCCGACTTGGCCGAGCCTGCCATTCAGGATCTGGGTTTTGCGCTGCATACTGTTAAAATAACAGGGCAGGATAATGCGCATAATGTACAAATTATGGCCGAGGACCTTGAGACAAAGAACCTTAAGGTGGATGACGCCGAGAAGATTAGCCGCGCTATCTCTGCACTTATGGATGTAGAGGACCCAATCAATGGGCAATACCGCCTTGAGGTAAGCTCACCCGGTATTGATCGCCAGCTAATTCATGAGCGTGACTTTGATGCATATAAAGGCTTTGAAGTAAAAATTGAAAGCTCTGTTCCCGCAGAGAACGGACAAAAGAAATTCCGCGGCATATTAAATGGAATAGAAGACGGAAAAATTCTTATCAGCACAGACCAAGGGGACGCTGAAATCCCCTACTCTTCGCTGGTGAAAGGAAAACTGGTTTTAACTGACGAACTAATTAAGGCGACTGCAAATTCTAGGAGATAAATTATGGAACTGTTGCAAGTAGCGGACACTGTTGCCCGCGAGAAAAACATCGATCGTGAAATTGTCATTATGGCAATGGAAGAAGCTATCCAAAAGGCCGGACGCTCTAAATACGGCTATGAACAAGATATCCGTGCGCAGATCGATCGTAAAAGCGGCGACATTGAACTAAAGCGTTACCGCGAAGTTATTGCCAATGATGATGAGCTGGAAAATGAAGTGGCTCAACTAAAGCTTGACCAAGCCGTTCGTATTAAGCCGGACGCACAGCCGGGCGATTTCCTGATTGATGAATTACCGCCGCTAGACTTTGGCCGTATTGCTGCACAAACTGCAAAGCAAGTGATCATGCAAAAAGTTCGCGAAGCTGAGCGCGCGCGTCAATATGAAGAGTTTAAAGATAAAGTTGGTGAAGTGGTCAATGGCGTTGTGAAACGTGTTGAATACGGAAATGCGACAATCGATATTCAGGGCCGCGCAGAAGGCTTACTTCGTCGTGATGAGACAATTCCTCGTGAGCCATTGAATGTGAATGACCGTGTTCGTGCAATCATCTATGAAGTACGCGAAGAAACACGCGGGCCGCAAATTTTCCTTTCACGTTCACACCCGGAATTTATGGCAAAACTATTCACTCAGGAAGTTCCCGAAATATATGACGGAATCATTGAGATTAAAGCCGTTGCTCGTGATCCGGGTAGCCGCGCGAAAATCGCCGTTCTTTCTAATGACGGTTCTATTGACCCTGTCGGCGCGTGTGTTGGTATGCGTGGTTCACGTGTTCAGGCTGTTGTTAATGAGCTTGGCGGTGAGAAAATCGACATTATCCCTTGGACAGAAGATCTTGGTAGCTTCGTCGTTAGCGCCCTACAGCCTGCCGCTGTTGCAAAGGTTGTTCTTGATGAAGATAAAAACAAAATGGATGTGGTTGTTCCTGAGGAACATCTAAGCCTTGCTATTGGCCGTCGTGGTCAAAACGTTCGTTTGGCATCTATGCTAACCGGTTGGGACATTGACGTTATCACCGAAGAGCAAGAATCAGAACGCCGCGCGGAAGAGTTCAAAACACGCTCCGCTCTGTTTATGGAAGCACTGGATGTGGACGATGTTATCGCACACCTTCTTGTTGCTGAAGGCTTTACTGATGTCGATGAAATTGTTGAAACACCGGTAGATGAGCTGAATCAGATCGAAGGATTTGAAGAGGAAATCTCTATCGAGCTTCAAAATCGTGCATCTGCATGGTTAGAATCAAAACAAAAAGAACTGGATGAGAAACAGGAAGAGCTGGGCATTAGTGACGACCTAATGGAAGCGCAAGGCCTTCGCCCTGATCAAATTCTTACGCTTGGTGAAAAAGGTGTGAAAACACTTGATGACCTTGCAGACCTTGCGAGTGATGAACTCATCGAATTACTTGGTGAAGATCAAATCACAGAAAAGGATGCAAACGCGGTTATCATGAAAGCGCGTGAGCACTGGTTCGCAGAAGAAAACGCACAGGCTGAAGCTGCGGAAGCAGAAGCGGCCGCTGCAGAAAAATCTGAAGGTGACGAAACACCTGAAGAGAAGGAAGACGCATAAAGTTATCACCAAAATTCTTTGGTGATAGCCGTTATTAATGTATTAGGCATATGTGTATAAGGTTATCAAAACAAAGCCTTTGCACTTATGCCAATGCATGTGTATACCTTAACCCCTATAAGGAAACTGGACAGTATTTATGAGTGAGAAAAAAGAAAAAGAAGAAGAAAAAAAGTCATCAGGAAAGACATTAAGTCTCTCCGGCAAAACGTTGAGCCTTAAAGGTGGTACTTCTTCTCGCTCCAAGTCTGGAGGGGCAAATGTAGCTGTAGAAGTTCGCCGCAAAAGAACGCAGCAGACCTCTCGCAGAGATGACACAAAGTCTGGTGATGAAAGCCTGACCAATGAAGAAAAAGACGCACGCGCACGCGCACTGAAGGCCGCCTTGGAAGGTGAAGCCAAAAAGAAAGCCTTGCCGAAACGCCGCGTTATGACTTTGGAAGATAAAAAGGCAGAAGAAGCCAAGCGTGAAAAAGAACTGGAAGAAGCGCGTAAAAAAGGCGAAGAAAAGCAAAAAATGAAGGAGCAGCAAGCTGAGTCAACCGCTGCGCCGCAACCTGATGATGTGCCTCCTCCGGTAAAAGAGGAAACAAAACGCACAAAGACTTTCTCTAACGAAGATCAAAAGCCAAAAGAAGAAGAAAGCTATCGCGATAAAATCAAAAAAGCGGCGCCGAAACCTTCAAGAGCGACTGCAGATCGCCGTGGCGGTAGAATTACAATTACACAGGCACTTAACCGTGATTATGAACGTGATCGTGGGCCGAGCCTTGCGGCACAAAAGAGAGCCCGCGAAAAAGCGCGCTTGGCGGCTCAGCCTTTCCAAGAGCCGACAAAGAAAAGTGTAAGAGAAGTTGTTCTTCCTGAAACGATTACTGTTCAGGAACTTGCCAATCGTATGGCGGAGCCAGGTAAAGAGGTTATCAAAACACTGATGAAAATGGGTGTTATGGCCACCAGCACAGAGATGATCGATGCAGACACAGCTGAGCTTATTATTGAAGAATTTGGTCATAAAACTAAGCGTGTAACAGACGCGGATGTGGAAATTGGCCTGGATGATCATGAAGATTCAGAAGATGAACTAGAGCCACGCCCACCTGTTGTGACGATCATGGGTCACGTTGACCATGGTAAAACATCGCTATTGGATGCGCTGCGTGAAACAGATGTTGTCGCAGGCGAAGCCGGCGGTATTACGCAGCATATTGGTGCCTATCAGGTGACATTATCATCCAATGATAAAATTACGTTCCTTGATACACCCGGTCACGCGGCCTTTACAGAAATGCGTGCACGTGGTGCAAATGTGACGGATATCGTAGTTGTTGTTGTTGCGGCAAACGATTCAATCATGCCACAAACAATCGAAGCGATTAGCCACGCAAAAGCGGCCGGCGTTCCGATTATTGTTGCAGTGAACAAAATTGACTTACCCGATGCGAACCCTAATAAGGTTAAGCAAGACCTTCTTCAGCATGAAGTTGTTATCGAAGAAATGGGCGGTGATGTTCAGTGTATTGAAATCTCAGCCAAGAAAAAGACAAATCTGGATAAGCTGGAAGAAGCAATTCTATTACAAGCTGAAATCCTTGAATTACACGCAAACCCTAACCGAAATGCACAAGGTTACGTGGTTGAATCAAAGATCGAGAAAGGCCGCGGGCCTGTTGCTACCGTCCTTATCCAGAAAGGGACATTGCGCATTGGTCACGTATTCGTTGTAGGCGCGTCGTTCGGTAAAGTGCGTGCCCTTATCGATGATAAAGGCCGCCACATTAAAGAAGCCATCCCGGGTCAACCTGTTGAGGTTTTAGGGGCGGATACTGCGCCTATGGCCGGTGATATCTTTAATGTTACAAAAGAAGAGAGCAAAGCCAGAGAGATTGCGGAATACAGAAGCCGTAAGATCAAAGAAATGGAAGCTGTTAATGCGGTTAAAGGTCGTACGACCATGGAGCAATTATTATTGCAACGTAAAGAAGGCGAAAAGACCAAGCTACCTGTTATTATCCGCGCAGATGTTCATGGTTCCGTTGAGGCGATCAGAGGATCTCTTGATAAGATGGTCGAAGAAAACAATGATATTGAGGTACAAGTCTTGCACACAGGTGTTGGCGGTATCACAGAATCAGATGTTATTCTTGCGAATGCGTCAGGCGCATTGATCATTGGCTTTAATGTGCGTGCAAACGCACAAGCCCGTGACCTTGCCACACGTGATAGTGTTGATATTCGCTACTATAATGTGATTTACAACGTCATTGATGATGCAAAAGCAATCCTTACAGGTATGCTTGCCCCGACAATTCGCGAGGAATATATCGGTCAGGCCGCGATACGTCAGGTCTTTAACATCACCAAGGTCGGTAAAGTTGCCGGTTGTGAGGTTACTGAGGGTTCAGTTAAACGTGGGTCTAAGGTTCGCCTGCTTCGTGATGATGTTGTTATCCATGAAGGTATGCTGAAAACGTTGAAGCGCTTCCAAGAGGAAGTCAAAGACGTTAAAGAAGGCCAAGAATGTGGTATGGCGTTTGAAAGCTATGACGACATCAAAGAAGGTGACGTTATTGAATGCTTCGAAGTGATCGAAGAAGAACGCGTTATTGAGTAAGACGCAATGAAACATCACCGCAGTAAAAATAGCGAGCCATCGCAACGTCAAC
Source organism: Alcanivorax sp. (assembly GCA_051967755.1). Taxonomy (GTDB): domain Bacteria; phylum Pseudomonadota; class Alphaproteobacteria; order Micavibrionales; family Micavibrionaceae; genus UBA1672. The sequence goes on from JBQDYD010000005.1 coordinate 65,177, forward strand.
GCCGTGTTGGTGAACAGATAAAGCAAATTTTATCTGAAACACTGCAGCGCGGGCATTTTGATAGTGTACTGTTGCTCAATAAATCTAATACAATCATCGTGTCAGAGGTTCGCCCCTCCCCCGATTTGAAGCATGCACGAGCCTATGTCATGTCTATCAATGGTGAGGATTTAGAAGAGCTGTTGCATGATTTGAATGATAATGCGCACATCTTCCAAAAGGAGCTGGCACGCGGCACTAACCTTAAATTTACACCGCGCGTTAAATTTGTGACAGATACTTCGTTTGATGAAGCACAACACATTGAAAGCATTCTGCGTGATGTCCGTAAAGATGATCAGGACGAACCTGAGGAGTAAAGCCGATGGGCCGTCGCAGGAAAAAGGGTGATCCCGTTTCAGGTTGGGTTAATCTCGACAAACCCTATGGCATGACATCAACACAGGCCGTTGGTAAAATACGCCGCTTAATGAATGCACAAAAAGTTGGCCATGCAGGTACGCTGGATCCGCTTGCGACTGGTGTTTTGCCGATTGCGCTTGGCGAAGCCACAAAAACCATCCCCTTTGCCCAAGATGATATAAAAACCTATAGCTTTACGGCCGTATGGGGACAGCAGCGAGACACCGATGACGCAGAAGGCGATGTTATCGCCACATCTGATTACCGCCCTACTAAAGAAAAAATAGAAGCCGCCCTTCCCCAATTTATCGGAGAGATAGAACAAACACCGCCTAAATTCTCTGCGATAAAAGTTAATGGTGAACGTGCCTATGACCTTGCCCGTGATGGTGAAGAGCCGGAGCTAAAATCACGCATTGTCTATATTGACGACCTTATCCTAAAAGAAGCCCGAGACAACGAGGCAGACTTTGAGATGACCTGTGGTAAGGGCACATATGTGCGCGCCTTAACCCGCGATTTAGGCGAAGTTTTAGGCACAAAAGCCTATGTCGGGGCATTACGCCGTGAAAAAGTCGGTGCATTCACCGCGCAAAATGCGATTTCTCTGGACAATCTGGAAGAGATGGATTACGTTGCCGCCCGTGCTGAGGCTTTATTGCCCCTGCAGACAGTGCTGGACGATATCCCGGCTTTAGATCTGACAGAGGAAGAAACAATAAGGCTTCGTAACGGACAGGCATTAGGTTTTGTCTCCCGCCCTGATTTTGAGCGTTTGCAAAAAGTCGGTTTAGGAACAAAAGAAAACCAAACTGCCGTGGCTTTATTAGATGGTAAACCTGTTGCTTTGATTGATCAGGTACGCGCAGAAATTAAGCCGGTTCGTGTTTTTAATATTTAAAGATATTGTGAAAAAGGAAAAAACTATGTCGATTACAGCTGAGAAAAAAGCAGACGTTATTAAAGAATACGCAACTAAAAAAGATGACACAGGGTCACCGGAAGTTCAGGTTGCTATCCTAACAAACCGCATTGAGGAATTGTCACAGCACATGCGTGTGCACAAGAAAGACTTCCACAGCCGCCGCGGTCTTTTGGCGATGGTTGCGAAGCGTCGTAAGCTTTTGGATTACCTAAAAGGTAAAGACGAAGACCGTTACCAAAAGTTGATTAAATCACTTGGTATCCGTCGTTAATTCGAACGATCAAGATCAGAATTTCAAAAGCCACCTCATCGGGTGGCTTTTTTATTATACGTCATTATTCTGGGCTCATTATTTCACAAGAACTTCGCCGTCCATCTCGTCAGGCTTTTCAATGCCCAGAAAATATAGCATCGTCGGTGCAATATCGGCCAGTTTACCTTCAGACAGTTGAATACCCTCTGCCCCCACGATGATAAATGGCACAGGGTTAAGTGTATGCGCTGTATGCGGGCCGTTGGTTTTCTTATCAAACATCTGATCCGCATTTCCGTGATCCGCCGTTACAATAAGCACACCGCCTTTATCCTCTACCGCGGCCTTTAACTTACATAATGTACCATCAACCGCCTCTGCCGCCGCACGCGCCGCATCAATAGAGCCCGTATGCCCAACCATGTCAGTGTTGGCGAAATTGACGATAATCGCATCATGCTGGTCACCATCAACCACGGCCAGCAGTTTTTCTGACAGTTCAGGAGCAGACATTTCAGGTTGCAGATCGTATGTTGCAACCTTAGGGGAATTAACAAGAATGCGTTCTTCGCCTTCATACGGCTCTTCGCGCCCACAGTTAAAGAAGAACGTGACGTGTGGGTATTTCTCCGTTTCTGCCATACGCATCTGAGTTAAGCCATGCGCCGATACAACCTCACCGAAAATGTTTTTATGCTCAAGCGGTTTGAACAAAATATCCATATATTCATTGAGTTCGTCAGAATATTCTACCATACCAATTGCCTGTGAAATATCAGGCGCACCGCCATCACGGTCAAATCCGTCAAAATCATCGAAAATAAGTGATTGCAGAATTTGACGCGCGCGATCATTACGAAAGTTCGCGAAGATAATCGCATCACCCTCTTCTATACCCTCATACTGGCTGAAGATCGCAGGCTCAAGGAATTCATCTGTTTTTCCGGCCTCATAACAAGACTGAATATATTCTGCAGGTGAACCCGCCTTTGTACCTACACCGCGAACAATCGCGTTGTAAGCCTTCTCTACGCGCTCCCAACGATTATCGCGATCCATAGCAAAGTATCGTCCGCAAACAGTTGATATTTGAATATTATAATAAGAGTTCACACCCTTTTCTGTATCAATAATAAATTGACGGCCACTGTGCGGAGAACAATCACGACCATCTGTAAAGGCATGTATGTGCGTGTTAATACCATTACCGCCAACAATCTTGGCGAGCTCAATAATATGATCCATATGGGCGTGCACACCACCATCAGAAACCAGCCCCATGATATGGCACGCTTTGCCGCTTTCCTGTAAATTCTCGATTAAGGTTTTTAGCGCTTTATGATCTTTGACCAGATTATTTTCAAACGCCTTTGTTATGCGGGGCAAGAACTGCATGACAACGCGGCCTGCGCCAATATTCATATGACCAACTTCGGAATTACCCATTTGGCCATCAGGTAAACCGACCTGCCCACCAAATGTGGTGAGTGTTGTATTCGGATATTCCGCCATTAATGCGTCATAGCACGGCGTGTTTGCACTGGCGATTGCATCATACTCTCCGCCATCACCTATTCCCCACCCATCAAGAATACATAAAACCACGGGTCTTTTTGTTGGCTTAAACTCTGTCATAATATAACTCTTTACCTCAAAACCTTTGACATTTACGGCGGATAATGTCATGTCTATACACGTTTGCATAGCCGTAATTTGGATTGGCTTTACGGTTGACTATTAAATGCAGGGACATCCTGTTTTTAACCGTCCACCGAAGACCTCCCCGAATACAGTTTTTCAAACATTTTGTACTCTCTTTTGCATAGGGCAGAAGGGATTTGTAATGAACATACATAAGGAAAAAATATGTTTAATGTATATAAAAAAGAAATCGATTTTGCCGGCAAGACTCTGACGCTTGAAACAGGTAAAATCGCAAGACAAGCAGACGGCGCTGTGCTTGCCACGATTGGCGAAACAAGCGTTCTTTGTGCCGTAACAGGTGCAAAATCAGTGCGCGAAGGTCAAGACTTCTTCCCACTTTCTGTACACTACCAAGAAAAGACATACTCCGCCGGTAAGATACCTGGCGGCTTTTTTAAGCGTGAAGCACGCCCAAGTGAAAAAGAAACACTAACAAGCCGTTTGATCGACCGCCCGATCCGCCCACTATTCCCTAAGGGCTTCCTTAATGAAGTTCAGGTTGTGGCAACTGTGGTTTCTCATGACCTTGAAAATGACCCAGATATGGTTGCAATGGTTGGCTGTTCTGCCGCTCTTACAATCTCTGGCATTCCGTTCATGGGCCCAATCGGCGGTGCACGCGTAGCCTATAAAGACGGCGAATACGTGATTAACCCACCAATGCATGAAATGGCTGACATGGATCTGGACCTTGTTGTTGCAGGGACTATGGAAGGTGTTTTGATGGTTGAATCAGAAGCATCTGAGCTTTCTGAGGAAATTATGCTGGGCGCGGTTAATGCAGGTCATGAGGCATACCAGCCTGTTATCAAAGGCATTATCGAGCTTGCAGAAATGTGCGCCAAAGATATGTGGGACATTCAGGAAACACCTGAAAACATCACAAAGATGGCTGCTGATTTGAAATCAAAGTTTGCTGCGGATGTTGAAAAAGCATACGGCATCACTGATAAGCTAGAGCGTCAAACTGCTGTTGGTGAAGTCCGTAAAGCCGCTATCGAGGCATTCCTTGATGAAGAAAACGGTATCGACGAAGCCGTCATCACATCAAAGTTTAAATCCCTAGAGGGCGATGTTGTTCGCGGTGCGATCCTGAAAACAGGTAAACGCATTGATGAGCGTGACACAAAAACTGTACGTTCAATCGTTTCAGAAGTTGGTGTTCTTCCGCGTACACACGGTTCATGCCTATTCACACGTGGTGAAACGCAGGCTCTTGTTGTGGCAACACTTGGTACAGGTCAGGATGAGCAAATCATCGACGCGTTGGAAGGTGAATATAAGCAACGCTTCTTGCTACACTATAACTTCCCTCCATATTCTGTTGGTGAAGCCGGCCGTATGGGCCCTCCGGGTCGTCGTGAAATCGGTCACGGTAAGTTGGCATGGCGCGCGATTAACCCGCTTCTTCCGACTGCTGAGGAATTCCCATACACAATGCGTTCTGTTTCTGAAATCACAGAAAGTAACGGATCATCATCTATGGCGACAGTTTGTGGTACATCACTAGCGCTTATGGATGCAGGTGTTCCATTGAAGGCACCTGTTGCAGGTATCGCGATGGGCTTGATCAAAGAAGGCGATGAATTCGCGGTTCTTTCTGACATCCTTGGTGATGAAGATCACCTTGGTGACATGGACTTCAAAGTTGCAGGTACAAAAAACGGTATTACTGCCCTTCAGATGGATATCAAAATCACATCCATCACAAAGGAAATCATGGAAGTAGCATTAGATCAGGCGAAAGACGGTCGCTTGCACATTTTGGACGAAATGGGCAAAGCACTAACAGAAGCCCGTACAGAGCTTAATGCTAATGCGCCGCAAATCGTATCAATCCAAATTCCTACGGATAAAATCCGCGAAGTGATCGGTACAGGCGGTAAGGTAATCCGTGAAATCATCGAGGTGACTGATACTAAGATTGATATCGAAGATGACGGCTCTATCAAAGTTGCTGCGACAAACGCTGAAGCGATCGAAAAAGCCATCAAGATGATCAAAGACATCACTGATGAGCCGGAAATCGGCGTTGTTTACACAGGTAAAGTTGTAAAATGTGTTGATTTTGGTGCGTTTGTAAACTTCATGGGCGCAAAAGACGGCTTGGTTCACATTTCTGAACTTGCTGATCACCGCGTTGCGAAGACAACAGACATCATCAATGAAGGCGACGAAGTAAAAGTTCTTCTGACAGGTATTGATGACCGCGGTAAGGTAAAGCTTTCAATGAAACGCGTTGATCAGGAAACTGGCGAAATCATCGAAAAAGAAGAAAAGAAAGAAGCCAACGGCTAATTTCACTTTTTACTTTCCTAAAGTTTATGAGAGCCGGATACTGTATCCGGCTTTTATTTTGTAATTTTTTTCCGATAAACCTCGAATTTCTTATTAATATACGACTTACTATAAATTATGGTAATATTGAGTAATGGCTATTTCACGCGCTAGGCGTAATTTTAGAATATTTTTAGGGGTCCTCCTGCTATTAAGCATGGGGTTCTTTTCGGCATCTGCCTATCTCTATGTTAATGTTAAACAACGAAATATCCGCCTTAGCGACGTTGCCCCTACTTTGTTTAAAATTGACATCTACCAATATTATGCGCTCTCATACATTAATAACCAAGACGGACAGCACGACATAGCAAAGCACCTCTACCGTAAAGGGATGGCAAGCGGCATGTATACCAAGGCCGGTTTTCAAATGATGGATTCGCTTGCTATGGCTGGTCATGCACCGTCACAAGTTTTTCAAGCCAACGTCCTTATGACCCATGGTGATGAAGAGGAAAAAGTCAAAGCAAAAGCATATTACATGAATGCCGCGGCACAGGGCTATCCCCCTGCCATTGAAAAGCTTGCGTTTTTAAGAAATCAAGAATAGTTTGTCCTCTTACTTTTACTTGAAATCCGAACATAAAATATAAACATGTCATTGAAACTACCACGCATTATTGGGCACCGAGGCGCAGCAGAGTACGCGCCGGAAAACACATTGGTCTCTATTCATACAGCCGCTGATATGGGCATTAAATGGGTTGAGCTTGACGTAAAACTAACCAAAGACGACGTCCCTATTATTTTCCATGATGATACTTTGGACCGTACAACGGATAGCTCAGGCCTGGTTGCAGAAAAAACATATCAAGAGTTAAAAGAACTTGATTGCGGCATTTGGCATGGAGAGAGCTTTTTAGGGACGCACATTCCGACATTAGAAGAAGCAATTGAGGTTTTAATTGATCGTGATTTGGGACTGAACCTTGAAATAAAACCATGCCCGTCGAGAGAGAAAGAAACAGCAGAAGTCGCGCTTGATTTGCTTTCCACGATTTGGGATGACCATGACCGCCTTATCATCTCATCCTTTCAGCATGTTAGTTTAGAAACAGCGCAGGATATGGCCTCTGATTGGCATCGCGGCCTTTTGTTACCGGAAGAATGGCCCGAAAATTGGCAAGAACTAGCACAATATCTTCAGGTGTCTACGGTACATGTAAACGCAAATCATGTATCACGTGAACAAATAGAAGAAATTATGGATATAGAAAAGCCGATCCTTGCCTATACTGTAAATGAAGCAGATACGGCACGCCGCTTACAGAGTTGGGGTGTGGACGGTTTCTTTAGTGACCGTCCGGACGCCCTACTGGAAGGCATTTTCTCTGTTCATTAAACTATCCACAATTGTGTAGTAAATGCTTAATGCTTCGTATTTTCATTGACAGTACTGGCATTAATTTTTTATTTTGTAATATTGTTTTTTAAATGGGCAACAAAATGAACACTTTTAAAGATGCGACAGCGCCGCAAGGTATCCAAAGAACCCTTGCCAAAAACTTACTCAAGGCAGAAATTGATGCACGCCAACTTAATGCCGGCGAAGCTGTTGAGGTTTTAAGAGAGTTGTTTGATGAGATAGAGCCAGCGGATCGAACCGCGATTGCCAAACGCCTTAACACTGCAAACGCAATGGATGTTGAAGAGTTTCAGAGCAAGATTTACGGCGCGGAAGAGCATCCAAAATTTACATCTGCCCTACATGCCGTCATGACACGTATGAGTGAAGGTGTTGAAAACCCGCAGACACGCAGAGAGATTTTTTCACATGTTAACTATGCCATAGATGACCTCATGGAAGATATCAGGTCAAATAGCCCACATGTGGTCACGCATCCTGACGGCAGTCCCGTTGTTAACAATGATGATGATGACAACAGCTACGATGATATTTCGATGAATTAGGCAGTATTACCCTGCGAGCTCTTTCAAACTGTCATGCGGTGGCATACCCACAACATTAAATCCGCAATCAACATAATGAACTTCACCGGTCACGGCACCAGATAAGTCTGACAGCAGGTAAAGCCCTGTTCCGCCCAGTTCTTCTAACTCAACAGGGCGACGTAACGGCGCTGTAACCGTGTTAAATTTAAACGTTTTACGTGCGCCACCAATAACTGCGCCGGCAAGTGTGCGCATTGGCCCTGCAGAAATGGCGTTAACACGAATTCCTTGTGGGCCAAGATCTGCCGCAAGATAACGCACCGAAGCCTCTAAAGCCGCCTTAGCCACGCCCATAACATTATAATTCGGCATTACTTTCTCTGCACCGTAATAAGACAAAGTAACAGCCGACCCACCTTCGTTCATAAGTTCCTTCGCGCGGCACATAATAGAGGTGAATGAATAACAAGAAATGTGCATAGTCTTCAGGAAGTTATCAAGCGTCGTATCAACATAACGCCCCTGTAACTCTTCCTTATCAGAATAAGCAATAGCATGAATAATAAAATCTATGCCGCCCCACTCTTCTTTTAGGCGATCAAAAACAGCATCCAGATCTTCTTCTTTAGAAACGTCGCAATCTATCAAAATTGATGCACCGATGCTTTCCGTCAGAGGCTTCACACGTTTGCCGAATGCGTCCCCCTGATATGTGAACGCCATTTCCGCGCCGGCCTCATGTAATGCTTTAGCCATCCCCCAAGCGATTGAGCGCTCATTAGCCACGCCCATAACCAAACCTTTTTTACCTTGCATCAGACCAGTCATATTTATTATTCCTTATTATTAATAGAGCCGCCCGCCATTAGGCACAGCATGGCTTGGTTGCATTAAAACGACCTCCCCGTCTTCATCGGGGACACCTAGTGTTAAAACCTCTGACATAAACGGGCCGATTTGGCGTGGTTGAAAATTTACAACCGCCACGACTTGCTTATTCAAAAGCTCATCCTTTGTATAATTCTTAGTAATCTGCGCAGATGACTTCTTAATCCCGATTTCATCGCCAAAGTCGATAAACAGCTTGAAAGCAGGCTTTCTGGCTTCCGGAAAATCTTGAACATCTATAACCGTACCTACGCGGATATCAACATTCAGGAAGTCTTCAAAAGCGATTGTCATATGTTTTTAATCTCTATATTTGCTCATCGCTAATGTGCAATTTGTACCACCGAAGCCAAAGCTGTTGGATAATATCGTCTCATGCTCAACGTTATCAACACGATCTGTCGCGATTGGAAAGCCCTCGGCGCCCTCATCTTTATCCTCGACATTGATACTCGGCGCAACAAAGTCATTATTCATCATAAGAAGGCTGTAGATTGCCTCTTGCACACCTGTCGCACCTAATGAGTGACCAGTCATAGATTTTGTGGCGCTGATGTATGGAATATCCTGATCCCTTGGGTCAAAGACCTGCTTAATTGCATTTAATTCACCGATATCACCAACAGGGGTCGATGTCCCATGCGTGTTAATATAAGTCACAGGCGATTTAACAGTCGATAATGCAAGCTCCATTGCACGGCGACCACCTTCACCACTTGGCGCAACCATGTCATGCCCATCTGATGTCGCACCATATCCGGTAACTTCTCCGTAAATTTTGGCGCCTCTGGCCTTGGCATGCTCCAACTCTTCGAGGACGACAATACCGCCACCGCCCGAAATAACAAAACCATCACGATTTGCGTCATACGCACGCGCGGCACGTTCTGGTGTGTCGTTATAATTCGATGACATAGCACCCATCGCATCAAACAGCACAGAGAGTGTCCAATCCAACTCTTCGCCGCCACCTGCAAACATAACATCTTGCTTGCCCCATTGAATTTGCTCTGTCGCACTGCCAATACAATGTGCAGACGTGGAACAAGCAGACGATATTGTGTAATTAACACCCTTAATTTTAAAGTTTGTCGCCGCAGTTGCAGACGTTGTTGAACACATTGCTTTTGGCACAGCAAAAGGCCCTACACGTTTTGGGCCCTTTTCACGTGTTACATCCGCAGCCTGAACTTGCGCCCTTGTAGACGGCCCGCCAGAGCCGACAATGATACCTGTTCGCTCATTAACGATGTCGCTTTCTTCCAATCCCGAATCGGCAATTGCCTGCTCCATAGAAAGGTGCGTATAAGCAGCAGCATCACCCATAAAACGGAACAAGCGTTTATCAATTGATGCTTTTAAATCTATGTCGGGTTTTCCATGAACTTGTGAACGAAAGCCAAGCTCAGCATATTCAGGCGCAAAAGAGATTCCTGATTTACCGTCCTTCAAAGACTGAAGAACCTCTTCTTGATTATTGCCAATACATGAAACTATGCCTATTCCGGTTATAACGACGCGGCGCATGATCAATTCCTCTCCTTGATAGATAGGGTGAAATGCATCTTATTACATTGTGGACGGGTTATCAAACAGACCAACTTTCAGGCCCTTAACACTGTAAGCTTGCTCATTATCTGCGTAAATTGTTCCGTCACCAATACCAAGAACCAACTTACCATTCATAACACGCTTAATATCAACCACGTATTTTAGTAATTTGATATCAGGCGTAACCATCGCAGCTAACTTTATCTCGCCAACACCAAGCGCACGACCAGAGCCTTTGGCGCCAGTCCACCCCAGATAGAACCCAAGAAGTTGCCACAGACCATCAAGCCCCAGACAACCGGGCATAACCGGGTCACCTTTAAAATGGCAATCATAAAACCAAAGGTCAGGTTTAATATCAAACTCTGCCTCAATCACACCTTTACCGTATGCACCGCCCTCTGTAGAAACATTTGTGATACGATCAAGCATCAACATAGGTGGTAATGGAAGTTGTGCATTGCCTTTGCCAAACATCGTACCTTCGGCACAAGTTATAATTTCATCGTAGTTATAGCTCGATTTTTGAACGAAACTCATATGTCACTCGCTGTTCTTTTTTCAAACAGCTTTATACGAAGTTCTGATTTGCGGGGCAAGGGTAGATTTGTTTCAATCAACGGAAAATGAATAAATCAGTATGAAACCATTTCGAAATCAAGGCATACATATTTATAACTTTCCGTTATTGCAGACATAGCCAAAGGCTTAGCTATTGCAGGTTCTATTTCAGGTAATTCACCACCCGAGGCAACTGCAATCATACGGCCCGCCGCCTTTGCACAAGCAACAGCCTGATCATAGGGGCTCGCTAGCTCAACTGCGCGGAAGAACCTTAAACATGATGGCTCAAGCTCACGTATCAAGGATACCGGTGCATTAACAGGCGTATCATTAGCCGCCAAACCAAAGCGCCAGTCACTCCCTGCAGGGACACCCAAACGCACAGCTTCTTGTGTCATTGTGTAAACAACCTGATCAAGACGAGCCGGCAAATCACAGCCCCTGAACAAATCATCAACATCAGATGACCCAAGAGAGATAGCAAGCCTGCGACCAGCCACACCGCTTAGTGCCGTGATACAATCACCGCCGGTCCAGCCTTTATCACCTATTTTTGTATCAATAGAAACATCGCACAGCTCCTGCGCGGCAATTTCAAATGCCATACATTTCTTTACGCATTCAAGAACAAGTCGGAACGACTCTTCTCTAGGTAAGCCCATATCCTCCCAACCGACAATGACATGTTGAAATATCTGAAGAATTAAATCATGAAGCTCAAACCCGCAATCCAGCCATTCTTCAAAGAAGACACGCGCGGCAAGTCGCCCCCTCTCTGTTTCATAATCCACTATATGCGCCGGAGGCAGCGCATAAGGCGCCAGCAACCCCTCTGCAGGATGACACCCCAAAAGACCCGACAGTTTTTTCAAACTGGCCTGCATCGCCTGATCAGGATCATCAAACAATAAATATGTTTCTACAAGTACCCCTGCCATGTGTTGAATAACCTTCATACCGTCGATACCTTTTTCATGGTCGGCAGAAAGCTGAATCAGGGCGGAGTAGAAACGGGAACCCATTTCCGGCTTATTAGTCAGTGCAAACATTTTTATATCTTGGAACCTTAAATCAGGATGAGAAAAGGTTAGTTAGTTGTTGGAAGAAAACAAAAAACGGCAGCGGGATGCTACATCTACGATTCTAATCAAAATTTTCCTTTTCGTAAACACCCCAAAGTAAATTTCTTTTGATCCATCCAGAAGTGTCTTGAACGCGCACATAACACAAATCTTGCTGGCACTGCTCTATACTAACCAAAGACATGGGCTCTAACTGCATAGTGAAAACCTTACGCCTGAACCATAAAAAACCTGATAAATCATATGCTTGCACAGATTTCGAAGCATTCACCAAAGCGGTTCTACGGCCAGACAAAAGTGTGTGAAACACCCAGCCTTCCGCCCCCTCATGATCGCGAATTTTGCGCCAATGGTCATATTCTAAAATCACTTCAACAGGAAGATTTTGTTTCTTAATAACCCATTTTACAGGATATTTTGACCCGGGCCCTGCACGAACATTCGTTTTTTCATGGGCCAAAGACACAAAACGCGGGATAGGCAAACCACTACTATTGAATACTTCTTTTTTGTCATCGGGTATAACTTGCGCATGCGAAGATAGTGGCAAAATCATAATTGATAATGCACTAAAGATTATAACGAGAATGAAGAATCGTACGAACGTACATAGATTTTTTAGTTTCATCACACACTTTTTATGATAAAGAACGGCTCATGAATCAAGTAAATAACGCAATGATCCCTGTTTCTGTTGCACCAATGATGGATTGGACAGACCGTCATTGCCGGTATTTTCATCGTTTGATATCACCAAATACCCTGCTCTATACGGAAATGAAGACATCCGGCGCCCTACTTCACGGGGATCACGATCGATTCTTACGATATGATAAAAGTGAACATCCGGTTGCATTGCAGTTGGGCGGATCTAATCCCGATGATTTGGCACAATGCGCAAAAATGGGCGAAGATTACGGTTATGATGAAATTAATTTGAATTGCGGTTGCCCAAGTGACCGTGTTCAAAAAGGTAAGATTGGCGTTATTTTAATGACAGAGCCAGCTCTGGTCGCAGAATGCGTAGCGGCGATGAAAAGTGCGGTAAACATTCCCGTTACTGTAAAAACCCGCATTGGTGTTGATGAACAAGATGACTTTGAATTCCTAAATGAATTTATTACGACTGTAGAACGCGCAGGATGTGAGGAATTTATCCTACACGCACGCAAGGCGTGGCTACATGGCCTCAGCCCAAAAGAAAACCGCACAAAGCCGCCAATCAATTACGCACGGGTAAAAGAAATAAAGGACGCGCATCCAAACCTGAGAATCGCCGTAAATGGTGAGGTGAAGACCGTTGATCAAGCATCTTCCCATCTAGAAGAATTTGATAGCGTTATGATTGGGCGCGAAGCCTATCAGAACCCATATATTCTGGCAGAGCTGGAAGAACGCGTTTTTAACAATAAAGATATAAAAACAAAAGCAGACGTCGCGCTTTCTATGATTCCATATATTGAAGAACAACAAAAAGACTATGGCACGCCGATCAAATCAATCACACGCCATATGATTGGCCTGTTTCATCAACAAAAGGGTGCGAAAAAGTGGCGACAAGTTTTGAGTACAATGCCACACGAAGACGGTGTAACCGCACATAGTGTCATCCATAAGGCTCTGGAAGGCGTAACCTCTTAAACCGCACCAACCAAGTTGACTTGCTTGGGCGTAACAACACCATTAAATGCGACATCATAGACCGCATCATAGATGTTATTCTCAGACCAAATGCGTGTTTGTACGGTGTACAAAGAAAGCTTTTCATTCTTTGTGATGTTTACACCTGATGACTTTCGCAAGAAACGAGACTGATCATACGGGCTTAAACCGGAGAGGAATTCACTATTCTGACCTTCGATTACACGAGAATTTTCACCATTTTGATCATTGCTAAAGATCAGATAAAACTTCAAATAATCGTGCACATTTTCTTCTGAAAGGTTCAGGACACCGGTTTCATTGGTCTCCATAATCACCTCTCTAAGCCCCTTGAGCTGCGTATACTCATAACCGTTTTCAATGAAAAAAGTATAACCCCAGTCCGATTCTCCACGTTTGCTGACCTGTAAAAGACGAACATCATTATAAAAAGGCAACTCGCGCTCAAGCACTTTAAAAGCACTAGAATCAAGCATTTCACCACTATAGGGGCTAATGAATTTCAAAAAAGCCTCTGCATCGTGGTAGTCATTCCACGATCCATCATTTTCAAATATATATATCAGTGTTTTGCTCTGTGTTTCTGATGACAGCATTAATTATAAACCAAACTAGACGGACCCGACCATCTCGTCGTCTTTCATTTCTACATTACCGGTTTTTGTGACTTCAAACGTGGCGTTGTAAACATAGCCTTCGTTTAAAACTCGCGTTTTAATCAAACAGCGCCCAAGATTATCAAATTCACTAACTTCCGTACCTTCAAACTTACGCAGATGACGCGACTTATCATAACCACTAAGCTCCTGAACAAACTCACTCTCAGGCCCTTCAATAATATAATAACACTCACCCTCTTCATTTTTCGTAAACAGGCAGAAAAACTTCAGGTAATCGAGCACATTTTCAGTATCCAGTTTAATGGCACCTGTTTCGTTAACTTCATGAATGGCATCACTCAAACCACGTAATAAGACGAAATCACCGCCATATTCCAAAAAGAAATAATATGTCGGCTCATCTTCATATAGCATCGTCGCTGTTTGTAAGATGCGCACGCCATCATAAAAAGGAAGATCTTTCACATAAACCTTTGTATTTGCTGTATTTAATTCCTGGCCTTCCATTGGGCTAATAAAATCAAGAAAATCGGATGTATTTTCGAACTTTTCCCAACTGCCGTCATCACAGTTAAAAAGGCTAATCAAAGGTCTATCTGACATAGTATTTTTCCTATTCAAAGTAACTATCTATACAATCATATCTAGAGTGTTATGGTTTTTGTGGCAAGCCCCCACCGACATGAAAACTCTCTCCGCATCCGCATCGACCAGTTTCATTCGGATTTATGAAATCAAAACGCTCATTACCAAGCTCATCGGTTATATAATCAATGGTCGTTCCGAACAGCATCCAAGAATAAAGCTTAGGAATAAAGATGCTCGCGCCTTTTTCTTCAAACTGCTCATCTTTGTCTAACTTTTCACCATTCTCGACATATTCCATCTTATAGCTATTCCCCGAACAGCCGGTCGTCTTTACCGTCAGACGCAACCCTTGCGTACCATCAGGAGCATCAGCCATAAGCGTATTAATATGCTCTGCGGCTTTTTCGGTGATTTTTATAGGTGAGTCTGTCATGTGTTTTCCCTCCTACATAAACATATTAAGTTGCATTTTTGCCGTTTCGGCCATCATTGACGGGTTCCATTGCGGCTCCCAAATAATCTCCACTTCGACACCGCCAACACCTTCTATAGGCAGGATTGCCCCCTGAACCCAGCCAGGCATTTCCTGCGCAACAGGGCACGCAGGCGATGTCAGTGACATTTCAACCTTTACATCTGATACGCCGTTTTCTTCTTCCGCCACCTTCACGCTATAGATCAAGCCAAGCTCATAAATATTCACAGGGATTTCAGGATCGTAAATTTCTTTCAGGTTCTTTACGATCTCAGGCCACAGCGCGTGATCTTTCGGCACATCCACATGAGGCGGATGTGTCAGATGATCATAATTTTCTTCTATTTGTTCTTTTTCACTCATTTCAGACATCCACTTACCATGTTTAACGCACTCATTTTCGTCATCTTTTCAGGCTGAACACCGCCTGTCTCGGCCCATTGCTGCATAAAAACATTCAAAAGCTTTTGATTCATGCATGTACAATCCAAATTTTGCCCTGTCGTACTTTTAATATCGACCTTCATCTTATCACATTGATCAGTGCCATACTTGCTTACATGTATTTTTGAGCAACCCATCATACGTACGCCGAATTCCTTCTTAAATTCGGGGTCATTTTTATCAAAACTGAGCTGTTCTTTCGTAAATTCCATAGTACAGTTACATAATTCGTTCACATCACCGCGAAATAATACATTTTGTTCTGCTTTTTCTACACATGACTTCACATTGCCTTCAAACACAGCATTCGTAACCCAACCGTAGCCGAGATAGCCAACGCCAAATAACAAAACAACTATGATGGCAAAGATTCTCATCACTTTATCCAAACAGCCCCTGCACTTTATTTAGCCCTTCGATTAAGGCATCCACATCACTTTTATCGCTGTACATGGCAAGTGATGCCCGCGCAGTTGCGTCAATGCCCATCGCCTCCATTAACGGCATCGCGCAATGATGCCCGCTGCGTACTGCCACGCCGCATTGATCAAGGATCATGCCAATATCACTCGGGTGTGCGTAATCCATCGTAAAGCTAAGCACGCCGGCCTTTTGTGATAAATCTTTTGGCCCATGGAGCGTTAAACCATCTATTTGTGTGATGGCTTCGGTCGCATATCGCAGAAGATTTTCCTCATGCTGTACAACCTTATCCATCCCGATATCCACAAGGTAATCCACAGCCGCACCCAGGCCGATCACCTCAACAATGGCGGGTGTGCCTGCCTCGAATTTATATGGCGCTTCGCGGTATGTTGTCCCGCTCTTAAAGCTAACCTTTTCAATCATATCCCCGCCGCCCTGATATGGTGGCATAGCATTCAACAAATCATATTTGCCATACAAAACGCCGATACCACTGGGCGCATAAAGCTTATGCCCCGTAAACACATAGAAATCCGCATCCATCGCCGTGACGTCAACGCGCCTGTGCACAACACCTTGAGAACCATCAATAAGAATTTTTATATCCGCATTATATCCACGAACCATCTTGATAATGTCATCAATCGGATTAATCGTGCCAAGCGCGTTAGAAATTTCAACAACGCCGACAAGCTTCGTTTTATCAGAGAGCAAAGACTGAAACGCATCCATATCCAGCGTGCCTTTGTCCGTTACGGGCACAACTTTGACAATCACGCCGATTTGCTCACTCAGAATTTGCCACGGCACAATATTGGCGTGATGCTCCATCTCGGTAATGATAATCTCATCGCCCGCACTCAGGTTTGTGCGTGCCCAACTTTGCGCGACCACATTAATGCTCTCGGTTGAATTACGGGTGAAAACGATATTCTTATCCGATGGCGCGCCGATAAACTGCGCAACCTTCTTACGGGAATCCTCAAAGGCTTGGGTCAGGTTTTGAGAAATTTCATACAGGCCACGATGGATGTTCGAATACCCACCGCTCAACACCGCATCCATCGTATCAATCACCGCTTTTGGCTTTTGCGCACTGGCCGCGCTATCCAAAAACGCAAGCGGCTTGCCGTTCATCTGCTTTTGCAGAGCTGGGAAATCATCGCGCCATGGTGATTGAAGATCAGTCATTACAGTCCTTACGATATTTTATAATAGCGTCTTTTAAATTACCTGCTGCGTTTTGCGGAACAAAAAAAACACGCCCATTCCCTGCGATAAAGATAAAACTATTTGTTGTTTCGACTTTATCAAGATCATTCCATCTCAAAATTTGACTTGCCTGTTGTGATACATTTTCATTGTCTATTACTCGATATTCCAATTCAGTTTTGTTCCAAGTAACCTTTACTGAATATGTGCCTGCGTTATTACTTCCTCCAGACAATTTATCCACGACCCAATGCAACAAATTACGATGGCCATTTAACTCAACTGAAAAATCATTCAAATCATCAAACGATGTTTCGAAAACTATTTCACCTATCTCAATTGTGTCGTCAGCCATTCTGTCGCCATATCCTTGATTTGGGTTTGGGTGGCTTCGTCTTCGATTTTATCCATCACCTCATCAACAAAAGCCTGCACGAGCAGCATCCTCGCCTGCCCTTCGGTTAGACCGCGAGAACGCAGATAAAATAAAGGCTCCTCATCCAATGCGCCTGTCGTTGTGCCGTGTGAACATTTCACATCATCGGCGTAAATCTCCAGCTCAGGCTTGGTGTCCATTTCACATTTCGGGGATAGCAAAATCGCATTGGCGAGCTGATACCCGTCCGTTTTTTGTGCCACTTGATGCACATGCACTTTCCCTTGAAAAACACCGCGCGCAGCATCATCCAGCAATGTGCGATAGAACTGGTTTGATACACAATTAGGCGCGGCATGCTCCATGACAATCGTCGTATCACCATGTTGATCACCCTTAAGTAGGTTCACACCATTAAGGGAGCAATCAATGTTCGTGCCGTTCAGCACCGCGTGTATATCATGGCGAGTCATTTTACCGCCCAGATTAATCGAAAAACTATTCAAATAGGAATCACGCTCCATCGTGATGTGCACCATATTGGTCTGCACCGCATCAACACTGTCAGTTTGAATGCGCACATGATTTAATCTGGCATTTGCACCAAGGATGATTTCCGTGCACATATTCTTCCAATATGCGCCCTCACCTTCATGCTTTTCAATGACTGTCGCCTGCGCGCCATCTTCCAGAACAATCTTTAATCGTGGTTGGTGATGTGTTCCATCCACACCTGTCCACACGATGTCCTCAGCTTGTTCACCAATTTGTCCACGGGGGATGTGGATAACCACCTCTTGCGGCTCTTCCGGCGAAGCAGCAACCAAATCCTCACCAAGCGCACGCGCAAGGTTCGTGTATTTCCATTCCTCAACTTTTGGTGTGGGCAGGTTCTTATTATCTAATGTTCTTACCATGGTAATACATCTCCTATTCCTGGTGGCCAGTATTCCCAGCTCTCTTCATTCACTACGCCGTCCTCGCCTCTACCGTTGTAAATGCGGTATTTCAAACGGACGGTTTTATCCTCAGGCGGATTGCCTTTGATTTTAATTTTAATGGCCTTGCCAATATACTCTTTCATGCAGGGCGCACCTTCTTTGGCATGACCATCAGTGACCTTGCCGCCTTTGATTTCTGCGCGGTGAATACCTGTCTCCAGATTTAATTTCACCCGTGCATGGATCGCACATTCCTTCCAATAGCTGGCTTGCGCTTGCATCGGTAAAAACATGATCAGAGTAAATATAAAGGCAAAGATACGCATAGTATTAAGCCGCTTCCTCTAAAAATTCAGCATAGCCTTTTTCTTCAAGCTCAAGCGCCAGCTCCGGCCCGCCTGATTTTACGATCTTACCATGCGCCAACACATGCACATGATCAGGCTTGATGTAATCCAACAGACGCTGATAGTGCGTAATCACAAGGAATGAGCGCTTTTCCGCGCGCAAAGCGTTCACGCCGTCCGCAACGATTTTCAGGGCATCAATATCCAGACCTGAATCCGTTTCATCCAACACGCAGAATTTCGGCTCTAACATGGCCATTTGCAGAACTTCGTTACGCTTTTTCTCACCACCGGAGAAACCAACATTAACCGCACGCTTCATCATGTCTTCTTTAATGCCAAGCTGCTCTGTCTTTTGTTTGATCAGCTTTAACATACCAAGCGCATCAAGCTCTTCTTCGCCGCGTTGTTTGCGGATGGCGTTGATTGATGTCTTCAGGAATGTGCTCATATTCACACCCGGAATTTCAACAGGGTATTGGAACGCAAGGAATACACCAGCCGCCGCGCGCTCCTCAGGGTCCATTTCAAGCAAATCTTCGCCATCAAGCTCTGCAGAGCCATTGGTCACTTCATAATCATCACGCCCTGCAAGAACGTAAGATAATGTCGATTTACCAGACCCGTTCGGCCCCATAATCGCGTGCACTTCGCCGTCACCAATAGACAGGCTCAGGCCCTTAATAATTTCCTTTTCCTCGCCATCATCGGTTTCGATAGAGGCATGTAAGTCTTTAATTTCAATCATGGTTTTAATTGCTCCAATTCGTCAGAGGGTACTTTATCAATTATAAAATCAGGCAAAGCTTTCGTATTGCCCTTCTTATCTTCCTTGCCAACAACATCACGGGACGGCGTTGGCTTCAGTTCTTGTCTTTGGCTGCTCATATAGGCGAACCAAATACTAAACACGATGAGCGCGACCGTCAGGACATAAACCGCGTAATGAATAATGCGGTCACGCCACACTTGTCTTTCATATTTTTGACGCTCATCCGTCATTTATAATAATCCTTCTATTTCGGCGGCGAGCTTGTGGTCCTTCTCAGTCACCGTATTACCTGCATCATGCGTCGTCAGGGTCAGTGTGACGCGGTTATACATATTCTCAATATGTGCGTGGTGATTATGCTTTTCCTGCAAAATCGCCACCTGCGCCAAAAACCCGAACGCTTCGGTGAAGTTCTTGAATTTAAACTCACCGATGAGGGCGCTTCCTTCCTCAAACCAGTATTTAAGGTTATCTATACTCATGATAACCTGCTCCTTCCTGTATCGGCAGATGCAGTATCCAAGACTTGGCCTGTATAGCCAGACAGTAAAAATATTACAATGCGATAGCAATCAAGGAACTTCATATCTACAAATCCAATGCAAAAGCAATTAAAACAGTAATAACTATAGAGACGGGACTAAGCCATATTGGAGAAAATACTAATCTCCAACTTTTCTTTTTCCAATCATCATTATAAATCGAATAAAGTCCTCTCAACTGCAATGCCACTGCTAACACACACACTGCAAAAAAACTGTAGATTGCGACACTTCCTCTAAAGCCGCCTATTGGCTCTCCACTACTAATACCAGACATAAATGCAATAAAAACTGCAGGCCATAACGCAACCCAACTTAAAATTGCTCCAATCATTGGAAAAACTAAAGTTGAAAGCTTTTTAACCAACACTCCCCTCCAGACTAATCCCGACAAGCTTTTGCGCTTCAACGGCAAATTCCATTGGTAAGTGCTGCATCACTTCGCGGGCGAACCCATTCACGATCAGGGCGATGGCCTCTTCCTCGCTCAAACCGCGCTGCATACAATAAAAGAGCTGATCTTCTGAAATTTTAGACGTTGTCGCCTCATGCCCTAGTGTGGCCGTGTTATTACGGCTCTCTACATACGGTACAGTATGCGCACCGCACTGATCACCGATTAGCAAACTGTCACACACCGTATAGTTCTTTGCACCCTCCGCGTTTGGTAAGATTTTCACAATACCGCGATAGGTGTTATTGCTTTTCCCCGCGCTGATCCCTTTGGAGATAATGCGGCTCTTGGTGTTTTTACCGATATGGATCATCTTTGTGCCTGTATCGGCCTGCTGACGACCATTTGTGATGGCAACAGAGTAAAACTCCCCCTGAGAGCCGTCACCTTTTAGAATACAAGACGGATATTTCCATGTAATCGCAGATCCTGTCTCAACTTGCGTCCAGCTGATCTTTGAATTGCGCCCTTCACACAAACCGCGCTTCGTCACGAAATTATAGATACCGCCTGCGCCTGTTTCCATGTCGCCGGGATACCAGTTTTGCACAGTTGAATATTTGATTTCCGCATCTTCGTGGGCAATCAATTCCACGATCGCGGCGTGAAGCTGGTTCTCATCACGCATTGGTGCGGTACAACCCTCAAGATAGGAAACATAAGATCCTTTTTCCGCGATAATAAGCGTACGCTCAAACTGGCCAGTGTTCAGTTCATTGATACGGAAATATGTTGATAGCTCCATCGGGCATCGTACACCCTCAGGGATGTAAACGAAACTACCGTCCGTGAATACTGCGCTGTTCAAACAGGCATGCTTGTTATCTGAATAAGGCACAACCGAGCCCATATATTTTTTCACAAGCTCAGGATGATCTTTAATCGCATCTGAGATGGAGCAGAAAATAACGCCGTGCTTCTTCAACTCTTCCTTAAATGTGGTTGCGACAGAGACGGAATCAAAAACCGCATCAACTGCAACAGGTGTTCTGTTTTTCACGCCCGCCAGTATTTCTTGCTCACGCAATGGAATGCCAAGCTTTTCATAGGTCTCAAGCAACTTCGGATCAACATCATCCAGTGATTCAGGCGCATTCTCCATAGATTTAGGTGCGGCGTAGTAATATGACTCTTGATAATCGATCGGCGGGAAATCAACCTTTGCCCATTCAGGTTCAGGCATTTTCAACCAATGATTATAGGCTTTCAGGCGGCGCTCTAACATCCATTCAGGCTCACCCTTTTTGGTAGAGATAAAACGGATTGTATCCTCACTCAAACCTTTTGGCGCTTTGTCCATTTCAATATCCGTGACAAAGCCCGCCTCATACTTGCCGGCCATTTCATTAACGGTTTGAATTGTTTCTTCTGTTGCAGCCATTTATTTTTCTACCTCTTTTAAATCATGAGGGCTTTTGCAATATCTATAAGCTTAAGCCCGTTTCCGTTGCGCATTGATATCTGGAATAAACCCTATAAGCAAGGGGTATCCAAGTTATGCCGCGCTCTCCTTTGTTGTTACATTTGTATCCATCATATCCGCAAGCGTTACGCCATCTAATGCATTGCGCACTGCTTCATTCACACCATCCCACTTACCGCGCAGCGTGCAGCACTCACTGAGGGAGCAATCAGGCACTTCGCCATCTGCACATGAGGTAATCAAAACAGGCCCGTCCACCGCGCGTATTATATCGCGGATCGTTAGATCCTTAGGAGAGCGTACTAACAAATACCCGCCTGTTGTACCGCGCTTTGATTCCAGAATGTCGCCTTTGGCCAATAATTTTAAAACCTTAGAAACGGTAGGCTCAGGCAATTTTGTAATTTCAGAAGCATGCGCTGCGCTCATCAAAACGCCTGCGTTTTCAGCCATAACTGACAACACAACAACAGCATAATCTGCAAGCTTTGAAATCCGTATCATTCTCTTTAAGTTTTCGAAATCTTTCAAACAAGTACTAAGCAAGTACCTTTTGTCACTTTAGGTATCATATTTCAAGTGAAAACTTAGAAAGACACACCGTATTAAAAAAAAATCATTTATCTCTTTCGTATATATAGAGAAATAGGTATTTTCGGTTCTTGTATTAAAACAAACGGTATAAGCAATGAAATTATATGTCCCTGTGTTCTCTGTAACACTTTTGCTAAGCGCAGTACTTCTATTCACGGTACAACCCATGTTTTCCAAAATGATCTTACCTTATTTAGGTGGAGCGCCGCAGACATGGAATACATCTATGCTATTTTTCCAAATGTGCCTTTTGGCTGGATATGCTTATGCACATGGGACAACACGCTATCTAAGCGTAAGGTCTCAGGCCATTTTACACGTCATTTTACTCGCGATTTTTGTCGTTGTTTTGCCTGTCGCAGTCCCGCAAGGATGGGAGCCACCAGGCGGCGATGACCCTACTCTATGGCAACTTAGCCTTATGGCAACCGTTGTCGGTGGTCCGTTTTTTGTGGTCTCAGGCTCGGCCCCCATGCTTCAACGCTGGTTCTCTATCACAGACCACAAAGATGCGCATGACCCTTACTTCCTCTACGGTGCAAGTAATCTGGGCTCTATGTCGGGCTTATTGCTCTATCCTGTGCTTGTGGAACCCATGATGACGATCAATAGTCAAAGTACGACCTGGATGTACGGATATATTAGTCTGATCGTTTTAACAATTTTATGTACAATTTTAATCTGGAAGTACAACCAACAACAAGACCAAGTGAACAGTACAACCAACAAGATAGAAGACACACCCGTCACAAACCAACAGCGTATCAAATGGATTATTCTGTCATTCATTCCTTCCACACTCATGCTGGGTGTAACGACACATATAACAACTGAGGTCGCATCTGTTCCACTGTTATGGGTTATGCCTTTGGCACTTTATATAGGAACATTTATTTTAGTTTTTGCAAGAAAACCTCTCTTCACATCCAATCAAATCATGCTGGCATGTGGTATTGGCGTTGCAGTTCTGTGCGCACAGCATATTGCCCTTAAAAATATGCATGATTATCCAGTCATGATGATTGCGCTACGTCTTTTTGTATTCTTCTTATTGGCGCTTGCTTGTCACACGTCATTGGCAGAATCCAGACCATCAGCCAGACGTTTAACAGAATTCTACCTGATCATGTCATTTGGTGGCGCTTTAGGCGGTTTTTTCAACGCCATCATAGTACCTAATTACGTAATCGTACCTGTTGAATACCCATTAATGTTAATCGCAGCTGTACTTGTTCGATATATAAACGTACCTGAACAGTCTTTTGCAACATTGTTACATACTGTAAAATCAAACCCTAAACAAATAATCAACCTTAACAATATACTTCTTGTTGGCTTACCTTTACTTCTGAGTGTCATCGGTATGATTATTTTAGGGAAACAATCCGTTGAGTGGTTAAGTGCAATCGTATTTCTTATCGGAAGCCTAATCATAGTAAACAGACGATGGGCTTTTGCACTTATTATTATCCCTGCGATGATGATCCCATATATAAGAACACCCGGGACCCTTATCTACCAAGACCGAGACTTTTTTGGTGTTATAAGAATTACTGAGACCGAACATGAACGTATCTTACTACATGGGAGTACGAACCACGGTACACAGCCTACATCTGCCAGATATCCCCTAACAAAGATTTCATATTACGGCGATACAAGCCCTGTTTCTGACTTGTTCAAAATTGCAGATATGAAGGAAGGGCCACAGCGCGTTGCAGTTATGGGGTTAGGAATTGGTGTTACGGCTTGCTACACCAAGGAAGGACGTCACTTCGACTTTTACGAAATCGACAGAAAAATAGCAGACCTTGCAGAAAACGAGAAATTCTTCACATATATGTCTGACTGTGAAAGCCCCTACGACATTATTCTTGGTGACGGTAGACTCATGATGGAAAAGCAACCTGATGAGCGCTATGACTTTATTTTGATCGATGTTTTCAGTTCTGACAACATTCCTATGCACCTTCTTACGAAAGAAGCCGTAGAAATTTACCTAAGTAAATTGAAAAAAGAAGGATTATTACTAATGCACATTTCAAATAGGTTCCTAGACCTTGAGCCTATTATCGCGGAAATAGGAGAGCAAATCGGCGTTCCTACATTCTCTCGCGTAGGAATCGGAGAAATGAATGAGAAAGTAAACATCAAAACATATGACGCACATTTTGCTGCGTTTACATACAACCCTGATATCATTGAAAAATTACAGGAACGTACATGGACGCCCGCACGCAAACGAGAGGGGGTAAAAGCATGGACAGATCAATATTCCAACATCATAAACTCATTCAACAACAGAACTGCAAATGAACGCATGGTCGCCAGATATAAGCTTCGCGAAGAAGAGAACAAACAATCGTCTGAGCAAAACAGCACAGAGGGAAGTCAGGAATAAAATAAGACAGATTACGTAGACTTACTTAGTTGCTGTAAACGTAATTTCAGGATATTTTTCTTCTGCATCTGATAAGTGCCATGCATTTCGCGCCATGAACACGGGATCATCATCATGATCACGGGCAATCGCAGCCTGATTCTCATCAATAAAACTTTTCAGTTTTGCTGGATCATCACAGCTTAGCCAACGCGCTGTATAAAGGCTCGTCATCTCGAACTTAACAGGGATTTCATATTCGGTGCGGATACGGTCTTTCAATACATCAAACTGAAGCGGGCCAACAACCCCGACAACCCAGTCAGGATCACTATAGGGTTTGAATATCCTCGCGGCGCCCTCCTCGGCAAGTTGCTCGAGGGCTTTACCGAGATGCTTCGCCTTAAGCGGGTCTTCCGCACGAGCACGCTGCATATATTCAGGGGCGAAGCTTGGTATTCCTGTAAAGGTCAACTCTTCACCTTCAGTCAAAGCATCACCAATGCGTAAGCCACCATAGTTCGGCAGACCCAAAATATCACCTGCGAATGCTTCTTCCGCAACTTCGCGGTCCTGCGCAAGGAACAGTTGTGGCGAATGGATTGTCAGCATCTTACCTGATCGCACATGCTTCAGCTTCATACCTTTACGAAACTTACCTGAACAAATACGCGTAAAGGCAATGCGATCACGGTGTTTCGGATCCATGTTTGCCTGAATTTTAAAGACGAATGCTGTTACCTTCTTCTCATCGGGGGCGATATCACGCCCCTCAGTGCTTTGTAAACGTGGGCTGGGAGCAAACTTTGCCAACCCGCCAAGAAGCTCACGTACGCCGAAATTATTGACCGCACTACCGAAAAAGACGGGGGTCATACCACCTTTAAGATATGTTTCCAGATTAAATTCAGGAAACACACCGCGGATCATTTCCACATCTTCACGAAGCTTTTCCGCAAGCTCCGCAGGAAGCAAATCATCAATTTGCGGGTCATCAAGACCAGAACATTCAATTGCTTCTGTTAACGCTTCACCTTTTGTTCGCTCAAACAAGACAAGCTTATCTTCAAGCAGGTTGTAACACCCCTTAAAATCACGCCCCATGCCAATAGGCCAACTGGCGGGAACAACCTCTAGCGCCAATTTTGATTCAATCTCATCAAGAAGATCAAACGGATCTTGCCCATCGCGGTCCATTTTATTAACAAAAGTGATAATCGGAATATCGCGTAATCGGCAGACCTCAAACAATTTATAGGTCTGCGCCTCGATGCCTTTGGCACAGTCCAAAACCATAATCGCACTATCGACGGCGGTCAGGGTTCTGTAAGTATCTTCTGAGAAGTCTTCGTGACCGGGCGTATCGAGCAAATTATAGGTAATGCCGTTATTTTCAAACGTCATAACAGACGAAGCCACGGAAATCCCGCGCTCTTGCTCCACCTTCATCCAGTCAGAACGCGCACGTCTGCGCTCCCCCTTCGCCTTAACCATACCGGCCATCTGAATAGCACCACCAAAAAGCAGGAGCTTTTCAGTCAACGTGGTCTTACCGGCGTCCGGGTGCGAAATAATACCGAAGGTACGCCGGTTTTGAATGATATCTGAAAGGGTCACTTTAAACTCAAGTCGTTAGAATTACATGCTGCTTTCAACTGCGCGGCTTGCTTTTGACAGGTCTTCACCCATGCCTTCAACCGTTGAACATGCAGTAAGAGTTGCTGTTGCGAATAACAAAGATGCGAGTACCATAAGTTTTTTCATTTAGAGGCTCCTATATAATTAAAATGCATCACCTTCGAAGGGATTATTAATATCACGATCTTCAATTTCAATCACCCATAAATCGGGGTCTCTGGAAATAGCTCGCTGAATATACTGATCTGCGTCTTGCTCTTCAACCAGATCTTCTCGTTTTGCATTCATCCATCCCAAATTTCCGTCAAGATCACGCTGTTGCATTAACAAACGACACGCGCCTTCGAGATTATTGATTTTAAGCAAAATCGTACCCGTGTTCTTTTCGCCGCGTTGATGGATGTAATAAAAAATGCCGCGCGCATTGAGCGGGCTTAACTGTGCATCTATCCATAAATGAACAGGCAATCTGGCTTCGGGTTCATACATGTTGTTTTAATGTAGGCGTTCTTCGCTTACCCAACGCTCAACTGTTAAAGACTGATCATCAAAACTATCTTCCGGATGATGATATCCATAGACAATCTTGGCTGCCTCTAAAGCGACGTTATGGGGGCAACCGGATTTAATCATGTTGCCATAAGCACGCATTACAGCGCCATGACACTTACAATCCTGAGGCGCCTTAACGCCTTCTTGAATAGGTAAATTACAAGACATGGGGATTACTTCTTTTTCTTATCTAGTTTTTTGCCGTACAGCTCTAAACGATGATCCACAAGCTCATACCCAAGATCTTCTGCAATTTTTTCTTTTAACCGCTCAAGCTCATCATTCTGGAATTCAATAACCTCTCCGGTTTCCAAATCAACCAGATGATGGTGATGATCCCAGTTCAATTCATAGCGCGCATAGCCTTCTTGGAACTCATGCCTGATAACAAGATCCAGCTCATCCAAAAGACCAAGGGTACGATACACAGTCGCAATGCTAATGGATTCATCCAGCTTTTTCGCGCGCTCATAAACATCTTCAACAGAAGGATGATCTTCAGCTTGCCCAAGTACTTTCAGAATGACACGGCGCTGTCCCGTCATTTTCAAACCTGCTTCGACACATCTCTGCTCCAGATCAGACATAATAATTCCTCATTACTGTTTATGCTTAATAATTCAGATATCCTAAATGCCCGCATGAAAAGGCGCAAGATAATTTAGCCTTCTACTGCATAAGTCTATATGAAGGGATTGTAAAGCTAACGGTTGTCCCGACATTAACCTCGGACTCAATTTCCAATTCGCCCCCATGCATTTCCACCATTGCCTTTGCCAACGGCAAACCAAGGCCTGTACCTTGTTGTGTTAACTCCCTCATTTCGGGGCGCTCTGCAACTTGGCCAAATGGCTCTAATGCACGCTCAATTTTATCTTTATGAATCCCGATTCCACGATCATATACGGCGATAACCATGTCCCCATGATCATTAATTTCTGCAGAAACTTTAATTTCAGCCTTAGTCGGTGAGAACTTCATTGCATTCGTCATCAGATTGATCAGAACCTGCCTAATCAGGCGATAATCTGCATTAACCTTCGGAAGCTGGTCTTCGATATTGCGAACAATCTCAATATTACTTGCAAACCCCCTTGAGCTCATCATACGGCAGACGGATACAATGGTATCATAGATGCTAAAGCTTTCTTCATTAAGCTCCAACCTACCCGCTTCGATCTTGGACATATCCAAGACCTCATTAATAATATCCAATAAATGCTCGGCACTCATATGGATATCATTCATATATTCTTCGTATTTTTCTGACCCGATCGGCCCGAATGTCTCTTTTATCATCAGCTCAGAAAAACCGATAATCGCATTCAAAGGCGTTCTTAATTCATGGCTCATATTCGCAAGAAAGTTTGACTTTGCCCTATTCGCACTATCTGCCTGATCTTTTGCTAATCGCAGCGACTGTTCCATCTGTTTACGCATGGTAATATCCATCACCGTTGTAACAAGAAACTTTCTGTTTTGACTTAACCTAAGAGTTGCTGAGGTAAACAGCACATTTGCTACGCCCCCCTCCTTACGAAGGATTTTCACCTCACCTGTGCTTCTGACACCGACGCTGATGAACTTCTTATGATTAATTCGGGTTCTTTCACGTTCATCTTCGGTAACAAGATTCGTAAAGTCATTGCCCACAATTTCATCACGTGACCAGCCATAAGTTCTGATGAAACTATCATTTACACGGACAACATCCCCATCTTCGCCTGTAACAATGATACCAACTTCGCTGACCTCAAATATAGATGCCAAAAGCGACACGGCATCATCACGCTCTCTTTGCAGAATTGTGTTATCCCGCATATCGGCCTGCCCCAGCACATCAAGATATATAATATTATCGTTATCATCATGAATTGGATTAACCGTGAAATTTGTTATTTTAATTCCACTCGTATTTGTAGGAACGGAAGGAATGGTGACGATACGGTTACGTGAAACGCACACTTGGAAAGACTGTTCAAACTGTCGCGCTATTTCCGCCGAAGTAAACAACGATATTTTCTGCCCGATTATACGCTCACGCTCACAGCCAAAAAACTTGGTCGCATACTGATTACATTCTATGATATTTCCCGGCATTCCGCCCTCCACATCAATAATCAGACGCGGTAATGGCATCATGTTAAATAACATATCAGAATCTAATTTTTTGCTGATTTCTTTTGTCATGATGAAACCCAATTAGTGATCCGTTGCACAATTAAGAAAAGCAACGATCTACTGCGCACCTTCTTTCACATAACGCTGCAAAGGACTTAACTCACGATATCTAAGAACGGTATCTGTAAGGTCTTCTTCTGAATTCTCTAAATCAGCCTTGAGATTGCTGATTAATTCATCAACATCATCACTCTCAACAGGCTCTGCAATACAGCAAGACATGCTCAAAGGTTTTTGCATCCCATCACCCGGATCCATAACAATATTTTGACGCTCTAATTCACGTCGCAAACGCTCAAGAGCCGCAATACCTCCGGAAACGTCAGCTTGCTTTAAACACAGTGCGAATTCATCGCCGCCCATATAATAGGCATCATCGAAGGAACGAATACTTAGCTTTATAAGGCCTGCAACAAGTTTAATATAGCCGTCCACCTCGCTTTGGCTCGCGTTATTTCGGATAAAGTCAAAATTATCAATACGCCCCAACGCGATGCAGAAGTTTTTACCCTGACGCGCCAAACGCTCCATCTCTCTCTTCACATCGCTTTTCAGCATCTTCTTACTACGAAGGCCGGTAAATGTATCAACACCGCTTCCCTCAATCATGAAGTCCTTTTCAAGGCGGCGGATATAGGCCATAAACTCTTCGAAAACTGTAACAAAGTTTTTAAAATCAGAATGAGACGGCTTTGCATGTGTTTGCCTGACCGTTGCAACCAAGACATCTGATTTTTCAAACAAATCGGCATGTAGCATCGTTGACTTTTCTATGATCTCACCCTGAACCTGATCACTGTTATTTGCATAAACGACCCACTGCGCAAATGAGGTCGGCTTAGTAACGCTTGTGATACTGTTGCCCTCATCGCCTTGATAAAACAGATACTCAATAAGATCGTTAAACCATTGCGTATGCTCTTCCAAAACAGGAAGAAGCGCATTCCAGTGCTCGGTTTTGCTATATTCAACTGGCATTATGATCGGACCCTTCTTTGCTCAATCGCCAAAGTGATCATACTCGAAAAGTGTTAAACTTCTTTAAACTATACAATTTTTTAGGCTAATTTCCCAGCCATTGTTTTTGCAAAGCATCCAGAGATGAAGTTTTGATAGCGGAACGGATTTCCCGCATAAGTAAATTTATAGTGGCAATGTTATGCTGGGCCAGAATTTGCGTAGCCAGCAGTTCATTTGCCTTAAGAAGATGATGGATATAGGCTTTTGAAAAATCTCGT
Source organism: Alcanivorax sp. (assembly GCA_051967755.1). Taxonomy (GTDB): domain Bacteria; phylum Pseudomonadota; class Alphaproteobacteria; order Micavibrionales; family Micavibrionaceae; genus UBA1672. The sequence goes on from JBQDYD010000005.1 coordinate 95,641, forward strand.
GATGCCGGAATATCAATATTTTCATCAAGCGGGCTATTGTCGTCACGAAAACGGGCATTTTTTAAATTAATGGTCTCCGATGGTTCACCCTTAATATATGCGGCGCCGTGACGCGCAAGACGCGTTGGGATAACACAATCAAATGTATCAATCCCCAACCGCACAAAACGGAATACATCTTTAATCTGGCCAATACCCAAAAAATGCACAGGACGATCCGGATGCACATGCGGCATTGATGAGGCCACAACATTATGCATTTCCTCATCCGTACCACCAAGACAACCACCTATAGCGGTTCCGAAGAACGGACGATCCTTTGTGTATTCCGCAGAAAACTTACGAAGATCTGAATACACACCACCCTGAACAATGCCATAGACGGCTTGCGCCCCGTTATCGTGGCGTTCAAACTCTGTCAGGCAACGATCCCCCCAACGAATCGACATCTCCATTGACCGTGCGGTGTAATCCTTATCAACATGATATGGCGTACATTCATCAAACTGCATTAATAGATCAGCACCTAATTTACGCTGAATTTCCATCGCTGATTCGGGGGTCAATTTGATTTTGTTACCATTGACGTACGATTTAAAAACACAGCCCTCTTCAGTAATTGAAAGCAAATTTTTATTATCATAGCCCTTATTACTCTTCCCCTTTATTTCATTGGCCATAGTCCCCTCACCCAATGAAAACACCTGAAACCCGCCACTATCAGTCAGCATCGGGCCATTCCAGTTCATAAATTTATGAAGCCCGCCCATCTTTTCGATAAGGTCCGCACCCGGCTGAAGCATGAGGTGGTAAGTATTGGAGAGAATAATATCGGTTTGCGCCTCAACAAGTTGCGCAGGAGATACATTTTTTACGCTCGCTTTTGTACCGCAAAAAATGTAATTCGGGGTTTCTATTGTGCCGTGCGGGGTTTCCAACAGCCCGACGCGCGCAGATGAATCGCCATCTTTCGCCGTAACTTTGAAAGAAAAATTAGGGTAATCCAACATAACGGACAAGATGCCTTTCTCCACAAGTAAAAACCCGCCCATATGAGCGGGTTATTCTAACCTTAGAAATAAGCACAATAATGATTAAGCAGCTTTTTCAGCCAAAGCTTTCTCAACTTGTGCCTTCACAGGACGCAACGCAGGGTCAAGCTTTGTAGATGCTGTTCCTTTTAGAAACGCATCAAAGCCACCTTTGTGCTCAACTGTGCGCAAGCCCGCAGAACTTGCCTTTACCTTAACCCAACGGTCAAGTGCTTCGCTATACAGGCTTGTATCCTGAATATTCGGTAGAAAACGACGCTTAGTCTTGTTTTGAGCGTGAGATACATTGTTTCCGCTCATTACGCCTTTTCCGGTAATCATACAACGACGGCTCATAGCCTTATTCCTTATCTTTATATTTATCTCTCAAAAATAGATGCGGAAAAATAATCGAAGTACGGGCACAAAGTCAAGCATTTCTATGAATAAATCCTAATTAAAAAACTTTTCCTGCATATATGTAGGCAACCAGCAGGCTTAATATGAATAAAAGATGCCCGACAACATTCATAACAATTGCTCTTTTCAGGTGATGTGCTTCGACTTGCGCACTCGCCCCGGCAGGCCCCACCCATGCCTTTTTAATGCTGCTACCTGATATATCCTGAACAGGGCCACCAAGGCTCACCTCCAGCGGCCAAGCCAAGGCGGATAACACGACACCACCTTGCTCATATGGCACTTTATCCTTTACGCCCCACCACGACTTTATTGCAGGAATAAACCTTGCCGACGGCGCGATAGCCGCAGACGCAGTAAATAAAAAACCTGCAAAGAGAGAAGGAATCATCCCCATAAGTCGTTCCAGCACAAGAGACATGTTTCCAAACCCTTTAGAAAATCCGGATTTTCCGTACCTCCACGCGCAAAAAGATAGGGTGCTGTATATCAACAAAAAGGGAATCCCCCCCACCAGATACCAAAATGACGGTGCGACAAGCCCTTTATCAAAACTAATCGCTGAATAGCTCAAGCCAACTCTGGTTATTCCGTAATCATCGGTGGTATTCAGATCCACCCGCGAAGAGCGAGACAAGCCGAAATAGCCCCCCTTCGCCTTCCCGTCTTGCGTTAAGGCAAAATATAATTTCAAAACCATGTACCAAACACTACCGGAGGTAAGGCATAAGGAAATAATCAAGACCTCTAAATATGAACTTTGCTCCGTGTACATCACAACCAGACGACCAAACAAAAGTATCAAAAACAACAAAACTGAACAAAACAAGAAACCCCTGAAAAACAGGTCTGCTGCCTTTCTGTTTTTTCTGTCTATACGATCGCCGATACCGCCGAATGCCTTATCCATAACCGCCCAAAAGAATGGGTTAGCATTACCGGACAAAGGCCCTGTAATCATCCCCACAACCACGGTCAGTAAAATTGCAGCCACCAAATACGGTATACGATCCGCATCCATAAGATACGCGTGTATGTCAGAAAACGTGAAGTTCATAGGCCAATTAAAATTTTGATTTATTTATCCAGCCTACAGCGTATATTAATTCTACCTGCTCTATCAACGGCAATAATTACTAAGTCGTTGAAGTCAATGCCTGCGTACTGTATATTAGAATTGTGCGGCGCAAACAAAGCCACTTCTGCCGTTTCTAATGTTTTTAACGACGACATGTTAGGAATACCATGCTTTATCACCTTCATGAATTACAACACGCTCTTATGACACCTGTACGTATTCAGGCAGAACTTACACGTAGTGTTTTTCAAAACCCGTTTAATCCGCTTTCATACACCCCTGCAGGACGCACAATTGGCGCCACGGCAGAGATGACCGCACGCATGACCCGTCGCTTCGGCAGACCTGAATTCGGCCTGCATGAAACTGTTATTGACGGCAAAAAGGTGGATATTGAAGAGAACATCATCGTACAAAAACCGTTTTGCTCTCTGTTAAACTTTAAACGCAGAACAAAACGTAATGACCCTCAGGTGCTTGTCGTCGCGCCAATGTCCGGCCATTATGCAACCCTTCTTCGCGGCACAGTCGAGGCGCTGTTACCGCACCATAATGTATACATTACAGATTGGGAAGATGCCCGTCAGGTGCCCATGTCACACGGCAGCTTTAACTTTGATGATTACATCACATACCTTAGAGAGTTCCTAAGCCTGCTCGGCCCTGACACGCACCTTATTGCCGTTTGTCAGCCTGCTGTGCCTGTATTGGCCGCAGTATCATTGATGGCCACAGAGAATGATCCGAATCAGCCCCTTAGCATGACCTTAATGGGCGGGCCGATTGACACGCGCGTCTCTAAAACCGAGGTTACAGAGCTTGCAGAAACAAGACCTCTAAAATGGTTTGAAAACACAGTTTTATATAACGTGCCGTTCTACTACCCCGGCGCGCACAGACGCGTTTACCCCGGCTTCCTTCAGCTTTCAGGCTTTATGTCCATGAATTTGGACACCCATGTCGGCTCTCATTTAAAATTCTTCCAATACCTTGTTACAGGGGACGGGGAATCAAGTGAAAGACACAGAAAGTTTTATAATGAGTATTTGTCTGTCATGGATATGCCTGCAGAATTTTATCTGGGTACAATTGCAGAAGTGTTTCAGAAACATTCATTGCCGCGCGGTAAGATGAAATGGCGCGATCCTTATAACAACAAGCTTATTGATGTTCGCCCGCAAGACATACAACACACCGCGCTAATGACGATTGAGGGTGAGTTAGATGACATTTCAGCACGCGGTCAAACAACAGCAGCGCACGAATTATGCTACTCACTTCCACAAAAGAAACAGTATCACCACTTCCAGTTAGGCTGTGGTCACTATGGTATCTTTAACGGACGCAGATGGCGTGAACAAATCATGCCGCGTATACGTAATTTCATTCGAAAGATGGATAAAGGCAAAGACCCCGTTCCCGAAATTGATTTAAAACGCATTCCTGATCTGGAGCCTGAACGCTTTGACCATGATAAACATGGAATTATCGCCATTCGCAGATGGTTAAAAGAGCACCAGCCGGAAAGTTATAAGAGTGTGGCGCGCCCAATCCCAAGAGATGAAATAGAAAAGAATTCAAAACTGGATGATAAGCCAAGACAGAAAATTCAGGCTTTGCTTGTCGAAAAACAAGAGGCGAAACCAACAAAGCAAAAGAAAAAACCAACTAAGAAAAAAGCCCCCGCAAAAAAGAATCCCACAAAAACGACGTCCAAGACATCGAAAGCTAAAGCTAAAAAATCTTAGTTCGGTTATACTGACCTCAGTATGATTAAAGATCTGGTTCAGGTAAAACGAAGTAAAAAAGCCAAGCGTGTTGCGCTTCGGCTTGATCCTGTTGAGCGTGTTATCAATTTGGTTGTTCCGCAAAGAATGTCACTAGAAAAGGCATATTTCTTTGCGATGGAGCATGAACAATGGGTTAGAAGCACATTAGAAAGTCTTCCCCCGCCTATTCCATTTACTGACGGAACAATCCTGCCTGTATTCGGTGATACGTTGACGCTTGATATTCGCTTAGATGAAACCCTAAAGCGAACCACCACAAAACTGCACGGGGATATCCTTAAGGTTCGTACATACCAAACAGACCCCACAAACCGTATTACGACATATCTAAAAAAGATTGCTCATGCCGGCTTATCAGACCTAGCTTCGGACAAAGCTGAACAAATAAGCAAAACCATTAAGAATGTCAGTGTCAGAGATACCAAGAGTCGTTGGGGTAGCTGCTCTCAAGACGGTAACATCTCTTTTTCATGGCGGTTAATGTTCGCCCCGTATCATGCGATTGATTACGTCGTCGCACATGAGGTTGCACATATGATTCATATGGATCACAGCAAATCATTCTGGAATGTTTGCGAGGCACTTTCCTGTGACTATAAAGAAGGTAAAAGATGGATGAAAATGCATGGCAATGAGCTGATGCGATATGGTGCACCGCTCTAAGATTTATGATCCTGAATATAATCCAGCGCGCCCTGCAAAATGAATTGAGCCGCCAATTTATCAATAATCCCTTTTTCCTTAGCACGCCTTTTTGACATATCCACCGCTTCATCCACAAAGTTTTCCACAGTCGCTGTGGATAAACGTTCATCCCATAGTGCAATCCAAGGGCTGTCACCAACAATCAGGTCAGGGCTTAGTTGACGTTCAAACTCCATCGCAAAGTCACGTACAGACTGGCATTTCCGCCCTTCACTTCCATCCATATTAATCGGATAGCCAACAACATATCCGCCGACATCAAACTCCCGTATCACTTTTTCAACGGCTTTTATGTCTTTAGAGAATTTCTTACGCTGAATTGTCATATGTGGTGTTGCCACATGGTGGGTTCCCTCGCATAGGGCAATGCCAATCATCTTGGTGCCGACATCAAGCCCCATTAAATGTCTTCCAATCGGGCGTTGATTTATTATATTTTCAAGTTTATCAATCATGTTAACCTCTTGCACCTTATACAGCGTGGTGCTAGAAAATCCAAAGCATTAAAGGTAAAGGGTGTAAGAATGTCACTGGATAAAGAAACAGTTAGAAAAGTCTCCTCTCTGGCGAAAATACGCATGAACGATGAAGAGCTTGAAAAGATGGCCCCACAGCTGTCTAAGATTATCGGCTTTGTTGAACAGTTAAATGAGGTTAACACAGATAATGTTGAGCCCCTGGCCAGTGTTGTCGATATCACGTTAGACCTTCGCGAAGATCAGATCACAGACGGTGATTGCGTAGATAAGGTTTTGGCAAACGCCCCTGAAAGTACCCAAGGATATTTCGTGGTTCCGAAGGTGGTTGAATAAAATATGAACACACAATCAGACAGCATTCAAAAAAGACAAAAGCAAGGCTTCGTGATGAGAGCCATCTTAATGTCCGGGGTTGCTCTTATGATTGTCGGGCTCTATGGCCTGTTACAACCCGCTGATCTAATTGACACGACGGGTATGGACGAAGAAAATGCGCAGATATTATCCCTTGCGCTTATTACAGTAGGTTTAGGTGACATCGTCGCCGTAATATTTTTATCGAGGTTAAAAGAAAAAACATGACAGATTTAACAAACCTGACCATTGCAGAGGCCCTTTCCGGTTTAAAAAATAAAGATTATACATCTGTTGAACTGACGCAGGCACACATAGATATGATGGGTGCGCATAAAAACCTGAATGCGTTTATCACTGAAACCCCTGAACAAGCGCTTGAGCAGGCCGCAAAATCAGATGAACGCCGCGCATCAGGCGATGCAGGTATTCTGGAAGGGATTCCGCTTGGTATCAAAGACTTGTTTTGCACACACGATGTTCAAACAACCGCCGCCAGCCGCATATTAAAAGGTTTTAAGCCACAATATGAATCAACGGTTACGCAAAACTTGCTCGATAACGGCTCCATCTTTTTGGGCAAGACGAATCTAGATGAATTCGCCATGGGTTCTTCGAATACGACCAGTCATTACGGTAACGTGATAAACCCATGGAAAGCCGATGGTGATAATTCCGACCTTGTCCCCGGCGGCTCTTCCGGTGGTTCTGCCGCGGCTGTGGCGGCGCGTCTATGCATGGGCGCAACAGGAACAGACACAGGTGGCTCTATCCGTCAGCCAGCAGCCTTCTGCGGTATCACAGGTATTAAACCAACATATGGACGCTGCTCTCGTTGGGGGGTTGTTGCCTTTGCTTCTTCGCTTGACCAAGCAGGTACCTTTGCCCGCACCGTCGAAGATAACGCCTTGATGCTTCAGGCGATGGCAGGGCATGATCCGAAAGACAGCACATCCGCAAAGATGGCCGTTCCTGATTTTGCAGCCGCGATCGATGGTGACATTAAAGGCAAAACAATTGGTATTCCGAAAGAATACCGCGTCGACGGTATGCCGGAGGAAATCTCAAAACTTTGGGAACAAGGTATTGAATGGCTACATAGTGCAGGCGCAAAAACTGTCGAGGTCAGCTTGCCGCACACGCATTATGCACTTGCAACATATTACATTATCGCCCCTGCAGAGGCATCATCAAACCTTGCGCGCTATGATGGTGTGAAGTTCGGACACAGAGCCGAAGGTGGCGATGATTTGCAAGATATGTATGAGCTAACACGTGCAGAAGGATTTGGTGAGGAAGTAAAACGCCGTATTATGATTGGTACATACTCCCTATCATCGGGCTATTACGATGCTTATTACATCAAAGCACAAAAAGTACGCCGCCTTATTTCTGAGGACTTTTTGAATGCGTTTAAACAATGTGATGCGCTTCTCACCCCGACTGCACCATCTGCAGCCTTTAAAATCGGTGAAAATGAAGATGATCCGATAAAAATGTACCTGAATGATGTCTTTACGGTTCCGGCATCCCTTGCCGGCCTTCCTGGCATTTCTATTCCGGCAGGATTAGACAGCAATGGCCTGCCTCTTGGCTTACAGGTCATAACACGCCCATGGGATGAAGAAATGGCATTTAGAGTTGCAGGTGTTATAGAAAATCTGGCACAATTTAGTGGTGTACCACAAACAATCTTCAAGGATGCCGCTGAATGAAACACCTCAATGTCCTAGCACTTTTCGTTATCACTTTATGTGGCTTTGCATACATAAGCGCGGTGGCTCATGCCCAAAGTGCCAGTGATGACGACGTAAAACCACTAGGTGAAATCCTGAACCCGCGTGTCGATGATGACCCGCAGAATGTTCAAGATTCAAAAAATATGGCTAAGGCATTTTACAAAAAATGCATGGGGACACGTAGTCTGGCATTTTCTAACGAAGAAAAAGACATGATGTGTGCGTGTACTGCGGCAAACCTCGATACCGTAATCACCCCTAAGGAATATCAGTCTATAAACTCTGACAGCGTTAGAGGGCGTGACGTACGCGGTAAAATTATTGCTTATTCTTACCTTGAATGCGTCGACTACATTATCGAAAGCAAATTAAAAGCAGACTGCATGGTTTCTCCGATTATCAATGAAATAGTTAGAGGAAAATCACAAATTTGCACATGTTCCGCAGAAAAATATAACGACATCATTAAAAAGAATACGTCTTATATAATTATGGATGCCTTAAAACATGATCCTATGACTTTAAACCCGTTCGAACATTATTTCACAACAACCAATCACGGGGATAATCTGGATAATTATATCAGGCACTGCAAAACAAAAATGCTTTACGAAAAACACAACTAAACACACATCAGGAAAAAATAGATATGTCACAAATGATTGAAGGTGAAACCGGATCGTGGGAAATCGTTATTGGTATGGAAATCCATGCTCAGATAATCGCCAATTCAAAACTATTTTCCGGCGCTCCGACTGCCTTTGGCGCAGCGCCAAATACACAGGTGTCTTTGGTTGATGCCGCGATGCCCGGTATGCTGCCTGTTCTCAATGAAAAATGTGTTGAGCAAGCCATCCGTACAGGTTTGGGTTTGAATGCCCAAATAAACACGCATTCTGTCTTTGCACGTAAGAATTACTTCTACCCTGACCTACCCCAAGGATATCAAATCTCTCAATATGATCAGCCTATCGTTGGCGAAGGCTCTATTGAGATTGACCTACCGGACGGCAGTGTAAAGAACATTGGCATTACACGCCTACACCTAGAACAAGATGCAGGTAAGTCTGTTCATGATCAGCACCCGAAGAAGTCATATGTCGACTTAAACCGTTCGGGCTGTGCCCTGATGGAAATCGTATCTGAGCCCGACATCAGGGGCCCTGAAGAAGCCGCAGCTTATATCTCAAAAATACGTATGATCCTTCGCTACCTAGAGACATGTGACGGTAATATGGATGAGGGCTCTATGCGCGCTGATGTTAACGTGTCTGTACGTAAACCAGGCGATGAGCTTGGCACACGCGCAGAGGTTAAAAACGTAAACTCAGTCAAAGCCGTTCAGCAAGCAATTGAATATGAGGCAACACGTCAGGTTGAATTACTTGAAAATGGTGGTGAGGTTGATCAGGAAACCCGTCTGTGGGATCCCGTGAAAATGGAAACACGCTCAATGCGTTCCAAAGAAGAAGCGCATGATTATCGCTATTTCCCTGACCCTGACCTGTTACCTCTGGACTTTGCACAGAGTTGGGTAGAAGAGATAAAAGAAACGCTTCCTGAGCTGCCTGATGAAAAGAAACACCGTTTCATGAATGAATTCGGGCTAAACGCTTATGACGCCAGTGTTTTGATTGCAGAGCGTGAGCGTGCAAACTATTACGAAACAGTGGCCGAAGGTCGTGACGCAAAATTGGCGGCAAACTGGGTTATCAATGAATTGCTTGGTATCTTGAACAAGAATGAAAAATCACTATCAGAAAGCCCCATCTCTGCAGAACAACTTGGCGGGCTGATTGCACTCATCTCAGATGAGACAATTTCAGGAAAAATCGCCAAAGATGTTTTTGCCGAAATGTTCACCAGCGGTAAAAATGCAGACGTGATCGTCGAAGAAAAAGGTCTGAAGCAGGTCACAGACACAGGCGCGATCGAAGCACTGATCGATGAAGTTATTGCTGAAAACCCGGATAACGTCGAAGCATATCGCGGCGGTAAAGATAAACTATTTGGTTTCTTTGTTGGTCAGGTCATGAAAAAATCACAAGGCAAGGCCAACCCCGCAGCGGTCAATAAGCTATTGAAGGAAAAGCTATAATGATATTCTCGCAACGCACTAAACGCACTCTTTTAAAAGCGCTATGCGTTGCGGCCTTATTCATTCCAACAAAAGCACAAGCGAATGATTCTGACACTCGCCCTCCGCTGAAAAACATCACACTTGAGGCGAGTATGAAAACTATGGAAGCAATTGCCATAGGCATTAAAGGCGACCATAAACAAGAGGAAATCCTTCTAAACGAAGCCTTGGAAATCTATAATAAAGGATTGGATAAGGAGCCCGAAAACCTTCATTTACTCAAGGGGCGTGGATTGGTTAAAGACCATATGGAGGAAGGGTCAGGCGATGATGATTTAAACAAAGTCATCGATATCGCAACCAAAAAAATTGAAGATGACCCGAAGCATGCTTATTCATATTATCATCGTGCAAGTGCGTACAGGTCATTAAAGAAATTTGATAAAGCCCGCGATGATTATAAAAAAGCAATAGAGTTACGGCCGGATAAAGAAAATTGGCCAATTGACCTTAAAGCTATGGAGCTTCAAGCCAAGCAAGCACAATAGAATTCTACGTAGAAAAAACAAAGGCATGTGACATGACGACAATTATTGGACCTAAGAAAGGTGAAACCGCTTTGTTGGAGATCACAAAAGAAGCCAAGCACAGGGTGCTTATAGGCCTTTCTTGGAACCCCAAGGAACTGTCGCCGTCTGAAAAACGTGGTCAAATGCTCTCAGGTATCCAGGATGTCTTATTCGGTAACATATTTTTAGTTAAAGCAAATATAAATCGCATCCATGAAAAAATGGACAGCTCAGGTCGCGATACAACCGACCCTAACCACGATTTAGATTTAATCTGTTTTGTTTATGATGAGAACGGCAAAATGATAAGTCTCGTAGACCCCGATGCATGGAATGCAGTCGATAATACAGGCCAAATCTATCACAGCGGCGATGATTATACGGGCGAAGGTGGTAATGACGATGAACAAGTTCATATTGAACTAAGGGACTTACCGAAAAGCATCCACGAGTTTTTCATCGTGGTTCAAAGTGATTGTACCGACACAATTGATAAAATTGATTCTCCTGTGATACGCGTATGCGACAGCATCTCTAATACTGATCTTTTAAAGGTAAATCTGGAAGATGAGAAAAATAACGATAAATACGGCTATGTTTTTTGCCGTATTTTCCGCGATCAAGATGATTGGAAAATACATAATATATCGGAATTTTGCTCTTTTGAAGAAAATTGGGAAGAGCACTTTAAAAAATATAGGTAATCTATACTTTACAACAAAAGCATAATCGCCTACTTAAGTTATCTACTTAACGCGCTGGACACGTGGCCGAGTGGCTGAAGGCGCTCCCCTGCTAAGGGAGTATAGGGTTAATAGCTCTATCGAGGGTTCGAATCCCTCCGTGTCCGCCATTTTCCCTCGTAGTATGACTTTTAAAGCAAGAAACCAATCTACATTATATTGATGTTGCCGTTCTCTACCAGACTTTGCAGATCAATACTGTCAATACCTTCCAATGCCACGATATCGACCGCCTTTGATGCATCACCGGAGCCTGTAACATCAACTGAAAGAACAGTTCCGCCGCCCTCATCGCGTGTAAAGACAAAGTCATCTATGGCTTGTTGAACAGGGTCATAATTCTGTAACAGCCCGGAAATATCCAAGACATCGCCTTCATTGGCATCAAAGTCCCGAATAACATCTATACCTTGCTTAACGGCCTCCATAACAAATGTGTCGGCTCCGCTGCCGCCGCTCAGGATATTTTCACCCGCGCCGCCATACAAGATGTCATCACCTTCCTGTCCGTAAATAATGTCATTGCCATCACCACCGTGAATCGTGTCATTACCGCCCATGCGCGTTCCGCCGCTATCGGTCGTAGATTCTGCGGCTAGTTCTTCATGGTTATTCTTGATATAATCAACAGTATCATCCCTATCCCAATCAGGGGTATTGGTACCCTGCCCGTTTTCAAGCTGATCAAACGCTTCCCAGCCTGTTCCATCAGGGTTATCAAGACCTTCGTCATCAGACAGCTGGTCTGTATTAACACTATCGCCAAAGATAATATCATCACCGTCGCCGCCTTGAATATCATCATCGCCGACGTCATCTAGCGTTTTAAGCGGGCTTGTGTCTTTTAAGACCACGCTTAGATCATTCGGGTCATGAACATTGATTGCATCACCATCAGAGTCTATAACGCTTAGGCGGGTTAAAACAGAGTTTCCGACATTGATACCTACCGCAATAACATCATCACTAAGGCTCTGTAGCTGCGCGACTTCATTACTGCCATCCGCACCTGTAATTTGGTTCATGATGTTATTTGCATTACCGCTTTGGATTGCGCCTGTATCATCATTCACCGATCTGTTTGGCGCACCATCGGAAATAAAGTACGTTGTGGTAATTGCATCACCGCCAAGTGCTTCACCACTTTGGAGCCATAAATTTGCCTCCTGTAGCGGGGATTCATAATTCGTATAACCGTTACCTGTCATCCCCTCCAGATAATTAAGGGCAGCAGTCAGTTCATCGGCATTGGAAATCGTGAATGTTCCTGTCTGCTGTACATTTGTTGCAAATGGAACAATATGCACCATCACTTCGCCGCTTTGGTATGCGCCTAGATCATTCAGCGTGCTCTCGACCGCATCTTTCAGTAATGAAATACGGGAGTTTGCGTTATTTTTACTCCCCATAGAGCCGGACACATCCAGGATAAATACGAAATTATAATCCTGCGTTGTTGTCTGCACGTCTACGCCGCCGACATCCCCGATGAGGATATCACCTGCCGCGCCACCAACGATTGCGCCTTCATCACCGCCGATGTGATGCTCTGTCCCTGAGGTGTCAGTATCACTGACGTTCTCACCGACTATCAGTGTCGGCACTAAACCTTTTAACATCAATGTTGCCGATGAAGTGTCACCATCACCATCTGCTAGGGTATATTCAAATTCATCACAGACATCAGAAGAGGATTCATACGTTGCTTCTATGTCATTCAACAAGAACGAGGCGCCTTTATAATTCCCTGCATTTGTAGAATTAAGCGCGATAGATGTAATCCCCGTTGCACCGTAATCTGAAGCATCCAATGTGAATGTAAATTCACCGTCTTTAATTTCTGTTGGGACGAATTGCTGATCTACATTCACAGTCGTACCATCATCTAATGTCAGAACCAGATCAACACCATGTTGACCGCCATCATTATTACTGCCGATCTCTGCGATTGTAATCGATACGGTTTGCGCGTCTTTGGCAAAATCAATGTCAAACGTTTCACCGGTTGGCCAAACTTTCTTACTATCACCGGTATTTAGATTATCTATACCAAGGCCACTACCATCTGCGGTATCAACCCAGCTTATGTCATAATTACCGCTATTTGCGATTGATACGGTGATACCATCCTGCGTTAGGGATGTTTGCGTTCCGATCACATCGGCAGATACGGGTTTAAACGAAGAGGTTGAACTTGTTGTGCCCGCACCTGTGAATAATTCATATGTATATGATCCGTCTGCTGAAATCGTAAGTGTGCCATAATCACCATCGATACTGATATTACCTGTATCAGGCACGGTGATACTGTTTGTCCCAAAACTAATTTCTGTGACAGTATTGTCTATATCTTGCGAAAACTCATCATTCGTTAGAACATTACCGTCAACACTGGATAAGGCAAGGTCGAACGTAGCCATATCATCATGCGCAACAGGTGCATCGTCTTTTACATTAATCGTAAGCGTGCCGTCGATGCTATCGCCGTCAAAATCTGTTGCCTGAATACCAAAATCGAGCGCTATAACATCATCAGGATTAGTCGGGTCAGGATGATCCAATGTTCCCATTAAATTAAATTCATAAGAACCGTTGCTGTTAATACCAAGCGTAAAAACAGTGCCGCCTGATGCGGTTGAACCAGTATATGTGTTGGTTAGACTATTGAATACAATATCTACTGCCTCACCTTTTGAAGTAAGGCTTTGTGTTGGAATTTGACCATTTCCACCAAATATCCCTGCGCCGTCTTCGCCAAAATTACCATTAAGCGCCCCATTTGCGGAAACATCTGGTGCCAGATCTGTTTCATCAACCGAAGCGACTTCATTATCAATCGATATCGGCGCGTCATCACTAACATTAATGATTACGGCGTCCTGTATTGTATCGCCATCTGAATCAGATATTTGAACACCAAAGTTCAAAATAATCGTATCATTCGGATCATTTCCGTCGGCATGATCAAACGGCATCAGCTGATTATAAGTATATTCCCCGGTTTGCGCATCAATTGTGAATGTAAAGACAGGCTGGCCATTCGCCAAACCGATATAGCCATTTGCGGTCGTTGTCACGAACACCTCATGGCCACCTGAATAAAGGTTGCCACCTGCCAAGGATCCATCAGTTGTAAAGACATTGCTTGGCGCAATAGCTCCGCCACCGTCATTACCAAAATCAAATATCAGTGTATCTGTGTACGATAGGTTAAAACCACTCGTCTCATCCAAATCAACTGTCGCACCGAAAATTTCAGGAATATCATTTGGCGGCGTAGCGGTACCCCCGCCTTCCTCATCATCTATGAATAATTCATCACGGTTATATTCTATGCCATATTCCAGTTGCGTCGGGTCAATTGGCCCAACATCCTCTAAACCGAGCACCCCTTGCGCCTCAAAACCACTTTGGAACCCATAACCACCGCCCGATGGTGTACCCGCTGCGCCGGATGCATCTCCACCTGCGGCAGGTTCAACGCCGGCCAAGCTTTGTGCAGCCTGTGCCATATCCAAAGCTTCCGCATCTTCCTCTGCCTGCACTTCTTCATTTATGATCTCTGGTACAATCTCTCCTGCAACAGGCTCATCCAGCTGTGCATAGGTTTGGGGCTCTTCTATCTGTTCCTGATTTTGAGGATCATTCGAAGCCTCCTCATTGCTATTATCCTCCGATGCACTTGGTGATATAGAAGCAAGCTGGAACGCCAACTCCTCTTCTGCGGCACTCATTTTTTGAGGCTCTAATCCGGGTTCATACATACTGAAAGTCGGAGATAAACCATGAACAGCCATTGATACTTGTTGAACAAGCCCCTGATCTACATCATTTATTGCACCGGATTCTTGATTATTTTCCAGGCTCGCCGCATCTAATGGGTGATCTTGCATCATAGACTTTTACTCCACATATACTCATTACGTATCGACGCAGTAACCGCGATACCTGCAAAAGAAAATAAATTCTCTGCTCCTTAGCGCACGATATAGAGAAAGCTTTAAAAAATAGTTTATTTTTCGTAATAAAAGAACAAAAGGTGATGTTTGTTAACGAATTATTATTATTTGCATCGCATAATTCATATTAGACAGAACCAATAATGGAATAATCAAGATGGCACGCGGATTTGTATTAGGGCTAGACGGTATCGAGGCAATGAGCACTTCTGAGGGAGAGGTGGTTAATACACAAACGGATCCCGGTGTTCAGACCGTTATTGAAGCAAACGCAATAGCAAGCGTTGAAAACCCAAATTTTGAACTACAAGAAAAAACGATAAACCCGGGGGCTGATTTAAATAATTTCCCTACTATGGATGTGTAAAAACTCTCTTACTTCTTACTTTAATGATAACAAAAAGCCAGCGGAATAACCCCGCTGGCTTTATACTTGTATAATTTTTCAATTCTACGATCACTTAATCGCAATTTTTTGCGGAATCACGGCAATAACTGGTATAAATCCAGCCGTTTATATTAAAAACTGACCTAAAACTAAGTGTTTTTTCATCCTTATAAGGCAACCATCCAACAAATCCGTAAACAACCTGCCCGGAATCGAGCAAAAATGTTGCTGCATGGCCGTCGAAATAATATTGCCCCTGAACAGGCCCCCGTGTTTTTCCACCACTTAAAGAGGATGCACGCAACGTACCAGCCATGAATCTGCCGTCAGGACGCAGAACAAGCTCAAAGGGGTGCATAGATGATAAAGGACGACTGCCGGAGACTAGCGCATCCATGGTCTTACGGCTCCCCCCTAATTTCAGATCCGGACGCTGACCTTTGTTAAATGGCTTATATAACGCACCGGTTGAGAGCTTCTTACCATTGATATGAGCGACAGTAAGCCCCTGAGAAAGCCACTTTGATTTACTTGATAAATCCCTCACCTCAACCTTACTGCCCTTTTTACCATCTACCCAACGCCAAAACATACGTTGGCAATTATTGGCTTCGTGCCATGGCGTTTCTGAAATATACGGGCTAAATAATTTCGGGTCCCATTGCATACATGCATGCGCACTTGCATAAGCGTCTTTATCGCGTTTGGGAAATAAAGCGAGCGCATAAGCACCACTAACGCGGGCATCTGTAATCGCATCATACCCATCATCTGATGTAAGGCGAACCAAATATTCAGGCTTATGCGTTGATGGGTACAGTCCCGCTAAACCTTCAGCAGTTATTTGCGCTTTGACTTTATCAATCGGCATTTTACTTTGTGCGATCTGGTAACGTGTCATCAAAAATTGAACTATATCTTGATGAATTGCTTTTGCTGTATATCCGTCATCTGCGATAGTCTTTCTTGTCGGCACACCCCCTAACAGCTTATCTTCTTTAACCCCCTCATTCATAATCAACGCTGATTGTAGGCCACCTTTCACCCAATGCCCCATCGAGATCAACTTACAACGCGCAGAAACACCTTCGCTCTTGGCAGAAAACCCGCCCATAGATTTCGTAGTCTGTGCCTTCGCCAAGGAAGGACAGTCAGCACGCTCTGCGAAAAACGTTTTAACATGATTAAATTTTTCTTCTTGAGATAGCTCTTCACGAACATCACTGACAACGGCAACACGTATGTTGGGTAAATCAGGGCGCGTTAGATAAAGACTGTTTTGTGAATACTGGATAGACCAGCCATGCGGCGGAATTTCTTGAGCATGTGCCGTAGGCACAATGGTGAGGATAAAAATAAAGACCGGCAGTATTTTATGAATCATGAAAACTTTCCTTTTGGGTGATGAGAAAAAGAACACCTGCAGACACGTTTCACTTTATACATCTTTTGGATATATTCGGCACGGCATTTATCTAAAAAAACAATGCGTCAATTCACGCCACCTTAGGCATATAGAATAAATGATCTTGCCTATCAGATGTTTTAACCGTAAGTAATTTGTATGGGCGTGGATCATAAAACCTCACTAAATGAACGTTGGAATAACTTTCAAAGCGGCCTTTTTGAACAAAAGGATGCCGCCTCACTTGCGTTCTTTCGAATTGTGCTTGGTGTCATGCTTATGCATGATGCGCTCAAAATTTTTCCGATCGAAATGGGCAATTATGCCATAACTGAATTTAGGCCATATTATTACGGGTTTGGCTGGGTTCAGGCGAATTTAACGCTAATTACCATATGTGTTAACACCCTGCCCTTTGCGGTTTTTTGTGTCACGATCGGCCTGTTTTATCGGATCGCCATGCCGATTACGGCGATTATTCTGACATATATGTTCCTGATATATCCGGAACATTATCTCAATCATTACTATATGCTTATTCTGTTTTGCACCCTGATGAGCTTCATCCCCGCAAACAAGATATGGTCAATTGATAGCCTGATTAAAAACAAGCAAACAAAGAACGAAACAACTGTTCCCGCATGGTCTTACTGGCTGCTTAAGATGCAAACAGAGGTTATTTTGGTTTATGCCGGCCTTGTTAAAATAAATTGGGATTGGCTACAGCTGCAACCCCTTGGCAGCTGGGTTCGGCTTGGCTTCTTTGATGTCCCGATTATCGGGCCGATATTCTTTTTTGACCCCGTCGTTGCAATCGGCGCGTATGGCGTAATCATCCTTCATGTTTTTGGTGCCCCCCTACTGTTTTGGGATAAAGCACGCCCATGGGTTTTCGGTGTATATACCTGCTTTCACCTTACCAATAGCGCATTGTTTAACATTGGTATTTTCCCGTTTATGACGATAGGCGCTACGCTATTGTTCTTTAACCCTAATTGGCCGCGTTTATGGATCAAGAAACTAAAGCCCACTACTGACAAAGTGGTCAAGATATATGAAGGTGTTAGGTCGTTTTCTATTCCTAAAAAAGTGTTTTTGATTTTCACATTTACATGGGTTGCGATCCAAATCATCACGCCTATCCCTGCCTTATTTTCGGATAATTTAAAAACAGCATGGCATGGTCATAAAGACCTGTTTGCGTGGCGGATGATGCTGAATGATCGTGCAATCAATACTGCAATGTATGTGGTTCATATCCCACAGCGCAGACGGATTGAATTCATCCCTTTAAGGAAATACCTAAGCGCCCGTCAATGCACCCGCGTCGCATGGCGACCAAATATGAGCGTACAATTCGCAAATTATCTGGAAGAAGAATATAAACAAAAATACGCGGCCACTGATGTTCGTGTACATGCATATATATTGCTTGCGGTTAACTTCAGAGAGCCAGCCCTATGGGCAGATCCGACATTGAATCTTGCTGACTATGAGCCAAAATTTGGAATACATGAGTGGATATTGCCTTTGGATAAACCCTTCCGCACATGGGAAGAAAAAGTCAAAGCTGGCCGCTTCACTAAACCCACATATCAGGAAATTCTGGACGCCATGCAATTACCAAAAGAGGAAATTATCGTGTTCGATAAACCTCAAGTCGATTTAACAACACATGTTGAACGGCCGGATTGCAGATCGGTTTATTCTTATGATTACTAAATAGGGTTTTTCTAATTTACCCTTTTATTGCGCCGCAACACCCTCTATTTTATTACCACACATAAGACACAGGAGACCTTAAATAATGGAATATCTACACACTATGGTTCGTATTCGCGATATAGAAGAGTCACTAGACTTTTTCTGTAATAAAATGGGCATGATTGAAACCAGACGCATGGAAAATGAAGGAGGTAAATTCACACTGATTTTCCTAGCCGCAGACAATGATGCGGATACCGCAAAAAATACACAAAGCCCCCTTTTAGAGCTGACGTATAATTGGCCTGACGAAGATGGGAATGTAGAAGATTACGGATCCGGTCGTAATTTTGGTCACTTGGCCTATCGCGTCGATAACATTTATGAAACTTGCCAAGATTTAATGGATAAAGGCGTGACAATTAATCGCCCGCCCCGTGATGGTTACATGGCATTTATTAAATCGCCCGATGGTATCTCGATTGAGCTATTACAAAAAGGTGACTCACTAGAACCACAGGAACCTTGGGCCTCTATGGAAAATACAGGCACTTGGTAATATCTATTTAGTAAATTAAACACCAGATAGCGGCAGTGCTAGATCATGATGCTGCCGCTATTGATCATATCTTCTAATGTTTGGTTCGTATTATCAAACACAACGACATCAACAAAATTTGCTCCGTTATCCGCACCATCTACATCGATGCTTAAGGTCATCTCCGACCCTCCGCCGGTTATCGTAACAAAGTCGGCAATCGCATCTTCCATAGGATCATAAGCACTGAGGATATTAGAGATATCAATGCTATCACCCTCATCTGTTGTGAAGTCTTCGATTGTGTCAGATTGCGCGCCAATCGCGTTAAACAAGAACGTATCCGCACCTGCTTCGCCATATAGTGCATCGTCATTGCCATCCGCGGTTGATGCGATCACATCATCGCCCTGCGTTCCGTAAACAGTCTCTGTGCCTGTTGTATCTGTAATAGTCACATTTAAAACTGAGCGCAGCGCATAACCTGATAGGTCTAACGTAGCGTTTGCCGCCCCGTACAATGTGTTGTCCCCAGCGCCGAGATCTATGCTCTCAATACTGCTGACATTTACGAACCTAAAGCTGTCATCACCTGACGTACCGATAATTGCATCGTTACCGTTACCACCCGATATGAAATCACTGGCGGTGTTATTGCCGTTAATGACGAATGTGTCATTCCCCTCACCGCCATTAAAAATGTCATTATATCCATCACTTTGAATGGAGAAAGTATCATCTGTCTGTGAACCGGTGATCGTTTCAACAGCGCCTGTAGAATCTGTAATCAAACTTACATTCAAAAATGTCGTGGCATCATATGATGAGAAATCTATCGTAATACCGGACGCGGCCTGCAATGTATTAGTACCATCCCCCAGGTCAATACTCTCAATACTTGAAAGAACCTCAAATGTCATATGATCATCACCCGATGATCCAATCAATCGATCATTACCTGTGCCTCCAATAATCTGATCGCGGCCTGTTTGTGTTCCGCTAATGACAAAAGTATCATCACCCAGATCACCATCCAATATGTCAGTGGACGCATCGGCAGTAATGCGAATTGTATCATTCCCTTGTGACCCTGTGATATTCTCACTGCCTATATCATCCTGTATCTCAGTGACATTTAAAAAATCACCCGCTGCAAATGATGAAAAATCAGCGCTATCATCGCGATCAATGATAATCAAGTTAGTGCCCGCCCCCAGGTCGACATGCTCCATTTCAGTAAATTGCAGCAAGCGCACTGATTCATCACCACGCCCCCCGATCAGGCTGTCTGTTCCATCTCCGCCATTTATAATATCTGCACCATCCTGAATGCCATCAATCGTGAAAATATCATCGCCCTCATGACCGTAAAAATTGTCTTTGCCTGTTCCCGTTTGCAGGACGATCGTATCATCCCCCATTGTGGCATGTAGGGTTTCATTGCTTGCGCCGTCTGTGATGTAATCAAAGTTCAGGAAGTCAACGCCATTTGTGAATGATGACAAATCAATCGTGCTACCTGCGTGTGCGCGGAAATAGTTAGTTCCTGCACCGCCATCAATGATTTCAACACCTCCCAGCGCCTTAAGCCCTAATACATCATCGCCGGCGCTTCCCATGATTGTATCTGTACCACCACCGCCGTAAATTGTGTCTGCTTCTTGCTTTGATCCTGCAAATTCAAATGTATCATCACCGCCCTCACCATATAGGGTATCGGAACCGGCACTGATTTTAATAGTGTCCGCTGCTTGTGATCCATGAATTGTGTCGTTACCACTGCGCCCGTCGATATAATCGATATTAAAAAGAAGAACATCAGAAAAATCGAGGTTATCATTCCTCTGGCTCCCATAGTCATCACCCAGAATACGGTTAAATCCTGCACCACCATCAATTTCTTCGATCCCCCTAAACCCTCGATAACCTGTACCATCAATTGCTATATCATCATCAGCTGCAGTACCAACAATTTTGTCGTAGCCCGATCCGCCAATATAACCATCGGGGTTGCTGAAATTTGCAGTACCAAACACATAAAAAGTATCATCCCCACCTTCACCACGAAGGAAATCAATTCCTGCGGATGCGTAAATATGATCATCTGACTGTGAACCATAAATTTGATCATCGCCGCCTTGACCATCAATATGGTCAATACCGATCATCGTAGTAATGTTTCTAAGATTAATGGTGTTATTTGAACTGTTGCCTATAATGATATCCGTGCCACCATTACCGTCAAATGTCTCAAGCCCTGTGAAGCCTACCGCTGCGAAATTATACGTATCATCACCTGTTGTTCCGTAAATGGTATCATTCCCGTCACCCATGTTAATGGTATTAATACTGCTAATGCCTGCTAATGTGAAACTATCATCCCCATCACTGCCGAAAATTCTGTCCGTACCCGCACCACCATCAACAGTGTTTTCACCTGTTAACGCCCCTTCAAATATAAAGTCATCATTACCATTTTCGCCTGCCATTATATTGTTACCGTTGGCTACAATGAAAATATCGCGCTGATCGCTGCCTGTGATATCATCATTACCATCAAGGCCAATGAATTTATGGGGCGTATTTGTTGCCGCGCTGGTTAAAACATCATCACCCGGTGTTCCTGTAACAACATTAAAAACGCGGATATTGAAGGTACCCGTATCTTGCAGTCCGCTATCATCTTCTATTGTATAGGTAATGATGGGCTGCCCTGCATAAGATAGACTATCTACCGTAGAGGTATAAGTCCAAGTACCATCACCATTATCTGTAATGGTGCCTTCCGAAGGATCAATGCTCATACCCACAATACTTAAAGTATCATTTTCAGGGTCGGTATCATTAGACAAAAGATCACTTTCATTAATGATAATGGTGTTGCCTCCCTCATCCAACTCACCTTGGTTAGAATCATTCGTGGCAACTGGCGCGTCATTTAAACCACTAACCGTTACAGCAAGCGTTGCTGTATCTGTGCCGCCGTTACCATCAGAAATCGTATAGGTTACAGAGGTCGTTCGCGTTTCACCGTCATCCAAATCTTGGAACTCAGAACCCGGATCGAAAGTAAAATTTCCCTTTGTGTCAAAAACAAAGGTACCACCATTAGAGCCATCTAACCCCATCCCATCAGTTTGAAGCAATAATGTATCAGATGTATCAATATCGTAATCAGCGCCACTACCGTTATCGGCCAAAACATTCCCGCTTGTCGTGGTGTCCTCATCCGTTGCCGCGGCATCATCCAAGGCAACAGGGCCGTCATTTTGCCCGACAATAGTCAAGGTAACGGTTGCCGTATCTCTACCGCCGTTACCATCAGTTATTGAGTATGCAAAACTATCCGTCGCGGTCTCACCGGCGGCTAAGCTCTCAAAGCCCGTCGCCGTATATGTTAATGTGTTTCCGCCAGCGTCAAAGACCAATGTCCCCGTTAAGCTCGTCGTATCCAGCAATGTAATATCCAATACATCTGATGCATCAACATCCGTGTCATTAGATAATAGAGTGGCATGCAACGTGCCATCCGTTGCGCCCTCATTGATAGAAATCGCATCTGCAACGGCTGTCGGTGCATCATTTACACCGGTAATCGTTAAGGTCACCGTTGTTGTATCAGTCCCGCCGTTACCATCAGAAATCGTATAGGTGAATGTGTCTGTGGTTGTCTCGCCAGCGGCTAAGCTCTCAAAACCCGTCGCCGTATATGTTAGTGTGTCTGCGCCTGCGTCAAAGACTAATGTTCCGGTCGTATCGGTATCATCAACAGACGTAATATCGATTACATCTGATGTATCTATATCCGTGTCATTAGATAGCAGGTCTGCGTACAATGTAGCATCCGTTTCTCCCGCATCTAAAAACGCACTGTCTGCCACTGCGCGTGGGTCATCATTTTGCCCGACAATCGTCATAGTAACAGTTTGCGTATCAGTCCCGCCGTTACCATCAGAAATCGTGTAGGTGAATGTGTCTGTGGTTGTCTCGCCAACAGCAAGGCTCTCAAACCCTTTCGCTGTGTAGCTAAGCGTATCTGCGCCCGCATCAAAGGCCAATACCCCCGTAAGGCCGGTATCATCAACAGACGTAATATCAATTACATCTGATGTATCAACATCATCGTCATTAGATAATAAAGTGGCATGCAACGTACCATTTATAGCACCTTCATTGACTGAGATCGCATCTGCAACCGCTGTTGGATTATCATTGATACCGGTAATGGTCATTGTAACTGTTGCAGAACCTTCAGCACCACGCCCGTCATCAACTGTATAGGTAAATGTATCTGTAGCTGTTTGTCCTGTTGCGAGATAATCAAATGCCGTCCCTGTGGAATAAAGAAGGCTATTCCCACCAACATTCAACACAACAGTTCCGTTTGTTGAGGATGTATCAACAGACGCAATACTAAGCTCTTCATTATCCAAATCATTGGATAAGATATCATCCCATAACTCGGCTGCTGCGGCGTTTTCAACGTGGGCAAATGCATCATCGAAAACCAGCGGGTCAACATTAGGCGGCAATGTATCTTCAACGGGGTTGATTTGCTCTGAATTCGCCTTATCTGTAACGGTTTGTCCGTGACTGTGCTCTTGAACTAATACATCTTCAATGGCGCCATCACTAGAGACAACATCACCCTGCATAGCGTCATCCCACTCAACCGTAGGCCTGTCAATCAAACGGAATTCCGGATCTACTTCTGCATTACTTTGATTACGCTGTGCGTTTGTAACAGTATTTTGATTTTGATCTTGAGCAGGACTTGTCGCACTTTCATTACTGTTTTCTGAATTCGCTGTATCACCGCTATTCTGGCTGTCTGCAAATCCCTCGATAATTTCCTCAACGAAACTTAAATCTTGCTCATGCTCTTGAATAGGCTGATCGATATTAACTTTTGTATCTGCGTCTGCTGTATCAATATATTGTTGATTTTCTTCTTCATCTTGGTACTGCGCACCGATCACGGAATCCAAGGAACCATCGTCCAAGGATAATTTGCCAATAAGAATGTCTTTAATATGCTCTACGGATTCTTTTTTGCCGTAAAACTGAATATGGCCGTTTTGCAGAAATTCTACTTCGACACCAAATTTATCCGCAAACTCACGTATAGCGGATATATCTTCTTTCGAAGAATAATTATATTCCTTTGTATAGTAAAAGTAATAATTATTCATACAACACACAACTTTCGGCACATAAAATGGGCACTAAACTACTCCTATCATTATTATATTAGACAAAAGCAATTAAAATTTTATGAATAATTTATCTAACCTTAAGTATGGTGTGACTGTGGTTTTGTGCGGCTTTCAGGAGATCGGAATTCCAATCAAAATTCACCACATCTAAGTATAACCTCGATATTACTTGAATATTTTTATTACTATAGTGTGTTTTTTATACTAGCATTACACCCACAGATTTAAGAATTCACAGAAAGGCTTTGATATTGTGTCAATACAACCCAACTTAGCGACCAGTTCTTCCGCCCCTAAAGCATTGGTTATCGGCAGCTCAGGCAATATAGGCCGTGCCGCAACACAATACCTGATGGATAGCGGCATAGATGTCGTCGCTGCTGATTACAACGATGAAGCCAATAAAAATGCATTATCCTCTGTAAATAAAAAACAGGGTGAAATAACCTTTGCGCAAATTGATGCCACTAATATCAGTTCTATAACCGACACGATAAAACAGCATAACCCGGACATTGTCATCTCTACCCTGCCACCGGGACAACTGTCTTATAATGCGGCTTTTGCAAGCGCCCATGAACGCACGACTTACGTAAGCTCTAACTTTCTGACCGAGAGCGCCGAGGCAGACCTTAATACCTTAACCAGCCAACAAACAGACGGCGAACACACATCCTTTGATGAATATGTCACAGCGCAAGGCGTTGTATCTGAATGGGGTAAAGGTTTGGATCCGGGCTTAGATTTCTGGCTGTTTGAAAGTGCTATCGAGGACTTTAAAGATGGTGAGATATATAAACTAACATCTACAGGCGCCGGAATATCTGAAGACCCTAAAGATATGTATATATATACGTGGGCCGGGATTACAAACGGCATGGGTCATCGACCCGCCTCCATTATAAGGGACGGCGAACAAATCAACATTGATGGTCGTGAAAAGTTTTCTGATGAAAATCGTCAGGATATCGGTCATCTGACGCTTCATGATGGCACGCACATAGAAACCTATGCCAATGATGACGGAATCTTCAAACTGCTGGAACATGCGGAAAACCTTGGCATTGACCTTGATCATATAGAGGTAGCCGCGACCCTAACAGGCAGGCATCAGGGGCATTGTGAAACATGGGATCCTCTGGTACGGCAATTAGACATACTTAACAACGATGACACATATGCGGTTGATGCAACTTTTGCTGATGTGCTGGAAAGCCGCCTTGCAAAAACTGACACATCGCCTGTAAAACTGGCCGTTGATAGCGAAGTATTTCGCTCTATCCCTTTAAAGTCAGGTAAAGATAACCCAACTGCAAAAGATATTGTCGAAGACCACCTGTCAAAAGTCTATGCACGAGAAGACGGCAAGCGCGATCGATCAGTCATTCATATTGAGGTTGAGGGGCGCACAGCATTGGGTGAGTACAAGGAAAAAAGTCTGGAAATTAACTCATATGGCTCACCGCATTTAGACGGGTTTACCTCCATGCAAAAAACAGTTGCAGGTACATTGGTTGAATCCGCAAGGCAACTCATACAAATATCACCAGAAGCAGGTCTTCAGAGTACGCGTTCCGCTAATGTTGGTCCTGATATTATTTTTGAAAATATGCTAAAGAAGGATTTAATCACATTGAGCGAACAAAATTCTTCGCAGCAACCGGATTTTCATCAAAGAGCAGAGCCGTAGACTTAGCTCTTACAAAAAAACACAGCCCCAAATATAGGGACTGTGATTGACTTTATGATTACAAATTCGCTTCGCTCTCAATTTCGATTTTAATTTCATCACCTAAATTTGGTAGATAAGTGGTAATCCCAAAATCAGAACGCTTAATCATCGTACTCGCGGTAAAGCCTGCCGTCTGCTTCTTGAACATATTCTCAGCAAGTTTATTTAACTGAACATCCAAAACCACAGGCTTTGTTACTCCGTGCAATGTTAAATCGCCATGTACCTTTGCTTCCTTATCCGAAACCAATTCAACTTTATTACTTACAAATGTGGCGGTCGGGTATTTTTCAACATTAAAGAAGTCTTCTTTTTTTAGATGAGCATCTAAATCAGGCACACCTGTGTTAATCTTATCTATAGGGATTGTTACCTCGACAGAGCTGTTTTCAGGATTTTCCTCATCCAATGTGATCGCGCCCTCAACATTCATAAATTTCCCTGTTGGCGTAGAGAAACCAAAATGATTGATGTGCCATGTTACAGCGGTATGCGAGGCATCAATTGTGTATTTTTGTGGAGCAGCATTAGCCACAGATGCAGTCATAAAACCGGCAGTCATGATGGTCGCTAAAGCCGTTGCTTTAAGTGTGTGACGTGAAAATCTCATATTTAAGTTCCTATTTTAATTCTTGTAATGTTTTATCTTATATTCTTAATTATTAATTGATAATATAGATATTAGTTAAATAACTTATTCCTGTAAGTTGATAATTTGAGGCGCATAATGGATTACCTGTCACGCATAAAAATATTCGTAGAAGTCGCAAAACAAGAAAGCTTTACGGGAGCGGCGAAGGGGCTGAATATTACAAGCTCTGCGGTTTCGAAACATGTGCAAAACCTTGAAAATGAGCTTCAAACGAAGCTATTTAACCGCACAACACGCTCTGTATCCCTAACAGAAGAAGGAAATATCTTATTCAAACGCGCGCTTTTCGCCATTGAGGGCCTGGATGAGGCGCGAGAAGAAATTGAAAGCAGGAAATCAACGCCAAAAGGCCAAATTAAGGTCAGTATTCCCCTATCACTCGGGTTACATTACCTCAAGGAGCCGATAGCAAAATTTGCTAAGATGTATCCTGAAATTTATTTAAATGTGCAGTTTGATGATAGAAAGGTCAATTTATTCGAAGAGGAATATGATATTGTCCTGCGTATCGGGGCATTGAAAGATTCCTCTCTGATAGCAAAAAAGCTTGCCCCAATACCTATTCGTTTATTTTCCAGCCCGGCCTACCTGACACAAACAACAGCCATTAAAAAGCCGGATGACCTGAAGGCACATAATGTTTTTGAATACACCAAGATTGAAACCCCACACATGTGGCAATACAGAGCGCCGGATAACACCACCGGTCAAGTTTCATTAAAGAGCAATCTAAATTGCGATTCAGTTGAGATGATGAAAGCAGCCGCACTGGAGGGGATCGGCATATTTCTATCACCGGAAATATTTGTAAAAAATGAACTTGAAAAAAGCGACCTGGTAACGGTTCTGGAGCAATATACAACAATCCCTGAACGAAACTTATACGTATTATTTCCGCCCAATAGATATATTCCTAACAGAATTAGGCTATTTATTGATCATATTAAGACATATTGTGATGCCGCGCTTATCTAATGTCATTGCGCACACGCTTTGATAGGCATAGCTAACCATTATTCTTCGCGATATTCAAAATATCAAATATTCCGCTCGTCATATCGATTTTTAGCGTAGAGAGTGAATTATTAATACGTGCCATTATTAAGCAGCCCACCACGAAGCTATGAATTTTACCGGCCATATCCTCAACATCAATATTATCGGGTATTTCTCCCGTCGCTATCAGATCCCTGAGGGCAGATTGATGATACATTTCATAGCGCTTTAAGATATCTCTTATTGCATCACGCATTTCTTGATCTTGCCCTGCTATTTCAACACCAATGGTAACGGGCAAAACACCACAAACACATCCGCAATCATCGGACATTGTTTTTTGAATATCGTACACGGCCTGTGCGAAGAAAACATATCGTGCCTGCGGCGGAATTGATGCAGAGAAAATTTTATCCATTAAGGGCCTGAATTCCTCATAATGATCTTCCAAAGCTTCAATACCCAAATCAGATTTAGAAGAAAAATAGTGATAGAAGCTACCTTTTTGGACATCTGCGTGCTTACAGATCATATCGACACTAACCTGATGATAGCTATTCTGCCACATAAGAAGTTTCGCAGAATTAATAAGCCTTTCTTTCGATGTCACTGTTTGTTTTTTGCCCATCACAAAGCTTTCTCTAATAAATTATAATTCCGACTGGACGACAGTTCCTCCGCCTAAAGCTCTGTACAAATTCACCAAATTAGACAATCTCTGTTGTTCTATTTGGATTTCGTTTTGCTGGTATGTATAAAGCTCGCGTTGTGAATCAAGCACACTTAAAAAGCTATCAATACCTGACTTATATCGTGCTTGCGAAATGTCATAAACTTTCTGAGCAGCAGACACCAAACGCCTTTGCGACTTGAGCTGCTCATCCAATGTTGCTCTGGCCGCTAGTTCGTCAGCAACATCACGGAAAGCCTCCTGCACGGCTTGTTCATAATTCACAATGGCTTTTTCTTTACGGATCTCTGCCAGATCAAGATTGGCTTTGTTACGCCCACCTTGAAAAATAGGCAACGTAATTTGCGGCAAAAACGCCCAAGCGCCACCTGCACCACTTGCAAACAGATCCCCAAGGCTTTGGCTTGCGAAACCTGCTGTTCCGGTCAATGTTATACTTGGGAAGAATGCGGCTCTGGCTGCTCCGATATCAGCATTTCTGGCAAGCAATTCATATTCCGCCTGCCTGATATCGGGTCTTTTTAACAAAACCTCAGACGGCAGTCCGGATGCCAAATTATCAACCAGTTGAACATCATCCAATGTGATCAAAGGCAACTGCGCGTTATCTTGCGGAACCCCCATTAATAAGAACAATGCATTTTTATCTTGTGCAACCAGGCGCTTATATAAATGCATATTCACACGGGCTGTTTCCACGGCCGTTTGCGCGCGTGCTACGTCTTGCTCCGTCGAAACACCTTTATCTAAACTTTGCGATAAAATATCATATGTTCTGTTTTGTGCTTGCAATGTTTTTTCCGTAAGGGATAAAAGCTTTTGATCACTTAACAGCTGTAAATACGCATTCGCAGTTTCTGCAATCAATGCATTACGAACAACGACAAGCGCTTCTTCCGTTGCTAAATACTCATTAAGGGCGGACTGATTATTACTGCGAATTTTACCGAACAAATCGATTTCATAGGACGCTACGCCAATATTTGCTTCGTAAACCTCAGATTTAATGGCACGGCCTGTCGTGCTGGTGTCATCTGTATTACGCGTAATTGTGCCGTCCCCCGATGCATTAACAGAGGGCAGCAAGTCCGCACGTTCTATACGATAAAGCGCGCGTGCTTCGGCGATGTTTAAGGCTGCTGTGCGTAAATCCTTATTATTATCTAAGGCTACGCCGATAACATGCGCAATCTCAGGCGATTGGAAAAAATTCTTCCAATGCATTTGCGTGGCAATGTCGCTACCCTCTGCTATCTCATATCCGGGCACCTCGCTCCAAACAGATGCAGAGGATAAATCAGGTCTTGTGTATTCAGGTGTCATCGTACACCCGGCCAAAACAGTTCCCGCGAACAATAATGTCAGTAGTTTATTTTTCATGCTCTATCACCTTTTCATCCTTTGAGGCTTTCGCCCCCTCACCATGAAATAACTTTTCCACTAAAACATAAAATAATGGAACAAAGAAAATCGCCAGGAATGTCGCGCCGGCCATACCGCCCATAACGGCAATACCAATTGCATTCTGGCTGGCGGCGCCTGCACCATCAGCAAGAGCCAAAGGAGTAACTCCAAGCATAAAGGCCATAGACGTCATAATAATGGGTCGGAAACGTTGGCGGGCGGAAATGGAGACAGCCTCCATCAAATCATACCCTTGTTCCTTCAGTTCTTTTGCAAACTCTACAATCAAAATTGCGTTTTTCGAGGCAAGACCAACAGTCGTTAGCAGCGCAACTTGCAAGTAAACATCATTCGGCAAGCCAAAGATATATGCAGCAACAGCAGCACCAAGAACCCCCATAGGAACAACAAGCATAACAGCGAACGGAACAGCCCAACTTTCATACAATGCCGCCAAGCATAAGAAGACAATCAAGATAGACAGGCCATACAAGGCTGGTGCCTGCGCCCCTGATTGGCGTTCTTCATATGAAAGGCCATACCATTCAATTCCAATTCCCTCAGGCAAGCCGTCAACAATCTTTTGTACCGCTGTCATCGCGGCACCTGTGCTGACACCTTCCGCAGGAGAGCCTTGGATATTAATAGACGCATTTCCGTTAAAACGCTCCAGCTTAGGTGATCCGTATGTCCATTCAACATTTGCAAAAGTATTAAATGCAACCATTTCGCCCTGATCATTTCGTACGTACCAATTGTACAAATCCTCAGGCATCATCCTATGCGGCGCATCAGCTTGCAGGTACACACGCTTAATACGTCCCTTATCAACGAAATCGTTGACATAACTGGAACCCCAAGCAATCTGCAAGGTTCGGTTAATTTCACTGAGTGATAACCCTAGGGCTGATGCTTTTTCACTATCTATATTGATCTTAAACTGTGGTACATCACTTAATCCATTCGGACGCACACCAGTCAGAACATCACTCTGCGCCGCAGCACCTAAAACCTGATTTCTGGCATTCATCAACGCCTCATGGCCCAAACCGCCACGATCAACTAATTGAAAATCGAAACCGGATGAATTACCCAATTCACGAATAGGCGGCGGGAAAAATGCGAAAGCCATAGCATCTTTGATTTGTGACAAAGCGCCACCTGCTTCGCCTGCAACTGCGAAAACACTTTGATCTTCGCCTTTACGCTCTTCCCAATCCTTTAGACCGACAAAACCAAAAGCAGCATTTTGAGCAGAACCGGCAAAACTAAAGCCCACAACAGTAAATAAGTGCTCTACGGTGTCTGCTTGTTGATCAAGGAAATAATCCTCCACTTGCTTCACAGACTCAAGCGTACGGCCTGCTGTTGCACTTGGCGGCGTATTCACCATAAGGTACATCGACCCTTGGTCTTCATCAGGTAAGAACGATCCCGGCAGTTGCATGAAAATAAGTACCAAGCCGCCAACAAGAACAACATAGACCATAAAGAATCTAAATGTACGCTTTGCCATATAGGATGCCGTACTCTGATAGTTATCACGCCCCTTATTAAAGTATTTATTAAATGTGGCGAAGAATCCTTTTTCCGATCTGCGCTTCTCTCCCTCTTCATGCTTCAAAAGGGTTGCACATAATGATGGTGCCAAGACCAACGCCACCACAACAGATAGCCCCATCGCCGCAACAATTGTTATAGAAAATTGTCTGTAAATAGCACCGGCAGAGCCACTAAAGAAAGCCATAGGTACAAAAACAGTGGATAGAACAACGGCAATACCAATCAGCGCGCCAGTTATCTGATCCATTGATTTCTTTGTTGCCTCTTTCGGGGGTAAGCCTTCTTCGCTCATAACCCGCTCAACGTTCTCAACAACAACGATCGCGTCATCCACCAGCAAACCGATGGCCAAAACCATCGCAAACATCGTCAGTACGTTTATTGAAAAACCAAAGGCCAACAAGACAGCAAAAGTTCCAAGCAAAACGACAGGCACAGCAATTGTCGGAATGAGCGTTGCACGTAAATTCTGCAAAAACAGCAACATCACAAAAAAGACAAGCACAACAGCCTCAACAAGGGTATGCACAACAGATTCAATTGAAA
Source organism: Alcanivorax sp. (assembly GCA_051967755.1). GTDB lineage: Bacteria > Pseudomonadota > Alphaproteobacteria > Micavibrionales > Micavibrionaceae > UBA1672. The sequence goes on from JBQDYD010000005.1 coordinate 127,423, forward strand.
GCTCAATAAACGGGGTCGCATCAAGTGGATAGACGATCTCAACGCCTTCGGGTAAAAACTCTGATAATTCCTCGACTTTTTCTTTAACAAGTTCCGCTGTCGCAAGGGCATTCGCACCTGTCGCCAATGTAATCGCCATACCTGAGGCAGGCATTCTACGATAGCGCACAATACGGTCATAACTCTCAGACCCTAACTCTAATGTTGCGACATCTTTTAGACGAACCTGAGATCCGTCAGTATTTACACGCAGAACAATACGTTCAAAATCTTCAACAGTCTCAAGCCGTGCTTGGGCTTTTACGGTTGCATTTATTTGCTGACCGTCTATTGCCGGCATACCGCCTAACTGGCCTGCAGAAATATCGGTATTTTGAACCTGAATAGCATTTTGCACATCAAGCGGCGTAAGGTTGTAACTATATAGTTTCGCAGGGTCCAACCAAATGCGCATAGCATGCTGATCACCAAACACACGCACATTACCCACGCCACTAACGCGTGAAAGCGGCTCTCTGAATGTACTGACAAGCATGTCACCCAACTCGCCCTGATCCATACTACCGTCTTCGGCATAAACACCGACCACCAACAAAAAGCTATCATTTGACTTTGTTACGGTAACGCCGAGTGCCTGAACCTCTTGCGGAAGCTGCGTTACAGCCCCCTGCACCTTATTTTGTGTTTGAACCTGCGCAATATCTGGATCCGCCTCAGGCTCAAAGGTCAATGTGATGGTCATAGAGCCGTCAGAACTGCTCGAAGTGAAGTATCGTAAATTATCAATACCGGTTAATCTTTGCTCAATAACCTGCGTTACAGAGTTTTCAACTGTTTCCGCCGAAGCGCCGGGATAAGTCGCGTTGATCGCAACAGTAGGCGGAGCAACCTTAGGGTATTGTTCAATCGGCAATGCGCGTATCGACAGCACACCGGCCAGCATAATAATAATTGCAATAACCCATGCAAAAACAGGGCGATCAATGAAAAAACGTGCCATGAATGACTACTCCTTATGCCCTGCGGCTGCTTTTGTATTTACTTGTTCCGATTTCCAAGGCGTAGGGGAAACATCAGAGCCCGGGCCGACCTTCTGGTAACCCTGCACAATGACCTTGTCGCCGACATCAAGACCGTCAATCACAACCCAACTATCTTTGTGCGCTCGCTCTACCTTGATATTTCTGGGCTGCGCCTTGTTATTTGCATCAACCACCCACGCAGAAATACTTCCGTCAGGGCTACGTATCGTTGCCCGCTGCGGAACCAAAAGAACAGTATCTTCACCAAGGCTCAACTTTGCCCTTACAAACAGACCGGGCAATAAAACCGCATCCGGGTTCGGGAACAGCGCACGCAAAGTAATCGCACCGGCAGTTTCATTTACTGTCACCTCAGAGAACTTAAGTGCACCTTCATGCGGGTATTGCGTATTTTGATCATCATCCATCATAAGATTTACTGGTGTTGTGCCCTTACCGGCCAACCGGGCGCGTAATTGCATTGCACTGGCTCCGGATTGTTGCATATCGACATAAACAGGATCCAATTGCGTAATAATCGCCAAATACTGTGATTGGTTGGCGGTCACTAACGCACCTTCGGTCACAATTGAACGACCAATTCGCCCTGTAATCGGGGCATAAACCTTTGTGTAATCAAGATTAACCTGCGCGACATCTACTGCGGCCTGAGCAACCGCAACGGCGGCTTTGGCCTGATCTAATTCTGCCGTGACATCGTCATACTCTTGTTCACTCACAGCATTAATCTTCACAAGGTCTTTATATCTGGTTTCACGCGCCTCTACTGACTTAATATTTGCCTCAGCACTCTTTAGGTCAGCAATCGCACTGTTTAGAGCCGCACGATAACGGGCATCATCAATTTGATAGAGCTGCTGTCCCTTCTCAACTGTCGCCCCTTCTTCGAATAATCGCTCAGTCACAATTCCGTCAACCTGCGGACGCACCTGAGACTGGCGATAAGGCGTTATCCGACCGGGCAACTCCTCAGTAAACACAACCTTTTCTTTTTCCAAGGTCACGACAGAAACGGGCTGCGGGCCAGCTTTATGTGTGCCCTCTTCCTCATGCGTGCCATGTGAAGAGCGCCAATACCAACCACCGCCTATAAGCGCGATTAAAACAACAATTATAATATACTTTTTCATTTGAGGTGCCTTTTATACAAAAAACTCAAAAAACTGGACAATCCATAATTTTATAGTTATATTTCTAACATACATGCGTGTATGTATATAGTCAAGAAAAGGAATGCAAGCATTTTATGAGACGAACAAAAGAAGACGCAGAACAAACACGAAATAATATTCTGGAAGCCGCTGCTAAAATATTTTCAGATAAAGGCTTTGCGCGAAGTACGCTGGACGAAATCGCCAAAGATGCAAAGGTCACACGGGGTGCTATTTATTGGCATTTCAAAAACAAAGCCGAGATCTATGAAGCGCTTCACGATAATCTGCACTTGCCATTTATTGACATGATTCTAGAAGATGTGAGCAAGGATCACCCCGCCCCGCTTACACAATTGCGCGAATTTACTATTAACATTCTCCTCGATCTTGATCATGACGAGCAAAAGCGTCAATCTCTTGTTCTGTTCTTGATGCGCGCTAATTATTCAGGCGAGCTGGCACAATTTAAGGAAGATCACTTAAAGAAAAAGCACGAGTCACAAGAGGCACTGGCACGTTACTTCTTAAAGGCACAAAACAAGGGTGAGCTTTCTGCCGATGCCGACCCTAATTTTCTTGCAGAAGCATGGGGGTGTTATATCCGCGGTATTCTGTTCGAGTATTTAAGTGATACAGAAAACTTTATATTGAGTGAAAAAATACCAAATCTGGTTAATTTGTTTTTCGACATGCTTGAGAAACGCTAACGACCGACGCCGTTTGCACGTATCTAATAATCCACCCAATCAATATCCAAATCCTTTAACGCGTTCAGATATTCATCACGGGTGATGAGGCCAATACATGGCGTCGCACCTGTATGCTTCATTTTTCCGCCCGCCAATTTTTTTGCCAATAATATGGCTGGCATACAGGGAATATATGGTCCATGCCCTGAACGCGCGGTTAATTCAAACGTGATCGCCTTATCCGCGCCGCTCTCATCTTTACCTGATAGCTCCATATGAAAACCGCTGACATCACTGCCCGCCCAATCAAAGTAAAAGGAAGATTTTAGCAAGAATGGAGCAAAGGCAGGCAAATTTCGGATAAGACCAATCCGCACCAATCCTGATAAAGCCCATAACCCCATATGAATAAACGGAATCTCAAGCCCCGCATAAAAGCGGATGCTCTTAAGGGTGGGATAGCGTACTGGGAAGAGCTCCAGATCAGGTACATCACAATTGCCGAGCAAACGCCGCCCAAGTGCACTGTATTTACGCGTGTGCAATGACTGCCATCCATAGACATTCTTTTTCTGTCCACCGATCAGGGTTTTAAACGGCCTACCGCAATACCCCAAAATCGCCGCCGTGGTCGCAAGGCCGCGATTGGTTTTCTGCGCTGTTGTAATGCCGTAATCCAGGCTTTCCAACTTTTCAAATTGCGGCAGGTAATAATCCACCAAGGCCGACGTTAAACATGGCACAGAAGACGCGCCGCTTACCGCAAGAACCTTATTCTTTTTTGCCGTATCGTTGAGCGCGCCAATCCCTGCAACAAAGTTCCGGGCATCGGCGAGATCGATATAATGCACCCCTGCGTTAATGCAGTTCCGCGCCACGTCATAGCTCTGCCCCTGAAACGGCCCTGATGTATGAATAACAATATCCGGCTTGATGTCTTGCAAGGCTTCATCGAGATTTCGGGTAATATCAAGCGCAACCGCTTCGGGCGTGTTTGCGGACTCAATGGTATTGATAAAGCGCTGCGCCTTTTCAATCGACCGCCCCGCGATGATAACGGTGATATTACTTTCCTGCGCAAGGGTTTTCGAAATATAGCTCCCGAAATTCCCATATCCGCCAATGATTAAAATGCGTTTAGTCATTGTCTTGCACTTTTTTGAGAGAAGGAAGTAAGGCGCGGATTTTACTTTTCTTTTCTTCTGCATCAGCAGACAACATCATACTTCCACTACCAATGGCTTCACGCACTATTGGAGTGCTAACTAAAAAATCGCCAACATAAAGCATCAATGGCTTGTTCACGTTATCACGTGTGAGAATAAAAAATTCTTTCTGCCCTTCTGGAGTTAGTTTAATAGAGAACCAACGCTCATTTTCTTTCCATGAAACAATATTGTTATCAGAAAGCACATAACGAGCAGGCTGCTCAATATTTTGAATCTTATTTTCAGCCCTTACATCTTTAGCCAATAATGTTATCAGGGCTATAGTGACAAGCAGCCCACCAATAATTCTTTTCATTCGATTACTCCCTCACCTCAAACGTTCCCTTATATTCATAAATCTGACCAAACCACGGATGGGTGATGGTCACAAACATATCAAAATTATCATCATCTATCGGCGTTTCCTCCGCATTGCCTTCGCCGATCAAAAACGTCAGCGGCACAGGGATAAAATGCCCGAACGCATAAAGCACATAGCCCTTATGTTTGAGCTTTACTTTCCCGTCTTCCCACATATAACGCATTTTCCATCCAAGGCGGGAGCGCATAACCTCTATCACCTCATCCCCCTTGGTTTGAATCATGCGCGATTTAAACGCGTAGTCACCGCCCTTGAAACGAAAGACACGGTTAAAATGAAAGAATTTCGTGTCCATATCGCTTTCAAATTGAACGGTAACGAGTACATTTTTTTCATTCGCAGGGGGAATGCCGCGCATCAACCAAAAGAGCGGCGCGAACCATTTAATCGGCCCCGCGCAGGACACATCAAGTTGCCCCTCCACCATCGTCATATCATCCGTATAGGGGCGGTTTGCGTAATGCCGTTTCATGACGAGAGGAAGTTCATCCCACGCTGCTCCGAAGATCGATTTGAAAATGGGCTGCTCTTTCAAACCAAGATTATCAATGCGCTGAATATTTTTTCTTCTAAGCAACCAATTTCGCACGCCGCGTATCCACGGATACGCAACACCGCTCACGATTTCAGAACGATAAAAAACCTTATTCGTCAGATTAAAAAGCCCTTTATTTTCGCCAAATCGCGCCATAAACCGCAACGCACCTTTGCCGTGATAAAATTGCTCTCCGTCATAAATGACCATCCCCTCATCCAGATCAAAGCCGCGATTATTTATCTCTTGAACAACAACATGTTCATGACTTTCGCGGGCATTCAAAAGGACAAGACGACCATATTCTTGCTTAATTTTTAATGCCATCGCTGCATTACGACAGAGCGGGCATTCTCCGTCATACACAAAATATATCTCACGTGGTTCTTTCATATTCATATCGGTTTCATCACCATCAAAAAGAAAACCGCAACCAAACCAATAAAGGCAGGCCAACCAAGGACAAACCAAATTTTGAAGAGCTTATGATACCTTGCAGGCAACGGTTCTCCGCTTTCCAGTGCATGCGCGGTCATATTTTTCAGTTGTATTTGTATCCAAACCACGGGCAACCAACACAGCCCCGCAACAATATAAATCGCGTAAGTTATCACGAGCCATAAATCCATCCAGTCATAACCGCCTTGCCACACCAGCCAAGCTCCACTAAGCGGTTGAACAATAACAGCAGGAAATGTGAAGAACGTATCCGCCAGCACCGTATTACGCGCGGCATAGAATTTTTCATGAATATTGTCAGTGAACATGGAACGCAGCATAAAAAATGCAATCCCGATCCCACAGCCGAATAATATGGTCGAACTAAGGATATGGAGGGTTTTGACGATCAGATAGATATCCATGGATGTTTGCCGTGTTCAATTGTACACACAATTAGAAAGTACAATTATAACATTTGGTTAGCAAACGGTATTAATTTTTAACCGGGCTCTGCCGTTACATTCATATTAAATACGTCGTCTTGATCAACACCATCCATAAACGGCTTGCCGCGTTCCTCGTTGGTTTTGTCCAAAATTGCAGCGACCCAATTCGAGAGAAGTGCGCGCTTTGCTGAGCTCCAGCGGTTCTGAGTATGCTCAACCACCTCTTTATACGTTTCAGGCGATAAGTTCCCCTTATTTTGAGGATCGTAGAATTCACCCTTTCCGACCTTCTGGCGAAAGCTCTCGACCAAATCTAAGGCTGTGCCGTGCAAATAATTATGAGGTACAGGCGTCAGTGGCTCGGGCTTTGCCGTTGCACGCTGGTCTGCACAAATGCCCAGATCACGCTGAAACTCACCCAGCAAAGTGTTTGTATTATATTCTGGATGCCCCTGCCACAAAACGGCGCGGAGGCCGTCAGGACTGGTCGCCATATGAACCCCTGCCTCACGACTTGCGACCAGAACAGGCATATTATGACGTGCAAATTGATCTTCTTTAATTTCATTCCAACGTGAATGCGGAATATCAAAGACAGTGTCCATCCCATGCGTCAACGGATGACGCTCATTACGCACTTGATGTTCAAACACACCCCATCTTTTCTCATTAAGCGGGCTGCGCTGCTCACCGTGTTTGATAAGCATATAGGCATGACTGGCCAGACAGGAATAAAGGGTTGAGGTCGGGCCTTGTTCACTCTCCGCCCACGCGATAACTTCTTCTAATGGATTATAAAACTTTTGCTTTGTAAGGTCGGACCCGGCGACATTGGCACCCGTTATGATTAAACCATCCATACCTTCTTCTTTGGCCTGATCAAAGCTGATATAATTCTCATCAACATATTTCTGATGTTGTTCATCACGGGCAATCCCGTCTAATGCAATGAAATGTGGAATGATCTGTAAGCCACCGGAGGCATAATGCAGAGGCAAGGTAAATTGCGTCTCTGTTTTCTTCAAAGCAGCGTCAGGCATCATATTGACAATACCTATGTGAAGCTCACGCACGGCACGTGTAAACGCTTCGTCAACACAAATAACAGTCGGATCGACCTTACGCATTCTATCTAGATAATTTCCCTCACGGGCGGCAACCGGCATATTTACTTACTCAGATCTCTTATTATTCAACCCTAAAGACGCGCAGTCTTACATTAAAACGCACGCATTCATCAATACACATAACAATTTTGTATTTTAGAGTACCCGCATACTTTAAAAATATTATTAAAAACTGAGATCCGTTTATACGAAAGAGTGAAGAATTTGCGCACGTTTATCGTTTCGCAACACATGATAAACCATGAAAATTCCGGGCATTAATTGTCATAGTCAAGCGTATTGATATTTCCGCCTTGCTGATAAACACGTGCCACATCCTCAACCAAATCAATGTTTTTTGCGAGTGCATCTTTACCGATATAAATCGGCATTTCCTCAATAACTTCATCGGGTAATTGGCTTGCCGCGTATGGCACAATATCTTCAATCGATTTTTCATACTGCTTTACCAGACTATTAAAAAAATGACTGGAAAGCCCGATATCAAAAAGCCCTTCATCACGTATGGCTTTATATCGCTCAACATCATCCTTATCGAGGTAATTTTCACGAATTTTTTGTACCATTTGTTGTGTTAAATATAATGGTGCCCTGTCTTCGCCCTCTCGTGTATCAAACGCCAAACGTAACGGATAAGTTTTATCTTCTGTAATGAGACTATATGCACATGATGCCTCTGCCATTCCTTTATCTGCGGTCGGCACAGATTCACGCATAGAAAAATCGAATGGATTGACGATCACAGTGCTCGGCCCTTGATCCCCCTGATATACATTCGATGAAATAACATCTACTTCATAAGCAGCCAGAGCTTTGATCACTTTGACCAAATTCTCAACAGATTTAATATCCTGATCAAAGCGCGCGCCAAGTATACGCGCTTCTCTATGACCATCGGGTAATTTTTCAAACATTTGATCAATTGATTCAGCGTCTGTTTCGTAATCAATATGTGCCAGCGCGACAACAGGGTTTTGCGGCACTCCATTCTGGTCTTGACCAGAGCTACGTATAATTAAAGTTACGCACTGGCTGACATTGTCTGTACCTATGCTTTTTCTATCAGAAATACCGATTTCCTTCTGTTCCACGCGCAGCGCAGAATGATCAAGCTCCCCCTGAATACGCCGTGAACTATGTAACAATTCAGAAGCCTCAGGCCTTAAACGGTTATAATAATGATATGCCCGTGCACCACTCTCTTCTTCTGAGATATCCTGCACAGGGCTCTCACGATATGCCAGAACAGTTTCGGCAATCGCATTATAACGCTTATCTCTATCGCGATAAGAAAAGTCTTCATGCCCCTGAACATCATGTAAAGCAATAGCCTTATCATAACATTCAATCGCCTTTTCGGATAAAAAACTGCCCTGTTCAAATACATTATAAGGGAAATTGATATAACTCTGCGCCGCCAAAGAATACATATTTGCCGCAGGTTTAAGCATGCCCATTTCTTCATATTGCTCTGCGGCTTGTATGTAATGATCAATCGAGCTTTGCAGCTGGCTATAATCACCATTTCGGCCAAATTCATTAGATGCCTGATACGCGGCATATTCACTTTCTGCTGCGGGCGATGTCGGTGAATAGGACAGGCTTGTTGAAATACGCGCACGATTGCTCAAATTTCCGGGCAAAGCCTTTATCGTATGCAAAATGTCCTCATCTGACGCATTATGCGGCTCAAAGGGTACCCCACCGACAGTTAGCTTGCTCGGTGCCCCATTATTCCAAACAGATTGTAAATCGTCATTATCCTGCATCAAATTGACCCTAAATAGTAACTTATAGCTTATAAGAACATTCTATTGTGCCTCAACGAGGCTGTAATAACAAAAACATATGTAAAAAGCTATCATTGATCCTTTTCGTATAAAAAAAATGTCAGTATGTAACAAACTGACATACAATCTGTGCTAAGACAGATATAATGTGCAAAGAAGACTACGCCCCGGCAGGCCCTAAAAAATAGACTTTCGCATAAAAACACTATAATAAATTAAGAAAATAAATCGTTAAAAATCACAATAAAGAGGGGGATAATGAGTTTTTCAAATGAATTTAACGGACAAAAATCCGCTCCTCTCCCCGTAAGTGGTAACACGCCGATAGCGCAAGATGATGATCAGGCTTCACTGAAAGCGCAAGCCATCATAAATAACGCGACTACGATCACAAACTCCGTTCTGGCACAGAGGCAAACCGCCCTGCCCGGCCAAAAAGTAATTTTAGGTATGGGGGAGTTGCATGAAAACGGCCTGCATGTGTTGCAACAAATTGCAATCCTGGATTCATTAAAGAAAAGCGGCCTGAACTGCGCGACCGCCTTGGAATGGCCATCGAATAATATCGACTTGCATATTGAAGAGATATTTAAAGCGGAAACAACCGACAAAACCGGTTTAATAGAAATGTTAGAAGCAGACGATAACAGCTCTCTACGTAATCGCCTATCTGCTGATACAACCCCTATACGCTCTGCCAATGCGCGTTTAAGCCGCGCTTTATTACACGAATTCATGGATGACAATCTAATTCCTGCATTTTGTACGGATGCGCCACGCGATTGGGAGCTATTTATCGAGAACCAACGAAAAGCGCAACACCTACTTACCGACGACCCCAGAGTGGCGGATGCTGTTGATGAAGCAATGAGAATTCTAAATCTGCCCAATGATCACAGAACAGTACCGCCCGTAGATTCCTTAAAACAACTGGGCATGCTGGCAAGAAACATTTATATCACAAACGAAGCAGACAGGATCCTTCAAGAACATCCTGAAATAGATGTTGTCCTGATTGAGGCCGGACGCGCGCATATAACCGGCAATGACCTTTTAAAACCGGAATCAAGCCCGTACGAACATGGAATGAGCAACTTGGTCTCACAGCGCTCTCACCACACTTTTATTGGCGCTCCCTTATATTCTTCGCAAGAAGATAAAGCAAAGAACACCCCGCCTTATGCTTTGACCGATCAACAAATTCTCGATCTTGATTACTTGGATAAATCACCATTTAACACAAATTCCTCTAAGGTGTCTGATTTGAAGGAAGCCGATAACATTCAAAGCCTTAGCCCCCATTTCCCGTTCATTGATGATACCTTACGCGGACGTACCCCGACCGCCTTATACGAAGAACGCAAAGCAACCCTAAGCAGTGATCTTCGTGATCTACGCGATAATAACGGATTTACACTCACCAAGCCTGAGCATTACACACCCGTTTAATAAATTCGCAATCCATCCGAACGCGGATTATATTTTTTGCTTTATGGCGCTTATCACCTCTTCCAGCACATATTTAATGCGCATCGCGTCCACATCCCTTTTGGGCGTTAACGCGCGCACTATACGTTTATGTCCGACGATATAGTCAGGCAAAATATGCACTAACGCCCCTGCATCAAGTTCGGATTTTACAGACCAATCAGACTTTGTGGTGATACCGGCGCCTAATACTGCTAACTGAGTTAGATAATCACCCGTATTACAAAAAAGATGATTTCTAAGTCGTACCACGGTCTTTCTTGAACCTTTATATAAATTCCATTCTTTTAGATTAGAATAGCTTAAGCAGAAATGTTTCACTAACTCCTCGGGCGATTGGGGCTCACCATATTCACTTATATAATTCGGACTGGCCAAGAGCAACGCATTATCCTCAAATATATCTATGCTATCCATGTTATGTTCATCATGACCGCCAATACGAAAACTAATATCAACCCCCTCTTTCGTAAGCTTTGTCAGGTTATCCTCTAAGATAAGATCAATAGACAAAAGCGGCTGCTTTCGTGAAATATTTTTAATCGCATCTATTAGAAACACGCGCGCAAATGAATGTGGTGCAGATATCCTGACACGCCCCTCAAGCCCCACATAATTTTTATAAACCTCTTTAGGGGTCGAAATAAGCTCACTTAGATCCAGCATCTTCTCAGTTAGGAGTAAAAGCTCTTGCCCTTCCTCTGTCAGGCTTACATGGCGCGTCGTTCGCATAAACAACGTGCGCCCTGTCACGGCCTCCAAACGTTTAATACGCTGTGTCGTAACCGCAGGTGAATAACCAAGGCGTTCACCCGCCTCACGAAAGTTTAGTGTTTTGCTGATTTCACTAAACAGCTTTATATCCGAAATATATTCCAACATGATTATTAATCATATCAAAACAATCTATTTCATATAAAGGTAATTATTAATTTTCCTGATTTGCTTAGTATACAAGTTTAAACAAGCCGAGGTTAGGATTCATGAGCAAACTATTTGATAAAGTAAGCTTTAAAGGTATGGAGTTAAAAAACCGCATTGTTATGCCCCCAATGACACGGTGCCGATCCTCACACCCCGGAAATATAGCAACACCACTAATGGCAACATATTACGGCCAACGCGCAGATGCCGGCTTAATTATCGCCGAGGCCACTCAAGTCAGCCAAGATGCACAAGGATACTCTTTTACCCCGGGCGTACATACGCAAGAACAAGTTGCGGGATGGAAGCTTGTCACAGACGAAGTACATAAAAATAATGGCCTGATTTTTTTACAAGTTTGGCATACAGGACGCATGTCACACGAAAGCTTTCACAATGGGAATGCCCCTATTGCCCCTTCCGCGATTGAAACACCTGAAGACACAACGGTATGGATTGCCAATGATGATGGAAGTGGCGGCGGCATGGTGCGGTGTAGTCCTCCGCGTGAGATGACCTTAGAGGAAATTCACCGCGTACAAGATGATTTTGTAAAAGCCGCGATCAATGCAAAAGACGCGGGCTTTGACGGAATAGAGCTGCACGGTGCAAACGGCTATATTATCGATCAATTTTTGCGCAAGAGCTCTAATAAACGAACAGATCAATATGGCGGGTCACCGGAAAACCGCATTCGTTTTCTAACCGAAATACTGGAGCGCATTGTTGAAATATTCCCACCATCACGCATTGGTGTGCGTTTCGCGCCACATAACATGACGCGCGGCATGGACGACCCGGACACCCCGGAAACTGTACTTCTTGCCATGACAAAGATGGCAGAATTAAATATCGGATATGTACATTTTGCCGAAGTTGATTGGGACGCAGTACCTGATGTACCTGAAGAATTTCGCGCCCTTGCACGTGCGATTTTCCCAAACCTAATTATGGTTGCAGGTAAGTATGATCAGAACAAAGCCGATTGGGTTTTGGATAAAGGTTATGCCGATTTAGTCGCATTCGGCCGTCCATTTATCGCAAATCCCGACTTCCCACACCGTTTAAAAAACAACCTTCCCCTTGCGGAAATAAACCACGATTTATTATTTGGTGGCGGAGCCGAAGGATATACAGACTATCCCCCGTATAAAGAAGCATAAAAAAAAGAGACAGGAAATATATCAAATAATAATATGACAGAAAAAAACACTATTATTGGGATTTGCACATGGACGTTGGGTATCAAAGACCTGAACACCATGATGAAAAAAATATCCGATCTTGGCCTGAATGGTGTTCAGTATTGCGAACATCCCAATGACCATAGTCCCGCGAAAGTAATTAAGAGTGCGGATAAATATGGCTTGAACATAATTTTATACGATCCGTTTGATTGCGGCCCGGGCATAAGAAACGGTGACGCAACAAAAGAAAATGCCATTAGATTTTATCGGACGGTCATTGATTTTGCGGCTGAACTAAAGGTCGGTGCAACGTTACAGGGACTGAGTTCTTGGACACATAATTGCGAAACACGCGCAGAAGGCCGAGAACAACTGGTCACTTGCGTTTCAGAACTAGCCGCCTATGCAAAAGACAAAAACGTCGATCTGTATTATGAGCCAATAAATCTGTACGAAACACCATTTATTCGCACCGCAGATGATTTCGAAAAATTGATCAAAGATGCAGATTGCCCCGACATTAACATACTGCTTGATAGCTTCCATATGAATATTGGCGAAAAATGCCCGCTGACAACATTGGGTAAATACGCTTCAAAAAGTACGGTCTTCCACATATCCGACTCAAACAGACAAGGCATGGGACTGGGCCATATAGATTTCGAACAGTATTACGGCATTTTAAAAAAAGAAGGTTTTAACGGCTCAATTGTATTCGAATTCGTTCTTGAAACGAATGCAGTAAATATCGCGCCTCAAAACGCGACTGAAACGCATGCCTTAGATCAGCAAATTCAACACAGCCTCTCTCTTTGGAGAACATTCGAGGACAATAAAGGAACAATTATATGAAACTATATGTATATGAGCACTGCCCATTTTGTGTGCGTGCACGCATGATTTTTGGATTCAAAGGAGTTGATTTTGAACTCAAGGTTATCATGGAGGCAGATATAGAGACACCGACCAAAATGATCGGCAAAAAAATGGTTCCCATATTGGAAAAAGACGATGGCTCTTACATGGCAGAAAGCATGGATATCGTTCATTATGTTGACCAACTGGACATGCCAATTCTAACAGAGCCACATGACAAAGAAATATCAAAATGGGAAGATACACATCAAGACACCATTTATAACCTTGCCGTCCCGCGTTTTACGAAGGGTGACTTTAAGGAACTGTCGACAGATGAAGCGCGCGATTACTTCACAAAGCGCGAAGAAAAGGCTTTTGGCGACCTGGAGGCATTGGTTGCAAAAAGCGACAGTTTCATATCCGAAATTGATAATGCTTTAAAAAATCTTGAACCGCTGTTAACTGAACGCGCTATGGATAACTTTGATATCAGCGACATAACCCTATATCCATTGTTATGGGCCTTAAGCATTGTTGATGGTGTTCATTTTCCGATCGAGGTACGAAACTACATGGATCGCGTATCACGCGTATCCGGCGTGCCATTATTATTCTCACAAAAAATGTAAGGGCTCCTATAATGAAGCAATTAGATAATTTTGATTTTATTTCAAGACTAAACCACTGGCTAGTGGGCTTAGGCTTTATAGGTTTGATAGCCTTTGGTTTTTATATCGCAAATGTTGAGTTCGCCCCCGGCACAAAAGGCCCATATATGATGTACCACAAATCTCTTGGCGTCCTATTTCTGGCTTTTGCATCATGGCGAGTGCTTTGGCGTATATTTCAAGGCTTCCCAAATCCTGCTTCCGACTTAAAGACTTGGGAGCACATACTCGCGAAAGTGACACATTGGCTTTTGTTGCTTTCCTTACTGATTATGCCGATTAGCGGTATCGTAATGAACCTGTTCAGCGGGCGTGATTTAGCCGTATTTAATTGGTTCACAATTCCGGGCCTGAATAAATCTGAGGGCATTGCCGGTGCTGCAAATTTTATGCATCATAATGCTCCATACCTGATATCTGCACTGATTTTGCTTCACGTAATCGCCGCTCTGAAACACCATTTTATTGACAAAGATGCGACCCTGACACGAATGATTAAAGGCAATCGCCCCAAAGAAGAAACGGCCTAGCGCACGTAAGGTCAAAGCATAAAACAAACATAACCAATTCATTAAATAAGGATATTTCATGCGCCTGTTATTATTATCACTACTCACTATCTTGGCATGCAACAGCCCAAAAGCCCATGCGCATAACCATAACGGTGACAGTGAGAATAAAGTCAAAGCCCCCTATTCCATAGAAGAAATAAAACCGGGAATCTATCGGACACAACAAGGCCCATATTACGGCATCGTGCTTGTCGGCGATAGCGGTCTGTTAATCTTTGACACATTCAGCAAAGAATTCTCTCAATGGCTGGACACTGAAATTCAATCTCGCTTTCCGAATAAACCCGTTAAATATGTCGTATACAGCCATAACCACCCTGATCACGTATCAGGCGGACAAGTATTTGCGCACCACAATCCTGTTTATATTTCGCATGAATTGGCAAAAAACAGTATGGAGCGCATGAAGGTACCCACGCACTATCCTTCCGTTACGTTTGATCAGTCACTGCAAATAGATTTGGACGGTAAAAAGATCGAATTTAACTATTGGGGACAGAATGATGGCTGGGGCTCAATCAGCATGTACGTGCCTGAACAAAAATTCATAGCCGCGATTGATTGGGCTCTCACGGATCGCGTGCCTTACATGGAAATCAGGCGTTACAATGTGGACGGTATCATACGCTCTCTGTATGAAATAGATAAACTGGACTGGGATCTTATATCACCCGGACACGCGAGCACAGGAACAAAGGCACAGGTTCGTAACTTCAGATCCTATGTCGAAACCATCAGAGATGGTGTTGTTTCAGGCATTAACGCCGGCCATAACGAAGAGCAAATCGTTCAAGATATTTTAGGCGACTTAAAAACCAACGCCAACTTCACGAGCTTAAAGATGTTTGATAAATGGTCTGAGCAGAATGTTCGCGGTATTTACAGGCAAATCGCAGAAGTTGAGGGCATTTTGGAATAGCGCATTTAGTTACCAAAATTACTAAACCATAAAAATCATTAGCTCTTCCTGTATGACAAAGACAATGATAGCTTCATGTTATGAAGGTTTTAATTATTGAAGATGATCAAAATGTCTGCGCCTATATTGCCAAAGGCCTAAGCGAGGCCGGGCATATAACAGATACTGCAGACAACGGCAAAGACGGGCTATTCCTTGCGCAAAGTGAGAAATATGACGCGCTTATTATTGATCGCATGCTGCCTGAATTAGACGGGCTTAGCATTATACAAGAACTACGTGGGTCTGGTCACCTCACACCGATTTTAATCCTAAGCGCGCTTGGGGATGTTGATGATCGGGTCAAAGGGTTGCGCTCAGGCGGTGATGATTATTTGGTTAAGCCGTTTGCATTTGCTGAATTATTGGCACGCATAGAAATTCTTGCACGCAGAACACAAAGCACAAACAGCAATGGCACAGATACCGTTTTAACCACGGGTGATCTTGAGCTTGATTTACTCACCCGAAAAGTTAGACGCAGCCAAAAAACCATTGAATTACAATCGCGCGAATTTAATTTACTGGAGTATATGCTCCGTCATAAGGGGCAAGTCGTAACGCGCACTATGCTGCTCGAGGCGGTTTGGGATTATCATTTTGACCCGCAGACAAATGTGATCGATGTTCACATCAGCCGCCTGCGTAAAAAAATTGATGATCAGGGCGGAAAAATAATAAAGACGGTACGTGGTGCAGGATATATCATCGAAGACAGTTTCTAGGCGATACGCAAAAAGCTCCAGCTTTAAGATGGCGGCGCTGTTTACGCTTCTTCTTGGTTTATCTGCATGCTTTTTAGGCTATTCGCTATATGATATCGGCCAGAACAACTTCCTGCGTGAAACAGAAGCCGCAATAGATAGCGAAATTGAACATATTCAAACAATTGAGCAAGCCAATATCTCGAACCAGAGAATACATAGCTATATTCAGGCTCGCGCTGAAAAACATGCTAACCCTATATATTTTTACAAGAATATTACAACGAATGATCAATCAGGGCATCTTGATGCGATGCCTGAAAAAGTCGAACGGATTAAAGAAGGCATTATCAGCTTTCGTCATAACGGTACATTATATGCCGCAAAAATCCATACTTTGGCCGATGGGTCAAAGTTACTTATCGGACGCGACATCACAGACATCACAGCCAGTTATGAGCGTTTGAAATTATTCAGCGTTCTGATTATGGTATTCATGCTGGCTGTTATTCTTGTGAGCTTTTTCATAAGCTCTTTTGTCGTAAGCCGCATTAATATGATTGCAGGCACTGCAAAAACAATTATGGATACAGGGGACTTATCTGCGCGCATTTCCATCAATAGTTCCTGGGATGACCTAAGCAATCTGGCGCAAGTTTTGAATAACCTACTAGACCGCATTGAGAGCTTGATGCTTGGCATTCGTGATGTAAGCGACAGCATTGCGCATGATTTACGCACCCCCCTCACCCGCTTGCGCAATCATTTAGAAGACATCAGAAAAACTTCAGAAGAACCAGAAGACATTGAGGCCATCATTCGTGAGGCCGATGATATTTTAAATACGTTTAACGCGCTTTTGCGCATCGCCAATATTGAAAAATCTGCGCGCCATCAGAAATTTACACGCGTTTATATAAAAACAATAGTTACAGATGTGATTGAGCTATATGAGCCGCTAGCAGAGCAATCCAATATCTCTATTAAACCTGACCTGAGTGCAGATATAGAAATACAGGGTGATAAAGACCTTTTGTTTCAGGCGGTATCAAATGTCATAGATAATGCAATAAAGTTTTCACCCGAAGGCGGTGTTATCACAGCCCGTATTGATGGTACCACTGATCGTCCTGTCCTATGTATTAGTGACCAAGGTCAGGGAATTGACACAGTAAACAAAGAGCGCGTATTTGATCGATTTTATCGCGCTGAAAAAAGCAGAACAACAGCAGGCAGCGGCCTTGGCCTCAGCCTTGTGAAAGCCGTATGCGACCTACACCATATAACAATCACGCTAGATGATAACGCCCCCGGCCTAACTGTTTCATTTATTTTCAAAGATTAAAATTTTGTAATCATATCGTTACTTCTGCGTATCCCCGTCTTGCGTATAATCTTGATATTAAAAAGGAATAAACGCATATGAAAATTGCCATTATAGGAACAGGAATATCAGGACTTGGCGCTGCTTACATGCTGCATAACCATCACGATATAACTATTTTTGAAAAGAATGATTACATTGGCGGGCATAGCCGAACCGTTACCGCCAAAACTGATGATGGTGATGTCCCCGTAGATACAGGGTTTATTGTATTTAACAAAAAAAATTACCCTTTGCTTACCGCTTTGTTCCGGCACCTAAATGTTCCGATCAAAGAAACCGATATGTCATTTGGCGCAGATATCGCGCAAGGATGGTTGGAATACGGAACATATCACAAACTTGGCGGTATATTTGCGCAAAAGAAAAACCTGCTGCGCCCAAAATATCTGAAAATGCTTGCCGATATCATGCGATTTAATAAAGACGCACCTGAGTACCTGCATAAAGGAACAGATCTTTCGCTAGGTGAGCTCCTCGATGAAATGAATTTGGGCACATGGTTTCGTGATTATTATTTACTTGCGATGGGCGCTGCGATCTGGAGTACGCCAACAACGAAAATGACGGATTTTCCCGCGCAAACATTCCTTCGTTTTTTTGATAATCACGGGCTTCTTACTGTGAATCACCACCCGCAATGGTTCACAGTAATTGGCGGAAGCAAAGAATATGTGAAGCGTATTACAGCCCCCTATCAGGATAATATTAAATATAATTGCGCCGTTAAATCTGTGTCACGGAGTGATAAAGGCGTCACCGTTACAGACATTCAGAATAGTCAGCATATGTTTGATCAGGTGATTTTCGCATGCCATAGCGATCAGGTAATAGAGATGCTCAGTGATGCTTCGTCGCAAGAACAAGACATAATAGGAGCAATCAAATACCAACCAAATGACATGGTATTACACAGTGATTTAAGCTTTATGCCGAAAGCAAAAAAAGCTTGGTCAAGTTGGGTTTACCAATCAGAAGGCAAAACAGATAATAGCGGCAATGTATCATTAAGCTATTGGATGAATAACCTACAGCCCCTGAACACGACAACACCCGTCATTGTCACATTAAACCCCGCGCGGGAGCCCAATCCCGCATTAGTGTATGATCGATATAGTTTTGATCACCCTGTCTTTGATCAAGGGGCAATAGATGCGCAGTCTAAAATTGATGATGTGCAGGGGCAAAATAATACATGGTATTGCGGCGCATGGCAGCGATATGGATTTCATGAAGATGGATTATTAAGTGCGGTTAATGTTGTCCGTAAAATGGGGATTGAGCCTGAATGGATATAGTCCCGCAAATATTCACCGCCAAGGTCATGCATAAACGCCTTTTTCCAAAGGTTAATCAATTTGTTTATGACATTTATTACCTTGCCCTACCCCTTTCAAAAATGGACGAAGCGGCAAAGCGCGGGTTAAGCATAAACCGCCCTGCAGCACTGAGCTTTTATAATCGTGATCATGCCAACCGCAACGATCAAGAAGACCTGCAACAATGGATAAACGATATCCTTAAGGAGCATGACTTAAACGGCCACGTATCCTCTGTCATTCTTGTATCCATGCCGCGTGTCTTGGGCTATGTTTTTAACCCCGTCAGTTTCTGGCTTTGCCTTGATGCTGATAACAATATTCGCGCCGTACTCAACGAAGTAAATAATACTTTCGGTGAAACACATTCATATCTGTGCGCGCATAAAAATGGTGTCCCGATCGATAAAAAGGAATGGTTAGAGGCACAAAAACTGTTCCATGTTTCCCCATTTCTAGAACGCGAGGGGCACTACAAATTTCGATATGAACTTGATGGTGAACGCCTTGGCATATGGATTGATTTTTATAATGAAGAAAGCAATAAAAAGCTCATAACCTCTTTGACAGGCACATTGATGCCTTTAACCAAAAGAAACCTCAGATACGTATTTTGGCGTTATCCTCTGGTTACATTGAAATCAATCTACCTCATACATTGGCAGGCATTGAAACTGGTGCTCAAACGCGCGCGTTACTACCGCAAGCCTGAGCAATTAACACCTAAAATCAGCCAAAATGAAAACCTTACAAAAATGTAATTTTCGGGTAAGGCCCTATTTACAGGCTCATATGTAGATTGAATATGTATGAAGCAAAAAATGGAAAGATGTTGATGTTTAACAAAGCATTCGCAGATAAAATTCTTAGAACACTCGAGAGAGCGCAGAAAGGTGCGTTGCACCTAACCACACCTGATGGAAAAACAAGGTCATTCGGCGGCAATATCCCTGGCGCGTCAGCGCGGATGACTATCAAAGACTGGCGCACTTTTACCGCATTTGCGGCAAAGGGTGATACCGGCCTTGCAGAAGCGTACCGCGATGGCTGGTGGGATAGTGACGATATATGCTCTGTCTTTCTTTTTGGCTTGGAAAATGAAGAATATTTGAAACCTGTATTTCATGGCGGCAGTTTTGCCAATTTAACGATGAGTGTTTTTAATGCCCTCAGACAAAACACACTGCGCGGCAGCCGTAAAAATATTCAGGCACATTATGATTTAGGCAATGACTTCTACAGCCTGTGGCTAGACCCAAGCATGACATATTCTTCGGCTCTTTATCTCAACGATAACGAAGACTTGAAAACCGCACAAAATAACAAATATGACAGAATGATTGATCGTTTCGATCGTTTTGACGGTGATATGTTGGAGGTCGGATGCGGCTGGGGTGGTTTCGCGCAGCGCGTTGCGGATCGCAGGGATTGTGATTACCGCCTGAAAGGCATCACATTATCAAATGAACAGCATGACTATGCAAAAGTTCGCCTGGGCGAACGGGCAAATATCGTTCTTGAAGATTACCGTCATCAAACAGGCCAATATGACAACATTGTATCAATTGAGATGTTCGAAGCCGTTGGAGAAAAATTCTGGCCGACTTATTTCGAAAAACTTCAAAGCCTGCTTAGTCAAAATGGCCAAGCCATGATCCAAACCATCACCATCAATGATGAGCATTTTGAAAGATATAAAAAAGGCGGTGATATGATCCGTAATTATATCTTTCCGGGTGGTATGCTGCCCAGCCCTGAGAAATTCAAACATAACGCAGAACAATCAAACCTGCGTGTTGTTGATGAATTTGCATTCGGGCAAGATTACGCAACCACGATGTTAGAATGGCTCAATCGTTTTGATGAGAATAAGCAAGCCATCCTAACCCTTGGCTATGATGAAAAGTTCATCCGCATGTGGCGCTTTTACCTTGCTGTTTGTTATGCCGCCTTTAAGGTTGAGCGCATAAATGTGATGCATATGGAGCTTCGCCATGCGTAGCTTTTTACTAGCCCTCATCCTAATACTCACCGCCCCTGCCTATGCATCTGATGCATTGATTGATGCGAACCTGAAACAAGCAGAGCCGATTGGCTCAGCTCATTACAAATACTTATTTTTAGATATTTATGATGCGACATTATATGCCCCAAATAGTGAATGGAGCTTTTCCGCCCCCTTTGCCTTAGAGCTGAAATACCTTCGTAGTTTATCAGGCAAAAAAATTGCTGACAGGTCGGCAAAAGAAATCAGGCAGCAGGGTTTTAACAACGAGGTTAGGCTAGCAGATTGGCATACTCAGATGACAAGCATCTTCCCCGACGTAAGACAAGGAACCACACTGACAGGTATATACAAACCAAATTCTGAAACTGTCTTTTATAAAGGCCAAGACGTTATCGGACGCATTCAAGACCCCGATTTTGGAAAATGGTTTTTTGGCATATGGCTTTCTGAAAACACATCTGATCCGGAATTTAGAAAAGCCTTACTTGGAGAGTAATTAGTCATGAAAAAATTAATCACACTAGCAGGAGTAATTATAATGTTATGTGGATGCACAAATAACAAAGTTGAGTATTACAAAGACACAAAACCCGAAATCAAATTCGAAGAATTTTTTAGTGGTGATCTTGTCGGTTGGGGCATTGTCCAAAACTGGAAGGGCCAAGTTGTGCGCCGTTTTGATATCAAGATGAAAGGTTCGTGGAACGGCCAAAACGGAACATTAAATGAAGACTTCATATATTACGATGGAGAAGAGCAAAAACGCGTTTGGAAGGTCGTCAAAAAAGATGACGGAACATTCACCGGTCAGGCTGATGATATACTTGGAACAGCACAGGGCACCACATCAGGAAACGCAATTAACTGGCACTACAGCATGGATTTACCGGTAAAAGGAAAAGTTTATCGCGTGAAGTTTGATGATTGGATGTGGCAAATGAATGGCGGCGTATTGATAAATCGATCATATATCAAAAAATTCGGTATTACGGTTGCCGAACTCACGCTTATTTTACAAAAGGTTGAAAAATAACCATGGCATTTAAAGACCAAACCATCTGGATTGTCGGCGCCAGCAGCGGTATCGGCGCATGCCTTGCCAAAATTCTGCATAAAAATGGCGCATCCTTAATTTTATCGGCGCGCAGTACGGATAAACTGAATAGGTTAAATGCCGAATTAGATGGTCGGCATAATGTCCTTCCCTTTGATATATCGGATTTTGATGAAACACATACGGCTATCAAAAACATTAAAGATCAGAATAAAACCGTTGATCGCATCATCTGTTTGGCAGGTATCTATGAACCCTCTGCCATAAAGGATATAAGCGATGAAAACCTTACGAAAATTATTGCCGTTAATTTAACAGGCATCATGCATTTTTCAAAATGTGCCTATAATCTTGTATCAAATCAAAAACAGGCACAAATAGCATTATGTGCAAGTGTCGCAGGATATGTAGGCCTGCCGAACGCGCAACCCTACGCAGCAAGCAAAGCAGGCCTTATTAGCTTCATCCAAAGCCTGAGAATGGAAGCGGATAAACATATAGACATCAAAATGATCAACCCGGGCTTTGTACGTACGCCTTTGACAAACAAAAACGAATTCGACATGCCATTTATTATAGAACCCGAAGACGCGGTGCAGCGTATATTAAAGGGCCTGCAATCCGGTGCGTTTGATATTAACTTTCCTAAAAGACTAACGCTTACCCTGAAATTTATATCGATCTTACCTGATTTTTTAAAAATACCGATCTGCTCAAGATTCAAATAATTACGGCTCGATACACTCCCCCTTCCAATCCAAGACTTTGCCGCTATGTTCAGTGGTTAAACCAGCTATAACATTTGCTAAATACTGCGCAGATTGTTCTGGTGTAAACAACTTCTCGTTCGGCACATTATTCCGAAACGGTTTCGACAAATTACTATCAACAGTACCGGGATGAAGCCCGACCATGACTGCGTGTTTATTCTTCCTTCCAACCTCAATTGCGGCGGTTTTAATAACCATATTGAGCGCGCCATTTCATACTCACCACCCTTAAGCTGCTGTAAAACCGTTACTGGAGGCGCTGTTCGGGCGGTTCGAAAACCCTCATTTCTCTGGTAGGGTAATTTCTCCGAAAACACCAATCTGCACACTAATCTCTTATCTTCCAAGTTGTCGGAAGTCCACAGCCTGTGCGGGTTTGAAAGAAACTCCATAGCGGTTCGAAAGGTTTCGTCAAAATCTGCCAAAGGACGCCCGCAATTTTGGATTTTTTCCTGTAAAATGATCTTTTGCCCTTCGAGTTTTTCTATTCTTTCTTCATAGGCAGAAATCACACTCAGGTTTTCCGTTTCGACAATCCTGTCTAGGAATTGCTCTACGCGCACATCAATCTTGGAAAGCTCATTTTTCAAGAGTAGCGCATCATCTTTATTCTGGTTCTGGCGATCATTCCAAAGATCACGGAACATATCCATTGCCGTGAAGAATAGCTCTTGTGAGGGTTTAAGCTCCAAGAGCAATTCTTCAAACTCGGCTTCAACCTGTTCTTTGCGGATAGACTTGCGAAACTCATCACAGCCCTTGGTAAAGCAATAGTAATACGGATATCGCGTTGTGCGGCCCTTTGACCAACACGCGGTCATAGGCTCGCCGCAACAGTGACAGGTGATAAAACCCCGCAGCGGAAAATCATCGCTTATATCTGCGCGTGCTGGCGCTTTGGCTTGTCCGCTCATGCGTTCCTGAATGGCTTGATAAGTGGCAAAGCTAATCAATGGCTCGTGCTTTGCGGGATGCATGGAGATATTCCATTTCTTCACGTTGATATATCCCGCGTATAAAACTTGGGTCAGCATGTTTTGAATGCGTTGATAATGGACTTCACCGCTTTTATCTCTTGGGAAGTGGTGGTGAGATTCTAAAAAGCGTTTTACTTCGCCTTGTGACTCAAATCTGCCTGAGGCGTATCCCTCAAGTGCTTCGGTGACGATAGAGGCGGTTGTTTTATCTTTTACAAGTACGCGCCCTGTATGGCCTTTAACGCTCGCGAATTTATAACCGACTGGCGGGTTAAATGCCCAATAACCATTCATGACGCGGGCATGCATTCGGTTCTTTGTTTGCTCGGCGTTCTTTTGGCGCTGGTGCTGCGATACGCTGGCTAAAAGGTTTTCTACGAGGACAGAGTCGGAATCCTCTCCAAACTCAATGGACGGGCTTTCCAGCTTGCCGCCTGCATCGCTTATGGCTGTGCGCAGGTGAATATGTGCATCAAGGCCACGGGCAAGGCGGCTGATATCGTCAATGATGACAATGTGTGTTTGTTTCTTTTTGTGGGATTTTAAAAACTTGAGCATATCTTGCATGGCGGGGCGGTTAATCATGCTCCCGTATATGCCTTCGTCTTTAAACACTTCCGCGACTTCATAGCCCTTTAGTTTGGCGAAGTCGCGGCAACGTGTTTCTTGGGAGCCGAGGCCATCGCCTTTTTGCACCTGTTTCTGTGATGATACGCGGCAATAGATTACGGCTTTCATGGCTCGGCTCTTTGTCATGGGCGAATATCTCCATCGGATGGTTGAGGGCTTGGGATTGATTCTATGCATTTGGTGGAATCGTGTAAATCGCTAATTTTGTTTTTATCGCGACATTGTTGCAATGGATGAACACCAAAAGCACGATCTACGAAATTTTGCATGATGTGCCACAGATCGTGGATAAGCTCGATCTTTTGTTCACGGGTTAAATCCATGTCGTTTAACATGGGCAGATATTTGTTGATGTCTGGTTGCATGGTGGATTCTCCTTGTCGTTGCGGTGACAAGTTAAATTTACCATCGGGTGTGCGTGTGGATGGGCGAAGCCCCAAGCCAGAGGGATGCAACGGGAGAGCGCAGCGTCTCCCTTGCCAAGCGTATTGTATTACAATACACAGCTTGCGTTTCGTCTTAAGTCTGTTTTTATGATAAATTATAGCTACGATTAATGGTTATATGATATTTGCAGTGTTGATTTCTTTAATCTCTAATATCGCCGTTGGTGGTATATGAATATCATAACGGTACTCATCTCCTTCGTCTTGGCCTTCGCTAAAATAACAGTGTTCAGAATCGATAAGGTCTGTATCTACACTAATTTCATAAGCCCTACTTAAATTTCGTAAGGATTGTAATAACTCTTCTTGCTCAAAAATCATATAATGAATTATTTCACCACCCCAATTTGATAAAAGTCCTTCAATTACGCCTAAATTACTATCTTCCAAGTAATCTTGAAAATTTTTATTGAGTAAACAGATTTCCCCTTGTCTTTCATATGGAATTTGTGGCGTAAAATCTATCCTTTGATGTTGCAAAAGAGAGTTCGCAATATTTATTTTCGTTCTCATTATTTCATCATTCGGAATATAAAGACCATTTTCCTCTATATTTATTTTTTCTTCATTCATGAGCCGTGTAAAGTGATAAAGTATCATTGTCCTTGATCTTCTGCTTTGTAATATTTAAGCGGCATATATTAAATATAACCATTACAGACGTTCCGCAAGATGTGTGTCGTACTACAAATCTTCGATTTTTCGTCAACACATCTTGGCAAGGGAGACGCTGCGCTCTCCCGTTGCATCCCTCTGGCACATGGTGTGAAGAGCCATAAAAGGCTCAAAATTTAACATGCCTATAATTGAGATATTTTTGGGAAATTAATAAACATATCTTTCGATAACACTAAATCGTCCGTCATCAAGCTCTTTTATTTTGTTGCTGAAAATAATTTGGTGTTCGTCAATAGATAAAATGTAATCTGTTATCCACTCGATAGATTCTGGTTCAAACCCATATTTCAATAACCATATTTCTCTTTGATTATTTGTTCCGTAGCGTATGTAATTTTTTAGTGTCAATGCACGAGCATCTTTTGTTTGCTCGTAAAATATGTCCAAAGCTCCAGTTATTGGATCAACAAGGCATTGGGCAATTACCTTATCTAAATAATCGTATGTATCATAAACTAACTTGTCATAGTTCAATGAAAGGATTGATTCATTTAGCCCAAATAGAAATGTTTTTCCTGTATTTGATGTCGGAATAGTTTCTGCCGTTTGTGTAGGTCGTATTTTTAAGGCCGCCTTCAAATTTGAGAATTCAGATTCAGAGATTTCACCTGCTTTTCTTTTTATTCCAAGAGCCCTTTGTTCATCACGCCTTGATAGAAAAGAATACCTCAGTGAAACTATTTCCTTGAATGATTTTCCTTGTACGCGCCAAAGCATAATAGAAATAGCGATTCCTAAAATGCTTTTCTCTCTTGTAGAAAGAACGTTTTTCCTTAGATGGCTCAAATAAATTTTTTGAAAACTGTCTTTAATTTTCTTTCTTTCTGCATCGGGTAATTTTCTGTACTCTTTCTCCGTTATTAGGCTTGATTTGTTAATAAATTTGTCAAGAATAAGCCGTATATCATTAGATACATTTTTATCTTTTATCCGCTTAATCTGTGTTTCAGTTAAATTTAGTTCCGTGTTAAATGTATCATTCTGGATAGCTTCGGCTAAGTCTTTTTGATCTTCGGGAATTTTAGAAATGTCTTGATCCAATAAGCTTTTTTCTTGGAGCTGAACCGTCTTCTGTAGACGGTTTGCAAACAATTTTTTATTGCTGTTATTGATGATTACGTATCCGTAGTCAAAAGTATTATCTTCATGTGAAGTACGGCCTGAACGTCCGATTAAATTTTTTAAACCCAAAATTTTTTGATCTTCGTTTCCGTAGAATTTAAAATTATCAATCCAAACGGCATCAAAAGGCATATTAATACCTTGAATAAGAGTTGAAGTTGCAAAACAAATTTTACAATGTCCTTCATTAACAAACTGCTCTATTAACAGTCTCGCTTTAAGTGGGATTGATCCATGATGGATAACAATTCCTCTTTCCATCAGATCAATCATTGATGAATGCTTTTCTATTCCTTCTGTTGCCCCTATATAATCTTGGAGTGTTGAAATGATTTTTTTTGCATTTTTATTTTGGACTTTTGGGCACAATTCTACGTAATGACTAAATTCTTTTATGTGAAAGTTTTTGTAAATTTTATCTTTTGAGATGTATATTAATAACGTCCTGTTCTTTTTCAATAATTGTGTGGCGATATCGTTTGTTAAGTTTACTTTATCTATGGATTTTATGTTGTCATTGTAGGGTGAAAAGAAGTGGAATTCGTTGTTTTTATGTAATGAAATAAAAACTTTTCCTACGCTGTGTTGATCGTAGTGCATAAAGGAACAGTTTTTTGTAAAACCATGTTTTTTAAGCTGAGCATCAGGGTTTTGTATAAATGGGTGAGTAAAAACTTTTTTTGCCTGAGGAGTAACTCTATTGGAACGCCTTACAAATGCATCAAATGTCATTCCTCGAATGTCTTCTTCGGAGATTTGAGCTTCATCAAATAAGAATAACCCTACATTTAATTCATGAATAATCCTGAATAAATCGCCGCCTCTTTCAGGAGTAATAATGTAAATTCTTCTGTCTGTATTAGCCTTATTTATATTTTCTGGAAATTCCATAACAAGGACTGATTTATCATTCTGAAGGTTGCGTTTTACTGCTGCCATATATTCAGCTATAAGTGCACGAGAAGGTACTACTACCACTATGTCTTGAGTAAAGTCTTTTATGATCTCACGAAAAATAAACGATTTACCTGTGCTAGTAGGTGCAGAAAATGAAAAAAATTGCCTATTTAATATTTCATCGTAAATGTCTGCTTGCACAGGGGTTAGTTTTATCCCCGCACCCGACTGAATTGCTTCAGAGTAGGCATTATAAACAGCTTCAAATATATTTTGAGGATTGCCCGTTTTAAAAAATAACCCAAGCACAAAAACTAGGCGCCGCTCATAAAGCTTAAAAGTCTCAGGATGACGGATTTTAATATATGCTAAAGTTTCAAAATCAGGTGCATAGACAGGACCAGATGTGTGAATGCGAAATATTATATCTTTCAAAAGCGCGTGTATATCCGCAGTTCCTGTAATGATTGCTTTCAGTGACATTAACTAGCAAACTCCATACCTATAATATAGAGTTCAGAATACTCCAAAAGTGGCTTTGCTAGAGTTGAAGTCAAGGCATTACTCATAACTGTTTCAGGACTTTTTGCGTTTAATGAAAAAGCGGCTGAATAACCTTTAAATCCATTGCGGAACCGTTCAGTGGGAAAAATTCCAATTATTTGCTCTAAATCGACTAAATCCATGGCGTCTTTCTTCTCAGAAATTAGATCATTAATTTGATTGAATGCTGTTCCATGTGGACTTGGAGGATTGGATTTATATTTAGCTTCACCAAAAATTACAACGCTATCTGGATTTACACTGTGAAAGTCAAATCCAGGATTGCCGCTTTTTTGCTCTTTCCAAAGCTCTGATATAGCTACCTTTTTATGGCCGTATTCTTCAGATAATACTGTAACTGCGGAAACAGAAATCACATATTCCCCAGTCTCCTCTGTAAGCGGACTGTTTCCTCCGTTGAATATTTCCTCGGTAAGTTTCTTTATAGTTCTTTCAGATGCTATTGAATACTTTAGCTGTGCATTTGGATTTCCCAGGCGTTCTATCCAACTTGTATTGCGAATATTATCAAACACCTCTTGAATTTTTCCCTGCACATCATTTACTTGTACATGTACCAAGTAAACTTTGCATTTTCCTATGGTCTGCTCATTTTTGCTTTTTATTAATGAACTCAATTAATTTTCCACTTAAGAAAGTAATTTTACGAAACACAATTAAACAACCTATAGTAAATAGAGTGCAATGTCTTTAATATTTTTTAGTGTAAACTACCGATATATATAGTTTTAAGTACGCGGAGATTAACGCCTTTGTTAGAAAACAATTATATTTTGCTATGATAAAAGCTGTTCAAGAATTTTTTTATTGGAGTGACTGGTTTGACTACATGGTAACCAAAAGACTCTCTCACTTAAAAACAAATTGGGAGCTAATATGGGATCATGAGACTCGTATATATGTGGAAGAAGATGATAGTTTTGCACGCATTCTCAATGATTTGGTTTATGAAATTAGCGTGATATCTCCGCCAGAAAATTATCACGATTGTGAGGATAGACTAGCTGAGTTTTGCAAGGGAAAGTTAGGTTGGCAGATTGAAAAAGTTAGAGGGCGTTGGGAAGGCGCACCTTATTCATACATATTGGAGCAAGGGGCTTTTGATGATATAGGCCAAAGAGATTTATGTTTGGCCATACGTGGTAGAGTTCAGGCGGCAATAGATAGGGGGCAAGAGCATTTCGATGATATGGAGGAGTTGCATCAAAAGATGTTAGCAGAAATTTTTGTAATTCTCCTCTATCATAGAGAAATGCAAATATGAGATACGAGTTAATCCATGTTTGTGTTGTTCAAAACAATTTTCCACACCTTCAAAACCTCAAATAATTGGTTTACACTTTGTCGGTCAAGGCGCACAACCTACGAATTGATGCGAACCTGTTATTCAAGACTTTAACCCACTGGAAAGTTATTCTCAACTCATCATAATAGCTTTGTGAATAGATTCTGGGATGTACCCATATCGGGTATATTCAATAATTGACAAAATACCCGTTTTGGGTATATTCTAGGGAAAGATTGCGAAATGCTGACTGTAATTGAAAACCCGTATTTTTTACGCAAGGCGGAAAAGATACTTACAGAAGAGCAAAGAATTGAGCTGGTTGATTTTATCAGCGTCAATTTTGATAAAGGCGATGTCATGGCTGGCACGGGCGGCGTTCGGAAAATCCGTTTCGCCCACCAGTCTGGAAAAGGTAAAAGCGGCGCAAGCCGTGTTGTTTACCTTGTGATTGATGAATTTGGATATATCCACTTGCTGGATATTTTTGAGAAGAACGAGAAAAGCAATCTGAGCCAAGGTGAAAAGAACGAGATTAAGAAGCTTGTAGAGATTTTGAAAAAGAGGAAATAACCATGAGCGAACTATTTGAAAGCCTGAAAGCTGGACTGGAAAGCGCAATTAACGAGCCAGAAAAGGCCGTGAAGCATGAGATTTCAGAAGTGCGCCGTATCCGCACCAAGCTGAATATGAGCGTCCGTGAGTTTGCGGAAACCTTTCACCTGCCCAAACGCACAGTTGAAAAATGGGATATGCAAGATAGCGGCCTGACTGGCGCGGCATCTACCCTCATGAAGATCATCGATAAAAACCCAAAAGCCGCGATGAAGGCTTTGCAGGAGTAAGAATGCCTTCAAAATCAACACCAGAAACCAAGCGATAAAAGGATGAGCCATGCAAGTTACGCCTGTTATATTTGAGCCTATACTACGTGTCTTCAAATTTTTCTATGATTGCAGGTCAGACAATAAAAAACACCGATTAGAAATGCGCAGGAAGGCATACGATGATCATTTCATTACAGCTTTTGAAAAAATGGAAAAAATTCATATTAATTATATGAAATCATTTCATGAATTTGTAGATATATGCTTAGAAATGAAAACTCCAAACCATCAATTACTTCGAGAATTTAGAAGATATGGCATAGAGTACTCACACTGGAGAGAAGGCGTTAGAAATTTTTCCAAGACAGCATCTTCATTGGCTGAAAACTTTAGTGATGAAAAAGAAAAGGCTGCAATTGAAGAATTCGTAAAGTCTATCGATGAGTATTTTCAAGCATCTATTTACGATCGACATTATCGATCATGGTTTAGTGGATTTTTAAGCGTATTTGAAGACCAAGTAAAAGCAGGTATTAGCCCATGGGACTACGATTACTCTCGAATAATCTGCTCTGGTGACGATCCTAAAATAACGTTTATCAATTCAATTAATCGCGTATGTAAAGACGTTCTCCCGCAGAATTGGAAGAACATTTGCATAGCACATGACAATATTAGGTCGGTATTCTGCCAGTACTCTTAATTAAACACTTAATATATTAATACTAGTCGCCCAGCTATACGCTTCCCTACGTCTATCATGGGGGCATGAGCGACACCAAGACAAAAAAGCCGAAACCGTTTTCCTTACGCCTGAGCGTTGAGGAACGGGAGCTTTTGGATGAGCTTGCGGGTACAAAACCACTCGGCGCATATATTCGTGAAACCCTCCTGAGCAATGCCAAACCGCGCAGAAGTCGTACATCCCGCCCGAAGGAAGACGACATCATCCTTGCGCAGATTTTAGCGCAGCTCGGCGCATCACGTATTCCCAACAACATCAACCAACTGGCCAGAGCCGCAAACACAGGCAGCCTGCTTGTCACCGATGATGTTTTGCATGACCTGAATGAAGCCATTGAGAACATCGCATTCATCAAAGAAACACTTATTAAAGTGCTTGGCCTGAGAGATGAATGCCTATGATTATCGAGGGCAATCAAAGAGGTCACGCAAAACAGCTTGCCAATCACTTGCTGAATGATCGGGATAATGACCATGTCACCGTCCATGAGATCACAGGGTTTTCATCCGAAACCGTTCATGGCGCTTTTCAAGAAATTCAAGCCACAAGCCGCGCAACACGCTGCACACAATTTCTGTTTTCAGTTTCTCTTAATCCCCCGCAAGATGAAATCGCGACCAATGAAACCTTTGAAAAAGCCCTTACCGACATTGAACAGAAAATGGGGATTGAGGGACAGCCGCGCGTTGTCGTCTTCCATGAAAAAGAAGGAAGGCGGCACGCGCATTGCGTCTGGTCACGCATTGATGCGCAAAGCATGACAGCCATAAACCTGCCGTTTTACAAAAAGAAACTGAATGAAATCTCCAAGGACATCTATCTCGAACAGGGTTGGAATATGCCCAAGGGCTTTATTGATAAGCAATATACAAACCCGCTCAACTTCACGCGTGAAGAATGGCAACAGGCCAAGCGCCAAGATGATGATCCGCGCATGCTCTGCAAAATCACGGCTTCACGCTAGCCAAGGGAGATCGACGCGGATTTGTCGCCGTCGATTATAAGGGCGAAGTCTATTCCCTTAGTCGCTGGACGGGTTTAAAAACCCGCGCCCTGAATGCTTGTTTGAAACAAGAGGATTTACCATCCGTACAGCAAGCTAAAACCAAAATCGCTGAGATCATGACGGATATTCTTCAAAAACATATCAATGTTGTGAGGCAGGAGCGCAGTAAAAAGTATCAGCCTCTTAAGAGCGCGCTTATGAACTTACGGGAACGTCACCGCACAGAGCGTTCAGCATTAGAACTGAGGCACAGTGAACGCCAGAGGCACGAGGAAACGCAGCGCCAAGAACGTATGCCCAGAGGGTTTAAAGGCGTGCTTGCCCGTATAACCGGCAAGCATCGCCGCATTCAGGAAGAGAACAGACAAGACGCGCTGCAATGCCAAACGCGAGATCAGAAGGAAAAGCAGGAACTCATCACCAAACAATTACAAGAGCGCGGCCGTCTGCAAGATCATGTTCAAAATCTACGCAGTGAGCATAATGAAACCATGCTACAAATGCGCAAAGACATCGGCACATATATGGAGATGAAAGAGCGCAACAGCTCCGAACCCGTTGAATTTAAACCGCAGCAGCAAGACCGCGGCGGGTATACGATGGGGTGAATTACGAATTACAGATTATAACATACAATATTGGGGCTAAATTTTATTTTTTAAATGTTCCACATGCCAAATAGGCATAAGCACCAGTCGCGCCATTCCTGCCTATCATGGGGATATTCCTCTCTAAATCACTATCATCAATGGGAGCAGGATTTTGTAGTCTAGATTCATTGACTTTAATATTGCTTAGATTTTTTTCGACTACTTCTCGGATGTGCTGAGAAAACTCTTGATTAGCAAATGGCGCAATTACAATATAGTCAATTAACTCATTTTTGTTAAAAGTCAGTCTATTTTTTGCAGGTTGATCTTGTCCGTTAAAGAATACAACTCTTGCCTCTTTAGCAAATGCATACTCCTTTTGCTTATACATAAATGGTAAGATTAATCCCTTAGCATTATCAGCATTAAGATTTCTAAGAACATTATTAGATCCAATCCCCCAAAATTCACTGTTAAAACGAGGTATTTCAAGTGAGTCATGATCTATATAATTTACCAAACTAATGAATAACCGCTGCATTTGGGAATTACTTTCATATCCAAAAGAGGATAATATACGTCTAGGTGACGATTTTATAGCTACTGCCATTTTCATGTCAGTATATGTATTCCATAAAGCATAACTTTCCTCTCGTACTGCCGTCCAACAAGAAAAAGAGTATTCCCTATCCCGATGTAGATATGATTTTTTAAAAAAGCGAATAGCGTCTTGAGCTAACATCTTTATGTCTGCTTGATAGCGTTCGACCGATTTATTTTGTTTAAACAGCTCCTCCCACGTTCCCGTTTCCAAAAGACTTACAGGTGGATATGATTCCCATTTATCACCAAATTCATAAGCGGATGCAAAATAAAGTTCATTTGTGTTTATAAAGTCTATAAATTTATCAAAAGCCATGTAACGCCATAAAGTATCATCTAAACCCAAATTACCTGCCATCTAGTAAATATCCTTAAAAATTAATAAATGTTGCATCTTCTCTCATATACTCAATTTAAAACAATCTATTAACCATAAGCTACATTTGTAAAGCGGTTTAACTACTATTTCTCAACTATTATCAAAACGCCTCCAAGGGCGTACCCTTGGTTCTGGTTAAGCGGGAAAGCGCTTACGGTATCCAATCGGCGCACGGTTGGTCTTGATGAAATCATTATGGGGTTTTTAGGGGCAGCAGGAACGCTCCCCTGAATGGTGATAAAACGGCGATACGTTTTGATGGTTTTGCATGGTGGAACGGATTGTGTTCCCATGCTAAAAACCATCCGCGAGAGGGATGAAACGGGAGAGCGCAGCGTCTCCCTTTCCAAGCGTGTTGTAGTACAACACACAGCTTGCGTTCAGTAGAAATTACAAATTTCAGTCTTAAACGGCTCCGTCACAGAGCATTGAACGAAAACCCGTAACAATGACAGTCGCCCGAGCAGTAACACGTAGGCTGGTAAATTTAACTTGTCACCACAACCGACAAGGAGAAGCCGCCATGAAACCAGACATCGAAAAATACCTGCCCATGTTAAACGACATGGACTTAACCCGCGAACAAAAGATCGAACTCATCCACGATCTGTGGCATATCATGCAAAATTTCGTAGATCGTGCCTTTGGTGTTCATCCATTGCAACAATGTCGCGATAAAAAAGAATTTAGCGATTTACACGATTCCAACAAATGCATAGACTCAATTCCAAGCCCTCAAACATCCGATGGAGATATTCGCCCATGACCAAAAGTCGAGCCATGAAAGCCGTAATTTACTGCCGCGTATCCAGCCAGAAACAAGTGCAAAAAGGCGATGGACTCGGCTCTCAAGAAACACGTTGCCGCGACTTCGCTAAACTAAAGGGCTATGAAGTCGTGGACGTGTTTAAGGATGAAGGCGTGTACGGGAGTATGATCGACCGCCCCGCTATGCAGGATATGCTGGCCTTCCTCAAAGACAACAAAAGGCACCAAACGCATATCGTATTGATTGACGACATCAGCCGCCTAGCCCGTAGCCTCGATGCGCATATTCACCTACGCACGGCGATTAACGAGGCAGGCGGCAAGCTGGAAAGCCCGTCTATTGAGTTTGGAGAAGATTCCGACTCCATCCTTGTTGAGAACCTTTTAGCGAGCGTCTCACAGCACCAACGCCAAAAGAATGCTGAGCAAACCAAGAACCGTATGTTTGCCCGTGTGATGAATGGCTATTGGCCATTTTATCCCCCGACTGGATACAAATACGCCAGTGTTAAGGGCGAAAATGGCCGCGTACTCGTTCGTGATGAACCTTTAGCTTCTGTCATAGCAGAAACTCTCGAAGGCTATGCTGCAGGACGCTTTGAAACCCACACAGAGATTAAGCGTTATCTGCAGGATCATACAATATTCCCAATTCCCAAAAGCGGCGAAATTCATATTCAGCGTATTGATAACATGCTTAACCAACCGCTCTATGCTGGATATATGACCATTGAGAAATGGGACATCAAATTGCGCCCCGCCAAGCATGAGCCGTTAATTAGCTTTGAAACCTATCAGGAAATTCAGGAGCGCTTACACGGTAAAGCCAAAGCCCCCGCAAAGGCGAACTTAAGTGATGACTTCCCTTTGCGCGGATTTATCACGTGTAATTGTTGTGGTGAGCCAATGACAGGCTGTTGGTCAAAAGGCCGTAATCAGAAATACCCGTATTACTATTGCTACAACAAGGATTGCACAGAGTTCCGTAAATCTGTTCGCAAAGAAAAGGTTGAAGCAGAGTTTGAAGAATTGCTCTTGGAGCTTAAACCATCACAAGAGCTATTCTTCACGGCGATGGATATGTTCCGTGATTTATGGGCAGGACAAAAAGACCGCAATAAAGGCGATGTCATCATACTAAAACAAGAGCTGTCCAAGATTGATGATCGCGTGGAGCAATTCCTAGACAGAATCGTGGACACAGAAAGCCCGAAAGTCATTTCCGCTTACGAACAAAAGATCGAAAAACTCGAACAACAGAAGATAGTTATACAAGAAAAAATCCAAAATTGCGGCCGTCCGCTAACGGCCTTTGACGAAACTTTTCGAACCGCAATGGACTTTCTCGCAAACCCGCACAGGCTGTGGACTTCGGACAAGTTAGAAGACCGCAGATTGGTGCTGAGATTGGTTTTTTCGGAAAAATTACCTTACCAAAGAAACGAAGGTTTTCGAACCGCCCGAACAGCGCTTCCAGTAACGGTTTTGCAGCAGCTTAAGGGTGGTGATTATGAAATGGCGCGCCCCGGAGGATTCGAACCCCCGACCTTCTGATCCGTAGTCAGACGCTCTATCCAGCTGAGCTAGGGGCGCGTACCAAAAAATGCGACTAGTGCACAAAAGATGTGGGAACATACTCCATCATTCTCAGGAATGCAACATTAGAAAATAAAAAATTACACTTCTTTTAAAAATAAGAATTTTGACAGCTTTTTGTACACAAGATATAGTTCTGGAAATAATGTAAATGCGGGTTAAAACACAATCATGACAGAAGCCTCACCACAACCAATTGTGATCGTCAACGGAACACGAGACCATGAAGGAGAAGCATGGATCGGTGATTTCTCCCATGATGAAGGCTTTTGGGTCGCATTGCGCATCGATGAAGATAAGGTTGAAGACTTCGAAGAAGCATACGACAACTTCATGCGTCTGGGCATCTCATTCGACATTACCGAATATGCAGATAAGGTTGTACAACAGGGTGAGCCTGGTGACCTTTGGCCCAACCATGATGAATTCAATGAGCTAAAACGTGTTTACGGCCGAGGCAATTTAAAAGATATGGACGGACAAAACGGTAACAATCAAGATCATACAGAAAGACTTGATTTTTAGAAACAGGGAAACTGAGTGAAAACAGCACCAAATCTAAAAGAAGAACACGATAAGGCCAACCATCGTGATTTCAATGTAGCATTTAGTGAATCCGGAAAAGTACTTGATCCGGAAGAAGGTCTGCGCCGTTTTTTAATTAAAACGCGTGAACTTATCGCGACAGATGAACAGCATTTTACGGAAGAGCTTTTCTCTGACATTTTCGCGCTTTATGAAACCGGTCATTTGGCGGCAGAAGCGGCCCACGGAAGCACGAAAACGTTAGAAGAAGATCCGGCGATGGCCGGGCTTGCCGTCACATCAACAGCGGCGGCGATATACCTGCTCTCAAGCATCAACAGCCAGCGCGGGGCAAAAGCAAGTGAATACAGACATGCCCTGAAGATGTTTGTGGACTATGAAAATGATACGCATAACGAAGCCAATGGTAATACCAAAGAAGAACGCCGCGCCGTTGCCACAGAGAACCTTCGTGAAAAAATGCGTAGTAGCGGATTGCAATTCGTGAATCTTCCGGATGAACAAAAGAAGTTCCACAAACAAGAATTTCGTGAGATTGCCGCAAAGAAAGGCATCGGTGAACCTTTAACATCCGGCACTGTTAAACGCGCGGGCAATTTCCTTAGGAAGCCATTCCACGAAAAAATCGCGGTAACGGGCACCTCACTCTCATGGCTTATGTTTCAAGGAGAACGAGCAGCAGGATTTGCAGGTAAAGTTTTCACAGAATACGTAAAAAACCCGTTTCGGGTGCATAAAATCGCACATAGTACGGCGTTGGGCGTTCGTGAAGGGTCAAAGCTTGCCGATGACCTTAAAGAGCAACGCAAAGAAGGGAAAACAAACACCCTCCCCGATGGTGAAGAAGCCAAGAAACAAGCAAAGCCGCTTACACTCGCGCAGTTACATAGTGTTAACCTCGGCTCAATTGCTAAAATCGGGTATGGCTGGACGGACGAAGAAAAAGACGACCTGATCAAAATCATGAGAGATCAAGAAATGCATGAACAGGCCGCGGTGCGCGCAAAACGCAGCATGTATGTGCAAGGTGGCTTTATGGCACTTCAATTAGCTCTTATCCCTGTAAAAATGCTTAATGAGCAACAGCGTGACACGGTTTGGATGAATGTATATTCCTTCTTCGCCCCTATGGGGCCACTAAAAGGCTTCGCTGATGAATTAAGATCAGAACGTGCTAAGGCGAACAGTAAGCTCGCCGAAAAGGCAGAACGTCTTGGTAATATATTAGGCATCGATGCCGACTCTCTGCGCTCGGATGAGGCATATGACGAAGATGAAATAGACTACGATAATGACAATGATTTGGACGATGACGATCACCACGATCCACCGCGCGGGGATGAACCCGGATTACACTAAGACGTTTTCTTAAAACACTTTCTCAATCATCGCATCAACGCCCTGCTCTATCATGTCATAAGCTTTCTTAAAGGCCGCTTTATCCCCATAATACGGATCAGACACATCCACCCCGTTATAGCCATCATGATAATCAAGAAACAGTTTGATTTTATCGTGATATTTTTCATCTATCATGCGGCGCATCGTACGCTCATGCCCTTTATCCAAAGCGATAATCAAATCAAATTTATCAAAATCCTCTTCGGTGATTTTACGCGCCCTTAAATCTGACATTTCAATGCCGTGCTCTGCGGCCATTTCAATCGCCCTGATATCCGGCGTAGAGCCGATATGATACCCAAAAGTACCGGCAGAATCATATGTAGCATCTAACCCCTGTGCATTAACACGATCCCTGAATACCGCCTCTGCCGTTGGTGATCGGCAAATATTCCCGGTACAAACAAAAAGAACAGAAACCATTGCAAAAACATCCCTCTTAAATTGATAACTATGTACATCTATGCAAAATAGTATACTCTGACAAGCCACAAGCAAAGAAGTACTTAATCTATTGAGACTAAAATAGGAAAAACGCATCCGCAATGAGCGATAATAAAGACATAGAGCAAGAAGAAGCGTATGTACGTTTAGCTCAGACACCAGAAGAAATAGCAGAAGCACAGCGATTAAGATATACCGTATTTTATGATGAATACGGCGCGCAACCCTCAGATGAAATGCGCAAGGATAAACGTGACTTTGACGAATATGATAATGTTACAGATCACCTGATTGTTTTGGCCAAAGACCCTGCAACAAAACAGGAAATGATTGTCGGCACATACCGCCTTTTGCGGCAAGATATCGCAGAAAAGCACGGTAATTTTTACTCAAGCGACGAATATGATCTTTCAAAACTCCTTCAAAGTGACAATTATTTGCTGGAACTTGGTCGATCCTGTGTGTTGGCGGACTACCGCACTAAGCCGATTCTAAATAAACTATGGCAAGGTATAGCGGACTACATCACGCAACATAATATCGATTTATTATTTGGCTGTGCCAGCTTTCAAGGGGTGAGTGTCGATTCAATCGCACAGCAATTATCTTATCTGCATCATTTTCATTCAACACCGGAAGATATCAGCCCTGTTGCCGTCGATGACCGTTTTGTAGATATGAATTTACACCCGAAAGATGCCCTGAATGAAAAGCGCCTTTTCGCGTCACTCCCCCCACTGATAAAAGGGTATCTGCGACTTGGAGCAACCATTGGCAAAGGCGCAGTTATTGACCATCAGTTTAATACAATTGATGTCTGCATTGTCGTACAAACCAGCCTAATGACCGACCGCTATCGCAAATATTATGAGCGCAGATTACGTAAGGCTATGCCCGGTCAAAATGACAAAGCATAAGGTACGGCATCATGAGAACGGCGATTGCTGCTTTTAAATTCCTATTATTTACTCTTCTAAGCTTACTGGTAGCGCCGCTTCAAATACTGACCTTAATGATACATAAAGGTAACGGCGCATACATAATACCCTGGTTATGGCAAAAAACCGTCTGCAAGATCTTTCGCATAAAAGTTATTGTAGAGGGCACCCCCTACACCGACAGCCAAACAATTTATGTCTCCAACCATATCTCATATCTCGACATTCCGGCCGTCGGAAGAATCTTGCGCGCCTCCTTTGTCGCGAAAAAAGACGTTGCATCTTGGCCTGTCTTCGGCTTCCTTTCCAAATTACAACAAACTGCATTCATCAGCCGCTCACGTGAAGATGCAAAAAAGGAAAAGCATGCGCTGGATAATATGTTAACAGACGGAAAAAGCCTTATTATTTTCCCTGAGGGAACCTCAACAGACGGCAGAGAAGTTCTACCTTTCAAATCCAGCCTTTTTTCAATCGCATATCGTGAGGGCTTAGACGACATCATGATACAGCCCTTCACGATTAGCATGTCACGTGTAGATAATAAGGACATCACGACACAGGAAATTCGGGATATTTACTCTTGGCATATTAACATGGACACACCTCTGGAAAAGCACCTTTGGCGCTTTGCAAAAAGCACCGGAGCAGAAATTAAAGTGACTTTTCACACGGAAATTCGCGCTAGCGACTTTTCAGATCGTAAAACACTTGCTAAAACATCCCACAACGCCGTATCGAATGGATTAAATATAAAAACATAAGGAAAGAATTATGAACTTTGACGCAGAAGAAATGTCGAAACTAAAAAACTATCTGGAGCGTGTTTTCAAAAGCTCAGGCATTACAGTTAAGAAAAGAGATAAAGCAAACGACTCAATCGAAGTCATGGTGGACGGCGAATTTGTAGGACTGATTTACAAAATCATTGATGAAGGTGAAACGTCATATAATTTTGATATGGCTATCTTGGACATTGACCTTATCTAATGATGCCCAAGTGTTTTTACAAAAACTGTTAGAATTGATATAATTTTCAGCATGTTGAGGATACGAACAAGAATACAATCAGGCCTGATAACACTGGTAATCTTATCCGGTTTCTTGTTCTCTCATCATGCTCATGCAATAGAAGCGTTAAAATTTCGAGACGAATACAGCACAACGCTTAAATTTCAGATCGATCACTTCCTTCAGCAAGAGCAAAGAAGCGACGCATCACAATATGTAATTGCCACTGTCGACCTTAATAATGACGGGGTGAGTGAACACATACTGAAGCGCAAATCATGTAATACACCTGTTTCAACATGCACTTTCATAATTATTGCTGAAAAAGGTGATCGAATCCTGCTATTATCAAAAATCAGTGCCAAAAACCTTATGGTAGATGGTAAGGTAACATACGGTGTAAAAAACCTTTTGGCATTCAATGATGATATGAATGACTACGAATATGATATATATATGTGGTCGCCAAAGGAAAAGCTGTATATAATGGATGGTAATTAGGTAAAGGGCTAAACTCTATTGTGCTAAAAAGGATGGTATATAAATCTAACTTTGCTTTACTCTGCATGGCATTTGCAGTGTCTTTCTCTTTTGGTGCACATGCGGCATGCTCTCCGGGAATTCCTTGTACTGACTACGATATTTATAACGACACAACATCAGGAACAGATGCCGGCTTAAACGGCCCGAAAACAGGAACTCCTGCGCCGCATACAAACACAACAGGTTCCACAACAAGCGCCTGTGACGGTAACTTCATGAACCAAATATACAGCCAAGCCTATATGGGGGCTAGCCGTGAAGTCATTATGAGTGAACAAATCATTCACAAACCTGACAGTGTTTTAGAATATACATGTTTTGATCAGTGGGCCGCCGTAACAGCCGAACATGCCCCAACATTTTCAGAATCAACATTCTGGGAGAATCATGAGATTTGTACGTCCACCGGTGACAGTACGGCCACTGCAGGTCGCCCCCCAACATGCGCAAGCAG
The DNA here is from genome assembly GCA_051967755.1 of Alcanivorax sp. GTDB lineage: Bacteria > Pseudomonadota > Alphaproteobacteria > Micavibrionales > Micavibrionaceae > UBA1672. The sequence goes on from JBQDYD010000005.1 coordinate 168,582, forward strand.
CGGTGACAACACAGTATCCCCATATGAAATTGAAATAAATGTTGTCTACCCGGATACGACGTTAGATGACACGATCAGGTTGCTTGTTTACGATTCCCTTCAAACATATATTGATAACAACTTCAGCCACACATTCCTTGGCGAAGCGACAACAATTGACAATGATATAGACACAACAGGCTCATCAGGCAGTCAACTTGGCTCCGGAAGTTATAATTGCTCTCACATGGCGACTGTTTGGAATATTGCAAAATGTATCGACTTCATGGAAGATGACCGCTTCAGAACATTTGAAGACCTCGTCAATGCAGACCCACGATCAATCCCCGCTGAATGTTCTCCGAGTAATAGCTCCGTTGACACAATCGAAGCCGGTAACAACTCAACTAAACTGGACAGCACCAGCCCGGGAAGCAGCGCAAGCGCAACATCTGTTATGGACCCCTGCCCCGCCGCAGGTACACCTGTTTCGGGTGTTAACACAGATTTTTCTAATGACCTTATCCGTGTTGCGAATAATTGTGACGACAGCAGTAACATAAATGCCTATTCAAGCTTTGATGTTATGGAGTTGATCGATGAAATGATTTTAGGCGTTCAGTTAGGATCAGTTGGTACATACATCCCCGGAACAGGCGGCAGCACATCAGGCGTTGTCACTTGCTCAGACCCGCTTCCGACAGGTGTTCCGATTATCACATATCAATATGATCGTGATATTGGCGGAGGCCCCGGATTGGTAACAACGATTGATAGAACAGCACGAGTGCATTATGAGCATATCTGTCCAAACCCCGGGTGTTATTACGTACCAGTCAAGCAGCCATATATTGTAAATGGCCCGATGCCGTCATCAACACCAACTGGGACATGTGTACCGTACTAATAAATGGTATTTGCTTTGATATAAGATATTTGTGTAGAATATAGGAGTTTAAAACGTGACCGTAGCGAAGGACAAAACGATGTCAAAAAATACAGTATTATATAAGTTGCGCACATTTATGATGCTGACTTTATCTTTTGCATTCCTTGTGACGACCACAACACAATCACAAGCAGCGTCCGTTATCGCAGACACGCCTTGTGACTCTCTTTATTATGAATCACTTTCTGCCCGCGCATGGTTGGAAGCTCAGCGAGAAATCACACAAAACCAAAACATAATCCTAAAGCCTGACAGTGTATTTGAATATACTTGTTTCGACCGTCTTGTCGGTGAATTGGCAGACCACGCCGATGAAATGCTCAGTGAGACTTCATCATATGGTAGCCCTCTGAGCTCCACGAGCATGGACAACGCGCTACAGAATCTCGTAATCAACTCTTTGACAGCTTACATTAACAATAATTTCGGTAGTAAAACCGGTGGTGGTGGATATAACCTACTTGCCGGTCACACAGCCGCAGCAGGTATCAATAGTGTTCCGCAAAACATGGTCGGGCCGGCATATAACTGTGACATCATGGAACGTGTATGGAATGCTGCGAAATGTATTAACTTCGTATCAAACTCAACAACTGATGGGTTTTTCACATTTCAAGAATACGCAACAACCGCAGATAAACGTGTTCTGCCGGTTGCATGTTCACCGATCACGACAAACTGGGCGACCAACCTTGGTGCCGCTCTGACAGCAGGTCCATGGACAAATGACCCTGTGCAGACATACTTTGCACTGACAACACCGCAGAACTGTTCGGGTGCGAATTGCCCATGTTCAGGTGCTCCTGTTCCTACGGGTGTTCGTGTTATCAGATCAGGCTTTAGCAATAACGACTATGATGAGCATATCTGCCTACAGCCCGGGTGTCGTTATCACCCAGGTGGTGGTGACCCGCTTTTCTCAGGTGGTAGTACAGCTTCTGCAGGTTGTTACGGTAGATAATAATTTACCGCACTGAACGCAGCAGGGAATTCTATAGTTACACCTCTTTCTATTTAACCCGTTTTAAAGGCACGTAAAAATGTATCCGGTATACTGGCTCGTTACATTTTTAAGTGCCCCTATCCTTCGTCTGATCTTAAAAAAACGCCTCTCCAAAGGTAAAGAGTCACAGTCACGATACCTTGAGAAAGCATCTATCATAAAAAAAGCCCGCCCGCCGGGAACGCTTATTTGGGTGCATGGGGCCAGTGTGGGAGAAGCACAATCCGCGCTGATATTAATAAACAAAATCACGCAAAGTTATCCTAACATTAACGTCCTTATGACCACGGGCACCTTAACATCCGCCACTTTGATGGAAAAGAAACTCCCCCCGAATGCGTTTCATCAATTCTATCCGTTGGACCACCCACAATGGGTTCAAAAATTCATACAGCATTGGCAACCTGACGCGGTACTTTGGATGGAATCAGAATTATGGCCGAACATGCTTTCTGCGATCAAAGATGCACAAATACCCGCGGCCCTTATCAATGCGCGCATGTCAGAGAAATCATTTCAAACATGGAAAAAAATACCGTCCCTTGCTAACAAAACGATTAGTACCTTTAATAGAATATTGTGCCAAACCCCAACGGACCAAGGGTATTACAATGCTTTAGGCGCTACTGATACACTGGTCACTGATAATTTAAAATACAGTGCAGCCCCCTTGTCATGTGATCAAGATGACTTAGAAACCCTACAGAAATCTATAACAGACAGGCCTGTTTGGCTGTACGCCAGCACACATGACGGCGAAGAACAAATAGCTTGCGAACTTCATCGTAAACTGTCCAAGGAAATTCCCGCATTACTCACGATTATTGTTCCAAGGCATCCTGAACGCCGTAATGAAATACGCTCAACATGCTCTGCCGGTGATCTTAATTTCAAATTCCGCGGCGAGAATAAAGCACCGCCATCAAATACTGATCAGATCTATATCGCGGATACGCTTGGCGAATTAGGTCTGTTTTATACACTTTCCCCTGTTGCATGCATTGGCAGGTCATTAAGTAACGACGGCGGCGGTGGACATAATCCTATAGAAGCCGCGCAACAAAACACAGCCGTAATCCACGGAAAGAACGTTCAAAACCTTCAAGATATTTACGATGAAATGAACAACGAAAATGCGGCCATTTGTGTTGATACCCCGCAAGACCTATATGATACCATTAGAGAGCTTCTCTTGAATAAAGATAAGTTAAAAGAAGCACAAGAAAAGGCGCTGATATTCTCACGCAAAAAGGTTGGAGTTATTGATGTTGTTATGTCAGAGCTTTTCCCCATCTTAGACAAATTACAAAACAATGGTAAGATATCTGTGAACATAGATAAGACAAGTAACGATGCCGCCTAAGACACCGGAATTCTGGTACAGATCCGCAGACACAAAACCAACATGCCGAGAGAAAATTCTATACCCGGCGGCCGCGGCCTATCAAATTGGTCATCGGGCCAATCTGGCTTTAACCAAAACACAGGCCGCAAACATACCCGTTATTTGTATCGGTAACCTTACAGCAGGAGGAAGTGGCAAGACCCCTATCTGTCTGGCAATTCATAAAATCATACAGCAGCAACAGCTTTTTCATTCTCCCTTTTTCCTGACCCTTGGATATGGCGGCACTGCAACGCAACCGAAACGCATAGAGGATCATGATGATGCATCGACTGTTGGAGATGAACCTTTAATCCTATCAAGCCATTGTAATACAATAATTTCCAAGAACCGTCACAGCGGTGCATGCTACGCGGATGAACTCGGTGCGGACTGCGTCATTATGGATGACGGCCTGCAAAACCTTTCCTTAAAAAAGGATCTGACCTTTCTTGTGATTAACGGTGAAATGGGATTTGGAAACAACAAAACTATCCCGGCCGGCCCATTAAGGGAACCGTTACAAAACGCCCTGACACGTACAGATGCGATCATTCTAATAGGGGAAGATAAAAGAAATACGCTTCGCCCCATAGAGGGCAAAAAGCCGGTATTTAAATGTGATATCGCAATTCCTGAAAACAACGCCCCCGATAAGGATGAAGAATATGTCGCTTTTTGCGGTTTGGGTTACCCTGATAAGTTCTTCAATACATTACATACGCAGGGCTATAAAATATTGAGCTCTCACCCTTATCCTGATCATCATCTCTATAATGAAGCGGATTTAGCTTTCCTGACGGGTTTAGCAAAAGAAAGCAACACGCAATTAATCACAACAGAAAAAGACTATGTTAAAATACCAAAGCCATATAGAAGTATGGTTTCTATGTTGCCGATAGAAATTGTATGGAAAGACGAAAGCGCGATAACTGCGTTTTTAAAAAACACTTTGGGTAAGTCATAAATGAAAAAAATTCGTTACGCCACAGAAGGGATCCTTCTGCATATCCTTTTTACATTTTTCAGGATATTACCACCGAGAACAGCTTCGGGTATCGGCGGATGGATTGGGCGGTCTCTAGGCCCGAAGCTAGCGGCAAACCGTAAAGCCCGCAGACATATAGCAACCTGCCTACCTAATCTTTCATCCGATGAACAGGATAAAGTATTGATAGGCATGTGGGATAATCTGGGTCGTGTTATTGCCGAATACCCACATCTTGAGAAAATTGGCGTTGAGCATACAACCATCGAAAACCAAGGGCGTGTTGAAGAGTTATTAAAAACAGAACAGCCGATTGTTTTCTTTGGCGGACATATCGCTAATTGGGAAGTAAACTCCATCGCCCTTCTTGCGCAATATGATAAGCCGATAACATTAACCTATCGCGCACCGAACAACCCATGGACAGACCGCTTGCTAAACAAAGCCCGTACATTAGACGGTCGCTTAAGCGCATATCCGAAATCCCCTGAGAGTGGCCGCAAAATTCTCAGCGCTATGCGTAAAAATGATGCGTTTGGTATTTTGATTGATCAAAAATATAATGAAGGTGTTGAGGTGCCTTTTTTCGGACAACCTGCGATGACAAATCCTATTTTTGTCCAGCTATGTCAAAAGTTTAAATGCCCGTTGATCCCGGTGAAGAACGTACGTCTTGGCGGCTGCGAATTTAGATTAACCCCCTACCCGCCACTTAAGTTATTTGATTCAAATGATAATCCGCGCCCTGTAGAAGACGTGATTAAGGATGCTCATACTCTTTTGGAAACCTGGATTAAAGAGCATCCTGAACAATGGATATGGATGCACCGCAGGTGGATGAACACCTAAACATTAGACATAGGACTTATTACCATTCTTAAAGTCCTGCATAATGCGCCCTTTAATGGTTTTTAGATTATCGTCAGCCAAATAGCTGCCTGCATCTGTTAAAAATCCGCCATTACATACTTTTTCTAAAAACAGCAACGTATCCTCCGGATATGCGCCTATGTCTCCGTATTCCTGACTTACGCAGACTGTTTCATACTTGGTTATGTCATAATCCACACCTGCAGAATTCATTATATCCGCCTCATGCAGGATCACACACAAAAGTGCGAGCTGCTGATCTCGCTCCAGACGCATTAGTTCTTCTGATAACGATAAGCCGCCCTGCCCCTTGATACTAAAATGGTACTCATATGCGACTTTGATTTGGCTGGACGGGCTGATTGGGTCACCAAAGGGGGCTGTATCTGTACCAATCAACATCAACAAAATATCATTTAAAAAATCTTCACTCACACCCGTTTTTGCCAAAAACGGGTACGCCAATGTATAGGATGCCTTTTCAAGGCGCGCCATATGGTATTTTCGATCAACAATATTACTGCCACCATTGTGACCTAAATCATGAATACATGCCGCAACAACCAATTTCGCGACAGATTCCTGATCCAAAACTTTATCTTTAAACAACCTGTTATGTATTGTCAGCATACGAACAAGGTGCAACAAGACCTTTCGGAAATGCAGGTTATTATGATACGGCATATCATTATTAACCTCGGCCAAGACAGATGCAACTAACATCGCATCAATCAGGCTTCGGTGTGCCTCATAATCAAAACCAAAAGCACCAACAACATACGCAATCATTGACGGAGAACAAAAGCGATCCTTCCCATCATGCCAGGACACAATCAAATCACGCGTTTTAACATTATTATCCGCTACATCATCCGTTTGGTCACAAATCTCACTCAATTTCACCTGCGCAAGATCTACACATTCCTGTAAGTTTTCTGAAATTTTAAGGACTGTATTCTCTATCTCACCGCCGGAGACCCACGAACCATCCGGCTGTACCGAGCGTAAAAAATCAAATGCATTTTTTGATAATTCTTTTATTTCGCGATCCATTACAATACTTCAAGATTGTTTCACAAAAGCAATTATAGTACCTCGCACTTTTAGATCAAAGCGTCTAGTGAAACTTTTCATTTTAATCACAAAGATTCGTTTACATTTGATTATAGACGAAGTTTGAGGCATAACCTTTGTTCGACTATATGTTATTACGTTTAAAAAAGTGCAAATAAAGGCAAAACAAATGTCACAAACATGGACACCACAGAGCTGGAGAGAGAAACCGGCATTACAACTTCCGGAATATAAGGATAAGGTTGTATTAAAAGAGACAGAGGAAGAACTTAGTAAACTGCCTCCTCTTGTGTTCGCAGGAGAAGCCAGAAGCCTTCAGAATCGTTTGGGTGAAGTCGCACAAGGTAAGGCTTTCTTATTACAAGGTGGCGATTGTGCAGAAAGTTTCGCCGAATTTAATGCAAACAAAATCAGAGATACTTTCCGCGCCATCCTTCAAATGGCTGTGGTGATGACATATGCGGGTTCACTGCCCATAGTAAAAGTCGGTCGTATGGCCGGACAGTTCGCAAAACCGCGTTCAAGCGATACGGAAACACAAGGCGATATAACTTTGCCCAGTTATCGCGGAGACAATATTAACGCGCTTGAATTTTCTGCTGAAGCAAGAGAGCCGGACCCAAGACGCATGATCTTGGCGTACCATCAGGCCTCTTCGACGCTGAACTTGTTACGCGCATTCGCATCAGGTGGGTATGCCAACCTTAACAAAGTGCAAAAATGGAACCTTGGATTTGTGGCAAACAGCCCACTGGGTGAAAGATATCAGGACTTGGCAAACCGCATCAGTGAAGCTCTAAGCTTTATGGAAGCATGTGGCATTACCCCTGAAAACGTGCCCACACTAAAAGAAACAGAATTTTATACGTCTCATGAAGCTTTGCTCCTTCCGTATGAGGAAGCTCTTACACGTACAGACAGCCTAACAGGTGATTGGTATGATACTTCTGCCCATATGCTGTGGATTGGTGCAAGAACGCATCAAGCAGAAAATGCGCAAATTGAATTTGTACGCGGTATCAAAAACCCACTAGGGCTAAAATGCTCACCTGCTATGGACCCTGATGAGTTAATCAGACTGATTGATGTGGTAAACCCGGAAAATATACCAGGTCGATTAACGTTGATTGCACGTATGGGATATGAACAAGTTGAAGAGAAGCTTGCCCCGCTTGTCCGTGCAGTAGAAAAAGAAGGACGCAGCGTTGTCTGGTCTTGTGACCCGATGCATGGCAACACGATCAAGGCAGAATCCGGTTATAAAACCAGACCATTCGATAATATCTTGGCCGAAGTTCGCGGGTTCTTTAATGTTCACAAAGCTGAGGGCACACACCCGGGCGGTATTCATATTGAAATGACCGGCCAAGATGTCACTGAATGCGTTGGCGGAGCGGAGGCAATCGCCGATGGCGACCTTTCCAGCCGTTATCACACGCATTGCGACCCCAGACTGAATGCAAACCAAGCTTTGGAATTGGCATTTTTGATTTCTGATGAGCTAAAAGATATCCGTAAGCCCGATGATGCAGATGAATTTCAGGATTTAACCGCAGCGGAATAAACCAATGAGCAGCGATACTTTGCGACTTACTCTGGCACAGTTAAACCCGGTTGTCGGTGACATAAAGGGTAACGCGCAAAGAATGCAGGACGTTTGGAAAGATAATCAGCAGTCCGCTGATTTGGTTGTTTTCCCTGAATTATTTTTATGTGGCTACCCGCCTGAGGATTTGGTTTTAAACACATCCTTTATCAATGCAATGCACGCCGAAGTCGATAATATTTGCGTACAAAGCAAAGACTATAGCGCGGCGGCGCTTATTCCTACAATTTGGTATGAGAATAATACAATCTACAATGCCGTTTTGCTGGTTAATCGAGGCCAAATTCAGGATATCCGCTTTAAACACAAGCTTCCTAATAACTATGTTTTTGATGAACCACGCACCTTTGAGAGCGGGCCGTTACCCTCCCCCATATCCTTTAAGGGGCATAAGCTCGGCGTGATGATTTGCGAAGATGTGTGGCATGTAGATGTGCCGCGTCATTTGAAAAATTGTGGTGCTGAAATTCTAATCGCAATTAACGGAAGCCCCTTTCACACCTACCAGCAAGATGAGCGCAAATCAGTCGCCGTAGAAGCCATATTAGAAACCGATTTGGATCTGATTTACCTCAACATGGTTGGCGGGCAAGATGAACTCGCATTTGACGGCCGATCTTTCGTCATGACCAAAGACCGCCAGATGCAATATATGGCCCCAAGCTTTGAAGAAACTATTTTTGATCTGCATGTTTCATCTAAAAACGGGCAAACAACCATAACAGTCAATGATGATGCCCCCATATACGAGAATAAGGGCCCCCTTTCATTGATTTATGATGCCTTATGCATGGGCGTCCGCGACTATGTTCGCAAGAACGGCTTTAAAAAGGTTCTGATTGGATTATCAGGCGGCATAGACAGCGCGTTAACTGCTGCTATCGCAGTAGATGCACTAGGCGCAGAAAATGTACGATGCATTATGTTACCGTCTGAATTTACTTCACAGGATAGTTTGGATGATGCAAAACAATGCGCAGAAAACCTTGGGGTTGCCTATGAAATCATCCCGATTAAAGACATAGTCAGCAGCTTTGAGCAAGCCATACCAAACCTATCAGGCCTTGGGCATGAAAATACCCAAAGCCGCGTGCGTGGTGCAATCCTGATGGCGCAATCAAATATGAGTGGTGAAATGCTACTTACGACAGGCAATAAAAGCGAGATGGCAGTCGGTTATTGCACCTTGTATGGGGATATGAATGGCGGATTCAACGCAATCAAGGATGTTTATAAGACAGATGTTTACCGCCTATCTGAGTGGCGCAATGAACAAGGAAAATCCATCCCTGAGCGTATTATAACCAAAGCGCCAAGCGCAGAACTGCGTGATAACCAAACAGACCAAGACAGCCTGCCTGAATACGACCTTCTGGATGATGTGCTTCGCTTACTTATTGAATATGATAATGTGAATTGGAATTCCGCGCCCAAGATATTACAAGAAAAGCGACAAAGATGCCTAGAGCATCCGGAAATTATAGACAAAGTTTCGCGTCTATTAAAGAACACAGAATTTAAACGGTTCCAGGCACCTCCGGGCACACGTATTTCATTCCGCGCCTTCGGACGTGATCGCAGGTATCCTTTGACCAATCGATTTGTAAATAAGATTGAAAAAGCTTAGTAATCCCGCTATTTAGAAGAACTTAAAAATAAAAACGAAAAGAACAAGAGACACCCATGAGCGTAAAAGTAAGATTTGCCCCCTCACCCACTGGTATGATGCATGTTGGTAATGCTCGTACGGCCCTGATTACATGGCTGTTCACGCGTGCGAATGATGGCCACTTTCTATTACGGATTGATGACACAGACCAAGAGCGCTCTAAATATGAATATGAACAAGCGATTGAGCATGGACTGAAATGGATGGGCATGGACTGGGACGAAAAGACCCGTCAAAAAGATCGTATGGACATTTATGAGGCAAAGATTGACCAGCTGAAATCTGATGGTCGCCTTTATCCATGTTATGAAACACCAGAAGAGCTTGAGCTTAAGCGTAAAAGCCAACTATCTCGTAAATTACCACCGATTTATGATCGCGAGTCACTTGAGCTGAGTGAAGACAAAGTTAAAGCATATGAAGCAGAAGGTCGCCGCCCGCATTGGCGTTTTAAGTTAGAGCACAAACCGATTGAATGGGACGATATCGTACGAGGCCCTGTGAAATTTAACGGTGCTGACCTATCTGATCCTGTATTAATCCGTGAAGACGGTAGCCCGCTCTATCACATCTGTTCTGTGATTGATGATGTCGAATATGGCATCACCCATGTTATACGCGGCGAGGACCACGTTTCAAACACGGCCTGCCACGTTCAAATGTTTGAAGCACTGGGCGCGAAGCCACCAATTTTTGCACACCTCCCGCTTTTATCCGATAAGGCCGGTGGCAAACTATCAAAAAGAATTGGATCCCTCAGCTTAAAAGATTTAGGTGACAACGGTTTAGAGGCAATGGCCATAGTAAGCCTTATGGCGCGCCTTGGATCATCTGACCCTATTGAGCCTTTTACAGATATCAAAGACGTAATTAAGAACTTTGACCTTTCAAAATTCTCACGTGGGACGCCTAAATTTGATGAGGAAGAATTAAACCGCCTAAACGCAAAAATCCTCCATGAAATGGATTATAGCGCGGCGAAGCCTAGGCTGAATGAGGCCGGATTATCTGATATGGATGAGGAATTCTGGCTGACTGTGCGTCCGAACATTGAAAAAATCACCGACGCCAAAGAATGGTGGCGCGTTGCAAACGGGCCTGTTACTCCGGTTATCGAAGATGAAGAATTTGCGCTTATGGCACTTGATGTTCTTCCTTCTACGCCATGGGATGAAAACACATGGAAAGAATGGACCAGTGCGGTAAAAGAGAAAACCGGCCGCAAGGGAAAGCAACTTTTCATGCCACTGAGGCGCGCCCTAACAGGGATGGAACACGGCCCCGAACTTGGCTTGTTACTCCTTCTTATTGGGGAAGAAAAAGTCAAAAAGAGATTACAGCACAGCAGAAAAGCGGCCTGATACCAGACCGCCTTTCCGTTCGCTTACTTGGAAACTGATTAATTCTTAGTTCCAAAATTCTTATTATTTAATGTGATCTATTTTTTAGAGAATAGAGAAATTTCTCTAAACGTTTTGCATCATCCGCGGATGCTTGCGGCCATAAAAGCTCAACCGTATTGTAAAATGCCTGACGACCCTCAGTAAAAAGGTGATCACATAACAATACCTTACGCCTTGGCGTTAACTCAGAAAACTCTTCAATAACATTAAATCTACTATCATTGCTATCCGCAATGTCACGCAGCCCAGATTTCATTAACATTACATCACCCCCAGATTTTGTATTTTAATTACTTATTATTTTTATTATTAGACCTAAAGTTATACATGCTTTTGTATATAAAGTAAAGTTTGACTGACTATCGCAATTAAATCAAGAATTATTGAAAATATGACACATTCAAATCCGGCAATCATTCTCGTAAACCCGCAAATGGGCGAAAATATTGGTGCTACAGCGCGCGCGATGCTTAACTTTGGCTTAACTGACTTGCGCCTGGTCAACCCACGCGACGGATGGCCAAATGAAAGGGCTACTGCTACGGCGTCAGGCGCATTAGATATAATGCCCGCCCCTAGCGTGTATGAGTCCTTCAGTGATTCTATCAAAGACCTGCATTATGTGTTGGCTACGACCAGCAGGGATAGAGATATGGTCAAACCCGTCCATACACCCGAGGCAGCTTCGCATACCCTTATTCAGCGAAGCGAAAACCAACAAAACACAGGATTCGTTTTCGGATGTGAACGCACAGGCATCACAAATGAAGATTTAGCCCTCTGTCAGGGCATTATTAATATTCCCGCGAATAACGATTTCGCATCACTTAACCTTGCGCAAGCGGTTCTGCTAATCGCGTACCAATGGCGCATAGCCGTTGATGCACACACACCGCAAGAAGCCAGCCAACAAGAAGTTCACATCCCTGCCCGCCAGGATGACATCCATGGATTTCTGGCCAGACTTCAAAAAGATTTGGAAGATCGAAAATTTTTCAGATCCGAGGGTTTAAAAGCAACCATGGTCAGGAACATTCAAAACATTTTTACGCGCGCCGATATCTCAGATCAGGAGCTCAGAACGCTACATGGTATTCTATCTGCACTAAGGGGCAATAAAACACCAAAATAAAAAGCCGCCCATATGAGCGACTTTTAAAAACCTTATTTCTAATCCCGCTATCCTTAACGAGAGTAGAATTCCACCACTAGGTTTGGTTCCATTTGTACCGGATATGGCACATCTTCTAATTGTGGGATACGAAGGAATGTTGCTTTGAACGCCTTTGTATCTACTTCGATGTACTCAGGTACTTCACGCTCTGGTGTTTCGATTGAATCGATAACCATTGGAATAGTACGAGACTTTTCACATACTTCGATCACATCACCTTCTTTAACTTGGTATGAAGGAATGTTAACAACCTGACCGTTTACTTTTACGTGTTTGTGGTTAACAAACTGACGTGCAGCAAAAACAGTTGGCACAAAACATGCACGGTAAATAACGGCGTCCAAACGACGCTCCAGAAGACCAATAAGGTTCTGACCTGTGTCACCCTTCAAACGATTGGCTTCTTTAAAATAACTACGGAATTTTTTCTCACCAATAGAACCGTAATAGCCCTTAAGCTTTTGCTTCGCAAATAGCTGTAGACCATAGTCAGTTGGCTTACCGCGGCGTGCACCGTGCATACCAGGGCCTGTCTGACGTTTGTTATATGGTGATTTTGGACGCCCCCAAATATTGGCACCCATACGACGATCAATTTTGTGTTTCGACTGGACTCTTTTTCCACTCATAGCTTTTTCCTTTTCTTTAATATTGTCTCGGTAGACCACTAGCAGGTTTGAATACCTTAACCATTAAGGCTCAACGGAGGGTAAAACACCCCCTCTTTCCCAAGAATGCCTGTGTTTTATAAAGGTTTAGCCAGAAAGTCAAACAATATATTCTGAGAAAAGCCTGAATAATCATGAGATCAACCCGGAATTGTTTTGATCACAATCATTTACTACGATAGCATACAGTCAAAATTCGTATAAACTTACTTGAGCTAATGCCCCCTATCAAGAAGACAATACAAATAACAGATGATGCCTCCAAACTGAATGCAGTTATGGACACCGTTATTGATGGCCTTATCATTATTGATAATATCGGCACAATCCATAGCTTTAACAAATCAGCTGAGCGTATATTCGGCTATGTTCCCGACGAGGTACTTGGGCATAACGTTAAAAAACTCATGCCGGCGCCGTATAAGGCAGAACATGATCAATACCTCTCAACATACAGAGAAACAGGAAAACGTCATATTATTGGCGTTGGGCGGTCTGTAGAAGCACGCAGAAAAAACGGTGAAGTGTTCCCTATTGAATTAGGGGTCAGTGAGATGGAAATATCCGGCGAACAAATGTTTGTTGGCACATTAAGAGATATATCAGAGCGCAAAAAAGCAGAGGAAGATTTGCTTCAGGCGAATACTGAGCTGGAAGAATTTGCATACAGAACCTCCCATGACCTTAGGTCCCCGCTGCTTTCTTCTGTCGGACTTTTGGGTCTGATCAAAACAGCAATACAAGAGGATAATAAAGAATTCGCCCTTGAAGGATTGGATAAAGTCTCAGAATCTTTAGTGAATTTAGAACATTTAGTAGAAAGCATTCTGGCTCTGTCTAAAGCCAAGAATGAGCAGGAGAGCAATGTTAAAATCGACATAACAGAGATTATAGAACAAGCCATCCTGAAACTAAATCACATGGATCATTATGACCGCGTGGCCTTTGAATACAACATACAAGCACGGCACATCTGCACGAAAGAAAGCAGAATAAGACTGATCATAGAAAACCTCATATCTAACGCTATAAAATATCAGGATTTAAATAAACAGGATCCAACGGTTTTTATTGAAGCCAAATCTACAGATTCACAATTTACATTGAGTGTAAAAGATAATGGCCTTGGCATACCGCAGGATAGTCAAAAAGAACTGTTTAAAATGTTTCGGCGCCTGCACCCGAAAGTATCCTACGGATCTGGCCTTGGCCTATATATGATGAAGAAAAGTGTTGAATTATTACACGGTGAAATTCACTACACCCCCCTGTCAAATGGCTCACAATTCACCATAACCATACCATTGAAGGCAAAACCATAGCGACCTTTAATTTTTTTGTATAAACCGTAAACTTAATGTTAGAATAGAAGACGATGCATATGAAAATGAACAAAATTTTAACTGTTGACGACTCTGAAACTGATCAGTTTTATGTGAAAGCGATCATCAATTCTTATGATCCTGACATACAGATTATTCAGGCCTATGATGGTCGAGAAGCCCTTAATATCTTGCGAGACCATCAAGATCAAAAGCCGGATCTAATTCTGCTTGATATTAATATGCCGGGCATGAACGGGCATGAGTTTCTAAAGGAATATCACCAGTTAGTTGACCAAAAATCACCGGTTATCGTCATTCTCACCTCATCCAGTGAGGAAAAAGACATTGAACAAACCAAAATGTATAGCAATGTTGTGGAATACCTCACAAAGCCAATCCGTCATGAGACATTAAACGCGATCCAGCAAAAATACACGCTCGGCATATAAATACTTCAATCATCTATAATAAAATAAAGGCGACAATTCATGCCGCCTTTTTCTATGTTCGTAGTGAAGAACTGTCTGCAATTTAAAAATCCCAATCTTCATCTTCGGTTTCTTCCGCCTTACCCATCACATAGGAAGAGCCTGAGCCGGAGAAGAAGTCATGGTTTTCATCTGCATTCGGCGACAATGACGCCATAATCGCGGGATTAGGGCTAGATATCTCTGATGGGAACATCGGATCAAAGCCTAGGTTCATCAACGCCTTATTTGCATTATAGTGAAGGAACACTTTTACTTCCTCAGTCAAACCGACTGTATCATAGAGACTTTCGGTGTATTTAATCTCATTATCATACAAATCCATCAAAAGAGAGATCGCATAATCACGAATTTCCATTTGCTCCATTGGCGTTGCCGCTTCATAAGCCTTCTGGAATTTATAACCGATGTAATATCCATGCACAGCCTCATCCTTAATAATCAGACGGATCAAATCAGCCGTATTCGTCAGCTTACCTCGGCTAGACCAATGCATTGGGAGATAAAACCCTGAATAGAATAAGAAACTCTCAAGGAACACGCTGGCAACCTTGCGCTTCATCGGATCATCGGCCTCATATTCTTTCATGATTAAGTCAGATTTACGTTGCAGGTGCGGGTTTTCCTCGCTCCACAAATACGCATCATCAACATCACGCATTGAACATAGTGTTGAGAATATAGAGGAATAAGAACGCGCATGCACCGCCTCCATAAAGGAAATATTTGATAACACGGCTTCCTCATGCGGGGTAACGGCATCTTCCATCAATGTGGGCGCACCAACAACATTTTGGATCGTGTCAAGCAATGTCAAACCAGTAAACACGCGGATCGTCAAACGTTGTTCATCCCCCGTCAATGTGCCCCATGATTGAATATCATTGGAAAGCGGCACCTTTTCAGGCAGCCAGAAATTCGACGTCAGTCTGTTCCAAACCTCTAAATCCTTATCATCAACAAGACGGTTCCAGTTAATTGCCTTAATACGGCTTAACTTCGCCTCATCATTGTCATTGGTCTCTAATTTTAGTTCAGGCATCATGGTTAAAATCCCCTTTATTTACTCTTAAGTGAAAAGATTGCGTTGAATTACAGCTGACAAGACACACAGCCTTCAATTTCGGTTCCTTCCAGAGCCATTTGACGCAAACGAATGTAATAAATTGTCTTAATACCCTTCTTCCACGCATAGATTTGCGCTTTGTTGATGTCACGTGTTGTCGCAGTATCCGGGAAGAACAAGGTCAAGGATAAGCCCTGATCAACGTGCTGCGTCGCCGCCGCATAAACATCGATGATTGCTTCGGGGCCAATTTCATAGGCATCCTTATAATATTCCTGATTATCATTTGTCAGGAACGGCGCAGGATAATACACACGCCCGATCTTGCCCTCTTTGCGGATTTCAATCTTGGATGCAATCGGGTGGATCGATGATGTTGAATTATTGATGTAGGAAATAGAGCCTGTTGGTGGAACAGCCTGTAGATAGGCATTATACATACCATTTTCCATCACAAGCTTCTTAAGGGCTTCCCAATCTTTTTGTGTTGGAATATCCACACCGGATTCCTTAAACAAGGCACGCACCTTATCTGTTTCAGGCTCCCACAGTTTATCTGTGTATTTATCAAAGAACTCACCACTGGCGTATTTTGATTTGTCAAAGCCTGCAAAGGTCTCTCCGCGCTCTGTCGCTATCATGTTAGATGAGCGAATTGCGTGATACGTCACTGTATAGAAATACATATTTGTGAAGTCGACAGCCTCAGGCGAGTCATAATGAATTTCAGACTTCGCCAAATAACCATGCAGGTTCATTTGCCCCAAACCAATCGCATGAGAGCGGTTATTACCCTGTGCAATTGATGGAACG
Organism: Alcanivorax sp.; assembly: GCA_051967755.1. Taxonomy (GTDB): domain Bacteria; phylum Pseudomonadota; class Alphaproteobacteria; order Micavibrionales; family Micavibrionaceae; genus UBA1672. Next base: position 185,041 of record JBQDYD010000005.1, read on the forward strand.
CATTCCAAGTTACTCATGTCAGAAACCGCGGTCAGCGCACGTATCGCTGTTTCAACAGTTTTACCAAAGTCAGGTGACTTCATCGCGTTCGCGATATTCATTGACCCAAGGTTACATGAAATATCGGAACCCATATGATCATAGCCAAGATCCGGTTTAAACGTGCTTGCGTCACTAACCTGCAAAATCTCAGAGCACAAGTTACTCATGGTTATTTTACCATCAATCGCATTGGCTTTATTCACCGTATCTTCGTACATGATGTACGGATAACCGGATTCAAATTGAATTTCCGCCAAGATTTTAAAGAATTCACGCGCCTTAATTTTCTTCTTACGGATGCGTTGATTTTCGACCATCTCTTCATATTTCTCAGTTACAGAAATTTCAGAGAACGGAACGCCGTAGATTTTCTCTACATCATAAGGTGAGAACAGATACATATAGTCATCATTTTTGGCGAGCTCAAACGTGACATCTGGAATGACAACACCAAGCGACAATGTCTTAATTCTGATCTTCTCATCTGCGTTTTCACGCTTTGTATCCAAGAAACGCAAGATATCAGGATGATGCGCGTGCAAATACACCGCGCCCGCGCCCTGACGAGAGCCAAGCTGGTTCGCATAAGAGAACGAATCTTCCAGAAGTTTCATCACAGGAATAACACCGGATGATTGCCCTTCCACCTTTTTAATCGGCGCGCCGATTTCACGGATGTTTGAAAGAAGCAGAGCTACACCACCGCCACGCTTTGACAGTTGTAATGCAGAGTTAATAGAGCGACCAATAGATTCCATGTTGTCTTCGATGCGAAGAAGGAAACAGGAAACAAGCTCCCCGCGTTGCTTCTTACCCGCGTTCAGGAATGTTGGCGTAGCTGGCTGGAAACGACCGGCAACAACCTCATCAACCAAGTGACGTGCCATCGCCTCATCACCGCGCGCCAGCGTTAACGCAACCATCACTGCGCGGTCTTCGTAGCGCTCTAGATAACGCTGACCGTCAAAAGTCTTTAGCGTATAGCCTGTGTAATATTTATACGCGCCCAAGAATGTAGGAAAACGGAATTTCTTCGCATAGGCGTAATCATACAGATCACGAATAAAGTCAAATTCATATTGCTCCAGAACATGTCCTTCGTAATACCCTTGCATAACAAGGTGACCCAGCTTTTCTTCCAGATTGTGGAAAAACACAGTGTTCTGATTAACATGTTGAAGGAAATACTGACGCGCCGCCTGACGGTCTTTGTCGAATTGGATTTTACCATCCTCATCATACAGATTAAGCATCGCATTTAATGCGTGATAATCCATTGCCGGCTCACCTTCTTTATCGCGAATTTTTTGTGCTTCACGCTCAAGAACCTCAGCAGTACTGGACGGCTTTTTCTTTTGGGTCAGCGGCAAGCCCATATCTGATTCAAGTTTCACAGGTGTTGCTGTCATCTCTACGTTCCCGTTCTCTTCAGCTGCTGGCTTGTCGGTGTCAAGGATTCCCATAGTTTTCTCATTCCTTCTTTTACATTTCTAATGTCATCAATCGTGCCGCTGAGCTCAAACCTGTACAAACATGGTACTTTGCACTTTTTTGAGATCACAGTGCCGGCATAGGCAAACATCTCACCAAAATTACGATTACCAGAGGCAATCACACCAATCATGTGCTTTCTGTTTTGGGGGCTGTTTAAAAAGCGTATAACTTGTTTCGGAACGGCCTTCGATCCGTCGTCATCCGCATAAGTCGGGCATATTAGGACATATGGTTCATCCACAGCTTTCATAGCCTCTTTCATTGACATCGGAATTCTTCTTGCCCGAATCCCCAGCGCAGTAACGAATCGGTGCGTGTTGCCCGAGGGGCTGGAGTAATAAACAAGAAGAGGTTCCGCTGTCATTGTGTTTCACTCCTAGGCGGCACTAACAAGTACACCGATTTTGTCCGGGCGAAAGCCTGACCAATGATCATCGCCGGCAACAACAACAGGCGCCTGCATATAACCCAACCCTTGAACAAGGTCTCTGGCTGCATCATCTTCGGTAAGGTCAACATACTCATAAGGAATTCCCTTACGATCCAGCTCACGTGTTGTCGCAGTACATTGTACACAAGATGGTTTGCTATAAACGGTAATCATTCTCACACTTTCCTTTAATAGTTAGTTATAGGCGCCCTACATAAATGCAGGCCGTAAAATACTGCTCCGCAGTGGATAAAACTGCGGATAAGTTTGTAGTAATGTCCTGGAAAACTCCTTGGGTTCAAGAAGTCATCAGATACAAGATATAGTACACTCACGGCATTTGATGTCAATATATAGTTCCATTAGAATCTTTTTTATTTTAGAAAAAATGACATTCGAAACACTTTGTATCGCGCAAAATTTTAAGGCCAGAGCGTGGTACCGAGGAGGCAAAAAAATAAACGCGCGTGTGGGAAAAAACAGCATCACATAAAAATACTATATAATACGACCTCTAAATCTTGATATTACGATCTATATATAGTGGTCACAGACATCACATGACCCTAAATTTAGAGTCCTTCACCAATTTGCAGTTTCCATAGGTCGGCATAAACACCACCCTTAATAAGAAGATCATCATGTCCACCCTCTTCCACGACCTTCCCCTGCTTCATAACATAGATACAATCTGCATGACGCACGGTAGACAGCCTATGTGCAATTATGATTGTTGTCCTGTTTTGCGAAATTGTAAGCAATGACTTTTGTATGGCGCGCTCTGTTTCATTATCAACTGCTGACGTTGCTTCATCCAGAACCAAGATGGGTGGATCACGAAGAATAGCACGCGCAAAAGCAATACGCTGCCTCTGCCCGCCAGACAGGCGATGCCCCCTTTCCCCTACGATTGTTTCATAGCCGGCATCTAAGGATTCAATAAAGCTATGAGCCTCCGCCTTACGGCATGCCTCTTTTATTTCATCAAACGACGCATCGGGGCGACCATACGCCACATTTTCCGCGATTGTCCCATGAAATAAGAAGACATCTTGTGACACGAACCCGATAGATCGGCGCAAAGATGACACATCCAGAGATGAGAGCGCGCCCCCCTCCATTTCTATTTCCCCCGATGTGGGCTCATAAAATCTCATCAACAGCTTCATTAAAGTACTTTTACCCGAGCCACTTTCCCCAACCAAGCCAACTGTCTTACCTGCAGGGATATCAATATTAATGTCGTTAAGGGCCAAATGATCACCATACTTAAAAGTAAGGTGTTTAAATGACAGGGCTCCTGACACATCACTCATCTTTATTTTATTATGGCCACTGCGAATACGGATCGGAATTTGCAATAAATCAAGCACGCGCCTCGACGACGCCATAGAACGCTGATACAGCACTGTTAGTTCGGCCAAGTCACGCAATGGCCACAGCAACCGTTGCGTTAAAAACACCAGCACACTAAAAACCCCGACCTCCATCGTACCATCCAGAGTTTGCAAACCGCCAAGAACAAGCGTAAACAAAAACCCCGCCAAAACAGCAACACGAATAACAGGCGTAACCAAGGAACTTAATACAATCGCCCTTTCATTTGCCGCGCGGTACGATTCGCTATCTTCTTCAATTTTTGACTTTTCAATATCCTCATTAGAAAAACTTTTAATCGTAACAATGCTTGAAAGGTTGTTGGATAAACGCGCGCCTAATAAACCGGCCCTATCCCGCACAGCGATAAATTTATCCGCCAAACGGCGTTGAAAGGCGAATGTCCCAAAAAAGATAATGGGAATCGGCATAACAGCCACCATGGCAATCATGGGATCAACCCAAAAGAAAATAGCCCCGATTACAACCGTAGAAACCGTAATTTGTATAATTTGACTAACGCCGTCTTCTAAAAACCGCTCAATCTGATTTACATCATCATTTAAAATAGACAGCAATGTGCCCGTGCGCTTATCCTCCAATGTCACCAGATCCAGACGCTGCACATGATCATAGGTTTCAACACGCAGCTTATGCTGTACAATTTGTGCCAAGTTGCGCCATTTAATTGAATATAGATACTGCGTAACAGATTCCAGAACCCAGATAATTAAGGTCAGTACAGCCAGAACAGCTAATTGCTCTTTCGGTGCAGTAAATCCAAAATCACCCAGAAGAGAGCTTTCCCTGCGAACCACAGTATCAACCGCAACACCAATCAAAATCTCGGGCGCAATATCCATTAATTTGCGCAACGTAGAATAAAGCGTACCAAGTAAGTAATCTCTGCGGTATGGCCGCATATAAGACAATAATCGCAAAAACGGTGATTTAGCCGAAGACTCCGCACTCATTTGTGTTTCCCCTACATACTTTGCTTGATGAATTTGACAGAGTGTACAGCGGCAGCATTACAAGTCAACGTCAGCGATTAATAAGAATCCAAGGCTATCATGCACTTACGATCCTTCCCCCTCCGATAATATGGTTTTTACTCGAATTCAAATCGAAGCCGTGCTAAATTGGACAAAAGTGCTGCTTAAAAGCTAGAATAAAGTGACTGCTAATTCGTTAGCATAACACTCAACATAAAGAGGGCAACGTTGTGGGTGACAACATTCATTTAAGAAACATTCATAATAATGAAGAGATGATCATTGAAATTGATCCCTCTCAACCAAGCGGTTATGCGGCAAAACTCTTTAAGCCACCGGAATCAACCGCAGAAGGTACCCCATTTCAAGATTTGGGTGATCAATTTGATGAATTCACCCGCGACTGGCGCAGGGATGAACCCGTACCGGAAACCCACACACACGGTAATAATACATACGATCTGGATTACGATAATGATGGTGACGGCGATATGGATACACGGTTAATTGATAACCTGTTTACCATCAAAGATGTCGTCAATGCAGAGCTCGCCTCACAAGACAGATCCCTTATTGATCGATTTGATTTAATTTCGGGCTATCGTCATCCTGATACCGCCGCCCTATTAAACAGTACGGTCAGCATATCCCAACATAACCTTGGTAAAGCCCTTGATATCAGGCCTATTGATACCGACGGCAATATGATCCCCACGCGCGAAGTAACACAGGCCATATGGCAAGACGTCCCCGGAATTAGAGGGTTAGGCAATTACGATGTTGACCTCAACACGCATGTTGACACACGCCCACTCGCCGCCGGACGTGACCGCCCTGCATTTTGGGATGATGATGCGAACGGAAAAATTAATGCCGGCTCGGCCGATTGGTATCCATCAGGAGATCCCGCACCACGTTCGCCCGGCGGATAATCACCCGTTATCGGTTTCTTTTTTATGCGTCAACCATATCGCGGCTATAAAAAGCCCTTTAGAGCGCGGCAGAATCAAAAATACGCACATAAGCGCGACCGCAATCAGCGTCACTGTTTCAACCGATTCAGGCAAAACATCATTACTGATAAAATAAATTAAAAGCGGCGCCAGCAAATGGCCGCATACAAATATCGTTAACCAGGGCGGGCCATCATCGGCATGAATATATGATAAATCTTCATGGCAAACAGAGCACATTTCATTCTGTTTTATGTATGATTTAAAAAGTTTTCCCTGACCGCAATTAGGGCATTTACCGATCACACCACGTAACAAAGCACGCTTTCCCGTAACCACCATAGACCTCATATGTGTTAGATAATTTATAACGCATATATATACCCTTAGCATCGTAAAAAACAGGTTCGTCTTCGTTTTACCATTGCTTGAGAGCTTAGTAAGACGCTAACTCACTAAAATAATTGACTGCTATTGCAACTTAATTTGCAATAATTTTTGACGTTTGATGTAATATTCTTTAAAATTAGCAATAACTATAAATAAGAAAAAAAACAGGCATGGGTTGAGATGGTTGTATCCACTAAAAATAACGGAGATTTGAGCATGCGGTTCACTCGTCAGGCTGAGGAGGAAAATTCCGCGGCAGAAGTCATTGTTGCCGACTTTACGCCTAAAGATAAAGAAACAATTGTGAACTGGCTCAATAAAACACTAGAGATCGATCAATTCTCGGACTCCGATCATCCACTAAAAGGCGTTATTGAAGTATCCACCGCCTTGGTTGATGTGGACGACGTACACGCCGCAATTGACAAATTCAGTGGTGAAGAAACAAACATGACATTCACACCCAAAGAATTCATCGCCCTAACCGAAGTTGCCGATATGTGGAAGGGCCACGGTAATTTATTTGCACTGGATGATCAGGTTCGTGCAAAAAAAGATCTATATGATGAAAGATGGCCGGAATTAAGAGATTATCTTCTGTCTGACACATATAAAACTGAAATGCAGGATTTTGAAGATGTTGTCGACATGTTTAAAGAAGCACATAAAACTGTGTATCCGGAGAACAGAACTGTTATCGACGACGTAGATTTTGGCGCTAACCATAATGATGGAGCCGTAAGTTAAAGGCAAATATCGGGGGAATAAATGCCACTAACTATAGATGAAATGATTGACTACATTACGCGGGGCCATGCTTGGGACAAGCATGCACTTGGTAATGACCCCAATGGCGGTATTATGACCGGCCATAACGCCTTCAGAGATCAGGTCGGCGGCGCAGCAGGAAAAGATTTACACATTGATAAGCCCGAAGATCTGGCAGATTTTATGCGCAGAATGGTTGATGATCCTGATACAAAAGGGTTGGTCGCCAAGAACGGTAAAATTGAAATGTATAACAGCCGCACCAATGTCTATATGCGGTTTGACCCAAAATCTCAGGATATGGGGACAGTGTTCAGATACCCTGAATCTGCTGAAAATTTCAAACATATTGGCAGAGAATTAGGCTCATCCGGTAATCTGGCAAGCCGTTTTGACAATGCGACCTCACCCGGCGCGGCGCGTAGCGCTTTGGAATCACTTGGCCGCAGAATGAACAGGCCACCGCTTAATCCCCCGAATACCCGAGTTAGCCCCGGTTATCAGGCAGAAATGCGCACCATGGATAACTTTAACACCATGCGTACGCCACTCGATAGAGGGCAAGGCTTTGTCGCAGAACTCGATGCACGGGGGCGCCCGTCCCATATGGTGTTTATGGATGATGCCGCAGGCACAGTAACAGAAATCAAGAATGGCGATGTGATCGTTCGTAATTTCGACAACCTGCCTGAAAGCATGCGTGCAGGCGCTGCGCAACAATTTTTTAATGCACAAAGAGACGCTGCAATCGCAGCTGACAAGGGATTTACCGAAGTTTCTGAAGGTGGGTTTGACGCACTGAAAAAAGCGTTCACAACACAAAACCCCGGCAAAGGCGTTCCCTTCTCCAGCACATCACGTGTTTTAGACAGCGTCGATAGCGTGCCATCAAACACAGCAGGAAAAACATTCACATCACAAAACGGCTTTTCCTCTGTCGACGATATGGTTCAGCAATTCGTCGGATTTAGCGATGATCAAATGCGCATGTATAATAATGTGACAAGCATGACAGATGACGAATTTGTCAGATTATCATCGACATTAGATCCGGATGATTTAGAAAACCTGAAAGCTTTACGCACAAGCGCAGAATACACATCCCTATCGCACGCAGAGGGGCTAACCGATGACGCGATTGAAGGGCTGGTCGATTTCAGCAAAACCATGGACAAAATAGATACCGCGTCCAAAACAAGATTATTATCATCGCTCGATAGCGTCGTGGATGCGGCCAAAACTGCAGACGCAGCGTCAGATCTGGCGCGAGGTGCTAAGGGGCTTTCCAGCCTTGTTGATATTGTGAGAGGTATCAAGATAGCAAAACCGACATTAAACGTCGGAAAGTCAGGCATTATCACAACAGTTGCATTTACCGCGGCATCCGTTGCAATGACGACAACAGCAAATGCCATGATGCGCAATATTGCCGATAAATTACACGAGCAAGATCCTGAAAACTTCACTGCTGAAATGCGTGATAAATATCAGGAGATGATGGATGATGTCGGAACCGTTCTTGAGGTTCAGGCAGCAGACCCCGGCCCTTGGGCCATATTCACCATGGCGGGCGCAGAATCTTATGCATATGACCGCTTTAAAGAATACTCTGACGAGGTTGGGCTATCTGATGAAATGCATCAATTATTAGCGCCAAGCATCGTTGCAGGCACCTCTCTTCGTGGAGAGATCGGGACTGATACCTACAAAATCATCCCGGATACTGTCACATCGTCAAATGACCCGCTCAGAGATCTGATCGAGGCCAGAAACGCCGTTGAGCAGGCAAAAGACGACTACAACCAAACATATAGTGACAACCAACCACCGCTGTGGCAAAGGGCGCTCTTGGATTCAGGGGCATCCAGTGCAAGCGGCGGCATGATGATGATGGAGCCGCCTTCTGTAACAATAACAAAAGCAGCACCGGCCGTTCAAGAAGCACAAACGCAGGTTGATCAAGCGCAGCGCGCGTTTCAGGCCGAATTTGATAAGGTTCTGTCTGACCCTGTAAAAGCCCGCGCCCTGACGGAAGTCATGGATAAGGATGACCTCTTAGAGATTGTCGAGCGCACGGCTAAATTTAACAATGAAGATGCACACCCCATGATCAAGGCCTATGTGGAGGCGCAAGCTGCCGATGCGGCGTGGTATGACTTAAAGGGGGCTTGGGACAATTCAACAGCCCGAGATGAAACAGCACAAGCGTTATTGGATAACCCTGAGGTAATGCGCGACTACGTTTCCAACCTCTTCACACCTAAAACAACCGAAATAGCCCCTGCGCCGCTTGAAATGCAAAACGGAACCGAGCAAGGCTACGTTCCTACCGGCGTGTCCCCTGAAAATGAACAGGATATCAATTTCACTCCCGCGGCAGGTTATTCCAGCTATGCAGAAGGCTTAGCCGATATTGAACATCCAGGGTTAATCATCGACACATCAGGCGTTAGTGACGCACAAGGTGCGGGCATTTATGACGGATATACAACGGACGCAATCAATTTACCTGAAACAACGTCCGAAGATTATTCTGAGCTGTTCACACCACTACCTGATCACATAGATAGCGGCATTTATTACAATCTTACGGATCTTCCGCCACTCCAAATACCAGAATATGAATTTGATACGCCGGCAGTATGTTTACCTGAAGATAGTGCAAACACTGACGCACCGAACTTAATTCAATCAGAACTCATGAACGACGGCCAAAGGTCTCATCAAACGACACTCATATCCCCTTAATTCCTTTACGCATCAAGATATGAAACATTAAGGGTCAGGAAAGCCGCCTAAGAGCTTATAGGTAAAACCACCCGAAAGCAGGCACCACAGGCATTATCTTTGCTTTGCAAAAGGGTAACCGTACCGTCATGCGCGTCCAGTATTGATGAAATAATACCCAAACCAATGCCTGTTCCCCCCTCTTGCCTTCGTGTCGTAAAAAAGGGATTAAATATTTTCGATGCGTTTGCTTCCGAAATCCCCTGACCATTGTCCTTCAAAACCACATTCAGTGCGTCATCTTGAATATGCGCATCAACCTCTAACACTGTCGCATTATTCTGATAGGCATTATCACAAAAGTTAATCAATATGGTTTCAAGATTTTCTTCTGACATACATACGTTTGCCGTTTCGTTACAGAGCAGAACAACGTCAAAGCCTTCATACCCTTGATATTTCCTGCGGATATCCTCAAATACCATTGCGGAATCACACACTTCATTTGAAACGATAATATTATCAGCACGAGCAAGCTCCAACAGGCGCCGCACAAGCCTCTTAAGGCGATTACTATCACTGATGATGTTATTTAAAAACTTCCGCTTTTTCTCCTCTTCCATATCATTTAAGTGATCCAATAACAGCTCAGCAGAACCTTGAATTGCCGTTATCGGGGTCTTAAATTCATGAGAGACATGCATAGCAAAGTCACGTATGTACTCTGCGCGATTATTTAAAGAAAGAGCCATGCGCTCAAAACTATCAGATAAAAGGGCAATCTCTTCCACATCTGCCCCCGAAGATGACCGTAAAGCATCTTTATCGCCCTTGGAAAAACGCTCTGTACGCTCAATAAGGCGCTTAATCGGTCTTGAAATCATAAAGGAAGTAAAAAGCGCAATCAGCATTGTAATGCAGATTAATGCAAAGCCCACAAAGATGAACTTCCCCTTTTCTGCATACATGTGCTTTAAAATATTTTGAGGCGTTCTGGATAGGTATACGACACCCCATACATTACCCTCATGAAGGATAGGCATTGCGATAAAAACGCGTATACCGGTACCGCGACTGATAGAAGCCAGCGCCGGCGGCGGACTATCTGAAATACGTTCTCGAATAACACTCGAATAATATCCGGCCAAAGCCTGACGAACCTCAAACAGGTCTGAAAAATCAGTGCCCACCTCATTACGTCCGGAAACCACAACACCGTTGTAATCCAATATCTTAATCCCTGATAATGTTATTTTTTGCGCATCTAGAATTACAGGGGTTAACAGCTCCCCAACCTCCCTCGATAGGGGTGACGCAATAACACCTTCCTTACCATCCCCTCTGGACGGCAATATATCTGCTTTAGACAAGTCAAGCTTGGGAGGGATCGGGGTATAGTATGTATCAATAGACACCATGCTCTGCGCGTCTGCCGGAATACCATGAGGCTGTGAAGATGCCCCCTTCTCCAAGATTTGTGCTTTATACATCGCGGAAATAACCGCAGCCTGCGATATAAGTTCATTTTCTGTTTGTTGTACCAACGCATTTTCATAGACCCGAAAAAACATAATACCTGCAAGCGGAAGTAGAAAAACCATCAAGTTCACAATCAGCAAGATTGTGCGCAGTCGTATCCGTGCAGTAGTTTTTCTTCTCATGGCGTTAATTTATACCCCACACCACGCAATGTCGTAATAAGGGCATCACAGCCTTTTTGGGCAAATTTATTACGAATATTGCGAATGTGACTATCAACCGTTCTGTCACTGACATAAGTGCTGGCGCTATACGCCATACCCATAATTTGATCACGATCGAACACACGATCAGGATATTGCGCCATTCCGGAGATAATAGAAAATTCAGTTGCTGTCAGGCTTACGATATCTCCGTTCCATGCGGCCTCATGCTTTGTTTTATTTATGGTTAACGCACCACAGATATGAATATTCGTGTCTTCCTGTTTTTGTATTGCGTACGTTCTTTTTAAAATCGCCCTTACCCGCGCCACCAATTCACGCGGACTGAAAGGCTTCGTCAGGTAATCGTCAGCCCCTAATTCAAGCCCGATTATTTTATCTATTTCCTCATCCCGTGAGGATAAAAAGAGAATTGGAATGTCGGAATTTTTTCTAAGAGCTTTGCATGCTTCCAGCCCGTCCATTTCCGGCATATTGATATCAAGCACAATCAAGTCATATTCACCGCCCTGCACCATACCTAAAGCTTGATGGCCATCAGAGGCTTGCGCCGTATCCATATTCGCTTTTTCCAATGCAAAAACAACTACATCACGAATATTGGGATCATCATCAACAACAAGGATCTGTCTGGCCATCTATTTTCTTTCAAATTTAGTCGATTTAACGTTATGCAAAAGCTCAGATTACGTCAAACCACTTTATCGGACTTTCTTTTCTTACGCCTCATGGCTGCTGCTGCAATACCGCCAAGTACGATTAACCCGCCCGTGCTGGCCGGCTCCGGCACTGAACCGCCTGAGAAACTCTGCCCATAAGCCAAATTTGTCACCCCCTTTACCATAGGTAAAGGCACAGTGGCGCTTCTCGTTTTTTCCGTATCTTTGTTATACAGTTTTTCAGATACCGCGACGAAGGACGTCCACTGTGTCATAAGAGAGAATCTCAGCCCTAATTGAACAACTTTCTCTTTCAACTCATCATCTGTATCGGTCACATAACGTACGCTGTCGGGTGTATTTATATGACGCATTAAATCACTTACACGAGAACGCGCCCAAATGATTGGAATGGCCTTGCCATCATCCTGATTGTCATTTGCCGCAGGTAAAGTAACCTGCACAGGCAAAGACGCTTTACGCCCCTGCACTTTTCCATTCACGCGTACCAAGTGCGTTCCTGCGCCTTTAAAGCGCCCTTGTACACGAATTGTATTACCCGCAAACAAATCAGGAATAACATCCGGGGTTATATCGGCCACATCCAAATCCCCCCAATCAATCTCAATATCAGTTAACACCGGGGCATTAAGCTTCTTTGCTAATGAAATAGCGGCATCATGGATATCTTCTGTCGGGTTGATAAAACGGCTAAAACCACGCCCGCGCCGCCCCATTTCCGCAAGCAGATAACGATTTACGGATGTTCCGACACCAAAGGCATATATTCGGGCATCTCCAATAACCCCAGCGATTTGTTTTAATACTGATGCTTCGTTTCCGATATACCCATCGGTAAGGAATACCACTATGCGTAGTTTATTATCCATTTCGGGCGCTGCAAAGGCCTGACTAATTGCAAGAGGAATATTTGTGCCTCCATTTGCGCTAAGGCTTTGTACATAACGCAACCCATCTTTTATATTTTCAGATGTAGCAGGAACCGGGACAGAAGCATATTCCGTGGCATTGTCGCTAAAACGAATTATGCGAAAAGAATCCCCTTGTCGTAAATTTTCCAGCGCGTGGCGCATAAAAGTTTTACTGGCGTCTATTGGGCGACCATTCATAGAACCGGATGTATCCAGAACAAAAACCATCTCACGCGATGTAATATCTTTGTCATTTGGCAGCTCAGGCGGCTCAATCATCAGGCTGAAATACCCCTCACCATTCTCATTCGTAGCCAAAAAGCCCGCTTTTGTACTCTGCCCTGATAAGCTGTAGCGCAGAACAAAATCTGCATTATCTATGACACGATGTTTTTGGAGGGCAATCGTTTTGGTTTTATCATTGCCCTTCACAGAAATATCATGTGTCTCACTGAAAACATCCTGTATGACAATATCGCTATCCATATCTACACGGATCGAAACACGTGCCGCATCGATAGTATCGGGAAGCGTTAACCCCGTTACATCGGGATAATCAACCTTTTCCTCAAGCTCCCACACACCAAAAGCAGAACGACTTGTACTTTCCACCTTACCGTAGGAAACACCATCATCTACCAGATCAGGGCTTTCCCCCATCCCCAAGGGGTTATATCGAGGGCCAACAACCAACGGCACGACAAGCTCATAGGCATTATCAACTTTTGGAATGCTCTGCGTATATTCTAATGTTACGGTGATCGGCATGCTCGGCATTAAATTTGCGATTTTTTGTGTAAACATATTCGGCCTGTTCTGCGTTAAAAGGGACGCGGTCTTCCCCTCCACTTTGGCCGCTTCAAATGTTTTCTTGGCTTCCTCTTTGCGCTTAATCTTGGCCTTTATGATTTCATCCCCAACCTCCATGATCATAGAATGCACGGCGCTGTCCTTATTCATCGGAAATAAATAACGCGCATGCATCGCAGCATTCGTAGGGTTTTCAAAAATCTGGGTAACCTTCACATTGGCCAGATCACCCTTTATATCAACATGAATGTCTGTTTTCAGCGCCGGAAAATGGATAATCTTTCCATCTAACTCGGCTTCAACCGTGCCGCCGATATCATCGGTAATTTCCGCATAGACAGGTTGCGCCCAGCCTATAATACAAAAACAAGTAACTAATATTTTATTGTATGATGTCATCATTTCTCTCCTATTGATGCAATTTTAAGGGACGGTTTTTCAATACTGATATCCAATGCAGCAATCACAGCATGATCGAATATCAGGTTGTTTTTCTTCGGGCTGTTCCAAGGTGAAATGCGCTGAACCGCGGTCCATGACTGATCCGGATTTTGCATCCACCGCCAGACAGCTTCAGAAATATTTGTGGTAATGATGCGTTGATCCTCGGACATAAAACTCACAGCGATGCGATAACTGTTTCCGTCTCTATCCGTTGCTTTATATATTGCGCTTGGTATCGTCTTGTAATCCGGGCCTTGATATTCCACCTTCATCCCCAGACCGCGCAGACATTCATCAGGCGCATGCAAATGCCTTAGGGGGGCTGAGGTTCTTACAATCATTAAGCCATGATCATCATAGGATGCTTTTTCTGCCGATCCCCCATATTGCGTAAAATATGCTTTCTCTGCCGTAGACAAAGAACGCGGAACGCCAATGACGCCATTTAGGCTATATGGCATATTTAGCGGGATATCTTGACGCGATACATCCATGGCTTTGCGCGGCAAATTGCAAATAACACAAGCCCCCAACACGCATAATAATGCCAAAGCTAAAGATGCTTTTTTCTCTCGGGGTTTTGGTGAGCTCTCTAACCACCATCCATCCCGCTGAACACTTCTGGGCACCACCCATAATGCCTGATCCAACACATGATGCACGGGCTTATGCTTTTTAGAAAAACGACGCAGCCAAAACAATATGGGCACAGCCCCCAAAGCCAAAGCAGACAGCCCTATCAGGTCATGAAAAGGTTGATCCATAACGTCAATACCTGCAACCGGGAAGGCGATGCCGATGGCCAGCACGCAAATACGTACTATGTTCATCATCAACGCAGATAAGAGCGTCACACCAAAACCAAGAGCGGCAATAACGCAATTAAAGCGCGAAACTGCGGCACAGCAACAATAGAAAAATAATAACAACAGAACTGAGCGCGCGCCCGAACACGGCAAATCAACCATAACATCTTGCGTGTTAATCAAGATGCGCACCCCATAACACGTCACATTTTCGTAAAACGTTGAAAGGATGGAACATGCCCCGTCTGCTGACAAGTTCTGAAGGCCATAACCAATACTACGCTGGACAATGCGCTCCAAAGGCAGTGAGAAACCGAAACAGACAGCGAGCCAAAAAGGTGACACAAACCGTTTACGCTTTCCTAAACCTGCGATTTGTGACAATGCATAAACGTCAATAACAAGGGTCAGGGCCCCGATTACATTGATTGCTGCAATTTGCCCGAACAAGCGAACACACGCAGAAATAAACAAAAGCAAGAATGGCTTTTTTCTGTCGATAGGACGACAATTTAATAACGGGCTTGTGATACCCCAGAAAAACATGGCGACACAAATCAGAAAGACAAGCATGCCCTTTGAATCATAGGATGGATCATTCCACGTATGAAAAAGCCAAACCACAGGATCAAACGCCAAAATTAAGGCCGCAAGAACCAGAAAGTAATAATGAATTTCAATTTTGTTTTTGTTTAAAAATCTCATACTCCTTTTTCACATATAGATATGCAGGCAATATGAGGTCGATATGTATTTATGAATGATATTATGTGCAGAAATTGTGCAGAAGCCCGCCCCGCTCTCTCTGCTCGCGATCAATCAACACCCTCAACAATGCGACTTTATGGCCGACCGTATAACGATGGCCACCAAGAAAAACACAGGGGAAACGGCTTATTTTTCTATTAGTCCCAACCATTTCGCAGAGGATGCAACTGTCCAGCCTTGCAAAACCAAAGAAACGACAACAATAACAAAAACAATATTGAAAAAGTCAGTTTCTATTGGCCCTGGCGTTATAATAGGGAAAATAGCAAGGAAAATAGGCACAGCGCCGCGCAAACCAACCCAACTTAAATAGGTTGTTTCCTTGATCGAAAAACGTGCAGGTATCGCACAAATAAAAACCGCAAGCGGACGCGCAAAGAACATTAAGACAAATGCAATTATTAATGCCGGAACCGCCGTGTCTGGCAAGTCACTTGGCGTAACAAGCAATCCCAACATAAAGAATAAAACGATTTGGCTTAGCCACTGCAAAGCCTCGCCAAAGTTTAATATGCGTTCTGCTGATTTTTTGATTTGGTCTATAACTATCAGGCCACACAGATAAATTGCGAGAAACCCGCTACCACCTAATATAGAGGTAGCTGCGAAAATTGCCATCGCCCCAGCCAATGCCATAGGAGGATGTAACCCCACAGGAATTTGTATATTATCAAGTATCTTCGCAAGCCCAATACCCCCAATGACACCGAACGTCACACCAATTCCTATTTGCTGTAAAAATAGAGGCAAAAATGTTAAGGCGGTTTCACCACCAATCTGAGCACCTTGATTAACAATAGCCGTCAGCGCAATTGTTAAAAATATGGCCATCGGATCATTAATTCCTGATTCCAAAACCAGTGTGTTAGAAAGACGTGATGGTAAATTGATTTGGTTTTGCTGTATAAGCATAAAAGTCGCGGCCGCGTCGGTCGAAGCAACCACAGCGCCCAGAAGAAGGCCGTGCTCAATCGGGATATTCAGCATATAAGAAGCCGCCGCCCCAACGATCCCCGTGGTAATAAGAACGCCAAATGACGCAAGAAAAACGGAAACCGTACGCGAACCTTTTAGTGTTCTGATTTTGGTTTCCAACCCTCCCGCAAAAAGTATAATCGCCAGAGCTATACTTCCCAGAGAATACGCCAATTCAAAATCTTCAAAATCAATATTACCCGGTCCATCCTCACCAACAAGCATACCACCGATTAGAATAAGAAGCAGAATTGGGGCACCCAAGCTTTTTGACAAAGGGACAAGCAAAAATCCCAAAAATACAATGGTGCTAATGAATAAAATAAGGCTTTCTATCTTCTTGCTCCTGTAAATAAAGTAGACGCAGATTAATAAACAATAATCAAAATTGATATATAAAATGCATGAAAAATGAAGTGATAAAATAGCCCGACACCACATCATGCTGCTTCGAATGGCATTTGCGGACAAGATTACTTACGACAGAAATCACGGTTTTAGAACCGCCGCTTTCTCGCAGCCATTCTTAGCTCTAGCCGATTTACGGGAGGGGAATAATGAAATGGTGGGCCAGGCCGGACTTGAACCAGCGACCAATCCGTTATGAGCGGACTGCTCTAACCAACTGAGCTACTGGCCCCCTTAAAGGTTGGTAGTGGATTTTATCGCGTATATCATTCTGAAAAGCAATATCTTTTATAGATGCATATGCCTGTTTTTGATATACGGGTATATATACCCTTCAATATAAGAAAAAGAACAATGCCTCAAATCGAACTATTCAAGCCTTATATAACGCGTAAACGCAAATCACACATAACGATCACAGTCACAACACAAAAAGACTTTAAATCGATATACAAAACACTGAGCCCAAAAGAGCAAACAGAATGTGATGAACGTGATTTTAAAGGCAAAGGCGGGCAAGCCTATGTCCTTCGCGATGAAAACGGGGCGGCAGAAAAAATCATTGTCGGGGCAAATAAAAAATTCACCTACCTTAGCGGCGGCAAAATATACAGCGCCGTAAAAAAAGCTTTCGGTGCGGATGCCTTAAAATCGACCAGTTTTCAAATTGAAAAAGGCGCACTCGGCGATGATGCATTTAACCGACTTCATATTGGTTGGGGTTGGGCCGCCTATAGTTTTGACGCCTATAAACAGGATAAAAAGAAAAAGCACCCTGCTTTGGTTATTTCAAAGGATGCAGATAAAAAGCTTATAGAAACATATGTAGAATCTGTTTGCCTTATCCGCGATCTGGTTAACACCCCTGCAAATGATATGGGACCGGAGGAGCTGGAAAACGCCGCGAAATACGTAGCAGAGCAGCATGACCTTAAACTAAAAGTCATTAAAGACACTGCGCTCCAAAACAAAAACTTCCCCATGATCTTCGACGTTGGCAAGGCCAGCACCCGTAGGCCGCGCCTGCTGGACTTCACGTGGGGTAATGCAAAACACCCCAAAGTAACCCTGGTTGGTAAGGGTGTGTGTTTTGATACCGGTGGTCTGGACTTAAAACCTTCCTCATTCATGTATGATATGAAAAAGGACATGGGCGGATCGGCGCATGTTTTGGCACTGGCTCATATGATTATGAGCATGAAACTGCCCGTCAGATTGCGTGTTCTGATCCCGGCTGTTGAAAACTCTGTTTCAGGCAACGCATACAGACCGGCAGATGTCTTACAAACAAGAAAAGGCATTACCGTAGAGGTAGGCAATACAGATGCGGAAGGACGCTTGGTGCTTGCTGATACACTGACATATGCATGTGAAGAAAACCCTGAATTGATCATTGATTTTGCCACCCTTACCGGCGCGGCGCGCGTTGCTGTCGGCTTTGGCTTACCGGCGTTATTCTCTAACAACGGGGATACGGCATATAACATTCAAACCCTTTCTGCACAAAACGACGTGGATGATCCCGTTTGGAATCTACCGCTATGGAAACCATACAGAAAAGAGCTCGACAGCCCTATCGCCGACATTAAAAGTACGGGGGGTAAGGCAGGCGCAACAGCCGCCGCACTATTCTTGAATGAATTCATAGAAGATGACATCGAATGGATTCACATGGATGTATTTTCATGGGAAAAAGAAGGCAACGCCGCACGCTCAGTGGGGGGCGCTGATACAGGAATGCGCGCGATTTATAAATATTTAGAGCAACGCTATGGCAAGTGATCAAGCAGGGTTTTAGCAAATGTATGGAGCGTGTCATCACGCGCTCCCATCACAACTATGCGATCCCCCTCTTCTGCGATATCCAAAATAAAATCTGCGATTTGATCCCGACGTTCAAACCAATAGGCATTAACACCGGCCTGTTTAGATTGTGCAATTATATCTTTAGCCGTAACAGAGCGGTCAACCGTCCCTCCGGCATAATATACCTCCGGCATAGCAAGTACATCATCGTCATCTAAATAAGATGAAAAAGCCTCAATCATTTCTTTTCCCATTAATCGCAATGGCCCGAAACCGTGCGGTTGGAACAAAATGATTAAACGCCCATCAAAAGATTTCAGAGTTTGCAGGCTTGCAGATATTTTATCCGGATTATGTGCAAAATCATCCAAAACGGTTATATCATTCTTTTTACCGATCAGCTCCATTCGGCGATGAATACCCTTAAAATCTGGCAACGCATTTACGGCTTGTAATAAATCCACGCCTTCTGCCAAACAGGCCCCCAAACAAGCCAAAGAATTCTCAACATTATGTCGCCCGGGCACATTAAGCTGCACTAAATAACCTTGCCCCTGATAATGTAACGTATACTCGATACCCGCGGCTTTAGGCACAAGATCACTTGCTCGCAAATCAACGAGATCGTCATCAATACCATAGCTGATAATGTTTTTAATCCCCCGTTCTTCGCAGAGCTTTTTCACACGAGGCTGCCCAAAATTAGCAACAATTGACTTCGTCGTACGCCCAAGATAATCGCCGAAAAGAACTTCTAACTCTTTAATCGTTTTATGATCTAGTGCGATATTATTTAAGATAGCCGTCGTCGGTGTGTAATGTTCAATTGACCCGTCACTTTCATCCATCTCAGCAACAAAAATATCTGAGCTCCCATGACGAATAGAGGCAAACCTGTCTTGAGCAGAGCTTTTGAAATTTACAATCTCTCCTCCATTAACAACAGTTGGATCAAAATTCAGACTGGTCAAAACCGTGCCAACCATCCCGGTAACAGTAGATTTACCGCTCGTCCCTGCGATTGCAATCCGTTGATGCGCCGCATTAAAACACTCAGCCAACAAAGCCCCTCGTTTTATGATGCTCAAATTACAATCAATAGCCGCCTTCACATCAAGGATTGTTTCCTCTATCGCGGTGGATACAACAAAAACGTCTATATTCTTTGATACGCCTGAACCGTCTTGCGGAAAAAGCTTTATCCCTATATCGACCAGCGCCTCAAACTTTTCAGGTGTTTTACCTTGGTCAAACGAACGGTCAGAACCAACGACCTTATTACCACGTTTTTTAAGAAGAACAGCAAGCGGCATCATGCCGCTTCCCCCTATTCCGCAAAAGAAATATGTTTTCGGGGTACTCATAAAATATATCCGAATTTATAGGTTATTGGCCGGGAAACAGATCAACAGGTGCGTTCTCTGCGTCGCCTGCTGATGCTTCTTGCTGAAGTAAATCTTCGGTGGGTGTTTGACGGAGATCTTCGATCACTGAATCCAAATCACTTTTCTCATACTCCATGTCTTCAGCTTCCTGAATTTCAATGACGACATCCTCTGCACCATCACCCTTACGCATCAAAACAGAATCGACATCTCCCTTATCAGAGTTTAAACGTGGCTCAGATGGAGAGAATTCTTCCAAATCATGCTCTTCAGGGGTCATCATCGCATCATGATTGTAAGAAGGCTGCTCATTGGCAATCATATCTTCTTGAGAGAAATCAACGGCAATAACATCAGGATAATAATGCATCGACTGTGACGCGTAATCCCACGCCATACCGGCAGGTGTACCCCAAATTGCACGGCTTTCAAACTTGGCTGGAACCGTCATCTCAACAGTTCTGTTGTTCGTGCCGTAACATATAACTTCCATATCTTTTGAAGATTTTTTGATATTTATCTCTTCTGGCGGATTCACTTGGTATTTGCGCTTATCGATTTCAACAACACATTTCGCTCCCTCTGCACCCGGGGTTAAAAACGTAACATCCTGATTTGATGATTCAACGGTATAACCGCAAGCCCCCAAAACAAACACTGATGATAATAATGAAAATGAAAGAAAAGCAGAACGAATACGCATTACCAATTACCCTGATTTATGAACCACAAATTACGTACAGATTTTATATAATAAGTCACATGCTGACAATCACAGATGCCCATATATATGCAGTTAAGCCACAGATTTCTCTGGTTTTTGTGCACCAGCAGACACACTAAAACTCAAAACATCATTCTCAACATCAACCGCAACCTTTGATTCAGCGGCGATATCACCACTTAACAATAATTCGGCCAATCTATTTTGTAATTCTGTTTGTATAACACGCTTCAATGGGCGCGCGCCATAAACAGGATCATACCCTTTATCGGCAATCCATGTGCGTGCCTGTGATGACAGGCTCATTGTGACATGCTGCGCGGCCAAGAGGTCAAGAAGATA
This sequence comes from Alcanivorax sp., assembly GCA_051967755.1. Taxonomy (GTDB): domain Bacteria; phylum Pseudomonadota; class Alphaproteobacteria; order Micavibrionales; family Micavibrionaceae; genus UBA1672. The sequence goes on from JBQDYD010000005.1 coordinate 205,979, forward strand.
CTGCAACTGGATATCGACAATGCCTTCTATGTCTTTTCTCTCAAGCCTGCTAAACAATAAAAGCTCATCAATTCGGTTCAAGAATTCCGGCCTGAACGCACTGCGCACGACCTCCATAACCTGATTACGGACAATATCAACATCTTCACCCTCTTTCTGATTAACCAGATATTCACTGCCTAAGTTAGAGGTCATGATTAATAATGTATTGCTGAAATCAACTGTGCGCCCCTGACCATCAGTCAAACGACCATCATCGAGCACCTGCAATAGAATATTAAAAACATCAGGGTGCGCTTTTTCAACTTCATCGAACAAAACAACCTGATATGGTCTGCGTCGCACCGCCTCTGTCAAGGCGCCGCCCTCCTCATACCCGACATAGCCGGGAGGGGCACCAATCATGCGTGAAACGGCATGTTTTTCCATATATTCTGACATATCCAACCGAACCATCGCGGTTTCATCATCAAAAAGAAACTCAGCCAAGGCTTTTGTAAGTTCTGTTTTACCCACGCCTGTAGGACCAAGAAATAAGAAAGAACCTATTGGCTTGCGCTGATCCTGAAGCCCGGCACGTGAACGACGGATCGCATTGGCAACGGCTTTAACCGCTTCATCTTGGCCAACGACGCGCTGGCGCAGTTTGTCTTCCATAGACAAAAGCTTTTCACGCTCGCCCTCCATCATCTTATCAACGGGCACACCTGTCCATTTACTTACGACATATGCAATATCATCAGATGTCACTTCTTCGTTGATCAAATTATGCGTAGAGCCCTCCGCCTCCGCCGCATCAGCCAACTTTTCCTCCAGATCGGGAATAGTAGAATATTTTAGCTCACTCGCTTTTGCCCAATCATTGTTACGCTCCGCCTGTTCAAGCTCTATACGTGCCTTATCAAGAGCCTCCGTAAATTTTTGCCCCGCATTAAGTTTATCTTTTTCCGCCTTCCACTGACTGGTCAATTCAGCAGATTCAGATTCCAGCGTGTCCAACTCTTCCTCAAGGATTTTCAACCGCTCTTTAGAGCCTTTATCTTTTTCCTTCTTTAACGCTTCTCTTTCTATTTTCAATTGAACAATACGGCGGTCCAACTCATCAATATCCTCAGGCTTACTATCGACCTGCATACGTAACCGAGATGACGCCTCATCCACCAAATCAATCGCTTTATCGGGAAGAAAGCGATCTGTAATATAGCGATTAGAAAGGCTTGCCGCAGAAACGATGGCGGCATCGGTGATACGTACACCGTGATGAAGCTCATACTTTTCTTTAAGGCCACGCAGAATTGAAATCGTATCCTCAACGGTCGGCTCCGTTACAAATACGGGCTGAAAACGCCGTGCAAGCGCCGCATCCTTCTCAATATGTTTGCGATACTCATCAAGTGTGGTCGCACCAACCATGTGCAACTCACCGCGTGCCAACGCAGGCTTAAGCATATTAGAAGCATCCATCGCACCATCAGACTTACCCGCACCAACAAGGGTATGCAATTCATCAAGGAAAAGAATAACTTCCCCTTCCGCGGCAGTAATTTCATCAATCACGGCCTTCAAACGCTCTTCAAATTCTCCGCGATATTTTGCGCCTGCCAATAATGACCCCAGATCGAGTGACATAAGACGCTTATTCCGCAATGCCTCAGGCACATCGCCATTCACAATACGTTGCGCCAGCCCCTCAATAATTGCTGTTTTACCGACGCCCGGCTCCCCTATTAAAACAGGATTGTTTTTCGTACGGCGTGACAAAACCTGTATTGTGCGACGAATTTCTTCTTCTCGCCCGATGATCGGGTCTAATTTACCTTTGCCTGCATCCTCTGTCAGATCTCTCGCATATTTTGTTAGCGCATCAAACTGATCTTCCGCGCCCGCTGTATCTGCTGTACGTCCTTTTCGAACATCATTTATCGCCTCATTCAGCGTCTGGTCATTAATACCGGCATCTTCCAAATACCCTGCCACATCCGTACGCTTTGCCATGATCATCGCCTGCAAGACACGTTCGGTCGTAACAAAACGATCTCCGGCTTTTTCACTGACCTTTTCTGCATTCGCGAAAATCTTCCCAAGATCTGCTGATAATCGAAGCTGCCCCGCTCCTGAGCCTTCAACAACAGGAAATTTTGACACAGCCCCCTCAACAGAGGCTTTTAACAATGCAACATTCCCGCCTGCGCCCCTTATTACTTTAGATACAAGGCCGCTTTCATCATCAAGCATAACCTTAAGCAAATGCTCAGGCTCTAACGATTGGTGACCATGCCTTATCGCAAGAGTTTGCGCCTGCTGTAATAGACTTTTTGTTTTTTCAGTGAGTTTATCGAAATCCATTTTGCCCCTCAACCAGACGTGATATTACAAAATTATAAGGATCTTGAGTCTATATCTTCATTGACCAAAATCAAGAAAAAAGGCAGCCAATCAGCTGCCTCTATTTTATACATAATCAGAAAGATTGCAGACTAATCTACAGCTTCCTCTTCAGCTTTTTCATCGCTTGAGGTTGCCACCTCAGAACCCAAAATACTGTCAGGTAGGGACAAATCATCATCTTTTGATTTTGCTGCGCTTTTCTTGCCTTCATTTGCGGCATTGCCATCATCATTTTCCTTGGACTGAGGAGAAGAAGATTTTCCGCCCATAACCTTATCGGCATCAAACTTACCGTTATTTTCATTGATAATACGGATATAATGCTCTGCATGCTGATAATAATTTTCTGCCATGATGCGATCGCCTGATGACGTAGCATCCTTTGCTAACGCAAGATACTTTTCAGCAACCTGATGCGCAGTACCACGAATGCGTACATCCGGACCATTACTATCGTAAACTTGTGTACGCTGCTGATTATTACGGCGACCACTGTTGCGGTTTCTATTTCTTCGGTTTGATGTTCCGTGTCTCATTCTTTTCTCAGTCCGTCAGTTATAAATTTCACACAACCAACACCTTCACCATACATTAAATATGCAGGCACAAATAGCCTCGTACGCCTTATTTCGTATAGTTAAACACAACATATTGTTTTTCTGCCAAAGGTGAAAACCGTATATCGTGATCGTGTTGCCTTGAACAAATTCAAAGTACATCCAACGGCATTTTTCAATCAAGCCGTATCGATAAAAAAAATCTATTTATCCCCACAAGAGATTTCCACAACCCGCGGATTCCTTACATAATCATGGTGAACGGCGCGTAGCAGAAATCCAGCAGTCTTGCTGAGTCGCGATACATCTTCAGACTGATCATAACCAATTTCAAAAAGTCCGATTCCACCCTCTGTAAATAAAGTTCCAATTTGTGAAAAAATAATTTTGTAAGCATCCAAACCATCATCACCACCATCCAAACTCAGAATCGGGTCATGATTCTGCACCTCTTGCGATAATGTCGGAACCACTTGATTCGCGATATACGGGGGATTTGAGACAATAAGATCAAATTTTTGATGGTTATTTTGAGCTTTAAGTGCATCTGCCCATGAACCGCAGCTGATGTGAATTCGATCCTCACAATTATTTAGTCTCGCATTTTCGCGGCTTGTTTTACATGCCTGCGCAGACACATCAACACCAAAGCCCAGCGCATTTGGAAACTCCTTCAAAAGAGAAATGAGAATACAGCCGCTTCCTAATCCTAAATCCAAAATACGCAAATCACGGTTTTGATCAAACCGTTGCAAAGCAAGCTCAATAATCAGTTCTGTGTCAGGCCGCGGATCAAGTGTATGTTCGTTTATTTTAAAAGGCAGCCCCCAAAACTCTGTATAACCATATATCCTAG
>JBQDYD010000006.1:0-121721 GCA_051967755.1 Alcanivorax sp.
AACATCACCTTAGCAATGATGCGCTATCTGTCCAACTTGTGCTGACGGGATACAGCCAATTTCAGTGGGCGTTTTTGTCGTTAAATTCAGGCGTGTTTGCCTGGCATGCGCATGAAAACCCGATGATTTTGAATCTGCCGCAGAACCATCCAATGGTATGCCCGCAAAACGCGCAAAATCAGCACCATAATCACTGCCTACATCCGTAATAAAGTCAGCCTTAACATAGCCCCCCAGCTTCACTGTTGTGTCGGTACCCGGAATCTTCATCCCATCACCCGAAGAAGGCTCCACCGCGCTGTAATTCGGCGGCGGTAGTTGAGCATGAGAGGTAATCTGCGGACCACTGCCCTGAATAGCGGCTTTATCCAATGAATGTACTTCTGTTTTTAATTCTTTATTTTCTTTTTCCAAAGCGTCAATACGCTTCATCATAGAGCTCATCATCGCTCGAAGCTCTTCAATCGATTGAGCATCATCTGCGTGAGCAACTGATGATATTGATAAAACGGAAACACAAGCAAGCAAGCCTAAAGTTCTTCTGACCATAATATAGCCCCCTCATAGTGAAATTAATTACACAGACTACAAAACACAGTGACTTGAAAAATTATTAGGAATATTAAGTAATTGCAATATACGGAGTGTATACAACTTTAATAATTAAATATTACGCAAATTATAACATGCTACGCAAGCAAGTTTTCATCAAATATAAACTTAATGCTTAATTACTGTTTATCTTTTGCCCCTTCCCGCTTTTTGAATAAATAATGATGCTAAGTGGAAACAAACAACGACAACACACCGCAACCATAGGCGTGTTCGCGGCGTTTTTTCCATTACGTTATGATTGATTATAAAGACTGGCAATGATGATACACAACAGATATGCTACGTTTTCGATTCCCACACCAATAAGGATACTGATTTTAATGAAAATTAGATGGCCACATATTTTAACGGTGACTTTTTTGTCATTTTTTGTTTATCACGCGGCTTTTGCAGGTCAGGACGACGCGGCAAGCATTGTTCAAACCATTCAAATGAAGGGCATTTCTTTAAACAGTTCAGCTGAAGACATCGAAGCCTATATCAAAACCAGGCCATCCCTTACGTGTAATCGCGTTGATGTGCCAAAGCGCGAGAGTATGATTCCATCGAGGCCGCCAAAACCAAGGCAGCAAGGCTGGACTTGTTCTTACGCACATAAAACATTATCAGAAATGCTGAATATCAAAATGTCTGGCGGTGTGGTCATATATCTGTTGCATGAAATCGGATATGACAACGTGCAGGACTTTGAAAAAACAAAATCATATATTAAAAACCTTCATAAACAGCTCGAAGCGGCAGGCCTTACCTCTAATCAGAAGCACAAACAAAATTTCATGACTTATAAAGAAAATGATGGAAAAGGAGGCTCTTCGCCCTCTTTCTCACAACACCTGAATGCAAAAAGAACAATATTATGCAACGGTGTCCCTGTTTCTTTTTTGGTTTCAGTCAGTGCCAACACAGCGCCCTATCGCGAGATACACAGAGCCGGAATTAAGATAGAACGCAGCCCCCACCAATTACATTGCGAGGACATCAACACAGATGAAAAAGCATTGAAAGATGCTTTGGGTAATGCTTGGAAGTAATTAATATTCCTCAAACATCAGTGCCTGTAATTGTTTAAGCAGATCTGAGTGGCATAGATACTCGTCCTTAGACAGGCCCGTTAACGGGTTCTGATGTTGTTGTATTGAATCGATGCGCTCTTTCGCCTCCAAATACTCTGCCTCATTGAATTCTGAGGCCAGTCTTTGATATTTTTGGTCTGAATCAACGCATTGGCTTAACACGACTTTGATCTGTATGGGTACCAAATCCAATAATTTATTTATATCATACAGGTCATTTTCAAATACGGTTTTACTGACGAAGGCGTTCAATAGCTGCCCCCACATTTGGTAGAGCCTGCTTTTTGAAGGCCCAAAAAAGAGCCATATTTTCGCTTTTTCAATGATATTATTGCCCGCACTTAGCGCCTTACGCTTTTCATGTATCAAAACAGCCTTTTGGGTAAGCTCTAGTTTCCTAAGAATAATTCGTCTATGCGCGGCATAATTAGACAAGGACACCTCAGTCAAAAAAGAAGCTCCCTCCCTCTCTGCCCATATTGCCGGATCGTAATGCGGTTTTCCTGTCATGTGGCATCTTTCCGCGAAATCACATATTTTACATGATTTGACAAATCATCATAAGAGAATGGCTTGATTAACAGGTCATCCACCCCGATATCACGCGCCTGATCAATTGTTTCAGGATCCGCGTACGAAGCCATAAGAACAACCATCGTATCATGCGATTTGCCCTTGATGGACTGCGCCAATGACAGGCCGCCTGCACTTAAAAGATCCAGATCAATTAACGCCACTTTATAGCCGTGCATATCGTACATAATTTCTGCATGCTCTGTCGTTCTTGCGACGAACACATTACCGGCACGCGAAAAAGTTAAAACCGTTTCAAGTAAGTCGCTTATAACGTCTACTCTTTCGGCAACTAATATTTTAAAACTTGATGCATTCATGATTCCAACGGAATTAAATTTCCGATCACCTGATTGTAATACATTGGGAAATATACTCTTGAATCTTCTCAGTATTGGGTGGCTTTGACAAAAACCCGATAGCCCCCATATCAAGGGCAGAAAGCACATTCTGCCTTTGACTGTCCGCACTCAGCATAATGATACATGCGTCCGGGTCTACCTCCAGTATTTTAGGCAAGATATCCAACCCTGTCTGATCAGGCATATGTATATCCAAAAATAATATGTCCGGGTTCACTTTTAAGTATGTGGACAATACCTCTTTCCCTGCGCTCACCTCTTCAATGTCACCGCATCCGGTCAATAGTTTCACCAACGATAATCGTACAAAACTGTCGTCATCCGCGATTAGTAACACATTATCTTTACGCGCCTTACGCTGCACAAACATATTATCCGTTAACTCCAGACCGCTGTTGCGTTCACTAAGGTCAACCTGAATTTGTTTTATGCCAATCTTATTAAGTTTTTTTACCGTAATGCGGCAACTATGTTGTGGTAATTTTTTTTCTAAACTCGCCTTAATATTGGTATAGTCATGAACCACACCCAACCGAACCAACATCACAATCTTTTTTTCTGATACGGGATAAATTAATCCTTCATGCGCCTCATAATTATGAAGCAAACGATCAATTATATTCTTTTGTGACGCCGTCGTATCTTTCAAAATGTTAACATTAACAATCTGCCATTCATCCATATGTTGCTTAATGGATGAAAGTAACATCATCAGTTTTTTTTCATCTTTGCTATCAGATAAAATCATATACAAAAAACCCTTCCTTACACCCTTAGATTGTACACCATAAAGTTTAAAATTTTTATACTAATAGCATTATTTTTTTAATTGCTTCGTGTTTTAAATGGTCTGCAGTCCCACATAGCAACACATGTGTATTCACACACAAAACGCCGCCACTGATTTTAAATTGTACGTTGCCCTTAATGGATGCATCGTTATTATAGGCTCGCTACATAGGTGAAAAATGCGTGCAAAACAAAACATTTTGGTTGTAGATGATGATTTGCTTATCCTCGAGATGATAAAAAGCACATTATCAAAATCCGGTTGTCAGGTTTCTACATATAGTGACCCACACAAAGCCGCAGATGCCATCCTGAATTCGTCTTGGGACCTTGTAATAACAGATTACATGATGCCACAAAAAAACGGGCTGGAGCTTGCACACACAATCAAGGAACATATTCCGGATATTCCGATCCTGTTTATCAGTGGTAATTCCTTCAAAAGCCAAAAAGACATGTTCACACTGAACAAAATATTAGGAACAGCATCTGAGGTCTTGGGAAAACCATTCTCACCCAACGAACTGATTACGATTGTAAATGAGCTTTTAGAGACGTAGTTTTTCTTATTCTACAAACCTTCCGCATAAGAGCTTTCCAACATTTCCTTTGTTTGTTGGTACGCCTCTATGATCTTACAGAGCACAATGTCTCGTTCTTTTTTGGGCACATCGGCCAGCTCTTGCGCCTGACTGGCATAATCCCGCAACCTAAAGGCGCCAATCATACCAGCCCCTCCTTTTAATTTATGAGAGAGCTCAACCCATTCTTCGTTTTCACCCTCAGAGCAAATATCATGGAGTTGCCTGAGTATAAGTTCACTTTGCGAAAAAAAGATGTCGCAGAATTCTTTTTTATCATGGGGGGTGTCGGCATAATCATCCAACAAAGACAGATCAACTAACGCATCCTCCTCAAAGTCATTTAGATCATCAACTACATTTTGCTCGGATTCCTCTACGGGGAATTTAAACCACGCCCCTAAGATATTCTGCAAAGCAGCAGCATCGATCGGCTTAGTTAGGTAATCATCCATCCCCACCTGTAAGCATTTCTCACGGGTTCCCGCCATTGCATCCGCCGTTAACGCCAAAATGGGTGTACGTCTAGAGCTGCTTTCCTCAAGTTTCCTGATTTCAGTTGTGGCTTGGTAACCGTTCATTTCAGGCATATGGCAATCCATTAAAACGAGGTCATATTCATTCTTTTTATATTCCTCAACCGCCAGAAGTCCGTTTTCCACGATGGTGAACGATTTAATACCGTACTTACTGAGAAGCTTTTTGATTAAAACACGATTTAAATCATGATCATCTGCAACCAGTACATTTATTTGATCCAAAAAGAGCGCGTCTTCATCTTGGCATGAATTTATAACACTCTTGGTCTGCTGGCTTTGATGAACCTTATCGGTTATTTCAAACGGAATTTTTATCCAAAATGTAGAACCTTCCCCTTCTGTACTTTCCACATTTATTTCACCGCGCATCATCTCCACTAGCTCTTTGGTGATAGCGAGCCCTAACCCCGTGCCCCCGAATTTTCTTGTTGTGGTTTCATCTGCCTGAGTGAACTTTTCAAATATTGTGTCTTGCTTATCCGCAGAAATACCTATTCCGGTATCTCTGATAGAGCATGTCAGCATTATATTATCATCATCCAGATACGAATAATCGATATTAAGCTGCACCCCGCCATCCAACGTATATTTAATCGCGTTCCCAATTAAATTGGTTAAAATTCTGGATACCCGCAAAGGGTCACCAATAACATACGGAATATCCTCTTTATCGTATTTAAAGTTAAGCCATATGCCTTTACCACTAGCAATCGGCGCCAACGTTTCAACAACTGATGCCGCAACATCCCTTAGATCAAATCCAATTTCCTCCAAGATAATATTTCCGGATTCTATTTTCGAAATATCAAGGATATCATTGACGATTTCCAAGAGAGACAAAGCCGCCTTGTTAACAGTAACAGACATATCGCGCCCTTCACCCTGCGGAAGGTCATCAACAAGCATATTCGACATGCCTATGATACTGTTTAAAGGGGTCCTGAGTTCATGTGACATATTTGCCAAAAACTCGCTTTTTGCATGGTTTGCATGTTCGGCCTGTTTTTTGGCCAATTTAAGAAGGCGCTCTTTTTCTTTACGCTCAGTGATATCTTGAAAACTAACCACAGTCCCTTGCGGGTTACCTTCTTCATCAAATATTGGCCTGCTGTGATAGGCCACTGATATGCCCTCTCCGTCTTTACGCCAGAAGGTTTCATCCTCTACAAACTGCGGAACCCCTTCCCTGATTGTTCTTAAAATCGGGCACTCTTCCTGCGGATACGACTCACCATTTGCGTGTGAATGATGTATCAATGCGTGCGGTGATTGACCGACCATATCCTCTTTAGAATAGCCCAGCATTCGAACAGCAGCCGGATTTATAAGCACCGCATGCCCTTGCGCATCCAAGGCGTAAATACCATCACCCGTGGCGTTCAAAATAACCTCAAAATCCTTCTTCGACTTTTCTGCATCTTTCGTTGTTTCCTTTAAGTCTATCGTAAGCATTTCATTTTCAATCAGCTTTTCCCTAAAACCAATTAATGCCCGCGTCATTTGACCAAGTTCATCTTTATTATCCATACCTTTAATTACGAACTGATATTCTTTATTCGACAAATTAATCATGGCTGTTTTCAAATGATCAATCCTGCTTAGAATACGCTTTCCGATATACAGCCAACTTAACAGAACGGTGAAAACTATACTGCTGAACACGATAATAATGTTTAGATAAACGTTATTATTGATCGTGTCTTGCGCGGTGTGATTAATGATCTGAACATTTTCCTTGGTAATAAGGCCTAACTGGTTCGTTGATATATTAATTTCGCGGATGAGCGCTTCTATATTTTGCAATTCATTTTTAAGGGTAACATCAGTTTCCAGAAACTTTGTTTGGGTTTGAAATACATTATTTTCGCCCTGCCCCAGCGCCTCCATCGTTGCAACCGCATCCGATATATTACGGGATACATCACCCCTCATATTCAGTTCGGATAAATGCGTCTTAACCCTGGATAATGTGGCAATAAACCTTTCCTTCAAAGGCGCAATTCCGGCGATCTCTTTATAATGGATTGTTGTTTCCAATATCCCGACCAATAAATTCCCCTCCGCCTTCAGCTCCAGCGAAGATGATAACGTTTCTGCCTGCACGGTTAATTGCTCTGTTGTGGCGGCTTCATCTTCCAACCCTATGATGAGTTCGAATTGGGCATTATCCGAAACAGGTGCGGCCTCTAAAATAAAGTTAGAATGCGTGTTTCCGATGGTTTTTAAATTGGCCATTTGGGTTTTTTGTAAGCTTAGCTTGTACTCCAAATTTTCAACAAACCTAACGAGCTTATTATTAAGCGCTGCTCTTAAATTTTCAATTTCACCAATCAGACTTAATAATGATCCTTGATCTTCCTTGGTAATTTGGGCGTCCAATATAGCTGATAAATTTTTCAAAATTGACTGTTGCGAGGTGAGTGTCTTTTGAACCGACTGATAGTTTTCTTTCAACTCCTCATCATTTCTTACGAAGATGAGCTTGGGCACCAAGCCACTTAGCTCTGCACTATTCACTATAATCTCTTCCACAGAGTCCGTGATTGGCATGACATCCTGCGCAACAAAATCCATTGCCTGAAGCGTGGTCTGTGACGTATTCCACGCCAACCCGCCAATCACCATGGTTAAACCGTTAATAACCAGCAAAGCCAAGTAAAGCTTGTGTTTTATACCAAGGTTGAAAGAGGCATCAGGCATTTCTATTACTCTTTCGTGAGCGTATCTACAGAAGTGAAACTACCGTCTTTATGCAAAACGGTCATAAACACTTGATCCATTCCCTGATTATCCTCAGGGCCATAACTTAATTTCAAATCATCGATATGGATATCTTTCAGATTATAGAGCGTATCCAGAAAGTTTTCGCGTGTCAGGCCGTCAGGGCTCTGCTTTAAAACCTCTATAACAAACCTGCCAATCATATACCCCTCAAGGGAGACAAATCCAAAATCCAAATCGGGATTATATGCCTTCAACGCAGATTGATAATTCGCAACAATTCGGCTAGGGCCGTCACCATAAGGGAAAGGCACGACTTGGGAAATGATCACCCCCTCACCGTCCTCGCCCAGTTCCTGCGCAAGTGCGTCACTACCGACAAATGAGATATTTACGTAGTACTCAGCCAATTTAAGTTTTTTAGCGAGCTTAATAAACGCGGCGCACGGCTTATACGCACCAACCATCACAACTGCCTCAGGATTTGATTTCCTTATTTTCAGTATCGCAGACTTCACAGCCGTAGTATTGCGCTTGTACGTCCCTTCACCGACCAGCGTTAACCCTCTTTTATCCAGGGCTTTTTTAACGCCGGACAGCCCTGCTCGGCCATAACTATCATCTTGATACAAAATTGCGATGCGCTTTACCCCCAGATCTGTGGTAAGCCTCTCTACCCATTCTTCTGTTTCCTGCCAGTATGATCCCCTTATATTAACCACATATCGTTTATATGGACTGCGCAGAAATTCGGCTCCGGTAAACGGGCCGATAAATGGTACTTTATTTGATGATGTCACGGGCTGGATTGCATTGGCCGTGGGCGTACCGACGCCGCCAATCAAAGCAAATACTTCTTTCTCCGTTATCAAAACATTTGTATTTGTTATCGCTTTTTCCGGTTCATACCCGTCATCCAAAGCGATCAGTTCAAGCTTTCGCCCCTTAACCCCACCTTCATGATTAACCTCATGAAAGGCGGCCTGTATACCATCATTAACCCCTTGCCCTAACGCGGATGCCGGCCCTTGCAATGCGGCCGTCTGGCCAAAAACTATTTTCCCTTTAAAAACACCCGGATCAGCCTGCGGATCAGCATCAGAAGGGTGAGAAATAAATAAACATATGATGAATAGAAATATATATATTCTTTGCATAAACAACCGTATTACATATAAATAATTGCAGATACGCTCAAAAACTAACGCCATAGTTTAGCATAGAATATTTTTATCAACTAATCTTTAACACGATGTATGCTTATTGTTTAAAATAGCCATCATGTATCATCGTCAAGCACACTTAACAAATCATCCCACACCTTCGAATTAGAATAGATAAGCGGGCCAATGCCGTGCCCTTGTCCGTTGATATAATCAACAAGAACAGGCTTGTTTTGCAGCTTCGCGGCCTGATTAAGCGCGACTGAATATTGAACGGGCACTGCGCCGTCCTTCGTGCCGTGATAGATAAATAGCGGCGCCTTAATATTCGATATTTCATTCGGGCTCCACGCCCCTGCGGAGGCAATACCGGCCGCAAATAAATCAGGGTATTTTTCTAATGCGCCGATAACGCCTGATCCCCCCATCGAATGGCCGACAATAATGACTTTTCGCTCATCAATTTGATAATCAGATTGAATAGATTTAATCCCCGCAATCACCTGCGGCATATGATCGGGGTATGGAATATTTTGCGGCATGCGATATGCCTTATCATCTGGGGAGAGCCAGAACGCCCTTTTCGGGGCAATCGGCACCATCACAAAAAACGGATACATTTTTCTGAATTTTGGTTTAGCCAACGCAGAAGCCGCATATGCATGTTTACTAACGCCATGCAAAGCAATAACAAGCGGATATTTATATTTGGGATTGTAATTTTCAGGCTTCATCAGAAAATAGCTTCCGATGAATGGAAAGGTTGAGGACACTGAATAATGCCGCTCATATAATTCCGGTCTTTCCTTGATCGTATCAAGATCACGATAGAGATGAGAAACCTCCCCCGACAGAAACCAGATAATAATCAGAAAACAAAAGATATTGATCGCACGATCAAATAAACTGCGTTTAGGTTTTGCATGCCCCATGAATCACCACTCCCGAATAAAGACCATAGCATGCTATGGCATAATCAATCACAATCATAGGGATAAGAGAGTGTTTTTAGATGATCATTACTAATGATGCACACCCTGAACTTTATGGCGGGGGTCGTACGTGTCCCCTTTGGGGTCTTTATGAATGATAATATCGGCATTTGGGAACACCTCCAAAAGTGATAAATCAATCTCCCGTGTAATATCATGGGCCGCCTCTAAAGAAAGCGTCGGCTCTAATTCTATATCAAAACAAATAAACAGATCCATCCCAGATCTACGTGTACGTAAGTCATGCAGGCCATAAACGTCTTTGTGCGCCTTGACGATATCAATAATCTTCTGGCGCTCTTCAGGGGATATCTCTCGATCCATCAGCATATCCGTCGCCTTTTTGGCCACGTCATAGCCCGTTTTGCCAATATACAATGCGATTGCAAAACCAATGACAACATCCACACGCCCCATGCCACCGAACATATCTGCGATTAACGCAAAGACGACAGATATATTTAACAACACGTCGCTTTTGTAATGCCCCTGATCAGCCTCAACAGCCAATGACGGCGCACGTTTCAGAACCAGCCCCTGCACAAACACAATCAAAACCGTCAACACAATTGCAATGACAGAAACACTGATGCCCAAACTATGATGATGTATCTGCGCGGGATTTACAAAGGCACGTACACTTTCAAAAACCAAGAACACTGCGGCACCAACAAGAAACGCCCCCTGCAACATTGCAGAAAAACCCTCTGCTTTACCATGCCCGAAACGATGCTCATGATCTGCAGGGCGCAGGGAAATTTTTATACTTAAAAAACTGATAAACGAAATTGCGGCATCACCAATCGTATCTACCAACGACCCAAGCATAGATGTTGAGCCGCTCATCAAGTAAGCATAACTTTTAATCACAATCAAAATCGCCACGACAGCCATCGTGAAGTACGACGCCAGCACCGCGTTTTCCGGTTTATAACTCTCAGTCACCTTGTCGTAGGATTTCATTGTTTTTTTCCAGCCATGTAATGCGCAAGCGAACACAGACCATACAGGTACCCTTTTATAAAAACAAGCCCATTACAACACCAATCGAATCAGCCACCATTAATGCATGATCATTTATTGGATATAAATGGACAAAACATAAGAGATAACGCACACCCAAATAAATAACTGCATTTAACAACCCAAAATATCAGCTATTTACAGCTAAAAACAAACTGAAATAGACGGTGTAAAACAAGAATCGGGCAAATGATCTTTTGACCATAAAAAAAGCCGATTCGATAGTGCATCCTCTATGGCGTTTTCGTATCAAAGGAAGGAAAATAAATATGCCCTTCCGTCAGCCACCAACGACAGCCTAAGAACTGCACAGGAGAAATCATATCCATTTGCCTTAATTACATTTCAGATCATTTATATGAATGACGTGCTCACCGCCTGCATCCTATCAAGAAAACAGTATCCCGCCCTGATGCCAACACAAGGAAAGCATAAGCCCGCACTTTCGCAGAGTGCATAAATTCAAACGCATTAATTTAGAACCATGAAGAAACATAACAAAGCAGTGTACGCCACCGCCCTTTCACCATCCGCCACCGCGTTATTAACCCACAGCAGGAGACGTACACCCTCTACACAGCTACATAAGATTGGCTGCCTGCCCAAACGGCATAATCAATAAAAAAAGCCCCGTGCGGGGCTTTCATATAAAGGTAAGAAAAAATTCAGGCCTAATTCAAACCGTGCTCTTCTTTTCCTGCCTTCACTTCAGGCTCTTGTATGTGACTTAGGTCATGCCTTTCAATATCGGCATCACCGTCTACAGACACACCATTGGACATCTCAATGCTCTGATGCTGTCCGTCCACAGAAGTATGTCCCTCAGGTTCCTCAAAGAACCGAGCGGATTCATCTCCCTGCTCCTCAAGCTTAGCAACACCGGATGCATCACCAACATTTTTCTTGGCAGAGTCATCTGCCTGAATTGCTGATAACGCTTTTGTTACTGAGTGATCCACATCCGCATCAGATCCCGGCCCCTCTTGAGCAGGCCTTGTCTTCTGCTGCGGCAAGAAAGACACATTCGGGTTTTGCTCCATAAAGCGTTCCCGTAAAACGTCGGCATCCATAAACGCCGCTGTCGCGCGCATATAGCCACCCATTTCACCACAATCATAGAATGTCGCATCTTTCAGCTGCGCAACGCCTACACCATCATTTTGGGCATAATGCCTAACAACCGCGCTCATTGATACTTCTTTCAGACCATCCTTATCGATTGCCTCAACAGTATCAACATAATCGGCCGTAAAGATATAACGCCCCGCAGTCGCATTTTTAGAAACAGGGTTATCTTTCTTTGGCTTAATCTGAACGGTTGTTGTCACAGCCGCGCCATCTTCACGCTCTTCCATCTTTACGAACGTTACGTTACTGCTCTTTTCGCGCGCTTCAACTTCACGGGTACCAATCGTCGGCATACCTGTCTGCTCAAAGCTTTCCATCATTTGCTTTAATGCACCTCTTTCACCGACGATCAAATCATCAGGCAAAATTACACCAAAGTTGCCGATACCGCGTTGCTGTACAAGCTCAGCAATCGTAGATGCCGGGCCTTCCTTGGCATAAATCGGCACAACCTCAACAACATTTGCAAAGGCATTACCTTCATCAAGCAACTCATCGCGCTTATTTTGTTGAATAATCTCTCTACGCCCTTCACTGCCAAAGAACTGTTTATTAAACAATTCCTCATCCTCAGGTCGACACGGGATAATAATCCGGCTTGCGCCCGCTTCTAATGCTTCATCAACCGCATGCATAATCAACGGCTTTGTGCCAACAGGCAACATGGCCTTCGGGATCGCCTTTGTGATCTCGCCCATGCGTGTACCGTAACCACCAACAGGAATAACAACCGTATCCATGCTTGTGTCTTTGGCCAGTTCTGCATTCGCTTTTGCGTCAATCTCAGGGCCTTTCAAACCAAGCAACAGTTCAGGGTCATCAGACGTAAAACGCTCTGCCCCCGCCTCGATTGCGGCTTTTGCATCTTCGATTGTGTTGACCTTAAAGGCGTTCAAACGATAACCGGCCTCGCGCACATCATCACCAAACTTTTGCGGCAATCTGATTTTTTCCTCAAACGCACCGCCATACATATGAATAAATGTCGGCTCCACCTGGTCAGCAACCGCATTCCAGCCACCAACTTCGTGTGTATGAATAAGAAGACCTGTTTCAATCTTACCGCGAGACGCTTCCTTCACTGCGATCAACGCATCGGGAACAAAGCTTGATACCATCGGCTCCATCCCCGGCTCAGGGGCGAATTCAGGCTTTCTTAAAACATCTACAACGCGCTCCGCCAATTCTTTGGCGTCATCACCTGATGCTTTCAATTCAATTTGTGTGCGGATCCCGTTTTCCTTACAGAATGCGACAACTTCTTCAAAGCGCGGCATGTGCTCCTCGCCTTTTGCGCCTTTAAAATCACGCGCTAAGTCTACTTCTTGTAAGTCATCGAATGTGTGATCGGCGATCACCATCTCTTCACCCAAAAGGGTCGATAGATCTTTTTCATGTGCGACAACCAATTGCTTATCAGCTGTCAGCAGGACATCAAACTCCACCCAATCCAAATCCATTTCAACTGCTTTTTCCAAAGCCGCCATCGTATTTGGGGGGGCTGCGTTACCTGCAATTCGGTGGCCAACGATGTGACCCTTATCAATACTTTCCGCCATTTTACCGTTCTCTCCTAAACCGTTTTTTATTCTACCATATTTTCCGTGTTATGTGGGTATTTTGATACTCTTAAAAATATCAGGAACATCGCATGTGAACCGCTCACATCCTCTGTCTATTGCCTGACGTGCCAATTCCGGGTGGTTCAAATGAAAACCGTTAATTCTACACCCGTATTTTTTCACGTCATTTGCAATCTCTTCGGTTAGGTAAAGAGCATGCAAATGCATAAAATCACATTCTGAAATATCAGCGTACTTTTTCCATTTGGATGTCTCTTCGACCTTAACCAGCATTCCTGTTTGATAGCCAAGCTTTGACTTTTTCTTCAAATCGGCCAAACAGTCTGCAACAAAACTTGTAACAAGGGGGCGCTCCTCTTCGGGGGCATCCTTGTAAAAATCATCAATCATCTCTGTCACAATCGTGACAAGCGTATCTTTATCATCCGCATTTGGTTTAAATTCCAGCTGGCAATGCAGGTTACGCTTTTTGGTTTCGATGAGCCATTCCTCTAAGGTGGGGACACGCTCATCCAAATCCGCCAAGGCAAAATGCTTGGCGATATTAACATCTTTAAGCTCATCATACGTGATATCAGAAATCAAACGATCCTGATGCGCACAACGTATAAGGCTATTATCGTGGGAAATAACTGGAACACGATCCTTGGTTAGGCGCACATCAAATTCGACATACCCTAACCCTAGATCGTGAGCGACCCTAAGGGCGTTAATTGTATTCTCAGGCGCAAGTACACCTGCGCCCCTGTGACCGACTATGCGGTTAATCATCGTACGTTCTCCAATATAGATGATTACCTTCCAATTGACTCCGTGATTAAAGGGTTGGCCGAAATAATGCAACAAAAAAAACCGCAATATATCCTTATTTTCTAATTAATTGTTTTTTTAGAAAAAATGCATGATTTTTTAACTATTTCGGGCTATATTTATAGACTGAAATTATTAATCTTTCACTTCAAATCCCGCTATCAAGGGGATCTCTTATGAAAAACATATTCTTACTGCGTTCATTCGAAAAATCACGTCTATATATAACCATCGCTTCTGCCGGTCTCCTCAGTATGGCTGCAACCGGGGCTTATGCGGATGATCACGACAAAAAGTCGGTTGATATTATGCCGGTTATACAGGCTTCTGATAACCCTGAGGGAACGCTCCCCGCTGCGGCGACACATGAAACATTGCAGATTACACCGGATAAATCAGAATTGATTCGACTTGATCACAAAATCGGCAGTGTCATTGTCGGCAACCCCCTTCATATCTCAGTTTTAGCCGAATCATCGCAAACATTGATCGTTGTGCCGAAATCCCCCGGCGCGACACACTTTACGGTTCTTGGTAAAAACGGCGAAGTTTTAATGCAACGCCACGTTATTGTCGCAAGCCCGAAGGAAAATTATCTTCGCGTCAAAAAGGTCTGCATGGAAGATCAAGAAAATTGCCAGCCAACAAATGTTTACTATTGCCCTGACATGTGCCATGAGATTGCAGGACAGCCATTGGATGGATCTGGTGGCTCTGATTCATCTGACTCACAAGACAATTCAGGACAAGCAGGTAATCAACCACCCCCAGGTGGTGGCGGTGATATCCCTGATGAATAATTAGGGGTAGATGAGCACACCACATTTAAGATAAGATAAAGCAAACATAGGGACGCTATGAACAAAATATTCACTTATCCATTATTACTCGGCGCGACAATCGCCCTCTCTGCGTGTCAGACAACAGGCGCTGACAGAAAATCAGACTCAAAGCCGCAACTCAGTCAGGAACAACGCATTGATTCTGCCATTGAAAAAGCAGCAATCACCGCGTCACAGGGCGGGTCAACCTCTGCCAAGCTCGTTGCGCTGGAAAAGCAATATAAAAGAAACAGTTCTGATCCCGCCTATGCCCTTGCCTACGCAAAGGCACTGCGCCAAGTCGGTCACGTAAAACGCGCGGCTCTGGTTCTTGAGCCGTTCGCAAAAGAAGATGATGCCATAGCAGGCGCAAAAACAGAGATGTCGATGATCGCATTAGGAATGTCAGATTACGACATGGCCGAAAAATACGCGCAACAAGCCGTTATTCAAAACCCGTCTGATCATTTCGCATTTCAGAATTTAGGAATCGCACTTGATGCTAAGGAAATGCATCCTGAGGCAGAACGCGCATTTCGTAAGGGACTTGAAAATTGGGAAGGTGATCCAACCACGATCATGAATAATCTTGCTCTAAACCTTGCGACACAAGGGTTTATTGATGAAGCGATTGAAATTCTTGAACGTGCGAAAGCGATATCCCCTAACCGCATAGAAATAGAGCGCAACCTGCGTATTATCCGCACCCTGAATGAGCGATAATCACTTTATTTAACATCTATAGTCACAAGTGAAGGCGCGTAACATGTTGCGTCTTTGCATGCTTGCACCTGAACGATGGCACGCAGACCCGTTAGGTCATCCGCTTTGACCTTCGCGATTAACGCCACCTCACCCGCATAAATATCTAACGCACCCAAAGGTGTTTCAACGCGCTGAGCAGGCGGATACGTAACCTCATAAGAAGAGTCCGCATCTGTTTGAACATTCAGGGTTGTCGGAATTAGATCAGATAAACCGGCCGGATTTGCATTAACATGCCACCCCTCTTCGATCTTTAACATGACACGTATACGGTATTCATCTTCACCATCCTCCTTATCTTGCAATATTGCAGATAAGGACACCTTGTCTTTTGACGTTGGTATAATGCCATGGTCATTCACACTATGTTCGCCAGTATCTTGCGTTGCACTTTGTTTCTCTATGTCATTCACACGAAGCATTGCCGATATAAAATGCATATAAATAGCAGGAGACGACGATATCCCTTGGACAAAATCACCTGTTAATTCTTGGAACCGCTCTTTCCATTTGCGCCCGCTGCTTAAGAAGTAAAAATCCGCATATGCCTGTGCCATCACCGCATTACCCGATGGTAATGCCCCGGATGTATCGCCTTTTTTGATGCGAACAAACAACCCATCCGATCCGTCGGTCATATAATACGCCCCCGATGCGGGGTCTTTCATATAACGATCCGCCGCCGCCACGATATCAATCGCCTTAAACATGTATTTCTCTTCTTTGTACAATCCATGCACCGCAAGCAACGCCCGCAACGCCCATGCGTAATCTTCCAGAAATCCGTTTTGATGTGCCTTACCCTCCATAAAGATACGGGATAATCGCCCATCTGATTGAACCATACGTGCGATGAGAAAGTCCGCTGCCTTACGCGCAGCCCTGGCATATCTCTCCTCTTCAAACACCTTCGAGGCCTCCGCCAGCGCATAAACCATCATACCGTTCCATGACGTGATAATCTTATTATCCATGGCAGGTGATTTTCTTTGCGCGCGTATACGGTGTAACTCTTTCAGCGCCGTTTCTATTGCCTCACTCTGCTGAAACGATGCATCGGCCTTTGCATATAACACGCCGCCATTTGGGGACTTATGCCCGGGTATTTCAGGGATAGGCGCAGTCATATACGCATCAGTGAACGCCGCATAATAATCAGGCGGTAACACGCGCTCTATCTCCGCAAGAGTCCACACATAATATGCGCCCTCAACCTCATCTGTTTCTGCATCTTGCGCGCTGTAAAAACCACCCGTTTTATCATCTGTCATGTCGCGCAGAACATAATTCATCAAACGGTGTAATGCGCGCTCATATCGCGGCATCTTTGTTTCCTGATAAAGACGCGTCAGAACAATTGCCATCATCGCCTGATTATAAAGCATCTTTTCAAAGTGAGGGATCTGCCATTTTTCTTCGGTTGAATATCGATGAAAACCGCCCCCCACATGGTCATGAATACCACCAAGCAACATATGATCAACGGTGTTTTGCACCATTTCTAATGTGGTTTTATCGCCAGTGCGCCGCGCATATTCTAACAAAAACAACAAATCCGTTTCCTCGGGAAACTTCACCCCTGCCCCAAATCCGCCATACCGTTTGTCATAGCTATCCTTTTTCTCATTCAATGCCCTCAAGGCCAATTGATCTAAGGGCAGCGTGACCTGAACAGCAGGCGGAGAAGCAAAATATTTTGTAATATTCGAAGACAACCTTTCTGATTGCTCTATCAACTGCTCTTGCTGATTTTGCCAAAGCAATGCGACCTTTTGTGTCATTTCTATCCAATAATCTTTCGGCATGAAAGTGACACCATGAAACGGCTTTAAGTCCGGCGTTAAGAACACGTTATTAGGCCAGCCACCATTCCCGGACAGCATTTGCGTTGCCAACATAAACACCATATCCAGATCGGGTCTGACCTCTCTGTCTATCTTAATATTGATGAAATATTCATTCATCACAGCCGCGGCATCTTCATGCATAAAGACCTCGCGCTCTAAAACGTGGCACCAATAACATGTCGCATACCCGACACTTACCAAAATAGGTTTATTCTCTGCCTTTGCCTTGGCTAAGGCCTCCTCCCCCCATTCATACCATTGCACGGGATTATTTTGATGCTGCCTCAAATACGGGCTAAAAGAATCAGCTAATTTATTACCCTTATTATCCATTTGTTTCGCATATAATGTTGTTGAAGAGATGACAGCAATGACCATAAACAGAAAAACAGCTGTACAGAGCGCTGCACAAAAGCGATGTTTTTTCGTGTAAGTCCATAATAACATAAGAAAACGTAACCTACTTATTCCCTCTCTTCAAATGAATAAGCGGCAGCCACAAAGCCACCGCTTACACATTCCTGAGATGTGATGATTTTAAAGTGGCTCAGGATCTATCCTCGCATTGCGCCGACTTCCAGACCGGCAGGGCCAAGAATGATAATGAACAATGCAGGTAAGAAAAATAAGATCATAGGCACGGTTAATTTTGGCGGCAACGATGCCGCTTTGCGCTCTGCTTCTGCCATGCGCATATCACGCAATTCTTCTGACATAACACGCATCGCATTTGAAACCGACGTACCATATTGTTCCGCCTGAATAAGAGCGGTTGCAAAGCTTTTCCCCGCGCTACTCCCGACGCGGCGCGCAAAATCCTGCAGCGCCTTTTTTCGGTCATTCAACATTGCCATCTCGGCGCTCAAAATTCCCAACTCCTCCGCCAAAACTTCAGACCCTTCAGACACTTCGGCTGCGACACGTTCGATGGTCTGCTCCAGACCGATACCACCTTGAACACAAATCAACATCATATCGAGCGAGTCGGGAAAGCTAAGGTTAAATTCTTCCTGACGTTTCAATATTTTATTTTTTATGATGATCTCAGGCAGTTTAAATCCGAACAAAGCTGCGCCAAATAAAATACCTATTTGCTGCCATGTCTCATATTGTTTCTCTTCCGGTAATGCACGGAAATACAGCGCCGCCAGAACAAAAAACAAAATCGGCAACACAACGCGTAAAATAATGAATTTTACGTGCGCTTTCGGATTACGAATACCCGCCTGCAACATTTTATCACGTGCTTGTTCACCCATATTACCGGCAAGCTTTTGAAAACGATAAAACATCGCCATATTATCACGCGCCGAGACATTATCTTCCTTTGCAACGCGCTGTGGCTCTCTGGATGCTTGGAACAAATCCTTTCGGCGCTTTTCAATAATCGATTTATATTTTTCTTTTTGATCAGACTTTTGCAAAAACGGAAACGCAAATGCGGCAAAAGATAATCCCGCAGCAAGAGCAGCAAATATCGTTACAATCATTTCATTGCTCATGTTTCTCTCCTACCTTAAATCTTAAAGTTAATCATATGTTTCATGACCAAGACGCCCAAGCTCATCCAACCAATCGCGCCCATAATCATGTTTTTACCTGTCGGCGTTGTGAATAACGGGTCCAGATATCCGGGATTGGCAAAATACAGCCCAAGCGCAACCAGCGGCGGCAAACACCCGATAATACTGGCCGATGCAATCGCCTCCGCAGAAAGCGCCATAACCTTACGCTTTAGCCTGAATCGCGCACGAATAACGCCTGATAAATTCGTTAAAACCTCAGAAAGCGATGACCCTGTTTGTGCCTGAATGGCCAAACCGGCCGCAAACATTTGCATTTCCGGCAAGGGCATTCTTCGGCACCCTTCTGCGGCGGCCTCATGCAATGGAATACCGATTTTTTGCTTATCATAAATAATCGACATTTCTTCCCCGACAGGGCCGTCAAATTCACGGGTCATCATTGAAATCGCCTCAGATACAGGCATACCCGCCTTTAAAAGCCTAACCACGGCGTCAAGGGCATCGGAAAACTCTTCTAAAAACTTTTTCTGCCTGTTCTGAATAAGTTTTCTTAAAATAAACCTCGGCACACCCAATAAACCGATAATGAAAAATAAACCTAACAATAAGGGTTTAAATTCAAAGAAATACCCGATACCTAAGCCAACAACCCCGCAGACCAGCGAAATAAGCCAGAACTGCCCCGCAGACATTGTTAAGCCTGCCTGTTGTAATTTTACGGCTACCGATACTTTGCTATTGCCGTCTTCTTTTGCTTCTTCTTCTTTTGAGGCCTTTAGCTTTCTTGCAATTTCCGCGCGGCGCTTATGCTGTTGGTCTTTGTCATTTCCGGCGCTGTCGGACGCGCTTCCGCCGCGGATAAGATCAATATTTTTCTTTTGCTGGCTTGATCCGCTATTCATCATCACAAAGATGAAAATACCCACGACAAGAAAAACAATTGCTGAGATAAGAATAATTTGAATAGGTTCCATTATCCGTATGCCTCCTCCATGGCGTCCATAACCATGTCCGCCACACCATATTGACGTGCCAAATCAAAGAATTTCGGACGAAGGCCTGATGATTTTTGCTTTGTGATCAGCTTACCTTCTTCATCTTCACCCAGAACATCAAGGGTAAAGAGATCTTGCATGGTTACGACCTCGCCCTCCATGCCTGTAATTTCGGTTACATGGGTCGTTTTACGTGAACCGTCACGAAGACGTTGCACCTGAATAATCACATTAACCGCAGATGCGATCTGTTCACGCACCGCCACAGTCGGCAGGTTCAATCCCCCCATCGCGATCATATTTTCCATACGGGAAATCGCCTCGCGCGGGTTGTTGGCGTGCACTGTTCCCATTGATCCGTCGTGACCTGTGTTCATCGCCTGAAGCAAATCAAAGGCCTCCGGTCCACGCACCTCACCAACGATAATACGTTCAGGGCGCATACGCAGACAGTTTTTAACCAAATCACGCATTGTAATCTCACCCACACCCTCCAGGTTTGGCGGACGTGTTTCAAGGCGCACCACGTGCGGCTGCTGGAGTTGCAATTCACAGGCATCTTCACAGGTAATCACACGCTCACCGGCTTCGATGTAACGTGTTAAACAGTTCAACATTGTGGTTTTACCCGAACCCGTACCACCGGAAACCAGTACGTTCACGCGGCAACGACCAATCGCCATAATCAACTTGGCACATGATGGTGACATCGACCCAAAGCCCAACAAATTCTCAAGTGTAAGCTTATCTTTCTTGAACTTACGAATTGTCATACATGACCCGTCCACGGCCAAAGGCGGAATAATAACGTTCACACGGGACCCGTCTGCAAGACGCGCATCACAAATAGGCGATGCCTCATCCACGCGGCGGCCAATCGCCCCCACAATACGCTGACAGATTGTTGTTAGATGCTGGTTATCACGGAAATTAACGTTGGTGCGTTCAATTTTACCGTCCACTTCAATATAAGTAACATCAGGCCCGTTAATCATAATATCCGCGATATCATCGCGCTCTAACAGCTCCTCAAGAGGGCCAAAGCCAAGCATATCATCAGCACATTCCTTACCGATCTGCTGAAGCTCCACAGGCGTTAAATCAAGATTACGGAAACGCGCGATCTCCTCAACGGCGGAATAGACTTCCTCACGCGCCGCTTGACCATCCATTCTGGCCAAAGCCTTCAGGTCAATACCATCACGTAAGTCCAACCATATACGGTTACGGCAGCGCTGTAGTCGTAAACTGGTTACTGTATCGCCCTGCGTTTGAATTTCCTCATCCCCCTCATCAATAGAGGCAGGAACCAAGACATCGTCATCCATTGCTTTCAATGGCTTTTTCTGTTCCGTGGACGGGCCTGTTTTGGGTTCTTCCAGATTGGGCATTTCAGGCAACGCATCTAATGTACCCGGCTCTGCTACTTTCTCTGCTGCTTTTCCCCCACCAAAAGATGGCGGGTCTTGTTCCTGAGAGATGGCATCAAGAATGTCTTTCTGCTCTATGGCAGCATCTTGCAGATCAGAGGCCGGCTCTGCCTTTTCAACATCGACAGACTTCTTCTCGGCCTCTTCCTCTTTTTTCTTCGGAGGGGGCTTTGGTCCCGATTGATTTGCCTGTTTTTTACCAAACATGTGCTTTATTCCCTATAAAAGGTCTTACAGAGTTATTTTGACGACAATTTATTTAAGAAACCCCCAAGAATACCGGAGTTTTGATCATTTTTTTCAGCTCCGGCTGCCGCTTTTCCGGAAATCATCTTTGTCAAAACCGCTTCGATTGCCGAAGCGATAGAAATTCCCTCTTTATCATTGAGTATTTTAGGAATTTCACTTTCATTCTTTAAAAATACACTCGGCGCATGTCCGATTGACAAAGCCGGCTTAAAGTCGAGCGCTTCCGCAATAGCGGATGCATCCACCTCATTGGCTTTGGAAACACCTTCCATATTAACCACGAGTGTCACATCATCTGCATCGCCGCCCCTAACCTCGGACACTTCTTTGATCAAAGTGCGGCAAGAGCGAAGCGACGTCACCGTGGGTGTTGTTACAACAATTGTTTGATGCGCGCGTGAAATAACCGTCTTTTTTAATTCAGGGTCTGCGCCCGATAAATCCACCAAGACAACCGGATATTTAACCATCAAATTATCCAAAACCGCTTCGTAGGATTTCGCAGCCACACCGGGGTCAAGCATCGCGCCCGCACCGCTCGCCAAAAGCGTGAGCTTCTCAGTTGCATGATGTAGCATACGCTCCAGCGCATCTTCATTACCCAACTCCACCGCACGTGCAATTTCATGTAAGGTCGCCGACGGGTCAAACCCCATACCGACACTTAACGAAGACCATGCCCCCGCGCCATCCATTAAAATCGTTTTATTCGCCAATTTATCGGCGGAAATCAGCGCAGAAATAGCCGCAACCGACGATGTACCAACACCGCCCTTCGCCCCTATGAACGCAATTAAACGGCTATCCGATACCCCTAATTGGGCAATAAGCGCCTTCGCGACAACTTCTTTCAGAACATCAGGCTTAATCGGCTTTACCAGATAATCACTGATGCCCATTTGAATAAGTTCACGATAAAGATAAACATCATTCACAGGACCGATAATGATCGCTGCTGTTCCTTCATCACAATACTGAGAGAGCTCCCCCAATTTTTCCGTAAAGGACTCATCAATGTCTTCGGTTTGAATAATAAGAAGATCGGGGGAACCATTTTCCTGAAAATAGTCTATCGCCGTTTGAACGTCCCCTGCTTCGGCTTTTATATTTACACGAGCAAAGCGCCAATCCTTCTGCATCTCAGCAGTGGAAAGCAATGTATCCTTATCTTCGGAAAAGACAAAAAGACTCGCCTGCGGAAGAAGGGTGTCTGTTGCCTGATGCTCTGCCTCGCTCATTTCTAAATTTACCTGTTTCTGTCCGGTACGGACGTGGAGAAATTATTATAATACCACGCTCACAGTATCATCTAGCTCTTAACAATCTCCTAACAGAACAGTGATTTTTTTGGGATTTTTACGGTCACTTTTTCCATAAAAAACAAGGCCTTAGTCTTCTGAGGCCACTTCTCCCTCAAGAGGCTCATTTTGTGCCCCACTACGGTACAAATCAACAATATTCGTTGAGATGCGCCCATCCGTTGTATTGTCCTGCTGTCCTCGACCTAACAAGTCGCCCGGTCTGGCAATTTGCTTCGCCAAAAGTGTATCTATGGTACAACCATATTTGTATTTTCTGTCTTCCTCTAAGGGGGAGTTCCCCATACCCGGCATCTCATAGTCACAATCTTCAGGCGCACGCGCTGAATATGCATCATATGTTACCAAAAGACGGGCCTCATCACCCTGTGACTTAATCGGCATAACACTGGCATTAACGTCGGTTACACCATAATCACGCAACGATGTGGCAATGTCTGCCGCGCTGTTCGTGGCATTCATAGCTGTATTTCGATATGAGCGCGGATCATATGTAACAAGCAAATCCATTGTGCTGCCGCCATATTTACTGTGGTGGCGTGCCAACGCCGCGATAAATTCTTCATTGACCTCTGACATGGCCACATCTTGAATAAAGGACTCTTCCTTTACCTGAACTGATGACTCTTTGATTGTCGGCGGCTCGTATAGATCTTTACTGCATCCGGAAATCGCAAATGACAGGAATGCAAGGCCTGCATTGACTGCAAACTTTAGATGACGTTTCGCTTTGTTCTTTGGTGAATTTGCCATAGCTCGTTTATTCCACTCCTACATCGAATATGTCTTCGAATTCTAATCCACGATATAACCGTAAGCACCTGCTGTCGAGAACAACTCATCATCTTTCAGTGCATAAGAACGGCGTATGTTTTTTGAAAAGATTTTTGCCAGTTCACTCTTCTCTTTTTTGGGAACATGTTCTGACTTGCTTTTATCTGCGAACGGCTCCACCAGATATCCGGTTACAATAACAACCAATTCTGTTTCATCACGTCTGAAACTGTCTGATGAAATCAAATCCCCGATAACAGGCGTATCTTTAATCCCCGGAAGACCTGTAAGACCCTCGGCCGTTTGAGACTGCAACAAACCGGCAATCATAAGGCTACCGCCACTTGGAATTTCAATCGTTGTCTCCGCGCGTCGAATATCCAAACCAGGTACAGTCAAATCCGCCAAAACAACGGCGTTGGTATTATCCAAAGATGAAACCTCGGTATTAAGTTGCAGGTTAATTCTGTCATCAGACAGAACGACCGGCTTAAAGTTTAAAGACACCCCAAACTCACGGAATTCAATCGTGATATTACCAAACTGGTCACGTCCTGTCGGCACAGGGAATTCACCACCTGCCAAGAAACCTGCTTGTTGCCCTGATACAGCCGTTAGGTTTGGTTCCGCCAAAACATTTATAAGATTTTCTTCTTCCAACGCGGACAAGAACAAACCAAGTGTCCCGATGCCCTGCAATTTTGTATCAAAGAACACACTGCCTGTTCCAACAGCATCTTGCGTCAGACCAAGTCCGGGTCCGCCACCAAAATTCAAACCGTTCGGGCCACTGCCAATAAAACTGCCCGGAGGTGTTTGACCAAATAATGTCGTTACCGCCAATTCATTAGGATCGTTGGCGTTTAAGTTAACACCCAATTCTTTAATTACGCTACGTTCCGCTTCGACAATTTTCACTTGTAGCATAACCTGTTGCTCACCACGGACTTCCAAAAGGTTCGAAATCAATTCATCGATAACGCCCTCTTCGTCCTGCAGGTCACTAACATAATGTCCGACCAAATTTGCGATTTTTGCGGCAGCTTCGGGATTAGAAACCTTACCGGTCAATAAGATTTGATCATGAATAGAACCGACCTTAACACTTTCATTCGGGAATAGTCGTTCAACCAAGCTTTGGATGGCTTGAAGATCATAGGTTACATGCACATCAATGCGTTTTACGACATTACCTGCCGCATCCAGAACAATGATATTTGTATCGCCGATATTTAAGCCTACCGTATATAGTCTATTCGATTGAACGGCCTGCACATCCACGACTGTTGGGTTTGCAACTAAAACATCCGATACACCATCAGGCAGGTGAATAATATCCGCCTTCCCCAAGGTCAGCTGAAGCGGCGGTGTGGTCTTTGCCACTTCCTTCAGGGAAATCAAATCCCCTTTTGACGCATGTGATGTGCCAGAAGTCGCGACAACGCCAAATGCAAAAACTGCCATTAATGTAAGAACCTGTAACGGATATTTCCTTAAACCTGTCATGGTCTTTCTTTCACCTTATTTCTCAAAACCCAGAATACCTAAAAAACGCAGTGATACTCTTTTATTGTATTAACGCACCGGCACTTGTTGTACGCCGGAGCCACTAAATATTTTGACCGTATTTGCAGCCACGCCTGAATCCTTACGAACCTTTTTATATTCTTCGTAAATTTCATCATCGATTGATGTCATACGCGCATCTGTTGTTGCCGGCGCTTTTTCATTCTCAGCGTCATCACCAACACCGCGCATAGCAAGCGTGATATCCCCCATCTGTGAGGCAAGTGCCAATTTCTCAGCGTCCCTAATACTAACGGCCAAAGTAACTGTTTTACCAACCTTGATCTTGTCATCTTCTTCGCGCTCTGCCGTTTGGTCGATCGCAAGAACACGTATACGCTCAAGAATGGTTTCAGTCGCCATATCATCAAGATTCATCTCAACCATGGCCTTTACTTCAGGGCTGTCATCTTCAATAGTTACACGGTGGTTGTATGTTAAAATCACATCAACATAGGATCCCGGCGATATAAAGCCGGCAACCATGCCTTCTGCATTCACCTTTATAGAAACAGCGCGTTCACCCGGATTAAGGCGTGCTGCCACATAGTTAACTTTCGTGTCTTTCAACAGTGCCTTACGCACAACGGCCTCACCCTTGGCAAAGCCACGTTCAAGACGCCCGCTAAGCGCTTCTTCAGGTGTTTCCCCTTCATCACGCGTAATAGCCCCCTTAAAGAGAGCATCTTCCGGCCATTCTTTCCAAATTAAGTCACCTTCATCCAACTCTGCGCCCTTTTTCAAATCGCGCGCAGCAACCAGAACCTCTACACCGTCACCAACAGGTGCAGACGACTTTTTACCGCCCAATGTGACCTGCACCAAAACGGCAACAAGCACTGCGGCCAGTACGGCTCCACCCAGTACGATCAAGATATTCTTATTCATTTTTTTCGACCCCGATTCAGGACTAATAATATTCATGATAAAAACTCAGAAGTTGAGGTTGAGAGCGAATTGTACGAAGATTTGTACGCAGAAATACTTTACGTATCCCATAATACAACTAGTTTATTAACAATTCATGAACTCAACGTCGCAACCGATTTCATCTATAGAAAAGATGATAAAACCCCGGTTGTAAGATACCCAGTGTGCATAAAAGACAAAGCCAATCCAACGGCTATGGCTATGCCATATGGTACCTTACTGGCACCGCCTTGGACCTGCTCTATCCAGCTTCCTTGAGCTGGAGACTTAAATGGCTTCTTATTCTTCAAATATAACGCAACAATTCCTAAGACGCTACCAAAAAGAGTCATAAAAAACAGATAAATCGGCATATATTTTAAACTAACCCAAATCGCACAAGCCGTCGCAAATTTGGAATCCCCCGCCCCTATTAACTTCAGGGCGAACAAAATAAAGGTCACCAAAAACGTCAGCCCCATCGATAATAGATGCATATAAAAATCATCAAACACGGCATCATAGCCACCCAAATATAGTGTCACATACGCCAACAGAAATGCTGCGATCACATAAACACTGTACATATTCGGGATCTTAAGAGTTTTGAAATCAGAAACACCGGCCATCACACTGACAGCCAAAGTTAAGAACATGCATATAAGAAAGATAATAAGGAAGATCATAATATTAGACGCTACACGAATCTGCGTTAAAAATCGAGAGTATTAGATTTTGAAAAATACGTTGAGATAAAAAGAAAGTCCGCCGGAGATAGCTGGCGGACTTCCTATTGTTTTAAACTGTGTCTGTATTAAATCGCAGTTTGGATACTTACGAACAGAGCATCTAGATCTGTACCAACCAGACCAACAGTAACCGCGATAGCCACCGCGATACCAGCTGCAATCAGACCATATTCAATCGCTGTTGCGCCGTCTTCTTCTCTTACATAAGCTTTGATCAATTTGTTAAACATGTTTATCTCCTTTACAAGATTGTTAAATTTATCCGGTCTTACCCATACTTCCTAACGAAGTTCCTTAACCGTTATATCTAATAGTAACCCCCGACTACTTAAAAAAACCTTAACAGATCAAATAAAAATGAAAATTTTAAAATAAACAATTAATCTATATTTATATAAAATTTTATATAACCACTAATTTACAATAAAAACTAAGTAAATAGCACACATGTACTGCAAAACCAGATCAAAACAAAAAGAAAAGCCGAGTAAAAGCTTATCAAAAAAAAACTTTTACTCGGCCGCAAGGAAATAACCAATTTAACAGTTATTGTTAGTCCACAATATGTAGGTTACTTAACTCTCTACTAATGGTTTCGAATACATCAATCAGGTCTTCTTGATTTGGCGCATCATGATAGTAATCTTCCCCCGTCGCGCATTGTTTATAATAATTTTTGGTCGATTGAGGCACATTCGAATAGAACGTCACCGTGTAAATAATGGCTCCTTTCGATTTTAAGTCCTCACAAACATCCAAAAATTTATTATTTAACGACCCGGCATTCAGGTTATGATCTTGTGTAGGACCATAGGCGGAATAATAAGAGTGCATTGTATTTTGACCATCTGTCATCATGACAATTGCTTTTCTCCAATATTGATTATTCCAGTCATGCCCTTCTTCGAACGGATAATCCTCAGACAAGACACGCCCGCCCCACACCATGCCGTAGTTACCATATGTGTGACCACGCGCTTCCATATAGTCGATCATTGATTTCAGTTCAGACGGACTATTCGTAAGCGGCACGATATGTGCTCTGGGACAAATTTCATTAGGCTTTCTGTATGGATAGTAATTACCGTAATACCAATACCCATGACAATACGGATCATCATCTTCATCACGACAATATCTGTACATATCCCATGGCCCTTCATGGTCCAGCGTATCATCCGGTGAGTCCGCGGCCAAAACACAGCCCAGCCAGTCATATCCGTTCTGATTCGTAGAATAAGGAATATTATGCGGGTTATTTACGAACTTAGTGCCGTAGTAATCCCCGTTAGTATCTTCCCCAAGCCCATACGGACCGACATTCACAGATGTACTGTAAGGAACCAAGCCAATCTTAATGTAATCAGGGTCCCGTGTTACCATACTGTCTAAATCTTCAGGGTCAGCATCCTGCCCGTCTTCGACATCAATACCGTACAATATATAAATAAAGTTAGATGCGGCATTTTTTAATGCCTGAATATTGTTATTCGTAGACATAGACCCGGTGTTATCCAAGACCATCACCACTTCAATCCCTTGAACCTCACGCAGAACAGTCGTGGAGGCATCGACGTCTATCGTTTCAATGCCAATTACCCCCAGGAATAATGTGTGATATTCCGCCGTTCCCGAGACAATCACCTCATCCCCGACCAATTGAACGGTCGGTTCAAATGTAACACCCAATTTATCAAGCGGATAATTCGCCTCAAAGAATTCTTTTACTTTCTGCTCAATCGCAGATTGGTTCGTCGCCGAAGCCGTGGCCGCCAAAGCCGCAGCATCCAATGCCTGTGCCAGTCGCTGTTTCACCAGATACGCCTGCGAGTAATCCAGAGACATCCCCGCGACCCCAATCAATAACGGAGCCATTATGCCGAACAAAACGGCAATCGTACCCGTTACATCCGATATATAATTTCGAATAATGCTCCATAGATTATCTGTGTGTTCCATGGCGTATTCCTTTCGTTTAAAAACTTATTAAGGCACCCGTAGTACGACCGGCGTACTGCGTCCTCGGCTAAAAGCCCTCTCCTCCATGCCAAACGCGGTCATAACAAAACCGGCAAACAGAGGTTCATAATTATATGCGACTGAAACCATAACAACGCCTTCATTCGCACTTTGTACGGCACTAACATCAGAAAGTGGATTACTGACCGGAGGCATATTGCGTGTCTCACGCCATACAATTTCAGAATTTGCATCTTCATCAAAACGGATACTGATGATATCAACGCCATAGCTGGAGCTATCAATCGGTTCAAAAGCCAACTTACCGGCTTCTATGGCTTCGTTTATATCCGCATCAGACACAATATTTTGACGTGTAATCAAATCAGCAACCACCTGAGAGGCGCGTATCGTTTTCTGATTTGCCAAAATAGCATTTCCGGCATCAAAAACACCGACAAGCAACATAAGCATAATAGGGAAAATCATCGCAGCCTCAATCGCGGCAAGGCCATGCTCCTCATCTTTCCATCTTTTTATTAATTGCTTTATCTTATCTAACACCATCTTTTACGCCCCCTGAAATTCATAGGGTTCACTTTGCATGACAATTGTGGACATGAACAATGTCGATCCCCCCGGCCCGTTTAACAAAGGCCCTACAATAGGTGTAATCATCTGATATCTGTACGCAACGCGGATAACAACGCGGTCATTTGATGCACCCGGATCAAACCCTTGCGGGATCAAGTCACCGTTACTATCAAATGTTGCCGCCGAATAATCACCATAACTATCGATTGTCGTTACCTCGATGATGAAATCTTCGCAATCAACCAGAACGGTCGCAAAGTCACATAACGCGTCACGGAACATTTGTTGCGGATCACCATTTGTTTGTTGAATCTTACCTGTTTTGATAAGACGCGCAGCAGAATCCGTCGCGCCCTCAACCAACGATGCCGACAGATACATTAAGGATAATTCTATAATACCAAGACTGATCAAAAGATAA
Source organism: Alcanivorax sp. (assembly GCA_051967755.1). Classification (GTDB taxonomy): domain Bacteria; phylum Pseudomonadota; class Alphaproteobacteria; order Micavibrionales; family Micavibrionaceae; genus UBA1672. Next base: position 29,877 of record JBQDYD010000006.1, read on the forward strand.
GGCATAAAGAGCATGCTAAACTCTATAGCAGTCGCCCCATCTCTGTTTTTCTTATATTTTCTCAATAACTTAAACATGTGCCTTAAACCTTATAAACGTCGAGATATATGACATTTAAATCAAATTTGTTCTTGTTTTTAGGCATAAAAAAAGCGGATTCACCGCTTTGAACACCTAATGGCCAGGTCGCCCCCAATGACAACACCGCCATTACACCAGTGTAAAAAACAATCCTAAAGATAAGATTAACAAGCAGAAAAAAGCTGAAGAAAAATCACGATTCCGGCGGCGTTACGCCATCCTCTGTTTCCTCTTGTTGCAGGCCGCTAACCTGATGCCCCCACATATCGATCAACTTTTTTTGACGTTTTTTAATCGCCTTCATACGCGCCAGCCCTTTTTGATAAAGGAAAGAAGACACAATACCCGTCATAACCCAATCAATCATGTATCCGAACGCTGCGGCCAGATAGATAATTGCCATATAATTCATATTGGTCACAATATCGACACTCGCCTCAAAGTCATTCCCCATCGACCATAATTTAAATACAAACGGCACGCAGCCTGCCAGGTTCATAGCCGCAACCGTCGATGCGCGCGCGCCTACGCCCTTCGCACTCATGAAAAAGGCCACTAAACTTGGCAACATTCCGAAAAACAGCAACATAGAGGTTGGTAAAAACAACAAAGCCAACAACGTAGTTACAATTAAAAAAATACGGGCTTTCCAAGTGATACCGCCTGATTTTTTCGATTTCTTTTTTGCTTTCGCCATCAACGCATCCCCTAAAATATCCGGTATCCGGATAAAAACGCCACCACACTCATGACCGTAATACCTGTTGCGATAATCCATGACACTACCGCCGCAGCTTCGCGTCCGTTCACAACCCCATACGTACTTTTATTCGCTAATCTTTTATTATACTCGTTATATTCATTTTGAAGGATCTTGAACTCCTTCTTAGCCAAATCAAAAGCCCTTTTGTCCTTTAACCGTGTTGTTTCATTATCAATAATGGCTGACATACCAACCAAATTGCCTTGCTCGGCCTCATGCTTAACGCCCTCTTCTATCGTTTTCCTAAGCTTCAAATTATAATAAAGCTTGTAAACGCTAGACAAAGAATCAAGGAAAACCCCCGCAATAGCAGGCAAGCTAGAGACTTTTGTCCTCATCTGAAGCGCTGCGAGAAAACGAAGGTTTCCTGCGATTTTCTTATCTTTATCAGGGGAATTGAGGTCATAAATCACCCGCTCTATCAAACGTGCATTATGGACGGAGAAAAACGAAACACAGTGACTATCCAAAAACAATGCCGTCTCACTACCGCTCTTGGCCAAATGCTCAAACGTCAAAAGCGCTGTTTGATCATTATAAACAAAAAAGTCGTTAAATTTCGGGCTCATACAAGGTGCACTGCTGCACAGTGCATACATACATCGTGCCACGCCCTGAGCCTGAGATTTTTGACGCAACGTCGCGCGGCATGTATCGAACGATTTAATATTCGCCAACATATCAGCCTGCGACACAGGCTTTAAACTTACGGCATGATCAGGAAGGTTTTGCAAAAGAGCCTCAGAAAACACATCCAGCTTCTGATCTTTTGCCACTGCATTGGCCATAAGGCCGCCTAACCCGTCATACGTAAAACAATGCCCCTTATATTTTATTGGCAAATCAGGATTAAGCGCCATCGCGACCTGAGCCACGATAAAATCCCTGTTTTCAGATGCGCTTCCTATTGCGCTACTGCGATCCATCGCTTTGCTAAAATTATCAAACAGTTCCTTATCTGAAAAAGACTTATCGATCCAATGCGTAAGCTCATCTTTCTGGATTAGCTCAATCGCCTCCTGCGGTGAGGACTGCATATCCATGGCCAAAATATCGGGGTATAAATATTTATGCCCCTTAAACGTCAGTGGTCTGTTGGCTTTCTTTCGGCGTGATGATGCGGGCGGCGTAATACGTGACCCGTCAACCCATGACAAAATATCGTCCACCCCCCACCGAAGCAACGGATCATCGTGCAAAACCCCCCTCAAGAATTCAACGAATGTCGCCTGTAACCGTTCTGCCCCTATAATTGTGCTATAGGTTCCAACCTCTATCTTTTTTTGAACGATATCCCGATCCGACAGCCCGCCTAGCTCATCTGTGCGGCGTAAAAACAACGCCAACGCGACACCGAAGGCATAAATATCATCCGCAATACCGCCCTTGCCGCGCCCCATAGGCTCAGCCAATGCCTTATCAACAGGCATATACAGCGCGGGCTGGCTGGAGTTAGGGTGCGATGACAGGCAATCTCCCAAAATCACGGCTCTGTTTCTATCGGCACCGGCATAAAAAATATTATCTCCGCGAATAGAACCGTGAACAAAGCTTTTCTCAGACATTTCCTTGAGAATATTAGCCACCGGAGAAACAAGGAAATTCACAATATCGGGATGACACCACGTAATTTTACTTATCTGCCCTTTTTTCACAAGCGGATCACCCAAACCGCCCTGATATAAGAAAACATAATGTTGTTTTTTTGTTAAAGGCCACCGAACAACGCCCGAACCGACCAATCGCACCAAAGACGTATTGGCGATGCCCTCATACGCCGTAACAGCAGGCCACCGCGGAAGGTCTTCTTTATTCGAAATTAATGCTATAAATTTTTTCGATCGATCACGACTGTCAACCGTCTCAAACGCTTTCGCTGATCCGTTATCAAACTGCGGCAGCCTTTTACCGGAATCTATCGTAAGAAACTTCCCTAAGGAAACAGTCCCACCTCGGGAAACTTTCGAACCTGCTTGATCCTGACGCTCTTGCTTCACGCCTTCATCACTCACGATATCCCCCTTTCATTATCCTTAAAAAAGAGAGCATAATTACACTTCTTATCTTAGCGTCTTTATTTAAACACGGTGCACGCGACATTCTGTCACGCCATCCTTAAAGTCTAAATGGGATCACTATAAAAGTAAAACACACAAGTCAGTATATCAGAGTTTATTAAGAACTCTGTTTATTTTCATGAAAATAGATATTGATACCGCGTTAGTCGACGAACGGGTCGCGCATCAAAATCGTGTCATCGCGCTCAGGGCTTGTTGATAACATGCTGACAGGTGCGCCGATTAATTCCTCGATATGGCGGGCATATTTCACGGCCGCCGCAGGTAAATCGCCCCATGTTCTGGCGCCGTATGTGCTTTCGCTCCACCCTTCCATCGTTTCATAGATCGGCTCAACCGCGGCTTGCTCTGCCTGTGATGCAGGAAGATAGTCAATTTCCTTCCCGTCAAGCTTGTACCCGACACAGATTTTAATCTCTTCCAAACCATCAAGCACATCAAGCTTGGTCAGGGCGATACCATGAATACCATTTACACGCACGGCCTGACGCACAAGAACAGCATCAAACCAACCACAGCGGCGCTTACGCCCTGTCACCGTACCGAATTCACGCCCCTTTTCACCAAGGAACTGGCCAACCTCATTATCTTGCTCGGTCGGGAACGGGCCTGTACCTACGCGCGTTGTATATGCCTTGGTGATACCAAGAACATATTTCAGTGCGTCCACACCAACACCTGAACCAATCGCCGCCTGCGCCGCAACCGTGTTTGATGAGGTTACAAACGGATATGTACCATGATCAATATCAAGCATCGTCCCTTGTGCGCCCTCGAACAAAATCTTTTTACCTTCGGTTCTGGCCTGATCCAAATCACGCCATACAACGCCTGCATATTTCAGGATATCGTCTGAAATCTCCATCAACTTGTCATACATTTCACCGGCATTGATGGTCTCTGCGCCCATCCCCTTGAGCAGGATATTATGGTGCAACATCATCTTGTTGATTTTCTCTTTCAACAATTCCGGCTGACGCAAATCACAAACGCGGATACCACGGCGTGCGACTTTGTCCTCATAACACGGGCCGATACCGCGTTTTGTTGTGCCTAATTTCGAATCGCCACGTGTCAATTCCATTGCCTGATCAAGTGCCTGATGAACAGGAAGGATCAAGTTTGCATTTTCGGCAATCACGAAGTTCTCAGGCGTGATTTTTACGCCCTTTTCCTTGATCATTGTGATTTCTTTTAACAATGACCACGGGCTGACGACGACGCCGTTACCAATCATTGATACCTTACCTTCACGCACAACGCCCGATGGCAGTAAGTTCAACTTATATTCCGTACCGTCAATCACAAGTGTGTGCCCGGCATTGTGACCGCCCTGAAAACGCACAACGACATCCGCGCGCGATGACAACCAGTCAACGATTTTACCTTTACCTTCGTCACCCCACTGTGACCCTATGACAACAACATTGCTCATAATTAACCTTTCTATACGATTAAATTTCTTAAGATTGTTCTTCTATTTTTCCGTTCCTGTAAACATAGCCACAAGAACTAGATGATTGCTCTGCCTCAGTTGCACGGACAGTCACCCACCCCTGCGCCTGCAAATCTTTTACGGTATGCCATGGCGTATCCACGGGCACAAAAACTGATTTCTCATTTGGCTCTACATCGATCAAACGGGAAATTGTATCCATATACAGCGTAAAACCACGCGCCGTTTCAGAGGATAGCTTTTGACCAAAGTGAATATCATAAGATCCGCCGCGCCCTAATTCACCGCGGCTGTCGGCTGCGAATAATGTAAATCCATAATTTTTGTGGTATTCGAAGCCGCTTTGCTCAATTAAATCAACGGTAATGCGCACATCATCGATATCCAAACTCTTAAACGCGTCCTGAATACCCTGACATAACGATTTCAACTGATCCAACTTGGCTTGGATCTCATCACCGAATTGTTGCCCCGCCAGCACATCAAACGCATTTTGTGCATCACCTGAGGCCTGCATTGCCGTCGCGATAAGGCCTGCGGCCTTTGCAGAAAGGGCATTCAAAACCTCTACATCACGCTGCTCAACCGCCTTTTTTGCCTTTGGCTGATCATCCTCATCGATATCATTCATCAAATCGGCAACAAATCCCGGCACTGTTAAATCCAGTGTTAAATCCTTCAGGCCAAGAGATTTTAACCCCAAAATAGACAAAACGCATATTTCAATATCAGGATAAAGCGCCTGCGTATTATCAACCAACTCACACCCAACCTGCGTAAATTGACGCACAGTGCGCATTTGCGACCCGCGCGTTCTAAGGGCATCATTGGCATATGTCAGGCGTAGTGGCCTTGGCTCATTCGCAAGGCGTGAGGATACAATCCGTGCAACCTGCGCCGTAATATCAGAGCGCACACCAAGCATGCGGTGTGATACAGGATCCATTAAACGGAACGTCTCAAGCGCAAGGCGCTCTCCCGGCCCCGGGGCCAACAGACTGTCTTCAAATTCTAAAATCGGGGGTTTAATACGGAGATATCCGTTAGAGCGGAAAATATCCATCAGGGTATCAATAGAGCGTGCCTCCCCTTCAGCGTGCGGAGGCAATATATCAACAAATCCATTAGGCAAAAGCGCCAAACTCTCGTCTGTCTCGCTCATGAGCATCCCTATTTATTCAGTTAGGCTTACGATTATAACTTCTATGTCCGTAACGCCGTGTGGACACTACCCTACACGGTTTACTTTTTCAATGACCTCGCACAAATCATTTACGATTGTTTCGACTTTATCAGAATCATCCCCTTCGGCCATCACACGAATAACCGGTTCCGTGCCTGATTCACGCACCAGAACACGCCCGCTTCCGTTAAAGCGTTCCTGCGCGCCCTTTATTTCATTCTGAACCGTATCGTTTGATAGTGGATTATTACCCGAATAGCGCACATTCTTTAATATCTGCGGCAACGGATCAAACAACCTCAGAACCTCACTCACAGGTTTATCTTTTTCTTTTATGATGTTCAAAATTTGCAGCGCCGCCAATAATCCATCGCCAGATTGTGCAAAATCACTCATCACGATATGGCCTGACTGCTCCCCGCCAAGGTTATAGCCATGTTTTTTCATATGCTCGACCACATAACGATCCCCGACTTGGGTACGGATTAATTCCAACCCGTTTTCTTGCATTAATCGCTCAAGCCCCAAATTAGACATCACTGTGGAAACAAGACCACCGCCTTTTAAGGTTCCCTCTTCCTTCATCCAGAGCGCCAGCGCCGCCATAAGCTGGTCACCATCAATCTTATCGCCGCGTTCATCAACCATAATCAAACGGTCTGCATCCCCATCCAGCGCAATCCCAAGATCCGCGCCTGTATCAACCACCGCCTCTTGCAAACGTCCTGTCGCCGTCGCGCCATAGCCATCATTAATATTACGGCCATCCGGTGTGTTACCGATGGCTTTTACATCGACTTCAAGCTCCCACAATACTTGCGGGGCAACCTTATATGCCGCGCCGTTGGCACAATCGACAACAACCTTCAGCCCCTCTAATGTCCCTCTGCGCGGAATTGAGCGTTTCAGCGATTCAATATAGCGCCCAAGCGCATCATCAAGGCGGCTGGCTTTCCCTAAATCTTCCGGCGCGACCAATTCACTTGAAAGGTCTGAATCAATTTTCTCTTCGATTTTATCCTGAATTTCATCGGCAAGCTTATGCCCGTCAGGGCCGAATAGCTTGATCCCGTTATCTTGATACGGGTTATGAGATGCCGAAATCATCACCCCGACATCTGCGCGCAGAGACCGCGTTAATTTTGCAATACCGGGCGTTGGAATCGGCCCGATAAGAATAACATCCATGCCCATTGCAACAAATCCTGCGCTCATCGCTTGTTCAAGCATATAGCCCGAAAGCCGCGTATCCTTACCGATCACAACACGGTCCATATGCTTGCCATCACGCTCTTTCCTAAGAACACTGGCCGTTGCCATCGCAACCTTCAAAACCATATCAGGGGTCATCGGAAACGCGTTTGCTTTACCGCGAATACCATCCGTACCGAAATATTTTTTCTTGCTTTTACTGGCGTTTTCTAATTTCATAAGGCAACTTTATGCATGGCTATATGTATTTACAATAGAGAATATATTTATAGCGCAGAAACTCCATAAAAACCAATGGCTTTTCTACTCAATAGATTTAGTGTCGGACAGAAAAAAATATGATTAAAAACAAAAAATATAACGCGCGCTTAGCAACATTATTACTTGCGGTTTGCTCTCTATTCCTATTAGCAGGATGCCAGCAGGAAGAACAAGCGCCAGACATGACTGCAGGGCGCCCAACGCTGAATATTCTGTTCGTTGGCAATGAGTCAACATTCTTAAACCATATGCCTTATATGGTTCAGTTGATGGCACAAACTGATCCGACCGCTCATTTTAAAATTGATTTACAGATGCATGTCACACAAAGCGCATCACTGGCACAATTATGGCACAACCCGGCAACACGTGATATCCTAACTTCAAAATCATGGGACTATATCATTATTCAGCCGCACAATATGTGGGCAGCAACAGAAGGCAGTGTTTACCTGACCAGAAAGTCCATTTCCGCATGGAGCAGCCAGATAAAACAAGTAAAGGCACAGCCGGTATTATTTATGACCTGGCCATTAGAGCCGTCCCATTCTGCCTATACAGACCCGAACAACCCTGCCCTTAAGAACTATAAAAATATGCACCGCCTGATCCGCGGTTATTCCAAGGCATTGGCACAAGAAATGGATTTAATTGTTTCCCCTATTGGAGATTATTGGATGGCGGCATCTATGACCGCACCAGAGATTGAGCTCTACTCACCTGACAGATCTTCACCATCTCTGGCAGGGTCATATTTTACGGCGCTGGTGCTCTATAAAACATTGGTCAATATTTCATTAGATAATGTCACATATATTCCGGAAGGGATTACCCAGGAGGCAAAAGATAAAATGATCAATATTGTTTCCAGAAAAATTAAGTAATAAAAAAAGAGCGCCTCAAACAAAGCGCTCTTTTTTATGAAATCTATGAAACCGGTACACTGCCACCGCTAGGAACCGATCCCCCACCTCTGGGCACTGACGCCCGCGGCGGGTTATCCTTTTCATCATCATCAGGATCGTCGCGTATGATCGGCTCACCACGAAGCAGCGCTTTAATCTCATCCCCTGACAGCAACTCATACTCTAACAACGCTTTCGCAATTGTGTGCAGGTCATCGATATTCTCAGTGATGATCTTCATTGCCTTATCATAACCTTCATCAATGAAACGACGCACCTCATCATCAATCTTGTTCGACATTGCTGTGGAAATTCGGCGTGAATTATAACTATTCGGATCATCACCAAAATTGACCATGCCGATTTCATCACTCAAGCCCCATTCCATCACCATAGCACGTGCCATAGAGCTCACCTGTTGAATATCACCGGACGCACCGTTGGTAACGTAGTCTTTGCCGAAAATAACTTCCTCAGCAACACGTCCACCCATGCCGACAGACAAATTCGCACGCATTTTAGCAAGAGAATAACTATAACGGTCACCTTCCGGTAAACGCATCACCATACCAAGCGCACGTCCGCGCGGCACAATAGTTGCCTTATGAATAGGATCAGACTCAGGCTCATGCAATGTCACCAAAGCGTGGCCGGCTTCATGATAAGCAGTCAGCTTTTTCTCATCCTCACTCATCGCCATGGAACGACGCTCCGCGCCCATCATGACCTTATCTTTGGCATCCTCCAGATCGTCCATACCGATTACACGCTTATTCTTACGCGCAGCCATCAACGCCGCCTCATTAACAAGGTTGGCTAGCTCCGCACCGGAGAAGCCGGGCGTACCGCGCGCAATAATTGACGGCTCAACATTATTCGCAAGCGGCACTTTTTTCATATGCACTTCCAGAATTTTTTCACGTCCCTTAACATCAGGCAAAGGCACTGTGATTTGACGGTCAAAACGACCGGGACGTAGCAAAGCAGGATCCAAAACATCAGGTCTGTTCGTCGCGGCAAGGATAATCACACCCTCACTCGCATCAAAACCATCCATCTCTACAAGAAGCTGGTTCAATGTTTGCTCACGTTCATCATTTCCGCCGCCATAACCGGCACCACGATGACGCCCGACAGCATCAATTTCGTCAATAAAGATAATACAGGGCGCATTCTTACGTCCCTGCTCAAACATATCGCGAACACGAGACGCACCAACACCAACAAACATCTCAACAAAATCTGACCCTGAAATTGTAAAGAACGGCACGCCCGCTTCACCGGCCACGGCGCGTGCAACCAATGTCTTACCGGTACCGGGGGAACCGATCAACAAAGCCCCCTTCGGAATTTCACCGCCCAGACGTTGGAATTTTTGCGGATCTTTAAGGAAATCAACAACTTCCTGAAGCTCCTGCTTGGCTTCATCAATACCCGCAACATCATCAAATGTTACACGCCCCTGACGCTCCGTAAGCATTTTGGCGCGTGATTTCCCAAATCCCATTGCGCCGCCGCCGCCTTTTCCGTTCATTTGGCGCATAACGAAAAGCCAAAAACCAATCAACAGCAAAACCGGCGCAAAGTTTAACAGAATATATCCCAAACCGATTTGCGGTGGCTCAGGGTCTTGCGCCTTAATTTTAACAGGTGTTCCGACAAGGCGGTCTACCACATTTTCAGCAGGCGGAATCTTTGTCAGAAACTCACCGCCCTCACCTTGATATTTACCATGAACTTCATTGCCTTTAATCGTCACCTCGCCAATGCGGCCTGACTTGGCTTCGTTCATAAATTCACTATAACTAAGCTCCATACCGTTCGCGGCGGAACCTTGCTGAGCTTCTTTTGCTAAGTTAAGCAACAGAAAAATACCCAACGCAATCGCCAGCCAAAAAACCAGATTTTTATTTGCTTTGTTCATGTTGTGTCATGTGTCCTGTGTTTTTAAACCGAGTATTCTCGATTAGTTTGATTATGTGCATATAGCCGATATTAATATACAATAGTTAACAATACCAAAACCTAACGCATTTCAACACTCTTGTGAATGTCTTATCGCGTTACTAACGCTCTTTCGATAAAATCAGTTCACCGGTTTTATCATTACGTTCAAAGATTACTTTCCCTAACGTTCGCTTGCGAAAAGCATTTGGTTTCAATAAATCCTCACACAGCGCCTCTAACTTTTCCATGCGCACCCCATAGTGTTGGCCGGAATTTCCCTGAACCTCTTTCATTGCCGCAGAAATGACACGCAAAACAACCTCAAACGGATTTAATAACAATAGCTTGCAATCAAATACGACACGATCCGAATCTTTCAAAATAACCCCTTGCTCACCGGCGCGCGCCGCATAAAAATCCAATGCCTCTCTTGCGCGCAACATTCTGGTTGCCGTCACCCCCAACCGCTTTGGTGTTAACCCTTCCTCTTTCAAAACATCCATAGATTTTCTTAAACGCACCCGCGCAAAAGCATCTGACTGATTAGAAGGGTCATTTATATAAGAAAGGCTATTTTCCCTACAAAACTGAAGGATATCATTTTTACTTAGATTCAAAAGCGGCCTGCAAATGTAAAAATCATCATGCAATTCATTACGAAATGGCATCGCGGACAAACCGTCTAATCCACTCCCCTTAGAAAGCCTGAACAAAAAAGTTTCCGCCTGATCATCCAAATGATGTGCCGTAAACAGGGCGCTAACGCCGTTATCTTTCATATATTGCGTCATCAAATGATATCGCGCTTCGCGGGCACGTTCCTGAATGCGGCTTTCCGGTTGCGCCTCATAGCCCCACTGCAATGTCACATGTTTTACATTATGCAGTGATGATAGCAACTCACCGACCTGTGCGGCCTCATGCGCGGCCTCTTTACGCAGGCGGTGATCAACAGTAATCGCATAAAGGGTTTGGCCATCGCCTAATATTTGGGAAAGCAAATGACATAGCGCCATGCTATCCGGCCCGCCCGACACCCCAACGGCGATGCCTTGGCAACTATGAATGATATCACCGAAATGATCCTCCATATTCTGCCGAAACCGCCCGTAGAAAGACGATAAGCTATGCTGTTCTGTATTATCCATGAATAGGACTGTATTGAATAAACTGCGCTACGACAAGATACAGGCGCTCTTATTAAGAGCAGCTAATCTTATTCATTTCCGAATCTGCGCGCTTCAAAACCGGAATAGAAGAATTAGAGTAATCCTTTTTCAGCTGTTTTAACGCGATGCAGGCATCGTCAGTTTTACCCATACCAATCAACGACATCCCCAATTTCAGAAGATTGCTCGCTGCCTTCGGGCTTTTCGGATATTTTTGATATCCCTCAGCAAAGATACGTGCAGCTCTGTCATAATTCCCACGCACATAGAATGTTTCCCCGTACCAATATTTGGCATTCGAAACCAAATCACTATTTGGGTATTTACTGATAAAGGATGAGAATTCCTGCTCTGCCTTATCAAAATCGCGGGATTTTATGTAGGAATACGCATGATCATATGCCTGCGCGGCACCACCTGATGCGGCGGTAACAGCGCCCGTATTCGTTGATTTCTGTAACGTTCCCAATGTTGTCGCACCGTTCGGATTTGGCGCATTATACTGAAACGATCCGTTATTTGACTGTTGCTGCTGCGATCCCCCTTGCACGTAGGGAGAGGCTTGCGCATCAGACGCACTAAGCTGACCATCAGAAGCCATAACACCTGACGCATCAGAAACGATCTTAGGCGCGCTTTTTAACTGCTCAATCTCATTTTGTGCGCTTTGCAATTCATCACGCAAACGCCTGATCTCATATTGCTGCTCTTCCATTTGACCTGTCAATCTGCGGATTTCTTTCTCCATCTGCTGAAAACGAATTTCCACAGATGCCGCCAGTGATTGTTGTGCGTTCACAGGTGTAATACCGGATAACAGCCCAAGACCTGCAAATCCGCAAATCAGGGCTGTTGTAGCAAAATATTTAGATTTCAAAGTTATGCGTGTCATAATCGCCTTTTCCGATCAGATCATTTTCCTTATTGAACCTTAGTAACAGAGCGACGATTCTGTGCCCATGCCTGATCATTTGCACCCGGTACCGCCGGACGTTCTTTACCGTAGCTCACTGTTGTAATGCGTGATGCACTTACACCCAAAGCCACAAGATAACTTTTTACAGCATTTGCACGGCGCTCACCCAAAGCAAGGTTATATTCACGTGTACCGCGTTCATCTGCATGTCCTTCGATAACAACACCGACGCTGGAATACTGACCAAGCCATGACGCTTGATTTTCCAATGTTGAACGTGCAGATAGCGTTAGGTCAGAACTGTCTGTTTCAAAGAAAATACGGTCACCGACATTCACAACCAAATCAGCCTGTGATCCGGGGATAAGGTCATCGGCATAAACCGGATCTTGTCCGTCAATCATCACAGAGTTTTGGTTTTCCATGTCACTAACAGGCACAGTATCGCTGTTTGTGCTACACGCACCTAAAGCAAACACGGCCGAAAAAATCATTACATAACGAGCAAGCATATAGTTTTCCCTTCATTACTCATAAATTACATTCGATTCTACAACGAGAGAATCGAAAGAATGTTCCTAAAAAGTTTTAAAACCTTCTCCCCACCCTTGCAAGGACTTCACAGAGTTGTACACATAAGTTCGGTGCATAGACCACACCATCACCCATCCGGAAGGTCAGAAAGCAACATTAACGCATCTTGTTTATCAAACTCACTTGGTGCCGTTTCTATATAGGCCTCCAAACACTCTCTCGCACGGCTGTAATTCCCCGTGCGCACCAACAAAACCCCCGCATCCAGCAACAATCGATACTCATCAGGTGCCAACACCATCATCTTATCAATCAATGACAAAGCACGTTTATACTCCCCCATCTCAATCCGCCTGTGCTTGATATGGTTACATAAATGCACGGCCGTCTCACGCACATCAAGCCCACGCAAATATTCTGTGGATAGCTCTGCACCATCGCCTAATGCTTGCTTCACGAGTGCGCGTAAATTATGCGCCTCCATCACACGGCATGACAGTGACGGATCAAAAATCAAACGCTCTCCCTTAAATTCTAATCGGCATAAAAAACGCGCCGGCAGGTTCAGCCCCTCAATATTCCATCCCTGTTTTCGCGCCGCATCCATGTACAAAACAGAGACAGCCGTAGAGCACCCACGCCCGCGATCAATCACGCGGATAATATCTGCCCCCTCTAAAATCTCATAATGATCGGAATCAACCTGATAGTCATGAATATCTGAAATCACATATTTCAACGCAGCAAGCCTGGTGCCGCAATCATCTTCAGAACCTGCCTTGATAAGCTCTTTAAACCTACGGCCGACTTCATTTGATATTTTTGTAACGTGGTTAAAATACCGATCAACAGAAAGCCCGTCATGATCATGGTGAATCATTGCGATGCAAACCCCGGCAAGATCAATCGCTTCCTTTGATTTCAAAGCACACTCAGAAATATAGTCCTGTGCATTAAAATCCGATCTCAACATTACTGATAGACACTTTCCGTATCCCAAGTGATGGGCTCACCATCGGCACTTTGTTGCCCTGTTTGTTGTGTCGGTGGGGCGTTACTGTCAAAACGCGGTTGGTACTGATTTGCCTCTTCACGGACCTCAGGTGTCCCGACAAGCTTCACGTAACTAACCACGCGCTTAACACCGCCAACGGTTCTGGCAATACCGATAACATGATTAAGCTCTCCCTGATCTTGGGCAAACCCCATCAAAAAGACTGAGCCCTGAACGGTATCAATCGAATAATTAATCGACTCAACGTCTTTATCTAAAATCAAGGAACCGCGAATACGGCTTGAAATCCATGCATCCTTTGCAAAGCCGACAATCCCTTCACTATCAGCCACCTTAATTTCATTAATCACCTGCACCACACCTGATGGCTGCCATGCAAGACGCACAGCCTCTACCCGATGTTCAGGGTCCTGAACAACGCCGGTAATCAGAACGCGCCCCTGATTAACCGTCAGATCCAACTTGGTGAACATATTCACATCATGTGCGAACCATCGCTGATTGATATCAGCCTGTATGCGCACATCACTGGCCGCGCGGGATAATCCCCCCTCTTGCACTGCGGCCGTACCAACGGCAACACCACCACCAAGCGCCAAACTGGTACATGATGACAACGAAAACATCGCCAAAGGCAGCATCAGAACGCGCACAGCCTGTTTAGAAGATAGATTTTTTAGAGTCTTGCTCATAAGGGGTATCCTGTGTTTAAGACGTTATTCGGTTTGGATCGTCAAATCCTTCGGAAAAAGATTCTTAGAGTTACATTATGAACAAGCTTGCCACGCATTGTCCAGATGAGAGATAGAGCCATCCCCCGAAATTGTTATGACATCAAAACGCATAGCATGATCATTTAGTTCCGGATTTTCAGAAATGAAAAACAACGCCGCGTTTTGTATCCTTTTTCGCGCCCTAGCCGTTATTGACTCTAACGCATCCGCATGTGTGCCCCTGACTTTCACCTCAACAAAGCACACAATATCATCATGCTCGGCAATGATATCGACCTCACCAAATTTTGTTTTATATCTGGATTGAAGAATATTATACCCCCGCGCCCTGAGGTAATCGGCCGCCTCCTGTTCCGCGGCCACACCCTTGGCGTAATTTGTTGTTTGCGCGGACGGCGCCGACGGCACTGACATCTCACAGCCCCTTTTTAATCTTCAGCGCCAAATCATACATATCAGATTTTTTTCGCCCTGTTTTTTCGGCAACGTAATGTGCCGCATCTTTAACTTTCATATCACTAAGCGCTTCCTTAACCATTTCCTCTATCGCCTCTTCCCCGATTTCAGAATCGATAGGCGGGCCTATAACCAATACAATTTCCCCTTTTGGTGGCCCCTCTTGCTCATAATATTCAATCAGGCCATCCACATTATCCCGCTTCACCTCTTCAAACATTTTGGTGATTTCGCGCACAACCGCAACCTCACGCGCACCAAGCGCATCACGAATATCCTTAAGCGCGGCAAGCAAACGCGGCGCGGTTTCAAATGTCATAAGCGTCGTCTTCACATTCGCCCACTCCGCCAACACCTTTTTCCGTGCCATTGTTTTAGGTGGCAAAAAACCAATGAAGCTAAAACGATCTGACGGCATACCCGATAATTGCAAAGCAGAGAGCGGCGCATTCGCCCCGGGAAGTGTTGTGATATAAGCCCCCGCTTGCTGGCATGCATTGACCAACTTATACCCGGGATCAGACACCACAGGCATCCCCGCATCACTAACCAATGCAACGGACTTCCCGCCCATAATCTTATCAACAATCGCCGCCCGATTATCGTCGCTGCTATGGTCGTTATAGGTTTGCAATTTGGCTGTAATATTATATGCCTTCAGCAATTTTCCGGTAACACGCGTATCTTCGCATATAACCAAGTCCGCGGCCTTTAAAGCATCAAGAGCGCGTATCGTGATATCCCGCAAATTTCCAATAGGCGTGGCAATGATATAAAGGCCATTTCGCAAAGGCTCTGGCTTTTCAATTTCTTTTTCTCTATTGTCTATATTCATAATCGACATCATACATCTATTTTTAGAAGAGAATAGTAAATCATGCACCTTACACAAAACAGACCACGTCTCCTTTCTTTTGTGTTTTATTTTTTATTGCTCAGTGCTTCATTGCTTTTACACGGTTGCGGCGGTGGATATAACACCCAGCCATGGATGAAAGATGATCAAGCCGTATCGGGCACAGCCCAAAACGCGCCCAGCAAACTGTCTGTCGCAGCAGTAGAGGCCGAAACATTGGACGGCCCGATGGATGCCGCCGACGGCACTATGGATGGCTTGGCACCTGTCAAAGTCGCAATCCTCCTCCCGCTCAGCGGACGAAATGCACGCCTCGGGCAATCAATGTTAAACGCCGCGCAGATGGCGCTGTTTGATATCGGATATAATAATTTTGAACTCTTGCCAAAAGACACAAAAGGCACCCCCGACGGAGCCCGCAAAGCCGCACGCGAAGCCCTTCAAGATGGCGCGAAGCTTGTGCTAGGGCCTGTATTTTCCCCGTCCGTTAAGGCAGCCCGCCAAGTCACACAAAGCGCCAATGTGAATATGATTGCATTTTCCACGGACTGGACTTTGGCAAATAACCGCACATTCTTAATCGGCTTGCTGCCCTTTGACCAAATTGAGCGTGTTGTTGGCTATGCATCACAAAACGGATATAAACGCATCGGCGTAATCAGCCCAACCAACACATACGGGAACGGCGTTGTCTCCGCCTATAGTGCGATCGCACCAAGCGCAGGCATTCAACAAACCCGCATTGAACGTTTCTCAACCAAGGACAATAACCTTGCGCCGGTCATGCGCATATTCTCTGACTATGACGCACGCAAAAAGGCCAACAACGAATTCGGCCCGCCATTTGATGCGGTGTTGATGCCTGTTGGCGGCCCTGTCGCACGTGAGCT
Organism: Alcanivorax sp.; assembly: GCA_051967755.1. Classification (GTDB taxonomy): domain Bacteria; phylum Pseudomonadota; class Alphaproteobacteria; order Micavibrionales; family Micavibrionaceae; genus UBA1672. The sequence continues at coordinate 46,333 of JBQDYD010000006.1, forward strand.
GGGTAGCTTCCTTAATCACTATGACCTCCCCCCGCATCAGGTGAAACGTTTAGGCACAGGGTTAATGGATGATCCGTCCCTTGCGCAGGACAGTACATTGCGCGGTGCATGGTTTGCCGCGCCCGACCCGCAATCCAGAAAGAAATTTGAACGCCGATACACAAACACATACAGAACAAAGCCCCCGCGCATTGCCTCATTGGCCTATGACGCAACGGCTTTATCTGCAATTCTGGCACGCATCGGATTGAAAAAGACAGGCCGCCCAGCATACAGCCACAGCGCGATTACAAACGCGAACGGGTTTTCCGGCGTGGATGGAATATTCCGATTCCGTGCGGATGGTATTGTTGAACGCGGCCTTGCCATCATGGAATATAAAAACGGACGCATTGTTGTAATTGACAACGCCCCGAAAACATTTCAAAAGAGAGCGTTTTAAAAATTTAACGGATACGTTTAAAAAATGAGGATTAAAAAGGCCAATACGCGATGCGCGCGCTTTCTTGCCCTTGCGGCAATGATTATGGCCTTTATGTCCCATACCACTCCGCTATGGGCAAGCTCTGCGAACGGTACACCGATTGTCATCTGTAGCTCTTTCGGCACCAAGACAATCATCATTGATGAAAACGGCAATCAAATACCGCAAGATGACAGCACCGCGATAAAACATTGCGCTATGTGTCTGAATGCGGCGATGCACGCTTTGGCTGCGCGTGATCTGAACGCACATGCTATCCCGGCGCCCGAATTGACAAAAACCGGCCGTATTTACAATTCAGAATCGCCGCGTATCTATTCAAACCATACGGCTGACCGCGCCATTCGCGCACCGCCTGCATACTCCTGAACCACACCACCTAACAACATTATTTTATATTCAGGAGTTCAAAAATGAACCAATTTAAAAAAGCCTGCCTAATGGGCAGCACAATCCTTGGCTTTATGGTATCACCCGCACTGGCCGATGAAATGACAATTTCCAATCACGATGACCATGCGCATCATAACCATCATGCAGAAGGCCACGTTCATAAAGGCCCCCTCGCCCCTACAAACATCATGGGTGATCACACACATGATAAAGGCGAATGGATGGTGTCGTATCGTTTCAAACATATGCGCATGGAGGGCAACCGTCAGGGCACAAGCTCTATCTCACCAGAGGATATCGTCTCCACGGTTACCAACCCGAATGCGCCGCCGCCTAATTTACGCGTTGTCCCGACTGAAATGGATATGGACATGCATATGCTTGGCGCGATGTACGGCGTGACAGACAAGCTAACCCTGATGGCGATGGCGATGTATATGACCAAGGAAATGGACCATATCACCTTTGCGGGTATGGCGGGCACAGCGCGCCTTGGGGAATTTACTACGCGCTCCTCCGGCTGGGGGGATACATCCCTGACGGGGATTTATAATGTCTATGAAAATGACAACATCAATATAAACATCAATCTGGGAATCAGTGCGCCGACAGGCTCTATTAAGGAAGAAGACACCGTCCTAACGCCTATGAACACCACGCCGCGCCTAAGACTTCCGTACGCGATGCAACTCGGCTCGGGCACGTGGGATGCCCTGCCCGGCATCACCTATACAGGCCATAGCGGTAAATGGGGATGGGGCGCGCAATATCAGGCCACCATCCGCCTTGAGAGTGAAAACGACCAAGGGTATCGTTGGGGTAATCGCCATAACCTAAACCTTTGGGGCGCGTATCAACTCTCTGATCAATGGACCGTGAATGCACAAATTCGCGGTGAAACCATGGGCAAGATTAAGGGCTCTGACGCCGCAATCACCGCACCCGTGCAAACCGCCAATCCCGACAATTACGGCGGCGAGATTGTTGAGGTCGGCGCAGGATTTATCTACCAGCCTGACTTACAAAGCTTAAAAGGCCTTGAAATCGGCGTAAATCTAGACGCGCCTGTCCACCAGGATTTAAACGGTGTACAGATGGAGCGTGACTGGAGCATCAGCACCGCAATCACATATCGTTTTTAATCTAAAAACGATTCGATATCACATTAAGCGCACGCCACGGATTAACGATGGGGTGCGTTTTTTTATGTACGTATAAAGTAAGGTGAAATAACAAAAAAATATAATAAAATACTGTAATAAAATATCTTTCTAAAAAAAAACCTGATTTTGTATAAAAAATTAACCTTTGGTGGCTTGTCAAAATGATGAAAATAAGTAATATCTAATCATACCCAGATACGACACGATGAGTTTTCATACTGTCCTTTCGCCTGTTTCATAGGCATTTATAGTTTAGGAGGAGCATCATGGCAGAAGCAGCCAAAAAAGGTCGACCACGTAGTGAGAAATCACGCAAGGCGATATTGAATGCAACAAACAAACTCTTGCTTCAGACATCCGTGCAGGAGCTAAGCATTGAGTCCATCGCCAAGAAAGCGAAAGTCGGAAAGACAACGATCTATCGCTGGTGGCCGAACAAGACCGCAGTTGTGATGGATGCATTGGCGAACCAACCCGGCATGCAGACCCCTCTTCCGACAGCAAGCAGCCACAGAGAAGCGATCACAATGCAACTGGATAAGTTGATCCGCTTGGTCGATAGCAATAACGGGCAAACCATCGCCCAGCTTTTCAGTGAGGCACAGGCCAGCGAAGTCTCTTTAAAAATCTTTAAAGATAACCTTCTGGAGCCTTTGATGGATGCCATCCGCTACAGCATCGAAGAAGGCCAGAAAAACGGTGAATTCCGCGATGATATCGACGCATCATTGGCGATTGATATGCTATGTGGTCCGATCTTCTTCCGCCTGATGGCACACCCGAATGACCTAGACGATCCGTTCCGTGAGGCATATCCCGACGAAGCCATCAAAGTCTTAGACGTCAGTAACGCGAACAGCTAAGCTGATTACACAATTAAAGTTAACAAATAGAGGCCGAAAAACGCCTCTATTTTTTTTGCGCATATGTAAATTTATTGCTATCCTGAGGAAAAATAATAATCGAGTGATAAATGGGCGATACCCCAAGCGATAAACCAAACGCATTTGAGCGGCACTATAACCGCTTTAAAAATGATTCCCCGCCCCTTGCAGAGAACGAGAGGGTATTATCCGATCGCGTCATCACCCAGCACCTTCAGGACAATTACGACAATGATGAAATCCCCATGGACCGCATCGATTTCAGCGTGCCGGGGGCAATCGACAGAGTTGAAAGAAACCTGAGAGAGGCCAGCAAGGCAAACTGGGACCCTGATCACAGTGACGGCATGGTATCAGAAACAATTAACTATCTATCGATGATGATATACGGTGAGGCAGAGCAATCCCCCGAACAACGCGCATCCGACACAAACGCCAGGGCGTTTTTGGGGAAAACACGCACAGATGCAAACGTCGTTGAAGACATCATAAACCGCACCCCCGCCCTGTCGGGATTTTCCATGGATGATGCCAAAGCCATCGCCCGCGCGGATATGTCAGATACGGATAACGGCATTGCAACACTGTCAAAATTCCCTGATGCAGACCCGAATTTGGTGCGCGCAGTTGCTTATACGATGCTGCACGCCAACGCAGACTCCCTGAGCGACGAAGACCTCCAGGGGCAGGACTTTGCAGGCACAGCCCGTGGATATCTGCATTACAGTAACGAAGACGGCAATGCCTATCGTGATTGGGAACTGGATCGCCGCAACGCCGTATTGGATGATCTGAAGGGAAACCCGGATTTTATGGCAGATTTAGGCCGCATCAAAGCGCCGCAAAATATTGAAACCGCAGATGAACTGGCCGAGCAATTCGCAATCAGAGAGCGCATTGCAGATACAATCGCAACAAGGTTCGCCGACACATACGGTGTTTCGGATATCCTGACAAAAGACGATATCACCGTTACATACGCGACACGCGCCACATTTAGCGAGGACGCAACCGGCGGATATATGGCACATACAAATATCGGCATCCTGAACGATGAAACCATCGTCGTGCGCTATAACCCTGCTGCCCCCCTTATGGACAACACAAGATACCTGGCAAAAACCGATATAGACGAAGCAGATTTCTTTTTGCGCTCTGCTGTAGAGGAAGTGCAACATGGCGTAGATCAAATTTATGCTGATAAGCTTGTGCTCGGCACACTTCCCGAAAATGCCCCCGTTGATCATCACGCCACAATGTCCGCCCTGAATTATCTGACATATGCAGACGGTGACCCTGGCGCGGGGTATGATGACTATGCCAACCAATATGTCGAAAGCAGCGCGAAAAACGTCGCGCAAGACATTGCGTTTGAGCTGACCTACCAGCTTAAATACCCGGAAGATGCCAATGCCACACAAAACGCCAATATGGGTGTCGACACACCCACCGTTAAACTATAGAACAGCGCCCTAATTGAAAATCACCTGTTTCGTGATACTATATTCTGCCTCAATGCAGCCCTAAGATAAAACGGAGCCCCACATGGCAGATGCACCAAGTGCCGCTGAAACCAAAGAAAAAGTTGAAGAAATCGTCATCGAGGGCATTAACCTCGAAAAAATAAATATTTCCGAAATCGCACAACACACTCTTGATTGGTGCACCGATTATTTATTTCAATACAACACCCTATATCAAGGCATTATCATTGTTGCTTCGTTTGTGATCGGTCTGATCATTTATCGGATGACAAAGAAAAGTGTTGTTGATGCCATCGAAAATTCAGATTGGCCACGCCGCGTAAAACGTGTGGCGATGAACGTTAAAAAGCTGCTCTTCCCGTTTATTACCCTTACCGTGATTTTCCTAATGACACGGATCGCCAGTTCCGATCTGGTCGGGGTGGATGTCTCCCTGATCAATGGAATGATGAAAGTACTGGCCGCATGGATTGTTATTCGCTTGCTTGCGCAATTCATTGATAACAACGCCGTACGTAATGTTTTTGCGTTCGGCATTTGGTCCGTCGCCGCCCTCAGTATTTTTGGTGTATTGGGCACAGCAACCGCCGTTTTAGACTCCGCCGCCTTCACGATGGGCGACTTCAGATTATCCCTACTTTCTGTCATCAAAAGTGTCTTTTACCTATTCATTTTATTGTATTTTGCCACTTTTGTTTCCTCATTTGCCGAACGGCGCGTATTAAAATCAACCAGCCTGACCCGATCCTCTCAGGTGCTGGTCGCAAAAATCATCCGTGTTTTATTGATTGTTATTGCCCTTTTAATTGGCATCACAAGTTCCGGCATTGATTTATCCCTGTTCGCGGTCTTTGGCGGTGCGGTCGGTTTGGGCGTTGGTTTTGGTTTACAAAAAGGTGTCTCAAACCTGTTTTCAGGCATGCTGCTGTTGGTTGACCGATCAATCGAACCCGGCGATGTCATCGAAATCCCTGAAATCGGAACCTTTGGTTGGGTTAATCACATGGCCGCGCGCTATACTGAAATCGTCACGCGTGACAACAAATCCTTCCTGATACCGAACGAAGATTTCATCACCCAGCGCGTCGTGAATTGGAGCCACGGGAACTCGCTCATTAGAATCGAAGTACAGTTCGGTGTTCACTACGATTCCGACCCACATGCCGTCAAAGCATTGGCAGAAGACGCCGCGGCAAACGCACATGAACGTATTTGCGAAGACCCCGCCCCCGTATGTCATCTGACCGAATTCGGAGATAGCTCCCTTAATTTCAAACTAAGATTTTGGATTCAAGATGCGGAGCGCGGCGTGACCAATATGCGCGGCGCGGTTATGCTTGCGTTATGGGATGCATTTAAAGACAATAATATTGAAATCCCCTATCCGCATCGCGATGTCTATATTCGCAATAACGAAGAGACCAGCCTTCCCCCTGCTGCTGAGCCCCAAAAGAAAGACAACAAAAAAGCCTCACAAGAATAGTAAGGCTTCTTTCTTTAAACATATGCAGGAAACGACATTACATATCGAAAGTTTCGGCGCTTTGGCCGCCATCAACACCAAGGGCAACGCGGTCACCTTCTTGTAGATCAGAAAGCTTTGTATTGATTGTCACAGGATCGCCGTTCTTATCTGTAAATTCAGGCATTTTTACCTCAGTATATCCCATCGCTTCACGATCACCATCCTGAAGGTCCGCAATCTTTGTTGTGATTGTAACAGGATCACCATGCCTATCGGTAAAAGTCGGCTTAATCGCATCCCAGTTTTTCAATCCGTCATCACTCATTAGTCAAGTTCCTTTGTGGTTAAACTCTTGTTATTTTAATAAAGGTTGCCTTATATATTCTTAACATTTACGCCATGCAAGAAAAAAGTGCGCGATTTTACTCGCACACCCTATCATTCGTATATTTTCGCGTTTGGTTACGCTGCTTTTGCTTGCGCGATTTGGGCAGGCTCAGCTGTCAATGTCGCAGACACAGCCGCAACAACCGCCGCAACCTTAACCGCAGTCTGAATTTCAGTGTTTGCAATACCTGCGTCTTTCAGCTGTTTTTCATGTGACTGAACACAGAAGTTACAGCCATTAATCGCAGACACAGCCAAAGACCATAGTTCGAAATCAATTTTCTCTTCAATACCCGGGTTGGCAATCACATTCATGCGCAACTTTGCAGGCAATGTTTGATATTCGCTCATAATGCCTGTGAACTTATAATAAACATTATTCATCGCCATGATTGATGCCGCCGCTTTTGCCGCGTCAATCGCCGCCGCAGAGATATTATCGCTCGCCTCTGCTTCGATTGCATCGATAACATCGGCATTGCCACACGCATATGCACATGCAACGAACGTGCCCCAAAGCTTTTGCAGATCGAGTGTTTCGTCACTGGCTAGGGATGACAGGTTTAACTTAATATCCTTCGCATAAGCAGGAAGTTTATTTTTCAATTCTGAAATCGACATGTGGTTATCCTTTTACTTTTATTCATTAATGGGCGATACGGCGGGTAGAGGAACTGAGGGGGTATATCACCCGCCGTATCTTTTGCACTCTTATTAGTCTGCTTAATAATTAAGCAGCAATCTTTGTTGCTTCTGAAGAAACATCAATGACATCACCACCAACCGGACGGTTACATGGGCATAGCTCATCTGATTGTAACGCATCAAGGATACGCAATGTTTCTTTCGGGTTACGACCAACATTCAGACCGTTTACAGAAACGTGCTGGATTACATTATGTGGGTCTACAACGAATGTCGCACGAAGGGCTACACCTTCTTTTGGCTCACGGATACCAAGGGCATCAACCAAAGTGCCGTTTGTGTCTGCAAATGACCACTGGTCAAGCTTGTTCAGGTCTGCGTGCTCACGACGCCATGCCAACTTACAGAATTCATTGTCAGTTGAACCACCAAGAACAACTGCATCACGATCAGCAAATTCTTCGTTTAATTTTGCAAATTCAACAATTTCAGTCGGACATACAAATGTGAAATCTTTTGGGTAGAAGAAGATAACTTTCCACTTACCTTCAAAGCTTTTTTCAGTGATTGCTTCAAAAGCACTTTCGCCGTTTTCTTCGTGCTTATTAAATCCTGGCTTAACGCCTGTAACTTCAAATTCAGGTAGTTGATCACCTATTCCGAGCATATCTTTTTCTCCATAAATTAGATATTAATGTTTTACATGATTGTTAAATGCACAGATTCCTCTTGCAAAATCCAATGAATTATTCCAATTACTATTATCGAAAAAACAAATAATTAAATTTAATTAAAAAAGGTAAAGTCGATAAAATGATTCGCCCGAAACTAAGACAGTTAGAATACCTGCTGGCACTGGATAATGAGCAATCCTTCAGTAACGCCGCAGCAGCCTGCAATGTAACGCAATCAACCCTTAGCGCAGGGATCAAAGATTTAGAGAATATCTTGGGGCAGCAATTGGTCAATCGCGCAGGGCGCAGCACCGTCAGCCTGACCGCGTTCGGTAATGACGTGGCAGAACAATCGCGCATGATTTTATCTGATGTGGACAACATCGTCGCCCGCGCCCGTCAGATGCGCGCCCCCCTCAGCGGTATATTGCGCCTCGGGATCATCCCAACCATTGCGCCCTACTTCTTGCCGCAAGCCATAAAGACAATTAGCGAAGAATACCCCGATCTGGAATTGCAATTGCACGAAGACTTAAGCGACCGCCTGATCGACCAAATCACCAAACGCCAACTGGACGCCGCCATTATGGCATTCCCCCACAAAACAGAGGGGATGGAAACACACACATTATTTGAGGAGGATTTCTATCTTGCCGCACCAAAATGCAAAGACATCCCCGACGGTGTGGATATGGATGACATCACGCAAGATGAACTTTTATTACTGGAAGACGGCCATTGCCTGCGCGATCACGCATTGGCGGCCTGTACATTCATCCCATCGGTTAAACGTAAAACATTCAGCGCAACCAGCCTGCCCACCCTGTTGCAAATGGTCGGACAGGGCTATGGCAAAACCCTTCTGCCTGAAATGGTGGTGAAAAATGCCCCGATACCTGACGGCATACAGATTATCCCGATACAATCCCCCGCCCCGACACGTGAAATCGGCATGGTTTGGCTGGATAACAGCCCGCAACGCAAAGAATTAAACGCGCTGGCGGAGACATTGGAAACCATACAGCAAAGCAAATAAACTTGCCGTATATGGAAAACACAGAATATAATGACTCTATATTAAGTTAGGGACAAAAAAAATGCCGATTGAACTGGGCGAGCAGATTGGTGCAGGAGGAAGTGGATATGTTCACGAAGGGCCTGACAACACCGTCTACAAAATCACCAACGGATCCGATATGGGGAATATCGACTTGCTGAGAGAGCTCGGCATGCTGAGCCGCGTGGCGAATGCAGGCAACATTCCATCGCCTAACGTCATTGATGCAGGCAGGCTTGATGGGCGCTGCTACATTCAAATGGAGCGGATAGACGGTATTAATCTAAATGAAATGCTCAACGAATGGGCACCAACTTTCGAAGAAATTTCAAATATTCGCGATCAAATCGCCGACATATTTGCCAGACTTGAAGAGGCCGGCCTATTCCACGGTGATGCCATCGGCATGGAAAATTACATGATCAGCGAAACCGAAAGCGGACTGAAAGTTCACATCATCGATTTTGTTGAGGGTGGCACAGACATGACAGGCCAAACGGCGCGAAAAGAAGCCGCCGCGATCGACACCGTACTGGAGCGCATTCAGATATCATTGCCGAAACCAAAAACGGATGACGCGCTCGCGCTCTAGAATATTGCTTTTTTTGAAATAGTATTTTATATATCTGCGCATGACAGAACATGCTTACACAGTTGCCGCGATGTATCGCTTTGTGCCCGTTGAAGATATCCCATCTTTGCGCAAACAAATCTATGCATTTACAGAAGAAAACGTACCCAGCATTTGCGGCACGCTCCTTCTTGCGCCCGAAGGTATAAACGGCACGATTGCCGCCCACGCAGCCGAAATGGATAAGATGATTGATTATCTTGATACATTGTTCGGCGTAAAGGCCGCGGAAAAAGCATGCGAACTGAAATTCTCTCACGCCTCAAAGCAACCCTTTAACCGCTTTAAGGTGCGCCCGAAGAAAGAGCTGATCACACTGCGCAAGCCCGAAGCCAACCCACATGACGTGGTCGGCGAATATGTGGAGCCGAAAGATTGGAATGATCTTATCAGTGATCCTGATGTTATCTTGGTGGACACGCGCAATGATTACGAAACCAAGGTTGGTATTTTTGACGGTGCTATTGATCCGAACATGAAAATCTTTACGGAATTTCCTGACTGGGTTGAAGATAACCTTGATCCGAAAAAACACAAAAAGGTTGCGATGTTCTGCACAGGCGGTATCCGCTGTGAAAAGGCCAGCTCTTACATGCTCGCCCAAGGATTTGAAAATGTGTATCACCTGAAAGGCGGCATTCTTGATTATCTGGAAACCGTTCCTGCAGAAGACAGCAAATGGAAAGGCGATTGTTTCGTCTTTGATCAGCGCGTTGCGGTTGGGCACGGCCTGAAAGAAGCAAACTGGTGTGTGTGTCACGCCTGCAGAGAGCCGCTCTCTTTCGAGGATACGCAGCATCCGTCATACGAAAAGGGCGTGTCCTGTCACCATTGCGCCGACAGCCTGACACCCGAGCGTGAGAAATCTTTACGTGAGCGTCAGAAATACTATAATAGCAAGTATGGCGAATAACATTACCAAACATTTACGCATCTTCGGACGTGTTCAGGGCGTGTATTACCGCGCATGGACTGTACAAACAGCCACCGATCTTGGCCTGACAGGATGGGTTCGGAACCGCAAGGACGGAAGCGTAGAAGCCATCGCCACAGGCCCGAAAGACACCGTGGAGCGTCTGATCACGGCCTGCTATCAAGGGCCTGAGCGCGCCAAGGTTGAAACAATCCAAATTACCGATGGTGTTGATGAAAACCTATCAACGTTCGAATTTCGTGAAACCGCGTAAATATCGAAACGGACAGACTTGGATAAACTCAGATTCGCAATATTAACCACTGATTTAAAATAAAAAATGACTCAAGACGTACATCCTATTTTATACTCTTTTCGCCGCTGCCCCTATGCGATGCGCGCGCGCCTGGCACTCTTGCAGGCACAAATAAAGTGGGAACATAGAGAGATCATATTCAGGGATAAGCCTGCGCACATGCTGGAGATATCCCCCAAGGGCACTGTGCCCGTTCTCCTACTGCCCGATGGTACCGTAATTGACGAGAGCCTTGATATCATGCTCTGGGCGCTCGGCGAAAACGATCCTGACAACTGGCTAAGCGAAGATAACAAAACCGAGGCCATGGCGCTCATCAATGAAAATGACACCACATTCAAACGTGCACTGGATCGCTATAAATACCCAAACAGATACGAGGATGAGGATTGCAGCAATGCGCGCGAAGACGGGCTGGAATTCATCAAAAAGCTCGATACATACCTAACAGACAGAGACACCCTTCTGCCATCCGGCGCATCCATTGCCGATACAGCGATTTTTCCTTTTATCAGGCAATTTGCCCATGTTGATCGTGACTGGTTCTACGCTCTGCCAACACCAAATATTCATACATGGCTGACCAAACATCTGGAAAGCAACGCCTTTACGACCATAATGAAAAAACATGAATTATGGACGCCCGATTCGTAAAAAACGTACATAAATTAATATTGTAAAAACAATACGATGAGCACAAAAAGAAAATGCGACACATCAAGTATCGCATTAACCAATATTGACCATTTAGGGCACTATTATTCCGGTGGCGCGTCCACCGCATCCGGCTCTTGCGGGCGATCCTCTACATCATCGTGCTTGGACTTTTCCCAGCGCTCCGCCTTGTCTTTATCATGGGGTGGCTTTTTGTGGCGCGGGTGCCCACGACCCGTTAATTTTTCAATCGTATGATCGGCAAGCTTAACGCGCTCCTCCTGAGGTAGTTTTGCAAATACTTCTTTGATCGCATCAATACGGTCGCGCATAAATATACCATTAAACTCAACCATTTTTTCCGCCACCTTATCATACGCCAGCGCGTCAAAATCCTCCGCGATAAGCACTTCTTTCATCGCCATTTTATTATCGCGCATTTCCTTAAAAGCAGTGCGCATATTTTTCCACCTGCCTTTAAACGTATCCTTTAATATACCCCTTGTCTCAGGCGCTAATGTCTCCTTCACCTGATGCCAATCGGCATGTTTTTTCATTTTTTGGAAATGCCCCACCATCAGGCCAATAAACAAAACATTCAGGATGATTGATAAGGTAAATATAACTTTTATTTTCTTGCTCATAAGAACTCCCCGTAATCTATATCACTTTCCATGATTAATGTTTCCGCATCGAGCGCCGTAGACGCCACAGTGTATCCGGCATATTCGGTGATGCTGTCACTATAGCCGCCCATAATAAAGCCGCACATCAAAACCAACGTCATAACCAATGCAGGCTGCGGAATAACAAAAAGCTGTGACACACCATCCATAAACGATTTTATGCCTTTTAACACGCCGCCACTTTCGGGCGCAGGCTTCAATGATGCCTGAATTATTCTATGCTCCAGATTACTGCGCATTTCAGGGACAGATCGCTTCGACAGCAATGCATCTAAGTCTTTATCATGATCCATAATAGTGCCTCCCACTCTCTTCTTCGTTCAACAATCCTTGCCGCGTTAAAATATCTCTAAGGCCTGATTTCGCCCTCATTAATAATGACTCTAATGCCTTCACACCTATATCCATAATCTCTGCCGCCTCTTTATTGCTCAGCTCCTCATAAAAACACAGGTTCAGGGCCATCTTTTGTCGCTCAGGCAATTCTTGTATTGCATCCTCTAATAATTTTTGTTGCTCATCCCCTTCCATCGTATCTTGCTGGTCGGGTGTATTATCCGTAATACGGTCCAGAACATCAGAACCCTTCGAATCTTTTTTCTTACGCGCATAATCAATCGCCAGATTGGTTACCACACGATAAAACCATGTCGTAAACTTTGCGCCCTTGCCCGTCTTCCACATGTCAGGTTTCCGCCATAGCTTCAGGAAGGCTTCCTGAACGATATCTTCCGCCTCATCCTGATAGGGATACATGCGATACGCCGCCGCATAAAACATTTTCGTATGCCGCATAACAAGCAACGAGAAAGCCTCATGATCCGAACTTTGTATCCGGATCATGAGTTCTTCATCACTTAACTCATCTAATTTCGATGGTGTTGCCATTAAACCTCGCAACAATGGTTGCCGTTATTCGCCTTCAGGAGGCGCATCGCCATGGCCGCCCTTTTTGCCTTTATGCTCTTTCCATTTTTCTTTCATCTTGGCTCTGGCTTCTTCGGCTTCTTCTTTCGTGATTTCACCGTTTCCATCCAGATCCATTTTTGAGAACATCTTTTCGGCGCCTTCTAAAAATTCACTTTTAGTCACAACGCCATCACCATTCAAATCATGCTTTTCGAACATTTTATGGCCTTTTTTACCGCCATGTGGTCCGGCTTCTGCTGCTGTCGGTACACTCACCGCCAAAGCCAAAGCTGATAGCATAAGTAATTTTTTCATTATCCATTCCTCTCGGGTTGATTGCTAATATACCCATATTACGCAGCGTACTTCACAACCCTTCGAAAAAAAATAACACCGAAAAACCCCTAGTATTCTCTAGCTTTTCAGGTCAATCACCACACGATGTTTAGAAGAAAGGTTCGGGCGCAAGATCATCGTATCAAGGATCTTGGTTTTCTTTTTCAGGCGCACCTCGAACAATACACTCCCGTCTTTATATTGGCGCGCCACATATGTACCGAGTAAGCTGCTCTTCGTGAAACTCTCCTGCGGGCTTAAGCGCCACTTCGTTGAATCAAGCTTGATCCGCAATACATTACGCACATGATCGATGGCCACCTTGTACCGCGTGGTTTCCGTTACCTCAATCACCAGACGGGTACGCCCGGGATGCTTGCCGCTCCGCAATCTAATGGCTTCGGCCAGATACTTTACCGGCGCCTCAGAACTCACCTTCTTCTTAACAGGTTTCTTTACAGGTGGGCGCACAGAGGCGCTCTTGGTTGCCGCTACCGGTTTTTTATCCGGCACAACAACATCACCATCAGACTGACGAACGCCATTAGAAACTTGCGCCTTTTTGGTAGGCGCAACATCACGCGCCGCTAATTTCTGCGCCGGGAGTATTGGCGGAACGACGACACCGCCAACCATGCGCTCTTCAGACGTGGTTGGTTTTTTAGCAAGGAAAGACGCGGTCGATACAGAATTCGCTCTCGGCTTTTCTTTTTTAACAACAACAACGTTTTGCACGGGCTTTCTTTTGGGAACGACCAAAGTCTGGCTGGATTGATCATCCTCTCCGAAAATCGTTTTAATCTTTTTCAGCAGATCCTGCTCTGCCACTGCATGTGTTGGTTTAGAGATGGAGCTTTCCGCAATTTGATAGTTTTCCAACTCCGTATCGCCGGGCTCCAATCGCAAAACGCGCATCTTACCGTCTTGTCCGCTTTTTGCATCAGGTTGAAAATGCGGGCTTAATTCCTTTTTATTCTTACGTCTGGCCGTATTAACAGCCCCGCGCGCAGCCAAGTGTGCCTGCATCGGGTCAATCACTTCGCTCTTCTCGACAAGGTTCCAATTCCCCTTCTCTGCCAACAAAATTTCAGATTGAATTTTCTGCGCGGGAACGCGTGCATAATATTCCTGACCGATGGGCGCCTCTTCAGACGCCGCGGGCGATTTTGTTATATCGGGAAAATTGGGCAAGGATAAATCATCTACGCACGCCGTTAACAATAACGACACACACATGCATAAATATAACCGCAGCGATTTTCCATGAAAACGAGGACGCAAGACAAAATTTGTTTTGGTTAATAAACACATAGCACGCAATCTTTTTTGGGTGGCATCATTTTAAAATCAAGGAGCCTTCAGGTCAATTCACACCGCGGCTTCCTCACCCCTTATCCACACACCCCTTGATCGCATCATGAGATGTTTTATCAAGCTCATCCCGACTGGGCATAACAAAAGCGGAAAAAAGTTTTTTAATCAAACGCACATAACGCTCAGGCTTTTTAGACATCAAAATATGCGCAAGCAACATAATAATCCAGACAACCGTCAGAACAACCAACGGCACACCTAACGCGGCGCCAAAATATCCGATCCCCCCCATCACGGCGATCAATGATATGATTATAACACTGGCGTAACGCACCGGAATTCCGGCATCAATAAAATGATGGTGAAAATGCCCGCGATCGGGGGCAAAGGGATGCTTACCATTTGAAACGCGGCGATAAAATTGCGCACATGTATCAAAGATAGGAAAGCCAATGATCCACGCAACAACAATCGGCTCAAGCGGTGCACTCGGGTTTCTCGCCAGCAAAACAGAAAACCATGCGATGGTTAACCCCACAGACATACTCCCCGCATCCCCTAAAAACAGGCTGGCTCTACGTCTTAACGGATTACGCATATTAAACACCAAAAAACCGCAAAGACATGCCACCAACAGCGCGAGGACATGAACATAGTCATACCACCCCGCAGCAACACAGGCGACGATAAACCATCCGAAAATAACAACGGATGTGCCGCCAACCAGACCATCCATCCCGTCCATTAAATTCATTGCATTTATCAATAGTACAATCGCGGTAATCGTGAACGGGTAAGACAGAAACCCGGTCCAAACAACGCCCATACCAAACAGGTCGCCCAAATACGCAGCCTGAACATTACCCCAAAACGAGATCAATGCAGCCGCCAAAATATGTACAACCATCTTTATTTTTGCGGGAATATGAAATTGGTCATCAAGCGCCCCCACAGTCAGCAAAAGAATAAGGGCAGAATATAAAGACCAATATTTATGGATATTCACATATTCAAACCACAACCCAAGAACCATAAAGGTGGTGAAAATTATAATCCCCCCAACCGGCGGAATGGCCTTTTCGTGCTTTTTACGCCCGCCCGGTTTATCTACAATTCCGGATAATCTTGCCAATTTTCTGACAGGCATTATCAAAAGCACAACAACCAAAAATGCTATTGCCGATGTGAGGAGTACATTAAATGTCAGTGGATCACTCATATCTGTCTGTGTTTATCTGTGCCTGTAATTCAAGTAAAACTAGCACACATAATAAAAAAGAACAGGTACTAATTACAGACCTGCCTTGAAACACACACATAAAACCAAGTAAAGCCATGCCTGTATTCAGACACGGCTATACACCACATTTTGTGCATATATTATTTTTTAGATATAACTACGCAATGTAACAAAAGTTGTGTTTAAGTCTGTACCAATGATCCCGACTGTAACAACAATAGCAACCGCGATACCTGCAACAATAAGCCCATATTCAATGGCCGTTGCGCCTGACTCGTCCTGAATATAGCTTTTAATTAAATTCAGCATAATGCGTATCCTCTCCTATTACCCTCCATTATGACGCATGAAATGATAAAACTTTGTAAAGATTACATAACATTATAACTAACTATACCGGTCAGGTGACAGAGCACTCTCTATGCTGCTTGGGATATCCCGCTCTTTTAAAATCATCTTATTGGCTAAAATCACAGCCGAAAGCAAGCTGCTTAAGATACCATGTGACCCATGGGCCGTAGAAATATATAGGCTTTCATCTAACGCACCCACCACGGGAAAGTGATCCTTTGACGTTGTGCGCACCCCTGCTCGTGCGCCGCACACATCATACGCCCCCGTTAATTCGGGTAAATTTTTGACCATTTTTTCAATATTATCTTGATTATCTTCCTCTATCAAATCACTATGATCCAGCCAGCGTTGAAAGGTTGACCCCACACAATGCGCCCCATTTATGGACGGTGCCATATACCCACCATAGCCAATTGTTGTTTTCAGGGCGGCAGTCTTATCGCTCTGCTTAATATAGGTAACCTGCCCCCTTACGGCTTTTAACGGTAAATGTGATGCCTCGTTGAATGACAAACACCTTACGCCGTTGGCCAAAACGGTAATATCCCCATCCAGCGTGTTTAGATCCGCAATGGAGCTGTTTAAATAAACCTCAACACCTTTCGCATAATGCGCGCATAGCTTTTTGGGTGAAACCGTGCCCGATTGCGGCAAGTATAAACAATCATAAGGGATTTGAACGGCTGATATCTCTGATGCGTCTTGCGCGGATACAATGCGCATCCCCTCTTCGCCCCAGCCCCAGTTTTTGACAGTTTTAGGGAAACGGCGCTGCTTTTTCTCATCATTCATTAAATGCAGCGCGCCGCATGGATTCCATTCTATGGCATCACCAAAGCCTTCAAACACCGCTAATGCCGCATAAAATGCGCGGGAGTAAAACTGCCCGACCGCGTCAAATTCCGCCGTAAAGCGCGGGTTGTAAAGCCCTACATCATTCCCCGATGCGCCGCTTGCGATATGATCCGCCGCCTCGTAAATCACAGGCTCCGCGCCTTCCCGCTTCAGGACATAAGCGAGCGCGCAGCCGGCGAGGCCGCCGCCGATAATATTTACGCGCATGATGCACCCCCTTGGTATGTGCCGACGCACATTTCGCGTTTTCGGCCAAATCCCGGCACTTTGCGCACATCAAAGCCTTGCGCCTCCAGACCGCGGCGCACGAACCCCGCGGCGGTAAATGTCGCAAATCGGGCCATATTTACAGATAATCGGGCCATATTTTCAAAGACGGTTTCGCTCCACATATCAGGGTTGCTGGAAGGTTTAAATCCATCCAAAAACCAGCAATCCACATCAGCCGATAATTTGGGCATTTCTTCGTTCACATCACCAAAGATTAAAGTTAAACGCGCGCCATCACAAATTTCCAGATCATGCCGCCCCGCCGATATATCATCGGGGTAGACGGAAAGCAGCAGATCAAGCGCCCCGCGAATCCCCTCCCAATGAGAGAGATGATCGCGAATATAATTTTTCGTCAGGGGAAATTTCTCAAAGGAAATAAAATGAAGGTTTTTTGGGCGGGTATTAACATCGGCAGATTGCCACAAACAAAGTGCCGCCAAAAAGTTCAAACCCGTGCCAAAGCCCGTCTCACAGATGGTGAAACGCCCCCTGCCCTGCCAGAATTCAGGCAAGCCGTTGCCGTCTATAAAGACATGCCGCGTTTCCGCCAGCCCGTCTTGTACAGAAAAATAAACATCATCAAATTGTTCTGATCTTGGCACTTGGGTCATTTTATCTTTATATAGTGTTATTGTTTTTAGTCATATAGAAAACCAAAGGATTACTATGAGTGACAACCCGCTTCTTCAAATTTCAAATGTAAAAAATCATGCCCCGCTGTTTGATCAGGTAAAAACCGAACATTATCTGCCCGCAGTTGAGGAAGGCATCAAGCGCGCGCGTAAGAATATCGATGCGATTAAGGCGAACACGGACGCGCCGACATTTGAGAATACAATCGTTGCCATGGAAGACGCATCTGAGGATTTAGGGCAAGCGGCCTCTGTGTTTTATAACCAGCTCTCTGCGATGGGCGGTGATGATTTGCATGAATTGGCCGCGCAAATCGGCCCGATGAATGCCAGCTTTTCTAATGATGTGATGTTGGATGAAGACCTATTCGCCCGCGTGAAGGCCGTCTATGATCAGCGTGATGATCTGGGATTAAGCGTTGAGGAATATACCCTGCTGGATGATACATATCGCGGATTTGTGCGCGCAGGTGCGTTATTGGATGATGATAAGAAAACCCGCCTGAGAGAGATTTCAGAAAAGCTTTCTATGCTGAACCCTGCCTTCATGCAAAACGCGATTAAATCCGCCGAAGCGTTTGAGATGGTAATTGAGAGCGAAGATGATCTGGCAGGATTGCCAGACAGCGCGATTGAATCGGCCGCCCACGCCGCCGAAGAACGCGGCCATGAAGGCAAGTGGGTGTTTACACTGGATTTCCCAAGCTTTGGCCCGTTCCTGCAATATGCGGATAATCGGGGCTTGCGCGAGAAAATCTGGCGCGCCTATGCATCACGCAGTTGGAATGATGAATTTGATAATTCCGATAACATCAAACAAATCATATCCCTGCGCACAGAGCGTGCAAACCTGTTGGGTTATGACACACATGCGCATTATGTTCTGGAAGAACGCATGGCCAAAAGTCCTGACAACGTGTGGGAATTTTTGGAAAAACTAAAATCCGCATATAAACCCGCCGCGCAACAAGATCTGGATGATCTAACAAAATTCGCAAAAGAAGAGCACGGCATTGATGATCTACAGCCATGGGATATTGGCTATTATTCAGAGAAGTTAAAGCAAAAGTTATTTGATTTCACATCCGAAGACTTCCGCCCCTATTACCAAATTGACAAGGTTCTGGATGGATGTTTCAATCATTTCAGTAAGTTATTCGGCCTGAAATTTGTCCAATCAAAAGAATACCCCGTCTGGCATGAAGATGTAAAAGTCTTTGATGTGGTCAATGAAAAGGACGGCAGTTTTGTCGGAACGCTCTATGGTGACTTCCACCCGCGTAAGGGAAAAAACCAAGGCGCATGGAAAACCAGCTATCGCGACCAAGGGTTATTCAGGGGGAACATCGAACGCCCTGTTGTGGCGATTGTTTGTAATTTCACCAAACCGACAAAGGCACGTCCATCCCTGTTAACCCATGGTGAGGTCACAACCCTGTACCATGAAATGGGACATGCGGTGCATGCACTGTTATCTGATGTGACATATCGTTCGCATGCAGGTACGTCTGTGCTTTGGGATTTTGTAGAGCTTCCTTCGCAGCTTCAAGAAAATTGGTGCTATGAAAAAGATGTGCTTGATACATTTGCCGCGCATTACGAAACAGGCGAAAAAATCCCCGCCGAACTTGTTGAGAAACTCAACAAGGCCAAAAACTTCATGACCGGTTGGGGCGGCTTGCGCCAGGTTGGTTTGGGAACACTGGATATGGCATGGCATACATGTGATCCGTCCACGGTGGATGATGTGGCCGCGTTCGAAGATGATGCAACAAAAGACACCTCCCTCTTCCCGCGTATGGCGGGGCCGACCTCAACCGCGTTCGGGCATATTTTTGCAGGCGGATATTCCGCCGGATATTACAGTTATAAATGGGCGGAGGTGTTAGACGCCGATACCTATGAATGGTTCCTTGAAAAAGGTCTGTATGACCAAGAGGTCGCGCAAAGTTACCGCGATAATATCCTGTCGCGCGGCGGCAGTGAAAAGCCTGATGTGCTTTATAAACGGTTCCGCGGGCGCGATGCCGACCCTGATGCCCTGCTGCGCCGTGAAGGATTGCTGAAGGATAAAAAGGCCGCGTAATTTATGTCAGAACAGGAACAGGAACAGCAAAATCAAACGCAAGGGGAGAACAAAGAAAACAGCCCCTTGCCTAAGCAAAAAGTAAAGCGCGTGCGCAAAGTTGGCGTGTTCAGCATATTTTTTCTTATTTTGTTGCTTCTGCTGGTTCTTACAATCACGCCCTTTTATTCTTTGATGTATTCTTACCTTCCGCGTGATGCGAAGATTTTTATCACCAAAAATCTATATCAGCGACAAGTAATCAAAGCAGGTACCGAGACATTAGATAAACCAAAAAAATACACCCCCGCTGAACCCTTGCAGGTGTTAGGGGATAACACAGGCCTATGCTTTTCATTTCCCTCAACCAGAGCAAAACCAAACGCACAATTCATAAATAAGGGGCGTCTGGATGGTGCAAAACGCGGAGAAAAAATCGCCGAGATTATCGTCGTGGGAAACAACAAATACGAATATGAACTGAACACAGTCATCATTAACGAAGACCACGAAAAAAGCGAAAACCCGCACGCAACAATTTGCCAAACATTTGGACGCGAGTATGGGATCATCCCGCAAATCATAAACGTAATCTACATACGCCCGTTAAGGGAATTCACCGCGACCGAAGTGTTTTGGGCGACGACCAAAGACATACATTTGGATTAGAATAATTCCATCAACATACAGCGCGCAGATCCGCCGCCATATTTTTCTAACGTCGACAGATCAGGGCAGATCATCGTGCTGTAATGCTTTCCGATAATTTGGAACTGCGTATCATCCAGTGCGTGCTCTGCTGCTTTTGACATCGTCAACATACGTTCATCATAACGCCCGACCACCTCCAGCGCATTACAACAATTTGCCTGTAATTGCTCCATTGAGAAATCAACCACATCATGGGTTTCATGCAGGCGATCCAAAACCTGTTTGCGCACGCCCTCATCGATAATGCATTCACTGCAAATCCCCACCATATCGGTGCCGATATACATCAGAAAGTCGGTGTGATAGACGGGGATCCCCTTATGGGAGTGCGTTTCAAACATTATCACATCATAGCCCATAAAATCCGCCCATTTTTGTACCAATTCCGGTGATGTGCGTTTCGACAGGCCCGCATAGCCGCGCTTATTCACATGATCCGCCACAATGCTTGCCGTACTTTCGAGGGAAAGCCCCTCTTTTTCATAGCCGCTCCAATCCTCTACATTCGGGTACAGCTTTTTTAAACGATCAATAATGCGCGGTCGGCGCTCAAAGCTGCGGTTTTCGTTGTGCATCGGATATATCATCAGGCGCCCGTCATCGTAGGTCGACGCCCAATTCGGGAAAACCATATCGGGGCATTGCTCATGTCCGAGAACAGTGGTGATCATCACGCCTTTTTCCACCAACATGTCGCGATAGGCTAAAAACTCTGCTTTCGCCTTTTTCAGCGTAACGTCATACGGCTCGTCCTGTTCTTGTGTTTGATAAACATTGGTATCTAATGTTTGCGGATTTGCATAGAACACCGATGGCTCGACCATCAAAAGATGATTGGTGGACTGCTTCATAAATGACCTCGCGGGCTTTGTAGATTTCTTGATAATTTATAATAAGGCTATGCCCCTTAAAATTATCATAATGGGCACTCTATGCGAATATAATTTTTTACTCTAAGCGCCTTAAAAGCTTATCATACTCTTCTTGTGCATCTTCACGCCCTTGATGCGCGGCCAAACCAAACCAATGCAGTGATTCCTCCAGATCCATGCGCACACCGCGACCATCCCTATATAAAACGGCAAGTTCAAATTGCGCGGAATCATACCCATTCTGCGCAGATTTCTCATACCACTCCGCGGCCTTATTATAATCCTGATCAACCATATCCCCCTTTGCATAGGCATGCCCCAATGTATATTGCGCAACCTTACTGTTATTGCGGGCAGATAATGTTAACCACTTCATCGCATTATGCTCATTTGGTTTTATGCCTTGCCCGTCACGATACATGATGCCCAGAAAATATTGCGCCGTCGGGTGATCTTGATCGGCGGCCTTTTCAAACCATTCAAAAGCCTTTTCATAGTCTTTATCAACGCCCTTACCTGCATGATAAAAAACCCCCATCGCAAATTGTGAGTTTACCTCCCCCTCTTGCGCCCTGATGCTATGCGCCATTATTTGCTTTTGCCATTGTTGGCTTTTGGAAACAGGCTTCAACCGCATTGTTTTGGTAATGACTTTTACGTCGTCGTCATTGGCCTCTTGCGCAAAGGCACAGTGATATGACGCAAAAAGAAGGGAAACTGACAATAGAGACAATAAACGCATAGAAACCTAAACTTTGATGTATCGCAACACAGCCTATCGTATCAAAGGGCTGTGATCTAATCAAAATCAGATTTATTTACAGATCAGCGCATATGCCTGAATTTTGTGCGATCAATCAATGTCATGGCTTTTTTTGTCATCGGAGCATCAAAGCCCGCGCGACTGAGTTTTTCAAGGCGGCTTCCTAAATATGATGCCCCGATTGAATAACTGTCTTTATTATCATTGTCGTAACGATTAAGTGAATCTTTGTAAAAAACGACGCGGTACCCTAACGGGTCTTCTTCATGGGCACATGGTTCAAGGATCACGTCATCAATATCTGACTCCCAATTCGCCCTCACGATTACAGGATCCCCCACCTGCCCGTATGAATTGCTATACATAACAAATCCCTCACAACACAACTATTTTGAATACAATAATTATACAAATATTTGGCAGATTTTCAACATTTTACGGGGAGATGTAATTAGCGAATACTAAAGTAAACAGCGCGAATACATATATAAATCACGAAGATACATCATAAATGTACTTTTCCATAATTTTGCGCTTAAATTATTTTTAGGTAATCCTGATAGCTGAGGCTGATTTTATCCCGCAGATACGAATCATAGTCGTAATTTACGGCCAATAAATTTGGCGCTTCCCACCCCAATGATTGCATGTGCGATATATCCATGACCTTTCGCGGCGTACCGTCAGGTTTGGTTTCATCAAAAACCACCTTGCCCGTATAACCAACGATTTCGCAAATCATATTGGCCAAATCCTTAATGGTGACCTCATGCCCCGTGCCGATATTCACCATCGCCGGCGCTTCGCCGTATATGGTCATAAACACCAATCCATCGGCCAAATCATCCACCCACAAAAACTCCCGCAGTGGCGAACCCGTCCCCCATAATACAAGCTCCCCTTGCCCTGCTTGCTTGGCGGCATGTGCCTTCATGATCATTGCGGGGATCACATGCGAATTTTGCGCATCATAGGTATCCCCTGCGCCAAATAAATTACACGGCATCGCTGCGCTGTAATGACACCCATATTGGCGGCTGTAATAATCCGCCATTTTCACACCACCGATTTTCGCCAGCGCATAGGCTTCGTTGGTTGGCTCTAACACGTCAGACAGCAGCGCATTTTCTGAAATTGGCTGCGCGGCATGTTTCGGGTAAATACAGGAAGACCCAAGAAAGATTACGCGCTCTGCCCCGCTCAAATAGGCCGCATGCATGATATTTGCGGCAATCATCATATTGTCATAGAAAAACTCCGCAGGGTTATTGGCATTATCCATGATGCCCCCAACGCGCGCGGCCGCGATATAAATCACATCGGGTTTATTTGCCCCTACCCAATCATTAACCGCCGCCTGATCGCGGCAATCCAGATCGGCATGATTAATGGTTAAGATATCGCATCGTTCAAACGCCAAACGCCGCATTAATGCCTGCCCGACCATACCGCGATGGCCTGCAATCCATACTTTTTTACCAACCAGAGAGTACACCGAGATTATTCCGCCGCATCTACCCACGGCGTGTTTGAAACGCGCGCTTTGATCAATTCACGGTCAACATTAATCATCTCACTGATTAAATCATCAAAATAGGTGTTCGGCGTCCAGCCTAATACACGCTTAGCCTTGCTTGCATCACCCAGCAGGTAATTCACCTCTTTCGGGCGGAATAACGCCTGATCAATCACAACCAATGTCTTGCCGCTTTTGTGGTCAATGCCGCGCTCTTCCTGACCATCGCCAACCCAAACAACCGTTTTACCGATATGGGCAAAGGCGCGGGTTGCGAATTCACGCACGGTTTTTGCCGTGCCCGTCGCCAAAACATAATCATCAGAGCGATGACGTTGCAGCATCATCCACATACCCTCTACATAATCGCGGGCATGCCCCCAATCACGTACGGATTCTAAATTCCCTAAGCAAAGCGGCCTGCTGCGCCCTGCTTCAATCTCTGCCACGGCGCGGGTAATTTTGCGCGTTACAAAATCTTCGCCGCGCGTCGGGCTTTCATGGTTAAACAATATTCCGTTCGACACATGCATGGCGTATGAATCCCGATATGTCCGCGCAAGCCAATATGAGGCGAGCTTTGCAATGCCATACGGGCTGCAGGGGTGCATGGGTGTATCCTCATTTTGCGGTGCGGGCGCACTGCCAAACATTTCAGAGGATGATGCCTGATAGATACGCACGGAATTTTGCATATCAAGCAGGCGCACGGCCTCTAATATGGCCAATGTGCCTTTTGTATTAATATCAATGGTGGATGCAGGCGTTTCAAAACTGACCGCCACTTGTGATAACGCCGCCAGATTATAAATTTCATCAGGTTTGATTTTCTTAATTAAGGCGGTCACATATTGCGCATCGGTTAAATCGCCCTGATGCAGGGTCAAACGCCCTTCTTCCGCATCCAGCGCGCCTAATCGCCCAAGCGCATCTTCGGCGTTCGCATAACTGTCCCAGCGCATAAGGCCGTGAACGATATAGCCCTTACCTAATAAAAAATCGGCCAGATAGGATCCGTCCTGACCTGCAATGCCTGTAATTAAAGCCGTCTTCATATCCGCAATCTCATTCCCCTCGCGCCACACACATACGACAGTGTGCCCAAACACGGGCAAAAATCAAGATTGTTTTTGGTTTTTTAGGCATTTAGGGGCTGTTTTTAAATAAAAACATTATTCTGCAGGGTGCAAGTGCGTGGAATTTCCATCCGATTTTGCTTTGTTTTCTTTGTATTTCTTGCTCACTTCTTTGCGCTTTTCCTTGCTCAAAAACGGCCAGACCAGTTGATGGGTGAATTTCTCGGGCATGTGCTCATGAATACCGATATTCTTTGGCGGGCGACGATCCTCATGAAAGAACGTGCCAAACACCATATCCCAAATCATAACATTCTCACCGTAATTGGTATTCCCCTCCCGCAGCTTCTTACTGTGATGCCAACGGTGAAGCTCAGGCGTATTGAATATCCATGAAAGGATGCCAAAGCGCATCTCAACATTGCAATGGGTCAGCATCCCGATAAAGGCTGTCACCGCGCCCAGCCACATGACAATCTCCATTGATGCACCAAGCGCAAGCAGCGGGATAATGCCAAGCACGATGCTATAGAGGCTATCGATGAAATGAAAACGCCCTGTATTCACAATCCAAAGCTTTTCGACGCTATGGTGGATGGCATGAAAACGCCAAAGCGGCATAAATTCATGCGCGCTGCGATGTGCCCAGTAAAGCATGAATTCTGAGGCAATAACCGCCAAGATAACCTGCGCCGCCAGCGGCCAGTCAGAGGGCCAAATGGTCACCCCCAACAATCCCGACTCCCCGCCTGTCAGCATGCTTGCGCCGATATAGGTATTCACCGCCAGCAAAACCTGCGATGTGCCCTTACTGGTTAGGGTGTGCAAAATATTCGCCCATGTTTGCCCGTCTGATTTGTGCCATTCACGCTCATGCGGCATCCACCGCTCAAGGAACAGCAAACTGACGATTAAAAACAAATAAGACAGATTGAAACATAAATACGGCATATAGGCAGGGTCTTTGATTGAAAACCCATAGGCCGTGAAAGACATACATGACACGAATAAAAACGGCCACAAAACCCATGACAGATAATATTTCAGGGTGCTGCTCTCCCCCGTGCCGGTATTGTTGATATTACGAGAAAGAGGTGATGGCATGTCTACAGCTCCTGTATTTTTGTCGGATCTAATGTTGAGGGGTCAACCGAGCGCGGCGGCATCAGCTCTTCTAAATTCGGGATATTCGTCTCCGGCAAGGTGGATGGATCCACACCGTTTAATATATAAGACACATCCTTGAGCTTTTTCATCAACTCAAGGCGCTTCACCATAAATTTCAAATCCTTGCAATCCGTCTTTTCTTTGGTGAGTTCATCTTTGACGGCACTAAAATTTTCATCCTTGAGGATGTATAGTTCTTTTTTGTGGGCAGGCGTTAAATTTCTTTTCTGTTCAAATTTCTCAATAAAATCATCCGCCATTGTGCTTTCTTTTTCGCAATATGCGCTCTGCGCATCGGCTTCTGCAGAATACTGAACGGCCTGTTTCATTAACGCATACTCATCCGCATCCGTTTGCGCATGGGCGTTTACAGGAAAAATAAAAACTGAAAAACATAATATCGACAGAACATATTTCATGGCCGCTATAATAATCATTTTCTGAGGATTTGAAAAGCGGAAGGTTGCGCACGCTACCCCTGCGCGGCGCGTTTCAGGCGGTCATTGATCGCCACGCCAACCCCGCGATCAGGGATATTCATGACGGCAATGGATTTATGCTCTGCCCTGTCCAATTCACGCATCATTGAAAATAAATTTGCGGCGGCTTCGTATAAGTCACCCTCTTCGCTTAAATTCCTAAGCGCCGTATCAGGCAGATCAGAGGCTGCGCCTTTGTTGCGGACACCCATAAATTTAATCGACCCGAACGCGAGGAGCGCTTCACCCTCCTCCAGATCAACCGCGTTCAAACGCACAGGGATATTCGGCGCGTAATGTTTTAATAATTGCCCGGGGGATTTAACATCATCGCCCTTTTCCCCCAGATCATACGCCACATCAAACCCCAGCGTTTCTGAGACATCCTCCGCCGTGATCCCGCCCGGACGCAGCACATACGGCACTTCGCCTGTGCAATCCACAACCGTTGATTCAAGGCCAACGGCGCACGCCCCATCCGCCAAAATCATATCCACCGCTTCACCGAGGCTTTGCGCGACATGCGCAGGGGTGGTCGGGCTGAGGGAGCCTGATTTATTCGCACTGGGCGCAGCAATAGGACAGCCGCTTTCCCTTATCAACGCACGCGCGGTTTTATGCGACGGAATGCGCACCGCAACCGTCGGCAAGCCCGCAGATACTAAATCAGATAAGCCGCTATCCTCTTTACGTTTCAAGATTAATGTCATTGGCCCCGGCCAGAATTTTTCCGCCAGTGCCCGATCATGCGCGCTTAGCTCCGCGATTTCCTCAACCGCGCCTATGTCATTCACATGTACGATAAGGGGATTAAATTGCGGGCGACCTTTGGCCTCAAATATCTTGGCCACCGCCTGCCCGTCGCATGCATTCGCCGCCAAACCATAAACCGTTTCGGTCGGCATACCAACCAGACCGCCGCGCTGTATAACCTCAGCGGCCTGTTTAATAGAATTAGGATTTGCAGCAACAATTCGTGTCATAGCTTTGACACAAAGCATTAAAAGACAACAAAATCAAGAGATAAGCGTGTTAGCCCAGCTCAACACCCTCGGCATCAATACCTGCCTCAGTTTTGATTTTATCGGCAAAGATACGCTCATACCCTGTTGGCACCTGTCCTTCGCGTATGCGCCCCATGGTTAAGGCAACCATATCTTTGGCGCTGCTTTCTGATGTGGCTTTATCACTGCGCTCACCATAGCCCGCATTTTCGAGTGCGCTAAGGATATTTTCAAAACGCATATCAACCGTATCAGGGTCAGACACGCGTGATGTGATGGTCGAATATTCTGCCATCCAATCCATTGTTTCATACACATCATCCTGCGCCAGAACATCTGATAACTCTGCCACATGCTCATCAATTGCGGCTTGCGCATGTTCAGGGCTTAAGGCTGCTTGTAAAAATTTTTGCGGGTTACTCATGTTTCGTTTCTCCGTATACGCCAAATCTGCATTGGCTTTACACGAAACAAATAAATATGACAAGTTTTTGAAATTTTATATCTCCGGCACATCTGGCTCTAACGCCGCGCCGTTATCGGTTTTGATCGCGTAATATTCCGAGTAAAGCATCATAATATCCACCGCATCTTGCTCTGCGCGGTGATCTGCCTGTCGCGCAATACCTGATGCATCATAGGCCGCGTCCATATCGGGATCATCCAATGCCATATAATCATATAGATAATGCACCTCGAAACTGCGCTCTATCCCTGCAGCCTCATAAAGACGATTAAGCCAAAATGTATCGGCCTTTGCATTCGGACTATCGCACAGGGCGATCTTGCCCTCCATTTCTTCATTCAGCCACTCGGCAACGAATTTCACATCCTGCCCCTCTTCGAACAGCGCGGTGCGGGATATGCCGTGGATACGGCCGATATCTTCATTGCCGCTTTCGCCGTTCCAATCCTGCCAATCGGGCTGGGGGTGAATGAGATAGGCCTGCGAATGGCCGTCATCATGTGCCACGCCAACCTCAATCGGGTAACTCAATCGTTCAGGCGGGTGTGAACCACCCATAGCGCCCTTTAATGACGATGCCTCAACATCAATCATGGCAACCTCATTTGGCGCAGGCAAATCAATTTCTGTATTTAAATGGTCATTCATATCCCGACCGTATGCATGCCCATAGGCGGAGTCAAAATAATAACGTGCTGGGGCGCAGCAATTATTCCGCAATCATTTCAGATGTATTTCGCGCAGGATATAAAACGCCGCCAGTCATCGGTTTTGGTGCGCCTGTCGTGCTGGGCACAGTTACCGATTCCCCGAGGATTGAGCGCACAGCCAAATACGCGAAACCTTCGGCTTCTGTGGCATCACCGTTCCAGCCAATATCATCAATCGATGTAACAGGGATATGCAAATGTTGGACGATAGAATCAACAAACAGCTTATTCTTACGCCCGCCGCCCGCGGCATAAATATGCGTCGGTTTTTGCGGCAAATAATCCAGCGCATTCAAAATCGCGCAAACAGACATTTCCAATAAGGTCGCCATTGCATCTTCATTTTCACAATATCTGACACAATCAATAGACCACTGATTACGATCCAGTGATTTAGGCGGTGCTTTTTTGAAAAACGGATGGGACAGAAAAGTCTTCACCAAATGATGCTGCACTTCGCCCTTTGCGGCGACTTTACCGCCTTCATCAAATTCTTTACCTGTGCGGGTCAGCATCAAATCATCCATCATCGCGTTGGCGGGCCCGCAATCAAAGGCAATCAAATCCCCTTGCGATCCGACATAGGTAATATTCGCCACGCCGCCTAAATTCAAAACCGCCACGGGCTTATCATGGTCAGACAATAGCGCCTGATGATACAGCGGCAGTAACGGCGCGCCCTGCCCGCCTGCCTTGATGTCGGCCTGACGCAAATCGGCAACCACATTAATGCCTGTCGCCTCCGCCAATGCCTGCCCGTCGCCAATCTGCCATGTGAATTTATTATCCGGATCATGTGTAATGGTTTGCCCGTGAAACCCGATGACATCGGCGTGCTCACCAAAGGCCTTCACCGCATCGATATGTAATTGCGTGACCAGACTTTCCGCTTCCTCAACGGCCGCATCGCGCGAAATCTTGCCGAAACAGGCGCGCACCTTATCACGCACAGAGATATCATACGGATGCGCCATATAGCGCAAAGGCCGCACGAAATTGCGCCCGTCCGTTTCAATTAATGCGACGTCGATCTCCCCATCAAGAGAAGTTCCTGACATTAGACCGATTGCCCTATAGACTTTATCTTTTTCCATGCTTATAAATCTCTTATGAGTACATATAAATCAGATTTCCTAAACATTCTAGAGGAGCGCGGTTTTATTAATCAGTGCTCCGACTTTGAATCGTTGGATGAAAAATTATCAGAAGGCACACAAAGTGCCTATATCGGTTTTGACGCGACGGCGAAATCCCTGCATATCGGGAATTTGACGGGCATTATGATGCTGCACTGGTTCCAGCAATGCGGACATAAACCCATCACATTGATGGGTGGCGGCACATCAAAAATCGGTGATCCGTCTTTTAAAGATGAACAGCGCAAATTGCTTGATGATGAAACCATCGAAGCCAACATGAAAAACATTCAGGCAACCTGTTTTAAACAATTCCTGAATTATGGCGACGGCGAATCTGACGCCCTGATGGTGAATAATAATGACTGGTTGGACGCGCTATCCTATCTGGACTTCCTGCGTGATTACGGCCGTTATTTCACAATTAACCGCATGATCGGTTTTGAGAGCGTGAAACAACGCCTTGACCGCGAAAGCCCCCTCACCCTGTTGGAATTTAACTACATGGTCATGCAAGGGTATGACTTCCTTGAGCTGAACCGTAGGCACGGCACGATCTTGCAAATGGGCGGGTCTGATCAATGGGGTAACATCATCAACGGTGTTGATCTTGGTCATAAATCCGACAAAGTGCAGCTATACGCGCTCACCGCGCCGTTGCTGACCACGCCTGATGGACAGAAAATGGGTAAAACCGTTGGCGGCGCTGTATGGCTCGCCTCTGATATGCTCTCGCCTTATGATTATTACCAATATTGGCGTAACGTTGATGATGTTATGGTGCCGACGTTGCTGCGCCGTTTCACAACGATGCCGATGAAGGAAATCCGCAAATTAGAAGTTCTGCAAGGCGCAGAAATCAACGAAGCGAAAAAGATCCTCGCCTTCGAAGCAACCAAGATGTGTCACGGCGAAACCGCCGCAACCGAAGCCGCCGAGACTGCACAAAAAGTGTTTGAGCAAGGCGGCGTTGGTGAAGATTTGCCAAGCATTAATGTCGGCGAAGCCTACTTAAAAGAAGGTATTCAGGTCATTGAACTGTTGCTTGAAACAGGTCTGTGCGATTCAAAGGGTGATGCCAAACGCCTGATTAAGGGCGGCGGCGCACGCGTGAATGATGAGCCTGTCTCCGCGCTGGATCAAACCGTTACCCTTGCCGATTTGAAAGACGACCACATTAAGATTTCATCCGGTAAAAAACGCCACGCACTGGTGAAACTCTAGAGGGTCTTCCATGAACAATACAATGCTGTATGCCCTCACGGTTTTAATCTGGGGGTCGACTTGGTATGCCATAACGTTCCAGTTGGGTGAGGTTCACCCCGTCCTGTCAGTTGCCTATCGTTTTATGCTGGCCTCTGCGGTTTTGTTCATCTTTTTAAAACTCTCAAAAAAGCGAGATATCCCGAAATTCACCCGCGCGCAGCATATCACAATCGCCATGCAGGGTTTTTATCTGTTCAGTTTGAATTACGTGCTGTTTTATTTCGGAACGGCGCATTTAACCTCGGGCTTGGTCGCGATTATTTTCTCAACCATGACGTTGATGAATATTTTTAATCAGGCCATGTTTTTCGGCATTCGCGTAAGGCCGCAAGTCGCGCTCGGCTCCCTCTTTGGGTTGGCGGGGATTGTTATGGTGTTCTGGCCGGAGGTCAACGCCCTGACCACCACCAGCGGCACGATGAAGGGCATCTGGCTCTGTCTGGCCGCCAGCTATTGCGCATCAATCGGGAATATGGTGTCGATGAAAAACAGCCGCGAAGGCGTGCCCGTCATGGCGGCCAACACATTCGGCATGATGTACGGCGCGGGGTTTTCAATCGTGCTGGCGGTGATATTGGGGGCGGAGATTACCTTTGAACCCACCTATGGCTATACGCTATCGCTCATTTATTTGGCGGTATTTGGTTCCGCGATTGCGTTCGGATGCTATCTGACACTCATGAAGAATATCGGCGCGGATAAGGCGGCCTATGCCACCGTGCTCTTCCCCCTTGTCGCGCTTGCGATCTCTACTGTGTTTGAGGGCTATCTCTGGTCACCCTTATCGATGATCGGGGTCGCGCTGACATTATTCGGTAATGTTGTCGCCATGGCCAACTGTGAGCGGATGCTGCATTGGCGGCGAAAAAAATCACTCCCACAGGATGCGGCGTAGAATACCCGGCGTTAAAACCGAGAGCGGATTAGCAGAGATTTCAGGATTATCTGAGGGGCCCTTCACGCTATAGGTTGCCGCGAACACGCCGCCCGATCCGCCTGTTAAAATATCCCCGACAATCGGAATACTGCCGATCACTTTATTCAGGCCATCCATCGGTACAACCGTACCCGACACATCCACAAAACGTTTTTCATTATCAAACGTCCCCTCAAACAACAAACCAAGCGAGTTACCCGATGTGCGCCCGTTTTTCATGACAAGCAAGCTGCCCTTACTACGGTAAAGCCAACTGAAATCAGCCTCCATTTTGGAAAACCCAAGGCCGTCATTGGATAACGCATCCCCTATTCCTGTCAGGGAAAGGATACTGAGAATTTTGGTTAAGGCCGGCGCTTTTTCTACTCTGAAATTCGTGATCTCTGCCTTGCCGCGAATATTACGATCTTGGATACCATGGATCGGCTCGCCGTAGATCACCATCGTGCCGCCCTTAATATCATTATGCACCTGAAACGCCTTAAGCAGCGCGCCCGCATCATCTGTTTTCATACGGAATGTACGCTTACCGTCTTGCATTTCATTAAAACGCATAAACACATTGGAACTGCCCGCACGGCCATCCATTTCAATCTGATTAAAACGACCCTTTTCATCAATATCTACAAATGTTCTGACATTTTGTATTGTCTCATTCGGGGCGGTGCGCATTTGTTTGGCCGTGGTTGTTATGCGCATGCGCGGCTCTTCATATTCCGCGACGGCCTCCTCCGCATTCATAAA
The DNA here is from genome assembly GCA_051967755.1 of Alcanivorax sp. Lineage (GTDB taxonomy): Bacteria > Pseudomonadota > Alphaproteobacteria > Micavibrionales > Micavibrionaceae > UBA1672. The sequence goes on from JBQDYD010000006.1 coordinate 78,994, forward strand.
GGGGCGCGCATCCAGAAAAGATGCATCCATGTTAATATCTACGGCGCGTTCATTATCAAATTTAAACGCAATTTTCCCTTCCGTTTCCAACAGGGTAAATGCAGGGAACATACCACTCTTCAGCCACGTTTCCCCCTTATTTTGAATAAAGGTAATCGTCGATTCATCGAGTGTGAAATCAGCGCCCTCCGCGGTGAGGTTGGTGATTTTCTGAATTTTTCCGCCCTTAAAATGTGCCATGAAATGCGCGCCTGCTTTTTCGCCCGGCTGCTTTTCAAAATCAAACGGCGAAACAAAGAACAAGGCAGGCGTTGCATCAACCTTAACATCCGCCTTTGCCGTACCATCCTTAAACGACATATACCCGACCTCTATCGGTAAGGGCCCCTCAATAAACTCGCTTAAATCCACACCAAGTTTTTGACGTATATTCGGGTCTGCCGTGACTTTAGCGGTGATTTTCTCAACATATGGTTTCCCTGCACTTTCAAGGAATGTTTCCCATGAAAATTTCATCGGGCGATTATCAATCATCGCGTTGCCGCTCATCATGACCTTACCGTCATCAACGGCAAAATCGAGCGGCCCACCACCAAGATCAAGCCCCTCTATCACTTTCGGGAACAAAACATTTTTTAATTTGCCCTTGGCTGTAATTTTAAAATCTTCGATCTTCACACTATCTTGCGCAGGAAAAACAAGCCCGATATTCAAATCCGCCGTGCCTTTAACTTTATTCACATCCATACCGATCCGATCGCCCAAGTTGATAGGATCATTAGATATGTATCGCATCACATCGGCGATATTACCGCTTAGATTTACATTAATATTGGCATCCCCTTTGCCTTCCGCGATGATGTAATCAAAGAATAAAGACGCATCACGCACCGGCATTTTACCCAGGCGCCCCTTATCGATTTTAATATCCAGTGTATCTGCCTCAAAATCGAAACGGCCACTGCCGTAAATATCGTATGCCTTGTCCAGCGGCGCGCGGTAATCAAGGGTCATGCCCTCTGCCTTAAACAGCGCCAGGATATTCTTAGTCTCCAAATCCCAATGCATGTCGCCCGTCAATTCATCCTTACGGTGTTTCGCAAGCACATCCAAAGACACATGCACATCTTTCAACACGCCATCAGCCATACTATCGACGATCCAATGCTCGGCATTCTCTCCTTCTAAGGCTTTGGGCCAAACAGGCTTTATTTTCGAATGCTCTGTTTCATCAATCCATATTTCAACGGGCCCTGTGATTTCATTCTCTGTATGTGAAATCTCTGCTTTGGCATTCACGGTAATACCATTCAGGGTAAGCTGCGTATCCTTTACCTGCAGTGCCTTTCCCGCATAATTATATGTCGCATTTAATTGTAAATTTTTGTACGGCACAGGGTCATCTGATAATGCAGGATGTATCACATCCCCTTCTTCGGACGTAATCGCCAAACGCACGTCAGACGGCACAAAATTTTCATCCAAAATCGTTTCAACATGTGCATCGACAATAACATTTTGCGTGCCCGGAACGTTCAACTCAGGGATCTTGCTAATGATATCCTTTGCATTGATTGCATGAACATCAGCAGACAGTTCAACATTTTTCTGACCCCAAATATAATTCATCTTCACATCGATAAAAGACTTATCAAACCCCGATTGCGGCAACTGAATTGACATTTCGCTATGCATGCCCTCTTCGGTACTTGCCATATCTAAATCAAAATCAGGCAAAGACCATGTCTGTTTTGCGACGCGGTCCTCCACAAGGACAAGCGCATCCTCAATTGCAAACGCCTGTAAACGTGCGATCAGAGAGTCATGCGCGCTCTCTTCGCCGGGTCTGGCAATATACCCGAAAATACGTGTCGTCAGCTTTAACTGCTCATCCTGCGCTTTATCTTTGTTCCCAGCCTCACCAATATCCAGCTTAATTGCGCCGTCTTCATGCCTGGTCAGGCGTAATGTCGGCTCCTTCATGATAATTTGTTTGGGCATAATCCGCCCGCGCAATATGCCTCTGCGGGAAAAGCTGATATCCACTTGCTCAACTGATATAATCGGCACACCGCCTTTATCAAATAACTGCCCGTCTTGAAGCTGGAGATATAGCGGCCCCTTTAAGTTAGGCCAATAAAGAACGGCCTGCCCCATTTTTGCATAATTTCCGGTGGCCTTGTCATGGAGTGCCGCCTCCAGATACGGTTTCGCAAAACTGACATCAATCGGCGTGCGCGATACATTCCAGACAAACACAGAAAAAACGACCACCAAAGCAACAAAAACCAACGCACACAGCCGAAGCGTATGTTTCATTGTCTTGCCTAAAACATGTCTGACTTTCTTGGTCACGGGCGTATTTGAAATCCTGATGGGGTTGGAATTGATATTCTATATGGTATCACTATTACTACAGTGAAAAAAACGCGATGACCATACTAATAGGATGGTTTTTAAAACGATAACCACTGCTGATTATAACATAAAACGCATCAAGGAGACCTCAATATGAGTGAATTGAAAATTGGAGACGACGCCCCTGATTTTACACTGCCGACAGATAATGACGGTGAGGTAACCCTCTCTCAGTTAAAAGGCAAGAATGTCATCGTCTATTTCTATCCCAAGGATAACACACCCGGATGCACGACAGAGTCTTGCGACTTCCGTGACCAACAACCTGATTTTGCGAAATTGAACGCAGAAATTATCGGCATTTCCAAAGACAGCGTGAAAAAGCATAACAATTTCAAGGCAAAGCATGAGTTTAATTTCCCGCTGGCCTCTGATGAAGACAGTGACGTTTGCGAACGCTATGGCGTGTGGCAGGAAAAAAGCATGTACGGAAAGAAATTCTTCGGTATTGTGCGCTCCACCTTCCTGATTGATGAGAACGGAAAGATTGCACATATCTGGCCAAAGGTGAAAGTCAAAGGCCATGTAGATGAGGTACGTGAAGAACTTGAGAAAATAGCCTAAACAAAAAAAACGGGCCTGATTAAAGGCCCGATTTCTTTTCTAATTCGTCGTGCAGAATTACGCCGCGATTTTGACAGGAACTTCCTGACCGCCGCGCGCTTTGTTCATATGATCATGCACATTATCAATCATGACATCGATATGATTATGGAAGAAGTGGTTGGCCTCCGGCAATACACGGAAATCAATATCAATTCCCTTTTGCAGGTGCAAACGCTCTACCAATTCACCGACACATTCCTGCGGAATAATGTCATCACGGCCACCGTGCAACATCAAGCCTGATGTCGGACATGGCGCCAAGAATGAGAAATCATCTGTGTGCGCAGGTGGTGCGATTGAAATAAATCCTTCGATTTCAGGACGACGCATCAAAAGCTGCATACCGATCCAGGCACCGAATGAAAAACCGGCAACCCAAACATATGGGGCATTCGGGTTGATTTCCTGCATCCAGTCCAATGCAGAAGCTGCATCGCTCAACTCACCTTCGCCTTCGTCATAAGCACCCTGAGAGCGCCCGACACCACGAAAGTTAAAACGAAGCACGGAAAAACCGCGTGCAACATAGGCCTGATATAATGCATATGTGATCTTGTTATTCATCGTACCGCCATGCTGGGGGTTTGGATGCAAAACTAATGCTAATGGGGCATCTTTGATCTTTGAGTGATGATAACGTCCTTCTAGACGTCCGGCCGGACCATTAAGGATAACTTCGGGCATTAAAGACCTCTTTTATTATTAAAGTAATATAAAAACCAAACTTCTTGTGAGACATTTTTACGTAAAAACCATCTCGACAGTTGCCCTGTTATATTAGACAATAGGAAATAAGTCCATAAAAATCGTATAAACCCTTGATAAACAATGTGGATAATACGATAGTGAGCCACTATGAACAAAAGAATATACTTAGATTACAACGCAACCGCCCCGATACGCCCAACGGCCTTGGAAGCGATAAATAGCGTTATAAAACAACCACTTAACGCATCCTCCGTGCATTCCTACGGCCGAGAGGGACGAAAAGTCGTAGAATCGGCGCGTGAGCACGTTGCGAAACTGATCAACACCGACAGCAACCAAGTCCTGCTGAACAGTGGCGCAACAGAGGGAAATAACACGGTATTACAATATTTTAGCCAACAATACCCCGATGAAATGATCTTGGTTTCGGCCACCGAACACCCGTCAATTCTGGAATTACGGAATATATTGCCCAATGTAAAAGTAATTCCCGTTGATAATCAAGGGCTTATTAACCTAAGCGCACTTGAAACCTTACTAAACGATCATAAGACATGCCTTGTATCGTGTATGGCGGTGAATAACGAGAGTGGCGTAATACAGCACGTTGCGGAAATATCCGCCCTTGCGCATAAACACGGCGCGCTGCTTCACTGTGATGCTACGCAGGCCGCAGGACGCATTATGTTGAATATGCAGACCCTTGGCATTGATTTCCTTACCCTCTCCTCTCATAAAATTGGCGGGCCGCAAGGCGTCGGCGCATTGGCTCTGGGGATGTGCGGTATTACCCCAACCCTCCTTTATGGTGGCGGTCAGGAAAAATCCGCGCGCGCAGGCACGGAAAACGTGGCGGGCATTGCGGGATTTGGCGCGGCAGCCAAAGAAGCGCTTGAATATCTCAACCACTATCAGGCGCTTGGCACATGGCGGAATAAACTGGAAGATGGACTAAAGGCCACCTCGCCAGAAATTATCATTCATGGTGCGCAAACAGAGCGCGTTCAAAACACATGTTTCTTTAGTCTGCCGGGGGTGGATTCACAAACCCTGCTTATGGCATTTGATCTGGAGGGGATCGCCGTATCGAACGGCTCTGCCTGTTCCAGCGGGACAGTAAAATCCAGTACCGTCCTCAAGGCCATGGGACTGGATGAAAAAATCAGCGCAAGTGGCTTGCGCATTTCCATGGGCTGGGCTACGAAAGAAGAAGATATTGATGCGTTTCTAGGCGCATGGGAAAAAATATATAAACGCCTGAAACGATAATAAAGGAACCACCATGGCAACAATTACAGTCATTCAAAAAGACGGAACCACAAAAGACATCACCGCCGAAGATGGCTGGTCGCTTATGGAAATTTTACGCGATGCGGGCTTCCCTGAAATTGAGGGCGCGTGCGGTGGCTCTATGGCGTGTGCAACATGTCATATGTACATCCACCCTGATTGGGAAGACAAAGTGGCCGCGCAAGACAATGAAAAATCAGAAGATGAGGAAGATATCCTTGATCTGGCTTTTGATGTTACAGCCGAGAGCCGTCTTGGATGTCAGATCCGCATGAATGATGAATTAGACGGCCTTGTTGTTGCCGTTCCCGGCGCAAAGACAGGGTGGTAAAAATGATTCGTCATATTGTAATGTTCAGCGCGAAATCCCCCGATAAAATTGATGCCGTTTATAACGGCCTTAAAATGCTTGAGGGGATAGAGGGGAACTGGCTCCTCACCGTTACTAAAAACAAAAAAGTCGATCTGATCGAAAATGAAATCGACGTTGTTGTTTATGGTGAATTCCCCGATCAAGACGCACTCGATACCTATAAATCACACCAGATTTATCAAGACTGTATTGATGTTGTGCGCCCGTTGCGTGATAAGCGCGTCGCCGTCGACGTTGCCGCGTAAATTATTTGACAACTCCGCGCCATTTATCGCACCTTGTACGTAATAAAAATAATAAAGTACGGGTGTAATGAAACGTTCAGCCTTTGTCACTGCAGACAACCTTCCCGACCTTGCCGGCGCGTTCGGTAAGGCCGTTGATTCTGCAGGCCTGCACAAACATGATGATGCGCTTAATGTTGCCGTTATCGGTGAGCCCGGCGTCGGGAAATCCTATATTTCAACAAAACTGGCAGAAGGTGTGCTGGGCAGTGATATGCACAGTCTAAGCCAATCTGTGCCGCGTGATGATATGCATGATTTGATTTTGTGGTCATATCACACAGATGGCGCGCAGGAAATTCTGCAATATGACGAAGCATCAAAGCGATTTGTCGATGATGAGTATCATAATTTTGTTATGGAACAGCGCAAAGAGCATCCGATTCCTGAGCGCACCTCCCCCGGGGTTACCTTTATTGAGCACCCCGATCAAGAAACAGAGGATGACGCAGATATTATTGTGCGCATTCGTTTTTCCGAATACCAAAAAAGCGAAATTGCGCGCATACGCACACAGATGGAGCAAGGCGCAGCAGATTTAACCGCAAAGAAACAAGAATTAGCAAATGTTGCGGCACAAGGATGCGAGATTGAGATTGAAACACAAAGTTTCAGGTTTGATGACAGCGCATTGGTGGAATTCTTTGATAAACAGGATAACCCCGTATGGCGAGATCTTGCCGCCCCGCCCTATGTCTTCGATGATGACGATGACTTAGAGAATATTGCCGATTTAAGCTATGATTAGCGAGGAGCGCACCGGCATTACCCCCTAAGCAATATCATGCCCTTCAGGCTGTGCCACGTCCCACCCATTCATATTATCATAAACACGCTCTTGTCCGTCTTGCCCTGTGACAACAACATTTGCAAACCGATTGGGTTTTTCCGCACCGGATTCGACATACGTCGCAAGCTGTTCCAGCAAACCATCATAATAGCCCGTGCTGTTATCAATCTTAAGCGGGATCGTCGGTTCCTCCACGAATGATCGCGCAGAACGTTCCAGCGCAAGCACCCCTGCCTCATCGGCCAAATAGGACGCATCCGCATGCGCAGAAAAACCGGGCGCATGATCGGGACGTTCCAGACGGACAACGCGGTCCTCCGCGCGCGCCTGTGACCATAATTGTGCGTAATCATGCTCGGGCGTGCCGACGGCTTTATATAAATCAATAATCGGCTCAACCTCATCCACATCAGAAACGATATGAATATGATCCATGTTGTTTCCCGGGAAACTTCGGCTCAGGCGGCTCATCTTTACCGTATCCATTTGCTCACGCAGGCCATCGTAAAAGTTATCCGAATTTACGATAATCAGGGGCATGCCACGGCGCGCCATATGCATCGCGTAATCAAGCTCCTCAATACCGCCCGGCATTAAAATCGCGACATCCGCGCGCGCATCCAAGGACTTCTTTAGCGCCTTACGCCCCTCCACCATTGTTTTTTCCCTGAGCAACGAGTCATTTGTATTGGCGGGATGCGGCCGATACGGATCGGAACCGGGGTCAGTGTAGACATTAACAACATCGCCGCCCTCATGCAGGGCACCGACCATGACATCACCCTTAACGCTGTCCAAATCACCGGGTAAAATGATATGCACGTCAGACTTGGCCAATATCTGACCAAGCGCATATCCATCATCACCAAAACTGTCATTATTAATCGTTGAGCTGGCAAGCACAGCTACTTTTTGTACGGTATCACTCACAAATTCCCCCATAAGATATATTCTTATTTCTTACCTATAGTCTTAAAGGTTTTTCATGAAATGAGCAAATTCTTGATCATTATGGAATATTATGCCGCGCGCGAACACCAAAACTGATACATACCGCGAAACGCATCGGGGTTTTCACGCTCATACGCGTCCCACTGATCTAAGGTTTCAAAGGATTGTTTTTGGTGATCAAACCCATCAAACACCAACCCTAACGCCGCCAGTGCATCTTTAATTTGCGGAATGGTAAAACGGTGCTCTTGCTGGTGGAAAATCAAATCGCGGCAATCAGACAGGCTGTAGAAATCACGGCGCGCCATCACGCCTTTTGCCGCATGATCATCGGGCAGAGCGCAGATATATTCCCGCGCGGCTTTAATGCCCTTTTGGCTCGGCTCAAAGCCTTGCTGCTGCACAATCTCACGCGCGGCGACAACATCGCGGCGCCCCAATTCACTATACAGGCCGATATGCATCTTCCCATCGGGCGTAAGCTTTTCCAGTAAACACCGCCATCCTTTTATCGGGTCATCCATGTGATGCAACACGCCCGAGCTTTCGATCACGTCAAAGCGCTGATCAAGCGCATCCAGATTCAAAATATCCGCGTGATAGAATGTTATATTTTTAAGCTTTAGGGATTTCGCCTTTGCCTTGGCATAGCTCAAACTCGCGCGGCTCAGATCAATCGCGGTAATTTTAATATTCGGGTATTTGATTGCCGTCCCGCACAACCCAAAGCCCGTTCCGCATCCTGCAACTAAATGGTCATGCATTTTGGCCGAATTATCTTTGGTTGGCGATTGCACGTGAATGCTGCTCCACCGTGGATATGGGTTTACCTCATAATGGCTGCGCACCAATTTGGACACATCATCGTCCGATAATCCAATCGATTCGATTGTCTCATCAATTTCGGCAGGCTCTGTTGCGGCGGGCACATCGGTGAAAACATATTCCACGCGCGCGCAATATGCATCAAAGGCCTTGTTGAATTTCGGGCTGTCACTCCCCGCCCTCAAACGCATCAAATGCGCTTCAAAATCAACGTCATACACCGTGATTTTTTGCAAACCCTGCAATAAAAACGGATCATTTAAATCGGGCGCATCCCCCTGAAAGGCAGGATCAAGCAAAAACAGAGAGTGCCAAGCGCGCGATAAATCCTGATAATCAACCCCCGCCTCATTCAGGCAGACCATCACCAACTCCTTAAGCTTCGGGTTAAAGCTCTTAAAGCTGACATTACGCAAAATATGCGCGAGCAAGACTTTATGATCATGGATTTTTGGCTGCGCGGTTATCGCCCGTGCGCAAAATTCCAGCGCGCGAAGATAGTCCCCCGCTTGATATGCCCTCATACTAAGCGCTGCAAAATCCGGCGCGGTATTTTGGGCGGCTTTATTGGGGGGCTTGTGCGCGCGTCTTTGCTTGCGATTCATTGTTACGGCTCGGGGCTTGTGGTTTATCTGATATGTAGATTAAGAACCGGGGCCGAAAAGTAAACTATTTAAATCATTCCATGTGCGTGTCGGCAGTGGCGGCGTGCGCTCTGCTTCGTCTTTTAAAATCATATCCGCGGCATTTTCCGCATTGGTGATCACCAATTTCCCGCTATAGACGTCATGCATGTAATCTTCAAACGCATAAAGGGGGTGCGATCCATTTGAATCCCCGATTAATTCTTCAGGCACAATCACCTTAAAATCATTTTCCAGCAGGCTATCCACCGTCCAGTAAATGCAGTTTCTTGCATCAAACCCCATCAAGACAACCGTATCGATGCCCTGATCTTTCAAATCTTCGAAATATGCTTCATGCTCAGGATACGGGGACATCTGCGTCTTTGACATGATGTGATCGGTTTCCATGGGAATAACATGGTGAAATTCACGCTCTTCCAGGGTGAGAGGCTCAGGATCGCGATCTTCGAATGTCATGACATCTTGCTTTGTCCATGCAACGGCGTCGCAATTACGGCGAACATCGGCGGTAAAGTCGGCGATGCGCTGCGCTGTTTCATCTAACTGACCTGCGGTATTAAATTTAGATGTTTGCAACCCCTCATAGACCGACGCGTCACAGCTCGCGCGCGTCACATCAACCCCTAACAATAAAACTTTCATCACACCCTCATATATTTTTATGCGTAATAAATTACCATAATGATTGAGGGCATGTCAGTAATAAATACCAGAATCAATTTTGTTTCAACTGCCGTTTTCGAGCTATCGCTCCAAAAAAACCAAAGCTAACTCTAAGAAAACCATAATATACGAATAAAGTCATACCTCCGTTTAGCAATAGAACTAAAATAACGTCAGTCTGAAATAATAGCTCTATGTTTTCTGGCTTTAAGAACATTATTGGTATTTGCACCAGCACCAAGACGAGTATACAAAGTCGCGCTAGAACCAATTCGTCTCTTTTTGTAAGAGGTTCTTGCGTCGCCCAACTGAACAACGCAATAGAGCATAATGCCCCAGCCAAACTTGATATAAAAAACATAAGTAGCACATGCCATATAAAGAAGCTAAACGCCATAGCTACCAGTGAAAAAACACCCCAAAAAGCAATACTAGTAAGTATTAAAACTTTTAAATCAGCGCTCTTTGCTTCATGTCCTCGCATACCACAACCTAAGCCATCGCTTTATCCAAATTCTCGCGGAGTTTATCGAGGAATTCTTGCGTCGTCAGGAACTTCTGATCGGCGCCAACCAGCAGCGCGAGGTCTTTCGTCATAAAGCCTTGCTCCACCGTTTCCACGCACACACGTTCCAGCGTTTCACAGAATTCCACCAGCGCGTCATTCTCATCAAATTTACCGCGATATTTCAGGCCGCTTGTCCATGCAAAGATAGAGGCAATCGGGTTGGTGGAGGTTGGCTTCCCTTCCTGATGCAGGCGATAGTGACGCGTCACTGTGCCGTGTGCGGCTTCGGCCTCAACGGTTTTCCCGTCGGGCGTGAGCAAGACAGACGTCATCAGGCCAAGCGAGCCAAAACCCTGCGCCACGATGTCTGATTGCACATCCCCGTCATAGTTTTTACACGCCCAGACAAAACCGCCCTTGGACTTAATCGCTTGGGCGACCATGTCATCGATCAGGCGGTGTTCATACCATAGCTCTCGCTTATCAAATTCTTCTTTAAATTCCTCATCAAAGATGCGCTGGAAAATCTCAATAAAACGGCCGTCATATTGTTTCAGGATGGTGTTCTTGGTCGACATATAAACGGGGCAGTTTTGCAATAGCCCGTAATTAAAGCTGGAGCGGGCAAAGCCTTCAATGCTCTCATCCAGATTATACATCCCCATCGCCACACCTGATGACGGGAAGTCATACACTTCCCATTCCTGCGGCTCTCCGCCGTCTTTTGGGGTGAACACCATTTTCAGTGTGCCCTGCTCTTTGATTTTCATGTCAGTGGCTTTGTACTGATCACCAAAAGCATGACGACCGACGATGATGGGGTTTTCCCACCCGGGCACATAGCGCGGTACGTTTGAACAAATAATCGGTGCGCGGAAAATCGTTCCACCCAGAATATTACGGATCGTACCGTTCGGTGATCGCCACATTTTCTTCAGGCCGAATTCCTCCACGCGCGCCTCATCAGGGGTGATGGTCGCACATTTAATACCCACGCCGTATTTCTTAATGGCTTCGGCGGCATCCACGGTGATTTGGTCATCCGTTGCATCACGGCTCTGGATCGAGAGGTCGTAATATTTCAGATCAATATCAAGATACGGCAAGATCAAACTTTTCTTGATGAAGTCCCAAATGATGCGGGTCATTTCATCACCGTCAATTTCTACGACCGGGGTATCTACTTTGATTTTTGCCATGATATGCGAATCCTTATATTACGTTTGAAAATCATCGATAGAGTAACGAGTGTTCAATGCTTGCACAACTCGAAAACCTTATGATATCAATTTGAAAAATAATAAAACGGGTGAACAGAGATGGAACACGCAAAACGCGGCGGTTTTTTAGATTTCCTCAAAAATGCATATGACGAAGCCAATAAAGGGCATGAAGATGAATCGTGGGTGCAGAAGCTACGCAATGCCTATCATTTTACGGTGGAATATCCCGCGGTGGTCAATGATGCGATTTCCACTGATTTAATGATGGCACAAACCCCTGCAGGTTTGCGTCTGGCGATTGAAGATACGTTAAATGATTGGAACAAGCATAAAGCCGATGACATCGCACGTTATGGTGAGCGATATATGCGCCAGCAAATCGCGGATCAATGGGAGGATGCCGATCAGCGCGCCGAGATTATCCAATATTTAAAAGAACGCGATCATCAGCGCAGGCATGATGTGCCGTCCGATTTTGACCGCGCGCAAGATCAATTCCCCTTTGCCGTGTCTAACCACCATATGCAAACGATGAATGATTTGATTGAATCGCAAATGGCGCTGGATAGCCTTGTCCATGATAGCGGCCGCGGTACGATACAATCACATGAAGATTTGGCCAAAACAATCAGCCTGATCGAAGTGCAAGCGCAAAATGCGCGAATCTTCGGCCCTGACGGTTTGGATATGTAATTATTTCTGCGACAAAACGTGGCTGTAAAGCTCCAGCACGTTTTTCTTGAACACCTCACGAGTGAACCCTTCCTGATAGGCTTTCATACCATTTTCAATGACGTGCTTTTGCAGATCCGTATCTTTAATCATACGGTTCAGCGCTTCGGTTAGCGCAGGCACATCATCAATTTCCACGATCAGGCCATTTTCCTCATTCTTCACGTACGCTTTCGGCCCTGCGGCCTTGGCAGTAACGAGCGGTTTACCCGTGCCCCATGCCTCAATCACCACCGCGCCGAACGGCTCATAACGTGATGGAAATGCCACGATATCACATGTGGCGAGCAGGTTCTCACGATCATTGCGCCAACCGAGGAAACGCACGCGATCCTCTAGCTTGAGGTCTTTCATTTGCTGCTTTAACTGTTGCTCTATCGGCCCTGCACCTGCAATCCAAAGATAGGCATCCGGCACATTTACAAGGGATTCCAGCAAAACATCCAGCCCCTTTTTCTCATGCAATCGCGCCAGCGCAAGCAAGAGCGGCGCATCATCAGGGGTATCAAACTCCGCGCGATCAATGGGCGTGCCCTGATCAAACTCCGCATAGATATGAAGCAAGAACGCCTTATCCGCGGGAACGCCGTTTTTGACGATGTGATCGACAATATCTTGCGTGACCGCGACATGATACTCACAATTTACAAAACGCGACGGTTTGTAATACCCACCGTACCAGCCGATATTCACATGATCCCCCGCTTGGGAAAACATGCCTGCGCGCCCCATCCAATGATGGACGATATCAGGCTGAAACTCTTTAATCTGCTTTTTGATTTTTGCGGCAGTCGGGAATTTGAATGTTTTATTAAATGATGCGGTTTCAAGCGGGATACCGCGACCCTTAATCACGCCTATCTTATGGTCGTTATTGGCACGAGTAATCACGCGTTGCTGCACGTTGGTTTCATCCAGAGCCTCCACCGCATCCACAAAAAATGTTTCCGCTCCGCCGACTGCGTCCCCTGCCATTGCATGTAAAATTTTCATCTCTGCGCCCTTATATTCTCAGCCAGCATATCTTTAGCATAAAAGATATCAACACCAAAAGAGCAGACATCCATAAGTCAGATTTTCTGCACGATTATCCCTTCATACGCAGGATGTAATCCCGTCCCTTTGCGCGCCCCTTCCGCGTCATGCGATTGATTTGCCCCACAAAACAGTTTATAAATTTACCTCATAGTAGATTGTGGGGGGCACTTTCTGAAATAAAATCAATTTATGCCCATTAAGGTATTGAATGAAAACAGTATTACATATTGATGATAGTGACGCGGATCTGCTTGCATTCCGCATATTAACACTCGACGCGCATTCTGACCTCAGGATCAAAGCCGTGCATGATGGGCAAGAGGCTCTTGATTTATTGGCGACCGGTTTCGTACCAAGCGTCATTGTCCTTGATATTGTGATGTCCGGAATGGGCGGATTCCAATTTTTGGAAACATACACCAAGGATGATCGCATCAAGCAAAAAGCCCCGGTGGTTATGCTAAGCTCATCCTATGATGACAATGACAGAAACAAAGCGTTTTCATTTGATATAGTTCAAGATTATGTCTGCAAACCGCTTGACGAGAATACAGTCGAAAGAATTTTAAAAGCAGCCAACAATACAGAAAAGCACAACAACATCGATATTGAATTGATGTAGCTTAGCGTTGGCGTTTTAGCCTTCCCTCACAAAGCCCGTCCGCGACATAGGCCGTTTGTAAAAACAAACACCTTACTTACCGCGGCATTGCTTAATAGAGCGCCCAAAAGTCCAATCAACACGGGGGTAATTACCGCTTCTATTGATGTTTGACACAACATGTTCGGCAATACAATCACACTCAGATTTGACAATCTTTCCTTCTGAAACACATCTGTTATATGATTTATCAACGATGTTTCTATAGTCCTCATTCTTCAGGCCAAGCTTATCCGAAACAGATGCCGGCATCGATGCGCGTTTTGCCTTCACCAGTTCCGATAATTTTGCATGCGCCGCCTCACAACGATTTGCGGCCGCCGTATATGCTTCGTTAATTTGACCGGGCGGAATTCTCCCCTGCGCAATTTTGCCTGTTATTTCATTTGCATCCTCACAGAAATGACGGCAATCAGACGCAACCTTACGCAGATCAGGCGTATCCAATAAATCGCGCTGCTTCACACAGAAATCATGCTTCTCTTGCATCGCGTTCACACGCTCTTGTAACGCGGCATCTGTTTGTTGTGCCCCCGCAGGAACAGCCACCCCGCCGATTGCAACACTTAATAAAACACCGAAAAATGCTAATTTTGAAAAAGACATACACCCTCACCTCTTATTGTTTTCTTATCATGGTTTGCACGCATGAGTATAACCTTAGATTATACACGACACCATCACATTATCGTACTTCATACCCATTATTTTCACACGAATAAGACACACAAACACAAAACTTGTCATTCCCCGCCAAAATCCGTATATTCCGCCGCACGAATAAATGAATATGATAAAATATTGTCATGACCAAAGCGCTGAATAGTTTGGGCATTGCATAGCCCCCGCGAAGCGATGCAAATGCATTGTTCGCGCCATAGAAAGGATACAGGGCACACAAATGGGCGATCAATTAAACTCATTAGGGTTTAACAAAAAACCGGAAGAAACCCGCGTGGTTGTTGCCATGTCGGGCGGGGTGGATTCGTCTGTGTGCGCGGCGCTTTTGCATGAGGAAGGCTATGATGTGGTTGGGGTCACGCTCCAGCTCTATGATCATGGCGGCGCGGTGAATGAACAGGTAAAGAGCAAAACCTGCTGCGCGGGGCAAGATATTTATGATGCACGCCGCGTTGCCGAAGGGCTTGGCTTTCCGCATTATGTTCTGGATTACGAAACCAATTTCCGCGAGAGCGTGATCGAGGATTTCGCCGATAGTTACCTGAAAGGCGAAACCCCTATTCCGTGTGTTCGCTGTAACCAAACCGTAAAATTCCGTGACCTGTTGCAGGTTGCACATGACCTTGGTGCCGACTGTATGGCGACAGGGCATTATATTCAGCGCGTCATCGACGAAGACGGCCGTGCCCATTTGGTGCGTGCACATGATGACGGTAAGGACCAGAGCTATTTCCTGTTTGCAACAACGCAAGAGCAGCTCGACTTTTTGCGCTTCCCCCTTGGCGGGTGGAGCAAAGACGTCACCCGTGAACATGCGGAGCGTTTAGGCCTGATGAATGCCGATAAACCTGATTCGCAGGATATCTGCTTTGTGCCGCACGGCGATTACGCCAAGGTGGTGAAGAAAATCCGCCCCGAGGGTGAGAACCCCGGCAAAATCGTGCATATTGACGGGCGCGAAGTGGGTGATCATAACGGCATCATCCATTACACAATCGGGCAACGACGCGGCCTGCGTATTGGCGGCGGCGTGTCAGAGAATAACGAGCCGCTCTATGTCATAGAGCTTCGCCCCGAAGCCAACGAAGTTGTGGTCGGCCCGAAAGAGGCACTGGCGCGCAATGTCTTGCACATTGATGATTGTAACTGGTTATTCGAAGGGGCAAACCTGAGAGAGAAAAAGGGCTGCCCGTATTTACCTGTGATGGTGAAGTTCAGGTCGGTTATGAAACCCACCCCCGCCCTGCTGAACACGGAAACCAATGATATTAAATTGGAAACCCCGCAATATGGCATCGCATCAGGCCAGGCGGCGGTATGTTACGTAAATGACCGCGTGATCGGCGGCGGCTGGATTACCGGCACATCGAATTGCGCGTAATTTTATGCCTTAAATTCCTCATATAAAAAGGGCTCACCCGAGCCCTTAATAAATTCTTCTTTATGCGCAAAATACTTACATTCCAAGCAATCTGACTGAACTTTTTGCCGCATCATTACCATTTTGAATATTATCAACGGCGCTATCAATTTGATCTTGTCTGTTTTTCAATGCTTCGGCCGCCTGACCTGACATACCGTCATTCTGTGTCACGCCTTCTACGGTTGCATCTACGCCTGCATCTACGGCTTTTTCAACCGCTTCATCGGCTTTTCCAAACAACCCGGCAAGCGCACCGCCAAGTTCCTCATACCAAGTTGGCCCATGATCTTCCAGCATTTGCTCATTGGTTACATCGGGTGCACGACCATATTCCTGCGCTGCTTGTTCCGAAAATAAAATGCGGCGAATTTGACTGTCCGTTGCCTCATAGTCATCAACGCCTTGAGCAAAAGCTTGATTCGCTATTTCCTCTCTCAGAGATTCGACTTGCGCCTCACCAACAGGTAAAGCAATGAAATCATCCAAAGCGTTCGGATTATCTACACCTGCGAAACTGTCATATTGCGTTAAATTAATAAACGTCAATTGCTCTGTTGAAATGTTCACACCCATAATCTTGTCCTTATTTTTTAATTTTTATGCCTACATTTTAAATTATAAAGTTTCACCTTGGCAAGAAATAAGAGTCCAAAACTTTATAAAATATGCCCTCAAAAGCGTGTTTTTTCCCACAATATGCATCAAAGGAAACTGAATCATAAAAATTCAAATGCTTTCACTTGACAAAAAACACAAAAATTGGCCATATACGCCATCGAGTTTTCTCGACCCTGAATACATACCAAAAGTGGCGGAGTAGCTCAGGGGTTAGAGCAGAGGAATCATAATCCTTGTGTCGGGAGTTCAAATCTCTCCTCCGCTACCATTTTTCTTAAATTCATTAAAAAGTGCAGTCGTCGTATAAGACGGCAAAATGCCCGTAAATTAAACTATCGGATACAGGCTACCGTCTATATGTGCCGATATTTTAAATGGTATTTTTTTCTCACCGCTAAGCCATTGATTAACAGTCACGACAGACACCCCATGCATATCTGCAAACTGCTCCGGCGTTTGACCTGAATTTTTCAGGTGATTTTTCAATTCGCACGCAGTCGGCCTGAAATAATCAAATATACTCGTAATATACTTCATATCTAAAAATAAACCCTAGGTTGCATGAAAATATTACATTACACGCACAGCAAATGCAACAGATAGCGATCATGCCGCTATCGCATAGATATGAATGGTATTACGGGCTATAGAATGACAGTACGGTCACCCTGCAGGAAGATACGGCGCTGCGTGTATAACTCGATTGAGCGCGACAGCACTTTCGCCTCTGTATCTCGCCCCAGAACCTGCAATTTCTTCGGGTCATAGCGATGATCAATGCGCACGACATCTTGTTCAATAATCGGCCCCTCATCCAAATCCGCCGTTGCAAAATGCGCCGTTGCGCCGATAATTTTCACACCGCGCGCATGCGCCTGATGATAAGGCTTTGCGCCCTTAAAACCTGGCAAGAAAGAGTGATGAATGTTAATAATACGCCCCAAATATTTTTCGCACATCGTGTCAGACACAATCTGCATATAACGGGCAAGCACAATCAGCTCTGCATCCGTGTCTTCGATAATGTCACTAAATACATCCTCAACGCCGTCTTTATGACCGTTCGGCGTGGGTACATGATAATATTTCAGGCCACGCGCCTCCACCAACTCACGATTATATTCATGATTGGAAACCACCCCAACAATATCGATATTCAGGTGCTTGGTGCGCCAACGATACAGAATGTCATTCAAACAATGATCGGCTTTCGATACGAATATGATCGTTTTAACAGCCGCATCACGTGGCGTGATTTTCCATGTCATATCATACTCTTGCGCCACCTTTCCAAATGCCTCAGCAAAGCGCTCCTCCGCCCCTTCGGATAAAGCAGAAAACACGACCCGCATGAAAAACTGCTCTGACAGGTGATCATTAAACTGTGCAGACTCCTCAATATTGCAATTTGCGTTGCTCAGTGAGGTTGCAACCGCGGCCACGATGCCCGGCCGGTCATTACATTTTAAACGAAGAATAAACACGTTTGCTTTTCCAATCCTATTAAAGCCATCACATAAGCGGCCGATTATATTACGATATTTTACTTTGTCTACAGCGCGATTATAACGGGTATCGCCCTGTCACGTTTTTATTGCGCAAAATCCGGACTTTTAGTAATATGTTAAAAAATAATAAGAAAAACGATGTTATTAGGGGTGTGTAAGGATGTCGAGTAATCCTTCAGAAACGGATTTCACAAATATAGACTTACTTGGGATGTTTGAAGACAAATCCCCGAGAGACTTCTATGATGTCACATTAAGCGAGCGCCGCGTTGCCGTTTTATCCCTGATAGAGCCAGCCTCCGAAGCGACAGGCGTGAACGCAGACACATTGCGCGGTATGTGGTGGGTGGAAAGCCGCTCCGGTCATCCTGACATGTTGGTCAGTCCGACAAATGCCAAGGGGGATTGGCAGTTCACCAAAGAAACGCAGGCGAATATGTTCCTGCATTACGGCCCTGAAATCGCAGAGAACCTTGAAGAATATGGCTTCGCGTTAGAAGCAGAAAATGTACGCATGTTTACACGCGGCCTGCGCAACCTTGCCATCGAAGAGCGCGGCATTGAAACAGGAACGATAGATTTAGAATCAAGCGAAGCCAACGCACTGTTCAGGGATGTCGGCCTATCATGGAGCAATGACATCGTCCCCGCATCAAACAGAGGGTTTTTCAACAACGCAGAGAGCTTTGAAAATATCGATAACGGCAGCGTAACACTGACGAACTATAACCAAATGCACCCCGGTGATATGAATTTCCTTGAACGCATGGATCGCACGCGTTTGGATCTGCCGGCGACAATGACATTTACGGCGGCGTTTTACATGAAGGAAATCGCAGAAGATGCAGGCGTGGATGCCAGTGATTACAATAATGCAGGCTCACTCTATGCCGGATATAATATCGGCCCCGGAAATGCGGCGCGCCTGTCCAATGATTTATCAGATAACTCCAATGCGATGGGGTCGATCGGTAACGCCGCAGAGAAAAACCCGTACTTCTTCCGCAATAACGCAACCGGTGAAAAAGCCCTTGAGAATTACCAAGAAGCCGTAGACGGGTGGCGAAACTTTCAATTATATGAACTTGAACCGCCACAAACATTGGTCGAAGGAATCGCCCGCGGCCTTAAAAACGAAAATGACCCGACAATTAATCCGTATGATGTCTATAGCAATGTCATGGAAGACCGCGGATATTATGACCGCGCAGAAACCCTACAAGCCGTAAGGGAAAACCCGCTGCATTATCCATTCCAATATACAAATGGAATCAACCTGCCATTTACATACTCAACGGATATTATGACACCATACAGTTTTGATCCGATCCCTCACATAGACCCGCAGAATTTCCGCATGTCTCAAGCTGAAAAAGCATTGTTGATCGTCGACATACCGACAGCTGACGAAGAAGAATTCTTGCCGACACCGAGATAAAAAAATATGGTGCAAGGGTAAACGCAGAACAAAAGAAAGTTTACTGTAATGAAATTATTATATGGCGTTAACGGCGTTGGCAGCGGCCACCTTACGAGGGCCCATATCATGATTCCAAAACTGCAAGCCGCAGGCGCGGATGTAACAACCATTCTATCCGGTCGCCCCGCAGATAAGTTCAAAGATATCGACGCCCTGCCCAACCCGCAATTCAGACAAGGCCTGACCATTGATCAGGGCGATGGCGGGATGAGCTTTATCGGAACATCCCTAAACATTGCGCAACAAACCCCTACTCTGGTGCGTGATGTCATGAATATGGATATGAGCGGGTACGATCTTGTCATCACCGATTTTGAACCTATATCCGCATGGGCGGCAAAGCGCGCAGGTGTGCCCTCTATCGGTGTTGCGCATCACTTCGCATTTCAACATGATGTCCCGAAAGCAGGGAAATATTCACCCTTTATGATGTTTATGAACAACATCGTTCCCGTCGATACCCCGCTTGGCCTGCATTACGATAAATTCGATCAGCCTATATTGCCCCCAATCATTGACGAAACAAAACTGGCAAACCTGTCAGGCGGCGAGGTAGACCCGCACAAAGTTCTGGTTTATATGGATTTTGAAGATCAGGGAAAGCTGGCCAATATGCTCCGTGAGCATCCAAGCCATGATTTTTATATTTACGCGACATCGAACGAAGCCGATATTGATGACGGCAACATTCATTTAAGACGCCGATCACGCGAAGGGTTCCAACGTGATTTTGCATCATCATCAGGCCTGATCACAAATGCAGGCTTTACAGGCACATCAGAAGGGCTTCATCTCGGCAAAAAAATGTTGGTAAAACCGACCATGGGGCAAAAAGAACAAGAATCAAACGCGCTCGCACTCGAAGATTTAGGCTACGCCAGCACCATGACATCACTCAACGCAGAAAAAGTTGCACAATGGCTGCAGGAAGATAAAAGCGTAAAGATCACCTACCCTGACACCGCTCAAGCCATCACAGACTGGATTGCAGAAGGAAGCTGGGACGATGCACATGCTTTATCAGATGAGCTGTGGAGAACCACAACCTATGACCATAGCTAGGCTTACTTATGCCCATCCTCAATAACAATGTCATCATCCTCCATATAAGCGGCCTCTGCATTATCCGCCCGCAATAAAAACCCGGGAATAGCGGCACTTGCGACCACAACCAACATAATAACGGAGAACATTTGTTCATCAATAATTCCGGTTTCCAAACCAACCGTAGCGGTAATAATCCCGAAGCTTAGACGGTAATTAAACAAAATACCGCTAAACCCCGCATAATCCTTAATAAATTTACGTGCAGGTATGTACGTCCCTAAATATTTCAAAGATGTTGCCGCCACGAACATGACTGCCGCCACCATCAAATACTCCATATCCAAACTGCTCAGATCAATGCGCGTCCCCGAATAAAGAAAGAAAATCGGCGCGAAGAAGCCTAGCACCATGCCCATAAGCTTCGCCTTAACGGCTTTGTTATCCTCCACAATGCGCGCCATGACCACCCCCACCATAAAGGCAACCAGTGACGGATGCACATGACCGATATTTTCGGCCATAGACCCCATACCCACAATCACAACCATCAGAAACCTGAGCTCCGGCTGTGCCAATGATCCGGGATATCGCTTAAACATCCATAAGCCGAAACGCGGCAGCGCAAGCAAACAAAAAACAAATATAACCGCAAAGATAAACGTGCCGAGGCCGACCTCTCCCAGTAAAATCGCCAATGTGACCATACTGAGCACATCCACAACCGAGGCTGAGCTAAACATCACTTGCCCTTCACGCGTGCGTAATAAGGACTGCTCTTTTAATAAATGATAGACCAATGCCAAAGATGTAGTAGATAGCCCGATACCGATTAATGCGGATTGAAGAAAGTTCATCCCCAGCCAGAGACTACACAAAGCATAAACCCCGGCAAAAGGAAGTACAAAAGAAGAGACACCTATACACGTACTGGAAAGCCAGTTCTGCCTGAGCTCCCGCACCCGTAGCTCAAAACCGGCGACGAACATCAACGCAAGCATCCCTAAATTGGCCAAGAATTCCAGCCAGTCTGTATGAGAAATATCAACCATGAAAAGCGCCAACCCCATGCCCGCCAGAATTTCCAAGACTGCGCTCGATATTTTAAGCTCATAAGATATTACGGCAGCCAGAATCAACGCCAAAGCCACGGCAAGAGATACTTCCATTCATCACCCCATTTCGAAAATTATAATGCCTGAAGATTTTAGGCAATTCGCAAAGGACGTGTAAAGGGTAAACCCACCGCCGAAGCCTTTGATATAAAATTAAAAATAACAAAATTGAATATTTTCACAAAAAACTATGCTCTTAAGGCTTGCTTTTTAATTCTGACTTATGTAGGTTTCCGTTCATCCGTTTTTAAGCGTTGGGGTATGGCCAAGCGGTAAGGCATCGGTTTTTGGTATCGTGATCCCTGGTTCGAATCCAGGTACCCCAGCCATTTTTCTTCAAAAACATTACGAAACACAAAAACCTGCGCCGCAGGCATATAATGATGCAAACCGGTCATTAAAAAGCAAAAACCACAACGTTATTGAACACTTAAAGCAACAAGCATAGACATTCCCCTCATTTCCCTGTTTACTCTTACTCGTGGGTATTCAAATATTGGGAACTCCCAACATCTTTTTGATAATTCTGCTTAAAATCAATTATGATACCTAATTGAGCGCGTTACTGATTTAATAAATAACTTAAATAATGGGACTGTTTATTTGTGAAAACACCTCATATTTTAACATTTATGACCTGTTTTGTCGGTTTGATAGTCACCTTTACGGCGTATTTCACCTATAAGGACTTCGAAGACAAAAAACATGTCCAAAAAATCATCTCTGACAATCACAAACAACTGGCGAAAATAGAACGCCATATCCAAAATAACGTTCTTGTCCTAAGCATCCTCAAATCTTTTTTTGACGCCTCAACACAGGTGAGCCGTGAAGACTTCAAGGTCTTTGCCGGATCCCTATTAAAAATAAACCCCGCTATTCAGGCCGTGGAATGGGTTCCCAAACTCCGTCACAAAGACAGAGACGCACATAAAAAGATGGCTCAAGAGGATGGATTTGAACATTACGACATCATGGAACCATCCCCGAATGGCGACCTTATGGTGTCCGGTAAACGGGATGTATATTACCCCGTCTATTATGTCGAACCCTATGAGGGTAACGAAATTGTTTTGGGCTTGGACCCTCCAAATCACAAGCATAGAACCAACGCAATAAAACAAGCCACAGAAACAGGACAACCCAGCGCCACACCTGCCATGACCCTGACGCAGGAAAAAAAACACCAAAAAGGAATCCTGATATTCAGCCCCGTATATAAAGGGTCTGAGCCCCCAACAACCATAGAAGAACGCCATGAAAACCTACATGGGTTGGTTCTGCTGGTTCTCAGGATTGGTGATATGATGAATTACACATTACAGCCATCCTATAACAAAAGAGGTGTCTCCGTCACAGACATCACATCCCCTGATGCGCATGAATTGCTATTTGAAAGTGACCTTAATACGTCCTCATTAACCTATACGACGACACAACATATTGATGTTGCAGGCCGCACATGGCTGATTAGCACCTACCCCCTATTGATGAACGGGCACGGCTTTTTTGATGGTATCTCATGGCTTGTTCTGTTGGTTGGCATAAGCTTTAACGGCTTCCTTACCCTTATCATTTACCAACTGGTTAACCGCCGCAGAATTGTCGAAAACCTTGTTGCCACAAGAACACAAGAAGTTCAGGAATTGAGCGCAGCGATGGAGCGCACGGTTGAAGGCGTTTCAATAATAAATGACCAAGGTCAATATGCATATATTAACGAAGCATATGCAAAAACCTGCGGATATACCGCGACAGAATTACTGGATCAAGAATGGCACACCACAATAGCAGATACAGATATCACAACCATGCAAGGCGCGTATGACCACATGTTTGAAACAGGCAAAGCCTCTGTAGAGCCAAATGCGGTGAAAAAGAATGGTGAACGGTTTAATGCACGGATAACCCTGATCCGAAAAGATGATGAAAACGGTAACTTCGTTGGAAATTATTGTTTTATGACTGACATCACCCAAAGAAAAACAACAGAAATAAATTTAAAACAAGCCAATGCGGAGCTCGAAGAATTTGCATACCGCACCTCACACGATCTGCGCTCTCCGCTTATTTCTTCCATCAGCCTCCTTTCATTGGCAAAAAGCTCCATGGAGAAAAACAACCATAAAGTTGCCTTGGACTGCATCAATCATATTGATAAATCATTGAAGAAGCTGGACAGGCTTGTTGGCGACATTTTGGCACTGACCAAGATAAAGGCTTTTGATGAACAAGGCGACGACATAAACATAGAAGACATGATCGATGACGCCCTTAGCAAACTATCAAACATGCCCAACTTTGAGCGCCTGAATATTACAAAGAAAATGGAATTCACCGCCCCGCTCACTGTAAAAGAAAGCCGCCTACAACTGATCGTCGAAAACCTGATTTCAAACGCGATAAAATATCAGGACTTAAATGAAACGCAATCAACGATCGAAATAACAACCCGAGAAGAGGACGGGCATTTCATTCTTGAGGTAAAAGACAACGGCCTCGGCATTCCGGAAGAACATCACGGACAATTATTTAAGATGTTCCAAAGGTTTCACGCCAGAACATCTTACGGATCCGGTTTGGGCTTATATATGATGAAGAAAGGCGCAGACATTCTGTCCGGCGACCTTACGTTCAAAGCATTAGAAAAAGGATCACTCTTCACATTAAACATCCCCCTTTCCAAAGGAGGCAAAGACAATGGCGATTAAAACTATACTGCTTATCGATGACAGCGAAGCTGATCAGTTTTTTGCAAAAACCACGATTGAATTTTATGATAGTGAAATAGAAGTCACCCAAGCCTTTGACGGAAAAGAAGCGTTACAAATATTAAGTAACGCGGAAAAACAGCCCGACATCATTTTCGTTGATCTCAATATGCCTGTTATGAACGGTATAGACTTCTTAACGCACTATACAAAAGAAGGCTTCGGCGGCAGCACAATCTTTATGCTCACCTCATCAGACCTTCCTAAGGATGTAAAAGAAAGCACAGCCTATCAATGCGTTCGGCGCTATATGATAAAACCGTTAAAAGAACATGATCTGATCGATATATCGAAACTTCTGGCAAGCTAAGCTCATACATTCGATGTTTATTATATAAACCACTTGTGCCCGTCCGCTGATGTGCTCTATCCTTTGATTTATTAAAAGACAAGGATATAAAATGGAACAGCCCACAAAGAAAATCCCCCTTCTTCTGACAATCGCGACCGCCTGTGCGTTGACATCTTTCACCGCCCAAGCCAATGACGATTTCAGCGGCTTTATCGCGGTGGGTGCCGCGACCATCCCTGACTATGAGGGGTCTGATGATTATGATTTCATGCCGCTGCTGTTGGCGAAGGTAAATTACAAAGAAACCTATTACGCGGAACTGGTCGGCACGGCCCTGCGCGCGAATGTTTCCCCCTACCCCGCGATTGAATTCGGGCCCGTTCTTGGCTATTCGGGCGGGCGCGATGATGATGTCGACAATAACGCCGTCAGCCGCCTTCGTGAAATCGATGCAGGCGTAGAAGCAGGCGCATTTGTTAAACTGCCTTTCAAAAGCGTTCTGACCGAATATGATTCCGCCTCAATCAGCGCACAATTCCTAAGCGATATTTCTGACACACATGAAGGAACGACAATAAAACTAAGCGCAGGATATGATCGCTGGATCAATAAACAACTTAGCCTCGGCGGATCAATCAGCACGACCTACGCCAGCGATGATTACAACGATGCGTTCTTTTCTATCGATGCCGATAACGCATCACGCAGCGGCCTTAATCAATATGATGCCGATGGTGGATTTAAAGATATCGGCCTGCGTATAAACTCACGCTATGCGCTGAATGAAAAATGGGGCGTAACAGGATTAATCGGCTATAAGAAAATGATCGGTGACGCCGCAGACAGCCCCGTGGTTGACGATGCAGGGAGCGACAATCAATGGATGGCCGGATTAGGCGTTTCTTATCGCTTTTAAACAAAAGAGAAATTCAAAAATTAGTCAATATTTAGAGGAGGTTAGCCCCCTCTTTTTTACCCTATTTTTTATGCGGGATTTTTTTTCATTTTCACCTGTATTTTTTATTTGCATTCCATAAAAAAAAACCTTATACACTCCGCTACGCACGTGCCACTGACCCTTCTGCAAGACAGTCATGGTTATGTAACGGCGTGAACGTTTTTGGACCGGGGCGGGTCTTTATAAGATCCCAACCGCCGAGATTTGAAAGGGTTTACGTTATGATACGTAATATTGCAGAGAGCAGAGGCTATTCCCCCTCTTTTAGTGTCTAACGGCTCTAATCCGTAAATAGGATTAGGGCTGGAAATCAGACTGACTAGGCTGCTTATTACGCATTCTATGCGTCCCCTTCTTTCTTGGCATTTTTGTTTTTAAAGAAAGGAGGCCATTATGGCTTTAAACACACAAACACAACCTTGGGGTCAGCACTTGATCCTCGATTTTAACGGATGCCCGAGAGATCTTTTGGCGTCTAAAGAAAACATCCTGAACTGGACGAAAGACCTTGTCGAAGCCATCGATATGGTTGCCTATGGCGAACCGATCGTTGAGCATTTCGCAACGCACTCTCACGAGGCTGCGGGCTATACGATGTTGCAGATGATCGAAACATCAAACATCGCCGCACACTTCGCAGAGAATATCGGCCAAGTTTACATTGATATCTTCTCTTGCAAGACATTCGACGTTGAGAAAGCTCTGGATGTTTGTAAGAAATATTTCGCCCCTGAAACAGTGCACCAAGCATCAATCAGCCGTGGCTTTCATCAACAACTTCCGTTGAAAGACGGCCAGTATGAGGATGTTGACTATGTTCGGGCGGCCTAATTTTTTCGAAGATGTATACGGCATTTACCCGACCAAAGGCACCAAAGCATTTCAAGGGTTTGAAGTGAATGAGGTGTTGTTTGAAGGCAAAAGCCCATATCAGGATGTTGCCATTTATGCCAATGACACGCTTGGCCGTGTATTGGTGTTAGACGGCATTGTGCAAATCACCGAGATGGATGAATTTATCTATCAGGAAATGATGGCACACGTCCCCCTATTCGCAAAAGGCAAGGCAGAAAATGTTCTGATTATCGGCGGCGGTGACGGCGGTATTTTGCGCGAAGTTCTGCGTCATAAAACTGTGAAAAAAGCAGTAATGGCAGAGATTGACCAAATGGTTATTGATGCCTGCGTAGAGCACATGCCCTCTATCAACCAAGGCGGTGACGTGTATACGAACCCGCGCGCGGAGCTGATCGTTGGTGATGCGTTTAAATACGTTGCTGAAACCGATGTGAAATTCGATGCCGTGATTATCGATTCAACAGACCCGATCGGGCCTGGCGAAAAGCTGTTCACACCTGAGTTTTACGGCAATCTGGCGAAAATCTTGAATGACGGCGCATGTGTTTCCACACAGGGCGGCGTTCCGATTTTCCAGCCCGGTGAGGTTGCAGGAACCATCGCATGCCTAAATGGCGCAGGCCTGAAGGCAAGCTGTTATCACGCGGCTGTGCCCACCTATTACGGCGGTTACATGACGCTTGGTTATGGCGTTAAGGCACAAAGCGGGCAACAGCCTGATTTGGCAACACTACAAAACCGCTATGCCGCGGCAGGGTTCGACACACGTCACTACAGCCCTGAAATGCATCTTGCTTCGTTTGTCCTTCCGCCTTGGATCGCAAAAGACGCAGGACTTGATCAAAGCCAACATGAAAAGAAGGAGGCCGCATAAATGAACACACATAACACTGACTTTTTCTCTGTTTGTCCGCAAACAGGTGATGAATATGCAGGACGTCATGTTCTGGCCGACTTTTGGGGCGTTGAGCGCATGGGCGATTTGGAATTCATCCAAAATGCGATCGAGCAAAGCGCAAATACAGCAGGCGCAACGATTTTACACTCATACTATCACCCATTTGGTGAAGGCATGGGCGTAAGCGGCGTAACTGTTTTATCTGAAAGCCATATCAGCATTCACACATGGCCGGAGCGCAACTTCGCGTCCGTGGACATCTTTATGTGCGGCGACTGTAACCCTGACGTCGCACTCAAGCATCTGGAGAGCGTGTTCAAGCCCGAGAGCATAACACGATCTTTAGAAAAACGTGGTGTAGTGCGTGCAGCAGCTCAGCTTGTTGCATAAACGAACCCAACTTTCTTTAAAAACGAAGACAGCGCATCCCCCCGGGTGCGCTGCTCTTTTTTTCATTTATGTCTTACACATTACCGAATGTGTTTTTTACACGGATTATTGTTGGTCATGATGTAATGCGGGTTCACATATTCGTATTCTTTATTTTCCAAATATGCATGTACTTTATGCTCTTTATGTCGTGCATAACGCATACAAAGCTGATGCCTTGTCATTGTCACATTACTTTCGCCTTTATCGCTTACAAACGCCGCATACTCTTCCTCACTCATCTCTTTATCGTCATACTTTTTCTGTGTTTCACAAATCAAAATTGCTTCATCATGATCTTTCACGATACGTTTTTTCATCAGCATGGAAACAGCTTTATCTACTTTATTTTTAGAATCCGCAAATATCTTTTCATTCGTTTCCTTTGCCTTTTCTGACATTTCATTGACCATGCCCATATTGCATTCACAAAAAGCAACAGGCTTATCTCTGCCTGTGCAGTACTCCACGAATTTATCCTTGTGCACACGTGAAACAAAACTTTCCGCTTCTGCTACACCTGAGAATATTAAAAAACAAAATACAGATAATACAAAGCCCCTCATTCATGGCCTCCTTATTTATAGTTGAAACAAGAAGATAAGAATAATTCCCAAGCATGTCTAACAAGAATTACAAAATTACTGCTGAAAAATGGCCAGGCTTTTAATCCTTAGGCTTCCCCACCTCACCTGACTTGGCTTCTTCTTCCAATTTCTGGCGGTATTCTTCTTTAATCTCTTCTAAAATCTTTTGCTGCTCTTCAGGGGGCAGTGCATCGAATTCCTCTTGGGTATATCCCTTTTGTGCCAAAGCTTGCGCGATATATCGCTCCTCAGGTGTCATCTCCATAAATTCCCTGAACTCCTCAACCGCGCTACTGGTTTCTGCCTCTTCGACCTGCACTTTTTCAACTTGCTGCGTTCCCATCATTTCCTGCGCCTTCAATAGGGAAGAAAATGTTTCATGAGTGAGCGAGTTCTGAGACTCAACGGCAGGATTTTCTGTCTTCACAGAAAATTCTTCCTGCTTTTTCTGCTCAATCGCCCTATCGTTTTTCTGGGCATCACTCATTTGAGATAAGCTGTAAATCAAATTAGGGCTGGAGTTGGTGGCATTAATCATACAAAAAGCATTCCTGTTTTCACAAAATATATTGTGTTTAACAAGCAATCTTCATGCCAACATCTTTCTATGAGGACAGCCCGCTGCTTTCTTACGAATAGCCATAGATTTATGCAGCATTTTGCCATATAAACGAGCCAACGTTAGAGCACAGTTTTTAAAGTAAAATGTGAAGACTCGCATAATTAGGAAATGGCAATAAAACCAAAAATATCAGAGACACTCGCACGGCCGGCCATATTGCACTATGTCCTGCCTGTCGTGATGCTGTATCTGGTTATTGGTACGGTTGCGCAAAAATATATCGGCCTGTTTGAAGCCACCAAGATTTTCTTTTCCTCGCCTATACTCATGCTCGGCGGGTTTATTCCGTTACCCGGCCTACCGCTTTTGATCGGTCTGATCTTTATTAATCTCAGTTTTAAACTTCTGTTCAAAAGCCCGTGGACTTGGCGAAATTCAGGTATCATCGTGACCCATATCGGGGTGATGCTTTTGCTGGTCGGGGGATTATTTACCGCCCTTTTCAGTTCCGAAGGCTATATCGATCTGGCGCCGGGACAAACGAAATCATTTGTCACTGATTACCACACACGCGTTTTCGTCGTCATGGATAATGAAGGCACAATTATCAAAAAATTTGAACATGATGCTCTCTCCGTCGGGCAGACACTAACTATACCGACGACACCACTAAAAATTGAAATCCTTGAAGCTTGCCGTCATTGTAAAATCGTCGCGCGCCAAGACGCAACCGATGCCTATCAAGGGATGGCGCAACATATGTCACTGCAGGCAGATACGCCGCGTAAATTAAACGAAGAAAATTTCTCAGGCCTGACATTTGCAATAAAGGGAAGTGATAACAACGGTGTATATACTGTTCTTGAGGGCATACCAAAGCTCCCTAAAGTTACGGCAGGTGATCAAACCTATCACATCGAACTACGCCGAGAACAACGCAAACTTCCGTTTCGAATAGAGCTATTGGAATTTAAGCGTGAAATGCACCCCGGCACCGCGATGGCCAAAGCCTATAGCTCTCGCGTGCGCATCTATGATGGCGATGCGCAATGGGAAAGCCTGATCCGAATGAATGAGCCGTTACGGTACAAAGGTTACAGCTTCTTCCAATCTTCATTTATCGAAACGCCTAGTGGCGATATGTCGGTTCTGGCTGTTGTTTGGAATGCGGGGCGTACTTTCCCCTATCTATCAGGCATCGCGGTGTGTTTAGGGATCATCCTTCACATGTTTGCCCGCAGACAAATGCGTGGGCAATCTCGCAAGCAAACCAAAAAGAGCACAAAGAAAGCACTCAGTTCACTTGCGCTTTTAATACTTTGCCTATTCCCGCACAAGGCGATGGCCGAGCAATTTGACCTGAAAACTTTCGCGACACTGCCTGTGATGCATGAGGGGCGTATCAAACCCCTAGACAGTTTTGCCAGATCCATCCAAAAAACACTCTCAGGGCGTGAGGAAAAGCCGATATTGTGGCTCACGGAAACCTTATTTAACCCTGCACTCGCAGAAAAAACGCCCATTTTGAAGGTCACAAACCCTGACCTTTTAAACATGTTAGAGATCGAACACCGCGACGATAAACTCTATAATCACCGTGAAATCAGCACGGCCCTTGCTCAGAAACAGGATATTCTGTCCTCCATCTTGAAAACACCGGAAGATGACTGGACGCCTGCACAAAAAGACTTCGTCACCCTGCAGAAAAACTCCGTATTACTCGGCGACCTCCTCAGCAGCATGACACTGTTCTTGCCGCTTTCCGTTCCATTACCTGATGACCTGCCCGAAGAATTGGCGGAGTACAGAAACAAGCAGCTAAGCTATGTTGAAATTTCCAAAATAAAACCAACGCTGGATGCGCACCTCAAAAGCATATTGGGGGATAAAGGAACAGACATTGCGGAATATTCGGAAAGCCAGCAAACAACCGCTTATATTTCCTTCACTCTGGCAAATTTAGAGGCCGCAGGCGCCCGCAGCGATGCCTTGCGCACACTTCCTGTTGAAAATGATGAATGGCTCTCTCCATGGATATATCAGCTCAAGAATACAAATAAGAACAAATCAGAATTATTCAAAAACTGGAAAAATCTGGCCATCGCGTACCACGGCAGTGACGCAACGCGTTGGAATGAAACATTACAACAGATGCACAGTAGTTTTGAAACAGACGGGTTAAAAGAAGACAAGTTAAAGGCGGAGTTCCTGTATAACACGCTCGCCCCCTACCATATCAGTAACATCGCCTATGCAGTATCACTGCTATTTGCTGTCTGCTTTATCTATTTCGGCAAAAACATCTTCATCAAAATCTCTGCGCTTATGATGACAGGCGGTATTATCATGCATAGCGCCGGCATTTTAACGCGCATGTATATCCTTGAACGCCCGCCCGTTAGCACCCTCTATGAATCAATTTTATTTGTCGGGCTTACCATCACAATTTACGGGCTGCTATCCTACCTTAATGACAAAAAAGCCTTCTGGCTGGCGCTCTGCGCTGGCTTGGGATGCGTTTTGCACATCTTGGGTTTTTCATTTAACAATGATGGTGACAGCCTACTGATGTTGACGGCCGTTTTAAACACAAACTTCTGGCTTGCCACCCATGTGATTTGCATCACGGCCGGCTATGGGTTTTGTATCGTCACCAGCCTGCTGTCTCATTATGCCCTGACCATCAGCGCCATGGGAAAAAACGATGACGGCCTGTTTAAACACATCCACTTTGCGGCTCTGCTTTCCCTGCTGTTCGCCGCTGTCGGGACAGTTCTGGGCGGGATATGGGCCGACCAAAGCTGGGGGCGTTTCTGGGGTTGGGACCCAAAAGAAAACGGTGCGTTGCTTATTGTTTTGTGGCTGGTATGGGTACTGCACGGGCGCATATGCGGACAAATGTCAAAGCCTATGGTGATGGCGGGCTTGGCATATCTCTCTGTCATTGTTGCCTTATCATGGTTTGGCGTAAACCTGCTCAGCGTGGGTTTGCATGCTTATGGCTTCACCGACACAGCCGCATGGATTTTGGGCGCGATTATTGCCGGTGAAACGATTATAATCGGCGCTCTATCTTATTTGACAATCACGCGAAAAACGCACAAAGCCTGATTACAAATCAAGCTCTGCCTGCCTGTTATGGTCATTATTATTAGAGGCATAAGCCACCAACGCATCAATATCCAAATCAGGGCTGGTTCTGTTTTTGATACCGTAAGTATCTTTACCAGTCCATTTCCCTTTATGCGATAGCGTTCCTGAACGTAAAGCAGAGCCGTGCCCCCTAAACGTTGCTTCGGCCGCCTTCGGATCACCTTGCCCGTAATGCTCCATAATTTTATCTTTATCAACGCCCGCATCCAGCTTGCCTTGAATATCATCTTCAACCATGTAAATCAGTGAAAATGCAGGTGCATTTTTCGCATGATCCCTTAGGGTTTCCGCCTGAACGGTCGGCCACTTTTCTTTCGTGCGCTCACCAAGACCAAATTCAAGGCTGTTATTTTCCGGGCGAACAATTTTGATGATATCATCAAAACCATCTTCCATCGTTACGCCCTGCCCCTTTTGTGTTAAGGACGCCTCAGTCATCGCAATAAATACTGCGCGGTCGTAATAGACCTTGCTCAGATATAGCTCTTCCTGTGATACATCCTCATCACCATTATAGTGCAGAGTTAGCTTTTTAGAATCCGCATCACGTTTCCATGCAACCTCTCGCCCCACTTTAATCGCGCGGTCAAATGTCCATTCATCGGCCTTTCCGTCTGTTAACCCATCATACAGATGCGTCGCATTAAACCGGCCGGCATCAACAAGGTTTCTGGAAAATATTGCCTCATCCCAGTCATCATTATGCATTAAGTCCTGAATATCACTGACTTTGATTTGCTTTGACGGATCATTCTTACGATCATAAAAATCATCATGCAACGCATCGTGAAAACGTCTCATTGCACTTCCTGTTGCCATAAATCCTGCATGAAATGATTGCATCGTGTGCAAGGTCTGATCCTTACCAATCGCACGTAAGGATGACGTTGCCTTTGAATTTCCTTTGGCTTTACCTGCCTCCGGGCGTGCACCGTTATTTTGATAACCGATTGTATTTGGCGTCCCTGCCTTTTCAACCATGCTGTCCAAAATATATTTTGACCCGGGTTTTCCGTCATCGCCCGTCAAAACGACCTGCCTGAATGTATCATATTCAAGGATCGCACGATCACGAATAACGCGCTGCAGATCATCCATTGCAGGTGAAAAGCGTGCGCGCTCATCAATAAATGCATGATCAGGCACATGCCCCTTCATATCGAGGTAATCCTGAATGATATTCGTCAACTTTCCTGTGAAGTCGTCCTTTACCTGATCAGGCGTTGCACTTGCATAACGTTTTGTGCGCCCCTGCTCTGTGTACAAAATGCTGGTTGCCATGATCATCATCTTGTCATCATATTCATCCAGCTCTTCGCCGTTTTTCTGCTTTTCCTCAAAAATATCTTTCAGTTCCTGCGCCAAAATACGGCGCACCATATCAACATCACCGCCAAAACGGTTTAACGATTGGCCACCGCCGATCATCACCTCAACTGGCACTTTCATGTCATAGGCTTCGTGCACGATATCCCTGTATGCCTGTATGGCCTGTAAACGGGTGAAGGAGCCGCCAACTTTCTCTGCATCACTTGCAGGGCGCATAACATGCAATGTTTCATGCAGGCGTTTAAACAGATCCGGCATTTTCGCCTTTCTGTTCTCCATATTTTCCGATCCGCCCTTTTCATTAAAATGACGCACCAAAGTCGGCTGACGTGCAAGGTTCGCCGGATCTTCGTTCAATGACATGTGCTTCATATGTACCATGCCATATAAGTCGGCAATAAACTTCTGACGTGGGGAACCAATTTCCTGCGCATCAGAGATAACGCCCTCCTGGAATTTGAACGGGAATAAACCACGCAACTTCATGCGGTCTGCATATGCTTTTTCCTGATCGGGATAACCATTACCGCCATCTGATACTTTCTTGAAAGAAAGCTCATTAGTGCTTTCCAAAATGTGAATAATCTCATCGCGGTTTCCGTTCTGGCGCGCGTGATCAAGAATGCGTTCCCAGTGCATATATTGAACATCTTGCGGCAACTCAGAAAACTTACCCGCAATCATCAATTCTTCACGATCTTTCTGCGTTAAAACGCCCAATCCCCAGAACGCGTCAGATTCAAACATGTTATCGAGCATGTCGATATAAACATAATCATTATGGCGGGTTTGCCCTTTCTCCAAAGCAAAGCCATTTCGCCTTACCGTACGGTATGCTTCATCAATCGCATGCGTACTATCGCGATCATGTTCGGCAAGATCTTTTCGCAAATGATCCAACTGCTCTACGGTATTCTCATAAAAATCCAAACCGCGATGATCATCCAAATGATCATATATTTGTGAAAGTTGCTCAAACATACCGTCATATTCATTATCATAGAACTGGCGATAAACTGTCTCTCGCTCTTCCGGTGCAGTTTCCGCAAGTTTAGTCGTGATGTGACGTGAACGATCATACACCGGCTTTAGCTTTTGCATAACCGAATCCGCATCATGCTGAAGCTGCTTTAACTCTTCGCGCAACTCATGCGGAATATTTCCTTTCGCCGCTTGCGCTAAATTTGTAGATAAATCTGACATCGCCTCCATGGTGGTGGTCGACATCTTCATCATCATTGCAAAGCCTTCGGCATTATTTTTACCATCGGCATCATAATCCCAGCTACGCGGGCCTGTATTCAATAGAATGTCGGTATGCGCGCCCGTTTCTTCGTAAATAATCTGCTCTACATCACGGTCTAACTGATTGACCCCCTCATTATGAATACGGGCACATTTATTACTGTAATCGGTTTCATCCAGCATATTTGACTTTTTAGATGCACCGTAATTATCACTCTCCAGCATTTCGGTGACAGCCGTGCGCAATGCCTCCTCACGTTGATCTGCAGGCGCCTCAGCGGCTTTAACCAAATTACGGCTTAGGCGGATACCATTTTGGCTTAAACCTTCTGTAGGGTGCGGAGTAAAAGATTTAGAAATCTTCACATAAGAATTAAGAACTTCACCAATCTGCTCTGCGCTATAACCGGACGCACTCATCAACCGAGTGGCAGAGCGCAAATCCTCTAACTTCGTATGATGATCCGTATTATCCGCCCGATCCTCTATGACAGGTTTATAAGAATCAAACGTCATTTTTACATTATGGATATGCATGAAGGCATTTGTTTTTGCGACATCTACGTCACCGTTTTCATCACGAAAATGTTCCTGAAAAGCCTTTGATTCCTGCGGCGACAACCCCATTGCGTCTGATTCATTTAAAACGACTTTCGCCTCATCGGCTGTAAAACCTGCGTTTTCCAACATACCTATCAGCACGCTGTCATCTATCAATGTCTTGAAATCAATTTCTTGGGCCATCCCTACACTCTCTCCGTGAACTAAAATTATACTTTTATACTTATTTTTGTTAATTGCAGCGTTTATAGCAAATCAACAAAGTACTAAGCAAGTAATAGCCTATATGCAGCGCAGCAAAAAAGCGGGATTACTCCCGCTTTAAATAAACTCTAGTAATATTTCAGAAGTTTAAGACTTCTCAACCTGTGAGTATTCAAGCTCAACCGGTGTAGAACGACCAAAGATCGAAACAGATACTTTCAACTTGGCCTTTTCTTCATCAATCTCTTCAACAATACCGTTAAAGGATGCAAACGGGCCGTCTGTAACCTTAACTTCTTCACCGATATCGTAAACAATAGACGGACGCGGACGATCAACACCTTCTTGAACCTGTGTCAAGATACGCTGCGCTTCTGCCTCACTAATCGGAACAGGCTTGTTACCGCCGGCACCAAGAAAACCACTTACTTTCGGTGTATCCTTAATCAAGTGCCACACAGTATCGTTAAGATCCAATTTGGCAAGCACATAACCCGGGAAGAACTTACGCTCGGCATTCACACGTTGTCCGCGCTTTACTTCAACAACTTCTTCTGTCGGCACCAAAATTTCGTCAACAAAATCTTCCAGACCTTGCTTGGCCGCTTTTTCTTTAATTGATTCTGCGACTTTCGTTTCAAAGCCGGAATAAACATGCAGTACATACCAACGTTTGGCCATAACAGACATTCCTTTCATTACTGAGGTAATCTAAAAACCCATAATCAGCCTAATCACATAGGCAATAATTTGGTCTGCAAAATACAAAAACAAAGATGCAAAAAACACCATAACGAAGACCGCAATCATACTAACCGTTGTCTCTTGACGAGACGGCCATGTCACTTTTTTGGTTTCGCTTTTTACCTGACGAATATATTCAACTGGTCCTGTTTTTGACATTTTCACCTACCGTTTAAAAAAACTTTCAAGATCCCAAGGTTCGTATTGTGAGCGCGCGCCACATTTAAATTCATAACCATTTAGGGATTAAGGAAAGTAAGTACACCAAAATTCGGGCATTGACCAGAGAAAAATGAAGCGATCTGCTTTTATCAACCTTAGAATTGAAAAAACAATCCCGTGCTATGCCGCGGCTTTATACCTTAAAACAGGCTTACGTGCCGCTTTCACTTCGTCCAGACGCTTGCGCGGTGTTGACTGCGGGAAGTTGTGATACTCCTCCGCCTTGCCATCTTCGGCATCTTTGGCGATCTTTTTCATGGTTGAAACAAAGCGATCGATCGAATCTTTACTCTCTGTTTCTGTCGGTTCAATGAGCATGGTACCGGGCAGAACCAATGGGAAATAAACCGTCATCGGGTGATAGCCATATTCAACGAGCCCCTTGGCAATATCCAACGTCGTCACGCCATGTTCTTTTTGCTTCTTATCTGTCAGCAAGCATTCATGCATGCATGGCCCTTCATATGGGACATGATATTCATCCTTCAGCTGGCTAAGGATGTAATTCGCATTCAAGACCGCATCTTCAGACACTTGCTTAAGCCCATCAGCACCATGGGACTTCATGTAAGACAGCGCGCGCACATGCATACCAAACTGCCCCTGAAATGCCTTCAACGTACCCAAAGTATCCGGGCGGTCTTCCTCGGTTTCAAAAACAAATGCACCATCATCATTTTTCACAACGGTCGGAACAGGCATATATTGCGCAAGCTCCTCCGTGCAGCAGATCGGGCCTGATCCCGGGCCACCACCGCCATGCGGGGTAGAGAACGTCTTGTGCAGGTTGATATGCATCACATCAACACCAAAATCGCCCGGTCTGACTTTACCGACCAAAGCATTAAAGTTTGCACCATCGCAATAGAAATACCCGCCTGCCTCATGCAACAGATCAGCCATCTCAATAATATCGCTTTCAAACAATCCGCATGTATTGGGATTGGTGACCATCATACCCGCAATATCCGCGCCCTTTTCATCTGTTTTATATAGTGCTTCTTTAAAGGCCTCTACGCTTAGGCGTCCTGTTTCCTTCGTCGGAATAGAACGCACTTCAAAGCCACACATCACGGCCGTGGCAGGATTGGTTCCATGTGAAGAGTCCGGTGTTAAAACGATTTTTCTTTTCGTATCGCCCTTTTGCTCATGCGCTCTGCGGATTGTCATCATCCCTGCAAGCTCGCCATGCGCACCCGCAGCAGGCGTCAAACATACGCCCGGCAATCCCGTCAGCTCACCCAGCCAATGTTGCAGTTCATGCAACAATTCCATCGCACCTTGAACAGTGCTTTGTGGCTGTAATGGGTGAATTTGTGCGAAACCCGGCAGACGCGCGAGCTTCTCATTCAAACGCGGATTATGCTTCATTGTACAGGAACCAAGCGGAAAGAACCCATGATCGATTGAATAATTCCATGTACTCATGCGCACAAAATGGCGGACGACCTGAGGCTCACTCAATTGTGGCAGACCGATATCCTGACGCTCTTCTAACCCTGTACGATTAACCGATGTCAGCGGATCCGGCAGATCAACCCCCGGCTTATCACTTACCTCTTTTTCCCAGAGCAAATTTTCTTCATACATTAAGCCACGGTCTTGATCCATGCCGATTAACCTCACACAAAATTACATATATATTGTTCATATAGAACGGAGTATTCGTTTTATTAAAATCTCTTCTGAGAGAAATTACACTTAAACTCATTCTTTTCCCATTCAAGGAAATCTTCAGTTGTTTCAACAACTAAACTTCCCGCAATACGGTCTAAAAAGATGCGTGTTGCAGAACCGCTATGTTTCCAGCGTGCTGATATAGCCGTTTCATTGAAGATTTTAATACTCTCAGGCGCTACGCGCTCACCATTCATCAAAATATACGGTTCGTCATCATTAATCAGAAAACTAATGGCAGACCATTCATTTTTACAGGTAACTGTTTTTTCTACCGGCGGCTGAAACTGGGTATAGAAGATAGTAAATCCACCCATTGCCACAACAAGTATGATAAACATAAATACTATCAATCCTGCATTATTACCCATTTTTCAATCATCCTTTCACATTGGACACCGGATATCCGATTTACAGAAGAATCTCAGACAAAGTCTCTACAAACTCTTCTATTTGATCCTGCGTAGTCATTTCCGTCGCCGCGACGAGAAGCTTATTCCCCTCAAGCGCGTACCCACCGATTATGCCACAAGTTGTCAAATCCTCAACCACCAAAGCAGAGGCTTTGGGTAGTTCTACTACAAATTCATTAAAAAAGCCTTGATTTACAACAGATACACCATCCAATGCATCCAAAGCATCAGCCAAGCGACACGCCGCATCATGGTTTAATCGCGCGAGCTTCTTAAAGCCGTCTTCGCCCAGCAAACTCATATGCACTGTAAACGCAAGCGCGCACAGCCCCTGATTTGTACAGATATTAGACGTCGCCTTCTCTCTTCTGATATGTTGTTCACGCGTTGAGAGCGTAAGAACAAATCCGCGACGTCCATCCGCGTCTTCTGTCATACCGCATAAACGGCCGGGCATCTGACGGAGATATTTTTCCTTACAGGCAAAGAAACCAAGGTGCGGGCCACCAAAGCCCATAGGCAAACCGATCGACTGCGCCTCACCGCAAACAATATCGGCCTCAACCGGTGGCGGTAACATCCCAAGAGATACAATTTCATTGATCACCACAACCAGTAACGCCCCCGTTTCATCGCATTTCTTACGCCACTCATCATATTTATGCGGGTTACCAAAGAAATCAGGCGATTGAACAATCACACAGGCCGTTGTGTCATCAGGCTCTCCGTCAAACACTTCGCGGTCATCATAATTCGACATATAACTGCCCAGAACTTTGCGATATTCAGGGTGAATTTCTGTTCCGATTGCGATTTTATTGCGCTTTGTAATGCGCATCGCCATAAGCGCAGCTTCCGCCACCGCCGTGGAGCCGTCATAAAGCGACGCATTGGCAATTTCCTGCCCTGTCATTTTCGCAATAAATGTCTGATATTCAAAAATAACCTGTAACGTGCCCTGCGCGATTTCAGGTTGATACGGCGTGTAGGCCGTCAAAAATTCACTGCGCTGGATGATGTAATCCACACTGGCAGGTATATGGTGATTATAAACGCCTGCCCCCAAGAAGAAAGGCACCTGAGAGGCCGCCATATTCTTTTCGGCCATAGCAGAAAGATCACGCTCTACCTGTAACTCGCCCTGATGTTTCGGCAAATCAACCAGCCCGTCAACAAACGCCGCCTCAGGGATATCACGATATAATGCATCAACACTGGTCACACCAACGGACTTGAGCATTTCTTTACGTGCATTTTCTGTTTGTGGTAAATATCGCATACTTAAACCCTATACTTTATTTAGGCGGTTACCCGCCATTGCGTTAATACATCAACATTGGAAACCGTCTGGCCTGAGAGAATGGTTTTATATTCCCCCTCATCTGCATGCCAATAATTTTCAGAGCCAAAAGGTAATGCGTAATCGGAAACCTGTTTGATCTCCATTTCTTCATCACTTTCTTTTTGGCTCCACACGTCC
This sequence comes from Alcanivorax sp., assembly GCA_051967755.1. Lineage (GTDB taxonomy): Bacteria > Pseudomonadota > Alphaproteobacteria > Micavibrionales > Micavibrionaceae > UBA1672. The sequence continues at coordinate 118,963 of JBQDYD010000006.1, forward strand.
CCTTCTATAATGACCTTATTATCTTGAATGGCTTTAACCTGGCCGAAAACCTCAATTATCTCAACAATATTGTCATCTTTATCTACGTAAGTTTGAAGCCCCAATATCTGCTTTTTAAGAAGCAGTTCAGGCGCCGTGACATAGCAGACATCGTCTTCCATTAATCAACTTCTTTCAAATATTCAGCGTAGGCCGCCTCATCCATAAGATCAGACAGAGCAGAGGCATCCGCAACCTTAACCTTCACAATCCAACCATCTTCATTTACCGGCTTTGCGATTAATTCCAGGTCATCCACCATCGGCTCGTTCACTTCTACGACTTCACCATCAACAGGCGAGTAAACCTCAGCGGCAGTTTTAACAGATTCGACAACGGCAACGTCTCCACCTTTTTCAACGGCCTTACCGACCTCAGGCAGTTCAACAAACACCAAATCACCCAATGCGTCGCGCGCATGTTCGGAAATACCGACATAGGCAATATCCCCATCAACGTAAATACATTCATGATCTTTTGTATATTTTAATTCAGCCATCCCAAATTACCTCTCTTGAATAAATAAATTACGCGGTTTTGACCGCTTTTGCTGATTTTGTTTTTGCAGGCACAAACGGCATTTTCGCCACTTCTGCCTCAATGTTACGGCCGCGTACATTAATAAGCAGCTCTGTGCCCTCTTGTGCATATTCAACGGGGACATACCCCTGCCCGATTGACATACCAAGCGTGGGAGAAAAACCGCCACTGGTAAGTGTACCGATAACCTCATCATCCGTTGTTCTGATCTCTGCGCCTTCGCGTGCAACGCCCTTACCGGTTAGTTTAACGCCAACGCGCTTGCGTGCAGGATCAACAACCTTATCCGCCCCGATAAAACCGTCATTATTCTTTCCCATCACCCAAGAAAGGTCTGCCTCACGCGGGGTCGTACTTGCATCAATATCATGCCCATAAAGACAATACCCCATTTCAAGGCGCAATGAATCACGCGCAGCCAGCCCTATGGGCTCTACGGCATCATGCTCAAGCAACTTATTCCACAACGCTTCGGCATCTTTATTAGGGACACTAATTTCAAAACCATCTTCACCCGTATATCCAAGGCGCGAGATAAACATTGTGTAATCTTCATACCACAGCCCCATATACGGCACATCTGACAGGTCCTTGCCCAAGACGTCACGCACGACATCCTCTGCCTTTTCCCCCTGCAAAGCGATCAATGACCAATCTTCGAAATAGGTGAATTCCAGCCCTGATGTCAGGTGAGATTTAATCCATTGGATATCTTTTTCCTTACAACCGGCATTAATAACGCAATGGAACTCGTTATCGCCTGTTTTCGTGACCATCAGGTCATCGATAATCCCACCCTGATCATTCGTCAACACAGTATATTTTGTACGATTAATACCTAATTTGGAAAACGCAGACGGTGTGATTTTCTCAAAAAATTCAACGGCATCGGTTTCCCCCTCCGCACCCTTAACTGAGATTTGCCCCATGTGAGAGACATCAAATATACCGCAAGACGCGCGCACCCACTCATGCTCTTTTTTTACGCCCAAGCCATAATAAAGTGGCATATCATAGCCCGCGAACTCCCCCATTTTTGCACCAAGAGCAACATGCGCACCATGTAGAGCCGTTTTACGCGACATAAAATATCCTTTATCTGTAAAGCCTAAAACAAACCAATAGCAAAAAAAGGGGCTTAATTTAAGCCCCTAAATCGTTTTTTCCATAGAAAGTCGAAAAACGCCCACCTTACTGCAAAGGAATAACAGTTTTCTGCTCTTTCTCGCGTACAGCCTTAATCATAGCAACATTTCTGATCGGCACCGATACATCAAAATAAATTTGGACATAATCACCATTCTCATCCACGACATCGCGTACATCGAAAAACTGCTTACTCACCTTATAGATATCGCTCTTAACAACCTCACCACCATAAGTGCTTAAGATATATTCTTCCTCAGCAAATGTCACAACCTTATAAGGATGTTGAGGCTCTGATCCGATATTACCGCGCCCGCTCCAGCTATTTCTGATTGTATCCCTAATCTTTCTTAAGAACAGATCATCACCGAAACGCACATCCAGACGGCTGAGTGTTAATGCATATGAAACCACCCCCAAGTTTGCCATATGCTTATTCAGCAGATCTCTGTAATTTGCCAACGCACGGTTCACGGCGACATTGTCATCTGACGTATCCACGATATATGCGTAACCAACCATTTCATCGATAATCTTATCTGAAAATGGCGTATATGATCGCGTGTAAGGATAATATGTACGAAGCGCCGAAACACCAAGACGCATATCTTTTTTCCCTGATCGTAAATCCATCACCATAGCTTCATAGCTTGGTGAAAAATCCTTAGAGATCACAGACCATCTGTTTATTTCCTGATCAGTTAAAGACACCCCGTCTTCATTTTCTGAACCACTTCCACCACGATTGGCGGACGCAGCATAAGCCGAACTCATCGGAATAACGAATAATAAAGCCAGAAAAACAAGTAAACGCATTCATAAATCCTTTTCTTTCACTATATCACCCTCATAAACAAAGGAAAATAAAAACATATCAATACCATACACAACCATAAAAAAAGGCCCCGCACACATGCAGGGCCTTAATAAAATCATATGGTGTCGTAATTATTCGACGATTTTAGAAACAACACCGGCGCCGACTGTACGGCCACCTTCGCGGATCGCGAAACGAAGACCTTCGTTCATCGCAA
>JBQDYD010000007.1:0-95882 GCA_051967755.1 Alcanivorax sp.
TGCCGCCAGCGTTCGTTCTGAGCCAGGATCAAACTCTTAAGTTTGAATCCATCATCAAAGAATCTAAATTTAATTAACGTCTTTTCTGAAGTATATAATATCTTCAAAAGACCTGCTTGCGATGTAGCGTCAACATAAAGCTGACATTACATTTTAACTGTTTGTGACATATAAATATGTCACGTGCGTCATAGTAGTTGATACACAGTACAAACAGGGCTTTCTTTATTAATGCATCCAATACATTATAATCGTCACAATTACCGAGGTAATCATAGCGAGCACTGCTGCCTGCGTATCTCTTCTTTCCTATTCACGATGTTCAAGAACTCTGCACTGCCCGCAACAAACTCTCGTCTACTTTGGGCCGCATCAACCAATCTCTTGGTCTGTGTCAATTTTGACTGAGCGGCTAATAAAACATATTGTCTTTTTGCTGTCAACCAAAAACTTTAAAGAAAAACAAAAAATTTTATTTTTTTTCAAAGCCTTAGATACTTCACTTCTAAGAGTTTTTAACGAAGTACGGAAGGTTTATTTTCCGCTTAAAACCAAGCCTCATAAACTATGTTTCTTGGTCTTTTTTACATCTCGCTGCGCGTCAGCGCCGCTGAATGTTTGGCGGTTATAGCGGGTCGATTTCTTCCTGTCAAACATGTTTTTACATTTTTTTAATTTTTTTTTGACGCTTTAAAAAAAACGGCAGAAATGCGCCATTTATTTTCTAAAAAAAAATGCCCCCACGCACCCCCTCCTGCCAAGCACGTTATCCGACTGCCATCCGATCAAGAGAACCTAGCCATCTAAAAACAACCGACGCTTGCTTAAACAGGACGAGCTACATTAGATTATCAGCATAAAAACCATTTCAATACGAACCCAGGATAGCTTCATGCTTGATCAAGCTGTACAAAACATCACTGAGATTATTATCGCAGGCTTAATTTTCTTTTTTATAGAAAAGCTAAAACCTTCCTTTAAGACCAACGAAGACATAAAAAAAGAAAAGCGCCTAGAGCTCCTACTCGCAATCTTTAATGCTTCATTCGTCGCATATATAATTATTGCCCTAAGTTCTCTTTGGATCGAATATGTTTTACAACCATTGACTTGGTACCAAATACTCAACCCGGTTGTGCAGCACTTGCCTGTCTTTATACAGCTCTTTATAGCAGCAGCAATTCTGGACTTGGCAAAATACTGGCAACACAGGCTATCCCATAAATATATCTGGAATGTGCACGCCATACATCACAGCGCAAAACAACTGACATGGATCACGGGGCTGCGACTACACCCGATCGAGATTGCCGTTGCCGCAATGTTTGATGCAACCTTCCTTTACATCTTAGGTTTCGAAGGGGACGCTATCATTATGGCCATTATCTTCTTAAAGGCGCTAAACTTTATGATCCATTCGAACTTAGATCTTAAATACACTAAGCCCTTTAGATACTTGCTGGCCTCTCCGCATTATCATCGTTGGCACCATGCAAATATAAAAGAAGCCTATGATAAGAACTTTGCAGGCGCCTTTCCTTTTTGGGATCTTTTATTCGGGACATACTATTGTCCGGAAGAAGATCCACCGGGATACGGTCTCTCAAAGTCCGAAACAAAGCATTACCCGTCACACAATGTGATTGGCTGGCTCCTATACCCATTTAAGAGAAAAAAATAATAATCCGGCTAAATAAGCTTGATGCCACTCACGGTCGACTCAACGGCATCCTGACCAACAGATGCCTGCGTGCAATTACCCGGGATCATATATTGTTGCTCCAGCTGCTCATGCACACTTGATAAGCCTGCATATAGGTCTCTGGAAAATTGCTCCGTGTTATCGGGCACCGCCTCATATGCAAGACCATCGACCATCACCCCCCCATCAGAGGTATGAAGGGAAACTTTATAATGAAGATCTGCCCCCTCCTCCTGAAGCGCATCGATTTGTGACATAACCTCATTTTCATATAGTGTGTTCACAATTTCTTCTGCAGAGGCATTCGGATCACATTCTTCAAAGCTTGCGCTATGGACGAAAATTGATTCACCATTTGAAAAAATTTCAATATTTGCAGCCAACCCGGTTTCCATGATTTATCTCCTGATATTTTTTGAACAGTAGCAAACAACACACATTATATACAAAAAAAAGATAACATGCTTTTTGCACTGCATAATGCTCTTTACTTGCATAAGTCACACATTCGGTATACACACACTATCTCCACGGGTGAATTCGTTATATAATTATAAATATTCTTAAGGGGACGAACGATCTCAGACTCGGTTACATATATATTATTAAATATTGTTGGCGCTGTTGCGCTTTTACTATGGGGAACCCGTATGATCAAAAACGGGTTTACGCGCGCTTATGCGACCTCCCTTCAAAAAGTGATCGCCCAAAACACGAATAGTAAAATCAAGGCGTTCTTTGCAGGCCTTGGGGTTACAACAATCCTACAAAGCTCTACCGCGACAACAATGATTTGCGCATCCTTTGCATCAAAGCAAATGATCGGCACAACCGCAGGGCTTGCGGTTGTCATCGGCGCAGATGTCGGTACGACACTGGTCGCCCAAATCCTGACATTTGACCTGTCATGGCTTATACCGATGTTCTTATTGGTCGGCGTTATCATGCACAACCGATATGAACATAAAGGCCGAAAGAAACATATTGCCCGCGCACTTATAGGTCTGGGAATAGTCTTGCTTTCCCTTACGATCATCAAGGAAAGCGCCGCACCGCTTGGCAACTCACCGACCCTTCCTATCATACTGCAACCATTAGAGCGTGAGCCGGTACTAGCTCTTCTCGTGGCCGCGGGTTTTGCTTGGATCCTGCATTCATCTCTTGCAACCGTATTGATTATCGCTTCTTTTACATCCAGCGGCCTAATCACACTAAAACTTGGCTTGCTGTTGGTGCTGGGCGCAAATTTGGGCGCCGCAATCATCCCGTTCATGATGACTTATGCGATGAATGCCCGCGCGCGCTGGATTACAATCGGCAACCTGTTAATGCGTGTGACTAGCATCCTGTTGGTTTTACCGTTCTTAAGCTTTTTTATGATGATCTTTAATGATCTGGAAGTTGCCGCAGCGCGTGAAATTATCCATTTCCACACGTTGTTTAACGTCCTGCTCGCCATAATCTTCCTGCCTTTGGTTAATAAGCTCTCCTCTATTTGTGAGAAAATCCTTCCCTATAGTGAGGAAGCAGAAGAAAAAACCACAAAGCCTTTATACCTTGACGAGACAGCCCTTGATTCACCCACCATTGCTTTGGCTGGCGCGGCGCGTGAAACTCTGCGGGTTGCAAACTTAGTGGAGACAATGTTCACCGATTCCATGAAGGCGCTTAAAACCGATGAAATGGAAATTTTGAAAGAAATTCAAAAGGCGGATGATCAGGTCGATACATTACACACATCAATTAAACTATACCTGACACGCGTCAGCGAAGAATCGCTAGACCCCAAAGAATCAGATCGCTTTGTACAAATCCTAAGCTTTTCAACAAATCTGGAACATATTGGTGACATTATCGACAAAAGCCTGACCGAACTGGTTAAAGCAAAAGTCAAAGAACGTAAGCGATTCTCAGACGAAGGTTTTGATGAGATCAAAGGATTCCACCAAACAATTTTGAACAACATGAAAATCGCACAGGCCATCTTCATGTCAGAAGACCCAAAGCTTGCCCGCCAACTCGTAGAAGGCAAAGCAAGCGTACGCCGCGCAGCCAAGGAAAGCACAGAGCGCCACTTCCAACGCCTGCGCGAAGGGGTTCCTGAAACCCGTCTAACAAGCTCTCTTCATACAGACATCATCAGGGACTATAAGCGGATAAACAGTTATATTACGTCTGTTGCTTACTCCATCTTAGAGAACGCAGAAACATATAAACAATCGCGCCGCATGAAAGATGCAGACGAAACATAAAATCTACTGATTTTTCAGGGATTCACAAACCACACAAAAGTATGTAATATGATTTCAACTTTTGAGTATTTCATAACACATCATTCGTATGTTACGTCCAGTTCACATTTTTGCCTTTTGCGCCTCATGCGCAATATTGCCGCTATCCGTTGGTGCGCAAACCCATGGCGAATACCCACCATGGTACGGAGAGGACAACACACCGCGTGCATCCACACATGTGAATGACGCCCTGCCACGCGCAGATGATATTGCCCTCGATGATCTATTAGACAATCAGCGCGCCCCTGCAGAGAAACCCTCCGCAATAGAAGCCGCGTATTCAAACCGCGTTATTGATGACCTTCGGCAGTTTGGATATGACTTGTTTGCGCAGGACACCGCCCCCCGCACAGGCGCTGCGGACACTATGCCCATGGGCGCCGTGCAGGATGATTTTGTTCTCAACACCGGCGATGAGCTTCTTATCACCTTTACAGGCCAAAGAACTGATCAAAAGACATATAAGATCGATTCACGCGGCATGATCGTTGTGCAAGACATTCCGCCCATCCCCGCTATGGGGCGCACCATCAAACAACTGAGAGAATCACTGACCGCTGCGCTCTCTTCTATGCCAAACACTGAGGCATATATCTCACTTTCTTCTGTAAGACAGATCAATATATTAGTCGTAGGCAATGTCAGTAAGCCGGGGCGCAAAACCCTCAGCGCATTTCATACTGTCCTTGATGCGCTTACCCTAACCGGTGGCATCAAAAAAGACGGCTCATTGAGGGAAATAAAACTCGTCAGGGGCGGCAGAAGCACAAAAATAGACCTCTACGCCTTGCTGATGCATGGGGCGCCGCATATTGATATGGCGTTACGTGATGGTGACAGGCTTATAATCCCGCCGATCGGACCTACAGTCGCAATTGCAGGAACAGTCAAACGCCCGGGAATATATGAAATCAGACAACTCTCCTCAGGTCTTAATAAACATATGCGGTCGAGTAGTGAAGCACTCAACCTAAATCAAATGCTCGACTTTGCAGGCGGTGTCATATCCCCCGGGCAGAATCGTTTTGTTATGCTGTCGCCCTCATATAATGGGCAAGAAACGGTAACAGAAATAGATGATCCGTTCAGCAAGTCATTCAAAGAAGGTGCAATCTTAAGTGTAGCCTCAGGAGAACATAAAAGAGCCGGAAAAATTGAACTGACAGGCCACACATCCAGGCCGGGATTATACGACATTACGCGTCACAAAACGTTAAAAGAGGTTCTGAAAAATCAAGACAGCTTAGGCCCCGATATATACCCGTTAATCGGGGTGATAGAAAGATGGAATTCAGACCAGCTTTCAAAGGAATTTATAAGCTTTTCAGTTCGATCCGTATTAAAAAATGAATATGATATAAACCTAACAGAAAACGACTCCATTATCATTTTATCAAATACTGATATATCTAATATTTATGACGATAATTATATAAACACTCATAGTATCGATAACATTGAGCAAGGATCGCGTTATTCTGATTCTGAAATCACAGACTATGACGGGCTGATTCCTTTCCTGAAAGAACAATCTATAACCATAAAAGGCGCCGTTCGAAAACCCGGTTTTTACCCTATCGCACACGGCGTAACATTAGACAACATCCTTGCTACTGCCGGCGGCCTGACAATAGATGCCGACACCAGCTCTATCGAACTGACATCAACAAAGTCAAACGCAGAACCTTTCACCAGCACTGATAAGAAACACAAGGAAAGAACAACCATAAGTTTTAATGACATCATGCCGGAAAATGTGAGTATTCATATTGGTGACTCCATTCGCGTAAATCAAAAGTTCAAAAAAACCAATGAAAATTCTGTCATGATAATCGGCGAAGTCCTCCGCCCGGGTGAGTATGATTTACTTCCCGGTGATCATGTTTCTGACCTCATCGATCGAGCGGGAGGATTAACACAACAAGCCTACCCTGACGGATCAATCTTTAGCCGCGAATCAGAACGACGCGCCGAAGAAATGAAATACCGGGCGGACGCCAATGAAATGGAACGCGCCCTTGCCAGAGCACTGCAGAATGATAAGAAAAAGCCCGATTCGACACAAATTGAGCTCGTACAAAGTCTGGCAAAACAATTGCAAACCATCGAAGCCGTAGGGCGCATCACTGTTGAAACTGATCCCAATATCTTAGATATAAAACCGGAACTGGATATGTTGCTGGAAAAAGGTGACCGTATATATATCCCTAAACGCCCGCTCAGCGTGCGCGTGCGCGGAGAAGTGCTCTCCCCTTCCAGTTTGCAATTTATATCCGAGAAAGATCCCATTGATTATATTCACGAGGCAGGCGGCTTTACGTATCATGCGGACAAGGACAGGGCCTTTGTGCTTTATCCAGACGGAAGCGCACAACCACTTCAGGTGAGCGCATGGAACCACAAATCAGTCTTAATCCCTCCGGGCTCGACTATTATTGTGCCGCGCGATCCTGAACCATTCAGCTTCATAGAAAGCGCAAGGGAAGTTGGGCAAATTCTGAGTAATATGGCCGTAACCGCAGTTTTCATTGACGATATCCGCGATTAGGATTTAAATATATCTTATGTCTGCGCTTAAAAAACATTTTCCGGTTTTCACGCTTATTACGATAACGCTGAATAATTATTCAGGCCTTCAAAAAACCTACAAATCCATTGAAAAACAACAGTTTGAGGATTTTGAATGGATCGTTATTGATGGTGGTTCGACTGATGAGACTGTCGATTTCCTACGCGCACGCCGAAGCGCCACGCGCTCTGCCACAAACCCTTTCAGATTTATCAGTGAAGAGGATGAAGGCATATACGATGCGATGAATAAAGGAATCAAAGAAGCCCGAGGGCGATACCTCCTCTTTCTAAACGCGGGCGATGAACTGGCCGAGGACGATGTCCTAAAAGAAATCTTTCCTTTCACAGAGAAAAAACCTCAATTGATATATGGGGACGCCCTAGAGCCTGAGAACGGAAAAGATGCCCACCCCTACAAAAAGGCACGCCGTTACAAGGACTTAATATGGGGTATGATAACGCATCACCAAGCGATTTTGTATGATCGCCATGTCATACGCGATAAAAAACTCCACTATTCTTTGAAATTTGAGATAGCCTCTGATTACGACTTTACGGCGCGCTTCTTACAGAAAGCAAAGCGAATCATCTACTTTCCAAAGCCTATATGCGTATTTGAGCAAGGCGGACTATCTCAACAAAATGCATTTAAAGGCCGCAGAGAGCAATATATTATACGGGAAAATCTAGAAATGGTTTCGCAGCCAAATAATCTTTTCATACTCACCGTACAAACACTATCTTGGCACTTAAAAAAGCTTTCCCCTACCCTGTATTACGCTTTAAAAGGCTTGGTATTTACAGTGACCGACAAAAGAAGAAAAAAGAAAAAGATACGCGCGGATTAATGATGCGTATATTCATCAAGACCATCAACATCATGATCCATTGACGCAAATAATGCTGCGTTATGCGCTTCTACTTTACGTGTAAACTCTTCCAATAGATTGATTTTATTCGATGCATCGCCATCCAACTCCATACTCTCCAAAAAATCACGATCATCCGGATCCATCGAAGCGCGCTCAATAATGGCCCGCGTATATAAGTCGTGGAAACGGGGCTCAACCGGGATATTCTTCTCAAAACTACTATCAATAACGCCGCGCAAATAATCTAAATCCGTCATTTTACCCGGTATCCCTGCACCTGGTGCATTATCACCACCGTGCGCGGTTGCCAGAATCGTCGCTTTCGCCGAAGCATCACCGCGCTCTATATAATAATCGGGGTCTTGCTTCGCAAAATCATTATTCTCATTATGAATATAAAGCGGCCCCTCATTATCGGCGACACAAACCAGAGCGGGCACTTGACCGCGGTTCGTAATATCAACATCTAAAAAGTCAAATGTGTAGATGGGCATATTGGGCGGCATCTCGCGCTCCGCAAACGATTCTAGATAAAATTGCGTGAAGGCCGCAGCCATAGCGGGAGACATGCTCGAAACATCCGTTTCCAGCACCCCGCCCGGGGTTTTCGCATCATCCATTTGGTCCAAACCAAGTGTAATCCCCGGCTCTTCAGGTGTACCGCGGTAATGCGTATCATAACAAACAAAGTCGCGCTCATAGCCGTATAGGGTCGCAGGCTTCACCTTGATTAGACCCTCAGTATCAATATCAGGAAAGTTTTCGGTTAATTCGGGCTTAAATGAGTTATCCGCATTTTGAAAATGCGAGTATGTCAGCAAAGATCCGAAACCGAATCCACGAATCATACCGCTTTGCTCTATCGCATCTATAAATCGATTCTGAGTGTCTTCGTTCTTTATACCTAAATTTTCAGAAAGTGCCGTCGCGATCTGCTCACGATGCTCGGCTTCAAACCCAATTTTCTTATTCATCATCCCTACTCAATATATGCTTTTATTCTTATTATTGAGGAAGTCTAGCAACATTGCATGATTATTTCAAATTCTTGTGCCGCATAGCGTCTAAAACCATTTCACAATACGCCTTACGGCTTAGTGCGAATTCATATCCTGCGCGCCCGTCTAAAAAACCGCGCTTGAAAAAATAGGAATAAACAAACATCAAGGCAGGACGAAGATAAGACGTACGACTGATCTTCTTAAGCATTTCTCGAGAGCGTACAGGATCTTTCGGCCATGCTTTATGCATATTCATATAAGCCTCCCATTTCGCGTATCTTTCATGGCGGCGCGTCCACGACACCTCATCATCATAGGCATCATGCAAAAGAACATTCTCTAACTGGCCTATTTTTTCATCAGAAAATTCGGGTTTTAAAACCGGTTGATAATGCCCCTCTATTTCACCCATTGCATCACAAGCCAAATCATCAATTTGTGGAAAATGCATTTTCCTACGGTCAAATAAAGCGAGCTTATTATTCATCAGACCATGGCTTAATGGTGTACGTTTCCAAATATATTGCCCCCGCACGAAATAGCCGGCGTCATTTAGGCCATTTTCAAACAAGACCTTGATTTCACTAGTTATATCTTCTGTCAGACATTCATCAGCATCCACCCAAAATACCCAATTACAGCCAATATTTTGTGTATCCAGAACCCATTGCCTCTTCTTTGGGTACGCGCCATCCCACTGATAATCAATAACACGTGCGCCGCATTGCCGGGCGATCTTTTGGGTGTTATCACAACTCCCTGAGTCAATCACAATAACCTCTGCAAATCCTTTGATAGAAGATAAGCATTGCCCAATTCTTTGTTCTTCATTTTTGGTGACGACCAGAACAGAAACAGGAATATCACGCATTGTGCTTTAACCCATGCACCACAAAACCCATTAATAATCCAATAAATATAAAGACCGGATACAACACGTACGGGTCAGGCCATTTTGGCTGCGCACTCACATAAGCAGGCTCAACGATACCGGCGGCATAAGGTTGATCGAGGGAAACCATCATCTTCAATCGCTCCTGCTCCATCAAAAGACCCGTAATTGACCTCCGATGATCCGGATTTTGCGTTTTTGTCATGGCAACATTAAGGTAATCAATACGTTGGTTGGTCTCCACCAAAATGCGTGCCCGTATCATTTCATCAGTAAGCCGATGAACACGCGCCAATAGATCCATTGCATATTCCTTATTTGGATGCATATAAATCAAACGCCTCAACGGGGTGCCGCTAACAGGCTCTAGAATAACGCGGTCGCGCAAATACGCCGACATTGCCTCGGCACTTTCAGGTGTATAAGGGTTAGAAAACTCGAACATACGATCAGCCGCAAAGCCATTTATAATATCTTCGTCTTGAAGTAAGAAATTCGCGACTGAAACACCGTTATAGATATTTTCAAAACGCTGAAAAGCAGCATTGCTCATAAAATCTTCGCGCTGAATCTGCAGCGTGCCTTCCTGCATTCCGCCCCTGTCGGACAGAGCGTGCCCCATCGGGCTTGCGGGTGTAATAATCATTTGAGCACGATAATAAGGCTTTGCCAGAGTTAAAAAAGAAAAGGCAAAAATCGCCATGAGCACAGCGAAAATAAGCATATAAAGCTTAGCGCGCCAAACCTCACGCAAAACATCAAAGAGCGTTTTTTCTGACAAATTATGGTTTACGGGTGCGGCCTGTGCAGTCATTTAAACATCATAGGCAAAGATTGTATTTTACAAAAGACAAAATTAAGCGACCAAGTCATCCTTAACCAATTCCCATGCCTTTTCCATCCAAGCCTCAATTGATTCCTGCGGTGTAAACACATCGCGCGCGTTCACTGCGCCCTGATGCGCTTCAAACCAAACCTCACCGTTTTCACGGTATGCTTTGATCGCCGCAACCAGACCATCGACATCATCGGGGGAAACAACCTTCCCTGCTTTGAAATCATTGATAACTTTTGCTGTTTCTGACAATGTCGGCCCAATTAATATAGAAGGACGTGCAACAGCAAGCGCCGCATAAAGCTTGCTCGGAACAACGAAACTGGCAGCCTCTTCTTTTAATGTCACCAAATGCACATCACCACTTTCCAACACCTCACGCAATTGTGAAATCGGCTGATAAGGCAGCAAACGAATATTATCCAATCCGCGTTCGCTGCGCTCCTTGGCGATACGGTCAAAGCGCTCACCATCTCCGACAAACACAAATTCAACGTCACTATCTTGATCGTGCAATTTTTGCGCAGCTTCGATAATTGAATCAATAGGATGCACCAAACCGATATTCCCAGAGTACAGCACGCGAAAGCGCTGTTTACTTTTCAACTGCTTCTCAAAAGGGCGCAGTCCATCGACCTCAGGTTTTACGTATGGCGTGCCTTCAGTATCAAGCATTTCAGGATCGGTTAATTCAATATCCGGCCAGTTCGGCACCATCGCAACACGGCGCGCGTCCAGTCCGTCTTTTGTTAGATATTGCGCCATACACCGCCCGCTAACGATTACCTTGTCACATGTATTCATGGCTTTACGGCGGCGTTTTGTGAAAAACTTAATCCAAAAATCTGACATTTTCATACCCAGCGCGGGAACAACCTCGGGATACAGATCATGACACCAATTAATATGCTTACACCCTTTGATTTTAGAGGCAATCATCCCCGCATAAACAACCATGGGCGGATCACTCATCGTTACCAAAATGTGACGTTTCTTCAAACGCAACGCAATAATCAGCATCTTTAGCCAAACCCAGATATAGATCAAAGCGCCGGAAGGTTTTTCAGGCCCTTTAACACGAATAATGCGAATACCGTCTTCGCGCGTCTCCCCCGGTTCCGGTCCGGATGAGACGACGGTCACATGCCAACCTTCATGCGCAAAAGAACGTGCAATATCCCGCAGAACTCTGCCGGTTGCGCCGCGCACAGGCGGGTACACTCTGTTCATAAACAATATTGTCGGTCTACGCATATATACAGGATCTTTTAGTCTGAACTGATTCGGATTGCCTAAAGTATACCAGAGCCCCCGATATCATCAAAAGCACCAAACCAAAATCTAGAGATTTAAAACTGGCATAAAGTGTCAAATCAATCAAGATCGGAGCGGCTAACGCTCCACCGATCACAGGATTTTTTATCACGACGCGCGCCAACCTCTCCAAAAGCCCGAGAATATATAGAGTTGCCAACACAACACCGACACATCCCGTTTTCAAGAACACGCTTGAGAAAAAATTATGTGTAAAATTAACGCGCAAACCACCCACTGCCGGAGATTCGAACTCCCCGCCCCAACCGATACCGAATAAAAATGTAAGGGTATTTTGCGAGACAACATCCCAAACAGCCAAGAATTCCTGAGGTCGCATATTCAAACCAACAGTTTGTGTCTTAATCCATAATGACGAAAAAATAGAATATAATGAGAAATTCACGACCACACCGACGATACCGATCATAATCAACGCATTCCCCCCTTTTACAGGTGATCTGAGTATATAATATGACACAACCAGCAAAACATACAGCATCACCGCGCCGACACTCGCGCGCTGCGATGTGGCGATCATCGCCGCAAGAGGTAGGGCACTGAGGCAAAGCAATGCGAAAAACCAAATAAGGTTTTTAAAATTAAGCCCCTGCGTTACCGCCGCAATTGCAGATCCGATTAAAATCAAGCACGTAAACAATACCGTTGGCATATTCTCCAGATATAAAAGCTCTTCCGTACACCAAACATCGCAGCCAACAAGCTCTCGCATCAAGATAGAACGCATGGAAAAAATCAAACCGATCAAAATAACCGCAACAACAAAACTGCGATAATAATGCGGGCGAGCGCGCAAAAGCGGTAAGAAAAATAAAGGTGAAAATAAAAACAAAAACGGCAACAGATCGCGCATAATGGCGCGTAATTCATGCCCTGACATGACCGCAATAACAAAGGGCACCGTCATGCCATACAACAAAAAGACCTGTCCGGAGCTTTTCCAAAACCGTTTATATCCGGCGCCCATAAACACATCACGCGCACGACCGATACCAACACTTAATGCCAGAAGAATTCCTATTATAAGCTCTTGCCCCCCGACCGCATCCGGCGTGGGTGAGCCAAACAAACCATAAATCAGGCATGCAAAGAACAGGCACACTGCGCGATAATCATATGAATCAAAATTAAACGGGATATGCAGGCGTACGCTATGGTCAGTATTCACTGTGCCCTGCATACTGAATTATCCCCCCATCAAAATTTTACGCCACATATTCAAAGCAACTAAAATCATAAAGACTGCAAAGGTCATTTTCAGACGGCGTACACTGATTTTATGTGCTGCTTTGGCACCGATCGGCGCGATAAAAACACTGACCGGAATAATACATAACCACGCGAGAACATTCACATACCCAAGCGACATTGGCGGCAAATTATCAAGCCCCCAACCAATCATGATAAAGCCCATAGTCGCAGGAATAGAAATCACCAACCCCAGCGCAGACGCCGTTCCGACAGCGCGGTGCATTGGAACGCCGTGTAAGCTCATATATGGAACGCTAAGGGTCGCACCGCCGATACCGATCATGGTGGAAATGCCGCCTATGACAAAACCTGCAATAGAGGTTTTCGGTTGTTTAGGCTTTTCGCCATCTTCTTGCTGAAATCTGGCACGACCAACAATCATAATCATCGCCAATATACACAGCGCAGTTGCAAAAATCATACGCAGCGTCATCGCATCCAACCCCTTTGCAATCCATGTCGCAAGAATAACACCCGCAACAATTCCGCCGCCCAAAGCTTTAAGCAAATCAAAATCTACCCCACCTTTTTTGTGGTGTGATAAAGCCGATGAAAACCCCGTCGGAACAATAATCGCCAGCGACGTCCCAATTGACATATGCATCAAATAGGACGGATCAAAGCCGAACTGTGCCTGTAGAGATGTGAAAATATAGAACAAGCCGGGGACAAGCACGATTCCGCCACCGACCCCCAACAACCCGGCAAGAAATCCTGCCACTGCCCCTAAAGACAATAACAAAAAAACAAGCGGGAGAATTTCATATGCTATATCCATAATCAGGAGCCTAACATAGGAAAAAATACAGACAATAAAAAAGGCGTCCGAAAACGCCTTTATGCCCCGGTTTTGTGCTTATCCCTACCGGTTGGGTGTATTAAATAATTTAGGTGCTCTCTTCAACTCAACAGAAACCTCGCCAGCCTTCGTTGGTTTGGACACTGTCGTCTTATATGCTTTCTTTTGACCGGCCTGCGCAACGCCTTTTGATGTATATGCAGCCGGAGCTTTATACGTATGACCGTTCAAAGCAGCTTGTTTTTTCTTTTCTCTTTCCTGCTCTTCTAGCGCCTTTTGCTCATAATACTCATTCAGGTCTTGAGCATGCTTTTGCTGCCCTTTCAACTGATATGCGCGTACATCATTAATGACCTTGGTCATTTCTTTTGATGTGTATTTTTGGGTCTCATACTCAATCTGTAATGCATTATCAATATCGGCCTGGCGATTCGCCGCCGCACTATCAGACATAAATCCCCAAAGTTTAGATTTATGCTGCCCTGTCATTTCAACTTTTTTATACCCTTGTAACGTCGATTTTAAACCGCTGTTACCCAGTGATATTCCCTGACGGTTCGACTGTTTGTTATAAAGTGTAATGCCGTGCTTGGCCGTGCCTTTACTTGCGTTATAATATGAAGGTGTCCCGGACTTAGATTTGCCGCTTTGAGAATTCCAAAGCTCAGCCGCATTCAAAATAGTCATAGGGCTGGCGGTGGAAACCACCAGCGCGAAAACCATAAATAAACAAAAAATCGGATGCTTCATTCTTAAATCACCAAAACTCACTATAATATTATTGTTAGCATAACATTTACCGGCCCGACTATGCAAAATAGAAATAAGGAATCTTTGTGGCGATACAGCAAAATTAAGCGATTTTTAAGGTTTTACCAACATTATGAACATACTTATGGAAAACATTATCCCATAAGCACTAAGCCAGTTTTTAATGGTGACTTTGGAGTACTGAGTATGTTGGTTAATATAAGAGAATTTCTAGATCACGCGGACGTGCAAGACAGCCTGTATCCGGGCAAACGCATCGTCAAACCCTGTAAACAAATCGGGCAATTCAAAAATCACTGTGTTGTGATTGATTGGCGTGATCCCGGTCAAATTGATATTGATGTAAGACCCGGCCTAAGCGGAAAGATGCTTGAACCTGCCGTTGTTAAGGAATACCCCGTCTGTTTTCAAATGCCGACCAATGTCAAAATCAAGGTCGCCAATGACGAAGAAGACGAGGATGAAGAAGGAAAAGGCTCTAAAGGAAAGAGCGGCGGCGGCGGCAAAAAGCCCGCCAAGAAAAAGAAACTCGAAGATATCGAGGTTATCGCAGCGCGGTTCGGCGACAGCGCGGAGGGGAAAGTCCCCCTTGTCGGTGAAATCGTGGAAATGGTTGTGATGGGCGTGGAAATCGCCAAAGAAGCCTTCGCCAATGCCTTTACGGAGCTGACCAATCAAATGCAGCATGCAAAAATCTCGGCAACGGAAATCCTATCAAAGGCCGCGGATATGGTAACGCGCGTTGAACCGCCTAGCTTTATGAAGCCAAAAGGCGATGAGACCGCAAACTATAATTATGACCGCGATAAAAACGCGAATATCGGTTTCAGGATGAGTTTTAACTGACGACTTCATCGCCCCCAAATAACGAAAAGGCCGTGCAGTATTTGTGCGGCCTTTTTTATTGTGGTTTTCATTGTCTGGTGTTTGGAAGACAGATATAGTCAGCATAATTTTTGAAATAACGGGCTTTCTTTGACGATGAGCGATAAAAAAGACAATCAAGATGAGAATAAAAACATCATCAGCTTTCCTGAAAAGGGAGAGCGCAAAGCCTTTGCCAAAAAGAAGGAAAAGGAAGAAAAAGAGAGCGCCAAGCAACGCAAAGAGCGCGAACGTCAAGAAGAAGAATATCGCCGCCAATACCGCGAAGAACGCGCGGCCAGAGCACGCCTCCAAAGTAAAGTCGCGCAAACATCCGCCAGCGGAAAACAACCTTTTATTAACTGGGATCGCATCCCGCCCTTCTCTCGGTCAATGATTTTCGTCTTTGTGATCGTGCATCTTTTAACCGTTTTCTTATTCGACGAAGCCACGCGCTATGACCTCGTCACAAAATTCGGCTTTGTGCCTGCCTATTATACGGGTGCATTACCATGGAGCTGGACAGCACTTCTCGCGCCGTTCACCACATTATTTATGCATGGCGGATGGATGCACTTGCTGATTAACTCTGTCATGATGATGGCGATGGGTGTGTTTTTTGAACGCCAATTCGGCGCAAGGCGGACACTCATTTTCTTTATCGCCTGCGGCATGGCGGGCAATCTGGTGTACTTCCTGCTCAACCCGACCCTGACCACCCCTGTGATTGGTGCATCCGGCGCGATTAGCGGCCTGTTCGGCGCAACCATGATGATGATGACGTCCTCCGGCCTTGCAGGGCCCGAAGCGCAAAAACGTGGGCCAATGCCCTTTATCCTGCTGTGGATTTCCATCATTGTGATTATGGGAGTCTTTAGCGCAGATACGGCGTGGCAGTCCCACCTTGGCGGGTTTTTGGGTGGTATCGGCTTTTACCAGCTTTGGCGCAAAGGCCACATCAAGTTTTAACGTGTTCTGCTTATGCTCTATTGTACTTGAGGTAATCAAAGCTAGAAATACTAACGATGCTTAAAAAAATTGAAAAATATATACTTATACTCATTCCAATTTTATGCGTTGCAGTCTTCAATTTCCCCTTAAAGGAACCGATCGAAACAGACGACATCCAATTAGTAAATTCAGCTAACGCGGCGTTAAAAGCATTTATCGTAATCTTACTTTCTTGGTCTTTACTACAAATAAAGATAGCCTTAAAAATACAACGCTTATTAAAAAACAAACTTCGAAGTTATGTCATTTTGGTGATCATAAATATAACTCCGTATCTATACCTTTCTATTTGGATAATGGCTTTATCAGGCGCAGAGGCTGGTCTTAATCAACGTTTTATAAGTATGCTTAGTTCAATGCCCGTCATTTCGGCATTCCTATTTTATACTTCAATACTTAGCGTCTTTTTTATGCTTTTACGGCTAGGACGTATACAACGAAGGAAAGAATAACATATTCCTCCTTTTATTACTTCGCAGCTTCAAGCAATGGGGCGGCCATTTGATATGGTGTTCCGCTTAGCATGGTTGGGTGCATTGTACGCCCCTGCGGGAAGTCCCAAATGATGGTGTTGAAGAGGCCCTGATCGGAAATCGGCATCCAATCATCATATATGCGCCCGGTTTCAGAGCAAATCCAAACGCGTTCACGCGGCGCATCGGCGGCTTTCTCCAGCCAAGAGCGTACAGCCGCATCATCATGGGTGGCGCGCTCTTCCAAACGGGCCCAAATCTTATAAAGGCGGACATTCGGGCGCAATGTTTCGGCCTTTTCCAAATGTTTCTTGGCTTCGCCCCACAGGCCTTCTTCAATCATCACATTGGCCAGCGCGAGCAAGCCTTCGACGCTCTCCGGGTTGATCTTCAAGAGTTTTTCATACCAACGGACACGCGCCATTGAATCACCATCCTTCGCGGGGACATAGGCTTCGCCCCATAAGGCAGCCAAGCCCGGATGCGGGTTTTGTTTCCATGCTTTTTGAATAATCGAAATTGCGGCCTTATGCTTGCCGCGCTCAATATACATGCGCCCCAAACGTAATGCGGTAGGCAGGAATTTATTATCGAATTTATACGCCTTATTCAGCGCGCGGAAGAAGAGCTCCTCCTCCCCCTTATTCTTGAGATCTTCGGCCTCCGCAAGCAACATCGCAACACGATCGCTTTGTGCTTTTGCGGTTTCAATCGCCCCTGCTTTTTCGGCTCTATATAGGATTTTTCTGGCGGAATCCCAGTTATGCGCCCTGATTTCCAGATCGTAGACAATGCTTAAAATCCAGCCCTGCTTCGGGTATTCCTCTAACGCGCGGTGGCCTAATTCTAATGCACCGCTGTAATCGCCATGATCCAGCGCCGATTGCAGTAACCCGCGTATGCCCATAAAGGCAGAATCCTTATTTTCCATCAGCGCCATAAACGCTTTGGATGCTTCAAGCTCATTCCCATTTAAACGGGCGGCTTGCGCCTCCAGAAGCATCGGCAACGGATTATCATTGCTTAGGAATTGGCGCGCCCTGTGCGCCTGATAGGATGCGGCCTTCGCATCGCCTGCGGCAACAGCGGTCAAGCCGATCGTCAGCGCTTTGAAACCCTTATCCTTGTTGGTCATATCACGATAGCGAACCATGTTCTTGGGCATATCGAGGATGCCCTTGATGATGGAGAAAATTATAATCCCGATCACAACCAAAACCACCAATGCAAACATGAAAAAGCCGATATGGAATGTCACATCATATTCTAACCAGTTGATTTTAATTGTCCCCGGATGCTCTGCGATCCAAACAACGATGGCGACGACAACACTGATTTTAACAAGAGTCCATAATGCGCGAATCATAATCTACCTTTCCCGGAGATTGAGTCTGTGAATACAAAAAGAGTATCAAGAAAAGACAGGCACGCCTATCCTTTCTTATGAATTAGTGAATATTCGACTTAAGCATTTTGTTCGTCGAACCGAGTGATTTACCGCCCCCCAACAGACCATCACCGAAATTCATCTCAATTGCCTCAGCCAGCATTTGGTCAAGCCTTCTGGAACTGATAAGCTTTTCAACTTCATTCATCCAAGGTCTGAGAGGTTCGAGCTCCTTTGCTCTCAACTCACGACGCAACAAATCAAGCGCTTCCTGCCAACGGTCTGTCGTGATCAAATTCTCCGCTTCGTTCAATGTCGCCTGTGTTTCTGTCCCTGTGATCAACTCACCGTCTTTTTCGACCTTAAGTATGTCGTTCATTTTTGCAGAAAACTTCTCTGATACGGAAACGTCTTCCCCACGTAAAGAGGCCGCAACAGCATCCCCGGCAACAGTCTGAAATTCAAACTTCAGCCCTCCCGGTGTTAAGATCCCCGAACGCGCATGCGGCGCAAGTTTCTCAATCGAGTTATAGAGCTTCACATCTTCTTCGCCGACCATACTCTTCAGCAAGTCAAGGTCGCCTTCAAAATCATCATCACCACGATTAAGCGCGGAACGAACCTGCGTCATCGCAAGAAGCATTGCAGCAGCCTTCAATTCATTCTTTGGCACATTATCCAAACTTTTTTGCAGTGACGCGTTTTTATCGCGCGCAGAATCAATCAAAGCATTTAATTGCGTTTCGTCTTTTCCTTTTGAATCTTTAAGGATTGGCAATAGCGCACTCACTGAATTATCAAGAACCTTACGCCCGACAAAATCATTCCCCATCTGACTAAAGCGGTCCTTCAACGCATAAATACCACTCTCGCCTGTAATCTCAGACACATAAGTCTGGAGCTGTTCCACACGTTTTGTGCGTCCCTCCTCCGTAGATAAGTCATTTGATAAAACCGCCACTGTTTCAGAAACGGACTGTCCGGTTTGTGTCGCTTGGTTTTTGAGATTCTGAAGCTCTTCTTTCCAATCTTCCGGAACCAACCCTTTAAATGTTGATTGCTCAGACTTCAACGCCGAAAGCTTACCCTCCAGCTCTTGCAACTGTGCTTCACGCTCATTGAACTCTTGATATTTGGGCTTCATGATACCAACAAGCGCGGCAACAACCACAAGAATAATAATAGCAGCCACAAGCGCACTGCGCTTCATTGCATTTTTCTGAATTTCAACCGCCAACTCGGTGTAATCTTTATTTGCCGCCTCCATACGCTGCCTTTTGGCAGAAAACTCATCAATTCTGGCTGGCGTTTTTGCCTGAGCAGGTTCAACGCTCACAACCTCACCTTCTATTGCCTCATCCGAAGACTGCGCATCCTCCTCAACAGCTTCGCTATCGTTATCACTGTCGCTGTCTTTACCGTCAACGTCATTACCCTGCTCGGCGGCGGCTTCAGACACTTCATCAGAATACGCACTCTCTTCCTTCGCCTCTATAACAGGTGCGCCTTCAATATAATCAGATATATCTATGTTATGTTCTTTCGCCGCTTCAATGATAGAGGCCGCTCGTCCGGCAGGAATAACCCCGCGCTTCTTCCACCCTTGTATAGTGGTCACAGCAACATTAATCTTTGATGACATTGGACGAATACCGCCAAACTTTTCAATAATTTCCGCCGCATTTTCGATCGGCTGCTTATCCGACTTGCTCATAACTCAATCCCTTACAAATTTAAGTGCATATTTATACATAACACATACAGATCAATTTAAACAAAATCATTGTTCGCTTAACCAGTGCTTTATTCAGACGAATCTAAAACGTAATTGCCAACAGCATCAACCATCCCTTTTAGATCAGGAGTAGCAGACACGATAACTTTCATGGCGTCATTATTTGTATAGGTACACTCTATCACGGGTGTACTGATAGACAAGAGATCAAACTTTATTAAGTCCACAAATTTTTGCCCCGACAGATCGGCATATCTATTCATCAAATCAAAGAATGTTTTCGCCGTACGTTTGGAAAAAAACACAACGGCACCAACCTCACCATTCTTTAATAGCTCTATAAATTTGGGAGAGAACTTTTCTACTGTATGCGCCGAGTAACAAACAACCGAATGCACTTCGCCGCCTAATCGGCCAACAGATTTGGCCATATCAACAGAAACATGCTCCCCTCTTATATATAAGAACCTTCGCCCTTCTGCATGCCCCTCGATTGATCGTAATAAACTCTCTGCGTTTTGATAAAAATGTATCTCCACTTCAGGCAATAAAGATTTAACCTTTGCCGCGGTTCTCTCACCGACACAATAAACAGGCTTATCTAAACTCTGAAGATTTTTCTTCACGCAGGGAATGGCATTTGAACTTGTGATAATCCAGGCATCAAATTCAACATCAGAAACATCAACATTATAGGTCTCGATATCGAGCATCGGCTCTATCAAGAACCCATCAGGCAAAATCAACGGGTATTGATCACACACCTGCTTTATAAATTTATCGCTTTGGCCTAATGGACGCGTGATAACAATTTTCTTCCTACCTCGCATCACGCCCCCTATTGGCCGCCATCGGACAAAATATGGGGTGGAACCACTGATTTTAAACGCCCCCCGACCTCATGCCCCAAATTGATTGCATCGTCGATATCTACAAATTCTTTACTAACCTGCTCCACCCATTTCTGTGATCCGTCAGGGTTTACAACAGCCACACTTAAGCCCAGAATCCCTTCGTTAAGTGTCGCCAAAACACCAACCGGTGTATGACAACTGCCCGACAGAGCCCTAAGGACTGCACGCTCACACTCAACACAAGCATATGTTTCAGAACACGAAATTTGGCCGATAAAGGATAATTTACCCCTATCACCTTTACGCATTTCTATACCGATTGCCCCCTGCCCGACAGACGGCAACATGTCGGCGCTTTCTATGATCGATGCGATTTCGTGCGTCATCCCTAAACGCTCCAACCCAGCCACAGCAAGGAAGGTTGCATCGACCTGACCGGCACGTAACTTCTCAATACGCGTTCCGACATTACCGCGGAATGGCACAATCTTGAGGTCAGGGCGCTTATTTAAAACAAAAGCCTGCCTGCGCACACTTGCCGTACCAACAACAGAACCCATTGGTAAATCTTCAATATTTTGCGCAATATCGGACAAAAACGCATCGCGCGTATCCACGCGGGGCAACATATAGGGAATAACCAATCCGTCAGGTAAATCCGTCTCCATATCCTTCATAGAATGAACGGCTATATCCACCGCACCTTCCAAAAGGGCTTCCTCAATCTCCTTGGCGAATTGTGCTTTACCACCTTCATCGGCACTTAAACGCACCTCCCCCTGTTCAGGTCGCCAATCGCCCGAAGTCTTTATAACGCGTATTGTTACATCGATATTTTGACCAATATTGTCTATTAATGATTTCACTTTATTGGCTTGCCACATCGCAAGCTCTGACCCGCGCGTCCCGATAACGATTTTCTCAGGGTATGTATATTCTGATTTGACACTCATATTCTTCGGCTATATCTCTTTAATCATGATTGTTTTGGGTATTGAAACCAGCTGTGATGAAACAGCAGCCGCAATAGTGACCGATAATAGAGAGATACGCTCTAATGTCGTGTTGAGTCAACTGGAAGAACACGCCGTATATGGCGGTGTGGTTCCTGAGATTGCCGCGCGCTCTCATCTGGAGCATATCGATAAGGTTATACAAGCCGCGCTGGACGATGCAGGCGTCGGCTTTGATGATCTGGACGGCGTAGCGGCGACCTGTGGGCCCGGTCTGATCGGCGGGGTAATGATCGGCATGATGAGCGCAAAAGCCATCGCATCTGTGCAAAACATCCCCTTTATCGGCGTAAACCATCTGGAGGGGCACATTTTAACCGCGCGATTGGCAGAAGATATCGCTTTCCCTTACCTTGTTTTACTGGTTTCAGGGGGGCACACACAGATTTTGGTCGCAGAAAGCCTCGGAAAGTACAAAAGATGGGGCACAACACTGGATGATGCCGCAGGGGAATGTTTTGACAAAAGCGCAAAGCTCATGGGCCTCCCCTATCCCGGCGGGCCAAATGTTGAAAAAATCGCCAAAGAATGCAAAGACCCACAAAGCGCCATAGAACGCTTTCCCCTGCCCAGCCCTATGAAGGGGCGTAAAAATTGCGACTTTTCATTCTCCGGCCTTAAAACAGCCGTAAGACTGCATTGTGAAGCCCTGCCCGAAGGCGACCTGAAGCGCAGCGATATTGCAGACCTGTCTCATGCCTTTCAAACTAAAATGGCTGAAATTTTAGCCGATAGATCTGAGCACGCAATAAAAAGATTTTTGGATGCATATGGAACCAAGACCGAAAACCCAACATTAGTGGTATGTGGCGGGGTTGCCGCGAACAAACTTATCGGTCAAAAATTGGCCAACCTATGCAGCCAATACGATATGCGCGTCAGCACCCCTCCCCTCCCCCTATCGGGGGATAACGGCGCGATGATTGCGTGGGCAGGTGTGGAGCATTTAAAAGCAGGTACATCCCATCCCATGGATTTAAAAGCGCGCCCGCGCTGGCCACTTGACCCTGATGCGGAACCGCGCCATGGTGCAGGTGTAAAAGCATAAATTATAAAATGTAAAACATTACAGGGAGCATTCATGTCTGATAAGACTGCTAGCGTCATTGGCGCAGGTTCATGGGGAACCGCAATCGCACAAATCATCGCCTTTCAAGGTTCTACAGTTCACCTTTGGGCAAGAAAGCCTGAACTGGCCGAAGAAATTAACACACAAAGAACCAATCAGAAATATCTGGGAGAGATATCCCTTCACCCTGCCATCAACGCGACCAACAGTTTAGAAACCGCGATGCAAAGCGATTACCTGTTTATTGTAACGCCTGCACAATCAATGCGCTTTATTTTGGCAGAGATGGCGCAATATATTCGCCCCGGTCACCGCGTTATTTTATGTTCCAAAGGCATTGAGATGGAAACATGCATGCTGATGAGTGAGGTAACCCGTCACATACTGCCTAACACGCCCGTCGCGGTTTTAACGGGGCCGAATTTCGCCCACGAAATTGCACGCGGAAAACCCGCAGCCACAACACTGGCCTGCGAAAATGATGACATCGCCACCAATATCCAGAACTTTATCGCCATCCCCCACTTTCGCCCATATGCATCGCACGACATTATCGGCGCACAAATTGCGGGCGCCTTAAAAAACGTGATTGCCATTGCATGCGGTATTGCCAAAGGACTTGAAATGGGTGACAGCGCAAACGCAAGCCTGGTTACACGCGGCCTTGCCGAAATATCCCGCCTTGGCGTTGCCATGGGCGGACAGCAAGAGACATTCCTAGGACTGTGCGGCGTCGGGGATATGATGCTGACATGCTCTTCCGAGCAATCGCGAAACTTCTCCCTTGGCCTTGCGCTTGGCCGCGGTCAGAGCCTAAACGAAATTATGGGAAGCCGCCATAACGTAACCGAAGGTGTGCACACAGCAAAGTCTGCAGTAAAGCTTGCCGAGAAACACGGCGTTGAAATGCCGATCAGCATGTCTGTCCATAAGTGCCTAAACGAAGGGTTATCGCTTGACGAAGTGCTTCAAGAGTTGTTGAATCGTCCTATAGGTTACGAACTATAGGAAAGGTTCAATATATGAGCGATGTTATCTCCCCTTCTGACGAAATCCTGAAACGTGCTTCTGTATCAAAAGATAAGTATGAGGAAATGTATAAACAATCCGTTGATGATCCAAACGGGTTTTGGGGAAAGCAAGCAGAACGGCTGGATTGGTTCGAAAAACCTACAATTATAAAGAATACTAATTATAAAAGCCCCGTATCCATAAAATGGTATGAGGACGGTGTATTAAATGCCTGTTACAACTGTGTGGATCGCCACCTCCCCGAAAAAGTAACATCTACAGCACTTATTTTTGAAGGGAACAACCCCGAAGAATCGCGGAAAATCAGTTACGGAGAGCTGAAAGAAGAAGTCTGTAAAGTCGCCAACGCCCTTAAAGAACGCGGCGTTAAAAAAGGTGATCGCGTAACAATATATATGCCGATGATCGCAGAGGCCGTATATGCCATTTTGGCCTGCGCACGTATCGGCGCGGTACACTCTGTTGTCTTTGGCGGATTCTCACCGGAGAGCTTAAAAACACGCATATTAGATTGCCAATCCAACATCATCATTACTGCCGATGAATCCTATCGCGGGGCAAAGACAATCCCCCTAAAGGCTAATGTCGATGAAGCTGTGAAGTCATGTCACAATGTTCACACGGTTATGGTTTTCAAACGAACCGGCGGTGATGTAGAATGGAATGATAAACATGATGTGTGGTGGCATGATGTTGTTGACGCACAATCAAGTGAGTGCCCGTGTGAACCGATGAATGCGGAAGATCCGCTGTTTATTTTGTATACATCAGGCTCTACCGGCGCCCCGAAAGGCGTTTTGCACACCACAGGCGGATATATGGTATATACCGGCCTGACATTTGAAACTGTGTTTGATTACAAACCCGGCGAAGTATACTGGTGTACAGCGGATGTGGGTTGGATTACAGGTCACTCTTATATCATCTATGGCCCCCTATCATGCGGTGCAATCTCTGTCGTTTTTGAGGGCGTGCCAAATTACCCCGATGCTTCTCGTTTCTGGCAAGTGGTTGATAAACACAAAGTCAATATTTTCTACACGGCGCCAACGGCAATCCGTGCGTTATTGGCTGCGGGTGATGACAAAGTCACAAGCACAAGCCGCAAGTCTTTACGTGTTTTAGGAACGGTTGGTGAACCGATAAACAGAGAAGCGTGGGAATGGTACCACAATGTTATCGGAAACGGGCGCTGTCCGGTTATTGATACATGGTGGCAAACAGAAACCGGCGGTCACCTCCTCACTCCGCTCGTTAGCTTTGATTTAAAACCGGGGTCTGCAACACGACCGTTTTTCGGCGCTCAGCCCGTCTTATTAGATGAAAATCACAAAGAGATAGAAGGCCCGGGCGAAGGTGCACTTTGTTTTAAAGACTCGTGGCCCGGACAAATGCGAGGCGTTTATAATAATCATGAGCGCTTCGAACGCAGATATTTCGCCGACTATCCGGGATATTATTTTAGCGGCGATGGCGCAAAGCGCGATGAAGACGGATATTTCTGGATCACAGGGCGCATGGATGACGTTTTGAATGTGTCCGGCCACCGTATGGGAACAGCCGAAATTGAAAGCGCTATTGATGAGCATCATGATGTCGCTGAAAGTGCCGTCGTCGGCATGCCGCACGATATTAAAGGGCAAGCTATCTTCGCTTATGTGACATTGATGGAAGGCCGCGCAATTGATCTTGAAAAGACACGTGCAGAGATTATTGCCATTGTCCGTGAAATCATAGGGCCAATCGCAACACCTGAAGTGATTTTGTTTACCCCCGACCTTCCTAAAACAAGATCAGGAAAAATTATGCGCCGCATCTTACGCAAAGTAGCCGCAAAAGACTTTGACTCTTTGGGAGATATTTCAACATTAGCCGATCCGGAATCCGTCAAATCCCTTATCGAAAAACGAAAATCGCAATAGAAAGAAAAGCTCTTATGGCCGATACAATGCCAAATATTGCCGACACATCAGCGGCTGTTGTCGAACTGGAAGAAGGTAAAACCTATTGGTTTTGTGCGTGCGGGTTATCAAAAGCCCAACCTTTTTGTGACGGATCACATAAAGATACGGGCTTCCAATCCATAAAGTTTACAGCAGAAAAAAGCGGTAAGGCATGGCTATGCCAATGCAAGCGATCAAGAAAACTGCCATATTGCGATGGCAGCCATTCAAAAATCGCTGATTAAGCCATACCGACGGCGGCTTTATACAACTCCAAAAGCTCATCAGCCTCTCGGCGCTTTTCTGTGTCCATTTTGCGCAGTGAAACAACCTTACGGATTGTTTTTACGTCAAAACCAACGCCTTTCGCCTCGGCATAAACCTCCTTGATGTCTTCCATCAATGCCGCTTTTTCTTCCTCCAAACGCTCGATACGCTCTATAAAGCTCGCCAATCTTTGACCACCGATACCGCCAACATCTTTTGGGCCTTCACTCTCGGTGTTTTCAGATTCAGAAACAGGGAAACTTGCGACATTTTCGGTCATTTTGATACGCTCCTTAAAATTTTCAATGATTCGCAGATCAGATTGTACTGTATTTACCACAGCACACTAAAAGATATTTTAAAATATCTGGGATTATAAAAAGATCAGGGCTTTTTTAACTTAACTTCAAACGATTCAATCAACAGACCGTGCTCGTTCTTAACGCCCTTATTACGCCCCACCTGAAAGGTGATCGTATATTCTTGCGTAATTGTGTTCGGATCATCTTCTCTTACAGGGTGCTTTTTAAGACTGCTGTCAAAATACGTAACCAAAACATCTGCCTTAAACAACCACAGATATCGCCCGTCAACAGCACCCTCATTAATAATTACAGGGTAATCTTCTAAAATTCCCGTCACATTATATCGTCCGGTTTTTAAAGTTTTCAGAATATTACGCCCCTGAAGAAACTTTACATACTCATCCAAACCACCCTTACTGAAATGAACGACTTTCTGACCATATTCTTTTTCGTATGTTTTTGCCTTATAGGTCAAAACAAAGGGAACCGTCATTTGCACCCATTGTGTAATCACCGTATTCGGCCTGTGACGCATATGTAAAGGTACAGCCTTTTCAGGATTACCTTCCGCATCCAGATCCTCAATCACAGCATCCTCATCAGCAAAAGGTGCGCGCAATGTTTGAGACGGATCAGGCCCTGTATCCTGTGTCGGGAATAAGAAATCCAACCACCCCGCATGCGCATTTGGTGTAAATGCAACAATGCTTAGTAACAAACAAAAGGATAGAAAAAATAGATTAACGGACTTCATAAGTGTTCGATTCCCCTCAGAAAAACATATACTTGTTAATTGCACCACAGATTAATAGGCCGTGTCTAGCTCTATATCTCATTATGGACGCAAAAAATGTGTACTTTCTTTCAAAAAAAGGATTGGTGTTTTGCTCTACATAGTCTAACAGTATGAAGTATGAGCTCAGCAGAAGATCCAAAAGAACGCAATACTTTGGGCGGCCGTATGAAAAGATATGGTCAGGTTTCCGGCACCATGGCCAACCTTGCGATAAAACTTGCGGGAGAGCGATATCTGGGATTGGGCATTGATCGCCCTGAACACGCAGAAAAGCTCATGAGATCGCTTGGGAATTTAAAAGGCCCCCTTATGAAGGTCGGTCAGATTTTATCAACCATACCTGAGGCATTGCCCAGCGAATACGCAACGGAATTTCAACAATTACAGTCCAATGCCCCGCCGATGGGCTGGCCGTTTGTCAGGCGCCGCATGAAAACTGAATTAGGCGCGGACTGGCAAAGCAAATTCAAGTCTTTTGAACAAGACGCAGCCGCCGCAGCCAGCTTAGGCCAAGTTCACAGAGCGATCTCTCATGATGACAGAAATCTGGCCTGTAAACTTCAATATCCTGATATGCAGTCCGCCATTGATGCAGACCTAAACCAGTTAAAAATCATCTTTTCTTTATATGAGCGTTACGACAAAGCGATTAAAACCAAGCAAATTCACACCGAGCTTGCCGAACGCTTGAAAGAGGAGCTGGATTACACGCTCGAGGCAAAATACACAAAACTCTATGGGCACATGCTGCGCGATGAAAAACACGTACATGTCCCCGAAGTCATCGATGAACTATCAACTGATCGCCTGCTGACCAGTTCATGGATGGATGGCTCCCCTATTCTTGGGTATATCGAAGAAGACACAGAAGTACGCAACACAATCGCGATGAACATGTTCCGTGCATGGTATGTACCGCTTTATAATTATGGCATCATTCATGGTGATCCGCATTTAGGCAATTACACCATCCGCGATGATCTATCGATCAACCTGCTCGATTTTGGCTGTGTTCGTATTTTCCCTGTTAAATTCGTCGGCGGTGTCGTTGACCTATACCGCGCACTTCAAAATGACGATATAGATCTGGCGGTACACGCTTATGAGACATGGGGCTTTAAAGGGCTATCCAAAGAACAAATCGAAACACTGAACATTTGGGCAAACTTCTTATACGGCCCAATCCTAGAAGATGCCGTAAGACCAATCGGTGAAATCACGAATGGCGTATATGGCCGTGAGATTGCCGAAAAGGTACATAAAAAGCTACGTGAGGTTGGCGGCGTGCAAGTCCCGCGTGAGTTTGTCTTTATGGATCGCGCTGCACTTGGCCTTGGCTCTGTTTTCTTGCACCTTAAGGCAGAGATTAACTGGTATCGCGTCTTTAACGAACTTATTGATGGGCTTGATATAGCGCAGCTTGAAAAAACCCAAAATGAAGCACTGGACAAGTTTGGGATTACAAACCCGAATACAGCAGAATAACAGTTACTGCCACTGTGGATAAAACCATCCACATATCCCCACGAATACAGTCATAAACCTTTGTTTTTATGTGTTTTAAGACGCATTTTCCCGCATAATTTTATTGCGTACATCATGCGCTTCATAAAATCAAAGGACCGCATTCGTCATGCATATAGGGGAAAAACCAAAAGCACACAGCCACAACCCGGAATCAGGGAATATATTTTTTACGCTGTTCGGCGCCGTTATTATTGTCGGCTTGCTTGGTACAATCATTATGTCCACGATGCGTGGCCCCCTCACCACAATGGTGGAGGTACAAACCCGTACCAAAGCCGAAATCGAAATGGACATCGCATCAAAGCTTGTTTTGCTGGAAGCAACGCAGTTACCTGATGATGGTGATTGTGACGCGGACGGTTTTGTTGAGCCGCTGGAATATCTGGATGCCGGCGGCGCTGGCCCGACGGGCGGCGGATTTCTGCCGACGGCTGTGTCCTCCTCTCGTATAGACCCGTGGGGCATTGAATTCGGATATTGCGGGTGGGATGCCGGGGCTGTCACAGGCTCCATCGGTTGTGATATTAACTCAAACGGAACAAGCGAAAGGCTGAACGGAAATGGTGATCCGGGGGATGAAACATATACGGTCATTGCCGTTATATCCGCAGGGCCCGATCAGATTTTCCAAACAACATGTTCAGGCGGTGCATCCCCTTCCATCACAAAAGGCGGGGATGATATTGTTTCGCAATTTTCTTATGGCGCGGCGATTGCGGCAACAAATGGATTGTGGAACATCAAAAGCGGCGATCCGTCGATTGCAGAAATCGACAAAAACCTTGAGGTAACAGGCGGCGCAGCCTTCACAGGTGGCATTGACCTTACCGCCAGTTCTGCCGCATTACGCCTTGGTGCCGCGTCGATGCTCTTCCCCGATCAAACAACCCTGTCCACCTGTAACGCGGCCAATAACGGCCTTGTTCGTGTTAATACCACCCCCAACCCGGACGTGCTGGAATTATGCGATTCCGTTAATGGATGGGTGTCTATATCAAACGGGTTTTGGTCAGGCGGCTCAGGCAATGATATTTATTACAACACCGGCACACCACAAGTCGGCATCGGCACAACAACCCCAGGCAGCACATTAGAAGTCAGCGGTGATGTCAGTATTTCCGACGTCTTGAATGTCGCAAACGGATTTAACCTGACAGGCGGTGACGCCGCAATCGCCAATAACATGACGGTTACGGGCACAATTGGGGTTACAGGGCAAACATCTTTGGGGCTGTTACAGGCCTCTGGTGATGTTGTCTTTGACAGTGCCCTTTCCGTTGACGGGCAAGTCATCTTTGAAAATGATCTGGACCTGCGGGACTCCATGGCAAACTCAGACGGTGACGTCACGATTGACGATGCCCTGCACGTCACCAGTGGCGATGTGACAATTGATGATAACCTAATTGTGGTTGGCTCATCCGACCTTCAAAACACCATCATCAATACAACAGGTGATGTCACACTCGATGATACCGCCGTGATAACGGGAACACTTGATGCACAGGGTGCTATCTCTGATTCAACGGGTAATCTTACACTCAGTGATGATGTCGATATCTCGGGCGACCTCGATGTAACGGGCGATATTGACGGCACAAACCTCTCTGCCGGTGTTGCCGTCAATGCAGGGACAACCATCAATGTGAACGGCGATATTCTTGGCCCCCCGCTCAGCTGTACGTCGGTACAAAAATTGGAATGGAACCCCGGATCAGGCTGGTCATGTGTAACCGACCTGCAGGGTGGATCAGGTGGCGGCATTCCCGCACTGGATGATGTCAGTGACGTCGCCGCACCAACCCCCGCGAACGGGGATTGTATCGTTTACAATAACGTTTCAGGAAATTGGGAAAGCGCCGCATGCGCAGGGATCGCCGCGGGGGTTTTTGAAATTGTATCCAACGTTGCGCGCGTTAAATCCTCTGCCGGGTCATATGCCAATGATGATTTGGTATTCGGATCAGACCAACTGGCCGAAGACACAGGAAACGCCGATGATGATGCGCGCCTGTTTTTTGATAAATCCAAAGCGGCCTTCCGCGTTGGTGATAGCGAAAATACAACTGTCTGGAATGATGCCAACGTCGGCACCAACAGCATCGCCATCGGATCACAACTAACCGCAAGCGGAAGCTACTCCACGGCACTTGGCAGAGAGGCCATCGCGGCCAATACTGACACATTGGCAATCGGCCTGGGCACAGCAGCAGGCGCCGATCCGCAAGTATCAGGCACATCATCCATCGGCATATTTATGGGCGACCAAAGCGGTGCAAATGTATCATCGGCCAATACCATGGCCATTTTGGGCGGCGCTGTTGCTATTGGCTCAACCGCGGCCTCAACCTCAGGGTCACAGCCATTGGAATTGGACGTAACAGGTGATATCGGCGCAAATAATTATTGTGATGCGGATGGTAATAATTGCTTCACGGCGGCAGGCGTATCCGGGGGGATTTGGACGGATAACACCACATATATTTCGCGCCAAAACCTTAGCGTCATCAACACAGGACAAACCAGCACAACGGCGAACCTTGATGGTGACGGCACGCGTGCATTATACGACCCGAATAAAGCGGCCTTACGGGGCGGTACAATCAGCGGGGGGAACACCGCATGGCAGGATATAAATATCGGCAATAACAGTATCGGTTGGGGGCAAAATACACTCGCCAGCGGCCCGGGCAGCATCGCCCTTGGCTATGAAGTCAGCGCCACAGGCGATTATGCCATCGCACTTGGCGGGTCAGGCACATCTGCCGTCGCCAATAATGCGATTGCAATCGGCAGCGACCTCGGCGCGGCCAGCACAGGCAGCATTGCCATCGGGCACGGAAACGTAATTTCAGGCGGAACAAATGCCATGGCGATCGGTACGAATGCCCGCACCAGCGGAGATTATTCCGCGTCCATAGGGCTCGGCGCGGCTGCAGGAACATTCCCGATAGTCTCAGGTGTCAATTCACTCGGTATATTCATGGGCGATCAATCCGGCTACGACCTCAGCGACAGCAACTTTATGGCCTTGGTTGGCGGTGACTTCCTGATTGATGATGACGGCACCGCGGGATCACAAGGATGTATCAGATATACAGAAGGCACAGGGCTGGAATATTCCAATGATTGCGCAGGCTTTACCCCCTTCACCTCCCTCGGAAACTTATGGACCGACAACACCACATATATCAGCCGCACAGGCAATGTAATGGTTGACGGCACCTTTGCCACCTCCCCCGCATTCACACCTACAGGTGCAGGAACGCGCATGTTCTTCTACCCACGAAAATCCGCATTCCGCGCAGGCACCGTGAACGGTACGGAATGGGATGATGGGAATATCGGAAATTACAGTATCGCGATGGGCTCTCAAGCCACGGCAAGCAACACCTCCGCTTTTGCGGTCGGCTTTCAACCCACGGCAAGCGGTGATGGCTCTATCGCGCTTGGGTTTCAATCAATCGCCAGCGGCGATAACAGTGTTGCAATCGGGCAAAAAACAACCGTATCAGGCGAAGATTCTATGGCCATAGGCCTTGGCTTTCCCAGCGGTGCATCACCAGCCGTATCAGGGAACAATTCACTTGGTATCTTCATGGGCGATCATGCAGGCGAAAACTTATCGCAGGCGAACACTATGGCTGTGTTTGGCGGTAATATGGGGATAGGTACACTCGCCCCCTCCAGCCTGCTCCATTTGCAAGATGGGGATATGATGCTTGGCGATACAGCCGATGCGGAACGTAATATACTCATTGAAAGAAACGGCACGACCATAGGGCAAATCGGAACGGCGAATAGTGATTTAACCATCCAAGCCTTAAACAATGAGGTTATTCGCATCGTACCTGGCGGCGGTATTACCGATGGCGGAATAGTCATCCTTGATAACGGCGATGTTGGTATCGGCACCGCAGGCCCTGTGGCAGAATTGGACATAAGCGGCACAGGCGCGCTGATCACACCGCGCGGTACAGAAGCACAGCGCCCCACGGCCGTTGATGGCATGATCAGATATAAAACTGATGTCGGATCCTCTGCGATTGGCTTTGAGGTTCGCGAAGCTGGCGCATGGGTGGCGATGGGGGCATCGGTTTCAGATAAACGCCTGAAAGAAAATATTCAGCCCCTGAGTGGACAAGACATCCTCAATCGCCTGCAGGATATTAAAACCTATCGCTATACGATGAAAAATGACCAAACACATCGCCTCCAATATGGTGTGATTGCACAGGAATTAATGGACACCTTCCCCGAACTGGTTAACGGCACCCCCGATGATGAGAATAATATGATGTCTGTGAAATATGTTGGCCTGATCGCGCCGATGATTGAGGCAACAAAAGAGCTAAAGAAGGAAAATAATCAATTAAGAGCAGAATTAGATGCCTTAAAAGAACAGGTGCAAACCCTAAACCATCATGCTTTTAGCAAAACAGACAAAGCCAGTATGATGCCTTACTTGCTTGTTATGTTCGCCATGCTGTCTTGTGTGGTTGCACATGGATTGTTTCGCCGCGCATCTTAATCTTCGCTTGGCGGCGGTGGTGGCGGAAGTTCAGAATCCTTGATTTCCGCATTACGCAACCGTTTCCAAATATATGGCGCACTTCCGCACCTGATATCAGAAACATCATTATTATCCGCACGCCCGTAACGTGCCTCTATTTTGCGCAGCTTTTCACGGATGCTCTTATCCTGAGGATCAAGCATCGTATCATCCCATTCAATTCTGGACATAAATTTAGGGCGTTCTTTCGCAGGAATACGCGCGATTATATCATCCACCCCAGCGCAACGAAGTGATGCCGCTATTGCCCCCTGATCAAGCCCCTTAACGTCAGCACTAAAAATCTTAACATTCGTTTCAAATATATCTAATGCGTGCTTTTCATACATTACGCGATGCGAACCACGATACCATTCTTTAAAACAATTCGCTGCTGCGCGCGCTTCATCAAAACCGCTCTCCAAATCAGCATCGTAAAACAACGCCAACGCGCTCCATTCCCTTGACTTCAGCAATCCATCCCAGCCCGATGCATCCCCTTTATCCTTCAATGCCCAACAGGTTCTGATCGCCTCAATCTGTGCCCATGCTTCGCAGAACAACAATGATACAATGTGGCTTTTTGCATCCAAAACAACAGGTAAACGCCCCTTTTCTTTTAAAGGAGTAAAATAAATACCCAGAGAATCCTGATAGAAATGCATAACTTCATGCAGAAAGCTGTGTTTATTGGCATCCTCGCCGGCAAACATCGACAAACGTATCTTACATATCATAAGGCCACGTTCCGACATGGCCCAAAATCCGTTCGAAAACTGTTGCTGTTTTAGCGTCGAGTCAAGCGGCTCAGTACTTAGATATGTGGGCGTATATGCACCCGCCCCGCCGAAAGGGGAATAGCGAACCCTATGCCCGTAATCCAACAAATCATGAATAATCGCAGCAAAGTACGAATCTTTCATGGCGAAATCTAATAATCTTTGTGATTTATTCAGGCGTAAATTATCCATCTTGCTTTTATGCTCTGCCCCTATCTTACAGTCAACAAACAATCCCTGTCCCTTGCGATTACAAATGGTAAACTAATTATCTCAGTGCTAGGAAAATAGTAACGAATTACCGTATATTATAAATTATGGCACAGCAGAGAAATATTAATTCTATTATTTCGATATTTATTTCGCTCAGCGTTATTTTATGTCTCGTTGCGATGCTTACGCTTGTGGCTGTCTATCCTCAATATTCTTACACAGGGGAACAAACACAATATGCCGTTGTATTTCCGCCCAGCATATCGCCAACAGACATCTACACCCAAATCACAACCTCAGATGGAACACCGATACGCAGCGGTACATTTGATTTTATTATGATCGCAGCCTCCGACAACCCTGAGTTTATAACAAACATCCGAAAGTTAGGTGCAATTTTAGTTTTCTCGCCTATAATAAAGGGAGGATGCCTGATAGAAAATCACGCCCGTTTCAGAAAGAAATAAAGGATATAATCAATGCATAACCACACTGATTCCGTTCGACAGTACCAGAAATATGTCACCTATTTTATCGCCGCTCATATTCCTATTTTTGCGATAAGCGCGGTTATATTCAAATTTTCGCTGACAACCCCTTTGGTCCTTCAGGCTGTCCTAAGCGCTGTGGCCTTCTTCGGATTCTCTCTATACCACAAACAACGCGCGCTCAGTCTTGATCTAACGACCATACCATTGGTTCTGACACCCGGGGTGCTGGTGTTTATGTTAGAAGGGCAAGCATGGCAATTAGATGCTCATATGTATTTCTTCGCATCCCTCGCGATGGTTATCGCGTTCAAATCCTTGCGCGCCGCATTCATGGCAACGGTTGCCATTGCCGTACACCATCTTAGTTTAAACTTCTTACTCCCATATGCCGTATTCCCTGAGGGCGCAGACTTCACACGCGTTATATTCCACGCAGTGATTGTGATCGTAGAGGCCGGCGTTATCTTATTTACAATTCGCAGCCTCTTGCAAAATGATGCCGCGGTTAAAGCAGAAAGTGATGCTGCAAATAATGCCTTAGAACAAGCCAATAAAGCCAAATCATTACAAGAAGAAGCCGAAAAACGCGCAGAAATACAGCGTCAGAAAACGATGAGCGATATCGCCACAGATTTCGATAGGCAAGTTGGCGGATTAATTGACTCTCTGGCCGCCGCATCCACTGAATTACAAGCAACGGCGGAGACCATGCAAGGCGTGGCGGATAAAACCTCAAGCGATACTGAAACAGTTTCCCTTTCCTCCGCAGAGGCATCAGAAAATGTAAATACTGTGGCCTCCGCAATGGAAGAAATGTCCGCAAGTGCAAGTGAAGTTGCAAGTCAGATGGTATCTGTAAAAAGCAAATCGACCGATACCGCACAAAATGCACAAACCGCAAACGATACCGTTTCTAACCTGGATCAATTGGTCGATAATATCGGAGAGGTCGTCACCTCTATTCAAGACATCGCAGAGCAAACCAACCTCCTCGCGTTAAACGCAACAATAGAAGCAGCCAGAGCGGGCGAAGCCGGCAAAGGCTTTGCGGTCGTCGCCGACGAAGTTAAAAAATTAGCGAGCGAAACATCAACAAAAACAGAAGAAATCAGCGGCCGTATCACAGACATACAAAACGCAACAAAAGCAACCGTCGACGCAATGCAACGGATTATTACCAACATCTCTGATATCGATAGTTCAATGACTGGCGTATCTGCCGCGATAGAAGAACAAAACGCGACAACAAACGAAATTGTCCGCAGTATTTCCGGCGCATCAATGGGTGTTAAGCGTGTATCGGAAATTATTATGGATGTACAAAACGGCGCAGAACAAACCGGAGTATCCTCCGATACCGTCCTGACAGCCGCAAATGAAATGGCACAACTCTCTGAAAACCTTAAAAAGGCGGTAGATGATTTTCTACTTCAGATCAGTACAAACGATTCTTAATCAAAATGTCATTGAAACCTAAGACTGGAATCGGGGCTATTTCTTTTCCCCGATACGGCAATGACGGTCAACGCAGACCGCATGCATTTCCGTTTCATGATGCGGTGATGACACACAATTGATTGTCGCACCATAAATCATCGCCGCGCGCTCATAGCAACTTTTGGCCATATAAGCAATTGCCACCTGATCACCACATGCACCCGCGGCAATCACACAATCAGAATCTGCATAACATTCTGCAAAAACATCGGGGTGCTCGTTCAAGATGTGTTCCGCCATTTCACGCTTTACCGGATAGTCCGTTTCATCGGAATCAATCGGCGAACAATACTGCAACAGATCAATCACTTGCGGGCTGGGAACACTTTCCGCATAAGAACACACGGGCGCAAAAAGGCCAACAATCAGAATTAATATTACAAGCCTCAAAAGCTGCTCCTCACATTTAAAAACACTCTATATTACCACAAATATATGACACCTGATTACGTCGATATGTTCACAGTGGTTTTACAAACATTTTACACACCATAGCACTAATTTTATTTCCTATATCAAGAAATTATCATACCATTACACCCTAAACCTAAGGGTGTAAATCGATGCTCAATAAAATAAAAACCGGCCTCTTTTCAATCAGACATAAAATTATAATTGTCGTTTCCTTAAGCACCCTTTTCACGGCAATCGCAATCAGCAGCCTGTATTATTACAAGATCAAACACCAAACAATTAAAGCCGAAATTCAGAATACATATATTGAAACCGGCCTGATTGCGCCGCTGATTCTCTCTCAATTTCAGGCATTACAGGACGATATCACCGCCCTATATAAAACAGACCCTGTTAAGGGGATTATGCGTGCACATCAAAATCACGGCACAGACCCGAAGGGCGGGAATTCACACAAGCAATGGAAAAAGGAACTCACCACCATATTCGAATCCGTACTTGCGCATAATAAAAGCTATGTTCAGGTGCGCTATATCGGTATTGCCGATAACGGACGTGAATTGATCAGGGTGGATCGAACAGATGGTGAAATCATTGAAACGCCGATAACGCACTTACAGGAAAAAGGGCAAGAACCGTACTTTCAAGACGCGCTAAATCTAAAGAACGGAGAGATCTACCTCTCTGCGATTAACCTGAACCGTGAACACGGACAGATCCAAGTCCCCCATTTGCCTGTGGTGCGCATTATTCGTCCTGTTTATGACGATCAAGAAAAAATGTTTGGTATGCTTATCATTAACGCATCATACAAAGAAACCCTCACCCATCTGATTAAGAACTTGCATATAAACAAGGATATTATCATCGTAAATGAAAACGGTGACTATTTAATGCACAAAGCCGGATCAGAAGAGTGGGATATGAGTATGGCTTCCGCGGATCAGGATACCGGCGAACACCCGCTGATCGATCACCTGAAAAACGTAAACGCAGATTCCGGCACATTCAGCTTTGAACATAATGGCCAAAATAATATATCCCAATATATCAAAATCAATTATGCCCCCGATACATCCGAACGTTTCTTAATGATTGCATTAATCACGCCGGAATCCCGTTTTTTAAACGCAACCAACCAAGTTAAACGTGAAGTCATATTCTTGGGCTTCATTCTGGTTATAGGCTCCGGTTTGTTGGCGTTGGCATTATCAATGGTGATTATCACGCCCATAGAGCAAATTATAAACGGCATCAGAGCCCATGATGAAAACCTTGAAAACGATGATTTCACCCTGCCGACCCAAGCAAAAGACGAAATAGGTGAATTGGCAAGAACATATAAAAACATGATGGTTCACCTATCCGATGCACGAAAAAAGCAACAAGACCTTATCGCACGTATGCAGGCCATAATGGATCAAACCGTTGATGGGTTTATTACGATAGATGAGATGGGAAATATTGAGAGCTTTAACAAAGCCTGTACGCAGATTTTCGGATACAACGCACAAGACGTGATTGGAAAAAACGTCAAAATCTTAATGCCTGATCCATACCATAGTGAGCACGACCAATATTTGAAAAATTACAAGAATACAGGACAAAAGAAAATCATCGGGATCGGCAGAGAGGTTTCCGGTAAAACAAAAGATGGACAAATTTTCCCGATAGAGCTCTCAGTCAGTGAAGTAAACGTAAATGACCGCAGGTTCTTTAGCGGGATTGTCCGTGACATCACACAAAGAAAAGAAGCAGAAACAGCTCTGTTAGAAGCCAATGCCGAATTAGAAGAATTCGCATATCGTACATCGCACGATTTAAAATCGCCGCTGGTCTCGACAATCGGCCTTCTGGAGGTGATAGAAAACGCTATCAAAACAGACGATCAAAACACCGCAGCGCGCGGCATCGAACATGCACAAAACTCATTGAAAAAGCTTGAAAAGCTTGTGAAGGATATCCTTACCCTAACACAAACAAAATACGTTGATGCCCCCCTTCAATCTGTTGACATAACCAAAACCATCGACAACACACTAAAAGACCTTAGTCATATGGAGAATTTTGAACGGCTGGATATTCGCACAGAATATTCTTTCAGTGATAAAATAAACACGCAGAAGGACAGGCTGATCCTGATTGTCCAGAACCTGATTTCGAATGCGATTAAATATCAGGATTTAACAAAGGAAAATTCCTTTTTAAGTATCTCTACCATACAGGACAAAAACGCACTCATCCTAACGGTTGAAGATAACGGCATTGGCATCCCCACAGAACGAACAGATCAACTCTTTCAGATGTTCAAACGCTTTCATCCCAAAGTTTCATTCGGATCAGGGTTAGGTTTATATATGATCAAAAAAAGCGCCGATTTATTGGGGGGAACCATAGCGTATGAGAACACAGGAAACGGCTCACGCTTCACGCTGACAATACCGCTATAGGAACTAAATAATATTATTTACGATATGCGCAGCATCTCTGCAGTGCTCAGTGTTGGCAGAACTCACCGCAACCGCAAAAAACGATTTCAAAATTTATATGATTAGGTTTCGCCGCTGCTACCGGCTTATGCGGTTTATTTTTTCTTGCCCTTCAAAGCAACAATCTCATCTTGCAAACGATCTATTTTCAAACCAAGCGCGCGGATCTCAGACATTAAATCCTGATCTTGTTTTTCTAAGTCCTGCTCTTTCACCAAATTCAACGCATCCACAATCACACCAATAAACAGATTTAAAACCGCAAAGCTGGTGACGATAATAAAGGGAATAAAA
The DNA here is from genome assembly GCA_051967755.1 of Alcanivorax sp. Lineage (GTDB taxonomy): Bacteria > Pseudomonadota > Alphaproteobacteria > Micavibrionales > Micavibrionaceae > UBA1672. Next base: position 39,329 of record JBQDYD010000007.1, read on the forward strand.
TATAGCCACGCATTCGGATAAAAGACCATTGTCTCATTTGCGACATCTGTCCAATCATCCAGGGTCATCAATTGAAACAATGTATACATAGAATTGGTCACATCCCCGAAATAAAAATACATCATTTCATCATCAATACCGCCAAAAAACTGCGTACCCAGAACCGCGAAGATATACATAATGCCCATCAAAACACCAACAACCGATGCCATCCCTGGGATTGCACAAAACAACGCGCCGATAACCCGTCGCATCTGTGGCATTAATGAAAAAAGACGTAACAAACGTAAGATACGGAAAGAACGTAAAATAGCGAGCGTTTCGCTATGTGGAGCCAAGGTAATAGCCACAATCAAAAAATCAAAAACATTCCAGCCAACTTTAAAAAACTTCAGACGATAACTGAAAATCTTTAAACCAAGCTCCAGAACAAAAACCGCGACGACTATTTTATCAAAGAAATGAAATTCATCACCATAAAGAGCCATAAGCTCACGATCTGTTTCAAATCCAAGGGTAATGGCATTTACCACAATAAGTAATGTTATAAATCTTATGAAATATTTGTTCTCAACAATTGCCGCGGTTTTCCTACGTAATCCGGGCAAGTTTTGATTTTCCAGTTCTACGGGGCGTACCATGAAATCTTGCTTATGTTTTCTCGTCTATATTAGGTCAACATCATATGCGTAATAAAGATAAAAGAACACCACTTTATTCCCCCACGCGCACCAGAGAATCCCCCCTGATATAAACAGTAAGGCAAGCGTCACGATGAAGGTTGAACTGTATTTATTTAAAATGGCGCATCCGGCAGGATTCGAACCTGCGACACCTGGCTCCGGAAACCAGTGCTCTATCCCCTGAGCTACGGACGCGTATCAAAACATTTATAATCCATTAGGCAACAAAGCAACAGCCCATAAAAGAAAAAGCGCCCGGCAACCTCATACCGAACACTTTTTCATTTAACCTAGGAAACTTTTAACTACTCTTCGTCTGAAAACACACGCAAAAGCGCCCGAATTCAGAGCTGTTTATACAAGTATTATGTCTGCTTGTAAGTATTATGGAACCACATTCGCGTTCAAAAATCAAAGGAAAACCGCGGCCTTTACCATAACTACGGAAATTTTCTTATATTACGGCATGTAATGATGTTGCAACCATTGCTTTGCCGCCGCATCATCCTTTAGATATGCTTCCCAGAATGCAAAAGCACCCTCAATAATCAAACGCTCATGCTCTTCCCGTTTTGGGTTTTCCTTTAATTTACCGCGCGTGCCGTTATAAACCATATGATCGCCGTCATCCAAAACCTGTAGATACTGTTCAGGATGATCGGCATTATCGCGAATAACCAAGCGATGCTCATAGCCGAAACTCTCTAACGGGGATTGGTCATCGGTACCCGTCATATGAAAGAGCGGAATTTCGATGCCGCCATATAAATCTTTCGGGGACGCGTCACTAATATGCGCAATTGGCACGGGGCTATAGAGGATACCGCATGACAAACGATCATCACGCAGCGTGCGCAGCGCATCCCCTTGCGCATTCGGGAACTTCATTCCCGCCATCACCTGCGTTGTCATCGCGCCGAATGAATGTCCTGACATGCCGATACGGCTAAGATCCATATACTGACCGATTTCTGGATTATCCTCTACCCAGCCCTCTAGCTGATCCAAAACAAAGGGCACGTCATACATACGATTTAGTGTCGTTTCACGCGGCACCTTTGCCTTACGCAGGATATCCCAAGGGTGACCTTCTTTACCTTCCCATAGACTGCTGTCTGTGCCGTGATGGGTAATATGAACAAGGGTATAGCCCTGCCCCGCCAAAAATCTTGATATGAAAGATGCACCATCACGGTTGCCGCCAAAACCGTGGCTCCAGATGATCACGGGCATTTTATCCAGATCGTGCCCCTCAGGGTAATAAATTTTATAGGGAATCGCACGCCCGTCGCGCGACTCATCAATAAACTCACCGCGTTTCAACAACACGCGGTACGGCTCTGGATTAAAAGCCTTCTCTGGAACCCATAAACTCATGGAGGTATCCTATTTCTTTCGGAAATTATCAAGCGAGACCACTTCTCCGGTCTTGCCCTGTGATGATCCGCCGCCTGTGCCGTCAGGATCATTCCCGTCGTCATCATCTTCCATTTCTTGAAGAATTAAGTCCTCATCTTCAATCACATCGCCAAGAGGCTGGAACTGAAGTGCAAAATTAACAGACGGATCTGCGAATATGCTGATGGCGTTCAAAGGCACGACAAGACGCTCAGGAACGTTATTAAATGATAGCGTCACTTCCATGCGCTCTTCATTTACTTTCAAGTCAGAGAATTGATATTGCAATACAATTGTCATCTCACCCGGATAACGCTCCTTCAGATAATCAGGAATTTTCACCCCGGGATAATCTGTCAAAAACGTAATATAGAAGTGGTGATCACCCGGCATTCCGCCAGTTGTATTGTAATTCTCAATCACTTCTTGCACAGCTTGGCGCACCACCCCCCTAAGGGCAGTTTCAACCATCTTGTCATAGCGTAAGTAATCTTCTTCATCAGTCATATCTTATATGTCGCAAATTATTGGGGTATAAATCAAGACCGCACATTATTATTTCACAACTTTATACATCCAAAAAGTCAGACTGTACGAACAGGCTTTTCATACTTCATTTGCTGCCATTCCTTGGAAACTGATATTTGTTGTATCAAAAGCGGCACAAGCAAAACCGTATACGCCAAGAAAACAGGGAATAAAAATTTGTGAAAAGCATACCCATGCAAACGCTGTTTTTTTTCGGCATCACGAATTGTAATAAAATACAGAAAAATAATAGGCGCGTTCCATAACAAACCGGTTATAAAAACCACCTGCGGATTAAGGGCCATAGGCCCCATAAGGCCAAATAAGTTAAATAAATGCGTTAAAGACACCCCCAACGCAAAGGTCAGCAGCCACCCCAACGCACAAAATAAAAAATACGTCACCGCCCCGCGTATTACGCCTATGGCTGCCTTTGCCTTTTTATCCGCGTCTGCTTTGTAATATGCATACAGAATAACAGAAGCCAAAACCGCACACTCACCAAATACATCCAGATCGGTTTGATACAATATATGATTATATGCGCCGATTACGATCGACAGCATCATAACCGCAAGAAATGTATAAAACTGACCGATTTTCAATTCTTGATCAAATGGTAAGGCCTCACCAACATGATGTGTGGCGACACGCCAAAGCCACTTATACGAAGACACCAAAAACGCCATGGCGCTCATTGCACATAGCAAATAGAGGAGTGTTGGCAAAGTCTGCTCGGGTGATTCCATATTATAATTTTCTCTGTCCCACACAAAAAAGCGGCGGCTTCTGTTGCGAGGTGCCGCCAAACCCCACCTAACGGAGGTTAATCTATTAGGAATTCGAATGTAGCGTCGCTACTGCCCAATTAGGCAGCGATACGACCTTCACCAGCAACAACAGAGTTGTCGTTAGCGGCTACGAACGCAAAGTTATCGTTTGCATTTATAAATTTAGCCCGATAACGGCGGATACAATGCCGGACACCGCTTAAATACCTTTACTGCGCACGTCGATCCTATTTCGGCCCCGCCGCCTAAGATCTTCGCGATCGTAAGTGGTGGAGCCGCCGGGTACCGCCCCCGGGTCCGTAACGTTTATTCCGTACAAACGTATAGTGTCATAGCTGGCAAGCCAGCATCCCCATTATAGAACAGATCCGTTACAAAATGCTAGCCCAATCAACGATTTGAAAATTTCTTTTCTACGCCTGAAGACACATTTATTGCCAAAAAAAACGAAAGCGCGCTATAATGCGCATTATGAGTATTACGACACTTTATAACACCGAGCAAAGTCTGAAAAACTTTAGCCACGCATTAGAATATGCCCGTGATTTAAACCCACTTGCGGCTGATATTGCCTTGCATATGAAAGCCGGCGATGATTCATTCGGCGTGGTAGAGCAATTTACCAATAAAATTTCCAAACCCATATATGAGGTAATTTCAACCCAGCAAGGGTTGGATGCCGCAAAGGAAAAATATGCGGAAATGGCAGATGGTCTGCCTGATCATGCACAAAAAACGGTGATGATGGTTTTGCATTATGCACCGGACAATATTCGCAAGAACGCGACTGATATGCTTATTGACTGCCTCAAACATAGCGACGCAGACACACAATGCGATTTTTTAATTACAGGCCCTTTCGACCACACAAAAGTAGAAAATGGCGACATTGACCCATCTGAATACAAAGATATTCTCGCGGCATGTGATCCTGACACGCAAGATTATATCTTCGAAGCGTCCGCACATGAGGCCATGGTTAATCTTGGCCTCCATGCGTTTGATGTAAGGGTATCAAAGTCAAACACAGGTATGGCGTTAATGCGCGACCCCAGCGAAGCCGTCATTCCCTATGACCAAATAGAAAACGATCAAATTCGCGCCTATTGCGAAGACCACGAAAAAGATATCAGCAACAGCGTTGCTATGCTCCATCCTAATCTATCCGAGGATGTTTTAGACAGACTTGAAATCGTCTATAGCGAGCACGGATTTACATTTGACCGCGAGGCGGAAAGCAATAAAAGATCTCAGGATTTCAGGGAAGATATTGCGGGAATGACGCGCGATGATTACTGGGACGTGTTCACCCGCCATACAGACGTTATGCAAGCTGTCATGGAAGTGCAGGCTGAAAACACGCCCGCCCCCGACGCGGAAAACACCCACGAATATGATTAGCACCAACAGATGCAAACCTAAAAAACATTGATTTCCATAAGATATGGTGTATGTATACCACCCTTAAGGACTTGTAGACATGGCACGCACTGACAGAAACATACCAACAACGACCGAAGATGTTTTCATCCAAAGCTTGCTTGGGATGTATCATGCATATGGGCAAGACTCCGCCGACTTTCTGGAAGTCCACAACGCACTCGCCACACGCTATGGCGAAACCCAAGTGAAACACGAATATAAAACTAACATCTACGAATATCGCGCGGAAACCCTTCAAATCTTAAGGGATTTTCAAGACGCCTATGAAGATATCTGCGAACGCTTTGACCTTAGAAATCGCAAATTTATCAAAGGAAATGACTTTACCTATGACAATCTGTTAAGTGCGATAAAAAAGCATGATCCGGATCTTAGAGGGGAAAAGATTCGAGAAGATTTCAAGGCTCAACAAAGTGCACAGCAAGAAGAAGTGAGCAAGCTGCACAAGGCATTCTTGAGGCAAAAAGAACTATGGTCACCGCAAGACAGGCGCCGCAGACACCCTATCCCAAAACAAATTATTGAACTGAGCGCCAAGCTTCATAAACAACGAAGCGGGAAAAAACCGGGATCAAACGACCGCAAAGTCATCGAAGACGAACCCATGGCAGGCGAGAGCTGGTTTAACATTGATTATGATATTCGCCACGGATTACGCGGATTTGATAAATTAAAAGGTGGATTGCCTGAATATTTTCGTGTCCATAGCATATTCGAAGACACGCCGACCACCGCCGAAGATGTGCGCACCTCAATAAACCACTACCGAAAAACACACCATGGCGCATGGCCCGATCAACGCACGGAAGAGCGCATCAACGATCAAACGCGGCTACACGGACGCACATGGAGCGCCGTCGATAAAGATCAAACAGGTGGATATTCGCTGTACGGGCATCGCCTTGAAATGGAAAAGCTTTTTACAGAGGATGATGTTCTGGTTTCGCACCTACTGCATCAACATCACACAGGCAGAAAACGCCCCGACACAAGCAAGCCCGAAAAAATAGACGATGGCACAGTCTTATCAGGATATAGCTGGATACAAATCAACAAAATGCGTATCGGCGGAAAAACAGTGCCGCAGATATATAAACGATACCAAGAAAGCCCAAAAGAACACGAATATATCAGAGAACGTGTGTCTGATATCCTCGTCCAAGACAAAAACGGCCCGACGCAAGGCCTTGATCAATACGAAATCGCTTAATAATCAGTTGTTTCAGACGTTACGCAGGATCATGCCCGCCAAGACGTCCAAGAATATTACGAAACACGCCATCAGGATCAGGCATATTCTCATAACCATCCCCGATATTTATGACATGTGACGTCCCCATCACCTCTACAAAATCAAGGGTTTCAGGCTGCAGGCCGTGTGAAATGATTTGTTCGGCTATATCATCCGCCTCCAGACGAAAAACAGCCAAATCCGAACACAGTTCTTTGGCAACATCCAGCGGGTTTTTATCCGCGCTGTGACAGATATTATATCCCGGATATTGTTCTGAATGGCTTTCCCACACGCCTGAATCTTCGTTCCTGACGGCGGCCAAAAACCCTGACTCTTTGCTGCCGACGACCAAAAAGGATTGTTCATCATTGGTAATGGTGGTTTTGGCTAAATCGCGCGCCAGATCAAAATATGCGTCAGGCGCAGGCGTATACCCATGCACCATTAAATCCCCGTCACGCAGTTCTGGCATATCATCTTCGTCAATCGGCGTCAGTGATGCCCCGGGATACATAACCGCCTCCAATATATCATCCGCGGTTAAATCATGTTGCCTGATGTTTCGCACCACCGCGGCCTCTGTCAGTTCGCTGCACACCAATTGCATCGCAAGTGATTTAGAAACAGCATCTTGATCATGCCCTAATTCCGCGCCGCGCCGCCCGATCCATTGCGCGCCTTCATCCGATACATCTTTCGTGGCCTTAAACCACCCTATTGCCGAATCTCCAACAGATAGGGTCGAAATATTACCCTGTGTTTCAATCTTGGCGCGCGATGCCAAATCATCTGCATATGAGGTTATTTTCATCGGCGCAGGTAAATGGGCGGCAAAATTGATCATGCGATCTTCGGGGAAATCTTTTCCCGTCACCAGCATCTTATTAAATTCCGTATTATCCACGCTTAGAACACTCCCTTATATCAATCGCTTAACACGCTTATTGTTATTTACTTATTATTATTTAGCCGACCAAATGATGTTACGTCAAATATAAGGTCGGGAGAAATAAACATATTCCCCCTCCTGCCCCTTACCTCTCTATACACATTCACATATAATAAGGAACAGAATCACCTATCGAGTTATAAAGGAAACGCCATGAAACAATATCTGGATTTGATGCAACATGTTTTGGATAACGGCGCGGTAAAAGAAGACCGCACGGGAACCGGCACAAAATCGGTATTTGGCTACCAGATGCGCTTTGACCTGTCAGAGGGATTTCCTTTGGTTACAACAAAGAAATGTCACTTACGCTCTATTATTCATGAGCTGTTATGGTTTCTAAAAGGTGATACCAACATTGAATATCTAAAAGAAAACGGCGTTTCCATTTGGGATGAATGGGCAGATGAAAACGGCGACCTTGGCCCTGTTTACGGCCATCAATGGCGCAGCTGGGGCACATCAGACGGTCATAAGATTGACCAGATTACAAATGTGATTGACCGCATTAAATCAAACCCTGATGACCGCCGCCTGATTGTGTGCTCATGGAATGTCGGAGAGATCGGCAAAATGGCTCTCCCGCCTTGTCACTGCTTCTTCCAGTTCTATGTTGCCGATGGAAAGCTTTCATGTCAGCTTTATCAACGCAGTGCCGATATCTTTTTGGGCGTACCGTTTAATATCTCTTCATATGCATTGCTCACTATGATGGTGGCGCAGGTGACAGGCCTGAAACCGGGGGAGTTTATTCACACTCTTGGTGATGCGCATCTTTATTCAAATCATATCGAGCAAACCAAGCTTCAACTGAGCCGTGAGCCGCATAAACTGCCTGAAATGCACCTAAATCCGCATGTCAAAAACATCTTTGATTTTAAATTCGAAGATTTTGAGTTGGTCGGCTATGAAGCACACCCACATATTAAAGCCCCTGTTGCCGTGTAATTTAATTTGCAAAAACCGCTAATTCTGCTTTATCATGGGTCATGGTGATAAAAAGGAAAGAATAATGGCGGGGCCAGACGATATCATTAATTCACCGGAAGATCCTTATGTCAGCGGAGTCTTAGAGACTGCCGGCGATATTCCTGTTGCCTTTATTGACCCGAATAAATTCGATGGGCTGACGATCGACATACCAAATGGCCAATTTGCGACCGCCGATGACATCACCGAAGAACATCTGCAAATGTTCAAGGATGCCTTGGATGAAAATGCCCCGGGCTTTAGCGATAATCTTGATCCCGACATATTAAAAGCCGCAACTTTACAGGCCATAAATGACGGGCCGCGCGCCTTTACATTCGATTACAATGATCAACGTTATTGTGTTGTGAACGGATTTCACGACAGTATTTCGGCGAAAGAAGACGTTCTGCCGCTTGTTGCACACGAATCATTGGAAAATCTGGGAACAATCCCCGGCAATGATGCGGAATGGATGCATTTATTTGGCCGTCATGAGGGATCAACCTGTGATGACCCGGCCACACCCGCATTCGAAAACGAAGATGAACGCGTTTTATTCGAATTACAGGGTGAAACAAAGAATGACCGCGTTGCGCTTGCCGACCCCGATGGTCATATTTCTGCTGACGTGATTGAGACATATAAAGACGCGAGAGGACTGGTTGTCGGTGATGAAAACGATGATTTTGATCACGCCAACGGTATATTCCTTGATGACCCTAACTCAGGCACACCGACACAAGAGCACGTCGATGCGGCGCGCTCTGTCGTTCCTGCGATGATTTCAGGTGTCGCGCATGAACTTCGCATTGATGAAAACTCCGCGCGCCAACTGCGCGAAGATAACCCCGAGATGTTTACGGGCGTTGTTCAAGACTTACTCGATCGCAATTATTTCGACACCGATACAACAGGCCAGCCGAACGAACATGTTCAGACCTATATTCAGGATTATGTCGATGCCTATCGCGACCAGGTATTAGACGAAGACCATAGCAGCCTGTCCCCAATACAGGGCATTATTCAGCATGGCCAGATTTTCTATGATGATTCTTCGCCCAAAACTGTTGGTGACGGATCGCCCATCGTGGTCACTGACCTCACCCAAAGCCAAATGCAATTAGGCCAAGATGGCGCAGGTGATTATTTCGCCAAAGTTGCTGACCCTGCCCTTGCGCAAGATCGCATGGAAATGATGGCGGGCTTAAACAACACTGCAGAGCAAGACCTTACCCTTTCTTCGGGCGCGCGCTTAGGATAACTCATGCCCTCTGCCCTCCTTTGACTTGCAAAACCATCAGAATCAATGCGTAAATGCCTCTATGTCTGATGAAATAAAAACCTCTATTATCGTGGCAATGGCCGACAATCACTGCATTGGCAAAGATAACCAAATGCCGTGGCATATCTCTGATGATTTAAAACGCTTTAAGGCGCTCACCATGGATCACCCCGTCATTATGGGACGTAAAACATTCGAATCGATCCTGGGGTATTTGAATAAACCACTTCCCGGGCGTGAGAACATCGTCATTACGCGATCAGAATACGAAACCCCGCATGATGCCCACATCCATAACTCCCTACAGGACGCAATTTCCAAGGCTAAGGAAATCGCACAAGCACATAATCGCGATGAGATCTTTATCATTGGCGGTGCGCAGATTTACACCCAAGCCATGGATTACGCGCAGCGCCTGCATTTAACCAAAGTGCATAAATCGGTTGAGGGGGATGCTTTCTTCCCTGAATATAATGCAGATGACTGGAGAGAGGTTAATCGCGAAGACCACATGGAACATGATCCGCCGTTTAGCTTCATCACCCTAGAGCGTCGATAAGCATCCTAGAAATCTCATTCAACTTCGCTGCGCTCTCCGCCGCGTCTTCCTGCAAAACAATCGGGTTCCCCTGATCGGCATGAACACGCACATCCATTGACAATGGCAACGCGCCCAAAAACGGAATCCCCAGTTTCTTGGCTTCGGCCTCACCACCGCCATGGCCGAAAATATGTTCTTCATGGCCGCAATTGCTGCAGATATGTGTGCTCATATTCTCAACCAGCCCCAAAACGGGCACGCCTGTTTTCTCAAACATCTCTACCGCGCGCCGCGCATCAATCAATGCGATATCCTGCGGCGTTGTTACAATCACCGCACCGCTGACCTTTACCTTTTGCGCCAAGGTCAGTTGTACATCCCCTGTACCGGGGGGAAGATCAATGACCAGATAATCAAGCGGATCGTCTTTTGTGCCCCAATCCACATCGCGCAACATTTGATAAAATGCGGTTTGCACCATTGGCCCGCGCCATACCAACGCCTTCGTAGAGTCTGCGATAAAGCCGATCGACATAATTTTCAGACCATGTTTTTCTGCAGGGATAAGCTGTTTTTTATCATTTAGCTGCGGTTTATAAGCCTCATCGCCCATCATGACAGGCTGCGAGGGGCCATATATATCAGCATCCAGAAGGCCGACTTTTTTACCGTACGTATTCGCCAATGATGCGGCAATATTCGCGGAAATAGTCGACTTACCGACGCCGCCCTTCCCCGATGCCACAACAATTATGTTTTTGGCAGGCACATCAACAGGCGGGTTCTTATTCATACCGTGCGGGTCGTTGGCTTGCGCGCGCGGCTTTGAGGGCGGGGGCGAATCACCTGCCGCCTTTTCTGCCGTCAAAATTGCGGTCACCTTATGAACGCCTGAAATGGATGAAACTGTCTTTTCAACATCTTGTCGTACCCCTTCCAATTCCGCACCTTTGGCCGGATCAACAAGGATCGGGATAATGACATGTCCATGCACATCTATTTGCAGGCCTGAGACCATCTTTTTATCAACGATACCGCGCAGAGATTTAAAAATTTTCTTCTCCAGAGCTAAGTCGGCAGTTTTACTCATGTCTTTACCTATTTTCCGATTGTTATACTTGCTTTCCGATAGAAAAGAGATATTGTTACCCAATACCAAACGTCAACAAGAAAAGTGGATATTTATGTCTCATAATAACGATTCAGGCAAAAAAAGAGGAAATCCATGGGGCAATTCCTCTGATGGTGATGACAGAAGACGTAAACGCGATAACCCTTGGGGCAATCAAGGTGGTGGCGGCAATCGCGGCGGCGGTGGTCGTGGTAATGACCCGAAAGATTTTGACGATATCATTAAAAACGCACAAGAAGGCCTGCGTGATATCTTGCCCGGAAACATGAATGGTGGATTTGCTGTTCTTTTGCTGATTGCGATTGTAATCCTGTTATGGCTTGCTAGCGGTTTCCACATCGTAAACCCCGGTGAACATGGCGTTATCCAAAGATTCGGTGCGTGGTCTCGTACACAGGTTAATGAGGGGCTTGGCTATCACTTACCTGCACCGATTGAGACAATCCAAAAAGTAAACGTGAATCAACAACGAAGCATGACCATCGGTTACACCGAAAATGTTCCGTATCGTCGCGGCAATAACACAACAGTAAAACAAGCCGTTCATGATGAGAGTTTAATGCTGACCTCTGACAGAAACATTGTTGACCTTCAGATGGCCCTTCAATGGGACATCAAATCGGCCGAGGATTACCTGTTTGAAATCCAAGATCAGGAAAACACAATCAAAAAAGTCGCGGAAAGCGCGATCCGTGAAGTTGTCGGGCAGACAGACATGTTCCCGATTATCACAACAGGAAGAACGCAGATTGAATCCAAAGTGAAAGAAATTATACAAACGAACTTGGATGAATATAATTCAGGTGTGAACATCAAGCAGGTCTTGATCCAAAAGGCCGAAGTCCATCCAGACGTTCAACAAGCATTCCAAGATGTGCAGTCCGCACGTCAGGATGCAGAGGACACAGAAAACGTTGCACAAGCACACCGCGAAAGAATTCTTCCGGAGGCGCGTGGTCAGGCAATCAAACTACTTCAGGAAGCCGAAGCCTATAAGCAGTCAAAAATTGCACAAGCAACTGGTGACGCGGAACGTTTCCGATCAATATACGAAGCATATCTTAGCGGTAAAGACGTAACCAAAGAGCGTATCTACATTGAAACAATGGAAGAAGTTCTCGGTAACGCCGAAAAAATTATCATGGATAATGGTAACTCTGGTGTTGTGCCATATCTGCCGCTTAATGAATTAAAAACGAAAACGCAGAAATAACGGAGAAAAATAATGAATATCAAAGTCGTCTCTTTATTTATTCTTCTGGCTGCCGCCTTAATTGTTGGCTCTCAGAGCTTTTTTACAGTTGATCAGACCAAGCAAGCGCTTGTCCTGCAACTTGGTCAGCCCCGTGGTGAACCAAGAGGCCCGGGTCTTCACTTTAAATTACCATTTGTACAGGATGTTCGCTATTTCGACAGCCGCGTCCTATCTATCGACCCGCAAGCAGAGCCTGTTGTTATCTCAAGCTCTCATGTTGATGTTCCGAAAACAATCGCGCAACAAGACAAAGAAGATGAAGAAGCACAAGCTGTGGATGCAGGCCCTAGTATTGAAAGCGTTAGTGGTGAACCGATCATCGTTGACACTTTCGCCAGATACAAAATTACAGAACCACTTCAATTCATGAAAACTTTGGGTACCGTTCGTAATGCAAATGCACGTATTGAAAGTATCTTGAAAGGGTCAACGCAAGCGGTTCTTGGTAAAACGACATTGGGTGAAATCCTGTCAGATGAGCGCACAAACATCATGTCGCTTATCCGTACACGCGTGAATGAAAAAATTCAGGACGATGAACTTGGTATTGAGCTTGTTGATGTGCGTATTGTGCGTGCGGATTTAACAAATGAATTGCGTGCCTCAACTGTACGTCAGATGAAATCAGAGCTGAACGAACGTGCCACAGAACGCCGATCAAAGGGTGAAGAGCGCGCACTTGAAATCAGATCAACCGCAGAAAAAGAGAAAACCATTCTTCTTGCCGAAGCGAAACGTGATGCCGAGATACTAAAAGGGGAAGGCGATAAAGAAGCCATCCGCACATATGCCAAAGCATTCAATGTTGATAAAGAGTTCTATTCATTTATCCGTTCAATGGATGCGTATAAGAAAACAATGGCAAATCCGGAAACCCGCTTAATACTCTCCCCCGACAGCGAGTTTTTCAAGCACTTTAAAGATAAGTAAAACGTGAAATAAAGGAGTATAAACCCATGCGAATTGCTCACCTAACGATGGCATTTTGCCTGACACTCACTGTGTTTGTTTCTGATGCTCACATCGCACTTGCGAAAGATGCTGACGTACAGACAAAAGTCGTCAAAATGATTCCTGCCAGTTTTGCGGATCTTGCCGAAACACTCTCCCCGGCGGTGGTTAATATCTCATCCACGCAGAAAACAATGGTGCCGGAAGATTTCCCGGAAATGCCACAATTCCCCGAAGGCTCCCCTTTTGAAGACTTTTTTGAAGAGTTTATGCGTCGTCGTGGCGGCGGAATGCCTTCTGTGCCGGCTTCCTCACTGGGGTCAGGTTTTATAATTGATGCCCAAAACGGATATATCGTAACCAACAATCATGTTGTGCGCGATGCAGAAGATATCCGCATTACATTTTCAAATGACCAAACAGTTGATGCGGAATTAATCGGAACTGATGACAAAACCGACATCGCCGTTCTAAAAGTTGATACTGCAAATTTACAGCTAACTGCTGTGCCATTGGGCGATAGCGACGTGCTACGTGTTGGTGATTGGACATTGGCGATCGGTAACCCGTTTGGGCTTGGCGGCTCTGTTACGGCTGGTATCGTATCGGCGCGTGCCCGCGATATTAACTCCGGCCCTTATGATGATTATCTGCAAACAGATGCATCTATTAACCGCGGTAACTCAGGCGGCCCCCTCTTTAATATGAGCGGAGAAGTTATTGGCATTAACACAGCCATCTTTAGCCCGACAGGCGGATCAGTCGGAATTGGTTTTGCCATTCCTTCTGCACTGGCAAAACCTGTGATTAATCAAATCATCAAATACGGACGCACGCGCCGCGGCTGGTTGGGTGTGCGCATTCAAACCGTTACGGATGAAATTGCCGAAAGCCTTGGCCTTGAAGAAACCTCAGGCGCACTGGTGGCAAGCGTGAACGAAAAAGGCCCGTCGAAAAAGGCAGGTTTACAAGCCGGAGACATTATTCTGGAATTAGACGGTCAGGGCATTAAAGAAATGAAAATGCTTCCCCGTATCGTTGCAGAACATGACATTGGCAGCACTTCAGAGCTGACCTATTGGCGTGATGGTAAAAAACATAAAACCCAAGTCGTCATTGGTGAGCTTGAAAAAGCCGAAGAAGAAGGGCTTTTAACAGCCGCGCCGAAATCCGAAGGAACCGGTGTTGATGTTGATAGTGTTGGCTTCACACTAAAGCCAATGGAAGACGCCCTTCGTGATGAATACATGATCCCTAATACGGTTAACGGTGTTGTCATCAGTAAGGTTGACCCCATGTCAGAGGCAGGTAAAAAAGGCCTGATGGAAGGTAATGTTATTGTTGAGATCAACCAACAAACTGTGAAAGAGCCTCAGGAGATTATCGACATTATTGATAAAGCAAACGCAAACGCACGAAAGTCTGTTTTGCTTCTGATCAATGATCAAGGCAATGTAAGGTTCGTGGCCTTGCGCCTTTCACCTTCCGAATAAAGGAAATTTATTTAGAGATAATTTGAGAAGCCTTGGCCTTTGTCAGGGCTTCTTTTTTTGCCCGCTTCATATTGATGCGCTCTCTCGTAAACAAGAAGATCCCCGAACCGATGATAATCGCGCCCCCTACTATCTTAAAAAAGTCAGGAATATCACCGAATAAAAAATAGCCAAAGCCCAGTGCAAAGATAATCTGCACATATTGATAAGGCGCCAATACAGCCGCCTGCGCAAGCGTGAAGCTATACGCGATGGTAAGCATCGCCGCGCCATATGCCGCGCCCATAAAAATCATCATCAGATAAAATGAAACAGAAAAGTCATAATTAATATGACCGCCGCTATAGATTAACAGCCCCGTCACAAGACACACAAACGGCCAGAACGCAAAAGATAACAAACCATGTACACGTCCGATATAGCGCGCAAGAACACTGGAGGTGGAAAATGTAAACACGCAGACAAACGCATAGAGATGCTCTTGCTGCAGATCAACAAATCCCGGGCGGTAAGCAATAAACGCGCCCAAAAAGCCCAGAAAAATCGACAGAATTCTAAACTTCCCTATCTCTTCCTTAAATAAAACCGCCCCTAAAATAGTCACGACAAACGGGACCAGAAAGAAGATTGTATAGGCATCAACAATCGGAATTTTGCTAATCGCCATAAGGGAGAAGCTTGTATTTGTGGCGATTAACATTCCGCGAAGGAATTGCCATTTTACCGTGCGCGCATTCACAAGCTGCTTCACACCGCCCATAAACGGCGTGAGCGCGACAATCAACAGCCCCCCGCAGATACCCTGCCATAACAGAATGTCCGTGATCTCATAGGTTTGAGACATATATTTTCGCAAACCATCACTGATTGAAAAGCACGCAAATGCAAAAATAGAGAGCGCGATGGCCTTGCCGGTCTGTTCTTCAGTCTGAGCCACAGCCAAATCTTTCTTCTCTTTTGATGGGCGATGTGATTATAATCCGCGCTATTATGGCGAAAAATACCGATAAAAAAACAATACACATTATTGCCGGCCCTACCGCAAGCGGAAAATCGGCCAAGGCGATAGAGCTTGCCGAGAAACTGGATGGCATCATTATCAATTGTGATTCCATGCAAATCTATGACGGCCTGCACATTCTAACGGCGCAGCCGCCCGAAGAAGACCTGTCACAAGTCCCGCACATGCTCTATAGCCACCTGCATCCAAACGAAACATGCTCTGCCGGGAATTGGCGTGAAATCGTTGAACCCCTGATCCATGAAGTTTTAAACCAAAATAAAACGCCTATTATTGTCGGCGGATCAGGTCTTTATATTAAGGCACTGACTGACGGGCTATCCCCTATTCCTGATATTCCGCAAGACGTTCGCGATGCCACGATGGAATTGCATGGAAAACTCGGCAATCCCGCCTTTCATGAAGAGCTGAAAAAACGTGACCCTGTAATGGCAGAGCGTTTTCACCCCTTTCACACTGCGCGTCTTGTTCGCGCATGGGAAGTGTTAGAAGCCACAGGACAAAGCCTGTCTGAATGGCAAAAAAAGGAACGTATAGGCCCGCCGGAAGACTGGGCATTTGACATTGATATCATCATCCCTGAGCGCCCGGTGCTCCATCAGCGTTGCAATGATCGATTTTTATGGATGCTGGATAACGGCGCATTAGAGGAAACCGAACATTTCTCCAAACGCGTGGATGATGGTGAGGTGCACTATAATGTACCGCTCTTAAAGGCACTGGGGTACAGAGAGTTGCTCTCTTATATAAAAGGTGAGGTCAGCAAAGAAGACGCCATAGACAAATCGCAGGCACGCACAAGACGTTATGCAAAACAACAAGTCACTTGGTTTAGAAATCAGATCCTACTTGCATCAACAGGTGATGCAGGCAGTTCGAACCAATCACTTTCATAGGTGCGCATACCGTATTTAAATTTGTCACTGTAATATTTAAACAGGGTTACCTCGACGCGAAACGCCACAATATCAATCTCTTCCAAGCCTTGGCGTTGCTTATATTTATTGATATTACGTTCTAAGCTAAGGAAGTACGGCTTTACATCTGCCTTTTTTGAGCGACACTCATGAGACGCAATTTTATTTTTTTCAACGACGGAGTGCCCGCCCCCCAAAGATGTAGGGTCTGCCTTTTTAACTGTATCCACCGAGCCATCAGATGTGCGATATTCAATTTTTATCAAGGAACTGTCTAAAAACGGATCATTATGACCAAATCGTAAACCGTCATAAAATACGACTTCGTTATTAGTGGGGTTACAGATCGTAATATCCAGCTTCTTGGCGTTACTAAATGTCATCGTAAAACGCGCCAAGCTGTATGTGCTTACCCATACTGCAATATAGGCAACAACCATAAAAACCAGATAGCCACTTAAAAACCAATAAAATCGTCTCATTAATATGACCCCACAGGCATAATACGGATCAAACACACCCCGACATAATACATATTATATACGCCATAACAAAATATCTTGTGCGCACGTCCCATCGAAAGATTCGGATTAATTCAAAAAATCACAAAAAATAAGGCAGAATTGATTCCTTTTTTGCTTTCTTTTTACAAACGAGTCGTATAAAAGTTTGCGCAACTTTCGTAAAAACATCAGTCAAACATACGCACAATAGTTACCCACACTTTGTGGATAACTACCATACCCTATTGGATTCACAAAATTTTTCCGAAACACAGCTGTGAACAACCTAAGGCATTGAAAAATATAGAAAAAACCAAACAAAATGCTTGATAACAAAGCAGAATCGATGCATATTTAAATCATTCAAGGATACATTCCTTAAACGGTAGGTTTACCTACCAACGGGTGACCAAACCTCGTGCATAGCACCTTTCACTACTTAGGTTTTGAATGTTTGTTATGAAAGTGATCAGAATGGTTATTCGAGAAGGTTAAGTCTAAACGTTTCTTGGATTTTAAGTCTGCCCTTCGGGAGCGCTTAATATCTCAAGTCACGAACCAGGGTAGTAAAATATTTTGGTCTGTTTTGATAGTTGGAAGACACAACAGATAGGACGAAGGATGGAAGTTGATCACATGATTGCTTCCCTTGAGGATAGCCTCCTCACGAAGCCTCTATCCACACCTTCATCTTTGTATCTGTCAAAGGATATGAACAAAAGCTTCTCTAGGGCAACTTAGAGGAGCTTTTTTGTTATGCCGCTTTCTACACAAATTTCCTTGCACAAAAAAATTCTGTCGGTTAGGTTGCAAATATGAATAAGATTTTGAACAACATCGCTGTCGTACTTGTACTGCTAGTCGTCCTGCTAGTCGGGGCCCGAGGGGTGCATGCATAGATAAACGTTACAAAATCTTGCAAAAGCAGCGCCCCACTTGAAAAAGGGGCGTTTTTTTATGCGTAAAACACTAAACAAACACGGAAAATTAAGTTAGATTACCAACCGAAGAAATAGGAACGAAGCAATGAGCAGCACAAAAGCAAAGAAAGGCGAAACCATCATCGCCAAAATAAAACCGTCAAAGAAGACGAAAAAGAATGATATGACCGGCGCGGAAATGGTGATCGAAGCCCTAATTGAACAAGGCGTCGATACAATTTTCGGATATCCGGGTGGTGCTGTTCTGCCGATTTATGATGAAATTTTCAAAACCGATAAGATCAAACATGTTCTTGTACGCCAAGAAGGCGGCGCGGTTCACGCGGCTGAAGGCTATGCCAGATCAACAGGTAAGGTTGGCTGCGCGCTTGTGACATCAGGCCCGGGCGCAACAAACGCGGTAACGGGTTTGGCCGATGCGATGCTCGACTCTATTCCCCTTGTTTTAATCACAGGTCAGGTTCCGACCTTCTTGATCGGAACAGATGCATTTCAGGAGGCCGACACGGTTGGTATCACGCGCCCCTGTACCAAGCATAACTTCCTGGTGAAAGACCAAAATGACCTTGCCAGCGCCGTGCACGAAGCGTTCCACGTTGCACGTTCAGGCAGACCGGGCCCTGTCGTGATCGACATTCCGAAGGATATTCAATTTGCCGAAGGCGAATATGTAACGGCCGAAAAAGCCAAAATGCACACCCATTATCAACCTGACATTGACCCGGAAATGGATGCAATCGAAGAAGCCGTGGAATTGATGGCCAGTGCGAAGCGCCCTGTATTTTACACAGGCGGCGGGGTTATTAACTCTGGCCCGAATACAAGCGTTTTGTTACGTGAGCTTGTTCAAAAAACAGGGTTTCCGATTACATCCACATTAATGGGGCTTGGTGCCTACCCTGCCAGTGATAAGCAATGGCTGGGGATGCTTGGCATGCACGGCACATACGAAGCCAACTGGACGATGCATGATTGTGATGTGATGATCTGTATCGGCGCGCGCTTTGATGACCGCGTGACAGGCCGCCTTGATAAGTTTTCACCGAATTCAAAGAAGATCCATATTGATATCGATGCAAGCTCTATTAACAAAAACGTTCCCGTTGATGTTGCGATTATCTCTGATGCGGAGCGCGCTATCCGCGCTATGCTGGATGTATGGGACAAGCGTGGCTTTAAGGCCGACCAAAGCGCCCTGAAAGATTGGTGGAGCAAGATTGAAACATGGCGTGCGAAGAACTGCCTTGCCTATAAGAAAGATGACAAAATCATCAAACCACAATACGCGCTTGAGCGTTTGCGTCACTTCATTGAAAAAGATGAGCGAGACACGTATATCACGACAGAGGTCGGCCAGCATCAAATGTGGGCGGCGCAGTTCCTTGGCTTTGATCACCCCAACAGATGGATGACATCGGGCGGTCTCGGCACAATGGGCTATGGCCTGCCTGCCGCGATTGGGGCGCAAATGGCGCATAAGGAAGGCTTGGTGATTGATGTTGCGGGTGAAGCATCGATTTTGATGAATATTCAGGAAATGAGCACGGCCGTACAATACCGCCTGCCCGTTAAGATTTTCATCCTGAACAACCAGTGGATGGGTATGGTACGCCAGTGGCAGGAATTGCTACATGGAGAGCGTTACTCCGAGAGTTACACCGAAAGTCTGCCTGATTTTGTGGCCTTGGCTGAGGCGTATGGCGGTATCGGCCTTCGTGCGCAAACAGTGGACGAACTGGACGACGTTATTCAGGAAATGATGACAACAGACCGCGTGACCATCGTTGATGTATGCGTTGATCAAAAGGAAAATTGCTTCCCGATGATCCCGTCAGGAAAGGCACATAATGAAATGATCCTCTCCCCTGATGCTGCCCAGTTTGATAAGAGCCTTGTGTAATAATTATGAAGCTTGTCTTTGATCCAAGAAATAGTGTTGAGGCGCATGTCGTCTCTCACCTCTTGGAGCAAGCAGGCATACCAACCAGCATAAGCGGAGATTACCTATCTGGTGCGCGCGGCGAAATGTTGGCAGAAGATCAAACACGCGTTTGGGTTATTCATGATGAAGATGAACAGCGCGCGCGTGCCTTAATCACTGAATGGAATACTTCGAAAAGGGGCGATAATGAACGAACAGAATAAATATTCGTTGCCAATATGCTATGCGGCATTCCTCGTCATATGTCTGGCACTACTGCCGTGGGCGGTGAATTTTTTCACATATGCCACCAATGTTGATATTGCTTTTTTAACACTTTCTGCAGAGCGTTTACTCGCGGGTGAAGCGATGAGCCAAGCCTATTACGATACGAACCCCCCCTTAAGTATCATCGTCCAAATACCCGCAGTTCTATTGCACAAATGTGCAGGTATACCACTATACTACGCAACAACAATTTATATCTTTATTCTCTTAGGGTTATCCCTATTTGCTACGAATGCGCTTCTAAAGAAAATAGACGGACTATCTACCACACAACGTTTTATCGTGCTGTGTATTTTTCTAATTATGAACACATTAAGTCCCGGCTATGACTTTGGTCAGAAAGACCATATTCTGGGGATGGCTTTATTCCCTCTCGTGCTTGCCCAGATATTAATTACGACACGTGTTGATTTTAATAAAATCCTGATGTGGTGCACATTATTAGCGGGCAGCATACTGATACTTCTCAAACCCCATTATGGATTAATCCCTGCCGCTATATTTCTTCACCGCATCATTTATCAAAAACGTATCACGGTGTTCAAGGATGTCGATTTTTTAACATTGGCGGGTATGGCCATCGGTTATATCGCCGCGGTATTTTTATTCTTCCCTGACTTTATCAATGTCATTTTACCCGACATTGTAAAATATTATGCGTCTGACATCTCCCCTGCCGTTATTAAGGTTGGCGTCATTTTAATGATACAGGCCATCATTCCGCTTGCCGTATGTCAGTTGTTTTTAAAAAAGGCACACCCGCTAATTTCCGTCTTTTCGGCGGTCGCAGTCCTTTGCTTAATTCCGTTCATTTTACAGGGTAAAGGGTGGGCCTATCACGCAATTCCTGCGAACAGTTTTTTCTATTGTTCCGCCGGTTTATTTATTGCGCATCTATGCGCATTGGGATTAAAACAAATCCAAATAGAGAAATTCGCAACGATCGGCGGGTTCTTGGTTGTGATTGGTTTGCTCGCATGGCTTACGTCCCAATATTACGCAAAAGACCGAAGCGCCATCCCAACACATGCATCTTACATGAACACGCATTTTGCCAAGCTTATTAATAGCTGTGAGGAGCCCTGCTCTTTTCTTGTTCTTCATGACATGATCAATATATCGCAAGAGTTGTCCGTATATACAGGCGCACAACATGCCTCACGCTTTCCGACCTTGTGGTTCACCGCATCGCTGTTGAATGCACAACAAATATTAAACGATGGTGGTAAAGCACGCCTTAATCAGGAAGAGATTGACACCGCGACAGAAAACTATACGAAAATGATCGCCGAGGACTTTGACAAATATGACCCGGAATTTATCTTTATCGGCATTGTGCCAAACCCTGCAAAACAGGGCGAGATGTTCGATTACAAAGAGTATCTATTAGAAAAAAACCCTGATTTATTCCACCCCATTTGGGATCGATATGAGCTTATACAAACGCTTGACGTTGACCGCTTGGAATATATGGAACGAAAAAAGCCCGGTGAGGACTTGATCACTTACAAGATATACAAGAAAAAGAATTAGAGACAGAAAGGTATCCCCTATGACCAACGTACAAAAGAGACGACGCAAAAAAAGCAAAAGCGTATATGCGCCCAACCCCGTTCTGGCGGCCGATGAGACGCATATTTTGGCCATTCTGGTGAATAACGAGCCCGGTGTTCTGGCGCGCGTTATCGGGTTATTCTCCGGGCGCGGTTATAACATCGAGAGCCTTACCGTAGCCGAGACAGATCATATCGAGCATCTATCACGCATTACAATTGTATGCCGCGGTACGCCAGATGTGATCACGCAGATCAAAACACAGGTAGAACGCCTCGTCCCTGTTCTGGAGGTTTCAGACCTCTCCGTCGAGGGCGCACATGTAGAACGTGAACTGGCACTGGTGAAAGTCTCATGCACAGGTGAAAAACGCATTGAAGCCCTTAGAAGTGCGGACATCTTCCGCGCACGCGCCGTGGATAGCACCCTTGAGTCATTCGTATTTGAGATCACAGGAACATCTGAAAAGGTCAATGCATTCATCGATTTGATGATGCCGCTTGGCCTTGTTGATGTCAGCCGCACGGGCATCGCTGCAATATCACGCGGCAAAGACCCCATCGGCGCCTAAGAAAACCGTCATTTTTTGAGAGTTTCTTTATATCTTTTGCTTGATTCTTGGCGCAAAACCTTGTTTTATGCCAGTTCTTAACAGACAAAATTTTACAGAGGTATTATACCATGGGACAAAGCACCGCAGCGCAGGATATTCCTGCAAACCAAACATCGCTGAATGTTTATTACGATAAAGACTGTAACCTTGACCTGATCAAGGCGAAAAAAGTCGCGATTATCGGTTACGGCTCTCAGGGGCATGCACATGCACAAAACATCAAAGACAGCGGCGTTGAAACTGTGATTATCGGTTTGCGTGACGGTTCTTCATCTGCGGCGAAAGCGCAAAACGCAGGGTTCGAAGTTATGTCTCCGGCCAAAGCTGCGGCGGAAGCAGACGTTGTTATGATGCTTACACCTGATGAACATCAGGCAGACATCTATCGTGATGATCTGGAAGCCAACCTAAAAGACGGCGCAACATTAATGTTTGCCCACGGTTTGAACATCCACTTTGGCCTCATCAAGCCACGTGCAGACCTTGACGTTATCATGGTTGCACCAAAGGGCCCCGGCCACACAGTGCGCGGTGAATACCAAAAAGGTGGTGGCGTTCCATGTTTGATCGCGGTTGCACAAGATGCGTCAGGTACTGCAAAAGACCTTGCCCTATCATATGCATCTGCAGTTGGCGGCGGTCGCTCTGGTATCATTGAAACAACATTCAAAGATGAATGTGAAACTGACCTGTTCGGTGAGCAAGCTGTTCTTTGTGGCGGCGCATCTGAACTTGTTAAATGCGGATACGAAGTATTGGTCGAAGCGGGTTACCCACCTGAAATGGCATATTTCGAATGTTTGCACGAACTGAAATTGATCGTTGATTTGATGTATGAAGGCGGCCTTGCCAACATGCGTTACTCAATTTCAAACACAGCAGAATATGGTGACTATGTTTCCGGTCCGCGTGTGATCACACCTGAGACAAAAGAGGAAATGAAGCGCATTCTTGCAGACATTCAATCAGGTAAGTTCGTTGAAGGCTTCATGGGCGGAAACAAAGAAGGCCTTTCCAAGCTTGTTGAAATCCGTGAGCGCGAAGCACAGCACCCAATCGAAGACACAGGTGCAAAACTTCGTGGCATGATGCCATGGATCGGCGCAAACAAACTTGTCGACAAAGAAAAGAACTAAGACACTGTCTTTAAATGAATTATCAGAAAGGGTCCGCGGATTGCGGGCTCTTTTTTATGGAAAAATTAACATCATAAATGGTACAATCTAAAAAAAATAAAAAGGGTGTGTAATGGGCAATCCAGAAGTCAGCGGCATTGAAACCCGCAAGCCGGAAGAAATTTACGTCGGAAAAGCAGGCTATGAGCTGATGCTGAGCGAAATCCGCGAATCCCTATATGAACAAATTCCCGATGCACGCGGATCAATTGAGATTTTCAATCATGTCGCCGATCCTGATACAGAAATTCAACGCATCGCAAGCAGCCTGAGACTATCCACCGAAGACCTGTACAAAGCCTTTGACTATGATGATTACGACAGTTTTAAATCAGATTTAAACGGGCAAATGATCCATACAACACTTGATGACGGACGATATATCGCGATCTCCGCTGCGTGGGATCCGGATTACCGCTACAGCGATCTGGATGACATTACCTTTGACGATATTCACACCTATGCGCGCATCATCACACATGAAACACTGCATGCCCTAGACCCGTATATACAGGAACATGATGCAGAATATCATGGCCCAAGCGGTTGGATCATTGCAGGACTAACCAACAGCAGAGCACACGAAATGTTTGCAGATGTCGGGGCACAAGATTTATTGCTTCGTAACGGGGATACGCCCGAGGCTACGCAAGGGCTTATTGTTTCCTACGATTCAGAAGCCAGCACTCGCGAAAATCCACGATACGATAATGGCCCTTTTATACAGGCTGTTTTAGATGATCATCCGCAAGGCAAAGGTTTAACAAGCTTTCGCCTCGAAGGATGGGAAGAGACAATTCATAAAGTTTCCGCCCTTCGTGAAAACGGCCCTGTTGAAATTTCTATCGGCTCAACCCTTCGTGCGCATGCACAGAATGCCGCATTTCGTGAACAAAAAGAGCGTACGTTAGATGATTTAAAAGAAACGATAGCCCCTTTCAAAGAGATGCTTACCGAAGAATTCGGAGTCACAAATTACGATAAGTTTATAGAAAACTTATACGATGATATGGATTTTCAAAGATGGGCAAACAGGGACGAGAATAGCCTCTATTCCGGGCCACATCTAATTTTACTCCAGTCCGTGTATGATGCAAAAGTGAATACAGCCGAATGGATGGAAGAGAATAAAGATATATTCCCTGACGCAGCTCGCGTCGCCGCCGCGATAAGGCACCTGACAAGATCGCCCGAAGACGCGGATGCGCAATATATCTCTGTTGGCCCTCAGCCAACATCAGAATTGACCAATGACATGCTGATGGCGCGGAGCTGGCTGAAATATCAGGAAACACAAGATGAATTATATTCAGAAGCCGCACTTGAGTATGGCTCTACTATGGAATTATATGAGCATCAAGTTCATAAAAACAGTGGCACCACAGGCAGCGCACAAGTTTTGGACAGAAGAGATATAATCGAACAATTATTTCAGAGTAATCCGCAACTTCCGCAAGCATTAGCTCAGGGCATCCCCCTTAAGGACATTGTGAATGTAGATTTCGGTGATCCTGACGATTATCAAGATGATACATATACACTTGCCGAGAACTTTGATGATGTGGTGAATCGCCACAATAATGCGGCCAATGATACAGAGCCTAATGCGGCAGATAGTCCTATCCTAACCACACCTATAACGCCGGCGACCATTAAATAATAAATCGGAAGTTACGGTCCCTTAATTGGGGTGGCTTCTGATCCACTTACTGCAGGAACGATATCAGGAACAACCTCAACCTCTGGTGCCGCATCAGGCTTAGGCGCCATTTCAGCAGCCAAAGTCTTGCTGTAATCCATCATTTGATCCATCAGACCGCCTTCATTGTACCCATAGACGGTCAACTGCGCGCCCTGATGCGTTGCGTCATTACCATTATGCAGCCTGACACTCCAATCCTTACCGCCGGGCATCGTCTCACCAAAATCTTTCTCAATACGTGCCCAGCCATGGAACGTGCCCCTGGTGTTTGCCTCTTGCAACCTGACAACGGTAACATCACCTTGCCCTGCTTTATCGATAAGCGCATGATGCGGCACCGTTCCGTCAACGTCATAGTCTATATCCAAACGCATACGATCAACGACCACATCCTGACCTCTTGATGTTGGGTTTCCCAAAGTGACGTCCTTGTCACCACGTAACCCTTCTTTTATATCCGCACTCATAACAACGGTTACAGACTCTCTGTCAATATCAGGGTCACTACCGATTTTATTATATGCTTCATCAATTAAGCTTCTGAACATGTCAGGATTAAACATGCCGTGACCGCCACCTGAAACAAATTCATGACCGTCAGCATTAACGTAAGATCCCATCGGCTCATCAACACCTTCTCGGGCACTGACATCGATGGTCGCCATCTTCGCGAGTGTTGTGATTTCATCTTTTGTTAAAATCGGCAAGTTCTGCTCTTCGCGCTCCCATTGTTCATACAGTGCGCCTGAGATATACCCAGCCTGTTCTGGCGCGGAAAATGACGTTCCGTTAATACCCGTAACATAGCCATTTTCATCGATGTCAGTATGCTCACGTAACTCAGCCATAACTTGTTCGTGAAGTGCTTCGGGGTTTTCCATGTAAGCCTGCACCTGCCCATCGACCCAAGCTATATCATCTGCATTGTTTTCATATTTTTCATGCAGAGCGTAGTAAATCTTTCCCACACCTTCATTGATGCTACCTTCGTCAAGCCCCTTATTCTGCTCCTTAAACAAATCAATACCGATTTGAACTTGCTTATCAATAACCCATTTACGCACCAAATCCTCGTGCCCCTCTAATGACGGGCTGGTGTCGTAATATTGATATGCCTCACCTCTGTTAAAAGGACTGTCAGAGCTCAAGGTCGGGTTTAGGCGACTACTATGCTTTTCGACAAAAGGCGCCCCGTTATTGTTATTCGCCTCACCAACAATCAAACTGTTTCGTGCAAAATCTGCAACTCTTGGCATTGCGACCTGATTTGATTCCCCCTCATTACCTGCAGCGACCACATAAACCGGCATATCTTCTTCGGCGAAACGTCTTTTATATTCATTGGTAAGCTCCCCCCCGGCGATACCACCACCAAATAAAATAGACCCCAGACCTACGCCTGAGCTCACCGAAACAGAGTCATATTCCTGTAAATGATCCAACGTTTCCATGGATTCAGGTACAATGGGACTTTCTTCAACCAAATCAACGGTAAGGGTGTCATTACCGGTAAAACGACGCAATGCATCCTGATGGATTTGACGCGCAACTTCATCATGCTGCCCATATAAATGATATATGGACGTCTCTTTAACGCCTTCAAAATGCGCAAATTTTGGTTGATCCGGATCCGCCATTATTCTTTTATTTCACCCAAATTTATTTTTTATAATCCTACCACAATATTATATTTATTCGCAAATGCTACGTTACATCACATCTGAAAGATGTTATCAGTTGGTGTAATTGAAAGAATAATAATGAATCTACCAACCAAAACACCCCTTTTAATGGGCATTATATACGCCGCAATCAATGCCTTTATGCTCGCCGTGATGAGCTTATACGCAAAATGGCTGGCCGCATATTTCGGCCCCGTAGAAGTCACGTTTTTCAGAAATATTTTTTCTCTGATCGCGTTATCCATGTTCTTACTGTATGTCAGAAAGCTCTATCTTCTAAAAACAAAACGCCCCTGGGCGCACATTATCAGGGGGGCAATTGGCACCACAGGGATTATCTTGGGCGCTTGGGCGCTTGCCATTATGCCCCTGACAGAAACAACAATTTTATTATTTACATCGCCACTCTTTACGGTGCTTATTTCCTTCGCAGTTCTAAAGGAGAAATTTGGTATCTACCGCCTTGGCGCCGTAATTTTCGGATTTATCGGCGTGGTTATTGTCGCAAACCCCACAGCCGATGTTAATACATTGCCCCTATTCGGCATTTTAATTGCCCTTGGATGGGGATTTTCTTCCGGCTGCGTGGATGTGTGTTTACGTTGGCTGGGATCAACTGAAAACTCCATGACTACCGTATTTTATTTCGTTCTTTTTGGCACAATCGCAACAGGATTGCATTGGCCGGTTGCAGAAATAAAACCTCACAGTTTTTCACTTGATGCCCTATGGATTATTATCGGCTTGGGCCTTACAGGCCTGCTGTCACTTCTCTCCAAAACCCAAAGTTACCGCCTCGGCGAAGCGTCAATCATTGCGCCTGTTATGTACAGCATGATTATCTGGACCACGATTTTCGATTATATCTTTTGGGGCAAAGTCCCCAGCGCGAACCTGATCATCGGTGCAGCCATGATCATCGCGAGCAACATTTTCATTCTTTATCGGGAAACGCGCGTAAAATCAGATTTTTCTGCACCAGAATGTATACATGGAGATAAATAAGTCAGGATTTTTCTCTTCCCATTTCGCCCAACTCTCCAGATCGGTTGCATTCGCATCTTGCGGGTTTTGTTTCTTATATTTATCGATTTTATCTTGCGCCAATCGGAATTGCAGGAACTCAAGCCCCAACTCATCTAATTGTTTCTTCAAAAGCGGCAAATCATATTGATGTTCTTGCACATGAAACAACAAATCTCGGCACTCAGGAAGGTTGTAATAATCAAACAACTCCTCCAGCTTCTTGATCGATTTATACTTTAAATGATCGCGAATATTGTCCCTAAAATCTTTAATAGATTGAGAGTCAGAACCGATTTCCTTCTTCTCAATCACAGCTCTCGCTTCGTTAATTGCCCAACGCGCATGACGACTATAAAGCGCGATACGCATCAGTCCCTGCGGTTTAAGGAGGCCATTGAGAACCTTCCACCCTTCAAACGGGTCTTTCATATGGTGAAGCACACCGGCACTTGCAATATAGTCGAACTTTTCATCCAAAGCCCCAAGTTCCAATATATCACCATGCAGGAATTTTATATTCTCAATCCCCAACTCGTTTGCTTTCATCTGCGCATATGCCAAACTGGTTTTACTCAAATCAACTGCGGTAATTTCAGCGTTCGGCAAAACATAAGACATCTGAATTGCCTCTTTGCCAGTACCACAACCGGCGTTCAGAATTTTTATCTTCTGATCACGCAGATCGCCTTCTATATCCTCGTTAATCAGGTCTTTTGCAGGTACAACCCAACGGGGGTAAGGGAATAATTCGTATTGCTCACGCACACGTTCAGACGTTTTATCATCTATCGCAGTCAGAGAGCCTAATGTCTTTTTAATGTCTTGCTGTTTTGCAAAGTCTTCTATTTGCGATTTCGGAATTTGCGATACATGATCACCACCAGCCAGATTTTGTGCAATATCCATTGCATTATCCAACAAATAGATATGCTCATAACATCCTAAACATGCTAACTCTTCAAGCTTAGGCGTATTGCTTTTGCTAACGCGCTGGCAGATTTCGTCAACCAGCACTTTTTCCTCTTCATCAGAGTGCATGATATAATCGGTTAAGAGGCAATATCTGGATAACGCACATGTAATAAGCTCAATATCATCCGGATCTGTAAAAAGTATTCTGCCTTCGACTATCGCCTCTATCAAGTAACGGCGTAAATACTTACACCACGTCTCGAACGCGATATCCGCCACGGTGAACTTCCCAAAGCCCGTTAAGAAAAACGGATCAATTAAGCCGTCACAATTCGGGAAGGCATCCATGCCTTTTTTAAAGGCTTTATATGACTTCATCTTGGACAATTTATAAAACGGCCCGACAGAAGCATCTTTCATGACCAGACTAAGCCATGCCCCGCCAAACAAATACATATCAACCTGATCGTCTTCCATACACTCAATCAAGACCCCCTTCAGGTTGGGGTTTGCGCGTTTAAATTTGAATGATGACGCAACCTTGATTAAGCTTTTCTTGTAGGTCAAATTATCAGGATTAATCGCAACGGCCTGTCCGTAACTTTCGATTGCCGGAAATCCTTGGCGTTTCGAAAAATAAAGATCCCCCATCAACGCGAATGCTTCATGGAACAGCTTATCTATCTTTACGGCTTCGGTAACGGCTTGAATGGCTTTTAGAACATCATCCTTCGCTTGATAAACACGCGCCAGATCATAATACGCGGTCTTGTCTGGGTTTTCTTTTAAACCACTTTCATAAAGTGCGATTGCTTCATCATATTCGCCTTTTTCATGATGAGCCCACGCTTTTTTAAAATCTGAAGATGATTGCTCCGCTGCCACCGATATATCGATATCTTTCATAAGTCACAAATTCCTATTTAACCCAACAATCAAGAGAGTAGAGCAGGATTAGTGATTTTGAAACCCATATTTGTTATACAATCCCAAGGGATTATCATCATCCCTTTCCGAATATACGTAGAACATGCCGTTTTCGCTGGAAGTTGTAATTTCAAAAACATAATCAAGGAATGTTAATACACGAACCTGGTCAAACTTTGATAAAAGCATAAAAGCCTCACCAACACGCAACACAGGAATTTCACCATCCATATATTGCTTCTCTAGTATGTCCATCGTGTAGAAGTCACGAATTATAACCTTTTCATCACCGGGATTATCGATCCAATCTTCCGGTGTCCATGAGTCATTATCAATCGCTGAACGCTGTTTTAAAACTTGCTTACCGACATATGGCTCAAAGTTATGTTTGTATCCCGTATGATACAAAGCATCCCAATATGTCGCCTTATCCGCATGTGCTTGTTGAGAGTAGCCCATCAAAAGAACAGTAGATAGGGCAAGAAAACTTAGAAAACGCATTATGATAATTCCTTAATAATTCCAACTCGTTATTATAAATAACATTTTAACAGGTAATATGGTATATTAAAATGATGATAAATGCCATTGGAATAGCATTAACGGGATTAAATTCTGCATCGCTTCGTTTAAACGCGAGCGCGTCTAACATTGCCAATGCGGGATCGGCAGGATCATTAACAGATAATGACAATGCTCCATACACGCCATTAACAGCGCAAAGCAAAGCCACAAGCAGCCCGGGGGGCGTTCAAACAGACTTGGTCGCAAAATCACCTGCTTTCACACCGGCATATTCCCCGGACTCACCATTCGCAGATGAAAACGGCCTGATCGGCGTGCCCAATGTTAATTTGTCCGAGGAAATCGTAAACATAAAACTTGCAGAAACATCATATAAAGCCAACCTGAAAACACTCGATATCGCAGGCGAATTGTTCGATGAGTTAATTGATACTTTTGATGATTAATACCAAATAAGTATTTTTAGGCTTGATTAGACCTGCCCCATACTGCAACACTCAATCTTATGAAATTTTGTTTTTTTGGATATGATTACACTCTTGATTCACTGTCTGCGCTCATTGATGCAGGGCATGAAGCACTGCAGGTATTTACCTTTAAGGTTGATGGTTTTTATGCGCGCAACGCCGAAATGAAACAATATTGCGAACAACAAAACATTCCGCTCACCACTGAAAAAATCACGCCGCAGGATATTGAACGCCTAACTGATCAGGGCTGCGAACTGTTCATATCAAACGGCTATCCGTATAAAATTCCGCCAATAGAAGAAAGCAAAGCATTCGGAATTAATGTACACCCGACCTATCTGCCGCGTGCGCGCGGCGTTATGCCACAACCCTATGTCATCATGCATGATCACGAAGCCGCAGGTTTTACCATTCATAAATTAACTCAGGAATATGATGCCGGTGATATTCTGTTTCAAAGGCAGGTTCAAATAGATAAAACCACCGACATTGAAACGTTATCCTCTATGTTATCAATTCACACCCCAGGCGCAGTTGTCGATGTTGTAAATAATATCGAAACGTATTGGCGCGATGCAAAACCCCAAGATCCGTCACTGGCCTCATATTACGATGAGCCTGACAGAGAGATGCGCACGCTCAGCTGGGATGATGAATTTGAGACACTCCTTTTAAAAAGCAGAGCTTTTGGACGTTATGGCGTTTATGCCCACATCACCAACAAATTTGGGGACACCCAAACCTTGGCCGTCTTCCAATTTAGCGGCTGGCAAGAGGCGCATGATTACCAACCGGGTACATTAATCAAATCGATGCCAAGAGAGATTATTGTTGCAGTAAAAGACGGGTTTCTGTGCTTAAAAGATTTTATGCCGATAGATAACGCGACAAAATCATAAACATTCCTTTCTGGATAACCCCTCGGAAAGGCACGCGCCCTCCTGTACCTTTTTCATCTTTTGCCATATCTATGATATAAAGTAGAGAACATCACTGAGACTAGAGTAATTCGCCTTGTCCATTTCTAAAGCACACACAGTCTTTGCAACCTTTATCGTTTTAATGATTGCATGTTGGAGCCTGCAAGCCTCAGCACTTGAGGTGAAATCTGTGCGCTATGGCAACCACCCTGACAAAGTACGCCTTGTCATAGACATGGACCAAATCGCCGATTTTCGCGTTTTCACACTCAGTACACCATATCGTATCGTCGTCGATTTGCCGACATTCACATGGAGCGCAGGCGACATTGAGAGCTATCAAACCGCATATATATCTGCCGTCAGACAAGGCAAACTGAAAGGCGGAATATCAAGGATTGTGTTAGACCTAGACAGGCCTGCCGCAATACAAAGCGCCTTTTTCCTACCTAAGAACGATACCAGACCGGATCGACTCGTGATTGACTATACACCCGTGGACGCAGTCACGTTCGAAGCAAAAAAATCAAATATACACGGCACCCTAAAAACCGAAGATTATCTTAGCGCCCCCATAAATCCAGTTGCGCAGACAGAAACAAAGATTACAAACGGTGTTCCGCTGCCGCCTCCAAACGCAATGCGCCCGTCATTTGAAACCAAGAAAATTACGCGTAACCAAAAGCGTATTATTATCATTGACCCGGGTCATGGTGGCACAGACCCCGGCGCAATCGGTCACAACAAAATCTATGAAAAGCATGTTGTCTTAAGCATCGGCAAGGAACTAAAAAGAGAATTAGAGAGTACAGGACGCTATCGCGCCATTCTGACGCGTGACAGGGATGTCTTCATAAAATTAAAAGACAGAGTGCATTTTGCCCGTGATAATAACGGAGACCTGTTTGTATCATTACATGCAGACTCGATTAAAAAGAAAAGCGTACGCGGCACATCAATTTACACAATATCGAAAAAATCATCTGATGCACAAACCGCAGCTCTGGCCAAAAAAGAAAACCAAGCAGATCTGATGGGCGGGGTTGGCCTTGCCGTAGAAGATCAACAAGTTGCCTATATCCTGGGGGACTTTTTAATGACGGAGACTATGAACCAATCAAAATTCTTTGCAAACACGCTGGTAGAGAAAATTCAGAAATCGGGAATAAGAATTTTGGATAACCCGCACCGTTACGCCGGGTTTGCGGTTCTCAAAGCACCTGACATCCCCTCTGTTCTTATCGAAACAGGCTTTATGTCGAACAGATCAGAAGCGGAGTTACTCAAAAAACGCCACCATCAACAAAAGATTGCCCGCGCCATCAGAATGGGAATTGATGCCTATTTCGAGCATGAGGCACTGAATGAGAACAATTAAAACAAACATTTGTCCATACAGGCACAAAAGCGTTACATATTTGCACTTATACTGAAAAACTCTCGTAAAAATACAAAAATCACTTGAAAAACAACTGGCTTTGTATAAAGAGTCTTATTTATGAAATTTATCTGTTTGCCATTTGGCAAAGTTTCAGAAAGTTAATTACGATTACAATTACGAGGAATTAAAATGAAAAAAACAGTTGCAACATTCTGCCTACTAGGCGCCACACTTGCACTATCAGCCTGTGACTCAACAAGCATGGGTGATGTAGATACAGCTCCTCCATACGCTTTGGAGAGAACAGCAACACACACAGAAAAAATGGACACTCCAGCAGCTGTTGCAACACCAACTAAAGTTGCTCCTGCAGAGAAAGTTTTCCAAAGAGCACAAACTAAGTAAGCTCTAGAAAATTTCATTTTATTTAAAGAAAAGACTGTCCCTTGGACGGTCTTTTTATTATAGATGGTAGAGAAACATTTTCAGAGCGCCATGAACACGATTAAGAAACTCCTTACATTTTTTCTATGCAATGCCATCGGCTTCGCTGCACCGCCTTTTGTATATTGGCTGATCTTAAGGTTTGAAATCTTAGATATTCACGCAGAAGGGTTTGACGTTCTGGGTTTCTACAGTGTCGCCCAAGAAGATGTCCTTGTGCCGGTTGTTATTTCACAACCCCTTTTAACATGGATGGCATGCGCATTATTCAGCTTGGCTGTCTTCTTTGTAAAAAAGAAGTCTCGCATAGTCTTCTATTTGGCACCTATCATACTGCCAACACTACACGCGCTTATACTTACATTTAAATTTGTTTAATCGAATAAAGCCTGTAACGCTCTAATTCACAGGTCTGCTTTGCTGGGCATCAACCACAACGACATCCGGCTCATCAATGACCGCAGATAAATTAGGTTTCTTTTTAGGGACAACCGCATCCTCAGCATCTTGATCTTTCGTCGTATCACGAACGGAAGACGTTTCACCATCCTGAACCGTAATTACCTCTTCTTGATCCGGCTGATCTTCTTCAAAGTATTTTGCAATCCTGACAGGATATCCCTTACGCTCTCTCAAGGCATTTCTGATACGCGGCCAATTCAAACGGTCCTGATACCTTCCGGCGCGGTCAATAATCAATGACATATCTTCATCAGTGAATTTTTGCTGCTCCACCATACCCATCTCTTCCATTTTGATGGCTTGCTCTAAATCCGGGTGCGCTTCTAAATACAGCTCATTATCGATCCATGACACTTTGATGGGTTGATTAATCACATTCACTTTCGTCCCGACAGGAACCTGATCAAAAAATTTCACAATATCCTCAGGATAAAGCCTTATACAGCCACTGCTGACACGGCGGCCAATACCGAATGGTTTATTCGTGCCATGCATCGCATAAGTAGGCCATCCAAAATACAAAGCATGCGTTCCCAGCGGGTTTTCCGGTCCGGGCGGAACAACTGCAGGCAATTCAGGGTCTTCCTTGCGCATACGCGGCGTCGGACGCCAAGTCGGCCCTTCTTTTTTACGGACGATTGTTGTCTTCCCCACAGGGGTATCAAGTCCCTCACGCCCGACACCCAATGGGTAACTATAAGGGGCTTCATCGCCATTCAAATATGCATAAACACGCATTTCAGGAAGGTTAATAACCAACCCCGTTCTGGGTGCATCAGGTAATAAATGCATTTTCGGCAAGATAACTTCTGCACCTTCACCGGGTATCCACGGATCAAGGGTCGGGTTTGCGGCGCGAACCTCAACAAAGCCTAAACTATGTTCCCGCGCAAGATGCACCAACGTATCTTCATAGACCGCCGTATAGGTTTCCATCTCACCGATATAGTTTTTCTCATAATCTGCATGTGCCAAAGACGTCGAGAACATCAATACAGACGCACAGGCAAGGGCACTCAGTCGGGATTTGAATTTAACCATAGAAATTAACCTTGGGAATCAGAGTTCACGCTAACAATACCGATGAAAATAGAAGAAACATCAGTAAAACACAAGATAGCGTCTCTGTTTACGCTACTTTTAATCTTGTTCGCCCAGTTTTTCCACTTCGTTACAAAGCTTTTCATAGGCACGATCAAAAACGCCGCTCTTCGCAATACGTCCTTTCCCGTGCTTATACACCTCAAACATGGTTGTCCTTGGGCCGACCTTACGGATCAAAAATTGCAAATACGGAGCCTGACAAGCCGATTTATAATATGTATAAGAAGCAATACCCTCATCAAAGTCGCAATCTACTGTTCTGTATGTAAGGGTTTTATCTCGCGCCGATACACAGTATAGTTGGTCGAGCTTTCTGAATTGTTGATGGGAAAATCCTGCGGGCTGCGAATAGGCAGTATTATGGATTACGTCAAATGTCATAAGCTATTTTACCAAAAAACACTGAAAAAAGGAAGAAACATGGCGTTAATGCATACCCCTGATAAACAAGAGGATTTTTCGGCTCCCGATTTTTCATTAAAAGGCGTCGATGGTCTGACTTACACCCTTTCTCAGTGTGGTGGTGAAAACGGTACGCTTATCATGTTTATTTGCAATCACTGCCCGTATGTAATCGGAGTGATAGACCGCCTTGTCAAAACGTGCTCTCGCCTAAAAGAAGAAGGCATAGAATGTGTGGCAATCATGGCAAATGATACAGAAAAATATCCTGCGGATTCGTATGAGAATATGCAAAAATTCGCACAAGAACACAATTTTAGCTTCCCCTATCTCATTGATGAAAGCCAAGATATAGCAAAAGCGTACGATGCCGTTTGCACCCCTGATTTTTTCGGCTTCGACAAAAACGGTATCTTACAATATCGCGGGCGATTAGACAGCGCGGCCAACAAACCTGCGGATGAGAACACCGTCCCTGAATTATTTAATGCCATGATGGAGGTCAAGGAAAACGGTTCTGTTACTGCGGCCCAAACACCATCCATGGGGTGCTCTATTAAATGGAAATAATCTTTGGTATGAAAAGTCTGGCATCGTCAGAATTTTTGATTACAATGGCCAAATATTTTTACTGGAAGGAATGAGTATATGTCGGATCTTTTTACAGAGGTCGATGAAGCGATGAAGCAAGAGCGTATTGAGCAGCTCTGGCAAAAATATGGTGGATTTCTAATTGGTTTAATTGCTGTCCTTATTTTGGGAACGGCCGCAAATGAAGGCTATAAAGGTTGGAAAACCAACCAAAACACCGCGCAGACGAATATGTATCTGGATGCTGCACAATCAAAGCAAGATGCCGCCCAAAATATCGTCGAAACCGCCCCCGAGCTGAACACAAAGCTACGCGGATTTGCTTTACTAAACGCTGCGGGCATGGCACTCAATGACGGAGACACAGAATTTGCTCTAAGCACATACAAACAAATTGCTGCAGACGAATCACTGGATCCACTTTCAGTCTTTATGGCCAGACACATGATTGCAAGCATTGATACGGCGATGAGCACCGAACAAAAAATCAACGAATATGCTGCACTTTCAACGGCAGATAATAATCCGTGGAAATATCATGCGCACCTTGAACTTGCCCTTTTAAAGGCCGATAAAAACCAAGACTTCGCCTCTGCACGCGACCATCTGTCACAGATTATTGCTGTAGAAAGTGTCGCGGAAAGCCTTAAGAAAAAAGCGCAGTCCCTTGATATCCTGTACGCGGCACAGGGCAGTACATCGGCAGAATTCCAACAAAATTAAAATCTAAGACCATAGGAAACAGAATGCTCAAGACAAAAACGTTACCTCTTGTATTATGTGCACTTTCACTCACCGCCTGTTCAAAAGTCACGGGTGTTTTCGATAGTAAAAAAGAAGAACGCATCCTAGAAGGCGAACGTATTTCTGTCTTGCAACTACAAAAAAGCTTAGTAGCAGATACACCATTGAAAGAAGGCGAACGTTTTGCCCTTCCAAACGCTTGGGAAAATAAAGCATGGCCGCAAGCAGGTGGATACCCGAACCACTCCATGCAGAACTTGGCGCTACAGACACAATCAGGTGAGTTAAAAAAAATATGGAGCGCGAACATAGGCCGCGGCAGCACACGTGAGCTTCCCCTCACCGCGCAGCCAATTGTCGCAGACGGGCGCGCTTTTACCCTTGATACCAAAAGTAAATTATCAGCCATTAATATCGAAAACGGTAAACGCATCTGGAGCATCAGCGTAAAGAGTGATGATGAAGATGACCCGGTCATTGGTGGCGGTATCGCCTATGCGCACAAGATGCTTTTCGTGACGAACGGATATGATGAAATTATATCAGTATCCCCTGAAACAGGTGATATAATGTGGCGAAAAACACTACCCTCACCGTCTCGCGCTGCCCCTACTATTCTGTCAGGCCGCGTTTATATAAGCACAGTTGACAGCCGCCTTGTTGCCTTGGATGCAAAAGACGGGTCCAGCATCTGGGAATATACAGGCATCGGCGAAACAGCCGGCCTTTTAGGTGCGGCAAGTCCGGGCGCCAATAAAGATATTGTTGTGCCGGTATTTTCCTCTGGTGAAATCACCGCTTTGCGCGTAGAGAACGGATCTGTTGCTTGGTCTGACAACCTCTCCAATGTACGTCGTTTTGGCGGAGGATTAGAGAGTATGTCTGACATTACCGCCATGCCTGTCCTTGATCAGGGACTTGTTATCGCAATGAGTTTCGGCGGAAAGCTTGTTGCAATTGATGAGCGCACAGGAACACGCATTTGGCAGCGTGAAATCAGTGGATCAAAAACACCTTGGATTACGGGCAATACACTGTTTGTACTATCCTCAGAAAATCAGCTGATCTGTATGAATATTCTGGACGGGGCAATCTTCTGGATTACAGAACTGCCGCGCTTTGAAGATGAAGAGGACAAAGAAGATCCAATTCATTGGACTGCACCTGTTTTGGCGAATGGCCGATTGGTATTAGCCAGCTCTCACGGATATTTAACCGAGGTGAACCCACATACCGGTGACGTCTTGTCACAAATCAGAACCAAAAAGAACGTTCAAGTCTCACCAATTATAGCCGGTAACACATTATACTTACTGTCCAATGATGGAACATTGATAGCATATCGCTAAATTCTGTGCTACATAGTCACGAAATTCCTTTACCATAGCGTATTGTGCGCTTTGCTAGAGATTAATTGCGGATGTATGAATATGTTAAAAGTAGCAATCATAGGGCGCCCGAATGTCGGGAAATCAACCTTATTTAATAAATTGTCAGGAAAAAAGCTGGCGATTGTTGACGACACACCGGGCGTAACCCGTGACTGGCGTGAATCAGAAGGTAACCTATATGGCGAACCTATGATGGTTATTGATACGGCCGGTTTAGAGGAATCTTTTGACGAATCCATTCAAGGGCGCATGCGCAGGCAAACCGAAGCGGCCTTGGACAGAGCCGAATTGTTAATATTCGTCATAGACGGGCGCGACGGTGTTACGCCTGCAGATGAACATTTCGCGGCCTTTTTAAGAAAACAGAAAAAACCTGTCATCCTTGTCGTTAATAAATGTGAAAACCAACGCAATACACAAAGCGGAGTTGGTGAAGCATACAGCCTTGGATATGGCGATCCGGTTGTAATGTCTGCGGAACATGGCGTGGGATTTGATGACTTGTTTGACGCCATGAAAGACTATTTCCCTGAGGAAGAGGATGACTTTTCTACCGAAGATGACGAGAGGGAAAGACTGCCCAATCTGGATGAGATTGAAGGGCTGGAGGATTATGTTTTTGAACAAGAGGAAGATGATCCGGAAAAGCCGATAAAAATAGCCATAGTCGGCCGCCCGAATGTCGGGAAATCCACCCTTTTAAATGCAATTGTCGAAGAACAGCGCGTCATGACAGGCCCCGAAGCAGGCATAACCCGTGATGCCATCGCCGTAGACTGGACCTATGAAGGGCGCCAATTTAAGCTTGTAGATACTGCGGGTCTTCGTAAAAAATCAAAAGTTGTCGACCAGATCGAACGCATGTCTACCGAAGACTCGTTTCGTGCCATTCGTTTGGCACAAATTGTCATTCTTGTGGTTGATGGCAATGCCCTCCTAGAAAAACAAGACCTGCAAATCGCACAACATGTGATTGAAGAAGGACGCGCTCTGGTCATTGCGGTCAATAAATGGGACGCCGTTGAGGGGCGTTCTGAGGTGCTGGAAGATATCAAACACAAGCTTTCGCACTCTCTTGCGCAAATTCGCGGTGTTCAGTTTGCGACGATTTCCGCAATTAACGGAAAAAACATCGATAAACTGTTCTATAAAGCCATGCAAACCTATGAAATATGGAATATGCGCGTACCGACAGGTGGCCTGAACAGGTGGCTTGCGGGCATGGAATCACAAAACCCTGCTCCATTGGTAAACGGGCGTCATAACCGCCTTAAATATATCACTCAGATTAAAACCCGCCCGCCTACATTCGCGCTCTGGGTCTCTAGGCCGAAAGAGCTACCGGATTCTTTTAAAAGATACCTGATTAACGGAATACGCAAAGATTTCGGTATTACGGGTGTGCCGATCCGATTGATTGTTAAGGCCAGTAAAAACCCTTATGCGTAAGTCAATTTTTACTTACACAGAGACCGCAAGCAGATCACGCGCGTAATTTGATAAATCAAACAGATTTTCATTGATCGCTAAACCGACGATCGCAATGAAACCGCCCATTTCCCAGGGTAATCTGAAACAATGTGTGATGACAAACGCACTGTAAATATACCCTACTATCTCACAAAACACGGCATAAACCTCAAAATCATCTGATGGCACACCGCTCGCCATTCCGATTAAGATCGGCATGGCCAACAATAACGCGTTAATATTCAGCCAATTTGAGACTTGGATAAATTTGTAAAAATGATCTTGCCGGTCAAACTGCTTAGCCAAGAAATAAACAGCCGTTAAAAACAATATAATCGACAGGAAAATACGCAAAAGATTAAGGGATACAATCAGTGTCGGAGAAAACTCATCATTCATATTCACGACGATCATCAATATAAATGGTAACAAAGCCAGCGGAATAAAAAACGACTGTATGGCTTTTGCACGCGTTATATCAAAACGCTCTATTCCTTTTGGCATAAAAAGGAAAATTTCCAAACAACCGCGTAGATTTTGCGTTAACTCACCTTTACTGATCATTGTGCCCTCCAACTATAAATGCTTACTACAATTTATAGTTTACACGGAATATGCAAAACTATCACGTAAATATACGGTAAAATCTATCATGTTCTCGCTAACGCCCATACTGACGATCGCCACAAAGCCGCCTAATTCCCAAGGAAGCTTTAAGACATGCGTTGCTATAAATGCCGCATAAACATAGCCGACTATGCCGCTGAATAGTGCATAAGATTCAAAAACTGAAAACTCATAGCCAGTCATAACGCCAATAACAATCGGCAATAACAAAAGGAATCCTATGATATCCACCCAACAAGAAATTGTAACGAAACGCCAAAAATATTGATCGCGATTAAAGTGTTTTGACAACAAATAAACGATAGCCCACGTAATCATCATGGTTAAAATGATGCGGCCGACATGCAGAGGAATCAAAACTTCGGTGGCGAAATCTTGAGACACCATCACCATCAGAATAACGACAATTGGGGTCAAAACCAAAGGAATAACCAACGACTTAACAGCCGTTACTTTAGTATCACGAAACCGCCCGACACCCCTTCGCATAAAAATCGCAATTTCGAAGCATCCTAACAGATTTTCTTTAATTTCTGACTTAGTAAACATTGTGCACACTCCTTGATAACACAAAAATAAGTTGCTCAAACATTCACTTACATAACCTCATTCACTATAACAAATTAGCAAAAAATT
The DNA here is from genome assembly GCA_051967755.1 of Alcanivorax sp. Taxonomy (GTDB): domain Bacteria; phylum Pseudomonadota; class Alphaproteobacteria; order Micavibrionales; family Micavibrionaceae; genus UBA1672. The sequence continues at coordinate 80,330 of JBQDYD010000007.1, forward strand.
GCGGTGGAATTATGCCTAAAATTAGGAAATTTTAGTCTTTTCCTTGCGAAAACCAAACAACACGTCTAATAATCGCCACATATATTTCTAAACTTTTAACAAAAGAGGGCAAGTTATGGATATAGATGTCAGTACGACCTACCTAATTGATATTGCAAGCAATGTCGTTATCGCCGGAATTATTCTAATCGTAGGGTGGATTTTGGGTAATCAAGCCAAGAAGGCTATTCAAAAAATCAAAAAACTTGATGAAACATTAAAGTCATTCCTTGGCGGAATGGCAAAATATGCGATTCTTGCTATCTCATTGGTGATGGTACTGACACAATTCGGTGTTCAAACTGCCAGCTTGCTTGCTGTTATTGGTGCCGCCGGTCTTGCGATTGGTTTGGCCTTACAAGGGACACTCAGCAACGTAGCAGCCGGTGTTATGCTGCTGATTTTACGTCCGTTCAACGTCGGTGACTTCGTATCTTGCGGATCTGTAAAAGGAACGGTTAAATCACTTGGCCTGTTCGTCACTGAACTTTCAACCGTTGAAAACATTTATATTTTCGTACCAAACAGCAAAATGTGGAACACTGAGATCGAGAATTTCTCAAGAAACAAAACACGTCGTCAGGACATTGTTTTCGGGATCAGTTATGGCGATGATATCAACAAGGCATTCAAAACCATCGAAAAGGCGATCAAAAAGGAAGAACGCATTCTTCAGACAGATGGCAAAACACCACAAATCATGGTCACAAGCTTGGGTGATTCCTCTGTGGACATTACTCTTCGTATTTGGTCACAAACATCTGATGTCTTCGGTTTGAAAATCGATACGATCAAAGCCGTAAAAGAAGCATTGGATAAAGACGGTATTACAATTCCGTTCCCAACGCGTACATTGGAGATGACTCCTGCCGCGGCGAATGAGACAACAAGTAAACCTAAAAAGACGACAAAAAGCAAAGCCGCCTAACCTTTAGGATAAGTATTTGAAAGAAAAGCGTTACAAAAAATGTAACGCTTTTTTTATGCCTGATAATAGAAATACCAAAAGACAATAATTTTCTTGAAAATCCGCTCATTACCTCATATTTTGTCAATTCACTTTAAGGTGCATATTTGCATAAGAAAGATAATCGCATGTGCGGCATTGTTGGAATTTTTGCTTACTCCCCCGTTAATCAAGACCTTTATGATGCGCTGACTATTTTGCAACATCGCGGACAAGATGCTGCAGGCATCGTAACCGAAGATAAGGGAAAGTTCTTCCTTCGCAAAAGCAACGGCATGGTTCGTGATATCTTCACCCTAGAGCATATGAAACACCTTCGGGGCAATATCGGTATCGCCCATGTCCGTTACCCGACTGCTGGTACAGCCAGCTCAGCGGAATCGCAGCCATTATACGTTAATTCCCCATACGGGATTGTTTTAGGTCATAACGGAAACCTGACAAATCAAGATGAATTAACGCAAGACCTTTTCAAAACTGATCTGCGCCATGTAAACACAAATTCCGACTCAGAAGTCCTTTTAAATATTGTTGCGCATGAACTTCAACAGCTTGGAAAGTTAAAGCCTGAGCCACAAGATATATTCAGTTCTATTGAAAAGCTCTACCAACGTTGCCGCGGCGCATATGCGGTCGTTGGAATGATTTCAGGCTATGGCATGCTTGCCTTCCGTGACCCCCATGGGATCAGACCCCTTATTTACGGTTCACGAAAATGCCCTGACACAGGCAAGACTGAATATATGATTGCCTCTGAAAGTGTCGCCCTAGATGCTCTGGGCTTTGAAGTGGAACGTGATGTAAAGCCCGGCGAGGCCATCTACATTGAACATAACGGTACGCTCCACACAAAAGTCTGTGACGATTCCCGAGAACATACCCCATGTATCTTTGAACATGTTTATTTCGCAAGACCCGACTCTATTTTAGACGGCAGTTCCGTCTACAAAGCACGCGTGCGCATGGGGGAATATCTTGCACAAAAGATCATGCGTGAATTTCCGGATCACGATATTGATGTTGTTATCCCAATTCCTGAATCCAGCCGCCCATGCGCCATGGAGCTTGCACATACAATGGATGTGAAATTCCGTGAAGGCTTTGTTAAAAACCGCTATATCGGCCGTACGTTCATTATGCCCGGTCAGGCAGAGAGAGAAAAATCGGTAAAACAAAAACTCAACCCTATCGGTCTGGAGTTCAAAGACAAAAATGTTTTATTGGTTGATGACTCTATCGTGCGCGGCACGACATCTCGTAAAATTGTTGAGATGGCGCGCGATGCAGGCGCAAAGAAAGTCTATTTTGCTTCTGCTGCCCCGCCTATTCGATACCCGAATGTGTATGGCATCGATATGGCCGTGAAAGCCGAATTAGTGGCTCATGATAAAACAGAACAGGAAATTCTCGAAGAAATCGGCGCAGATAAATTATTTTATCAAGATCTGGAAGACCTGATCCGTTCTGCCATCCCCAGCGACCAAGAAGGCAGCGATCAAAAATTCGATTGCTCAGTGTTTAATGGTGATTACGTCACAGGCGACATCAACGACCTGTACTTTAAAAAGCTTGAAGCAAACCGCAAAGACGACAGCAAAAACAACGAAAATGGTAACGGAGACGGCCAATGCGTTGACCTTTACAGTAACGCATAGCCCACACTCAATAGCAGCTTATATTATTCATTATAAAGCGTCTTGTTACCGTCTTCCTCAGCAGTGCTTACATCTTCAATAAGCTTGTCCATTTCACTCCGTGATTCATCTGTATATCCGTCTTTCTGCTTCTGATCCTCAGGATCTTGCAGTTCAGAGTCAGATTTCTGCAATAAGTTCATATCTTCTAACTTTTTGCGCGCATCATTAACCGCATTCGCAGTTTCGCTCGTCTCTTCAAAGTTAATATCTTCCTCATTCACAGGAATGAAGCCTGCAATCCATTCAGATGTTGCCTCCAGATAAACACGGCTTTTACTGTCTTGTAAAAATGACCAATCTTCTTTTTGCTCATCACCGGCAAGGTAATAGATCGGCAAATATAGCAGGCCAAGGAATAAAACACCGCGTACAATGCCGAACACCATACCAAGTGTGCGATCCACCGCGCCCAAACCAAGACTTTTAACTGATTCAGCCAAAAAGTGGCTTAAGATAGACAACAAAATCACAAAAACGATAAAGACCGTTGCATATGCCAAAACCTCTGCCACCAAGGGATAAGGCACCATATCCAGCAATTTCTCAGGCTCTTCCTGCCCTTCTGTTACGCCCATCCACGATTGATAATACGGGGATAACAAAGGCCCGCCAATATAGGCCGCCACAGCACCACCAACCAAACCGAAAATGGTTAGTACCTCACGTATAAATCCACGTAATATTGCAATCAGAACCGACGCAAGCATGATAAGGCCAGCAATAATGTCAAGAATCATAGGGGTTGTCCTATCTAATTAATTCATAAGAAAATCAGGTGTAAGAGATACGCCATCAATTTATTAAAAGCAAGTTTTATGCCACAGATGCAAAAACACAAAAGCGCAACAGAAACGTCGCGCTTTTAAAAAAGATTATATGAATTCAATTTTATGTCGAGGCAGGAGCCAAGATCATAATCATTTGACGCCCTTCAAACTTAGGCTTCAACTCCACTGTTGCCAATTCGCCTAATTCTTCGATCATCTGGGCAAATAAATCACGGCCGATATCCTGGTGTGCCATCTCACGACCACGAAAACGCATAGAAACTTTTACTTTATTGCCGCTCTTGAGGAAACGTGTCGCATTACGCATCTTGACATCATAGTCATTTTTCTCGATGCGCGGGCTCATCTTCACTTCTTTGACATCAACTGTCTTTTGCTTTTTGCGCGCCTCATTGGCTTTCTTTTGCTGCTCATATTTGTATTTACCGTAGTCCAGTATTTTACAAACCGGAGGCTCAGCATTCGGAGATACTTCTACTAAATCTAGTCCCTCTTCTTCTGCCAATTTCAAAGCTTCATCAATTTTGACAACTCCCTTCATATTCCCTTCGGAATCAACAAGGCGAACTTCATCAACTCTAATGTCAGAATTTATACGTGGCCCGTCATCTTTTCGGGGCATTGGTCTTTGTGGTCTAGAAATTGTCGCTTCTCCTATTCTTAGTTGCGCATTAAAAGTATCAAATAAATTGCTTAGAAAAGTATTAATACGGTTGTTTTTGCTGTTCTGCAAGGGTTTCCTGTGTCTCGCGCCAGAAATATATAGCTCACCGCAATAACATTGTTTTATGGATATAAAACGGGGCTTATGCTAAGAAAACGATTATGAGTGATTTAAGTTACATGGATAAACTCAACATCCAACTGCGTGAAAATGCTTTGAACAAAGAGCGTGCCGCAGACGCATTTGAGGATGCAGGTATTGATACAGAATTCACAATGGGTGATGCCATTGAATTGTTCATCGAAACACACGGCCTGTATGATTTTGATGATCCGACCCTGCGCAACCAATTTCATGATGCCATGCATATTGCAGGTCTTGCCCATAACGCAACAGCACATGGCGAAGCTATAGCAGGCGTGACAGAGCAAACATTATTGAGAGAGCCATATAACGGTGATCTGAATGAACAGCTTGAGAAAGCGCGTCAATCCCATCGTCCGGTTATGCAACAAATTGTGGGATCGCGGTCATTCAACCCTGCAGGACACGAAGATTTCGAAAGACCTGCGCCTGCGGGTGATTATGCATCGGCGAAGAAACTCGCAAAGCAACGTTTGGAATTCGTCAAAAGCACAGCAGAATTTCCTGAAAAAGATGTTGAAGATGCCTATCAACGCGCCCTTGAGACGGATGAATTTTTCAAAGGTGTTATGGGTGGGCGCGCCGTTTATCAGCTCTCTATGCAAGAACTCATGGATACGCCGATTGCATTCTTCGGTATTCAAAGAGCAGGCGCAGATAATGAGTTGATCTTGGAAGACATCCCAAAAGAAACCCGCGAGGCCGTGCTCGCGGATTTAGAAGATCAAAATATTACAATCTATAAAATTGGTGAAGCTAGAACGGTGGCTGAACTTCAGCAGTTAGGTCTTGAACAGCCTGATCCATCTGGACAACATCTTGAGCTTTAGACCCGAGACGTCTGATCGCAACTGTCTTCTCTTCTGCTTCACGTGCTCCAACCACAAACATAACCGGTACTTTCTGTACTGAATGCTCACGCACTTTGTAATTGATTTTTTCATTACGGATATCAAGCTCCGCACGCACACCGGCCGCAATTAATTGATCATAGACTTCTTGTGCATACGCATCAGCTTTACCTGTAATGGTTGCCACAACACATTGTGTCGGCGCCAGCCAAAGCGGCAGCTTTCCTGCATAACTTTCCACCATAATGCCGATGAATCGCTCCAAAGTTCCCAAAACGGCGCGGTGCAGCATAACAGGGCGATGTTTATTGCCATCTTCCCCGATATAGGACGCATCCAAGCGCTCAGGAAGAACGAAATCAAGCTGTAACGTTCCACACTGCCAGCTTCTCCCGATCGCATCGCGAATATGATACTCGACCTTTGGGCCATAGAAAGCGCCTTCGCCCTCTTCTTCCTCAAACTCAAGTCCGGCTTCGTTCAAAGCTTGGCGCAAGCCATCTTCTGCCTTATCCCAAATCTCATCGCTGCCTGCTCTGTTTTCGGGGCGTAATGCCAGTACCACACGCACATCATCAAAGCCCATATCCTTATAGACGTCTTTAACCAAGGAACAAAATGCGATTGATTCTGTCAAAATCTGATCTTCCGTACAGAAAATATGCGCATCATCCTGCGTCATTTGACGGACACGCATCAAACCATGCAGCGCGCCATGCGCCTCATTTCGGTGACAGCATCCAAATTCCGCCAATCGCATCGGCAAATCACGATAAGACTTTAATCCTTGATTAAATACCTGAACATGCGCAGGACAGTTCATCGGTTTCAAAGCCATCAGCTTATCAAACGCTTTATCACTCACGACAGGTTCGCCCTCTTCACCGCTTGGAATTTCATCAGGCACCACAAACATATTTTCACGGTATTTACCCCAGTGGCCTGATGCCTCCCACAATTTGTTGTCTATCAATTGCGGCGTTTTAATCTCCTTATAGCCGCATGTATTCAAACGACGACGGATATAGGATTCCAGCTGGTTATAAATGACGTATCCTTTCGGATGCCAAAACACAGATCCCTGCGCCTCAGACTGGAAATGATACAAATCCATTTCTTGACCCAGCTTACGGTGATCGCGCTTTTCTGCTTCCTCTAACTGGTGCAGATAGGCATCCAGCTCTTTTTGATCACGCCATGCCGTGCCATATATACGCGTCAGCATCGCGTTATTCGCATCACCGCGCCAATATGCGCCGGCAACCTTCAAAAGTTTAAAGGCTGTGCCCACCTGCTTGGTTGACGGCATATGCGGCCCGCGGCACAGGTCCAACCATTCACCTTGCTTATAGATTTTAATATCTTCAGTCTCAGGTAAATCTTCGATCAATTCGGCCTTATACATTTCGCCCTTATCACGGAAATATTTTAAGGCTTCCTCCCGATCCCACACTTCGCGCTCAAACGGCGATGCACGCTCAACGATTTTACGCATCTCTTTTTCAATCGCTTCAAAGTCTTCGGTTGAGAAAGGTTCATTACGTGCAAAATCATAATAAAAACCGTTTTCAATAGACGGCCCGATCGTTACCTGTGTGCCCGGGAACAAATTTTGTACCGCCTCAGCCATCACATGCGCCGCATCATGACGTATCATCTCAAGGGCTTCATCATCGTTACGTTTTACGATTTCAATGGATGTGTCTGCCTCAATCGGTAAAGACAGATCGGATAGTTCACCATTCAGCTTAATCGCAATAGAAGCTTTTGCCAGCGACTTAGAAATGTCATTTGCGATGTCCATGCCCGTCGTGCCCGTCACATACTCACGAGTAGAATTATCGGGCATTGTAATTGTGATCATTTCTTGTGACATAGGCTTTCGCTTTTCCATTTTTCATTCCAAAGTATATATATGATTAAGAAACGCATTATGTAAGTATTTGCAAGCTTCTTTCAACGTAAAAATACGGAAAATATAGCAAAAAAGTAATTTAGCATTTACTTACATTAGGTTAATTAAATATATGAAATATTTAGGAAAAATCCGATTTTCCTTGAATTTAAATATAAATAATGTTTGAAATGAAATAGGGAGAATTTTAATTTTTCAAAAAAAGGCGCAAAGCAATGACCAATCAAAATGATAAATATAATATTGTAATGCCTCAGACAACAGACCGTGTTCTTTTCATGCAGGTTGATAAAACCATCTCAGAAGAAGGCTATCGAGACAACTTCTTACCCAAGTTGCAGGACATGATAGAGAAATATGGTGAGATCAGGCTTTTAATTTATTACCGTGAATTTAAAGGATGGGAGCAGGCCGCCGCGAAAGAAGATATGCTGTCTTCTGTAAAGTTTGGTCAAAAAGTCAAAAAACTTGCCATGGTTAACCCTCCGGAAACAGAAATTTTCAGAAGTAAAATCAGCGAAAGTAACCTATCCGGAGAAACGAAAGCCTTCAAAGAAAAGGATCTTGAAAAAGCGATAGAATGGGTGAACGCATAAAGTTCTGTTTTATCGTTCGTTCATTGCATTATCTAACGTCTTAATGAACGGCTTCAGCAAATATTCCATAACCGTTTTCTGACCTGTCAGAATATCAATACTGGTCACCATACCCGGAATAATCGGCAGAACCTCGCCTTTGCGGCGCAGCTCTGTATCATGTGTACGCAGGCGCACACGATAAAATGGGTTGCCCTCTTCATCTTCGATTGTATCTGCAGAGATATCTAATAGCTCCCCCTTCAAACCGCCATAAATCGAAAAATCATATGCCGTGATCTTAATGACGGCTGGCTGTCCGGGATAGATAAACGCGCGGTCAGACGGCTTCACACGCCCCTCTACGATTAATTGATCATCCTTGGGCACGATTTTAATCAGGTCTTCCCCTGCGCGCACAACTCCGCCAACAGTATTTACGGTTAATTCCTGAATGGTGCCATCCACGGGTGATTTAATCTCTTTACGAACCTTAATTTCGGTCAAACCGCTTAAACGCTCTCTAATCTCGTTCAGTTCATTTAATTTCGCGGCCAATTCTTTTTGTGCTTCTGCTTTGGCTGTTTGCTCAATCTCATTTAATCGTGCATTCGCTTCTTCAATCGCAGATTTGGCACGTGGCAAGCTAGAGGTTAAGCCATTTAATTCCGATACGCGTTCTTTGATACCACGTTGTAACTGCAACAGCTCCAGCTTGGGCGCAGACCCCTTTTCAACCAAAGGCTTAATCATGTTCATTTCTTGACGCTGTAAATGAATAACGCCTTTAAGGTCGCCAATACGGCTATTGAGCTCATCTAACTCCTGCTCTCTTTGCGTGAGCTGCTTTTGTAAAACACGCTGCTGCCCTTCTAATTGAAGCATGTTTGCACGGAACGAGTTCATTTCCTCTGTAACACTTTTAGGAGATTCTTTTTTAACCTCATCGGGAAACTCCAGCGTTTCTTTCCCTTCTGCCTCTGCTTGCAAGCGTGTAATGGACGCCAAAAGGCCTAAATACCGCGCGCGGTTTGCCCCTAAATCGGACGCAGCCTCAATATCACGAAGACGCACCAAAACCTGCCCTTTGGTGACGAAGTCCCCTTCTTTAACCAAAAACTCATCAACCATACCCGGATCAAGGCTCTGTAGGGCTTGCACCTCACTGGAGGGGATGATCTTTCCATCACCGCGCGTAACCTCATCAAGTGTGGCCAGGTTTGCCCAAATCACAAATATAAGAAAGAAAGAAGCGATCGCGACTAAAAGGAAATGTTTCGACAACGGAACTTGATCATCTGCGTCAAAGAATACCGTTGCGCGCGCCTGAACGATATCGGCCTTTTCCTTGGCCCAATTCTGGCGAATGGCACCCCATTCCCCCTGGTTATTAATGCTTTGCACTTCCGAAGCTTGGGATGGTTTATCAGACATCTGTTTTCTCCGCCGCCGTTCCGTATTCACGCGCCTGCAGTTTTCTGATCACATCATCTTTTGGCCCGTATGCAACAATGCGCCCACGGTCAATCAGGATCAATTTATCAACCAAGGTTAGCATTGCCCCCTTATGCGTAATCAAAATTGTCGTACGGTTTTCACAAAGCTTGTGCAAACGTTTGCGCAGCCTGTTTTCCGATGCCGGATCCATAGACGCGGTCGGCTCATCCAAAATTAACACAGGCGGGTCGTATAACAACGCACGCGCAATCGCGACGGCCTGACGTTGCCCGCCTGATAATGCTTCACCGCGTTCCCCGACTTGTGTGTCCAGCCCTGCCGATGAATCTTTTAGGAATTCCATTACGCCCGATATCTCTGCAGCACGCAGAACAGATCTGTCAGGCGCCATTTCATGTCCCATTGTGACATTATCGCGCACAGAACCAAAGAAAAGCTGCGGACTTTGTTGAACAGCCCCAACATTGCGACGCAAGTCACCCGGATCAATCTGACGCACATCCGTACCATCAATTTGCACAGAGCCGGATGTTGGCTCATACAAATTAAGCAAGAGACGCTCAATTGTGGTTTTACCGGAGCCGACAGCCCCGATAATTCCGACGCGCTCACCCGGTTCTATCACAAAGCTCATATTATTAACTGACGGAACTTCCTGCCCCGGATAGCTGAACACGACGTCACGGAATTCAACGCGGCCCTTAATGTGTGGCAAGGAAACAAAATGCTTTCCTGCCGGGCGCTCAACAGGTTTTTTCATCAAATCATCCAGTTGCGCCAAAGCCTCTTTTGATTGATTTAAACGCGTCATCAACCCCGCAATCTGCGCAAGCGGCCCCATAATACGCCCCGAAAGAATGACAGATGCGATCAACGCACCCATGGAAATTTGCGCATCGGCAATCATAAACACACCAACAAACACAATACCGACACTGGCGAGTTGCTGAATGAACACGGCCCAGTTTTGTGCAAACGCCGAAAGTTGCCTTGATTTAACAGATGTACGCGACGCCTTTTCCGTCAGTTCTTCCCAATTTCTTTGCGTGTGCCCTTCTGCGGCTTGAACCTTAATTGTTTCCAATCCGATAATTGTCTCAAACAATAGCGCATTTTTAAGCGCACTTTCATGCATCGATTCACGGGTTACTTTCTGCAAAGGTTTTTGCAAATAAAATCCCATACCCACAATCAAGGGAATTGCAGCCAAAGGCACAAAAGCAATAGGCCCGCCGATCAGGGCGATTACACCGATAAAAATGAAAATAAACGGCAAGTCAATTAATGCCACCATCGTCGCAGACGTAAAAAAGTCACGCAACGTTTCGAATTCCTTCATGTTACTTGCCAAAACCCCTGCACTCGGCGGTCTGGCAGTCATCGTCATGCCCATAATTTGTTCAAAAAGCATAGCAGAAATCTTTACATCTGCCCGACGCCCCGCATGATCCAGGAAATGCGCACGTAAGTTTCTGAGTATGAAATCGAAAATAAAGACGGTGGCAATCCCAAAGGACATGGCATAAAGCGTATCGAATGCACTGTTTGGAACAACACGGTCATAAACATTCATAATGAAAATAGAACTGGCCAAACCGAACAGGTTAATCATCATCGCCGCGACGATTACCTCAGTGTACAGCGTTTTATTCTTCCAAAAAGTCGCCCAGAACCAATCACGCCCTGTATCAATTTCCGCGGGGCCTGCCCGTTCATCGCTTCGTGCTGTCGGCCTGATAAAGAATGCATACCCTGTATAAAGTGGTGCTAATTCTTCGATTGTGATGGCTTGTTTTTCATCTGATGTCTCAGGGAATTGCACCAAAAGCTGCGTTTGTGGGTGCACTTCGATTTGGTTGTCTTTGTTCTTTTTGGGCTCATAGCCTTTTGGATGACGTACCTGCCATAAAATACATGACTGATTATTTTCCAGGGCCAATACACACGGTAAATTGGCAGAGATAGCCAACCCTTCCAGTGCGCGCTCAACAAGTTTTGCCTGTAAATCTGCACGTTCTGCCGCGCGTATAAATAACGCAGGGGTCAGACCGGTTGGCGGTATAGGCAAGCCTGCCGTTAATGATGCGGCGCTGGAACGACGCCCGTAATGCCCCGCCATTAATCTTAAGCATTCAACCAAAGGACTGTGTATCGCCATACGATCAGCCTGTAAGGCCCAGCCTTCCGCAGATTTATTTCGTGAATCTTCGGAAATCTCTTGCCCCTGAGCAACAGAAAGGCCCTCCTGCTCGGGAGGGCTCTCCTTATGTTCTTTATTCGCCTTTTTTGACGACTCATTTGTCGCTTTGGCAGTCTTTTTGGTCACCTGATCTCAATTTCGTTACAGAACGTTACAAAGATAGGTTATCGCGCCTTCTGCTGTTCTTTGTAAGACCATTTTTCGTCGGCATCGACAACACTTTCACGAGGATACTCCACACCCAAGGATGGAAGCAAGTGCCCTTTAAGTGCAAGCAAACGATACACAGCCAGCATTTCTAAGAATTCTGAGTTTACCGTATTACTGCGAGACACAAACAATTCGTTTTGCGCATCAAGTACATCAAGAAGTGTACGACGATCGATGCTGAATTGATCTTTATATGCTTTAACAACCTCAACATTCGCAGCAGCCTGCGCAGCGAACTGAGATGCTCTCTCACCTGATGAAATCATGCTCGCCCATGTTTGACGCACATCATTTTCAACCGCGCGCGCTGCTTCTGCGCGAGATTCTTTTGACTGTTGATGACGATGAACAAATTCACGTGCACGCGCAACATCCGCACCACCGCGATATAGGTTCCAGTTCAAAACCAACAACGCCGACGCGCTTGAATCTTCATCATCAACGCCGCCAATATCATTTCCTGTTCTTGCATTTAACTGCAAGTCAAGCTGAGGATATTGTGTTGATTTTGTGCCTTGCGCTTCCGCATAGGCGACTTCGATATCTGCTGTAAAGATGTCCAAAGTCGGGCTGTGTGCCAAAGTAGAGCGCACTTCCTGATCAACATCTTGCTCCAAAGATTCAAATGGAATAACAGGAAGCTGAAGGTCGCCGGCCGCATCGCCTACTTCTCTTCTGTATTGTGCTTGTGCAATGCGTAACGCTTCCAAAGTGCTGGACTCTGTCGCTTTCGCAGCAGCCAATCGTGCTTTCGCCTGTTCGCCGTCCGCTCTTGTTGAACGCCCTGCACTGACACCGTCTTGAATTTGCTCAAGAATATTCATGTGTTCTGCAACATTTTCACGAGAGATCAATAGCAATTGACGCTGACGTAACACCTCAAGATAAGATTCAACGATGCTCAAGCCAACAAGTTCCGCGGTTTCACGAACACGCTGCGCCGACGAAAGAACACGTGCTTCCTGACGCTTTACTTCGTAATGAGATTCCCAACCGTCAAATAACATCTGTGTTAATGTCAGACCGATATCTCTACGCACCAAATTTTCTTCATTCGGGCCGGAACCGCTTCGTGTACCGATATCATCCGTATGTTCAAAACCAATTTCACCGTTCAAATCAACAGAAGGTAAAAACAGTGCTTCGCCCTGCTCCAATTCTTCATCAGTTGCTCTTCGGCTTGATGCGACCACACCATATTCAGGGTTTGTCGCCACACCAACTGCAACAGCGTCGCGAAGTGTATCGATTTTATGATTATTTTCTTGGGAAAACGCTGTATCAGCGCCAAAAACCAATAGTGCGGATACTGCCGTAGATAGACACAGTCGACGCATTCTCTTACTCAAAATCACAGTCTTTACCTCTCAAAAGTTACTCTAAAGATATTCGTTTTTTATTAAAAAAGTATTATTTTTTGTCAGAACCCATTCCGGTTCTTTATGCCTGTTTTTACACCTAAAATCAAGACCTTATTCGCCTTGATTGTATTTCCACCACAAAACAGCATTCATAAAACAAACCACCTTACGGAAACATAATGTACCTAAAAGGCGGTTTGTTATAATATTTAAAAGGCCGCGTTACACCATCGTGTCTGTCTTAATAGTCAGATCAAGATCAAGCCCTGTAACACCTTCCAGCACCACGATATCAGTGGAACCACCCGCGCCGCCATTACCTGACTGATCAACCGCGATGGTCGTGTTACCGCTCAGATCTTCTGTAGCAATCACAAAATCTGTGATGTCTTGCGTTACATCGCTTGCATCATATCCTGTGATAATGGCAGACAAATCAAGCAAGTCCTCACCAAATACAAAGTCCTTAATCGCATCAATACCTTCATCAATTGCCTCGAATAAGAAGATATCATCACCGGAACCGCCATACAGTGTATCATTACCAAGACCACCTGCGATGATGTCGTCGCCTTCCTGACCAAAGATCGTATCATCACCGGCGCCGCCATAGATCGTGTCATTACCACCATCACGGCCCTGCCCTTCGGAGTTCACAGATTCCTCTGCCAGATCCGCTGCATTCGCGCGGATATATGCGATCGTATCTTCGCGTGTCCAGCCAGCATCGACAGTGCTTTCTCCGTTTTCAAGGCGTTCAAACACCTCCCAGCCTGCACCATCTTCTGTGCTCAAACCATGGAAACCGGCAAGGTCATCCGTAAACAACACATCACCAAAGATGATATCAGCCGCATCGCCGCCATCAATCACATCATCACCGGCCGCCAGCAACTTATCAAGCGGGCTTGTATCCGCCAAAGCAGCCGTCAGGTCAGTCGGATCATCCAGTTCAATCGTAACACCGTCAGAGTCGATCACATCAAGTCTGGAAACATTACTACCGACGTTGATACCAACAGAAATGACTTCATCGCTTAATGATTGGATCAAAGCAACTTCATTCGTAAAGTCACCGCCTGTGATTTCATTAATCACCTTAGACGCTGATCCCGATACCACCGCACCACCATCATCGACATATCTGTTAGGCGCGCCATCAGAAACGAAATACGTGGTTGTAATTGCGTTACCACCGTATGGTCCGTCACCTTCCAGCCAATCAATCGCATCCTGAAGCGGATCTTCATAGTTTGTATATCCGCCTGTGCTCAAACCATCCAGATATGCCTGCAGATTTGCAAGCTCACCCGGGTTCGTGATCGTGTATGTCGCCGTTGACAATGTTTGTGTATTAAACGGAACCAAGTGAACCGCAATTTGGCCACCATCATACGTGCTAATATCACTCAGAAGGTTGTTAACCGCATCCTTCAACAACGAAACTTTAGAGTTCGCATCACCGGGGCTGCCCATAGATCCTGAGAAGTCCAGCATAAACACAAAGTTATAATCCTGTGCTTGCTGTTCCACAGTTGATCCGCCTGCATCACCGATAAGGACATCACTTCCGGTAGATCCGGCAATCTCGCCTTCATCGCCATTAACCAAATGCGCAACATCAGATGCCTCATCGTCATTTACGTTCTGACCAACGATCAACTCACCCGCGTCATTTAACGTCTTAATCTTCAAGATCGCATTATCAGAGTCACCATCATAATCCTCAAGGACATACTCAAACTGATCTTCAACGCATTCCAGATCATCTTTGTGCTCTGTATCGCGGTATGACGTATCATAATAGCCATTACCACCCGTTGACCACTGCGTAAGGAACCCGTCCGCATCGTAATCTGTGTCCAAGCCTTTAACAGGATGTAACCACATGCCAAGCTGATCCGCGAAAGAAACACCGGTCCAGTCAGGGTCATTGCTAAATTCCTGAATGGTCGTAGCGTCCATCTCAAAGCTAAAGATCTTATTGCCTGAACCATCCGTTGTCACAGAAATGTTAGAGAAGATATCCGCAGTCGCGATAGAGCTTACAATCTCACTTCCCTGCCAGCTGGTCTGCGTGTTCAAGCCGTTATAGTTATAGATCGTAATAACAGGCTCTGAACCACTGGCATCAAAGTAAATCAACGCCATTTCATTTGCATGACCTTTCGGGTTAGGCCCGCCGTTAATTGCCAATGTAAAGCCTTCGCTCACATCATCAATCTTCATCTCAAAGCTAAACTGATTGGTATTTTCATCATAACAGGTTGTTATATTCTTGATGTCACCGCCATTCGCACTGCCCGGAGGATTATCAATAGAATATTGATACCCCTGAGAGAACGCATTATCAAACGGATCATAGCTATACTCACCCGTGTTATTAATCGTTAAGACACCGTAATCACCTTCGATTGTAACGTTGTCTCCATTTTCCGGAATATCAACAACATTCCCTTCAAATGACACCTGCTTAATAACATTCGGATCATCATATGATTGCTGATCATTATCAATCACATTACCGTCATATGTCCCTTCAGATGCATTAAATTCAGCACAATCATCTCTTGCGATAACGCCGCTGTCATGAACATCCATACCGATCCATGCCGTCGCCGTATCCCCGTCCGCATCTGTGATCTCTACTTCAAACTGAAGCCAGATCACCTCATCAGGGTCAC
>JBQDYD010000007.1:95982-112688 GCA_051967755.1 Alcanivorax sp.
TGGCTCTCATCCACTGTCTTGAACTTATCACTGATCGACGGACCGTCATCTTTGATGCACACCGTGATCTCACCCGACGCGGTGCTGTCGCCGTCAAAGTCGGTCGCCTTCACACCAAAGTTAATCTCAATCACATCATCATGATCGGACGTATCCGCATGATCCAATGTACCAAGAAGCGTGAAGGTGTAGTTCCCGTCCGTGCCGATATCAAGCGTGAAGATCGTCTCACCGCCCGCTGTACCAACATAGCTGTTCCCAACAATCGCAATCTCTACTGGAACGCCGTTCGATGTCAGAGCATCCGCCGTTGCACCCGTAAAGCTGATCGAGCTGACATCTGTCGGCGCAAAGCCGCCCATGCCGTCACCGCCAAAGTCCGCTGTCACAACATTGCTGTCCTCATCACTCGGATCAAGCGCTGTCTCATCAACCTCTACCTTAGAGCCGACAAAGTCATTCACCGCGCTGTCATGAACATCCATACCGATCCATGCTGTCGCCGTATCGCCATCCGCATCTGTGATCTCTACTTCAAACTGAAGCCAGATCACCTCATCAGGGTCACCCGCAAGCGGATGATCCAGCGGTAAATATTGCGTGTACGTATATTCGCCCGTTAAACCGTCAAGCTCCAGCGTGAACACAACCTCACCGCCTGCAAGCTTACCGATATAACCATTACCGTCCACGCTGATCTCTACAAGATCACCGCCTGAGTAGATGTCTGAGTGATATCCACCCATCTCATACTTCGCGATAAAGTTACCTGTCGACGCAATCGAGCCCGCACCGTCTTCACCAAAGTCAAAGTCCAATGTCTCTGTGCGGACCAAAGGACCACCACCAAGATGGCTCTCATCCACTGTCTTGAACTTATCACTGATCGACGGACCGTCATCTTTGACATTAACGGTAATAACGGCATCAACACTATCATCGTCACTATCAGTTGCTTTCACACCGAATTCGAGCGCCAAAGAGTCATCGTGATCAGTTGTATCAGGATGATCCAACGTACCTAGAAGATTAAATGTATAATCACCATTAGACTGTATCACTAAGGTAAATACAGTTTCACCACCAGCAGAGCCGGTATAAGTGTTTGTGGCAACATCAAATTCAACGGTAACAGGGTCTCCGCCTGATTTTAAATCACCAATAAAGTACGTGCCGTTGCCCTCTATTGTGCCGGGATTATCGCTACCGAAATCAGCAACGATATTGCCTGACGCAGATGTTGTCGGATCAAGGTTTGTTTCATCAACCGTCACCTCATCATCAGAAACTTCGGGCGTGTCATCCGCTTCGATGCAAAGAGAAATCGTATCAAATGCACTGGCGCGGTTATCAGTTAAGTCATCCTCAACGCCGCTTGTGTTTTGTTCATACGCAACGGATTCAACGCTAAGTTCAAAATTGCCGACAACGCCATCAGGTACGTTAATGCCAAGACCAACCAAATCAGCAGGATCCAACACCCAAACATAATCAACAGGATCATATGTTCCCGCCGTTAATGTTGTGCCTGCGGGCAGGTTACCGATTTTAATCACTTCAATAACCTCTGACCCATCTGTATCATTCACAGATGTCGTAATCGTGAGAGGAATTGTTGTTCCCTCTTCGCCTGCACCATTCGATGCATCCAGATTTGGCGTATCTGCAACTGCATCCACAAAAACGTTAAAGTCATCAGGAGCAGAGTCCGCACTCATTGAGACATCAGGGTCAGTTGCAGTCGCTGTGGCTGTTAAACCTGTCAGGTCAATATCACTATCTGCGGGTGGTGTGAACGTCAATAGCGTGTCCAGACTGTCACCGGCAGGCAAAACAACCGTCCATGTACCGGCAACATTGTCATATGTACCGATTAGCGCACTAAAGCCCCACGATGGATCAATCCCCTCAACCACAACAGTTAAAAATTCATTCGCACCCGGATTAGTACCAAGCTCTGATGTGATTTGAACATCAACAGTGCCGTCCTCTTTCACAAGAACATCGTCAACCCCTTGATTGACCTCAATAGTTGGTGGGTTAACAACCGGCTTCCATGTTAATGTTAAATCATCCGATGCATTTGCCGTGTTATCTGAATTATCAAATTCACCGTCAGTCGGGCCATCTTGTGTATAGGCCGTCACAGTCAAGCTGATAGAACCTGAAAAATTTGAGTCATTCGGAGTGATCGTAAGACCTGCGATTTCTGCAGGCGTAAGAACACAAACCCCAGAACCGGGCGACGTTTCCGTTCCTGCAGAAAGAGTAAAGCCACTAGGAACACCTGAAATTTCGTAATGCGTGATACTCTCTGAGCCATCGTCAGAACCTACACCATTATTAACCTCTTCACCTGTAAAGGCAGACACATCAATATCAAGAGTTGCGCCCTCAACGCCTGTATCATCCGCGGCATCTACATCCGGCGCATCTGCAACCGCATCAACAAAAACATCAAATGTTTTCGACGTTGACGCCGTATCATTATTTGCCGTTTCCGTCGATGTTGCTGTGACATTAATATTGTATAGGTCAACATCACTATCTGCAGGTGGCGTAACGGTAAAGCCATCGGCATAATCATCACCGGCAGGAAGTGTAATCTCATATGTATTTGGCCCCGTTTGCGTCCAACCGGCACCTGAGAGCCCCCAATCTGCCGGAATACCATCAACGGTAATTGTCAAAAACTCCGAACCGTCAGTATCGGCAAGCTCTGCATTAACAGGAACAAACACTGACCCGTCTTCTTTCACAAGCGCATCGGCGACATTCAAAGACGGCGCATCCGCAACAGGGTTCCAAGTCAGGGTAAATTTGTCACTGGCTTGCGCATCATCATTTGTCGAATCAAACTCACCGTCTGTTGTTGGGTTTTCAGTTGTGAAAACAGTAACAGCCAAACCTATTGAACCCGAGTAATCAGAATTATCAGGCGTAATTGTCAGACCAATAATTTCAGCAGGTGTTAAATTATAAACGCCCGAGCCCGGTGCTGTTTCCGTACCCGCAGACAAAGTAAAGCCGTCAGGAACACCTGAAATTTGATATCCCGTGATACTTTCAGAACCGTCATCAGATCCTGCGCCGTTATTAACTTCTTCCCCGGTCAAGCCTGAGATATCTATCGCCAGCGTTGCGCCTTCATCGCCCGAATTATCAGCACCTTCAACATCCGGCGCATCTGCAACCGCATCAACAATAATGTCGAAAGACTGGTCTGCACTACCTGATTGCCCTGTGGTTGCGTCCACTTCATCGGCAGAAAATGACAGATTTAATGCATCAACATCACTATCAGCCGGCGGTGTAAAGATCGGCCCGCCATCAAATGTTTCACCGGGGGCCAGCGTAATTGTCCAAGTACCGGCAACAGGGTCAAACACACCAACACCGATTGGGGCGTCCGAAGCAGAAAACGCTTCGTCGGAAACAGTCCAACCGTCAGGAATTCCTGAAATCGTAATGGTAAGTTCACCATTAGATGATTCAGGCGCAACAAAAGACAACAATGTTACACTGCCATCTTCGTAGACTTCATAATTGCCAAGTTCAATTTCAGGATTTAATGGCGGTAACGGAGCACCGGCATCAAACAAGAACTGCTCATCAACGCGCGGATCAAATCCATACTGTAACTGCGTCGGGTCAATCGGGCCGACATCTTCAATTCTGATTACACCTTGTGCTTCAAAGCTACTTTGGAAACCATACCCTCTGACAGCGGAAGGGTTACCGCCGCCCTGATTACCGGCAGCAGGTTCTATCTGTGATAATTGCTGGGCTGTTGCCGCGGAAACTTCTTCCCCTGTATCATTTTGCTCATCACCCGCAGCAGGCTCCATCTTGGATGCCTCTTGCGCATCATCAGTCATAGACTTTAACTCTTCGATCGGAGGCAAAATAGAATCGACATCGTCTTCACCCAACTGCACCTGAACAAAGCGCACATTCTCTTCACCATTTTCTGCCGCACTATCCTGATCTTCGGCCTGCTCTAACTCAATAAGATCCAAAACAACATCATCGGACAAAGACGCAAGAACCATATTCGGCCCCATCGCATCACCATCAACGACACACACATCATCTGAAAGGACATCCTCTTGGTTGTTATTTTCCGGTTGATCAGATCCGCTATTTATTATTTTTTGTGCAGGTTTTGCCATTGATTCAAGTCTCCTAACTCATACTAAGCGCGGGGCGTAGTACACTCACCTCGATAAAACGTTAACAATTTATTAATAATTGGGCTTCTTGTATCAGGATTCACGAACCAGAGTCAAAAAAATTATGACAACCGAACCAAAAAAAAGATGAATAAAAAAAAGCGCTTAGAAAAAAAAGCTCTTTTCTGTTATGAAAATAAATTGATTAGAAATCGCTGATATTTTTCATTAGAAATAACTCATATTTTTTACGGAAAAACACCCAAGCCCAAAAAAAGAGAAAAAAAAATTAAAACAATAGCTTAACTTTTTTAATATTTTTAAATAAAATGTTCGCGTGAGTAACAGGGTGCGGTCATAACATTGTGGCATTAAATCTAGAAAAACTAAAAGTTCTGGTTGTAGACGATGTCGATCCGATACAACAACTTATCGCCAAAATTGTAAACACAATTGGGGTAGAGCAACTATATACTGCAAATAACGGCGAAGAAGCGTTCGACCTGTTTTGCAAAGTAAACGCAGATATTATCCTGACTGATTGGCACATGCCTGATTGCAACGGCATTGATTTTATCAAAAAAGTACGCACATCAGATTATTCACCCAATAAAATGGTTCCTATTATTATGATCACGGGATACAGCGCCCCCACCCGTATCGCAACCTGTCGGGACGAAGGCAGTACAGAATTTATTGCCAAACCGTTTACCGCAGAGAATCTGATACAGAAAATAAATCACGTCATACAAAAACCACGTGACTTTATTGACTGCGAAGATTTTTTCGGCCCTGACAGGCGACGCAACAGAGGCGCAAAATACCAAGGCCCCTATCGCAGAGAATCAGACCAACGCATAATTGTGTAACAGGACGTCGGAGAGAGAGCTTCATGGCAAAACGGGCAAAGGTAATTAAGGCTGACTACCTTTTAAAGGATAAAATAGGAACAGGAACCATCAAAGAAGAGGTGGTTGATCTGTGCCAAGCGATCCTCGACAACAACCCATTTGATTTTGCCCCGATTGCATACCAGCACTTATCCGAACTAACCACCGTTATAGAACAAGCCAAAAAGCATGAACTAACGCGCGACGAAGCCACAGAAAAAATGACAGAGTGCGTTATGCAACTCAAAGCAAACGCCCCTATGTTTGGTTATGACTTGGTTGGTAAACTCGCAAATATCATGCTTAGCTTTTTAGAGAGCATCTCAGATATTGATGATCACGCAATCGAGATTGTCTCCGCACACCATGACACCCTCCACGCCATCATTACGAAGAAAATGAGAGGAAAAGGAGGAGAAGCCGGTAAACAATTTGAAATCGAACTAAAAAGCGCGTGCGAACGATATTTCAAAGCCAAACGAAAAAAAGAGAGCCAATAAATTAGGCTCCCTCCTGATAAATTTAACACATCGATACAGATTAAAACTTCAGACGTTTCGCACTGTAGACTTGCGGCAAGTTTGCAACTTTTTGGAACAAAAGATCAGACAATGGCTGATCCAATGAAATCAAACAAATTGCACTTTCACCACACGCCTTACGACCAAGACGGAAATCTGCAATATTCTGATCTGCATTTGACAAAATTGTTCCAAGACCACCAATCAAACCCGGCTTGTCTTCGTTACGGATGAACAGCATGTCTTTGGTCAAGGCAACCTCAATCGGAACGCCTTCGATATTAACAATGCGTGGCTCCTTCCCGGTGAACAATGTTCCTGTCACATTACGCTCACGCTCAGTTGTCTTAACGATAATGTTAATCATTGAGCGCCAGTCTTTGCCATCATTATCATAGCTCTGCTTGATATGAATGCCGCGACTTTCCGCAACCTGAAGCGCATTAACCATGTTTACGCTCTCCATTTGAGAACCCAACAAATGCGCGATCATGGTAGAGGTGATCGGGTCTGTGTTTACAGATGTCACTGTACCTTGATATTCAATTTCAATGCTCTTGATTGCATGCTCAGTAATCTGCCCTGCAAACTCACCAAGCTGCTCTGCCAGCTTAAGATATGGCTTAAGCTTCGGCGCATCTTCCGCAGAAATCGATGGCATATTCAACGCATTCGTTACTGCACCATTTGTCAAATAGTCAGACATTTGCTCAGCAACCTGAATTGCAACATTAACCTGCGCTTCTTTTGTTGCTGCACCTAAATGCGGCGTACAAATGACCTTATCATGGCCGAACAATACGTTCTCTTTCGCGGGCTCAACTTCAAACACATCCAATGCTGCACCTGCAACCTTACCGGAATCTAATGCTTCTTTCAGGTCTTCCTCAACGATAATACCGCCGCGTGCACAATTAACGATGCGAACACCGTCTTTCATTTTCGCGATTGTATCTTTGTTGATCAACCCTGCTGTGTGCTTGTTCTTTGGTACGTGCATCGTAATAAAGTCTGCGCGTGCAAATAACTCATCCAGCTCGACCTTTTCTACGCCAAGCTCTTCGGCTCTTTCTTCTGTCAAGAACGGGTCAAAGGCAACAACTTTCATTTTCAAACCAAGGGCACGATCCGCAGCAATTGATCCGATGTTACCACATCCGATCACACCGCATGTTTTGTTATAAAGCTCCGTTCCCATGAAACGTTTCTTTTCCCACTTACCGGCATGAGTACTTTCGTTGGCTTGCGGAATGTCACGCGCAAGCGCCATCATCATAGAGATTGCATGCTCTGCCGTTGTGATTGAGTTACCGAACGGCGTGTTCATAACAACAATCCCTTTTGCCGTCGCGGCAGGGATATCAACATTATCAACACCAATACCCGCACGGCCGACAACCTTCAGGTTTGTGGCCTTTTCGATCATCTCTGCAGTCACAGTTGTTGCAGAACGGATCGCAAGACCGTCATATTGGTCAATAATTTCTAATTGTTCTTCAGGGGAAAGACCGGGTTTGAAATCAACGTCTACGCCGTTTTTTTCAAAAATTTCCACGGCCAATGGGTCCAGCTTATCGCTGATCAAGACTTTTGGCATAATTTTAACTCCTATTTTTGTCTTGTTTAGGAAAACAGGCGTACAGATATATGTAACTTTTCTAAAGAAGTCAATTTTTAATAATCGATTTGATTTTACGTATTCATATCTATATGGTGCGTGGCTTTATACATAATTAAAAAAGGATGTTTTTCCAATGAGTAAGCACGTACTGCGTATGACACTGTGTACCGCATTATCTTTTGGGTTTATTGCCGCCCCCGCTTTGGCACAAGACGATAAAACCGCAACAGAAGCCGCACCAACAGAACCGGAAGGCCTGAAATGGTCAGGCCGTATTAATTTCGGTGGATTTATTACAGACGGCAACAGCAACAAAAAAGCCGTCGTCACAGATGGTTTTACAAAGGCCCGTGATGAAAAAAACCGCTATAAAGTCGGCGGTGAGATCCGCTACGCCGAAGATGAAGGCGAAGAGACGGAAGACGAATATATGATTTACGGTGAATATGACCGTTTCTTTGACGAGAAAATGTTCGCAGGTGGTCGCATCAGCTATGAAAGTGATGATATCGCCGATCTGGACAGACGTATCAAGGTTGGTCCGTATGTTGGTTATCAATACTATGAAAGCGATCCCCTAAACCTCTCAACACGTATCGGTATCGATTACATCAATGATGAATATGAAAACGGCGATAGCGAAGATTCCGCCGCTGTGTCATGGGGCCTCGACTATGACCAAAAATTCATCGATGACACGATCCAAATTTTCTACAAACATGATGTATCCGTACCAATGGATGATACCGAAGGGTTTCTTTATGACGGTGAAACAGGCGTGCGCTTTCCTATCGCCAAAGTCCTGACAGGGTCTGCACAGATTGATTTTGACTGGGATAACGACCCCGCGCCGGGCGTTAAAGAAGACGACACAACATATTCCTTAAAAATTGGATATGAATTCTAATAAGTAAATAAAAAAGAGCGGCCAATCATGTGCCGCTCTTTCTCTATATATTCTTATTTAGAAAATTAAGCGCTCTTAACGCTTTCAAAGGCCCAATCAAGCCATGGGGTAAGTGCCTCTACATCCTCTGCTGATACAGTCGCACCACACCAAATACGAAGCCCTGCAGGCGCATCACGATATCCGGCGATATCATACGCCGCACCCTCTTCATCCAACAGCTTGGTCATCTTTTTAATTGTTGGCATCTTATCATCATCCGCCAATCCTTCGAACCACGGATCAGTGATTTTCAAACAAACTGATGTTGTAGAGCGGCTGGCCTCATCTACAGCAAGCAAATCAACCCAATCAGTTTCAGCAACCCAGCTTTTAAGCGCATCATAGTTATCTTGCGCGCGTTTGATGCTGGCTTTCAGGCC
Source organism: Alcanivorax sp. (assembly GCA_051967755.1). Lineage (GTDB taxonomy): Bacteria > Pseudomonadota > Alphaproteobacteria > Micavibrionales > Micavibrionaceae > UBA1672. The sequence continues at coordinate 104,516 of JBQDYD010000007.1, forward strand.
ACCAATTTCCTCAACCCATTTTAGGGCATCCAGACAATCTTCGACAGCCATCATAGACGGTGTGTTAATTGTCGCACCTTCAAAAATACCGCCATTAAGCTTTCCGCCCTTTGTCATGCGGAAGACTTTTGGTAATGGTCTGTTTTCAGGGGTGTAACTTTCAAGACGTTCTACAGCGCGCGGTGAAAGAACAATCATTCCGTGCGCCGCTTCGCCGCCCAGAACCTTCTGCCATGACCATGTTGTCACATCCAGCTTATCCCACGGCATGTCATAGGCAAACACAGCAGATGTCGCATCACAGAATGTCAAACCTTCGCGATCCGCTGCAATCCAATCACCATTGGCAACGCGCACACCGCTTGTTGTTCCGTTCCATACAAATATGCTGTCACGCGCAGGATCGGCATTACCCAAATCAGGAAGCAGACCGTAATCCTCTGTATACGTCTTCACATCATCCAGCTTCAGGTGACTGGTGATATCTTTCAACCACCCCTCAGAGAAGCTTTCCCACGCAAATACGTCCACGCCGCGTGCACCAAGCATTGACCACATCGCCATTTCAAATGCACCAGTATCAGAACCCGGAACAATACCGATTTTATAATCCGCAGGGATACCCAAAAGCGAACGATGTAACTCAATAACTTCTTTTAACTTCGCCTTCAAAGGACCTGCCCTATGAGAACGCCCTAACATTGCGCCCTGAAGTGCGTCAAAAGACCAGCCCGGACGTTTTGAACACGGACCAGAAGAAAAATTAGGATTTTTAGGTTTGATTGTTGGCTTTTGCATTTGATTCCACCATTATTGATACTATAAGTATTTTGAAAAGTTTAAAGAGCATACGCTCGTCATTAGCGTTAAGGAATTTACACCGCGCTGACAAGAGTTTTTCTTGATCTTTTTTTTAACAAAACAAGAGTTCGGTAAAAAATAATATGAGTTACATTCTGACACTGGTTGCTTCGGCTCCCAAAAAAAAGCCTGTTACAGAAAAGCACTTTAAGACAATCGCTAATATCATTGAACACTACAATATTAAGTTCACAAGCAAGATTGTCTGGCTGGACAAAGACAAAGCGGCGGAAGCGGCAATCTCTAACAAGGCACAATCGGCGCTTGTTTCGCATTTACGCGAAACATTAGAAAGCGATGCCATTGACTTTTTCATTACAAAAAATGAAAACCGCCAGAAAAAACTTCTGCTCGCGGATATGGACAGCACGATCGCCGCCTCTGAAACACTGGATGAACTGGCCGAATATGCAGGAATTAAAGACCAAGTGTCAGAAATCACTGCCCGTGCCATGAACGGTGAGCTTGATTTTCATGAAGCATTGCGCGCACGCGTGGGGTTGCTGGAGGGATTAAAAACAACCGCCCTCGCTGCAACACTCGAAGAAACGCACCTCAACCCTGGCGCTGAGGTATTTGTAAGCACCATGCGAAAATCAGGCAGTGCATGCGTTTTGGTTTCAGGTGGGTTTACATTCTTTACCCAAGCCATTGCAGATCGGTGCGGCTTTAGCTTCAATCACGGCAATACGCTAGAAATTAATGGTGATGCCCTGACAGGGAAAGTCGTTGAACCGATATTAGACAAATTTGCCAAAGTCGATTTTCTTGAACACTATATGAACGACCTAAACCTTGGCACGGATGATTGCCTGACTATCGGTGATGGGGCAAATGACCTGCCTATGCTGAAAAAAGCAGGGCTGGGTATAGGATATCACCCGAAAGACACTGTCAAAAAAGAGCTAACCAACTGTATTTTATACGGGGATTTAACAACTGCCCTCTATGCGCAAGGGCTATCCAGCAAACATTTTGAACGACTGTAGAAACTTGATAATTTTAAAGACACATTAAGGATTAACAATTACTCTATAGCGTGAAAAAAGCTTATGGGAGCAATAAGAGCATGACAGAACAATGGGATTACCTCGTCTCTGATGATGAATTTAATGAATTAATCCGACAATACTGTAATGATTTCACCGCCCTTGATAAGGCCGGAAGATACGACCCGATCACGGGGCGTGACAAAGAAATCGACGATGCGATTTTGATCCTGTTACAGCGCGGCCGAAAAAACGTATGTTTTCTTGCCGGTGCCGGTGTCGGTAAATCGGCGGCGGTTGTCGGCCTGTCTCAAAAAATCAACTCAGGCAATGTTCCTGAAATGCTTAAAGGCGCACGCGTGATCGAAGTTGACCTTTCCCGTATGGCCTCAGGAACGGCATCACGCGCGGAATTTCAGGGCAGGTTCCTCCCCTTTATGAAAGGTCTGGCAGAGCGATACCACAACCCAAATGAACCCCGCTTTATTCTGTTCATGGACGAAATCCACCAAATTATGCCCGATTGCCCGGGGAGCTCGTTCGCAGGTCTGTCCGATACAATTAAAACATATCTGACACAAGGTGACATCATGGTCATCGGTGCGACCACATTGGATGAATACAGAATGTACGTTACCGCCGACCCTGCGCTTGATCGTCGTTTTCAAAAAATCAACCTGAAAGCACCGAATACGGAAGAAACATATGAAATTATGAAGAATATCCGCCCGGGCCTTCAGAAACACCACAAGGTTACAATCTCAAACGAAAATCTTATGCTTGTCGTACAGCTTACAGATGAGCATATGAGAAAGCGTAACCAACCGGATAAATCGATCATCACTGCCGATGCTGCTATGGCCTACCACGTCTTTGCGCATGGAATAAACACAGACATAACCGAAGACTCTATATATAAAATGGTTGCCCGTGAAACAGGCCTGAATGCGCTTGCTATGCGCGATGAAATACAGCTCAGAAAAATTGAAGAGCAAATTGCCATTCTGGAAGGCGAAAAAGAAGCCCCGAAAGATGAACAAGCAGAAGTGCCATATAATCCGGCGGCACTTGTTAAAGACGTGGAAATGGATAAAGACTTCCAAGCGGAACTCGCCGCCGAACAAGCCGCGGCAGAGCAAAGAATTCAAGATTCAGAAGCTTCTCAAGAAGAAAAAGCCGCGCAAATGGCCAATCTGGAAGAACGCATGGCAGAAAAACTGGCAGAGAAGTTAGAACAAAAACTCGATGAAAAGATTGAGCAAAAACTTGATAATAAACAAGTCTGATTATTTTATCGCATAATAAACTTTGAAACCGTTTTCTTCCGTCACCTTACGAACCGATGAAAATTTATCATTAAGGATGCCCTCGTACGGTAACTGACTATTCGCCACCATATATAGGTGGCCGCCAGCGCGCAGCGACATATGCGCGGACCTTACAAACGAAACACCGATATCTGAATCAGAACGCCGTCCCTCATGAAACGGCGGGTTCATAATGACAAAATCCAAACCATTTAAATCCGCAGGAGGGAGCGTTAAATCCATCCATTGAGAATCGAAACGCCCCTTATACTTATCCAAATTCTGAAGACATAAATTTACAGATCGCGCATCCGCGTCGATGCAGTGAACACAAGAAACACTTTCATACCGCGACAACACAACATCCGATAAGTATCCGTAACCACAACCAAAATCCGCCCCCGCACCGCCCACGGCATCAGGTAGATTGTCTGCCAAAATCTTAGATCCTGTATCAATTTTATTCCAACCAAAAACACCGGGAACAGACATATATTGTCCGTCCATAATATGTTGAGGTGCCCCATCAACAATCGCCATATCGATACGATTCTGATCAATATTGTTCTTAACACAAGAAACCACCTTCGCTTTATTTCGGGAGTCTTGCGCAACATCATCACATCCGAATTCACGTAATAATTTTTTCAGACGGCCTCCACCTGAGTTATTGTCAGCCGCACAAACAAAACGCCCGCCCTGCGATAATAGATTCAGGCACTGCGCAATCATATAGCGCCCCTCGATCATATTTTTCGGCAACAAAAGACATGACAGATCATACCCCTGCCCCGCCTTATCAAAAGAGGTATGCGCCTTGTACCCTTTTGCCGTTAATATATCGGCATAAGGCTTGAAATATTGTTGGGCATATAGCTCTGACGCGCCGCAATCAGCCAAACCATCGTGAAACCGGGCATTGGCATACAGAACACGCGAATATAAATTAATGTCCGTGTCGTTTTGAATATAATAAAAAAGTGTTTCTAAAGCGCCGCTCATCCACCAAGCTGTACACAAAAATAAAAATAAATCTACATATAAAATAAAACTGTGGGGACATGAGAAATACAAAAGAAACGTTATGGCAATATCGGGAGAATTTTGTAACAATATTTCGAGCAATTATTATTAACCCTTTAAATATCCTGAGCATCAATGACCAACGAAACCGACCTATCCTTTGAAGACGAAGATGGCGTGCCAAAACCTGCTGCCACCAAACCACAGCCAACAAGAGGTGGCAAAGCCAAAAAATATGTCCTCTCCTATGACGGCAAGACAAGCGGGCTGTATAAACTCTACTTGCTCGATTTCTTCATGCGGATCATCACAATCGGTATTTACAGTTTTTGGGGTAAAACCCGCCTGCGGAAATATATCTGGGCGCATCATTCACTAGCGGGCGACCGCTTTGAATATCTGGGCACAGGCGGAGAGTTGTTTAAAGGCTTTCTGAAGGTTCTTCCTATCTTGGTCATTTTGTTCGCGCCTATCATCATGGCAGAAGTTTATCCCATCCTCGGGCTTTTCTATATCCCGCTTATTTACTGTTTCGGCATTGCGATGTATGGCGCGATCCGATACCGCTATAGCCGCACAAGCTGGAAGGGTATTCGCGGATATTTAGATGGCTCCACGATCAAATACGCCAATCTGGCATTCGGTCGTATGTTGCTGAATATCATTACGCTTGGCTTCGCGATCCCCTCCTCTGATATTGCGAAACATAAATACATCATGGATAACAGCTATTTCGGAACGCAAAAGGCGGAGTTTAACGGCAATGCAAAAATCCTGTTCGGGGCATATATTAAAACTATGCTCATGGTGGGTGTGCTCTCTGCGCTAATTATCGGTGGTATCTTTATGGCCTCAACATCCGTTGGCGCGCTGAACCAAGAACTCATCGCAATTTTTATTACAGTTGGAATTATCGCACTGGCGCTTGTCTTCCCGATTGCACGTTCTATTTATGCCGCTGCGCTTATGCGTGAGAAAATGCGCGGCCTGAAAATTGGACACGTAAAATTCATGTGTACTGTCACCGCAGGTGATCTGATTAAACACCGCATGGCAAATACATTGATCCTGATGATTACATTGGGCCTTGGCTTTCCCTATATCGTTCAACGCAATATCAGGTTCTATGCCCGTCACCATATCATCATGGGTGATCTGGCCGCATTCGAAGCAGGCCAAGCCAAAGATCACGGCCTGACATCAGGCGAAGGGCTTGAGGCAGGCTTTGATATCGACGCAGGGTTCTTCTAATCGGTTATGTCGGTCACAATCGCCACATCTACCAAATTTTACGACGGAAAAACCAGTAAGGCACATACCGTATCGGTAATGCTGTCGGGGTCTATCCTGTATATCAGAAGTGAGGATGGAGAAGACCTCGCCACGTGGTCCCTGCAGCAGCTTAATATCGTGTCGCACCCTGCCCCGCCGCTCGCGGGGACGATTTGCTCTGACAAGGCACTTGATGCGCGCCTGACAATTGAGGCAGGAAAAAATTGGGACTATTTAAAATCCCGTATTCCGAAACATAAAAGGCGCGGCCTGAACCTGCCTGTGCATTGGGCCTCATTCGCGGCCTATGGCGGCGTGGCCATTTTATCGATAGTATTTTTATTCATGATGTTCCCGCGCATCATCGGCAATATCGCCTACGTAATCCCCGCCTCATGGGAGGAAGCGCTCGGTCAGGAAGTCATGCCTTCTATCGTCGGCACCGACAAAACATGCTCTGCCGCAAAGGGGCAAACCGCCCTCAAACGTTTAGTTGATAGAATAGAAACCAAAATGAACCGCGAGATTACATATGATGTGCGTGTGATCAAGAACTCTTATATTACCAATGCATTTGCCGCGCCGGGCGGGCACATTATTATCTATCAGAACATTATTGATGATGCAGATAACCCCGAAGAACTGGCGGGCGTTCTGGCGCATGAAATGGCGCATGTAGAGCTGTATCATACAACCCGCGCAATGGTCAGGGATTTGGGATTAGGTATTACCCTGTCCCTTATTTTTGGTGATACTGGGTCAATTGAGGGCATTGCGAGACTTCTTAGTCAAATGAGTTATAGCCGCGAAGATGAAACCGAAGCAGACATGCACGCAAAGAAAACTCTAATGGCGCTTAATATTAATCCGTCAGGGCTTCAGGGGTTCCTCCGCCGTATCGCAAAAAGTGAGATTGATTTAGATTTCAAAGGTAAGGAATTTTTGGATTACATTTCCTCTCACCCGAATACACAGGCACGAATAGATGCCTTAGAAGACACAAGCAACAGGAAATACCCGCCCGCGATGAGCGCACAAGATTGGGATGCCATTCAAAATATATGCACCAAATCAAAGCCAAGTGTTTTCAAAAAGAAATAAGCCTTATTCAAACATGTTTTTCAGGCCATCAATGCCTTGTTTGAACTTATCAACTTCCTTGTCATAGCTTTTTTTAAGGTTCTTTTTAAACACTTCGCCTGTGCTAACGCCAATATCATTCAACATATCCAGCGATAGCCCCTCAAGAAATCCTGCGCTATTGGCCGATTCATTGAATTGTTCCAATACAGAATCCATAATCTGTGCGATTGCTTCTTCGACCAGAACCCCGTTTTCTTTTTCGCCAATCCCGTTTAATCGGATATCAGCAACTTTGACAGGAGATAAATCCTGATTTTGCAGCAACGTAACAGCCGGGTTCAGTTGCGCCCCTGTAAGCGTAAATTCACGCACAATCACTTTCATGTTCGCTTTGGCTTCGGTTTTAGACGGGCTGGCGGATGCTCCTGTTTCGCTGCGCGCTTCAGCCGTCTTTTTCAGATATCCGAGGTTTGGCCCTTTCTGGTTTACCTCCAGATTGACCTGCGTGCCATTAACATCGATATTCGAAAACGTAATCGGGTTTGTCGAAAAACTCTCGGCGGCGATATTCACCTTCTTAACCGTGATTGCATGCGGTTTGCTGTAGCCAGGCGGATTGGCGATTGCAATATCGCTCACTTCAACGCGGAGCTGATCCAGTAAGATTTGCACCTCACCGATGGTGACAGGCACACCCAGTGCATGCGATGCCGCCTTTTCCGCAAAATCTTTCGCAAGGGCATCCCTGTTCATATACATATAGCCGCCAACAACGACCACAAGCATGACAAATAAACCCAGCAGAATCAGTGAAAATTTCGCAGTTTTCTTAACAACAGACATAACGCCCTCACTATCAATAAAATTATATTCTTTAGGTTTAGCCGATTTTCAGGCAAGAAAAAAGGCCTTTTCCGGCTTTGTGGGGGGGAGAGAGAGGGTGCCGGAAAAAGGCCAGAGAGTTTTTATATTCTGCTTTACTTATATATTCTTAACACTCAGCAGAATCGTTACTTTATTTTTTGCTTTTCTTCGATAACAACCCCGATTTGGTTGTCGCATTAATACCGTTAATCGGGATCATTCTTGGTTTTTTCTCCTCAGGTACTTCTCTGACAAGAGAGACCGTCAGTAAACCATGTTCCATAGAGGCATCCGTTACGCGAATATGGTCAGCTAGCCTGAACACGCGCTCAAAGCTTCGTGTTGCGATGCCGCGATGTAAGTAATGCTTTTCATCCTTACTATCTTTGTTCGCGTGTGATGCAGAAATTGTCAGTCGGTCATCCTGTGCGACGATGTTAATATCCTCTTCCTTAAAGCCTGCAACGGCTACGGTGATGTGATATTCATCATCTTTCGTTTTCTCAATGTTGTATGGCGGATATGTATCGAACCGCTCATCTTTCTCATTAAGAAGAGTTTCGAACAGATCGTTAAATCGATCGAACCCTACAGATTGACGCATTAATGGTGTAAAAGTTGCTAAATTGGACATTGTTTCCTCCTAGAATAAGCAAGGTTACATTTTCAAAATACGGAGACCCTACAATAGGCATCTCACGTAATAATGTTATAAAATCACGCAACAAATGTCAATATTAGATTTTTCTTATATCTCAATGATTTAGAGATTTT
>JBQDYD010000008.1:0-64049 GCA_051967755.1 Alcanivorax sp.
CGTCAGGCTCATAACCTGAAGGTCGTAGGTTCAAATCCTACTCCCGCAACCAATTTTTTTGATAAGAAAATCAAATAGTTACATGAAAAGCGCCGCAAGGCGCTTTTCTGTTTTTAGCCCCAAGGGACACTCACGGGACAGTAGGAAACAAATAACCACAATCACTTACGATAAAAGTGTCCCTTTCATTGTCCCATGCCTTGGTATGCAAAGGCTAAGTTGCTGTATCCCCTGTATATTTTCCTGTTACAAGCATAAGAGTTGCAATCTGTTGTGATTGATGGCTTGATGAATGTACATGTTTTGTTCTATTTTGAATTATGGCGACGATTGAGAAAAGAGAATTGAGTGATGGCGCGACATCCTACCGCGCCAGAGTAAGGATCAAAGGGCATCCTCAGGAAATTGCGACCTTTGAGCGCCTGACAGATGCGAAACGCTGGGTGCAGCAGACGGAAGCGGCGATTCGGGAAGGCCGGTATTTCAAAACCAGACAGGCACGCAAATTCACGCTGTCCGATGCCATAAAACGTTACCGCGAGGAAATTCTGAGCCACAAAAAGGCCAGCAATAAAAATATAACCAACTATCTGGATTACTGGGATCAGGAGCTTGGAGCCTATGCGCTGGCGGATATTACGCCTGCCCTGATTGTGAGTGCGCGGAATAAATTTGTCGGCAGCAAAAGCAGATATGGGCGAACGCGCGGCCCCACAACGGCCAACCGTTATGTTACGGCGCTCAGCCATGTGTTCACCATCGCGATCAATGACTGGGAGTGGCTGGAGATTCATCCGGTGCGCAAGATATCAAAGCTGAAACAGCCGCGCGGGCGGGTACGGTTTTTATCGGATGACGAGCGGAAAAAGCTGCTGAAAGCCTGCAAGGCCAGTGAAAATCCGCATTTATACAAAATTGTCGTGATGGCGCTCAGCACAGGCGCACGAAAAATGGAGATTGTTGGTCTGAAATGGAAAGATATCGATCTGGAGCGCGGCACGATCATTCTGCACGAAACCAAAAACGGTGAGCGGCGTGTCATTCCGCTGGCCGGTTACGCGCGCCAGATTATGAAGGCACATTACAAAAAGCGCGATAAGAAATGCGAGTATGTTTTTCCATCCCAATCCAAATGCCAGCCGATTGATATCCGCACCGCCTGGGAAAATGCGCTGATCAACGCCAAAATTACCGATTTTCGTTTTCATGATTTGCGCCATAGCGCCGCGTCCTATCTGGCGATGAATGGCGCAACGCTGGCGGAGATTGCGGAAGTTCTGGGGCATAAAACGCTGCAGATGGTCAAACGCTATGCACATTTGTCGGAGGCGCATACGCATAAAGTGGTCGCCAGCATGAACGAGAAAATTTTCGGGGAGGTGAAATGACGGCACAGATATTCGAAAAGTTGAGAGTGGATTATGAATCCGGCGATCATGATCTGGGGGCATTTATACGATCCCTGAAAACAACGGCGTATGTCATGAAGAAGAAATATGATGTTGATATTGACTGGTTGAGTGACGCGGCGCTTCATCACCTGAGGGCCAAGACAAAAACCTATATTCAGGATAAAAGGATTGGCCTGCTGGCAGCTCTTCTGGTCGGGCACGGCAGCAGCTTTAATCAGGTCATGCAGGCGCTGGGCGAATGGCTGGATCTGGGTGATACGAAGATCAAAAATGCCTACTATGCCGTAAACAAAGACTATGACCTCCCTAAAGATAAGAGGAATCTGGATCGCCAGGCATTCATGATAAAGGCTGAAATTATTCCTTATATTGTGATGCTTCAGAGCAATCGGCCTTTCCCCAAGCGGTATAAAAAAGCCTATGATGCCTTTCTTAAAGCATATCATCAGGCGGAGGCCTCACATATCGAGCAGATTATTCGTATGGCGACGGAAACCGGAAATTTGCAGATATCTTTTGCCGATATTGAAGAACGCAAAGAAAGTATCCGCGATATCAATCAGTCATATTTATTGTGACCGGTTATTTTTAATCCGGCATGCTGGATTAAATTAGCCTCATACCCCTTCATTATAAAACCGTTCAGGCTTTCTCCATGTCGTGCAATTCAGCCCGGCACCTACCGATAAGGAGAAAGAAAATGTCCGAAACTATCGAAACTTCGCCTCCGGCTTCGCAGCGGCGGTTTATCCCGCTCACCGAATGGCCGAAACATCACAGCTGGCCGCCCATTGGTGGCTTACGTCACCTGGTCTTTTATGCGGATGAAAACGGCTTTGACAAAGTCATTCGCCGCGCAGGCCGCCGCGTGCTCATTGATGAACAGGCCTTCTTTCAGTGGCTCGACGAGCAGAATGGAGGCCGGAAATGAGCGAGCAACTTTTCTTTTCCCAGGAAGAGCTGGCCGAACGCTGGCTGATTTCCAAGCGAACGCTGGAACGCTGGCGCTGGCGGGGAGCTGGACCGCGCTATCACAAAATCGGCGGCCGGGTAATTTATAAGCGTGATGATATCGAAGCCTTTGAGGATACGCGGCAGTTTCCTCCTCACAGTATGGGGGGTGCGTTATGATCATTGATAAAATTAAAACAGCCTCCCGCATTCTGGGAATTTCGCCTGACCTTACTTGTGTGGGTGGCGATAAAAAACTCTTCGGCGTTATACACGATGGTCAGATCAAAGCAGTGCCTGTTCCTGATAGTGCGTTTTCCCCGCTAGAAGAGCCGGTTCTCATTATTGCCTGTTATCCGGAATATGCAGCCGGAATATATAAAAATGCCCCCAGGCCCGTCTGGCTGTATGACCGTATTGAAGATATCCGTGATATGCGCCTGCCAAAACCGGCCAAACCGAGCTGGGTCATTCTTGTAGCCCACATGAATGATTTTGTTCAGGCAAATATGCTGGCCGACCGGTGGACGGATGACTATGAGGTATCGGTTATGATTGCCGATGAAAAGCAGCTGAACAGCGTATTCGCCGCCAATCGCAAGCCAGTGTTTTAAGGAGGATATTACTATGCCCCTAAAAACACTGGATTACAACGATCCTGATTTGCCGTCCCGGGATGAGGTGAAAGCTGCATTGCTGGCGCGGTTGCCCGAAGTGCTGCGCTATCTCTTCCCAAATGGCAAGCAGTTAAAGCGGGAATTTCAAATCGGGAGCTTACAAGGTGAAAAAGGCCAGAGCCTGAGGGTCAGCATGACCGATGATAAAGCCGGGCTATGGCAGGACTTTGAAAGCGGTCACGGCGGTGATGTTTTTGATCTGTGGGCGGCGGTGAATGGGCTGGATACGAAGCGTAATTTTCAAGAGGTTCTAAAGTCCTGTGCCGATTGGCTGGGTATATTGCCTCTTGCACCACAGCCGAAACTGGTCTCCCTGGATCAGAAGGAATGGCTTTATACCGACCGTGATGGAAAACCGTTGGTCACAGTAAGGCGGATAGATCCTCCAAAGGGTAAAAAGACTTTTCTGCCTTATGATCATATCGCCGGAAAGCATGCCATGCCGGAGATCAGGCCGCTCTATAATCTGCCCGGCATCGTCGCCAGCGACCGTATAATCATCACCGAAGGCGAGAAATGTGCTCAAGTTCTTATCGATCTTGGCATTCCGGCCACGACCGTTATGGGTGGATCGAATTTTCCGCCGGAGAATACAGATTTTTCGCCGTTGGCCGGAAAAGACATCATCATGTGGCCGGACAAGGATAAGGCTGGAGACAAATATCTTGAAAATCTGAAAACGGGATTGAGAACCGTTAAGGTGAAAAGTCTGCAGGTGATTGTCCCACCCGCCGCCAAGCCTGAGAAATGGGATGCCGCCGATGCTGTTCTTGAGGGTATTGATATTCGGTCATTCTTGAAAACCGTACCGAAATCAAAAACCCAGCTACAGCAATACGAAGCCTTTTCTCTGGCGGAGCTGATCGCCGATAAAAGCCCGATGCCGGACGATCTGATTGCACCGCGTCTGCTTACACCATCAGGCATGCTGGTGATTGGCGGTGCGCCCAAATCCGGCAAGAGTGATTTTACGCTCTCGCTCCTCACACACATGGCCGCTGGCCAGCCGTTCCTGAAATTCACACCGCCCAGGCCGCTGCGAGTGTTCGTGCTGCAGGCAGAAATCCAGTATGATTATCTGCGCGAGCGTCTGCAGAAAATGGGACTATCTGAAGAGGCCATACTCAAAGCCGGGAAAAACATTCATATCACGCCGCAATTAAAGCTGCTGCTGAATGATGATGGGCTGGAGATCATCAAAGACCTGATCCATGAGAAATTCCTCGACGCGCCGCCGGATATTATCGTCATTGATCCCATCCGCAATGTGTTTGACGGCGGGCCAGACTTTGGCAATCTAGGGGAGAATGACAATAACGCCATGCTGTTTTTCCTGCAGCAACGCGTGGAAATGCTGCGCGATATGATCAATCCGCGCGCCGGGATTATTCTCGTCCACCATACTAAGAAAATCAGCAAGGCCATGTTCAAGGATGACCCGTTTCAGGCGCTGAGCGGAGCCAGTTCGCTGCGCAGTTATTACACCAGCGGTATGTTGATTTTCCGGCCTGATGAGAATGAAGACGTCCGCTCCCTGCATTTCGAATTGCGCAATGGACCCGGCATTGTGAACATGCATGTGGTCAAGCGCGCCGGTCAATGGGTCGAGATTGATCCGGACACGCAGCCGCTGATCCGGCAGGATTATTCCAACAAACTCAAATCCGAACGCCACCGCCAGCATGACCAGATCCTGCAACGCCTGCTGGAGGATGCGCAGTTTGATCAAAAGCTCTATACGATTGAGAGCTTCAGTGAAGCGTATGAGGATATTGACGGGCTTGGCAGTCAGACGACCATCAAAAAACGGCTCAGCGTTCTGATGAGCAAGGGCTATATCAAATGCCTGAAAACCCGGCATCCGCTAACAAAACAAACGGCGGAGCGCAGCAAGTATGGTTATCTTGTGGTTGAAAACATGCAGCTAGGACAGGATGAAATCGATGAGGATACCGGCGAGATTATAGCGCCCGCCATTGCTGTTTTGCCGACACATTATAAGGATGAAGGCTCAGGCGGCGTGCGTCAGGTCGAAAATGCACACAGCTGGGTTTATCATGACGAGGAGAAGACGCGGTGATGAATCTGCAGCAGATCTGCCAGGCGGTCATATCTGCTTTTGTTTTATTACAAGAGCTTACACGTAGAGCAGAAATTTTTATATATCTGCATCTGCCGTCTGGTTTTCTGGCTGTAAGGCTTGGTTTATATGGGTTCGCGGCATGTGAGCAGATGTCACTCTCTCCACCCCTCCCTAAAGGGAGGGGGCGTGGGATACAGATCCACGCACCCCATCCCGGTCGGTCAAGGCTTGATGCCGAGCAGCGTGCGGATCTCTTCCCAAGGAATAAAATGGATATCGGCGGGTTCTGGATTGTTGTGCCGATCCCAGTCCGTTATCGGCGTAAAGACGGCGGCATTTACGGTCACACCCAGTATGGTGCCAACAACGGTGTCATGCTGCTGGGCGTACAGTCGCAGTGCCTCACCCACCTGTTCTCTGGTCAGATCCTGTATACCCAGGATCATCGTTTCCAGAGGATGGCCGCGCGTGTAAATGGTGATGGTCGGTATCTCATCCATGTGAACATGAATGCTTCCTTCGCCCGCAATAGCCAGGGAATTACGCAGCTTTATCCACTGGCCACGCAGCCGCCCGAACGCATACGCAGATCATATTGCCGCGGGTCCTGTGGGGCCATTTCCTATAGGGGCGGGGAACGCGCGGGAGTTTTTTAGCGTCAGGGGTTTCAACTTACTTGACAGGTTTACTTGACAGATTTTGGATAACGCTTTGTTATGTTTGTATAATCCGGTCAACCAGAAGTCTGGGGTGTCAACTTCCTTGACATCGCAAGCCTTTGATTTGTTTAAATAGTTTAGTTGACACAAAAAATGACCGAAACTACCACTTGGTTTACATGTTCTGTCAATTATTTTGGCAGCGGACAGAGCAGCTTTTCGCAGGTTTTCGATGAAAAATGAACGACTAGTATTTCATTATGATGATAAAAATTAAATTGTGACAGTGTGATTGTAGCGGCCTGAAAATAGGGAATAATCCTCATTTTCTTCACCGGTTTCTATGTAATGTGCAATACAGCGTGCCATGATCGGAGAAAGTAAATAACCATGCCGGAAAAGCCCATTACCGCGAATATATCTTTTTTCTCCATCAATAACGATACGCGGTAAATTATCCTGATAGGCAGCGCGAATGCCAGAAGACATATCCAGAACTTTCGCTTCGCCGAAGCTGGGGTGTAGGCTATAACATGCACTCATAAGCTCCATGGCAGATCGTAATGTTACCAAACCGTCATCCTCTTCCGCATTTTCAATAGCTGTTGCTCCGACGGCAAAGATATGATCAGGTCTGGGCACGATATAGAGCGGATAACGGGGATGCATGAGCCTTACTGGGCGCTGCAATGAAAATTCTTCATTTTGCAGCAAGATAATTTCTCCCTTAATGCCACGCAAGTTCTGATCGGCCTGTGGGGCATATCCTCTGCAATCAATCACCCAATCATACTCCTGAGACAGGTCTTCCGGCTCGACTTCTTGTTTTTTTAGTTCTCCACCATAAGAAATAAACCGCTCGAACAACATTTCTAAAGCACGGAGCGGAACAATATGTGCTTCTTCCGGAATGTAGAGGCCTTTATGAAACCGTCCTACAAGATTGGGCTCGAGTTCTTCAATCTCTTTGTCATTAACCCATCGCCATTTGCCGTTGGCTGATTTTAGATGAACTGCGAATCTGTTCAAATACACTTCATCGGAGGGGTGTGATACGAATAGACTGCCGTTCTCGTTCAGGGTAAAGCTGTCGTCAGTTCTCAGTATTTTCTTCCAAAGCTCAATTCCTTTTACCCCTGTCTGCACAAAATTTAGCGGCAAAGTCTCAATTTCGCTATAAGGAGCCATCATACCTCCCGCGATAGTACTGGGATTTACTGGTGGGAAGTCCTGCTTTTCATAAATTGTGACTTGGCAGCCATTTTCCGCACTCAGACAGGCCGCTAATAATCCTGATATTCCCGCGCCGATAACAGCGATCTTTTTAGACATGCATTCCTCTTGTTTCTTGGTTTTTTGTGATACGGCCATACAAAATATGCCAAGTAATTTGCTTGAAGTTTTGTGCGTCAAATGCAGCGCAAGCAGCTTTCATCTGCGGAATGGTGAGGGGTTGATGGTTCTTTCGGGCACTCGCTGCCCCCAAATTTTTTAGGGAACGCAGGAAATCAAGACTGTCCTGACAAGGGCGTATAATCATTTCTTCTTTGTACAGGCCTTTTGGGACATGGAAATCAAGCATACCGCTAGATAAACCAATAGTTTTCAACGTATCTCGCCACTCCTTAAAGCTATCTGGGCCGGGCAGTGAAAAGTAAAAAGTGCCGCCGGGATTTAACATCTCCACCACATTCTTCATGCCCCGTTGAAAATCCTCAAACCACTGACATGCCATGCTCGCAATAATCAAATCATATTTTTGTCCGCTTTGTTGTTTTTCCGCATCAAGAATCGACCAGTGAATTCTGTGATTTCCTAGATTAGCTTTTGCCTGCTGTACCATACGCGAGCTTATGTCTGTAACATGCAAATTCAGGCCAAGATGTCTTTGTCCAACCAGATGTTTTGTCAACAAACCTGTGCCGCATCCGATTTCAAGAATGCTCCCTCCTTCAACAAACGGCAGATCGGCAGCCAGATGGCTTGCCACAATGTCCTGTACCCCGCCATATTGCTCGTAGCTGTGGGCACACCGATCAAAATTCTGTATTGCCTTATCTTTCCAACTTAAGCCCACCAACAAACTCCTTTATTTTTTCTGCGCACCATTCTGGATGCGTCCATGGCATAATATGCCCGCCTCCGATGAGAGTTTTGATAGGAAATCCTGACCATTCCTTTTTCATGAGATTACTATTCAAAATTGGATCGTTATTTCCGTTAAGGCATAGTACTGGTCCGGAAAGAGTGCTGAGTTCTTTCGCACCGCTGAGCTCACTGAGCCAAATCATACCTTCCTGCAAGCGGTGCAAATTTAAAGCAGGGTTATCATCCAGGATACCGCATTTTTTCCAGAAGCTTCCCATCTGTGGAATAGGATCGCGCTTAAGCCTTAATCTCATAACTTGCAAAGAACGCTCATCCGTAAAATGTTTAAAACGATAAAAACCGTTAATGGCGATCAATACGTCAATATCCGGACATTTGTTTTTAAGAGCCCATAAAGTTCCTAAAGAATGCGTGACATAGATACGTTTAGCTTTATCAGGCGCTTTATGGTTTTCATTTCTTTTGTCAGGCCCGACAAAACCAAGATTGAGAAAGTGGGAGCGCTGTTCAGGAAAATATGCACACATTTCATTCCAGAAATCCGGCCCCGTTCCCCAGCCATGTACGAATATATAATGGGTTTTCAAACTATCTTCCTCTTGTTTTGAGAATGACAGCAGTATCCGTAAAAATAATTTTATGGACTTGATCTAGATCAAATTTGAATACCTTTATCTAGTATACCGTTTTATATGTGGCCACAATATATAGTGGTTTTGTAGAATTCTTCCTCCGCACCTCCTTCTGAGGGGCAAGGTTTCAAAATTCTTAATTTCATACGTATCTCAACAAAGGAGAAAGACCATGTCTGATATTTCTGCTGCTGCTTCAGCACCTTCCAAACAATTTGATGATAATAATATTGTTTCATTATCGCCTTCGCATCCAGCGAATCCGAATACGGATCATATTACGACGCTTTTTGGCGGAACAGACGTGGATTGCTCCGAGGCTATCAGCGAATATATCTCAGGCTCTGATTGGCGAATCAAGGCCAATGCCAATACCGGTTATTCCAATGCTGGCTTGATTAATAACGTGGCTGGTAAAGTTATTGCTAATTTTTGGCTGGATGAGGTTTACTCTCCTGAGGAAGGTCAGGCTCACCGTAATGGCGATATTCATATACATGACCTTGACTGTTTGACCGGTTATTGTGCCGGATGGTCTTTGCGTGCGCTTTTGAATGACGGGTTTAACGGAGTTGGAGGGCGAGTTTCATCCCGCCCGCCGCGTCATTTCCGTGAAGCTTTAGGGCAGATGAGCAATTTCCTTGGCATTCTTCAATCCGAATGGGCTGGCGCGCAGGCTTTTAGTTCTTTCGATACTTACCTTGCACCCTATGTCTTTTACGATCAACTTTCATTTAAGGAAGTCAAAAAAGCGATTCGTCAGTTCGTTTATAATTTAAATGTTCCGGCGCGTTGGGGGCAATCACCATTCACCAATATCACGCTGGATATTACGGTGCCGGAAGACTTGCAAAACCAAATTCCAACGTATAACGATCTTCATCTCTTTAAGGATATTGAAAACGATGATTTGCTGTTAAAGGCACAGCAACGCGATATGGGTGTGCGTAGCCTTGAAGATCTGAGCTTTAAGCATTTCGTGCCAGAAATGGAGATGATTAACATTGCCTATTACGAAGTGATGACCGAAGGTGATTCAACTGGACAGCCTTTTACGTTTCCAATTCCAACAGTGAATATCACTGAAGATTTTGACTGGGATAGCAAGGTTGCTTCCGCCATTTTTGAAAACACAGCTAAAGTCGGATCTTCCTATTTTCAAAATTTTGTCGGCTCACAATTTATTGTTGACCCTGAAACCGGTGAACGCAAACGCAACCCAGAAGCCTATTCTCCCGGTGCCGTGCGTTCCATGTGTTGCCGTCTGCAATTGGATTTACGAGAGCTTTTAAAACGCGGAAACGGTTTGTTTGGTTCTGCAGAAATGACGGGATCTATCGGCGTTGTGACGCTCAACATGGCGCGTCTTGGTTACCGTTTTAAAGGCGATTTCGACGGGTTGATGGCTGAGGTTGACCGCCTGATGGATATCGGAAAATCAACGTTGGAGAAAAAACGAATATTCTCCCAGAAAATGTATGATCGTGGGCTTTACCCCTATACATCCCGTTATCTTCCGTTCTTCCGCAACCATTTCTCTACGATCGGCGTGAACGGTATGAACGAGATGGTGCGCAACTTCACTGAAGATCAGCACGATATTACCGATGAGCAAGGCATACAGCTTAGCCTCGATATTTTGGAACATATGCGCCAAAAGCTTGTCGGTTATCAGGAAGAAACCGGAAATCTCTATAATCTGGAGGCCACGCCGGCAGAGGGCACGACATATCGTTTTGCCAAGGAAGACGCCAAACGCTATGACGACATCATTCAGGCTGGGTTCGGAGAGAATATCTATTACACGAATTCTTCCCAAATCCCGGCTGATCACACCGAAGATCCATTCGAGGCTTTGGAGTTGCAAAACCGTCTGCAATGTAAATATACGGGCGGTACGGTGCTACATCTTTACATGAATGAAAAGCTCAGCAGTGCCGAGGCCTGTAAGCAGTTTGTTAAGAAAGTGATCGGTAATTATCAACTGCCTTATATTACCGTAACGCCCGTTTTCTCCGTGTGTGATACGCATGGTTACCTGAACGGTGAGCAGCCCGAATGCCCAACATGCCATGAAAAAACAAAAGTCTGGACACGCGTGATGGGTTATTTCCGCCCCGTAGACAGCTTTAACAAGGGTAAGCAAGGCGAACACCGTGAACGCAAACACTTCAAGGAAGATTGGGTTGATACAGGTAATCTATTCTCAGGCGTATAAACCATGACACTTGCTCTAAAAGAAAAAAAGAAGACAGAAAGGAAGGAAGCCATACCCCCTGCTACAAAGCAGGGGGCGCTGCCCATTTATTCCGTCACACCCTTTACAATGCTTGATTTTCCAGAGCGCACAGCCTGCATTATCTGGTTTTCAGGATGTAATATGCGTTGCTCTTATTGCCACAACCCGCAAATTGTTAAGGGAAAAGGACGCGGAGATGTCGGACAGGTTCTGGATTTTTTGAAAAAACGCCAAGGATTGTTAGACGGTGTTGTGCTTTCAGGCGGCGAAGCCTCTGCCTATCCCGGTTTGCCGGATTTTATCAGACAGGTAAAAACACTTGGTTATGCTATAAAGCTCGATACCAATGGTCTGCGCCCCGATATTATTGAAGAGTTTTTGATACAGGGTTTTCTGGATTACATTGCACTTGATTATAAAGCCCCGCCCCATAAATTCAAGAAAGTCACTGGCGTTGATAAATATGGCGAATTCACCAAAACGCTTGATCTTTTATGTGCGCAAGAAACAGTACCGTTTGAGGTGCGCACCACTGTTCACACGGATCTGATGGATGAAGAAGATATCAGTGACATTATCCACGACCTTGAAAATCGTGGTTATCAGGGCAGGCACGCCATACAGAACTTTACCCATAGCGATGATCGCCCGACGCTTGGCTTTATGCGTAAACAAGAGCGCGTCCTGAATACGGAGATTCTATACATTCCTACAAATTTTACTTTGGAATTTCGAAATTTTAAAAAGCCTGATTTCTTATGAAACAGTATCACTGAGCGTATGTTGATTGAGGGTGTTTATAAATTCATTGCTGGCATCAAACAAATAATGCTTCAGATTGCAGGTCTGCGTCACACGGCAGGTATTTGTTTCTGCATCAAAGCATTCCACCATGAACATGTTCGGCTCCAGCTGCTTTACAATATCGCCAAGTCGCAGGTCTTGCGCGCCTTCGGCAAGCCGGATGCCGCCGCCTTTGCCCTTGCTGGTTTCAATGTATCCAAGCTGTGAGAGGCGGTGCACGATTTTAACCAGATGGTTGCGGGAAATTTTATAATATTCGGAAATCTCCTTCACGCTGGATAGCTCATCAGGGCGCGCGGCCAGATACATCAGGCAACGCAGGCCATAATCGGTAAATCGTGTTAACTGCATAATCCTGTACTCATCATAATATTTATTGCGGACTGGGTTGCAAAATTGGCTGCGCTCTATAATATACATACAAAATACATATTAAGAAAGGCAATTCCCCATGCTGTCACAACAAACCATTGATATCGTCAAATCCACGGCTCCCGTTTTGAATGAACATGGCGAAACGCTGACCAAGCATTTTTACAAACGTATGTTCAGCCATAACCCGGAAGTTGCTCCGTTTTTCAATCCAGCCAATCAGGCGGGCGGGACGCAGCAACGCGCATTGGCGGCAGCCATTTGCGCGTACGCAGACAATATCGACAATCTGGAAGTCTTGGGCGGTGCGGTGGAATTGATCGCGCATAAACATGCCTCATTGATGATTAAGCCAGAGCATTATCCGATTGTCGGTGAAAACCTCTTGGCCTCCATCCGCGTAGTGCTCGGCGAAGGCGCAACCGACGATGTAATCAACGCGTGGGGTGAGGCCTATGGTTTTCTGGCTGATATTCTGATCGGGCGGGAAAAGCAGCTTTATGATGAGAATGCAAACAAAACCGGTGGCTGGGAAGGTTTCCGTGACTTTGTGGTCGAGCGCAAAGAAAAGGAAAGCAGCATCATTACGTCATTTTATCTGAAGCCCAAAGATGGCGGCGCTTTGCCGTCCTATATGGCGGGACAGTATATTACCGTGCGGATGCCGACAAAAGACGGATCGACCACCATGCGCAATTACAGCCTGTCCGACAAACCCGGGCAGGATTATTTCCGTATCAGCGTGAAGCGTGAGGTTGGCACAAAGGCTGAAACACCGAAAGGATTTGTATCCAATACATTGCACGATGATATCAATGTTGGTAACACACTGGAGATCGGGCCGCCGTGCGGCGAGTTCTTCCTCAACACGAATGACAAACATGAACGTCCACTGGTTTTGCTGGCGGCGGGAGTTGGTATCACGCCGATCCTCAGTATTTTGCAAACCGCACTGGAAGTTATGCCGGATCGTGAAATTATTCTGATCCATGGGTGTTTGAACAAGGATGTGCAGCCGTTTAAAGGTACGATTGATACGTTGGCAGAAAAACATGGAAACCTGACCGCTCATTACCGCTACAGCAAGCCCACAGGCAGTGAAGACAAGGCGGATGACAATTGCTCTGGCGGATTTGTCGATTCCACGTTGATTGAAAGCCTCGTACCATCACGCCATGCGGATTATTATTTCTGTGGCCCAAAACCCTTCATGGTGAATATCTATCATGAGCTTCTGGCTTGGGGTATTCCCGGTAATCAGGTGCATTTCGAATTCTTCGGGCCGTGGGAAGATCTGGAGCGAAAAGCGGCCTGACCAAAGCCTGCGGAAAGGAGGAAATATTATGGCCTTACCACATGCAAAACCTGGGGAAAGCGTTAATTTAAATCCTTTGGGGGAGGCACTGAAAGATGCCAGAACTCAAGCCATTATCAAGACTGATAGTTTTGAGGCTATTCGCCTCGTTCTTCAGGCAGGCACTGAAATCCCGTCACACAAAGTTCCTGGGAAAATTACGCTGCACTGTCTTGAGGGGCTCGTATCACTTGGGCTGACAGGATCCGCTATTAATTTGCGTGCCGGTGAATGGCTGTATTTGAATGGCGGAGAGCCCCATTCCGTAAAAGCGGAAGAAGATTCTTCGCTTCTGCTCACAATTATTCTTTAGCCATAAGAAATTTGATCTGGATCAAGGCTTTGAAGCGTTTTTCTGTTTTTGATAACGTATGAAAACAAAACTAGCATCCGTGAAAGATATTATAGAGGATCTGCGTAAAGAACGCATGATCATACTGGTCGATGATGAACGCCGGGAGAATGAAGGAGATCTTGTTATTCCGGCCTCCATCGCTACGCCGGAGCGTATTAATTTTATGGCCACACATGGGCGTGGGCTGATCTGTCTGGCGATGAGCGCCGATAATATTGATCGCCTTGGCCTGTCCATGATGACGGATAACAATGATTGCAAACTCGGCACGGCTTTTACTATCTCCATAGACGCAAGGGACAATACCACGACAGGCATTTCTGCTTATGACCGTT
Organism: Alcanivorax sp.; assembly: GCA_051967755.1. Classification (GTDB taxonomy): domain Bacteria; phylum Pseudomonadota; class Alphaproteobacteria; order Micavibrionales; family Micavibrionaceae; genus UBA1672. The sequence continues at coordinate 13,983 of JBQDYD010000008.1, forward strand.
CTCATACGGTCCGTCTGGCAGCCAACCCACAAAGCAGCCACAGCGATTTTCGTATCCCCGGTCATATTTTTCCCTTATGCGCCTGCAAAGGTGGTGTTCTAGAGCGCGCCGGTCATACAGAGGCTTCTGTAGAATTATCACGCTTAGCAGGCTTTGGTGAAGCCGCTGTTATATGCGAAATTATGAAAGATGACGGCACAATGGCACGCTTGCCTGACCTGATAAAGTTTGCAGAACGACACAATCTGCATATTGCAAGCATCAGTGACGTTATTGATTACGTTCATCAGAAAAGGAGCGCTGCATGAGCAAGATCCTTATCATTGAGGCCTGCTTTTACCAGGACATTGCCACCCTGTTAAGGGAAGGCGCCATCGACGTGTTGAATAAGCAAGGGCATGAATATGAGATTGAAACTGTTCCGGGGGCGCTGGAAATCCCGGCAGCATTAAATTTCTTAATATCCAGCAAGAAAAATTACGATGCCTATGTCGTTCTGGGCTGCGTTATTCGCGGCGAAACTTCCCATTACGATATTGTCTGCAATGAAAGCGCGCGGGGCGTTTATGATTTGGTTCTAAAACATAGTCTGGCCTTAGGCAACGGCATCCTCACCGTTGAAAATAAAGATCAGGCTATAGCACGCGCAGACCCGCAAAAGAAGAACAAAGGGGGCGATGCCGCCAAAGCCGCGCTACATATGCTTGCGCTTAAACAAAGAGCTTTTAGTCCCGTATCTTGATTCAAATCAATGGCACATACCCAGATTTTCCTTCAAAATAAACAATAAGAAAGGATGGTTTGATGCCCTATCAAAAGCTGATTAAAGGTTTCGCAAAATTCAAAGAAGATTATTTCCAATCTGATAGACGGGATGAGTATCAGAAACTGGTTGAGGAAGGGCAGAAACCCGAGACACTGGTGATTGCCTGTTCGGATTCGCGTATAGATCCAGCTATTCTGACGCACAGCGATCCCGGTGAGTTTTTTGCCGTTCGTAATGTGGCCGCACTAGTGCCCCCATATAACAACGGCGGACTATTGCGCGGAACGAGTTCTGCCATAGAGTATGCCGTTCGGCAATTGCAAGTAAAACATATTGTTATTCTGGGTCATGCGGGGTGTGGCGGCATCAATGCGCTGGCGACTGGAAATTATCAAGCCACTGAGCACCATAGCTTTCAATTCCTTCATCACTGGTTGTGCATCGCAGGAGACGCCAAAGACGCTATTGATCAAAAATTAAAAAATGCAGATGATGCGGAGAAAACAAAAGCTCTGGAACAGGCCTCCATCATCGTTTCTCTTGAAAATCTTCTCAGTTTTCCCTGGATCAAAGCCAGATATGATAGCGGTGACCTTCACATTCATGGTTGGTATTTTGATATGAAAGCGGGCAATCTTCTGGAATACAATGCAGAAAGAGCCTCATTTGAAGATGTTACGGATCACTCATTAAGCGCCATTAAGCTTGGAAACACGGATCATCTTGAGCATTTTCTCAAAGATTATTCAAAGAACTGCAAGTGCAAAACACCGGCTTGATTCAGGTCAAGGATCATCTGCTGTGCAGCCATCATTCTTGGGAGGAATTAACCGTTTCGTCCAATGAAAGGTACGTACGATGCTTAAAAAGAAAACTGTAAAAACCCTTCTTCTTTCGACTGTTTGTGCTCTGGTGATACAAACTGCGCCCTCTGCGTTTGCAGGAGACAATGTTGAAAGCATTGTGAAAGATGGCAATTTCTTCGGAGAGATACGTTACCGCTATGAGCATGTGGACCAGGATGGGCCTCTGCCGATTGTTAATAATGCCAAGGCTTCAACAGTGCGCACCAATCTGGGTTTTAAAACAGGCGTGTATAGAGACTTTCAGGGCTTGATCGAAGGACAGATTGTTCAAAATATCGGTGCCAATGATTTTAACGACACAACAAACGGGAAAATGACCTATCCGGTTGTTGCTGATCCGGATGTAACTGAAATTAACGAACTATGGCTTTCATGGTCAGGATTGCCGCAAACTTCTCTCAAAGCTGGACGTCAGAAAATTAATATCGATAATCAACGCTTCGTCGGCACTGTTGACTGGCGGCAGAACGACCAGACCTTTGATGCTTTACAAGTGACAAATGCCAGCATCAAAGGTCTGGATTTAATGTACGCCTATGTCGGAAATGTAAATCGTATCTTCGGTGACGATAATCCATTGGGTGATCTGAACTCAAATATTCACCTCGCTCATGCGTCTTATGAATTCACAGATTGGCTCAAATTTACAGGCTATGGATATTGGCTTGATTTTGATCGTCTGGCAACCAGATCCTCCAGGACTTTTGGCGCACGGGCGACGGGTAAAATTCCTGTGAATGAACATTGGGCCTTTTCCTATGAGGCGGAAGCCGCCACGCAAGACGACCATGGCAATAACACCACGAGCTACGATGAAGAATATTATCATATTTCACCTTCGCTCTCCGGCCATGGTTTTACGTTCACAGCGGGGTACGAAGTATTGGGGGGCGACGGCACAAATGCCTTTCAGACACCACTTGCGACCTTGCACAAATTCAATGGCTGGGCTGATGCGTTCTTGAGCACACCAAATGCCGGTCTTGAAGATGCCTATGTGAGTGGGTCTTATAAAATATCAGGCACAAAAAGCCTCTTTGACGATACAACATTTACTGCCATCTATCATGATTTTGATAGCAATGACTCCAACAGCGACGATTTTGGTGATGAGCTTGATCTGTCTGTCGGAAAAAGTTTCGTGTTTCCTGACGCAGGCCAGCCCTTTAAGAAATTAGATGTTCTGCTTAAATATGCTGATTATAATGGCAATGGCGGTGTTGCCAGCCGTGAGAAATTTTGGCTACAGGTGGGCGTGAAGTTCTGACATGGAAATGATTGATAAGCTGGATTTTAAAAGTATACGTAAAACAGGTCATAAAACCTTCTGGATATGGATTGCCTATCAAACCATCAAAGGCACACTGACAACATCCCTGATCTGGTTTCCACTTTTATGGGCGTGGCTTGGATAATTCTTATTTTTTCACTCTATTACTATTATTTTTACTATTCTGTTTCCATCCGCCGCCCATGGCTTTGAATAATTCTACGCGGGCTGCCAGTGTTTCGTAACGTGCCCGTTCATACTGATCTTCGGACTCTAGCAGAGTGCGCTGCGCATCCAAAACATCCTGAAAACCAATAATGCTCAACGAATATTGTTGCTGAGCAATATTATAAGCTTCCCGCGCTTTGGCTACGGCCTGCTTTAAGGAGTGTTCGCGTTCCTGCGTTTTTTGCACTTTTGTCATGGCATTTTCAGCTTCCTGAAACGCTACCAAAACCGTCTGCTGATAATTCTCTGCCAGTTCTTTTTGGCGTGCGGTTACGCGGTCCAGATTACCTTCCAACCGTCCGCCCTGAAAAATCGGCGCAAGCACTGATCCCGCCAAGGTCAAAGCAGAGGCCGATGGGTTTGCGGCCAGCAACAGGCTGGGGCCTATATTGACAGAGGGATAAAAAGCCGCCCGTGCCGCGCCAATATCGGCATTGGCCGCTATAAGCATAGCCTCCATGCTCTTAACATCCGGTCTGCGTTCCAAAAGTGCGGCAGGCTGCAAGGCCGCCGGATCAGGCAGATGAAGAGCGTCTATATTTTTACCACTCACATGAAAACTCTGTGGCGGCTCGCCGACCAGAACCGCCAGTGCGTTTTGTGCCAAGGCCAGTTCCTGCTCTAATGCTGTGACAGACGCCTTGGCTCTGGCCACTTGCGTTTCCTGGCGCGTTATATCGAGTTGTGTTCGCGCTCCGGTTTGAAAGCGCGCCTCGGCGACATTCAACAAGTCTTCTGTTGCGCGTAAGTTACCCTTGGCTATGCGCACACGCTCTTTCAAATTCAGGACATTGAAATAATTTTGCGCCACATCACCCATAATCACGAGCGCCAATGCATCATGTTGGTAGGCAGAGCTAAGGAGCTTACTTTCTGCCGCGTTTACTTTTGCGCGGTTGGCTCCGAATAAATCAAGTTCATAGGATATGCCGATATCCGCCGTGTATTCAGGAATGCCATTATTGCGCATATCGGTGATATTCATAGGAACAGTTGAACCGCTCATATAGCTTGCGGTCACCTCTGCTGAAGGTAAAAGAGAAGCACCAGCAACTTTTAAATCTGCACGCGCCTGTTCAATCCGTTGAAGAGAGGCTTGTAGATTGTTGTTATTCTCAAGGGCGCGTTGCATGAGGTCATTTAATTCTGCACTTTCAAACCCCGTCCACCAATCGGCAGCTATTTCAGCATTTTGAATACTCTGCGCACTTCTCCATGCCGGCGTTTCTATCGTCGGCCTTTGGTAATCGGGCGTCATAGAACACGCCGATAAAACAAGAGTTGATATCATGATCATTACATTACTCGGCTTCATTTTCAGCCTCCTTCGGAAGTTTCAGTTTCCATTGCATATATACGGTGTAGAGCACAGGGATCAGGATCAGTGTCAGAACAAACGTGCTGACCATGCCGCCAACCATAGGCAGGGCAATGCGGCGCATCACATCCGAACCTGGTCCGTCGGTGAGGAAAATCGGGATCAAGCCAAGAATGATGGTGCTGACCGTCATGAGTTTCGGGCGGAGCCTTTGAATTGCTCCATGGCGCACATTTTCAAGGAGTTTCTCGAACGTATCCGGCCAATGCTCCCGCATTTCATGTTCAATATAAATCAGCATCACGATAGCGGTTTCCACGGCAATACCGGCCAGTGCAATAAAGCCAACGGCCACAGCAACGGAAAGATTATATCCTGCCAACCACAACCACCATACACCGCCTATAATTCCGAAAGGTACAGAAAGCATAATTAGGATCGTACGATCCCAACGCCCAAAATGCAGATACAGCAGCGTCAGAATAATGAGGATGGTTGCCGGAACGGCAATTTTCAGCCGCTCATTGGCTTCTTGCATTTGCTCAAACTGACCGGAGAATTTCAGCGTATAGCCCTGCGGAAGCTCTAATGTTTTCAGAGCTTCTTTCAGGCCAGCGATATAAGAGCCAATATCACGCCCCTCAATATCAACAAACACCCAGCCATTCAAACGCGCATCCTCGGACTTGATCATAGACGGCCCTTCGGCGATGAGGATATCCGCTAGATCAGCAAGCGGAATATGCGCACCATTCGGAGCGCTGACCAGAATATTATCCAGATCAGAGATATGTTCGCGGTAGGGACGATCATAGCGCAACATGATGGGATAACGCTCGCGCCCTTCAACAGCCTCATCAAGCTGCATCCCGCCAAGTGCTGTCTGGATGACCTGCTGCACGGTTTTGAGAGCGATGCCGTACCGCGCAAGCTCGCGGCGGTCAGGAACAATCTCAATATATTTACCGCCGACAACTCGGTCGGCAATCGCGCTGCGCGTGCCGGGAACATCTTTGGCGCGCCCCTCAACATCTTTGGCAATGCGGTCGATTTCCTGTAAGTCTGATCCTGCAATCTTGATACCGACAGGGGTACGAATACCCGTGGTCAGCATATCGAGACGGATTTTAATCGGATACCCCCAGCTATCCATCATGCCCGGCAGACCAACACGCTTATTCAGATCAGCGATCAGCTTTTGCGGTGTCATGCCTTCGCGCCACTGATCGCGGGGTTTTAGCTCAATCCATGTTTCGATCATGGCTAACGGCGCGGGGTCGGTCGCTGTATCCGCGCGTCCGGCCTTGCCAAAGACATGTTCGATTTCCGGGGCTTGCATCAACTGACGGTTCGTCACCTGCAATATCTCACGCGCTTTGGCCGGTGAAACACCCGGCAAGGTCATCGGCATATAAAGCAATCCACCCTCATAAAGCGGCGGCATAAATTCACTGCCCAGCTTTGAGGCGGGAAGCGCAGTAGAGATAAGCGCAGCCAGTGCCAGAACAATCGTTGTTTTACGCCATTTGAGCGCAGCACTGAGAAACGGTTTATAAAATGCGATAAAGAAACGATTGATCGGATTTTCATCCTCACGTTTGATCTTGCCACGTATCAGCCAGAGCATCAGTACAGGCACAACCGTCACGGACAACAAAGCCGCTGCCACCATGGCATAGGTTTTGGTGAAAGCCAGCGGCGTGAACAATCTTTCTGATTGCCCCGTCAAGGCAAAGACCGGGAAGAATGAAACGGTAATAATCAGCAATGAGAAAAACAGCCCGGGTCCAACTTCTTTTGCCGCTTGCACCAATGCTTTTTGTTTATCTTCTGGTTTTGCGTCAACGCCCATATCCGAGAGCTTTCTATGCGCATTTTCGACCATCACAATCGAGGCATCGACCATCGCGCCAATCGCAATCGCAATCCCGCCCAGCGACATGATATTCGCCGTAATGCCTTGTGCGTTCATAATGATGAAGGCCGCGAGAATACCCAATGGAATAGTAATAATCGCCACCAATGCACTTCGCGCATGGAGTAGAAACAAGAACGTGATAAGAGCGACCATCACGCTTTCTTCAATCAGCTTATCTTTCAGATAATCAACCGAGCCTTCAATCAGCTCACTACGGTCATAGACAACTTTTAGCTCCACACCTTCGGGCAAGCCCTGCCGCACGCTTTCCAGCCTTTCTTTGACATTATGAATGACATCCAACGCATTCGCGCCGGGACGCATGACCACAATGCCGCCCACGGCTTCACCTTCACCGTTCAACTCCGTAATGCCGCGTCTAATGGCCGGGCCTTCGATAACACGAGCAACATCACCCACGGTAATTGGCGTACCGTCCGCAGTTTTCAAAACAGCCTGCGCTAAATCATCCGGCTTGTTTACATAGCCATAAGAGCGGATGAGATATTCCGCCTCCGCCATCTCCAGCGTGCGCCCGCCCGTTTCAGCATTCGCACCACGCACGGCCTCGATCACTTTTTGCAGCGGGATATCATAGGCACGAAGTTTATTCGGATCGACCTGCACCTGATATTCTTTGACAAACCCACCGACAGAAGCGACTTCCGCAACGCCGTCAATGGTTGCCAGTTCAAAACGCACAAACCAGTCTTGCAGGCTTCTTAATTCAGAGAGATCATGCTGGCCTGTCTTATCATAGAGCGCATATTGAAAGACCCAGCCCACGCCTGTGGCATCCGGCCCAAGTTCGGGCTCTACGCCTTCAGGTAAAATCCCGCGCGCTTGTGAGAGATATTCGAGTGTGCGGCTACGCGCCCAGTATATATCGACATTATCTTCAAAAATAATATAAACAAAGGACGTTCCGAACATGGAAAATCCGCGCACGACTTTGGTTTTGGGCAATGACAACATCTGCGTTGAAAGCGGATATGTGACCTGATCTTCAATCACCTGCGGCGCTTGCCCCGGCCAGTCTGTACGGATAATGACTTGTGTATCCGATAGGTCGGGAATGGCATCGAGGGGAATCTTTGTGACCGAGACCATGCCCGCCGCTAGCAAAACAAGCGCGCCCAGCATCACAAAAAATTTATTCGCCACCGACCAGTCAATAATTTTGGCCGCAAAACTTGTAGAAGGGTCGTGCATATGCTCTTGATTAGTGGACATGGCCTTGACTTTCTTCTTTTGCGTTTTGTTCGGGCTGCATATTTTTCATATCGCCGCCACCATGATCGTGCCCCATCGCCGCCATACCGCCTTTCAGGTTACTTTCAGCATCAAGCATAAATTGTCCTGACTGAACGATTGTCTGACCGAGTGAAAGCCCTTGGGTGATCTCAGTTAAGCCGTCTGCTGTGATACCTGTCTCCACCATCATGGGACGAAAATACCCATCGCCTAAATCCTCAATCACATAGGCGCCCATTTTGCCGTAAAGCACGGCTTCGCTCGGCACAGCCAGGCGAGATTGCGTGTCGGCACTAAAAGCAACATCAACATAAGTATCCGGCTTTAATGCGCCTTCCGGGTTGTCCAGTACAAGGCGTACAGACACCGTCCGGCTTTTCGGATCATTGACGGGATGAATAAAATCTATTGTTGTTTCATACGCTTTGCCCGTTTCTGGCACAGCGACCGTTGCAGCCGCACCAACTTTAAGAAACTGAACATCCCGGACCGGAACATCGGCATTGACCCATACTGTTGAAAAATCCTGTAATTTTAAAACACTCCCACCTTCATTCACATGCCCGCCCTTACGGACATTCAGCATAGTAACCGTACCGCCTTCTGGCGCATAAAACGGCGTTTCTTCAAAAAATTTGCCGCGCTCTTTTAATTCAGCAATCGCTTGATCATCCATGCCGTAAAGCCGCAGCCTTTGCGTGGCATTGCCCACACGTGAGCCAATCAAAAAATCTGACTGCGCATTCATTAAATCAGGGCTATAGTAAGTAAAGAGAAGATCACCCTTTTTGACGGTATCGCCAACGGCACTGACCGCCAGATCTACAATCCAGCCCTTGGTGCGCACATCAATCGCATATTCCAGCCGTGTGCTAGGCTCTATTTGACCAAAAGCGCGGATGTTTCGGCCAAAATTATGATGGCTAACGCCGGAGGTTTTAACCCCCAGCGTTTGTATGTATGACGGATCAATCAAGAACGCGCCTTCCGGCTTGTCTTCATGTCCTTCATGAGATCCATTGCCATCATCTTTTGGCACAAGATGCATGCCGCAAATCGGACAATTATCGCCTTCTTCTCCCGTAATGTGTGGGTGCATCGGGCAGATATAGGTCTGCTCGTCATCAGCACTTTTTGCGGATGATGCAGGTGATTGCATTTGATGTTGGTGATTTTCATGCTTCTGCTCAGCATCCATATCCATGGCCTTATCTTCCATGGGGACCAGATGCATACCGCAGATCGGGCAGTTAGCGCCTTCCATCCCTGTTTCTTCAGGATGCATTGGACAATGATGGGTATGAGAAGCTGCCTCGCTTTGTGGCGCAGTAGAGCCACTGTCTGCGGCCATAGCCACAGGCACGAAGGCAAATAAAATAAGGGTAAAAAATAAAACACGCATAGCTAAAGCTCCTTTCTTGTAAGGCGTGAAAAACCGTTAAGAAAAGAGCGTGTTTAGATGCGTAAACGCTGGGTTGTCAGATAAAGATCAGTGCTGTTGAGATAGGGCGGCCTATCATCAAAAGGCGGCCCACGAATAAAATGGCCGGATGTTAAAAGGAAATCATAGTTGGCAGTAATGTCTGCCCAGACAAAATCAATGTGATCAACGGATAGGTCGTGCTGGACGATATCGGCCTGAACACCGGGCTGAAACAAATCAACACCCATACAGTCCAAAGCAAACATTGGGCCGCTTTTCTGGCCATCTTTTTGGGCTTCTTCGCTTTGGTGACAGGGTTTAGGCTCAGCCGCCTGCGCAGATTCAAGCGGACAAAACGCCATCACACACGTCAAAACAGGCGTGAGCATCAAAAGCGTCATAAATCCAAGCATCATTCTGCGCATAAAGTTCATAATACATTATTCGTCTAAAAAAGTCCTAAAGTTTCAATTTTGAGTCTGATTCCAAGCATAGCCCCTATCTTTGTGATAAAAGCCATTAGAAAACATATCCCCAAAGCCGAGCATACTCAATTTATGGATTCCTTCTTGCGCTGAATACCTCTGATCCAGCACGCTGCGAAATATTTTTGCAACTTGCACCATATCCACTGTATGTGGAGATAAACGGAAATGCGTCACGCCCATTTTCTGCATCTCCGGGAGTTCTTGGATCAAGTTGAGGCAACTATAAGATAGTGTTTGGATACCATTCACAGCTAGGAAAGATTGTCCATTCAGCGTTTTAAGCTCCATCCCGTCGGGGTCTTCCTCACAGACAAACTGACAATTATCTTTGACACGGCCATGGGCACGGGCGTGATAACAGCGCGCAGACAAAGCCAATCCCGTCCGACCATAAACCTGCACCTCTAACCCTACACCTAGTTCCTCTGCTTTTTCGCCTAAAACGGCAAGAGCCTCTTTCGGTAATTCGGAAGGAGCGGTGAAATGGGTTGCGCCGTTACCTGCAAGATATTCCATCGTCTCTTCATTGTAGACATTAAAATACTGTCCTATACGGTGTGGTTTTCCACGCAAATGATAAAGGGCCGCGGCATCGTTAGCCTCAACCTCAAAATTCTCCAACTCGCTCAAACCTTCTGTCATCTTACGTTCGCGCGGGATCATAACTTCTGCCAGGGAGCAAAAGACAGGCTTTTTACCCGCAGTCATTAAGCGCTCGGCAACCTCATCATAATGTTGTTCAAAAAACGGTGTGCGTTTGGAACAGACAACCTCACCGAGATAAACGGTGCTGACGGGCGCTTCATCTGCAATTTGAAAATAGAAATCTCGTTTCTTTTCCGCAGGCCAATGAAATAAAATCGGCCCTATGGTCAGTTCTGCATTCATAATTTTTATCTCCACCTTTTACTTTCATAGGCACCCTGCGTTTGCTTATGTCCCTCCGTCAAGGAAAGCAAATGCGCCAGTTCCACCTCTTGCCCGGCCTGCACAGCATCAATAGCTTTGCGCCACGATAAAACAACTTCACGAACATAGGCGCGCGAGCGTTGCCGCCCTTCGATCTTAAAGGCATTCACCCCAGCCTTGATGAGTTTGGGCAACAGGCGCGCGAGATTTAGGCTGATAGGTTCTTCAAAGGCGTAATAGCCCTCCTGTTTATGCGGTGCCATATAACGGCCTTTGCAAATCGTCGGATAGCCGGGATTTTGTGAACAAGAAAAGCAATCAATAGTAAATTCCCCAAGTTTGGTCGATAAATTGCGCTGCGCATCCTCTTCATATTTAACTTCACTGGCGGGAGAACAAACACCATCCATATTGGTTGATAAGCCTGTAGCGTAATTGGTGAGGCTGCACCGTCCTTCGGCCATTAGACCGTGATTACCAAAGATAAAGCATTCAATTTCGCAAGGGATTTCTTTTTTAAGAGCGGTAATTTCCGGGATCGTGAGAATACGCGGCAAGACGACCCGTTTAACTCCAAATTCTTCACAGTAATATTTAATAGCCTCAATAGAGGGCGCACCTGCTTGGACGGACAGGTGAATGCGTTGTTGTGGGTGATGGCTTTGAATGTAATGCGCTACGCTGATGTCGGCAACAATGATAGCGTCTATCTTGATCTCTACTGCCTTATCTATCGCATCTTTCCAAAGCTGCGTCTGTCCGGCAGGGGGGAACGTATTGGCAGCCAACAGAACTTTTGTGTCGCGCTCATGTGCATAGACAACCGCGCTTTCCATTTCTTCCGGCGTAAAGTTCAGACCGGGGAAGTTCCGTGCGTTTGTCGCGTTTTGAAATCCGCAATATACCGCATCTGCGCCTGCATCAACCGCCGTTCTTAAAGATGCGGGTGTTCCGGCAGGGCATACCAGTTCCGCATGTGTCATATCATTTTGATCCATAATGCCTCGTTCTTCTTAAAATACTTAATGATTGACGCCCCACAGGGCCCAATAAATCCGCAACATCTTCGATAATGCTACCATCCAGATCGTCCAGTGCATTGCGCAGGCAAACAACGGCTTCCGTATCGCCTTCAACACTCAACGCTCGTGTGAAAAACAAAGCGTCACCATCGAGGTGTCCATCAACCATATCCATCAGAGTTAAAACCGTTCCCGATATTCTGGATTCGGTTTTTGGCGCTTTACGGCGACGATAGGCCTTAAGAAAAGGATGCTCAGGATGTGCTTTTAAACAAAAAACAAAAGGCAAATTGGTCGGATCAATCAGAAATAATTTATCTTTATGCGGCCCGATGCGATTAAACAATTCCGGTCTGCTTTGTGAAATGCGCCGGACAATCTTCGACAATATGGGTTGAATGACAAAAAGAGGAACCGGCGCAAGAAGAAGACGCAGCAACTCAGCAAAATGAATTTGTCGAGCCTCGTACGGATCATTTTTTTCAACGCTAATTGTTTCCATGTGAGAGAGGTTAAAGCAGGTACTGGGCATAATGTATTGACCCAGATCAAGTTTGTTTGGGACATGTGGTGGCTTACTGTTTAGATAACGAAATTAAAAACGGCTTGAGATAAGGTCGTAGGTAGATAAAATGGCAAACATGATTTCTTTTGATGAAGCACAGAAAATTGTATGGGACACGGCGCTCGCTCATAAAGTAGGAATAGAGAGTGTGCCTGTTTCTGCTATTGATGGACGAATTTGCGCTGAAACTATTGAAGCACCGCTAAGTATTCAGCCTTTCGACAATTCGGCCATGGATGGGTTCGCGGTGCGCCTGTCCGATCTTGAGAGAGTTGCGGAGGATCGTCCGGTTACACTCCGAAAAACAGCCGTGATCGCCGCGGGTGATGCGCCGCCTGAAGTGGCAATCAAATCCGGTGAATGCGCCCACATTATGACAGGTGCGCCAGTTCCGCCGGGTGCTGAAGCTGTTGTTCCGGTTGAGCTTGTGAAGCAAAATGGTGAATACATCACTTTCCGTGCACAGCCAAAATCATCTACCAATATTCGCCGTGCCGGAGAAGATTTTAAAAAAGGCGATCAGTTGCTAAAAGCCGGGGATCATCTTAGTACCGCGCATATTTTGTCACTCGCGACTCTGGGCATTAGTGAAGTTAAAGTATTTCAAAAACCTCGTGCCGCTTTCCTTGCAACCGGTAAAGAGCTGGTTGATGATTTATCTATTTCTTTAAAACCGGGGCAGGTTTATAACTCCAACCGTCCTTATGGTGTTGCTGCTCTCGAAGCTATGGGTGCAGATTGTATAGCGTCACGAACGCTTCAGGATGAAGCGGAACATTTTTCAAAAACGCTGGATGAATTAAAAGCATTGGATCTTGATATCATTGTCTCCAGTGGCGCGGTTTCTGCTGGAGAATTTGATTTTGTGAAGGAAGGCTTGAAGCAAGCCGGTGCCGAAATTCTTTACCACAAAACAAGACTTAAACCGGGGAAACCGAACCTGCTGGCCCTATTGCCGAATGGCACACTTTATTTCGGGTTGCCTGGTAATCCCGTTGCCAGTGCGGTGGGGTTACGTTTTTTTGTTGATGCTGCTATCAGAGCTATGATGGGGCAAGAGCCGGAAAAACCCATCTACGCAAAGGCAATGAATAAATTTTCTAAAAAATCGGGACTGCATATGATTTTAAAAGGGCGTAGCGAGAGCTGGGAGGATGGTTCGCTGACTATTGATCTTTTAGATGGACAAGCTTCTTTTATGGTTAGCCCGTTCTTGAAAATGGATTGCTGGGTTCACATACCCGAAGATGTGGAAATGATTAAAGCCGGGGATGTAGTCGATATATATCCGTTGTTTTGATGCTGGTTTAATGGAGAGGACATTCTTTACAATCCTGCTTGTCATGTGTTGGGCATAGGGCCGCCGTATCGGAATCGCAGAAATGGCAAAGACAATAAGCGTCCTGCATTTTGATAGTATCATCCTCTACACTTATGCCCATTTCTTTCATTTGTTTTAATGTTCGTGAAAAGGTTTCGGGCGTCATTCCTAAATAATTCGCTACGACTTGTTTCTTAAATGGAAGTTTAAAATCCAATTTGTCGTGCCCTTGATCAAGGTGTTTCAAAAGAAAATAATAACCAACCCGTTGCAAGGGTGATTTGATATTCATCGCATCAATTTGATGCATGGCGTTTTTATAATGGCGTGTGACAATACACAGAAGGTTTATAGAGAATTGATTATCTTCTAAGATGTGAGTCTTTATGATTTTTTCGGGAATCATAAGCAATCTTACATCGGACATTGCCTGAACATTAATGGGAGATGGACCGCCCATAAACATAACAGCCTCCATGCAGGTATCACCTGCTTCCAACAGGCGTATAGTTGCTTCCTCACCTTCTTCCCCAATACGTGTTGTTTTAAGTGAACCCTCAATAATGAGATAGATATATTCCGGCTTGTCGCCTTGCTGGACCAAAAGACGTCCGGTTTCAAAATCCTGCATCACAGAATGTTGCAGAAGCGTTTGAAGGCTTTCTTCTGAAAGGTTTTCAAAAAGCTGCGGCTTTTTTTGTTCCTGAAATCCTGCGGGCAGCTGCATCGTTTTCCATCTTTATTTAAGTCATAATTCTAAAACTTCTTGATCTGAATCAAGGGCAATAATCTAACAATGTCGGAATAATAGAAGATCAGCGAAGAGAATCATAGGATCTTTCGTGAAAAAATAGAAGCAATTTTAAATAGTTGGCGGAGCCTACCGACATGATTACCAAAACAGATCAAACCAGAGCATTAACACTGAGCACATTGGCATTCACTGTATGTTTTGCAATATGGACAATTTTTTCAATTCTAGGTGTCCAAATAAAAGAGGATCTGGGGTTAAATGATACGCAGTTCGGAATTTTGATCGCCACCCCGGTTCTCACGGGATCACTCAGTCGCCTGATTTTGGGAATTTGGGCGGATCAATATGGTGGCCGGATCGTGATGGCTTTGACCATGATGGCATCCGCTGTTGCAACCTACCTTCTGTCCTCAGTCGGAACCTATGAAATGTTTCTGGTGGCAGCGTTGGGGGTTGGTTTGGCCGGTGGCGGCTTTGCCGTCGGTGTGGCTTATGTCTCCCAGTGGTATGAAAAGGAAAAGCAAGGTACGGCTCTTGGTATATTTGGTGTCGGTAACGTTGGTGCGGCGATAACGAATTTCGGAGCGCCCTTTTTGCTGGTGGCCTTGGGCTGGCAAGGAATGGCACAAGTCTATGCCGCCATTATGTTCATTGCTGCTGTTTTGTTTTATTTGCTTACAAAAGATGATCCTAAAATTGCAGCGCGGCGCGCAAAAAATGAAAAGCCGCGCGGCATTCTGGAGCAAATGGAGCCTTTAAAGCGGCTGCAGGTCTGGCGATTCTCACTATACTATTTCTTTGTCTTTGGTGCTTTTGTAGCTCTGGCGCTCTGGCTTCCACGTTATTATGTCGGCGTTTACGACCTTGATATTAAAACAGCTGGTATGCTGGCGGCGGCCTATGCTTTACCAGGGTCTATTTTCCGCGCATTGGGCGGCTGGATGTCTGATAAATGGGGCGCGCGCGCCGTTATGTACTGGACTTTTATCGCTTGCGTGGTCTGTACCTTCCTGATGTCTTACCCCGCAACGGACTATGTTGTGCATGGTATTGATGGCCCTATTGAATTTACAATTGCAATTAGTTTGCCGTTTTTCGTGTTTCTAACCGTTGTGCTGGGGTTTTTCATGTCTCTTGGAAAAGCGGCTGTTTATAAGCATATTCCGGTTTATTACCCCGACCATGTTGGAGCTGTTGGCGGCGTCGTCGGTCTGATTGGCGGATTAGGTGGCTTTGTATTGCCTATTACCTTCGGTATTATGAATGATGTTGTTGGTGTATGGACAAGCTGTTTTATGCTTCTTTTCTTCATCACTGCGATTGCCTTGGCATGGATGCATGGTGCTATCGTCATCATGGAACGCAATATCGAAAAATCAAAATACTTACCAGAATTAGAACCAGCGGAATAAAAAAGGAGACGCCCTCATGGGAAAAGATATTCAAAATTGGAATCCAGAAAACGAAGAACAATGGCGTTCTGGTGGATCAAAAACAGCATGGCGCAATTTATGGATTTCCATTCCCTGCTTGCTGTGTGGATTTGCTGTTTGGCTGTATTGGGGCATTATCACGGTACAGATGCTCAATCTTGGCTTTGCGTTTGAACAATCTGAACTATTCACTTTATCAGCAATCGCCGGATTAACCGGGGCAACACTTCGGATTCCATCCACCTTCTTCATCCGTTTGGCCGGTGGGAGAAATACGATTTTCTTTACCACCGCTTTGCTAATCCTTCCTGCTCTGGGCACAGGCTTTGCCCTACAAGATAAAGACACGCCGCTTTGGGTATTTCAGCTCTTGGCCTTACTTTCCGGTTTTGGCGGCGGTAATTTTGCCTCTTCCATGTCAAACATCAGCTTTTTCTTTCCAAAGAAAGTACAAGGTTTGTCTCTCGGCCTGAACGCAGGTTTAGGAAATGCTGGTGTCACAACAATGCAGATACTCATTCCCCTGTTCATGACCTTTGCCGCCTTTGGTGGCGATCCCATGATTCTCGAAAACACAAGTGGCACGCTGATCGGTAAAATTGAAGCCGGTTCCGAGACGTGGATTCACAATGCCGGGTTTATCTGGGTTGCCATTCTTGTGCCGCTCGTAATTGCGGCCTGGTTTGGCATGAACAATATTCGCGCCGAGCATGTCTCGCCGAATATTGGCGCCGCTCCGGTCGCGTTCTTCCAGATTTCGGTAATGCTCATCATCGGGTTTGCAACGGCGATTTTCGGTCTGTGGCTTATGCTTCCAGAGGCTGCGAATGGAAGCGGTTTCGAAGTCAGCAAATGGATTGTCTTGCCCTTAGTCATCGCTCTCACCGTGCTTCTTCTTAAGATGATCCCCGGGGAAACAGGGCAGAATCTCAAACGCCAATATAAGATTTTCAAACATCCCCATACATGGATTATGACGGTTATTTATACAATGACATTCGGATCTTTTATCGGGTTTGCGGCTTCTTTTCCCCTCTCAATCAAAGTTATTTTTGGCTTCCAGCATATGGTGAACGAAGCAGGCGTTATGACGCATGATATAGCCAATCCAAACGGACCGAGCGCTTTGATGTATGCATGGATGGGGCCGTTCATCGGAGCCTTTATCCGCCCTGTCGGCGGCTGGATTTCTGACAAGCTGGGCGGTGCTCTGGTGACGCAAATTTGCTCCATTATCATGGTCGCCAGCGCATTAGGGGTTGCCTACTACATGAAGGCCGCTTATGCCTCAGCAACGCCGGAAGAGTATTTTGTCCCCTTCTTTATCCTGTTTTTGGTTTTGTTTGCAGCGACAGGTATTGGAAATGGTTCAACTTTCCGCACCATTGCGATGGTGTTTGACCGTGAGCAGGCCGGTCCTGTACTGGGGTGGACCTCCGCAGTTGCAGCTTATGGAGCCTTTATTATTCCGCAGGTTCTGGGGGAACAAATTAAAGCGACAACACCTGAAATTGCACTATACGGATTTGCAGCCTTTTACGCCGTCTGTGTAATTTTGAATTGGTGGGCATATTTACGACCCGGTGCAGAACATAAAAATCCATAAAAACGGAAAAAAGAATACCTCTTGATTCAGATCAAGGGACGTTACTGTAAAAAAACTAAAATTTGTACGCAAAATAAAGAATTCTAAGGAGCATATCGCGATGAGCTATTTTATTGATCGCATCAGCTATTTCGCCCAAAACCGTGAAAAGTTTTCGGATGGACACGGTGTAACGACCGAAGAAAATCGCGCATGGGAGAGTGCATATCGTGATCGTTGGGCGCATGATAAAATTGTTCGCTCAACTCATGGCGTGAACTGTACTGGATCATGCTCTTGGAAAATCTATGTAAAAAATGGCTTGATCACATGGGAAACACAGCAGACCGATTATCCACGTACACGTCCCGATCTTCCCAATCATGAACCTCGCGGTTGTTCTCGTGGCGCAAGTTACAGCTGGTATATTTATTCTGCTAACCGCCTTAAATACCCTATGGTGCGCAAGCAACTGCTTCAACTTTGGCGTAGAACCAAAAAACAGGTAGGTGGTGACCCTGTTGAAGCATGGAAAACTATCCAAGCCGACCCGGTATTACGTCAGTCCTATCAAAAAGTGAGAGGCTTAGGTGGCTTTGTCCGTGCGGGATGGGATGAAGCAAATGAAATTGTGGCGGCATCTAATATTTATACAATTAAAGAACATGGGCCTGACCGTATTATTGGTTTTTCACCTATCCCTGCTATGTCCATGATTTCATATGCCGCAGGCTCTCGCTACTTATCATTGCTTGGTGGTGTTTGTATGAGTTTTTACGACTGGTATTGCGATTTGCCACCGTCTTCTCCACAAACATGGGGCGAGCAAACAGACGTGCCAGAAAGCGCGGATTGGTATAATTCCGGTTTTATCATGATGTGGGGATCGAACGTCCCACAAACTCGTACACCTGACGCTCACTTTATGACCGAAGCACGTTATAAAGGAACGCAGGTTGTAACGGTTACACCTGATTATTCCGAAGCCTCGAAATTTGGTGATATCTGGCTAAATCCCCGTCAAGGAACGGATGCGGCTATGGGTATGGCGATGGGGCATGTGATCCTTAAAGAGTTTCACATTGATAATCCATCCGAATATTTCGATGATTATTGCCGTGCCTATACCGATATGCCTTTCCTCGTGAAATTAGAAGAACGTGATGGTCGTTACGTGCCAGGTAGGATGGTTCGCGCCTCTGACTTTGCCAAGAATCTCGGGCAGAAGAATAACCCCGAATGGAAAACCGTGTGTTTTGATGAGGAAACTGGCGACATTACCGTACCGACCGGTTCAATCGGTTTCCGTTGGGGCGAAGAAGGGAAATGGAATATTGTTCCAACTGACTCTAAAACCGGTAAAAATATTCGTCCGCGCAAAACATTGCTTGGCGATCACGATGATGTTTTGAACGTTGGCTTCCCTTATTTTGCAGGACAAGAGCATGAGCATGATTATTTCCAGACCAATGAAAACGAGGAGATATTAGATCGCAATATACCCGTTAAGTATCTTGATCTGAACGGGGAGAAGGTTGCTGTTGCCTGTGTGTTCGATTTGCTTTGCGCTAATTACGGTATTGCTCGGGACGGTTTAGGCGGTGAGCATGTGGCATCAAGTTATGAAGATAATATTCCGTACACTCCTAAATGGCAGGAAAACATTACCGGTGTTCCAGCGGAAAAGGTTATTCAGGTCGCCCGTTCTTTCGCACAAAACGCCCATGTTACCAAAGGGAAATCCATGATCATCATCGGTGCGGCGATGAACCACTGGTATCACATGGATATGAATTACCGTGCCTGCATTAACATGTTGGTGTTCTGTGGCTGCGTTGGACAATCAGGAGGTGGTTGGTCGCATTATGTCGGGCAGGAAAAGCTCCGTCCACAGACCGGTTGGTTGCCCTTAGCTTTTGCGTTGGACTGGACGCGTCCGCCTCGTCAACAAAACTCCACGTCATTTTTCTATGCGCACACCGATCAGTGGCGCTATGAAACTCTGGAAATGGATGAGATCCTTTCTCCATTGGCAGATAAAGAAAAATGGAAAGGATCTTTGATTGACTGCAATATCCGGTCCGAGCGTATGGGATGGTTGCCCTCCGCACCACAATTGGAGGAGAACCCTCTTGAACTTGTAAAACAAGCAGAAAAACAGAAGAAAGACCCGGTTGACTATGTGGTTGAACGACTGTCTTCCGGTGACCTGCGTATGTCTTGTGAGGATCCAGACAACCCGGCTAACTGGCCGCGCAATATGTTTGTCTGGCGTTCTAATATTCTGGGCTCTTCTGGTAAGGGGCATGAATATTTCATGAAGCATTTCCTGGGCACACAACACGGCGTGCAGGGTAAAGACTTGGGCGAAGAAGGCCCTGGACGCAGCGCTGAAGTCGTCTGGCACGATGAGGCCCCTGAAGGAAAACTGGATCTGGTGGTAACACTTGACTTCCGCATGTCCACCACGTGCGTTTATTCCGATATCGTCCTGCCGACCGCAAGCTGGTATGAGAAAAATGACTTGAACACATCGGATATGCATCCGTTCATTCACCCGCTTTCCAAAGCGATTGATCCAGTCTGGCAGAGTAAGTCTGACTGGGAAATCTATAAAGGCTTTGCCAAGAAATTCTCAGAGCTTTGTCCGGGACATTTAGGGGTTGAAAAAGAGATTGTTCTGAACCCCATTCAACATGATACCGCGGGCGAGCTAGCACAACCAGATGTTAAAGAATGGCGCAAAGGGGAATGCGATCTGATCCCCGGTAAAACCGCACCGATGATGAAGGTGGTTGAACGGGATTATCCGGCAACTTTTGAGCGTTTTACGTCCCTTGGACCATTATTGGAAAAACTTGGCAATGGCGGAAAAGGGATCGGCTGGAATACCGACCACGAAGTAGACTTCCTGAAAAAACTGAATGGCGAAAACAAGGAAGGACGCGCTAAAATTGAAACGGACATTGACGCGTGTGAAACCGTGATGACACTTGCACCTGAAACCAATGGTGAAGTGGCTGTTAAAGCGTGGGATGCCCTCGGTAAGATTACCGGGCGTGATCATAAGCATCTGGCTTTGCCCAAAGAAGATGAAAAAATCCGTTTCCGTGATATTCAGGCTCAACCACGTAAGATCATTAGTTCCCCCACATGGAGTGGTCTGGAGTCCGAGCATGTCTCTTATACTGCGGGCTATACCAACGTACATGAATTTATTCCGTGGCGTACTTTAACCGGACGCCAACAGCTTTATCAGGATCATCCATGGATGCTGGATTTCGGTGAGGGTTTAGTATCTTACCGCCCACCGATCAACACGCGCACGGTGCAGCATATGTTGGATGAACACGGAGAAGAATCTCCAACAATCCTCTTGAACTTCATTACGCCGCACCAGAAGTGGGGTATTCACTCTACCTATACGGATAATCTCCATATGCTCACGCTATCCCGCGGCGGTCCGATTGTCTGGCTAAGTGAAACCGATGCCACGAAGATTGGCATTAAAGACAATGACTGGTTGGAAGTGTTCAACACCAACGGTGCCATTGTCGCCCGCGCAGTTGTCTCTCAACGCGTTAATGAGGGCATGTTGATGATGTATCATGCGCAAGAGAAACTGGTGCACACGCCGGGCAGTAAAATTACCAATGCCCGAGGCGGTATTCACAATTCCGTGACAAGGGCGACTGTCAAACCGACACATATGATCGGTGCTTATGCGCAGCTTGCTTACGGTTTTAATTACTACGGAACGGTCGGTTCTAATCGTGATGAATTTGTTATTGTCCGCAAGATGGAAAAGGTGGACTGGATGGACGAACCGGCTGAAGTGGAGGCTGCAGAATAATGAAAATACGCGCTCAAATCGGAATGGTTTTAAACTTGGACAAGTGTATTGGTTGTCACACTTGTTCAGTGACCTGTAAGAATGTCTGGACATCCCGCGAAGGGGTTGAATATGCATGGTTCAACAATGTTGAAACCAAACCCGGTGTCGGATACCCGAAGGAATGGGAAAATCAGGAGAAATGGAAAGGTGGCTGGAAACGCCACAAGAACGGTAAAATTCACCCAAAACAGGGCGGACGCTGGCGCATCTTAGCCAATATTTTTGGTAACCCGAGTATGCCGGAAATTGATGATTATTATGAGCCTTTCACGTTTGATTACGATCATTTGCAAAAAGCTCCTGAAATGAAAACCATGCCGACTGCGCGTCCCCGTTCGCTTGTAACAGGGCAACGCATGGAAAAAATTGAATGGGGTCCGAACTGGGAAGAAATTTTGGGCACGGAGTTTGAACATCGCCGCAAGGATTATAACTTCAAAGATATCGAAGAAGAAATGTATGGTGAGTTTGAAAATACATTTATGATGTATCTGCCGCGCTTGTGTGAGCATTGTATAAACCCAACATGCGTTGCTTCTTGTCCTTCTGGCTCCATCTATAAACGTGAAGAAGATGGTGTTGTTCTTATTGATCAGGACAAATGTCGCGGTTGGCGGATGTGCGTATCGGGGTGTCCTTATAAGAAGATTTATTATAACTGGAAATCCGGTAAGGCTGAGAAATGTACACTCTGCTATCCCCGTCTTGAAAACGGTGAACCAACGGTCTGTTCTGAGACTTGCGTTGGGCGTATCCGCTATCTAGGCGTCATTCTTTATGATGCCGACCGCATCGAAGAAGCCGCCAGTGTTGAAAAGGAAGAAGATCTTTATGAGGCGCAGCTCGATATCTTCCTTGATCCACACGACCCGGAAGTTATTGCCGAAGCGCGCAAACAAGGTATTCCTGACAACTGGGTTGAGGGTGCGCAAAACTCTCCAATTTATAAAATGGTCATGGATTGGAAAGTGGCATTTCCGCTTCATCCGGAATATCGCACATTGCCAATGGTTTGGTATATTCCGCCATTATCTCCAGTGCAATCTGCCGCGCAGGCCGGCAAAATACCAACTACGGACGGTATTATGCCTGACTTGGATGATATGCGCATTCCGGTCAAATATCTGGCCAATATGCTCACCGGCGGTAAAGAAGATCCTGTACGTCTTGCCTTAAAGCGTATGATGGCAATGCGTCATTATATGCGTGGCAAGATGATTGATGGCACAGATAGATCTAGTATTCTGGACGATGTCGGCTTAACCAAAGATCTGGTTGAGGATATGTACAAAATTATGGCGATTGCCAATTATGAAGATCGCTACGTTATTCCAACCAGTCATCGTGAAGAAACATTGGATGCTTTCGGCGAAAGCGGCGGTTGTGGTTTTAGCTTTGGTAATGGCTGTTCGAGCCATAGTAACAGTGCCATTGATCTGTTCGAGAATCCAAAACAATCACGTGGTCAATCTGGCAGCACAAAAAGCAATCGCGTCAACACAATCTTTGAGCGTGATAAGTACGAAGATGTAGGAAAAGAAAATACCGGCTGCGGCGGTGGTTCCTGTGGTTGTAAGTAATAAGATTAGTATAAGAAGGAAATAAAAATGAATATTTTTAAAAAACCAGCTTCCAAAGAGAAAGAACAGCTGCCGCAAAATAATAAACCTGCTGAAAAACAGTCAATGACAGAGGAGAAGAAAGACCCTCATGCAAATGGCGGATGTTGTGGATCATGCGGAGGGCAACAAGGAAAAGGACTATGAGAACATTAAAAATATTAGGGTTTTTTCTAACTTATCCGGCTGAAACACACCGTGAAGTCCTGGATGAATGCCGTATGTTCTTGAAAAAGGAAAACTGGCTGCCGGAAAAGTCCTTGTTAGATTTAGAGAGATTTATGCAACAATTTGAAGCGCGCGATCTTTTGGATTTACAAGAAGATTACGTTGCGCTTTTTGATCGTACGCCGTCTCTGTCACTGCATTTATTTGAACATATTCACGGCGATTCACGCGAGCGGGGGCAGGCTTTAGTCGATCTGGCAAATGTTTATGCTGAAGCCGGGCTTATGATTAATACCGATGAAACGCCGGATTACCTGCCATTATTCCTTGAATATGTCTCAACGCTTCCGGCTAACGATATGCAGGAGAATCTGGGCAGTGTTGTGAATATTCTTTCCGCACTTGGTGAGCGCCTAAAAAATCGGGACTCAGTCTATGCCTCTATCTTCGAAGCTATAATTGAAGCCGCTTCTAAGAAGCCCGACCCTAAAGCTGTTGAAAAAGCCCTTAAGAAATCGACTGGTGAAGCCTATGACTTACAGCAATTGGATAAAGAGTGGGAAGAGCAGTTTGCTTTTGAAAACACTCAACAAACAACAGGACAAGATAGCGGATGTCCAAGAGCAGAAGACATGCTTGCACGCATAAATGGTTATCAAAAAGAGGAAAGGGTTAAAAAATGAATGGCAATATAGATTTTTTCCTATTTCAAGTTTTTCCTTATATCGCAATTTTTATCTTTTTACTGGGTAGCATCCTGCGATTTGATCGTGATCCGTATTCATGGCGTAGCAAGTCTTCCCAGCTTTTACGCCGCAAACAATTGATCATCGGTAGTATCCTCTTCCATCTGGGAATATTGACTATTCTGGCGGGACATGCCGTTGGGCTACTAACGCCTATTGCCGTTTTTGATGCAATCGGCATCTCACACGGAGCAAAACAAATCCTTGCTATCACTGCGGGTGGGATAGCCGGCGTATTTTGCTTTATTGGTTTATTATTGTTACTGCACCGCCGTTTATTCGATCCGCGTATTCGGGCGACGAGTTCAATCGCTGATATTATGGTGCTTCTATTACTCTTGGCGCAGCTTACACTGGGGATGCTGACGATCCCGGTATCCATGCATCACCTTGACGGTCACGAGATGGTAAAATTTATGGAGTGGGCACAGCATATCGTGACATTCCGTGGCGGAGCGCATGAATATATCGCCGATGTCGCATTGGTGTTCAAAGCTCATATTACATTGGGGCTGTTCCTGCTTGTTGTCTTCCCCTTTACCAGATTGGTTCATGCCTTAAGTGCTCCTGTAGGCTACGTATTCCGTCCGTATCAAATCGTTCGTAAACGCGCAACATAAGAGAGAAAGCAATGTCAATGCAAACACTGGCACCTGGTATAGAAGTGAATGGCATAAAGATTTCACCCGATGAGATTAACGCAGAAGTACAATATCATCCTGCAGAAAGTCTTTTCAGTGCAAAGTATGAAGCCATGAAAGCCCTTGTTATTCGTGAAATTCTAATCCAGCGCGCATCTGAACTGGGTTTATGTGATCGCGATGAAGCCATAAAAAAACCGGATGAGGTGATTGATGCTTTGTTAGAACAGGAAATCACCGTTCCGGAAGCCGATGAAAAAACATGCAAGCATTACTACGAAAACAATAAGGTTAAATTCTTTACATCACCGCTTTTTGAAGTGTCTCATATTCTTTATTTGGCGCCGCCGGAAGAAGAAGACGTACGGAAAGAAGCCAAATCCAAAGCTGATACGGCCTTGGCTAACCTTAAGAAATCTCCGGAGCTTTTTGAAAACATTGCGCGTGATGAGTCTGGATGCTCCTCAGCCAAGGACGGTGGTCGCCTTGGACAACTAAGTAAAGGACAAACCATGCCAGCCTTTGAAACTGCACTATTCCAGATGCAAGAAGGCGAAATCAGCAAAGAACCTGTGGCAACAGAAGTCGGCTATCACATCATTAAAGTTCATAAACGCGCGGAAGGCGCGCAACTGCCTTATGAGAGTGTTGCAGAATGGATCAAAAATGATCTGGAACAAAAAAGCTGGAATAAGGCTTTTCAGCAATATGTGCAGCTTTTGGCCGGACGGTCACGTATTAGCGGTTTTCGATTCGAAGGTGTTCAAACACCGCTCGTACAGTAGATACAGTTGATTTAGATCAAGGGCATTAAAGCGTTTAAGTTTATGATAGCGCTTATGATGAATAATGATTTACAGGCTTTACTTCAGAAATATAATTATCCTGTGCCGCGCTATACTAGCTACCCTACGGCGGTACAGTTTAAGCCTGATTCCACGCCGGATTTGTATATCCGATGTTTGGACGATCTAAATCCTGGTCATCCAATTTCACTTTATGTTCACATCCCGTTTTGTCACAGCCTATGTCATTATTGTGGTTGTCACACAAAGATCGTACATTCCTATAGCCCGATAGAACAATATGTAGAATTTCTTATACGCGAGATTGATTTAGTCGGAAAAATTCTCAAACAAAAAATTCCTATCTCACGCCTGCATTTTGGTGGAGGATCACCGAACTATGCCAACAGTAAGGATCTTGAAAAAATTGTACGGAGGTTTGCCAAATATTTTGATATTTCACATATGCAGATTGATATGGAGTGTGATCCCCGATTGCTGAATGCGCAAAAAATCAAGGATTATGCCGCGTTAGGGGTATCGCGCGTCAGTTTGGGAATTCAGGATTTTAATGAGACCGTTCAGACTGCCATCAACCGCAAACAACCGTTTTCTCAGGTGCAAGAACAGGTCGAATTATTACGCGCCGCCGGTATCGAAAATATAAATTTTGATCTCATTACCGGATTGCCAGAGCAAACGATTAATACTGTAGAAGAAACATTGAAGCATGTTTTAAGGCTAAAACCATCGCGTATTGCAGTCTTTCCTTATGCTCACGTGCCGTGGATGAAAAAGCATCAAAAATTGTTGGAGAAATATCATCTGCCTGACACGCAAGAGCGTTTCGAGATGGGACAACTGGTGCATAAAACTTTAATGGCTGAGGGATATAATGCAATCGGCATCGATCACTATGCTCTAAAAGAAGATGGTTTATCCCAAGCGCAGGAAAGCGGGGCGATGCGCCGAAATTTCCAAGGCTATACGGATGATCCGGCCAGAACAATACTAGGATTTGGCCTGTCCGCTATCAGCCAATTTGAAAGCGCCTATATCCAAAACACGACGGACGCGCCTTTATATAGAAAGCAGATAAAAGCTGGCACGTTTCCTACAGCTCGCAACTTGCGACTAAACAATGAAGACATACGCCGCCGCCAGTTGATAGAACAGTTAATGTGCAACTTTATGATTAATTTCAGCGAGTTCAGAGATATTGATATCCCGCATGTCGCTCTTGCGCTTCTGGAACAGGACGGCATCATAAAAATGAATAAAAACAAGATCCAGATTCAGGAACAAGGAAAGCCTTTTGTCCGCATTGTAGCATCCTGTTTCGATCCTTATTTCAAAAAAGAGAGCCGTCATCATGCAAAAGCTATTTGAACATCCGTTTCTGGGACGTGGGTTTCGCCCGTTCTTTTTTCTTGGCGCATTATACAGCGTTATCAGCCTAGCACTTTGGGGCGGTTTTTATGCCGGTCATGTTATGCCGCCTGATTTTATGCTTGATCCGGTATCATGGCATGCACATGAAATGCTCTACGGTTTTACCATGGCCATCGTTGCCGGTTTCCTTCTTACGGCTGTAGCCAACTGGACAGGCGGCGCGCCTGCACGTCAAATTCATTTGGCGGGATTGTGCTTGCTATGGATTACAGGACGCATCGTTTTGAATTTTGATGTGGGGTTGCCCACATGGGGCATTATTGCCGTAGAGGTGTCCTTCATTCCTGCATTAGCGGCATCGTTAGCAATTCCCTTAATTCGCAGTTGGAACAAGCGCAATTTCATTTTTTTGACCTTGTTGAGCGTGTTATTCGCCTGCGATCTATGGTTTATGCTGAGTGCGGATAAAGCACCACTTTATGTCGCTTTGATGATGATCCTCGTTATGGTCTCTCTGATTGGCGGGCGCATTATTCCGGCCTTTACTGTTGCCGCATTACGCCGAAAAAATATTCAGGCTTTTCAAACACCACAAATGAAAATGGATATTGCCGCGCTTGTGTCGCTGGTCGCTGTGACGTTATGTCTTGTTTTTGCAAAAGAAACGTTGTTATTAACGCTGTGTGCGGGTATTTCGGCACTTATTCATGTCCTACGGATACGCCATTATCACAGTTTAAAAACTCTTGATGACCCGATGCTCTGGATATTGCACGTAGGTTATTTATGGCTAGTGGTCGGTTTAGGCTTATTAGCGCTAACAGGATTGGGCATTCTGGCTATACCGATGGTTGTTCATGCTCTGACGGCCGGTTGTATTGGCTCTATGACACTTGGCATGATGTGCCGCGTTACGTTAGGGCACACAGGCCGCAATCTCACAGCCTCTAAACTCACAACAATAGCCTTTGTTTTAATGCAAGGAGCAGCTCTGATACGTGTTTTCGGGCCAATGATAAGTTCCGAATTTTATACAAACTGGATTGTTGGGTCAGCAACGCTTTGGAGTATTTGCTTTCTTATCTATTTAGGTGTCTACACACCAATGCTGGCAACTCCAAGACCAGATGGAAGAGAAGCCTAAAACTTCAACAAGGCTTCTCATTTGGAGAAATATCGCAAAAATCTGCCAAAGCTTCCATATCGGTAATCATAATGCGTTTTCCGTCAACCTGTACACCGTAAGGTTCCAGCTTTCCAAGCGCGCGAGAAAATGTTTCCGGTTTAATATTCATCCGTGTAGAGATGACCGATTTATCGTAGGGCAGATCAACGATCCATCCTTCTTTCTCTTCTCGCCTTTTCCGGCAAAAGCGGATAAGGAAAGCGCCGATGCGCTGTGGTGCTGTCCGGGTGGTGACTTGTTCAAGCTGCTGTACCAGATAATGTTGCCGCGCGGCAATGGCGCCCAGCATCCGTAAGGCAAATTGGCTATCATCTTCGATTTTTTGAACAAAAAAACTACGTGGTATTTCAATTAACGAAGTGTCATTCAACGCTTGTGCGTTAACCGGATAGGTTTTTGTGTCGTTGAATACGGCAGCTTCAGCAAAAGATTCACCAGGGCCAAAGACATGAATAATGACCTCTTCGCCTTCCTTAGACACACGATATAATTTTACCCAACCCTCAAGAATAATGAAGAAAGCATCGGCCTTATCGCCCATAGCAAAAATATCGCGTCCTTTTGCATAGGTTTTCTTATGACATTTATCCGCAAGAGCGCCGATTGCTTCGAGGTCGACACTATGAAATAAAGTTGTTTTTTTTATAATATCTGTAGTGTTCATCGTTAATACTCTTATTTCATTTACAGTGGCGGATACGGAGTTATGCCGAACAAATACCCATGAAAACTATAAAGTAAAAGATATAGTAATAAACCTAAAATAATGCCTTTTATGTCAGATGCTGTGAATTGAAAACGTCCAGACCATAAAGAAGATGAACATAGAAGAACCGCATGAGTATTCTGAGCTAGTTCTTGCCACCTTTGTGCGCCCAATTCTCTTTTACGCTTTCTATCAATAATCTTAAGCCCCAATATAGAAAACACAGCAAAAATTCCGAACATAAGAGCCAGCGGATACTCCCCGTTCGGCACAATGTGAGAAGCCGACCACAGAAAAAATCCCCATAAAATCGGGTGACGCGTCAATGCCACAATTAAACTCGGCTTTCCCGGATTAAAACCTTGTGTTCTTGCGGCTATGGATAGAGGGTTGGGAACAACAAAACCTGAGATAAGCAATACACATGCGAACGGCATTAGTATGTTGGGAACCCAATATAATGCATGTATCCAGGGCCATATTTGAATACGGGACGCATGTTGCGCGGCAATCACCAACCAGGCAAGCAAACCCAGGCTGAGCAAAGAATATATAAATAGATATAGCTTTTCGCCCCATTTACGCACCAGAAAGCTTCGCAAGCCCGAACGAGCGACTAAAGAATGAGAAGCTAGAAATATAAGTAGCGCGAACCAAAATTCCAAAATTTTTACCTCTCTTGATTCAGATCAAGTTCTTTCTTTTAGGTCTTTATCATACTGAAAATATAAAGATATGCCATGCTTGTTAAAGCGTGGTGGCTCTGAAGCCTTTATGACCTAAGTTCGCCAGCATCTGCCTTGGCGGATATGGCGTTCAGGCCGGGGTTATGTGTGGAAACGCCATGATCTCCCGTGTTTGGAAAGGAGTTAAAACATGACATTTGAGCCTGTTACAGGCAAACCGCATCTGGCGGACAACTTTGGTCGCCGTTTTCCCTATTTACGCCTATCTGTCACGGATGTGTGTAACTTCAGCTGTTCCTATTGTTTGCCGGATGGTTATAAAAAAACGGGGTGTGAAAGCTTTCTAAGCCAAGAGGAACTCATAAGAGTGGCGCGCGCTTTTTCTGCGCTTGGTGCTTGGAAAATTCGCCTGACCGGTGGTGAGCCAACTGTCCGCCCTGACTTTATTGAAATCGCAGAACAAATTGCCGCCATACCCGGAATTCGTAAACTGGCTTTCACGACCAACGGCTACAAGTTGCCGGAACGCGCGCAAAGTTTTTATGATGCAGGGCTGCGTGCAATCAATATCAGTATTGATTCCTTGAATGCGGCTCAGTTCAAAACCATTACAGGACATGACCGCTTAGAAGAAATACTCGATGGGATAGAGGCCTGTCAGGATGCTGGTTTTGAAAGCATCAAAATCAACACGGTCTTACTCAAAGGATTGAACGACACGGAACTAGATAACTTTATTGCTTTTGTTCAGGATAAGCCTGTCTCACTAAGGTTTATCGAATTGATGCGTACGCTTGATAATCAGGATTATTATAGCGCGCACCATCTACCCGGAACACATGTGACCGAACGGCTACTTTCACAAGGATGGCGCACAAAACCGCGTAGCGAAGGTGCCGGGCCAGCGCAAGAATTTGAACATCCAGAAAGTATGGGGACAATCGGTCTTATCGCGCCCTATTCGAAGGATTTTTGTAAAAGTTGTAATCGTCTACGTATGTCGGCTAGAGGCGCGCTTCATCTGTGTCTATTTGGCGAAGGCGGTTATTCCGTGCGTCATTTATTACAATCGGACGATCAACAGGAAGAATTGCAAGAAAAGATTATGGCGCTTATGAATTTCAAGAAATCGGCACATTTTTTACACGATAATAACAGCGGTGTGCGCGATCATTTAGCAAGTATTGGAGGATAAACACATGTCGAACCCTAAAGAAATCGTTTCCTTTCCCACAACGGCACAGCCCAACTTTAAAATGATCGATGTTGGACGCAAAAGACCCACACGCAGACGCGCCGTCGCGTGCGGCACCATCCATATGGGAGCTGAGGCTTTTAATGCGATTAAGAACGGGAAACTTCCCAAAGGCAATGTCCTGGCTCTCGCTGAAGCAGCAGGCATCACAGGCGCAAAGAAAACACCCGATCTTATTCCGATGTGTCATACATTGCCACTTGATCAGGTGACGATCCATTGCGATCTCAACGAACAAGAACACAGCATTACTGTGTATGCACAAACAGTTGCTTTTGCTAAAACAGGCGTCGAGATGGAAGCTCTTGCTGGTGCAAATGCCGCTCTGTTGACTATTTGGGATTTAACAAAGGGCGTTGATCCTAACCTGTCTATTGAAGCGGTGCATTTGCTCGTTAAAACAGGCGGAAAAAGCGGTGTCTGGGTTAATCCGAACGGTATTCCCGATTGGTTAGCTGAACAATTACCGGAGGAGCAAAGCCTTGTAGGAAAATCAGCAGCTATTCTGGTGATGAGTGATCGTGCCTCCAAAGGGGAGTATGAGGACAAATCTGGTCCTGTTTTGCAAGAACTGCTTACTGACGCCGGAGCCGAGATAAAATGTTGTGAAATCGTTCCAGACGAAGCAGATAAAATTGCAACGTCTACCAAAGAGATTGCAGCAAAATATATGCCGGATATTTTGATTGCTTCGGGCGGTACGGGGCCGGGGCCACGTGATGTCACCCCAGAAGTTTTGGAAGAGATCAGCGACCGGATGCTGGAAGGGCTTGGCGATCTGCTCCGTACTGAAAGTCTGCATTTCACTGATACGGCATGGCTCTCGCGTATGACTGCCGGAATGGTTGGCTCAACACTGGTGATTGCTTTCCCAGGATCACCAAAGGCTGTCAAAGAGTGCTGGGATATTATCTCTCCTTTTATTGGAGATGCGCTGAACAAAATTCAAAAACAAGGCTATGGAGAAAAATAATGAGTACAATCACTCTCCCCATAAAATGCTTCGGTGTTTTTCGTCAGTTTGGTGATCAGCTTGCTGTCAATATTGAGATAGGATCTTCCGTGCGGCAAATCAAAGCAGCATTGGCGCAGCAACTTGGTGAGCAGCATAAAACACTCATCGAGGAATCTGTTCTGGCCAACGACAATGATATTTTGCCCAATGCCTATATCGTGCAAAAAGAAACAACGCTTTCTATTTTGCCACCAGTATGCGGAGGATGATCTATGAGCATAAAATCCTTCGTCAGCACAGACCCGTTAAGTCTTGAGACGGCTGTACAAAATGTTACAGATCCGGCGCATGGCGCCATTGATACTTTTATCGGTACGGTACGAAACACACATGAAGGCAAAAGCGTCACAGGCATTACATATGATGCTCATAAAGGTTTAGCGGAAAAAGC
This sequence comes from Alcanivorax sp., assembly GCA_051967755.1. Taxonomy (GTDB): domain Bacteria; phylum Pseudomonadota; class Alphaproteobacteria; order Micavibrionales; family Micavibrionaceae; genus UBA1672. The sequence continues at coordinate 45,588 of JBQDYD010000008.1, forward strand.
CTTTTATGATATTTGTGCTGAAGCACAAGGTATCTGGCCAGATACACGCTATTATGTTGCGCACTATCGGGGGATTTTGGATGTTGGTGGAATTAGCATCGTTATTGCTGTAAGCGCCCCGCACCGTGCCGAGAGTTTTGAAGCCTGCCGCTATGTTATCGAAGAAATCAAGAAACGCGCCCCTATCTGGAAAAAAGAACATTATGTAGACGGCATGAGCGATTGGCTGCCAGGTCACTCCCTAAATGATGAAGCTGAACACTCTATGACCTGTTGCGGCCAATGCCAAGAGGAAGCGCATGGATGATTACAGCAATATTGCTGGTGTTGTTTTAGCAGGTGGCCGTTCCTCACGCATGGGACATAACAAGGCCTTGCTTGATTATCAGGGCAAACCTTTAATTGAGCATATGTTGGATGTTTTAAAACAAACAGGCATAGAAAACACATTCATCAGCGGCAATATTGAAGGCTATGATTGCATTATTGATGCAAGCCCGTTTTCTGGACCTGCTGAAGCTATAAAATCGGTTATTAGTAATTGTCCGGGTTATGAAGGGTTTTTGTTTGTGCCCGTCGATATGCCGCTCTTAAATGCCGAAATACTGCATATTCTCTTGCAACAAAAAGAAGGGGGGCATTTTATAAACTGGCCTTTACCAGCCTATATCACACAACCCTTTTCAAACAGTGCGGCAATTTCTGTCAAAGAATTACTGCATAAATACGGAATTTACCCTGTGGATTTACCAGATCATTTTCTATCTCACATGAAAAATGCCAATACGCCGCAGGAGTGGAAGGAGGTTGCCAATTCATGAATGTGAAAATTACCGAAAAATCTGTTGTTTTCAAGATAACAGAAGACGAATTACATATTTTAAGCGCCGGCCAGGCTCTTGAAAAATCTGTGCCGATTGGCGGCAATGATTTTGCCATGGTTATCGACCCGGATCCGGCCGAATATTTCGAAAATTTTGCAGATGCGCCGTTAAAGCTCATTTTGGATAAAGATGAATCCTGTCTGATGCTTTGTACCAGCAAAGAACAAATCCAAAAACTGATTGACATGGGCCGCAGTAAAGAAGGATTAGCCGCTCATGTGGATGGACTGGATGTGTTCTTGCAGGTCGATTTAAAAGCCGACAGCAGACCGCGTAAAAAGGAATAAGAATGTATTTAGCAGTTTTGTTTTTTATAACAGCGCTGCTTTATGCCTGTGTGGGGTTTGGCGGCGGATCAACCTACAACGCACTTTTGGTTTTGGCGGAGACAGATTACCGCATAATCCCTATACTTGCGCTAACCTGTAATATCATTGTCGTCAGTGGTGGCGTTTGGCATTTCTCGAAAACCAAACATATTAAACTATCTCAGGTTTTTCCATGGATAATCTTGTCTATTCCAGCAGCCTGGCTTGGTGGATATATGACTGTCCCGGAAACCGTATTTGTCGGTATTCTAGGATGCGCTTTATTGCTGTCTGGAATAAAAATGCTTTTACCTGAAAAAGAAATTTTTTTCTTACAACCTCAAACTCATTTTGCTTGGGCTAAATCATCTTTTGTTCCACCTATCGTTGGAGCATCTCTTGGCTTTTTGGCGGGTATTACAGGCATTGGCGGGGGGATCTTTTTAGCACCCGTCCTGCATTTACTGCGTTGGGGCGACTCTAAAAATATTGCGGGGACATGTAGCTTGTTTATTCTGGTGAACTCTCTGTCTGGTCTTGCCGGACAAGGCATGAAGCTGGAAAACACAGGATTATTGATATCCACGGTCGGTGCTTATTGGTATTTATTCCCAGCCGTTTTGGTCGGCGGTCAGATTGGCTCATGGATGGGATCTTCCCGGATCAATGTAAACGCTGTCAAAAAGCTGACAGCTCTTCTTATTCTCTATGTGTCTATTCGGCTTTTATACCAGTTTGTGACCAATATTTAGAATAAAAGCCTTCTTCTATTGCCTTGATCTGAATCAAGGGAGATTTTTTTACTCGCTATTACCATGAAAGATGGTGGTGTTCCTCAGAAAGGTAATGTCATGGCGCAAAATATTGTTCCAACTGGCGTAGAGCGTTTTTTTGGTGACGATGAAGTGATTGTCAGCAAAACAAATCTCAAGGGTCACATGACCTATACAAACCGCCTCTTTATGGAGATTGCGGGCTATGAAGAACATGAGCTGCTCGGACAACCGCACAGCCTGATCCGCCACCCTGACATGCCCCGATGTGTTTTCAAGTTCCTCTGGGACACCATTGAGCAAAAGCGTGAGATTTTCGCCTATGTGGTTAACATGTGTAAAAATGGTGATCATTACTGGGTACTGGCGCATGTAACCCCTTCTTTGAATGCTTCAGGTGAGATTGTCGGATATCATTCCAACCGGCGCGTTCCCGGCAGAGACGTTCTCGATCAAACCATTATTCCCCTTTACAAGCAGCTTTTAGCCGAAGAAGAAAAACATAAAAACCGCAAAGATGGGATGAACAGTGCCTATCAGATGCTTCAAGACATTATTCAGGAGAAAGGCATAGGATATGATGAACTTATCTTCGCTCTCCAAAACTAAGATTTTAGGCGGCATAGCCATGGTTTCCGCGCTGTTATCAACGGCGTCAAATTTTATTGATCATCCCTTATCCCTCGCAGCAGGCGTTCTGTTCCTGGGGGTTACGCTTGTATGTTTAGCTTTGAACGTTTTTTACGCGCGAAAATCTGAAAAAGAGATCGACCGTATGGAAGACGTCTGCCGCGCTTTAGCCAAGGGTGACTTTGAAATACGCCTGACAAAAATTACAGAAAAAGGAAAATTCGGAGAATTTCAGTGGGCCTTAAATGAAATGACAGACGCAGTTGACTCATTTGTCAGAGAGGCCACTGCCGCTATGGAACATGTCAGCCGCAATCAGTATTTTCGGCGCATTCTTGAATCTGGAATGCATGGAAACCTGCTGGATGGCGCTCGTATTATTAACAAAGCAACCGAAAGTGTTGAAACCAAAATGAATGGCTTTGTTGAGGTCGCCAATGATTTTGATTCATCCCTTGGACAAGTTGTTGAACAGATCAATGCAACAGTGAAAAGTCTGGGTGAAACGGCAAATACAATGCAGGACACTGTCTCAATTAGCCGTAATGGCGCTGAGACTGCAGTTCAAACGTCCGATGAAACATCGGTCAGTGTTCAGACAATTTCAGCGGCAGCGGAAGAAATGTCCAGCTGTATTGCAGAAATTACACAGCAAATGTCCAAGACGTCTCAAATGGCAAAAAATGCCGTTGAAGAATCTGGCAAAACTACAGAAACGATCAAAAAACTCACCTCCATGGCTGAAAAAATCAGTGAAGTAGTCGGCATGATTGAAGATATCGCCGCGCAAACAAACTTACTGGCTTTGAACGCAACAATTGAAGCGGCCAGAGCCGGAGAAGCGGGCAAAGGTTTTGCGGTTGTTGCTAGTGAAGTAAAAGATCTGGCCGGAGAAACCACAACGGCGACAGAAGAAATTTCATCTCTGATAACTGAAATACAAGGTGCAACGGATCAGGTTGTGCAAGCTTTCACATCCATTGAAAAAGTCATCGAAGACGTTGATCAAGCAGCGACTGCCGTTGCAGCAGCTATAGAAGAGCAAAGCGCCGCCTCCAAAGAAATTGCAGCTAGTGCAGAAAATGCTTCGCAAGGAACAGCCGGTGTTGCTGGAAACGTTAAAGATATAAATCAAAGCATGTCTAAAGTTGATGAAGCTGCACAAAAAGTTACACTCGTAACTGGCGAGTTATCAGAAAACACCACAAAGCAAGTGCATGAGTTGCTCGATAAAATGGGAGTTTTTATGAGTGAGCTTAAGAAAATTGCTTAAACCGCTTGGTTAATCCAAGCTTCATAACCACCGGACATACTGTAAATATCCAAGTAACCTTCGGATTTTAAAATTTGTGCCGCCTGCATCGACCGCATACCTTTCTGGCAATATAAAATGATCTCTTCTTGTGGTATATCAGGAAAAGCACCTTCCATCAGGCGTGATAACGGCCAGTGCTGTGCACCTTCTATATACCCTTGATCCCATTCTTCTTTCTCCCGTACATCAATCAGGCGGACTTGTTTTTTTTCACGAACCTGTTGCGGCGTTAATTCTGGTATAAATCCACAAATAGGAGAGCTGTATGACAGAAAAACTTCACTCTGTTTTTTGCTGCAAATAGAGCAATCAGGATTTTGAGGGATATTAAGAATACGAGTTTGCATAGTCTTTGTGTCAAGCGTCCAAAGTCTACCAACCAAAGGTTCAAAGCTTTTATGTCCGGTTATGAGTTGAATAACTTGTAAAGCTTGTGTGACGCCAATCAATCCTGCGACCGCGCCGATAACACCAGCCTCCGCGCAATTCGCTATACGGGCTTTGGGTTTTTCCGGATAAAGACAGCGATAACATGGCCCATTTTGTGCATTAAATACGCTAGCTTGGCCATCAAACCCCTGAATCGCACCATAAACCCAAGGTTTACCATACTTCACAGAAGCATCATTGATGAGGAATTTGGTTTCAAAGTTGTCTGTACCATCTAATATGACATCGTAATTTTGGAATAACTTTGGTGCATTTTCCGCGTTTAATTCGTCTTCATAGATGGCAATATCTATCTCAGGATTTAAGTCTTGTAGTTTTTCTTTGGCTACAACCGCTTTAGACAAGCCGACAGAACGTGTTGTAAACAAGACTTGGCGCTGTAAATTACTTTCATCAACTGTATCAAATTCAATAATACCTATCTTGCCTACACCGGCTGCGGCAAGATACAGCAAGGCGGGAGATCCAAGGCCGCCCGCTCCCACACACAGCACGCGAGCATTTAATAATGCTTTTTGTCCTTCCTCACCAATTTCCGGCAGGGTAATTTGTCTTTTGTAGCGCATCATATTTTTTATAACTATAATCAACTTTCCGTGAACTGCAGTATTTTTCTATTTTAATGATATATCTGAGATATTAACAGTTCAGAATTGAAATATGGTTGATGAATGAATAATTTAAATCGCTCAGGAATAAGACGATCAGGCGATGATTATCAAGATCTCTTTGCTCTTGATATCATTATAGACTGGCTTGAACACCCAGACCGCTATCAGTGGATAAGGCTGGAAGCGAGTGATTTTGCCGGATCACTGGATGATGTGACTGCTCTCAGGTCAGACGGCGCTTTTATTGCCAGACAAATCAAATGGACATCTGATACAGACAGTCACCAAGTTTCGTGGGATTGGATATTAAACAAAGATCCTGATAAACCTCGGCAAAAGAGCCTGTTAGAAAAATGGTCTGGATCGTTTTTTGCTCTCTGTCAGAATCATGAGTGCCACGAGGCTGCACTTTACACAAATCGACAGTTGGAAGAAAGTTTCATGCGATTGCTGGATGGTAATGGCTTGATGGATTTCGACAGCCTGGACAGCGACATAAAATCAAATATCATTGGCCAGATTGGCTCAGAAGACAATCTCAGAAAGTTTCTGGCGGCATTTCATTTTTATGCAGACAATCCAGATCACAATATTAAAAGAGAAGGTTTATTCAGGCGTTTTCAGAATTTAGGCGGGGATCAGCAAGGATTTAGTAATCTTTTGGACAATGTCCGAGAATGGGCGAAGCTTAAAGATATTCACATCACACTGGAAAATATCAGGCACGCTGCGCAATGGAGTGTTCTAGAAGATATCCATCAGGGTTTTCACATTCCTGAATCATATGTTCTGCCTGATGCTGATTTTCATCAAACTTTCAGGCAAAGGCTTCTCTCTGATAAAGAACCGCTGACTGTTTTAAATGGTGCGCCCGGGGTCGGGAAAAGCACCTATCTAAGCTATTTGAAAAAGGAGCTGGAAGACGAAAAAATTCCGGTTATTCGTCATCATTATTATTTGTCACAGGATGATACAACGGGTGACCGCTATTCATGGTCTGTTGTATCGCAATCTTTGATGAGCCAGATACAGCAGAACCATGAAGCAGTTTTGGGAAGGCTCAGGAATCAAAATCCTAGCCCCAAAAATATAAGGGAATGGCTGGAACAGTGCGGAGGAGAATATAAGAATGACAATAAACCTTTCATCGTCATTATAGACGGATTGGATCATGTCTACAGGGACCGGAGAACAGCCGATCCCCTCTTGGGAATTGTCGATAATCTGTTGCCTGTACCGGATAATGTTGTTCTGATCCTTGGAACACGTGATGTCGATGATGCACACTTTCCGCGCAGATTATTGGAGACAGCTCCTAGGAACGAATGGATTGATCTTCCCTTTATGAATGAAAATGCTGTTCGACAATGGGTGGACTTCCATGCCATACAAATTGGCGTGCCTGAAGATGCGCAGCAAAGAGATTATCGGCTCAATACCATATCGGATGCACTATTCCAAAAATCCAATGGTTATCCTCTACATCTGACTTATACGCTACAGGCGCTCCTAGAGTCTGGAGAAGCAGTTAATGACACCAATATATCCGCTCTTCCAGGTTGTCCCAATAATGATATTAAACAATATTACGATACACTTATGGACTCGCTGGATGAAAGCGGGAGAGTAATGCTGCATATTCTATGCGCTTGTGGCTTCAAATGGCCGGATGGTGCTTTGTCCGAATGTTTAAGTGGAGATAAATACGGGACTGTTTCCAGCATCCGTGAAACGGAAGATAAAATACACCACCTTTTACGGCTCGACCGCATGGGGCTGTCTGTCTACCATGTCAGTCTTGAAGAGTATGTTTGTTCTTTGTCAGACCATGATGTAATCGTAAAGCAGGCTTACCCCCTTGTTATTACATGGCTCGAAAATAAAGCACCAGAATTGTGGCGCTGGTCTTATTTCTGGATCATTAAATATAAAAACGGTGAAGCAGAACCTCTTATTAATGGCCCAACAGAAGAATGGCTGGCGGATGCGTTTCTGAAAGGATATCCGCTTTATCAGATCCAGGATATTCTGGAGCGTGCCGCCTGGGCGGCGTTGGATAGGGATAATCTAGTCAGAACATTACATCTTGGCTTGATGGGCGATTACGCACGATCTGCCGATGATTATCAAACACAGGGGCTGCAAAGATTACTGTTCTGCCAGCTTCAGGAAAGCTGGTCTGATCCGGATTTAAAGACACGTCTTCTGTCAGAACCTTATGTGCTAAGCGATGAAGAGCTGGCGTTATGCGCCGAAACTTTCAGCCAGTTGGATCAGGTTGAAAATGTTCGTGTGTTTAAAGATTTTTTTGAAAGTGAGTTTTTTGCTCTGAGGCCGGCTGGGCCGCTTGGACGTGAACAGGATCGTTGGAATGATATTAACTATCTTGATATTATAGACTCATTAAAACTGGATGATGTCAGCAAGCTCTTAGATTGGGTACGTCAATATGATGAAAACCTGAGGGATTATACAAATTATCTCCGACGGCTTGTTTCTTTAAATGTTGCTGGAACCCTTCAGAACCTTGCTAAATCTGATCTTAAACCCGAAGAAGCCTTGATTACGGCGCGTTCCCTAAACGATTTCGCTAATCGCCAGGTTTTGCAGATCAGTAATTGGGAATTATGTGATGAAATTAAGAAAACCCCATTAATACAGGCGCGATCTTTTATCGAAGGAGTAAGGAGCGGGTATTCATTTTTCACTAAATTAAATGCTGGGATTTTTGATCAAAGCCATTATAAACTCTATGGCCCACAACCCGAACTAACGGGTTTTTATCACGCCGTTTTCTTTTCTTCTCTGGCGCTTCATTTGCACGCGGAAGGAGAGTACGAGGATATATGGTTAAAGAATCTGGATATTCACAACTGGGTATTAGGTGCATGTGAGAATCTTGCTGATGTCGCTAAAGACGCTGCTGAAAAAATGAAGGAAGGAGATATTCCGGATGCAGCATGGCTCTATACACAATTTGAAGATATCCGAATACCGCATGATATCCATCATTCAATGGAAGGAAAATATTGCACCTATTTTCAATGGGCTTTGATTGACATCTCATACGATCTTCAGATGCTTTCAGGGAAAGCATCCATCCAAACTGACGATGTGCAAGCTATTATTCATTCCAAGCATTTCCGGAAGGAATTATGGTTGGACAACCTTATCGATTTGAGGGCTGGAGGCTTTTTCCACGAGGACGCTCTAAAATGGTTCTGTGAGCAGGAAGAACAGGAATTGTTCCAGACCATCAAGCAATTTAATGAACGCTATGAAGATTTTATGCGGCTCGCACAGATTTGTACCTTGCATGGGCAAAGCGATCTTTCAAAAAAATATGCAATGCTTGCCATTCAGGATGCACTGGCTGTTAATTTTCACAAAGATACTTTCTTGTTCGGATTATCTGACATTATCCTTGATTGTGCAAAGTCTGGAGTTGCGGAGACAAAAGGCTGGCTGGCAAAGCTGGGAGCCTTCATTGATCAGGTCACAGAATGCACAGACGGTGATGAAACAGATCATGTGCAGCTCGATTTTGGTGAAGCGCTTCTGCACATACAACCGGAGAAGTTTCCCGCTTTTTATGAGCGTTATCTGGAGGAACATGAATGGTATCGGAGCGACAATCTTTTATCTCGCTTTAAATCAGAGGTTAGCGCAGAAGATCCTCTCAATGCTGCCATCATAAAAACCTTTTTCAAAAGAAATGACAGGGAATATTCTTCCTATGACAACGATAATGAAAAAGAAATAGAACCGCTGGATTTCTCAGCGTATCCGCCAGAACGGTTAGAAGATTTTTTAAATGAACTGGATCGGCAAAACCGTATTTTCAACAGAGATTTTTTCCAAGGCTGGTTTGATTACTGGGCGGCCCAGACAGGGCAAAAACCAAAAATGCTTCAGGCCATGAAGGAAATTGCAGAAAAAGATACATCTTTGCCATTTCGAACCGGTATTTTTAACAATCTCATGTTGAGGATTACTCTGGATGTTTCTGGAAAAACCGCTGCGTATGAAATTTTGCCGCATGCGCATATGGAAGACTTCGGATGGTCAATGCACGGAACACGAGAGGAAGCAGAGGCGCGATTTCAGCTGATTGCCAAGCACTGGCCTGAAAAGTGGTTGGATTTTATTAAAGATACAGCGTTATCGCGCAAGGCTTATTCACGAGACGGCCACTCTCCGGTAATAGGTCTTTCCAGACTGGTTCAATATCTTCTGATTATGGGCAAGAAAGATGCTGTCATTGAAATTGGAAATATGCTGGTTGATTTCACATTAGAGCGTTCAAAAAATATGAGCTTTCCCGTTTCGCCTTGGGTCGCAGCTGCTGAAAATCGATACGGTTTTATACCACTGCTTTTTGATCGTCTGGATTGGCCAGACGTAAATACCAGAGAGGAAGCATGCCAGCAAATTATAAAATTGTTCCAAAACAGCCAGTATCACAGCCAAGTCAAAGAATATTATTGGCAGTGGCTTTCTACGCGCATTTTTGAATCACAATGTGTAACGGCTATTGTGCTTTTCTGTAAATGTTATCAGGAACAGGAAAATATTTTCAGTGACGAAGATTTGGACAGGCTGATTAAGTCTATTCCGGTACCGTCGATTTTATCGTGGATGCTGCTGAGCGAATTAAAGAAACAGCCGCTCAAGCCAGAGCCTGAATATTCTCGTCTGCATTCAGATGACACCCCGCGCGATTACAGAATTCCAGATTATTTTTTAAATTATAAAACAGCTTTATTACCGCCTATATATGACATGCGCATCGATGTTTTACAACGGAAAGGCGCTTTGGGGATACGGCGTCAGTGGGCTTACGAGATTACCTGTTTATATGAACGGGAAGGCATCTTGGCTCGATATCCTTCAGCTCATTATTTTATTGATCGTGGCACACAAAAGCGCGTTTCTATTTTTGACCTTCCACAATCTGAAATATTTAGATCTGGCTATTTAAGGGCTTTAGCCTGGGCTTTTGATAAAGGGCATATCGATAAAGCAGATATGATGCTCAATGCTATGGCGTTTTGTCCGGTTGAATTCTGCAGCTGGCAGGCAAAGCCTTCAGAAAAACCTGCTTTTTGGCCAGAAACCGAGGGTGCGAGTGAGAGTATTGACCAAACCCCGGATCGTGTTTTTCAGGCGCTCGATAATATTCTTTCAACTGGCTCAGATGTTCAACAACTTGTTGGGTTTGCTTCCGGGCCAGTTTCGGTTCATTTGGACAAACACGGAGACATCGAAAGTTTTTATGATCTGGAAATTTATGGATTGTTTCAAAAGAATGTAGAACGAGATGGAGAGATAAATCCGGAGGAGATTTTTGAGCAGCTTGAGGACGTTAAAAGCATTCATGCTAATCGATTAACATCAAATCTTGAGGGGGCGCTACCTCCTATTGATGTTAACGAAAAACTGGCAGTGTCAGGTGGCACAAGCTTCGCTCCTTCTGTATTAGCACTTCGTGCGGATCCAATAGCCCGCTGGCAAAATGAACAGATGTACAGAGGCGTCAATATAGCCGCTCCTTATCTTGCCGAGGAGCAGCCATTTTTAAGCGTTAACAATGGAAAATTACAGTCAAAATATGGAGAATTTGTTTTATCAGAAACGGGTTATTGGGATTTTGATCAACTGGACTACTGGCCACAAAACTGTCCCGCACCGTTAGGTGTTTATACAATGGTTTCCAAAGAAAGAATTCAAAGTTTTTGTGAGATGCAGCGCGTATCGTTTTGCTGGTTAGCGCGGCTTTCTTGTTCTCATAAACGGGGGCGCGGTGATGATTACGATGAATATGATTTCTACAAGTTTTTTGGTCTGAGCCAGATTATTCAGTCTGATCTATTATCAACCGGTAATAAAGTAATGTGAAAACCCTCATCATGAATTTGCTGATAACGAGGTTGCATCTTTTGAGCGGTACAAATTGTAAATTGAATTGCCAATTTGTACCAGATCGTTCTTATTGCTTACTCTTTAAAAAGTTTTAGCCGCACGCCTTGCTCATCGGCTTCTGCCGGATCCATAAAGGCGTTGGTTGTTGTGAGCTGTGCTCTGGCTTCTTCGAAATCATTCCAATCGATGCTTTGCGTGTATTTCTGGGCAAAATCCAGCGTGCGGATGAGCGGATCAGCCAGACCGCTATGTGTCAGTGCTTTCAACGAGGAAAGATAATTGCTGCGGTAAATCGTTGGGATGATAATTTTCTGCTCACCGCCCGCGACCAGTTCTGCGTTCATCATGATGCGCGCGGCGCGGCCATTACCATCTGTAAAGGGATGAACTTCGCTGATTAGAAACATCATAAAAACAGCGCGGTGTAGTGGTCCCTGCAGCCCCTGATAAATTTCAAACCCCTTTTCCAGAGTTCCTTCTACAAGGTCCGGTATTACGAATTGCGTGGATCCGGCCTGATTGTTTTTGATCTTAAAACTCCCCGGGTGTTTGTCGGGGCGCAGCTCCATAAAAACGCGGTGGCGGGATTTGAGAAGGTTGAACAGCTCTTCGGTATTACGCGGCAATTTTGACATTTCCTTTTGGTCGGAAACAATCCTGAAAGTGCCCAGAACGTCATGCGCATCTTCCGGCCGGTCGTTGGGGATGCGCCCGTTAAAAACAATGTCCACGGCCTCCTCGATTTCAAACTCGGTGCCTTCGATGAAGTTGGAGAAGTAAGCCTCAAAAAATGCCAGATTGCTTTGTGCTTGCGCGTTCATTTTTTTAGTCGGGCGCTGGCTGGGCGCAGTTGCTTTGAGCGTATCAAATAGTTTGAGGAATATATCCAGACGCGCCGGGTCATAAGGCGCCCCTTTTTTGCGTGCCTGTCCGATATCGCTTTTCATCTCGGCATCTCTGGTGCCAAGCAAGGATCCGATCAGCTCATCCAGTTTTTTAAACTCTTTTTCCAGATCCAGACGCGGTGCAATCTGCCGCGCATCATCACGGATTTTATTAATGGTGCTTTCGCCCCCTTGCCGGAGCAAGCGGTCCAGCCGCTCTTCAATGTCCTGCCGCGATAGGGTTCGGGGGATGCTGTCTCCCCGCGCGCGTGAAATACGCATGTTTTCCAGATAGGCGCGCGCCGTGGAGGATAAACGCACGCCGCCTAAAAACTGCCGGTCATCATCCAGAGGTGCCGGTCCGGGACGGGGTTTAAAAATAATGCCCGGCAATACCGTATCCCTTTTTTTCGAAGAAATGATAAATACACTGCCATCTGCGGCAGGCTGATTTTCTATGGCCGTGCGGTCGGCGATAAGTGCATCCGGATAGTAATCTTTGAGCAGAAAATACCAGTTTCTTCTGACGATTTCTTCTGGTGGTGCATTCATATTTTTAGTGTAAAGGCGTGAGCCCAGCTTGCGGAGTTTTCCGGCGCGCGTATACTTGCTGACGAGATCTGTAATCTCGGTATTTGACACAAACACTTCCGGTAAGTCTTCATATAAAGTGGGCATTAAAAACTCCTTACCTCTCCATTTTATATGTTTTTTGGGGTTTATAAAGTTAAAAATTCTATTTTTCGGGAATTAATATTGAGGGTGATCTACTGTCCCAAGGGACACTGGCGGGACAGTTGGAAACAAAAAGGGACAATAAACCACGAATTACGGCAAAAGCGTTTTTCCGCTAGCCATTTGATTTGTTTGTTGTATTCTGTTTTTTTGTGTTGCGGTTAATTGTCAGAATCCCCCTCATAACCTGAAGGTCGCAGGTTCAAATCCTGCCCCCGCAACCATTTTAAGGACACCTTCGTCTGTAAGATTAGATCGCATCCCCGCAACCATCTTACCGCTGTCTAAGTCTCTAAGGTTAGTTCGCCCTCCCGCAACCATTTTATCCTTGCCACCGGAACTATCCTCTTCGTCCTGTATTTCTGCGAGTTCGGTAATTTGATCGAAAAGCATCTTTTGTTCTTTTTCGTTATAAGTCCCGCGTGTTGAAACTTTCAATATTCCAGCTAAATCACCATGAAGATCGATAATCAGATTTTCTTTCTTACTGTCAGGTGTGAGCGTAATCTTATCAATCAGCGAACGAATTAATGTTGCCGCTTCTGCTCTACGATCATTTGTATTCAATGACGTGATCAGATCGCGCACCTCTCTGTGGTATTGCTGAGCAATCCCCGGATGCATCATCACTTTGATTTCTTCATTATTTTCAAGAATCGCTTTGATTTCTTTTTGACGTGCCTCATTAGCATGCATGCGCTCTTTCAAGGCTTCATTGGCAAAGCCTTCACAGATTGCATCAATCATATCACTTTCTTTTTGAACGAGCTGTTTAAGCTCTTTTTCCAGTAATATACGCCTTGTATTGTGTTGAGAGCGAAGTTCGTTGATGTGGCGTGTATATTCCTCACAAAACACTTTGCAGAGTTCCTCATCCATTAAATGCTCTTTGAGGGCATTTAATACAGCTTCCTCTAGCTTGTCTTGCTTGATGGTTAGTCTGTTATCACACGTGCCTTTATTTCGCGCTGTAGAGCATCCATAACGGTCTTTTGATACTTTGCTATACCCACCTCCGCAGCATTCGCATTTCAGCAGATAAGAGAACAAATTCTTTGGGCGTTGTTTGCCCCAGAATTGAGTATGCTGTTTGCGAATTTCGCCTTGTTTTTCTTTGACCTGATCCCACAAATCTTGATCTATGATACGAAGCTCCGGCACATCTTTTCTAATCCAGTCTTTTTCGTCATTTAAGCGTGAAACACGCTTTCCTGTATCGGGGTTCTTAATATAGCGGAGGCGATTCCAAACAAGTTGGCCAATATAAAGCTCATTGTTTAAAATGCCTGTACCGCGCTGACGGTTGCCGTAGATGGTACTTGCACCCCATTCTTTGCCAGAGGGGCATGGAACACCATCTTTGTTAAGCATCTTAGCTATTGCTTTTGGTGACATCCCCGCTAAATATTCTTTGAAAATACGCACAACAACAGCGGCTTGTTCAGTATTGATTTTTCTTTCACCACAAACTGGCTCGCCATTCGCATCAAAAGCTTTTACGACTTCATAACCATAAGTGAGGCCGCCGCCGGATTTACCCTTTTCAACTCTGCCTCTTAAGCCACGACGGGTTTTGTCTGCCAAGTCTTTTAAGAACATGGCATTCATTGTCCCTTTAAGACCAACATGCAGATTATTTATTTCACCTTCGGAGAGTGTGATAATTCTAATTCCAGCGAATTGCATACGCTTGTATATTGCTGCTATGTCTTCTTGGTCACGTGATAGGCGATCCATTGCCTCAGCAATAAGAACGTCATACTTACCTTCCATACCATCTTGTATTAATCTTTGAACGCCGGGGCGCAGCATAACACTTGAACCACTAATGCCGTGATCCATGTAACACTCAACAATTTGCCAGCCTTCTGATTTAGCTTTTTCCTCGCATAGCCTTACTTGATCTTCTATTGAAGCGTCTGTTTGTAAATCTGATGAGTAACGGGCATATATGGCGGCTTTTGTCATGGCGCTACAACTCCTTTTCCGGCTGATTATTTTTTTGGATAAATTCATTATAATCTTTTTCCGCAGAGACGCGAGCAAGAAACTTTACCATTTCAATTATTCTTGGATCATGACTCTTTGACGCACCATTTTTACTTGGCGGCCAAGTATTTTTTGTGTCGAATGTGTCATCGTAAGTCAAAGGCTTCTCCTTTCTCCATAAGAAAAGAATAGCGCAGCAATTAAGGTTTTTCGGGCGTTTGAGGGGATATAATCTTTTGATTGGATAAAATTAAAGCGTTGCGGGTGATCACAACGCTTTAAGAAGATGGTATTTTTAACATGTGTGGCCTATAGCTCTGAATGGTTTTGGATTTATTATTTTTGCTGCAGCATCCAGCATTTCTAATCGCGGCACAGTCTTTGTAAAATGTGCAGGATTATCGCCTGTTTTATCAGGCTGCATATAACTTCCAAACCATCGTCGGGAGTCATCTTCGGTAAAGACATCATCAAACTCTGGGAGCTGATAAACTTCTTTTTCATGCGTTAAAAGTCGAACGCAGCATGCATCCCGAAATATATTGATAACTTCCTCTGCGAGTTCACGGCGTGATAGGCGTAGATCAACAAATGTATGCCAGATCAAAACATAGTAGCCGTGTGCCAATAAGCATTCTGGAGGTGCAATAATAATCGTAAGAGTGGTTTTGCAACCAAAGTGGCAATAATAGTCAGTGTGTCTCATAAGGCTCTCCTTTGTAAGTTGGAGAGCTGCGCAGCTCTGGGTTTTAGTCAGTTGTGTCCACAGTTTCATAATAACTCTTAAAATTGTTTTTAGGTGTTTTGGTTCAACTTGATTTGTTCTAAGATTGTTTCGTCACAAGGAAACTTGTTGGAAACGCTTTACGGAAATATAAGGGTAATGATCGGCAATCATAAAAAGATCGCTATTTTGAGAAAGGCTGCAGATATCTGCAAAAGCAAAACGCATCCGAAATTTACTCAGGCCGAAATTATTAGAAACGCACATAAGGCCGGACATCCCGATAATCAAACGACCAAAGGCACTCTTTCAAAATATCTCGCTCAGCCTGAAACCTCTTATGAGAATGTTCCGCTGGTTTTCTATGATGTGATTTTGGATATGTTCAAAGAACAAGATATTGAATTTTCCTTTTCGAATGAGGGCCAACAATTAAGCGCGGCTGATCTCCCGCATGTCTTAAGCCTTTTTATGGATGTATCAGAACGTGATCAAAAACTGGCACGTCAGAGCTTGCCCGGCGATTACTGGGGTTATATGCCCTCTATTGAAAAGCCCGGATGCATCGTGAAATTTGTTCTCAGAATTAAAGAAAACAGAGAGGGCGTAATTACTGCAGAAGAGCTGTTTTATTATCCGAAGGACGGCTTTTCAGATATTGTAAAACAACGCAGTCAAGGTTATGTGCTTAGTAAAAACGGTCACAACTTCATTATTCTGGATGATCCGTCTTCATATTTGCCAAAAGTCTATGTCATGAGAATGGAGTTATCACCAAGCCAAAGATGCTTAGGCTTTGATGGTGGCACAATCATTGTTAGCTCAAACCATCAGGGTATTGGCACTGTACAAAGAAAAATTAGATGCACGCGCTCAAAAGATGGCATTCCAAATAACAAGAAAGTTTTGATTGAAGAGCATGGTGTCGGAATCCATAGCCCTGATACAGATGATGCGGTTATTCGCCAATTATTTGAGAAATTGGTGGCATAAAACAATATAGGAATAACATTTGCCCTTATATCATAGTACCCATCAAAAATTAAATGCAGGTGATATAATTCAGCCGGGAAATTGGGGCAAAATGATTTACAAAAGGGGGGAATCTCATTCTTGTTGGAATCGAGAGATCGTCCTTGAGAAAATTAGACAAGAAAAATATCCAGACAAACCATCGAGACTAAATGGTTGTTTTGCATGTGATAATTTACAGACTATTGAATTTTATAAAAACCATTTCTGTCCAAAAGGCTATATTTACGAGGTCGAAATTGTAGATACTCAAGCACCGCAACATTTAGGCGATTTTAATGCTGTTGAACCTTTGCCGGGCTTAAATTTAAATATGGAAGAAATTGCTGATAGATATTGGCGCTATGCTCAGAAAACTAATATTCAAGGATATCCTGAATTAATTTGTTCAGAGATTTTAACTTCATCATCTTTAAGAGTTATAAGAAATTTGCCAATTACTTAATAAAAGAAATAAACGGACATTCGCTGGCTGGAAATGAGCGCATGCCATCATAACCAACGTAAGTGCAAGCTGTGATTACTGGATATTCTTTACTGCCGCGATATCTATATTCCCAAAGCATATAAGGCATTCCGTTCACGTAGATATAATAAGCGCCGAAAACCAAGGGGCTAATCGCAATCGTGCCGCGCAATAGAATGATGAAGATGAAGGGCATGAGCCGAATTGCAAGTTGCCCTCTAAACCGTTTAGGTTTTTTATAGCTTACAACCCTTGCCTTTTTCATGCCCTAACTCCTAATAGCTTAAGTGAAGTTTCGTCTTGCCTTTGAATTTCTTGCCGTACATGGGGTCAATGTCAGCCCAGTTTTTCCAAGGACTAACTTCATGATATCCGACCTTTAGGGCATGTATGGGCGGCTGGCCGCGCACTAAAATAATACTGTCAGGGAATTGTCTTACTTCATCCGGCGTAAGAAGCGGTCTGGCATGTTCGCCCACGCTGTAATTCACGGGATCATGCACAATATGGCCTAGATTATAGTTATCGCCTTTAACAGTTGTATCTCCTAACGTTTTAGAAACCAGCAAGGCTGTTTTATGAGACTGAATCCCAAATAGCTGTTGGCATTCACATTGTTCCAATAGTGTTTCCAGATCATCTTTGCCGTAGGTTTTTGCGAAAGCATCCAAAGACTGGAGCGCAAACCAAACACGGCAACCGTAGCCACGCAGCTCTGTAAGTTTTGCCGTTAATCCCTGTATTTTGAAATTCGCTGCTTCATCAAACAGGAAAAGAACCTGTTTTCGGCTTTGGCATCGTGTCAGCTCAGTGAGAGCACACCAGCCAAGCAACCCAAGCCAAGGCGCATAGACTGACATTCTTGTGGGATCAGCGATAAGGAAAACAGTGGCTTTTTGCTGTTTCAAATCAGAAAAACGAAAATCGCAAGCGCTTGTGCTTTCTGAGAGCCAACCGCTTGCACTGAATGCTGATAAAGCCTGAACAGCACCTTCACGGAAAGACTCCCATTGCCGCTTATCGTTTTGTTCTACCTTTGCCAAAAGATCATGGGCGATATCTGCTAAATCCCCTTTGATATGATCTGTGGTTGATGAAAGATAGAGCGCTTCTTTTAGCAAAGGCTCATTTCGAATGAGCTTTAAAACATCACTTAAATTTGGAGCATCCCCTTGCTTTTGTGTGACAAGATGTAAGATACAAAAGACAATAATCATACGCCCACCATTGCGAAAGAATGAGTTCTCGCCGGAGCTTGGCGGTTCGGTTAAAAGTTGCAAGGCAATGGACTGCGCATCTGTAATCAAATCTTCATGCTGACCGCTTTCCCAGCTATCAACCAATATTTGAAGCGGATTATACCGAGAGGGTTTTCCCAGTTTATCTTCAAATAGCCGCGCCGGATTTACGCAATATACTTTATTCTTATGACGCTTTTCCCGTGTGTGTTTGGTAATGCAAGCAAGTGTGCCTTTGAGATCAGGTACGATCATTGGCATAGAATTGTGAAGCAAAGCCGGAATAAAGAAATTGATGGTTTTACCGCCGCCAGCAGGTGAAAGCGTTAATCCATGCGTTTCACCGGAAAAGAAAAGCGGCTTACCACTTTTTGCGGATGTTCCTAAAAACAGGCCATTTGTTTTGAACATGCCGCTTCGTTTTAAATCTTTGTCAGTTGCCCATCTGTACGTCGTCAGAGTATTTTGGACACGTTGCGTAAAAAAATAAGGTGTGCTTCT
>JBQDYD010000009.1:0-23143 GCA_051967755.1 Alcanivorax sp.
AGAAGCACACCTTATTTTTTTACGCAACGTGTCCAAAATACTCTGACGACGTACAAAGTGATGCGGCGTCTTTGTTGATTGCGCTTGTTGCCATTCGTATCGGTCGCAGACCCGCGGATGAATTCAAAACTTTCGGGTACAAGCGGGCAGAGACAATTGCAGCGCTGATTAATCTGACGACCTTGATTATTATTGGGCTGTATCTTTGTTATGAAGCGGTGATGCGTTTTATTACACCAGAGCCGATCATGGGGTGGACTATCGTTATTGTGGCGGGGGTTGCGCTTATCGTTGATTTGTTTACTGCGTTTTTGACGTATAGCCAGTCAAAAAATAGCATGAATATGCGGGCGGCATTTTTGCACAATCTTACCGATGCTTTGGCATCGGTGGGGGTTATTATCAGCGGTGTGCTTATTTTATTATATGGTTGGGTTTGGACAGATGCCGCCATGACTTTGGTTATATCAGCTTATGTATTGTGGCATGGCTGGTTAGAAATCCCCAAAGTAATCCATTTGTTGATGGAGGGGACACCTGAACATATCGACATTCAAGATGTTATCACGGCAATGGAAGGCAATGACGGCGTAAAGAATGTGCATCATGTTCATATATGGCAAATTGATGAGCACAGAAACGCGCTTGAGGCACATATCGTTTTTGATGCGCATTTTGATATGGATAAGCTTAAGGTTACACTTAAAACCCAGTTAAAGAACGATTTTGATATCGGGCACTCTACATTAGAGTTTGAGGTTGAGCCCTGCACATCATAATTTTCTGACCTCTTTATTTTACATCAAATATTCTTGCATGCTATAATTTAGCAGTTGCTAAACATTGGTTGTTTGGCTAAAGAAAATGGTATCACTGAATTTTATAAAGGGAACACCGTGAATTATATATCTGTTAAAATACGTTTTTTATTGTTCTTCGTTTTTTGTGCCTTGTCTTTGTGCCCTTTAAAGGCGCAGGCCGCTGATAAGTTAAAGGCCGTCACGACCTTTACTGTTATCGCAGATATTGCGCGTAATGTTGCCGGTGATGCGGCGATTGTGGAATCCATCACCAAACCGGGGGCGGAAATCCATGATTATCAACCAACCCCAAGGGATATTATCCGCGCACAAGATGCAGATGTTATTTTTTGGAATGGTCTTAATCTTGAACGTTGGTTTAAGCGTTTTTTATCTGATGTGAAAAATGTACCAAGCGTGGTTGTGTCACAGGGCGTGGTGCCTCTCTCAATTTATGATGGTCCTTATACAAATAAACCGAACCCGCATGCCTGGATGTCTGCCGAGAACGCGCTGGTATATATTGAGAACATCCGTAAAACGTTTGTTGAGATGGATCCCGATAATGCCGAAATATATAATGCCAATGCAAAAGCATACTCAGAAGAAGTAAGCGCAATTAAATCTGATCTGATTGATCGTTTAAGTCATATTCCTGAGGGGCGTCGATATCTGGTTACCAGCGAAGGCGCATTTAGTTATTTGGCAAAAGATCTGGACATGCAAGAGGTGTATTTATGGCCGATGAACGCAGACCAGCAGGGCACACCGCAACAGGTGCGTAAAGTCATCGATGCTGTGCGTCAGAAAAACATCCCTGTTGTGTTTAGTGAGAGCACCATATCCGATAAGCCGGCAAAACAAGTCGCGTCAGAAACCGGTGCCATTTATGGCGGTGTTTTGTATGTGGATTCATTAAGCGAAGAGGGCGGAGCCGTGCCAACATATTTGGATCTGCTGAAGGTTACGACAGGCACCATCGCGGACGGTTTTAAAAAAGCGCTAGGTCAGTAAAAGGTTCGTTCTATGCGAGATATTATAAAATTAAAAAATATTGGTGTGACATATCCAAATGGCCATATCGCCCTTGAGGATATCAATGGTGCGTTGCATGCAGGGACTATTTGCGGTCTTGTGGGGGTGAACGGGGCGGGTAAATCCACTTTGTTTAAGGCCATCATGGGCTTCGTCAGTCCGACAACGGGTGAGGTTAGGATCGCGGGAAAAGAGATAAAGAAAGCCTTGAAAGAGAATTTGGTTTCTTATGTCCCGCAAACCGAAGAGGTGGATTGGAATTTCCCTGTTCTTGTCGAGGATGTTGTGATGATGGGGCGGTATGGGTATATGGGGTTTTTACGTCGCCCTTCACACGCCGATCGAAAGGCTGTTGATGATGCGCTTGAGCGTGTCGATATGACAGCATTTAAGAAACGTCAAATTGGCGAGTTGAGCGGTGGCCAGAAAAAACGTGTTTTTGTGGCGCGGGCCCTAGCACAAGGCGGACAGGTTATATTACTGGATGAGCCGTTTACAGGCGTTGATATTAAAACCGAAGATGCGCTTATATCGTTATTCAGATCTCTGGCCGCGGAGGGGCGTTTGATCTTGGTTTCTACGCATAATTTGGGGAGTGTGCCGAGTTTTTGTGATGAGGTCATGCTGATTAACAGAACCCTTTTGGCGTACGGGCCGGTGGAAACAACGTTCACACAAGAAAATTTGAGCAAGGCCTTTGGTGGTATGTTGCGCCATCATCAGATTGTTGGATCTGACCTGCATGATGATGAGGATGCGCGTGCGGTGACGGTTCTTACTGATGATGAACGCCCGTTGGTTTTTTATGGAGAAGAGGGCGGACAAAAAATAACAAGACACGGGCGGGGCGATGATTGACGTATTGTTTGAGCCATTTTCGTATAATTATATGGTAAAGGCCATATGGGTGTGTGCTTTGGTCGGTGGGACATGCGCGTTTCTATCCTCCTACCTGATGTTAAAAGGGTGGTCATTGATGGGGGATGCGCTTGCGCATGCCGTTGTTCCGGGTGTTGCGTTCGCATATATTTTGGGATTGCCTTATGCCGTCGGGGCGTTTTTTGCAGGGCTTCTCGCTGCTTTTAGTATGGCGGTTGTGAAACATAAAACCAAATTACGTGAAGATGCGATTATCGGGATAATATTTACAACGTTCTTTGCCCTTGGTTTGCTGATTGTTTCGCTAAAGCCGACATCGGTGAATATTCAGGCCATTATTCTGGGGAATATACTGGCGATTTCAGATTATGATGTTTCTCAGGTTGTTTTAATCTCGGTGGTGTGTCTGGTTGCTTTGTGCCTTAAGTGGAAAGACCTGTTGGCGGTTTTCTTTGATGAAAGGCATGCACGCAGCATCGGTTTGCCTGCAACCGCATTAAAGGTTCTGTTTTTCACATTGTTAAGTGCAGCTTGTGTTGCTGCGCTTCAAACGGTGGGGGCGTGCCTGGTTATTGCGATGGTCATCACGCCGGGGGCTACGGCTTATTTATTGACGGATAAGTTTCCGCGTTTGGTTGCCTTGTCAGTTACATTGGGGAGTGTGACCAGCGCAGTCGGCGCATATTTAAGCTATTTTCTGGATGCTAATCCGGGAGGGTTGATCGTCACATTGCAGACGTTGATTTTTTTAGGAGCGTTTGTTTTTGCACCTAAATACGGTTTGGTAAGCAGAAAGGCGGCCTCTCATGGATAGTCTTTTTACGCTCGTGATTGAGCCATTATCATATGAGTTTATGCAGCGAGCCCTTTTGATGTCTGTATTAATCGCAACAGTCTGTTCGATTTTTTCATGTTTTTTGGTTTTAAAGGGCTGGTCTCTAATGGGGGATGCGGTATCACATGCCGTGTTGCCCGGCTTGGCGATTGCGTTTGTTCTTGGTGTTCCTTTGGCTGTTGGGGCGTTTGTCGCGGGGTTATTTTGCGCCCTTTCCACGGGGTATTTAAAGGAAAATAGCCGCGTAAAAGAGGATGCCGTCATGGGCATTGTGTTTTCCGGTATGTTTGCATTTGGGCTTGTGCTGTTAACCAAGATTGAAACGGATGTGCATTTGATGCATGTGCTCTTTGGTAATGTTTTGGGCATATCGCAGCAAGACCTGATCGAGGCGGGGGGGATTGCAACCTTTTGTACGTTGGTGATGATTATAAAACGTAAGGATTTGATGCTCTATTGTTTTGATCCTGCGCATGCAAGTGTAATCGGTTTGCCTGTGCGGGCGCTGCATTTCGGTTTGTTGGTTCTTTTGGCGCTTACGGTCGTGTCTGCACTGAAGGCCGCCGGAATAATATTGGTCATCGCGATGCTGATTGCGCCGGGGGCCATCGGTTTTCTTTTGACGCGTTCTTTTGATAAAATGCTGGTGATTGCATTGGCGGCGTCTTTGTTCTCATGTGTTGCCGGCACAATCCTCAGTTTTTATATCGACGCGGCAACGGCACCGCTGATCGTTGTTTTACAATCCGCATTATTTCTATTGGCTCTGATTTTCGGGCGAGATGTCAGGCCGGTCAAAAGCGTAGAGGGGGGCAAAAGCTATGTCGGTTAAGTCCGAGAAGAAGGTATCATCACTTGTGCTTGCTGATCCTGAAACGCAGGCGAGTTGGTTTGCCCGCGTGCGTGAAGCACATCAAACAGAAACAACAGAAGATTATGTTGAATTAATTGCCGATTTAATCGAAGTGCAAAAAGAAGCCAGAGCAATAGATTTGGCAAAACGTTTGGGGGTTTCTAATCCTACAGTCAGTAAAGTTTTATCCAGACTTCAGGATGACGGTTTTATAGAGAGCCGACCATACAGGTCTATTTTTCTGACGGAAAAGGGAAGGGCGCTTGCGAAAAAATGCAAAGAGCGTCATCAGATTGTTCTGGATTTTCTTATTCGTTTGGGGGTTGATCCTGAAACGGCAGAATTTGATGCGGAAGGGATTGAGCATCATATTAGTGAGCAGACCCTGAATATCATGAAGAATTTCCAGTAACATACCATACGCCACATTACCCTTGCCGGTGCGCGCCTGTAACGCAGTTAATTTTAGTGTTGCATTCCCCTATAATGTTATAATATAACACCAACTGTGATCGTAATGAGTAAAGTAGGTGTAAATTATGTCGATGGATAAACTTAAAAATGTGGCGGGTGTGTTTTTGTTCAGTGCTATGCTTCATGGGCAATCAGCAGAGGCTCAGAGCTTTTCTACGCAGCAAGATTATAGTGATCTGATTGACTGTGAGCTTGTTGATGATGGTAAGGTAAATGCAGAGTTTTTAGGGGCACTGGATAGCCGTATACACGGATATGCGGAAAATTTATATGAGATGACCCCTGAGGAAAGGGAGCCGTATGTGCAGGCGGCTATTGATAAAAATGCCTCGCATCCTGCCCGGTTTATT
This sequence comes from Alcanivorax sp., assembly GCA_051967755.1. Taxonomy (GTDB): domain Bacteria; phylum Pseudomonadota; class Alphaproteobacteria; order Micavibrionales; family Micavibrionaceae; genus UBA1672. The sequence continues at coordinate 5,227 of JBQDYD010000009.1, forward strand.
CGTGCGATGTTTGAGGGGCCGTATCGGCAATATGCGGCTTTAAAAACAGAAGAGGAGCGTGTGGAGTTCCTATCGGAACGCCTTGATAAGTTCCATCATATTGAGCCGGACGACCTATCTGATTTGGCTGCAAGTTGTGAATGATGGCAGGTAATGTCTCATGCATCAGGTATAAAAAAGGCCGCTGATTTTGCGGCCTTTTGTGAATTATCTTTGATATTAAGCTGTTTTACTGCGCCATAGTATCGACTGTTTCTTCTTCTTCTTCTGTGGCTTCATCATTTGGTAAAATGCCTTCACATACTTTTACAAGAGCGGAGAAGGTGTCCTCTGAAAGAGATTTTGTACCATCATCTTGTTCTTGCACTGCCGCAGTTGTGGCCATAATGTTCAGTTGTTTAAACACAGTGTCCGCAATTTTAACTTGTCCGGCAACATAACCGATAACGGCCGCCGCACAGATTGAAGTTACGGTCAGGCCAACCAAAAGAGAGTTGTCATCTTTTTTCGCGGCAGTGTCTTTTTTTGATTTTGTCATATTAATCCCTATTCTCTTACGTTAAAAAATACCCGTATCCACCACAACACATTAACTAAAGTGTCATGGCTTTTCAATACAGAACATCCCGATTGCTGATGTTCTGTATGATGTTCTTTAAATGCACATGTATTGATAAAATAAAAGTTAAGATAACAAAGTTTTATTCATTGGTAATTGCTGCGCTAACACGTTCAAAGAAACCACGATCGCGTTGTTCTTGTAAAAGCTGGTCTTGCGCTTGTTCTCTAATTCTGTCAACTAAACCTTCCGGTATCGACATGATTTCGGCTTGTGCTGTTTGCATTTCGGCCAAGACATATTGTGTCTTATTGAAGTTGCTTGTAAGGGGGTAATCCTCTTCGCCTGTGTGGTCTTCGAGCTGTTTTTGAACACGTTCCAGATGGTCGCTGACGCGGTCAATTGACGCGCTTAATTCGTCTGCGGTCATGGCCGTTTTGAATGGTTTTGCGCCCATAGCATATTTGCGCTCAGCACTAAACACCGCGAGTAACTCTCCGTCCTGCGCGACATCAATTTTGTCATATTTGTTAATTTGTTCTACTTCAGGCGGCTTATCGCCTCTCTCTATCAACATAACTACCCCTTATTTTTTTATTCATTGTGTGGGCGCAGAATAGCATGATTTGGCATCTCTGGCAAAATCGGGGCCATTGTTGCTGTGTTCTGTGTTTTAAACGGCTCTGGCGTGGCGCTGTGTGCCCGGGGTCTGAGGCGCATATTGATCAAAGATGTTCGCCGCAAGACGTGCCATCGTTCTGGCTTTTGGGTTTATTGTGATCGTATTTTGTTTGATTTCTAAAATATCTTTCTGTGCAAGAGCCTCTAGCTCGTATAGGGCATCATCAAAATAATGGGGGGGCAGGGCAAACTGTTCTTTCACCGTATTTAAATCAACCTGCAGATAGCACATGATCTGTTCAATCACATGTGCGTAAATCGGGTCATCACCATGCATTTTATATATTTTGTGGGCGGGTAGTTTTCCGCTCATTATTGCGCGCTTATAAACAGGCATATCAGGGGCGTTTTGAATATATCCCTGTGGCAGTTTTCCTATTGATGACGCGCCGATCCCAATCAGTTCTTTACCGGCATCTGTCGTATATCCCTGAAAATTACGGTAAAGGCGTTTTTCCTTTAGGGCGGTTGTCATGTTATCGTCGGGTTTGGCGAAATGATCGATCCCGATCGGCACGTACCCCTGTGCCTCAAGCAAGTTAGCGCCGGTTTCGAACAGATCAAAGCGCAGCCCCTGATTCGGCAGAGCATCTTCGTTAATCATGCGCATGTGTTTTTTCATCCAGGGGACGTGGGCATATCCAAACAGGGATACGCGCTCCGGTGACAGGCTCAGTGCCTTATCAATCGTATAGCGCATTGTGTCGGTGGTTTGGTGGGGAAGGCCGTAAATTAAATCCAGATTAATGTTATGGATGCCTTCGCTGCGCAGGTCTTTGACCGCGCGTTCACTTAAGGCAAATGGCTGTGCTCTGTTTACGCTTTCTAAAATGTGATCGTTAAAGTCTTGTGACCCTAAACTAACCCGAGTGACTCCGTTTTGTGCGTAGGCCTTGGTTTTTTCTTTATCAATGCCACGCGGGTCAATTTCTATGGCAATGTCTGTATCTTGTGATAATTGGAAATTTGCGTGCAGGGCGTCGATTATTTTTTTGAAATCATCGGCATGCAGCATGCCCGGGGACCCGCCCCCGAAATGGATGTTACTGACGGGCATGGCGGTATTTGGTAAATATTTTGCGAGTAATGCGATTTCTTTTAATATAAGGTCAGTATAGCTTTCCACCGGTTTGTATCGCTTGGTGATTTTTGTATTGCAGCCACAGTACCAGCACATTTCGTGACAGAACGGTACGTGTAAATATAAAGATAGCGGCGTTTCCACGGAGAGGCTTCCAAGCCAATCAGCATAGGTTTCCGTGTTTTGCAGGGGGCGGAAATAGGGCGCAGGTGGATAACTGGTATAGCGCGGTACGGCGCGATCTAGTTTTAAAATTGTGTCACGTAGAGGGTTATGCGCTGTCATTTTTTGCCTCAAATATGTTCTTACGATTTTTTTTCTTTAGGTGTCTCGTGTCACGCACTCTCTCAAATTCAATGATGTATTACCTTGATTTCAGTCAAATGTATTGTATGGCACGAAGGCGCAGTGCGCGTCTAAGTCGGTGGAAGATAGGGGGATTTCGGCGGCATGTAGGTTCCCTTGTATATTAAAATTCACGTGCGCAGTGTGCCAATGTGATTTTTTTTATAAATATTGAAAAGAAAGACTTGATTTTTATAACGCAAAGCTATTATAAAGCACTGTCTTTTGGACATATCTAGCGCGTCCCGTTCGTCTAGAGGCCTAGGACACCGCCCTTTCACGGCGGCAACACGGGTTCGAATCCCGTACGGGATGCCAATTTATTTATAGATATAGTCACAAATCTCCCTAAAATATATTAATACGCGTTTTGGCTCCTGTTTCATTCGGCATGCTTGCGGTTTATCGTTGTCGTTATTTCGGATGTGCTGTGAATTTATGTTCGTGTATGTAATAGTTTATCTTGTGGTGGGCGCCGGCTATGGGGCTTGCTCGGAAACAGATATGATTATTGACAGGAATTTAAATGCGAATGATATCCAGGTGTTTTTTTATATTGGTCACTTTTTTTGTGTGCCTGAATGTATCTTCGGCGCACGCGGCTGATGAATATGATGCGACGTTTTTTCAAACAAAAATGCCTGCCGAACTGAAAGAAAAAATGCGGCAATCCGAATTTTATAAAACCCTTGTATCGCTGGGGTCGCAAAAACCGGATTCAATTAGGTCGAATCCAATTCATATCTTACATGGCAGGCTTTATGAGGAAGCTTTTGGTGCAATTCAAGCCGATTCACCTAAGTTTATGCAAGCATTGATTTATTTAGAGGATGTAATGCAAAACCCCTATGGTAATGAGAATTTCAATTCGTACTTTTTTGATTGGCAAGCCACAGCATTTCTTAAAATGGCTGCAATATCGAAGCTGGCAAAAGCAAAAACCGAGCAGGACAGATTGTACAAGGAAAAGGAAATCCGACGCCTGACGAAGGCCGCGATGATAAGGGTTGCGCAATGGAAAATATTGGCAGAGGAAGACACCCGAAAATGTAAGAATAAAGAGGAGGCTCTGGCCTTTTTTAAGGCAAATGCGGCCAAATATGCATTTCAAGAAGATGCGTTCACTGTGACTAGTCGGGATGAATTAAATCAAATCGCGCTGCAGGCCTCGGACGCATATAAAAATAGGCCAGCCAAACATGTATTTCAAGAAGATGCATTCACTGTGATTGGTCGGGATGAGTTAAATCAAATTGCGCTGCAGGCCTCGGACGCATATAAAAACAGGCCGGCCAATATGCATCTATGTGAAATGTCGAAGCAATACCGTGATCGATTAAAAGAAACCGGAACTGCTGTTTATGCCACAAAACAAAGTGATGGAAAGGTTCTTATACATATAGAATCAGCAGAGACACCAATAAAAGAAAACTCGACAAAGTTGGATATGTATATCAATACAGGGCAGATAGAGCCTGAATATATTCACGAAAAAGATTGGTTGTTGATTAGGCAAAAGATACGCAGCGGCTTTGCCGAGGCTGCTTTAAGCGAGCCGGTTATACGATAAATGCGGTTGTGATTTTTGTGCATTTTTTGTGCAATCGTTCAGCGCGCAAATAAATGTGAGGATTGTTTTTATTCTTTCCCTTCAATGCATTGATTGTTATTTTTAAACGTGGGAAGCTCAACATTATTTACTCGATTAGCAGAATAACATATACTTAGTGCATCGTGTGCTTTCCATGGTATGCAATTAACAGACCTATTATTTTTAAGGAGAAAATCTTATGAACAGAAGTAGAAAACTTCTATTAGCAGCAGCTATGGCTGGCACTGCTATGTTTGCAACGAACCCCGCACAATCGACAGATATTGATATTGATGCAACAATGACTGCATCAGCGGCTGTTGTGGTTGCAAAGAATGCTGATTTAGACTTTGGCGGTATCGACTTTGTTGCGGCTCACAGTGGTACGGTAGAGCTTGGCCCGGACGGTAACGCGGCCCTTGGCGGTGGTGCAACAAACCTGACTTTGACCGGTACGCCATCTGCAGGTGAATTGGCGATTACATCAGGTGCAGGAACAATCGAAGTTACATGTGATGCGACAGGTGTTATCGGTGACGGTTCGACAGACCTTACCATGACGACAATTGTTTGGGATGTTACTGCGGCGACTTATGGCGCGGCGTCGAATACATGTGGTGGTCTTGGTGTTGGCGCTGTGGCGCTTGATACTGGTGTAACTCCTAACCCGACTATTTTTATTGGTGCAGAATTAACAATCGGTGCGAACGACCTTAACGGTAGTAGTGGTTCCACACCGTTTGATACCTCAACAGGTGGTGGTGATCCTGTGACATTCAGAATGGTTTTCCAATAAGCCGATTTTGGTATATAGTATTTAAACTGCGGGTTGTTATAATCCGCAGTTTTTGCATGGAGGGGAGCGCATTGCGAAAGGTGAAAAGGTCCATTCAGACAGTACTATTCGTTTTATGCTGTGTTACGCCCCAATATCTTTTTGCGCAAACCGTAAGTGTTATCTCTGATATGGGCTTCGGTCAGTTTGATTTTTCCCAAACCTTTAATGTCCGCCTGCAACTGGCGACAAACGGCAATATGCAGGTCATAGGATCGGGTGTAAGTTTTAATGGCGGGGAAAATGCGGGGCAGATTAGAATAACCACGCCGGATACCGGAATTGTAGAAATTAAATGCGCAGATACTGCGCTATTATACGATGCGGCGGCGACGAACCTAACGATTGAGAATATCGAAATATCTGTGAATACCGGCGTGGCTTTTGGCGCCGGGGACTCGTGTAACGGTTTGGGGGCGGGGGATGCGGTTGCTGCAACCATTGACATGGATGCTATTCCTGATCCGAATGTTTATATTGGCGGGGAAATTATAGTGTCCAGTCCGATCACTTTGCCGCCTGATCAGGGGTATTCAACAACCGGATCGGGTACACCAATCATGTTGTCTATTGTCGTCCAGTAGGTTAAAGTACATTCTCTATTGTACAGATTTATAAATAAAAACAGGTTTTGCTTGATGTTTAAAATTCGCAATCTTCTATTGTGCGTTCTCTTCGCTATGGTTTTCAATATTTCTGCAGTGAAGGCAGAGGCGGTATTATTCTTTTCCCCAACCCGCGTTGAAATAGAAGGGGGCAAGCCGGTGCAGGAAATTCGCGTCACGAATATGTCCGATATTGCCCGCTCTTATAACCTGTCTTTGCAGAACCTGGTGATGAATGAGGATGGCGTAACCGTTCCCGTTGATACGTTTGATTTTTCTGCAAAAAGAATGCTGCGCTTTGTTCCGAGGCAATTTGATATACAGCCCGGCAAAAAACAAGTGATCAGAATTATGGCCAGATTTCCTGAAGGCACAGAAGCAGGCGAGTATCATGCCCATCTGGAGTTTTTGGAAAATATTACAAGACGTATAGAGCTTAACAAAGACGCATCCCCTGAAAACCAAGCGCGTGCAAGGGCGCAGGTGGCTTATGCTGCTGCTATTCCTGTCATTATTGGAAATGGTGATATTAAGACTGATGTGTCTATGGATCAGGTAAAGATTGTTCCCCATGCACAAACGCAGAAGCGCGCTTTGTCTCTGGATCTGCATAGATCGGGCAATGGCCAAGGTAATATTTTTTTAGAGGCTGATTATATTGGCCCTGACGGACAGGTGAAGAAGGCCGCTGTAAGGCGTTCAGTATATGTTTACCGCGAATTGAGTGTTCGCCACCATACATTTCTTTTGGAATTGTTGGATGAGGCTGATGTTCAAAAAGGCGGGCAAATAAAGGTAAAGCTATATAATCGGGATGTCTCTGAGAGTGATCCCATAGATGAGGCGATTTTACCTTTGTCGTAGTCACGTGAGTATACCGTGACAGGTTAATGATCTGCGTAAATAGATTGTAAAAGTAACAATATGTGCGATGTGCAAAAAACATACGCGCCCCTGATACGGGTGCGTTCATTGCTGCGTTGTGTGCTGGGCATTATCATGCTCCAGCTGCTTTTTGCTGCGCCTGTTTATGCGGAAGTTCAGCAAGTTGAAAGGCCGGAGGAAGAGCTTCTAATCTTAGAGCTTGATGTGAATACGCATATTCGAAACTATGGTTTGCTTGGTTATTTACCTAAAGGTGCGCCCATCAATCACGCTCTGTTGCCATTGTCATCTTTGGCAAGGGCTCTGAGCTTTTCTGCCAAGGTTGATTCTGCGGAAGGGAGCGCCGAGGGCTGGTTTTATAATACGGATAATGTGTTTCGGTTGGATTTAAGCCAAGGCACTGTCTATGTAAACGGGCAAGAGCGTGCGTTGATTGAGGGGGCTGCTGAGGCGCATTTCGAAGATATTTATGTGCGGGCAGAAACGTTAGAGCAATGGTTTGGTGTGCATATAGAAATTGATCTTAGTACCCTTCGTATTCACGTAACCAGCAGCCTGTCTTTCCCGTTTGAAGAAGAGATTGCAAGAAAGCAAAGAGGGAAAACATTTGGCAGTGCCCCGCAAACAGAAGCGACCGAATACACCAAAGATATGCAAATCCCTTATGAGTGGGTGGCTCCGCCGAGCTTTGTTTGGCAGCAAACCGTTCAGGCGCGCCGTGATGATTATTCTTCGTCTGCGAACACAAGTTTCTCTATACAGTCTTATGGGGATATTTTGAAATTTGGTAGCCGGTTTATTCTGAGCGGCACGACAGGAACAGGGGATTCGCCAAGCCGTATAAGCACCGCGCAAGGAACGTTGCAGCGTCAGGATCCATCGAACAGCATGCTTGGTGCGTTGAAGGCGGGGCGCGTTGCATTCGGTGATGTGAACTTTCCTGATGTGCCTCTTATTGTTGGGCGTAAAAGAGGGCGCGGTGTTGTGGTTTCGTCCGATTCTTCGCTAAGGACATCTCGCTCTTTCGGTTCGGAAACATACGATGTTGATGGGGATGCGCCAATCGGTTGGGATGCTGAATTGTACCGCAACGGATATTTTGTTGCGTTCCAAGAGGTCGGGGAAACCGGACGTTATGTGTTCGAGGATATAGAGCTTGTGCGTGGCTATAACTTATTCCAAATTGTGCTTTACGGCCCTGAGGGGCAAAAGCGCACAGATACGCAGCGCATTATCCGCGGGCAGGAAATGCTGCAAGAGGGTGAATTGGAATATGAGCTGGCAGCAGGTCAGCCGGAGTCGGACTTTTTGCCCATTGCAGAAAATGCCCGCACCGATTCAACATTCGGCGGTAGTGCGCGCATCGCGTATGGTGTTAGGAACTTCCTTACGCTTGCCGCGAGTGCGTTTACAGGGGCGGATCTGACGGACAGTAATGATGAGCGGATTAGTGCGTTTAATGCCTCGGCGGTTGTTTCGTTCAAGGGGGTGAAAACCCAAGCGCAAATTATGCGCGCGACAGAGGGGCGCAGTGCATATGATGTAAAGGCGACCAGCCGCATTGCAGGCGCAAATGTTACGGTTTCGCATACAGAGTATGACGGGTTTGTTCCGGATGATAAGGATTTAAAAACGACAACAGGTGTTGATGCTAATCGTAATTTTGGGAAATTTGCCGCCAGCGTGCGGGTTGAAAAGAATACCTTTATCGCGGAAGAGAATGAAATAAAAGAGGATGAGCTGTTTATTCGGGCAAATTTATCAACGCGTATTAAAGGTGTTGCGATCAGTAATGCATTAGAGCGCACAATTTCAGATAACGAAGCGCAAGATGATTTTGAGGGGGAGGTCTCTGTTTTGACATCTGTCGCGGATTGGCGGGTACGCGGAAATCTTACCTATGATTTGGATAAGGGTGTTGATGACAAAATTCGTGTCGCAAGCCTGTCGGGCTATACAAAAATTGATAGAGATCAGACGCTGCGGGTGAATACGTCTTATGATTTCCCTAATCATATCACCAGCGGTGATGTCCGTTATACGAAACAGTTTGACCGATATTCAATCGACCTGAACTTGGGGGGATCATCACGAAACGATGTCTATGGCGGGGTCACGTTACGAACAGGGTTTCAGCCTGATTTTCAGGGGCAATATCATATGGTGTCGGCGCGTGATGGTGGTTTGGGTGCGGTTGCGTTGAAGGCGTATCTCGATCAAAACGGAAATGGTGAATATGATATGGGGGAGAAGCTTTTGCCGAATATTACCTTCCGATCAAATCGCGGCTTGGTGGATGAGCAAACCAATGATGATGGCACGGTTTTCGTGAATGGGTTGACTGAGGGGCTGACGCGGTTTGAGGTTGATGAGAGCAGCCTGCCGAGTATTTATATAAAACCCTATGAGGATTACAAAGATATTATTCCGCGCTCGGGTGCAACCGCGACCATTTATATGGGGTTTGAGCAATTGGGTGAGGTCGACGGCTTTGTTTATATCGTGGATGCGGAAAGTGATGGCGGTAAGAAAGCTGTGCCCGGGGTTGAGTTGGTTTTGTATGATGCTGCAACGGGGGAGGAAGTTTCCTCCGCCTATAGTGAGTATGATGGATACTTCGTTTTTCCTGCACTTGGTATGGGCGCGTATAAAGTGCAGGCATTGCCGGCGTGGGATGAAAAGCCGGCTGATCCGTTACTGTTTACTCTGACAGATGAATCGCCGATTTTAACTGATCGGAATATTGTGTTAGCGGCGCGGCAACAGTCTGATTCAAATGCGCACCAGGCTTCTCGTCTTTCGGAAAAGCATAAAGATGTGCAGCATATCATTCATGATGAAAAGAAGCCTGTGAATACAGATGGTCTTGATATCGCGACAGATGAGCCGCTGCGCGGGTTGTTTATTCACCTAAGTTCGATGAGTAGTTTGCTCTCTGCACAAAAAGAGCAAAAGAGGCTTTGGAGTACATACGCAGATGAGCTTAAAGATATTCCGCTTTATATTTATAAAATCACGGTTGGCGATAAGGTGTTTTACCGCATTGTTGGCGCGGTTGAGAAATACGATGATGGCCGCGCGATTTGTGATGCGCTGATTGCAAAGAAAGCGGCAGGAGGGTGCCGCCTTGTTGAATTATAAACGCCGATCCCTATATAGATTTAAAGGCATCCAATGCGCGCTCTCGTGAGGCTTTCAGATCAACGATTGGCTTTGGGTATGTGTCACCAAGTTTTATCTTTAAATGTTGCAATATGTCAGATGGGGTTTCCCAAGGGCAATGCAGATATTTATCAGGCAGAGCTTTGATCTCGGGCACATATTTACGGACATAGTCACCATCACCATCAAATTTCTTGCCTTGCGTAACGGGGTTGAACACCCTGAAATATGGAGCCGCATCCGCGCCGCATCCCGCAATCCATTGCCAACTGGCGCTGTTATTGGCCAGATCCGCATCCAATAATGTATCCCAGAACCAGTCCTCACCATGATGCCAATGCAGCAAAAGGTTTTTCACGAGAAAAGAACCAACAATCATACGCACGCGGTTATGCATATATCCTGTCTGCCAAAGCTCGCGCATACCTGCATCAACAATTGGGTATCCTGTCATGCCTTTTTGCCATCGCATGAGGGCATTATCATCGGTGCTCCATGGGAAGGCATTGAATTTTTCCTGCAGGTTTTTGCGCGGTAAATCAGGGAAATGATAGAGCAAGTTATTTGAAAACTCACGCCAGCCAATTTCGCTCAAGAAATGCTCGCCATCATTTTCCCAATGTTCTGCGATCATGGTCTCTTTTGCTGCGTACCAGACGCTGTTGGGGGATATTTCACCAAAGTGCAAATGCGGGGATAAACGCGATACGTTTTTTTGTGCAGGGTGGTTGCGGCCTTCTTTATAATTTTTCATGCCGCCTTCAAGGAATTCATCAAGCCTGTTTTCCGCACCTTTTTCACCGGGCTGCCATTCCTCTGCCATGGTTTCGTACCATTTAATGTCAGGCATTAATTCCAGTTCATCCAGCTCCATACCCTTATGCTGCATGAGGTTAGGACTCTGTGGTTTGGCGAGTGGCTCTCTTGGTTCGGGCGCGCGGCCAAGGCATCCTTTTTTGTAAAAAGGCGTGAAAACTTTATACGGTGTGCCGTCCTCTTTCAGAACGGTGTGGGGTTCAAATAATAACGTGCCGTTGTGGCTGTGGGCGCCGATATCTATCTCTTTCAGGTCGGATTTAATCTGCGTGTCACGCTCAATGCGCCATGGCTCATAACACCTGTTCCAATGAACATCTTTTGCGCCTGTTTCTTTTACTAATTCTGGGATGATCTTAATCGGGTCGCCAACCTTAAGGCACAGCGCGCCATCCAGATCTTCGTTCAGTTTTTCTAGACTCTGATGAAGCCACCACCGGCTTGCGCCGCCCATTTTCCATTCGCCGCTGTTGATGTCATCCAAAATATAAAGCGGGATGATCGGGCGATCGGCGTCATAGGCGGTTCTGAACGCGGGGTTGTCGCGTAATCTTAAATCTTGTCTGAACCATACGATAATGGGGGCTTTGTCTGCGCTCATTATATCTCCTGAAATGAATTTTTCTTGGGTTATTTTTTCTTATTTGCCTTATCGGCGGCGGCTTTTTTGCTGTCGTTACGAATGGGGTGTGCGACGGGGCAAATTTCCTGCACATAATTATTCAGCGTGTTGAGCAGGTTATCCTGCACAAGGGAGTAGTGGACATATTGTCCCTTTTTCTCACTTTCCACCAAACCCGCATTTTGTAAAATACTGAGATGCTTGGAAAGAGAGGGTTTAGAGATGTGAAAATATTCTGCAATCTCACCGGCCGTCATGTCGGTTGCAGAAAGATACGCCAATATCTTTCGTCTGATATCGGATGCCAATGCGTCAAAAACTTTTCCGGCGTTTTTCATAGTTTCAATTATTGTTATTTAGCCTGTTGACTAAATACTTATGCGTGCGTTATTGTTAGATAGTTAGCCATTTAGCTAAATATACCATAGCCTGATTATGGGGGCAAGATATGGGTACAAATACAAAAGAAAAAATCGAACTGGTTTATGACGATCAATGCCCCGTCTGTAAAACCTATTGCCGTAATATCCAAGTTGAAGATGATGTCTATGTGACCTTGGTTGATGCCCGCAAACAAAGCGAGATCATGGATGAGATCACCGCGCGTGGACTGGATATCGATCAGGGAATGGTCGTGAAAAAGGGCGGGGAGATTTTTTACGGAAGCGAGGCCATGCATCAAATTGCGATGCTGTCGGATAAGAAGGGGTGGCTGGCGCCTTTTAATAAAATATTTTTCTCAACTGCCAAGAGATCAAAGATTTTCTATGGCGCGGGTAAAGCATTTCGGAATGCGTTGCTCGCGATTTTGGGGATTGAATACATCCATAATTTAAAATCCGATAATACGTTGAAACATCAACTGGGCGCGTCATGGAAAGAGCTGCACCCCAATATCCAAGAGCGATTTGATCGTGAGCCGACCTTAGGAGAGGTTATAACCTATACAGGGAATATGACCGATATTCGGCGCTCTGGCATGGGATGGCTGTTCGCGACCTTAACGCGCGTTATCGGTAATCCGCTCTCTCCCTATGCGGGTAAGGACGTGCCTATGGATGTTGAGCTTTATAAGAAAGAAGGGCGCAGCGGTGTTTATTGGAAACGCACATATTTCTATGAGGGGAAAGCGCCGTTCGCAGTAACATCAGTCAAGCGTGAAAGCCGAGAGGGAGACATGCTGGAATGCGTCGGCGGCGGTTTTGGAATGAAGCTGAATGTGTATGTTGAAAATCAGGAATTACATTTCAGAAGTTATCGCTATTTCTGTTCTGTGTTGAACCAGAAAATCCCTCTGCCGCATTGGATCAGCCCTGGTGAGGCGCACGTCGTTCACAAAGATTTGGGAGAGGGGGATTTCGAATTTACGATTACTATGCACCACCCTGTGTTGGGCGAGACCTTCTATCAGCAAGGTGTCTTTCGCCTAAAAGATTAATGACAACGTGATTTTTCTAACGGTGCGTCTAATGAAGCACTGTCGGAATTCAATATGATTGTCTCGGTAGTAGGCAGCTTCATTTCTTTCAGAACATCCTTATAGGCGGGTGATTGATGCCGCGGTGTATTAGCCATTTCTTTCCAACCACGAAGCGGTTTTGTTGCATAGGTCTGCCAATCGTAGGTGCCATATTTCACTTCATACGTGCTTAAGTCCTTAGTCGGGTCTGCCCATAATTCGCCTTCTCTGCCGTTGATCCCAAGTGTGATATAGGCATGAATTTGAACATCATCCGTCTTGTATTTTTCCTGTAATTTCGTATCCAGATAATGCGCAAATTGAACGGTTGCATTCGGCTTCCATGCGGTCATAAAACATTGGCGCTCGCCCATATGCTCACGCATATCGATAAATTCGATTGTGTTTTCTTTTGGGATATAGGCCACGAATTTTAAATCAAAGATACGCCGATCATTCAGCATCATACGCCACGTAAACGCATCACCATGTCCGCGCCAAGCAACCTGAAGATTAGGCGCGATAAGGGCGGGCAAGGGGTTTAAGGCCTGCCACGTCAGCCATAAAGTGCAGGCAGGAAGCACCCATTTATTTTTCGGCGCGTGTTTGTCTGTGGGGTAACTCGGCGTTTTCAAGCGCAGCATTTTACCCGCGAATTGTCTTGGCCAGTCAGGGGCAAAAAACAAAAGGGTCGCCGCGACCGTCATATAAGGGAAAATGCCGATATCGAACATTTGGCTGTTCGTATAGTGAAAACACACATAGAGCGCAAAAATCCATATCCGCGTTTTTTTGTAAAACAGCAGCGGCGCGCCGATCACGTGCAGTAAAATCACACCATAAGCGCCAATGATAATAGGGAGGTTAAAATAGAAGAGCCACTGGAACGGGGTTCCGTAACTTTCTAACCGAAGCCACGTGCCGATTGGCTGTAGCTGTAGCCAGTCATAATTTATTTTCACCAACCCTGCATAAATTAAAATAATTTCTGTCTGAAGTTTCAGGAGGAGGTAGCTCCAATACGGAATGCCGCTGTCGTCTTTATTTCTGCGTTTGTTCAAATACGCATCGACAGACCATGCCCGATGAGCAGGAACAACTGACAGTAAGATTAAAAACAAAACCAGCATATAATAATGGTTTAGGTAATTTGCGGGCGCGATTAGGAAAAAATACGCTGCCATCAGGGCGGTTACGGGCATCGCAATGCGATAGAGAAATCCTACAGTCACCAGAAGTGCCGTAATCGGCAGCAAAAATTCAAACGCCCCGATCAGTGTTGGGTCTGCTTTGACCCATGAAAACCCGTAATAGCTCGCTTTGAATTCATGCGAGTCGTAAAACGGATATCCCTTCGCAATATCAATCAGCACTAAAATACCGATAGAAATCCTGAAGACAGCAAGGGAGGCGCCGTCTTTGAGCGTAAAGAGCGCATCATTGATTTGGCTTAGGCTTAATTTTGATGACTGTGCTGTTTTTGCCTGCATGTAATTATTTTTAGGGGGCTTGCCGTATCTAGGCAAGCCGTTTCGACATCCTCTTTCATTAACCCCCACTAAGTGGCGTTTACGGCACGCGCTTTGCTTGGCTTTGTCTAAGGCGTGTAAGGAGTACGCGCCAATAATGTGGCATGAAACGGCCTGTAACATAGGACAGATGGGCATGAGCACGACAGAAGGCCGTGTTTTGACATCACTCCAAATTATGACAATCTCGGTAATTTTTGCCTATCGGGAGCGTTTTTTTGCGTCCTTATTTCAGGCGGTTTTTGTGCGGCACGAGTATTGCAAAGCGGGTTACAGAAATCGCAAGAATTGCGCGCAAATACAGGCGTTATATGCCAACAAGCCAAGAAAGGTAGGCATGAACACGACAGAAGGCCGTGTCGAAAAAGAGATTGATTTTATGACAACTTCGGCAAATATTGCCTGTCGGAGAAGTGTTTTTGCGGCCTTTTTCAGCGTATTGCGTATAGGAAAGGGGGGCGATGATGGTTGATTCAATCCCCTTAACGAATGCGATTGCGCAAAATATTCTCTCAATACAGCGCACGCAGCGTTTGATCGATCGCACCACAGAGAGGCTGGCCTCAGGCTTGAAAGTGATTTCGGCGCTTGATGATCCGCAGAACTTTTTTAATGCCCTTAGTCTGTCGACCAGAGCATCTGATTTGGAACGGTTGCTTGATGGTATCGCGGGAAGCGTGCAAACCTTGAATGAGGCACAAAGCGGTGTTGAAGGAGTGAAAGATCTGTTAGGGCTGGCGGAAAGTGTCGCATTGAGTGAGCTTGAAAAGCTACGAGCTGCTGATTCTCCAACAGAACCCGCGCCAACGGTTCCGGCGCTCAGCACGCAAATTCTAAATGCGGCGCCTGATGCGTATTGGGAATTAAATGAAACAGGCGGCGGTACGGTGGCAAATCAGGGATCGCTGGGCGGGGTTGACGGGACGTTGGTTAATTCACCAACCCTAGGCGGGGAGGCATTACATAGCGGCGGATCGGCCAGTGTCGAATTTGACGGGGTTAATCAATATATCACTATCCCTGATAGCGGCGGGATTAACCTGTCCCCACAGAGCGAGCGCACGATAGAGCTTGTGTTTAATGCCGATACGACGGCAGGGCGGCAGGTATTGTATGAAGAAGGCGCGACAGTAAACAGTCTGACAATATATATTGATAACGGGAATGTATATGTAACAGGGCGTGATCAAGGGGCGTGGGGGCCTGCCTTAATTTCTGCGCCGATTAATGCGGGGGAAACATACCATGTTGCCTTTACGCTTAATTCCAATGACGGGGAATTTATCGGGTATTTGAACGGGCAAGAAATTGGCCGTGATGTCGTAACGGCGACTTTCCCGTCACATAGCGGTGATATCGGGATTGGCGCGATGAATGAATCGGCGTGGTTCCATGACGGGTCGGCAAGCGGGACGGGGTTTTATTTCGATGGGCGTATTTCTGATGTCGCGGTTTATAATGACACGCTTTCTGCGGCAGAACTGGCCAATCATGCCACTGCAGTAACAGGAGATGAGCCTGCCTCAAGTGAGAATGATGATTTCAATAAAATACTCGATCAAATAACGCAACTGGTTGAGGATTCTCATTATCGCGGTGTTAACCTGCTCCAGAATGATGACCTGATCACCACCTTTAATGAGGATGGTTCCAATATAAATACGGTTGAAGGTGTAGACTTTACCGCCGAAGGTTTGGGGATAGAGCGCGAAGGGTTTGATACAGTCGCGGGCATAGAGCGCATATTGGATACGATCAGTGATGCGCTTGATCGTGTGCGTGGCTTTGGCCGCACACTGGTAACGGATATCACGATTTTAACCACGCGTGAGGATTTCACGCAGCGCACCATTAACACCCTAAAGGCGGGATCAGATGATTTGACGGTGGCTGATTTGAACGAAGAGGGGGCGAATATGCTTGCGTTGCAAACACGCCAAAGCATTGCTGTCAGTTCATTATCCTTTGCCGCACAGGCCAATAGCAGTGTTATTAGTTTGTTTACGTAAAGGGGGAAGGGGGAAATCCCATTGTAAATGCATGTTAGGGATGAAATGTGATTGGTACTTGGTTTTGGTGTCTGGCTCATTTACCCTAATTGGGTTATAAATCTGTTTATTAAAATTCTGCACAAAATAAGATTAATGCTCGAAGTTTTTAAAAATACCATCAGGTCGTGGTTATCAAACACACCATTGACGTATAGTGCGGCTGCGGCTTATTACGCAGTGTTTTCGTTGCCCGGTATGTTGATTATTATCATATCGATTACGACCTTCTTTTTGGATGAGGAGATGGTGCGTAGCCAAATTCAAGAATATATCGGAAGTTTCATGGGCGCGGATGCCGCGGAAACAATACAGAAAATTATTGATAATGCGCGCCTTTCAGACACCGGTCCAAAAACCCTGATCGTTGGTGGTGGTGTTTTGCTGTTTGGGGCGACGGGGTTCTTTGCCCAGCTAAAGAATTCATTTAATGCCGTTTGGGGGGTGAAGCCAAAGCCTGAAAAAACGATTATTCGTTTTTTGGTGCATCGCGGTATATCGCTTGTCGTGGCAATTATCTTTAGCCTGTGCGTATTGATGTCTATGTATATCTCCGCGGTGATAAAGGTATTTAGCAGCTGGCTTGTCGGGCATTTTCCTGATTTGGAGTTTTTAACACGGCTGGAGCTTGCGATATCTTTTGCAATTATTTCATTGCTTTTTACCATTATCTTTAAGTTGCTTCCTGATGTTAAGATTAAACTGACATATGCTTTTGTTGGCGGGACGATGTCCTCTTTCTTATTTTTGCTGGGGGGCTTGGTCTTTACCAAGGTATTGGAGATCATCGCGCCGCAATCTGTGTTTGGGGCGGCCGGGTCTATTATTGTACTGATGATATGGGTGACTTATGCCTGTATGATCCTTCAGCTTGGGGCGGAGTTCATTAAGGCACTGATTCAGCGCACCGAAGAGGAAATCAAAACGTCACGTTTCGTAGTTCGGCGTTAAAAATAAAAATTGAAAATAAAATTTTGGGCTATTGATTTTTTCTTCAAAAGCCGATAGGTCATATCTCTATTCTTGGTTTGCGAGTGTAGTTCAATGGTAGAACGTCAGCCTTCCAAGCTGAATATGCCGGTTCGATCCCGGTCACTCGCTCCATTATCTTTCCTGTAATATGATAGCTCTTTATGCAGCAGGGTGGTTTAGGCCATATGTGCCAACACCTTGAAAGCGTCCGCCTGCTTCGATGACGGCATTGCTTAATTGCGCGACTTGTTTGTTGCTTAGGTGGTCAAGTTCATAGGGGGCAATATCAAATGAGACCTGCGATGTGCCTTGAAACACTTCGGCTTTGATTTTGAATTGATTTAATACACCTGCGATTTGTTGCGCACTTTCTTTTTTTTCAGTGAAGATGTGAAAAGTGCCACATATATTTAGATCATTTTGATGTCCCATTTTTTTATTCCCTGTTTTTGATTTTTTAATATTAGTAAAGCTTTATACTGCATTATCGGCAAAAACACGATATTTAAGTTTGTCTCGGGTGCGCGGGATTCCTGTTTTGTATGCAGAATAGTGAAAACTGTTGGGTAAATGGTGAAAAAGCCATTGACATTGGTGCATGGGTTTCCTACACCAAAGCAATAGTTTTTATGCCCTGTGCGGCAAAGTTTAAATGTAAGGAGCATATTAGATATGTCGAAGGAAAAGTTTGAGCGGACCAAGCCGCATTGTAACATCGGAACAGTAG
>JBQDYD010000010.1:0-23099 GCA_051967755.1 Alcanivorax sp.
CAAAGTCATAGATGTTGCTGAACTGGTACGTGTCTATGGGAATCAACTCAAAACATTGGAAGATGTTGAGAAGGCCGAGAAAGCCAAAAAGAAAAAAGGTGAGACAGGACAAGACAGTGAAAATGTCTCAACAGAACTGGAACTGATGCGCGAAAAACTTAAAAATCTTGAGACAGAGCGCGAAAGAGAGCGGAAACAGCTTTCAGACCAGATCGGAGATCTTCGCTCTCGCCTCGAAAAAACGGAAGAACAACGCATAAAGGCCGAAGAACAAAAAGACCGCCTTACCCTTATGCTGACGGATCAGCGCTCAGATAAGGAGAAGATTGAGGAAAAAGAAAAATCGCAAGAAAAGAAATTCAGCGATCTCGAAGCGACAATTCAGGAACTGAAAAGCCAGCAAGAAAAACTACTCAACAATGAAAAGAAGGGCTTTTTTGCTCGTCTATTCGGGACCTAAAATTTTACCCACAATTTCAGTGGATGGAATTGGGCATAACTTATTTCATTCTGCAAAATGATCAGCTGATGTTTTTGTTTTAATCATCAGGACATTTAATAATTCGACCATTGCAAATGTATCTTGCTTGCAATAAGCGCTTAAATCCCCCCATAGGGCATCCCAGAATGATGCGTCCAGATTGCCGGACATGAACGCGCCATACTGCCGCATTGCCTCTCCACCATGACTGATTTCAAGATCGTCATAACTCAAATCCGTAAAAGCGGGTAGAACAGCTTTAATGGATGCTGAGCCTTTTTGATTAGGGTGATAAAGCCACCTGCTTCTAAAGGGCACGAGCAAGTCTATAACACGATCATTGATAGCATTTATGCTTTCTGCATATTCAGGAAAATCTGCCGCAAGTTCATTGTTACGGGCGATTTCAAAAGCCTGATTATAAACAATGATTGTTCCATGCGTCCCGCAGTCTTGAATAGCTGCCTCTACAGGATCAGCGTGTAATAGCGGGATAGAAAGCCCTTCATACGTCTTGGATGCTCTTGGTATGGATCAAGAAAAGGCTGCATCGAGTATCCGATTTAGCTTTGGTGTAGGCCAAACACCTGAAGAAGTAAGAAAAGCGGCCGAGATCATCTGTGAGAAATACAACGCTCTGGTTTTGTTAAATTGCGCCGCTTAAAACCCAAAGTGAGCGTAGCTGTCATATGAGCTCAAAACTAGGCTAACTGGCGGTTTGTTATGAGCTGGTCAAGACACTTGACCCACCATTCATTCACAATCCGCACACCGTCTTCATAATTATCAACGATTTTTCCGCGCACCCCAGAATCTCAATTTTGGTAATAAAATGCAAGAAAAAGTAAACCGATCCTACTCAAAAGAAAAAACGAAGGATGGGTCTAAACGCACAAAGGTACAAAAGCGGCCATAGGAATTTAGGTAATTGGTTGCCTGTGTTTTGCCACCACGCGTGAGATTGTAGCTTCGGAGACGTTGTAAAGTCTGGCCATCTGCGCGCCGGTTTTCCGTCCTGAAAGAACGCTTTCGACGATGTCCTTTTGCTGATCTTCACGCAAAGCTGGCCTCCTGCCCCCAATCCTGCCTTCGGCTCTGGCGGCATCAAGCCCGGCTTTTGTACGTTCACGTATCATTTCGCGCTCGAATTCTGCAAAAGCGCCGACCATCTGCATCATCATACGCCCTGCCGCATTGGTCGTGTCTATGGATTCCGTCAAGCTTTTGAATCCAGCACCGGCATTATCAATTTTTTCCATGATGACCAAAAGGTCTTTTAGGGATCGTGACAGCCTATCCAACTTCCACACGACGACAATATCATCTTTGCGGAGTTGATCAAGCATGGCATGTAAGGCTGGTCGATCCCACCTGCCGCCAGAAGCATTTTCTTCGAATGTTTTTTCAACGCCCGCTTCTTTAAACGCTTTGATCTGTAATCTGGCATTCTGATCATCGCCCTTTGAGATGCGGCTATATCCAAAAATCACATTATTATCCTTTCACAAACGACCGTTTAGAAAAGGCTTTTGCCTGTTACATACTTCCGCGCAGTTTATGCTTGCAAAAACCTCTTTCAATATTTACTCAAAAGGTAACGCGTTTTAGTAAGAAAAGAAAGAGTATTTCACATGCCACGTATGAATATTCTCAGCACCGGTGAAAAAGATGAATTTGACACTCCTCCAATTTTCAACAGCGCACAAAGAAAACAGTTTTTTGAAACACCGCCCGATCTTATGCAGGAAGTTAACAAACTTCGTACACCAGCCAACAAAATTGCGTTTGTTTTAGCCTATGGATATTTCAGCGCCGGAAAACGGTTCTTTTCATCCAAACGCTATCATCGATCCGATATTGAGTATGTCTCCCGTAAATTAGGTTTTGCTCTCGATACATTTGATCCTGGGCAATACCCTCAGAGAACCTCTCATTATCATCAAACGCTTATTTTAACGTTGTGTGGTTTCAAAGTCTGGGGACGTGACACAGAAAACTTCATCCACCAAGAAATCCGCTCTATGGTTCTCTCAAACCTAAAGCCCAATCTTATTTTCTGGCGCTGTGTTGATTTGATGATCCGAGAGAAAATTCAAATCCCCGGATATAACCGGATTTCCGACATGATCCTGAAAGCGTTACAAGCGCGTAAAAATGATCTGACTGCATTAATTCAAGCCTCTTTAAATACAGAAAATCAGGCGCTTTTAGATGGATTATTTCGCAAAGATGACGATATTAACCAAAATTCTGAGAAATCACCGTACAAGCTGACAACACTGAAAAAACTTTCACAGTCCAGTAAACCTGCAAAAGTCAGCGAAAGACTGGATGATTTGCTCTATTTGAAAAACCAATATTATCAACTTCAGCCTGTGTTTTCAGCCTTAAATCTGGATCATGAGGCTATCCGGTACTATGCCGGCAGCGTTATCAAATCCAGAATTTTTCAAATCTCTCGGCGGGAAGAGGAAGACCGCTACTTGCATGTTACCGCCTTCATCGCCCATCAGTTTTTCTCATTGCAGGACAATCTGGTGGATGTGTTTTTAAGCACAGTCAAAACCTTTGAGAATGCGGCCAGCCGTGAGCATAAAGAGCAAAGTTTTGAACGCCGGAAAGAGCAGACACGCTCGGTACAGGTATTACTGGATAAAATAGAAATTGATGTTTTTGGTGTTCTGGACGGCATTCAGACAATATTGAATGACCAGGCTATCGATCCTGCCTTGAAAATCACTGAAATCACAAGGATTTTGAAAGTTGGTCATCCTCATATTCAGAGTGCAAAAAGTGAGCACTCCACCCTAAAGCAAGATATTGAACAGTATGTCTCGGACGGTCAATATTATGACATCCTAGAATCCCGTTCTTTGAAGCTACAAAAACGGGTTGGCCGCATAATCAAAATGTTGGATTTTCAGGCCGAAAATAGTGCCGACGATTTAGCACAAGCGCTGAAATATTATAAGAACAAAGATGGAAATATCAATAAATCAGCGCCCTCCGGCTTTCTATCACCGGCAGAGTATCAAGCTATTTTCAGTGAAGATGGCTCATTTCGTACCTCATTGTACAAGGTGTTTTTATTTCAGCACATTGCCTCGGCGATAAAATCAGGAACTTTCAATTTACAACATTCCTATAAATACCAGTCTTTGGATAAGTATATGATCAGCAAAGACAGATGGCAGACCGAGAAAGAGGCCTTGATGCATCGAGCGGGAATGCAGGATTTTAGCAACCCTCGTGAAGTGCTTGAAATATTGGACAAAGCTCTGCACCAGCAATATCAGACAACAAATGCAAATATCGCCGCAGGGCGCAACTTATTCATCAAAATCAACAAGAGTAAGGCTTATAATATTGCCACGCCAAAACAGGATGAGATTGAGTCTGATCCACTCAAACCGTTTTTTCCTGAACAAAATTATGTGCCGCTCACGGAAATTCTTTCAACCGTCAATCATCACAGTGGTTTTCTGGGAGAATTTCAGCATTGGCAAAACCGTTACACTAAAAATAGCGCTTCAGATAAGCTTCTTTATGCTGGAATTATGGGGCTAGGATGTTCTATCGGTACACGCAAAATGGCTAAGATCTCTCCGAATATCAAAGAAAACGCTCTGCAACACACCGTCAATTGGTATTTTTCACTGGAAAACGTGCAAGCTGCCAATGATGCTGTTCTCAAACTTATGGATCAGATGGAGTTGCCGAACATCTACCGAAAAAGCCAAGACACCTTGCACACTGCCAGTGACGGACAGAAATTCGAGGTGCGATCAGAATCACTGAATGCTAATTATTCCTTCAAATATTTTGGTAAGGGTCAGGGCGCAAGTGCCTACACATTTATTGACGAGCGAAACCTTCTTTGGCATTCCCTTGTGTTTAGCGCTTCTGAGAGAGAAAGTGCCTATGTTGTTGACGGACTCATGCGCAATGATGTCATCAAAAGCGATATTCATTCCACCGATACGCACGGCTACAGCGAAGCGATTTTTGCCACAACACATATGCTCGGGTTTTCCTATGCGCCGCGGATCAAAAACCTGAAAAAGCAAAGCCTCTACATCTTCAAATCCGGGCAGCATGCTGCCAAGAGCGAATGGCATATCAAGCCCGATAATTACGTGAACGCTGATCTTATTATCCAGAATTGGGATGATATTTTAAGATTGATAACAACCATAAAACTCAAGGAAACCAGTGCTTCTGATATCTTTAGACGCCTTAATTCATATTCGAGACAGAACGTTTTATATAAAGCCTTAAAAGCCTTTGGTCAGATCGTAAAATCCTTGTTCATTTTGCGTTATATAGATGATGTGCAGCTCCGCCAGGATATTGAAAAACAGCTCAATAAAGTAGAACTTTCAAATAGATTTACGCGCGCCATTGCTGTTGGGAGTCCGCGCGAATTC
Organism: Alcanivorax sp.; assembly: GCA_051967755.1. GTDB lineage: Bacteria > Pseudomonadota > Alphaproteobacteria > Micavibrionales > Micavibrionaceae > UBA1672. The sequence goes on from JBQDYD010000010.1 coordinate 4,909, forward strand.
CTGCACGCAGAAAAAGAGGAACAGGAGATTGCAGAAAGCTGCAATCGGCTTATCAAAAACTCAATTATCTGCTGGAATTATCTATATTTGTCACAAAAACTGACCACGGCAGAAAATGACAATAACAGACAGATTTTACTGAAGGCCATTTCAACGCATTCTCCAATGTCTTGGGCGCACATCAATTTGCTCGGTGAATATGATTTCTCGGATGAAAAGCTCAAAGACTCTTTCGGCATTAAACCGCCTAAAATGGCGGCTTAGAAAAATCCTATTGCTGATTTTGTACCTTTGTGCGTTTAGACCCAGCATTGCGTTGTTTCATCAAAAATAGCATGGCCGTTTTCTTCCATATTTTTGAGGAGCGGATGGTTATGCCGCCCGTGGCCTGTGGCATTGACGATGAGGTCGGCTTCTATCATGTCATCTGGCGTGGCGATCAAAAAACGACCGTTATCTTGAGGGGTAATATCCTCGGCACATATATGAGCCTTCAGATGTTGCGGTGAAAAGCTGTTTAGGCGTGTCACGCTTTCCTCTGGAACGGGTGTGGCTTTATGCTTGAGATGAGCAAAATCCTGAGATTTGATATATTCCGTGGCCACCTGCGGCGCTAAACGCTTTAGAGAGGTGCGCATATCATTTATGATATCAAGGCTTGCACGGCGAGGTGTGAAGCCGTTTTGCAAGGCTGCGTTAAAGTCCTGTGTTACAAGATCTTTTAAGTCATCCAGTGACGTGTTTGATCCGGCCTCCTGAAGATAGGTGGGGGTGAAATGTGTTTCATTCTTTTCCAGCGTGACATCTCGCACACCCATCAGCGCGGAGTTAGAAAAGACCGTCAGGTCCACGCTCTCCGGGGGCTTGTCCAGTACATTCACGAAATCATATAATGCCGGGCCAGAGCCCAGTACAACCACGTCGATATTGTCGTCATTATGAAGGGAGGGTTCTTCATCGAGTGTGTCAGACGGGTAGAGAGAGTGAATATAGCCTTGCTGGCTATAGGGTTTCAGGCTTTCGAATTTGGCATTCGGGCCATACCCCAATGTTAATAAAAGGTTGCGTGGGTGCACCTCACATAAGGGGGAGGGGCTGTTTTGTTCGGCATTGATGATAGAAATGCGCTCAGGATCTTGATATGAGATATCGGCTTTCACGCGATGTTCTATAATTTCTGCACCGGCTTCTTTTAGAGTTTCGAGCGCGGATTGATAGCTCTCCTCCAGAAAGTCTTTATACAAGACACGCGGTTCAAATGTCTTGGTTTCATCCAGATTGGTGATGCGTGTGGCATAGGCTTCAAACGCGCCCGGATTCCAAGGCGACATTTCATCGCGGGTGCTGTTGAGGCGTTGGTTGGGATGTGCCAGACCATAAGCGATCCCACCATTTGCAAATCCGTCCGGATCGCATAAGTGTAAACGCTGGTTTTTTAATGTGAGATCATCATGAACGACACGCTGTGCCAATTCAATGACGGCGATCGGGCCAAGGGAGCCGCCGCCGATTATGGCGAGGCTCTCACGTTCTTGGTCGCTATTATATGTTTCAGTAAGACCGGATGGCATGTTTCTGAACCCGCTTTATTATTAAACCGATACTTTGAAGCCCTAGGCGAAGTGTTGTTTCGCGTGTCCCCCGTCAGGACATGTGAGACAAATTAGGGGTTAACAGATCAGGAGAGTTTTGGTTACATCGAAAGACGTAAGGAATGAAGATGAAACCAAAACAAACATCAAAAACAAGTAAGTCCAGTGCCACAAAAGTGGTGAAAGATATTCGCCGTGCGAACCGTAAGATTTATTCAGCGGAAGAGAAGATCCGCATCGTTCTGACGGGTCTGCGTGGTGAAACAACGATTGCGGAGCTATGCCGCATAGAAGGCATAGCGCAGAGCCTTTATTACAGTTGGTCGAAGGAATTTCTTGAAGCAGGCAAGCAACGTCTTGCAGGTGATACCGCGCGTAATGCGACCTCTGATGAGGTGAAGGAACTCCGCCGTGAATCCCGTGATTTGAAGGAGGTGGTGGCCGAGCAAACGTTAGAGCTTCGACTTCTCAAAAAAAGCATGATCGGGGATGGGGAGTAAAACATATGAGATACAGCGCATCAGAAAAATTAGAGATCATCCGCACCGTCGAGCAATCGCATCTTTCCGCGCGTGAAACGCTTGATAAAATTGGCATATCACGCCCGACCTTTTATCGGTGGTATGATAAATACGCCTCTGGCGGGTTTGATGCTTTGGCGGATAAGCCCTCAAAACCGTCTCATGTCTGGAACCGCATTCCTGATAAAATCAGGGATCAAATCATTGAGTTCGCCCTTGAGTGCTCCGAGCTTTCTCCGCGAGAACTGGCGGTAAAATTCACAGATACGCAAGGATATTTTGTGTCAGAAGCCAGTGTCTACAGGCTTTTAAGAGCGCAAGATCTCATCACCAGTCCGGCCTTTGTGGTGGTCAAAGCTGCCAATGAGTTCAAAGACAAACCAACGCGTGTAAACCAACAGTGGCAAACGGATTTTACCTATTTCAAGATCATCGGATGGGGCTGGTATTACCTTTCCACTGTGCTTGATGATTTCTCGCGATATATCATCGCTTGGAAACTCTGTAAAACCATGAAAGCATCGGATGTAACAAAAACATTGGAAATGGCTCTTGAGGCTTCGGGCTGTGACAGTGCAAAAGTCATTCATAAGCCAAGACTTCTTTCTGATAACGGCGCTTCATACGTGGCGAGTGATCTTGCGGATTTCTTGAAGGGCAAGGGGATGAGCCATGTGCGTGGAAAGCCATATCATCCGCAAACACAAGGGAAGATCGAGAGATGGCATCAAACATTAAAGAACCGCGTTCTGCTTGATAATTATTACCTGCCAAGCCATCTTGAGCACGAAATCGGGCAGTTCATCGAATATTATAATCATGAACGATATCACGAAAGCCTCGATAATCTCACGCCTGCCGATGTCTATTTTGGCAGAGGAAATTCAATCTTAGAAAAAAGGAGAAAACTCAAAAATAAAACTATTCAACAAAGACGCTTGCAGCATCTTAAAATTGCTGCTTAATTTATACAACCAAACAACCAATTCTCTCCTGAGAATTTATACTACATATGTCTCAAATCATTTGACGACGGACAGTTTCGCGATGAGCCCAATAACGCGTTCCAGATAAAGCTGGTCTGTCTCATCGAAGGTATTTAAAGATGCGCTATCAATGTCGAGTACGAGCTGTGTTTTCTGATCATGCACAAGCGGGACAACAATTTCGGATCTTGCTGCGCTGGAGCAGGCAATATGTCCGGGGAATTTATCGACATCCGGCACGAGCTGTGTTTCTTGCTCGGCGGCTGCCGCACCGCAAACACCGCGCGGTGTAGGGGAAACCGGAATGCGTGTGCAGGCCAGCGGTCCCTGAAACGGGCCGAGCACCAATGTCTTGCCCTCGGCGATGTAAAAGCCGGTCCATAAATGCCCGAAGGCTTGATCGAGAATAGCCGTGATGTTGGCCAGATTTGCGATGAGGTTATCCTCACCGGAAATGATGCTCTCTATTTGAGGTAAGATTTCCTCGTAAATTTCGGCTTTGGATTGATTCTGTGAGAGTGTAAGTGCTTCTGCCATTTTTATCGCCCTTTCTTGTTTCAAAATCACGCAAGAGCTACGAATAAAAATGCGAGCCGATGCGCTTTAGCTTTGTTTCGCGGTGCAAGCTGTATCCTCAAATGCCGCGGTCAAAATATTGACACAATCACCTATACTAGAGTCTCTTCCTTGTTGTCAACAAAATCTCTGATGCTTTTTAACGAGGGATAATAAATCATTCGGGCCATTTCATACTAAGGTTTAACCACGTATTAACATCATGGTTTCCTGATTAAGGGTTTATGTGTAAGGCCGGGGAAGGGGCTGTTTGCTCGCTATTTATGTCATTAGGTATCTGCGATGTATTATTTTGCTCAATAATATCGTCAAAGTCAGGGGCAAGTTGGTAGCGATCATCCATCACTGTATCCGGATCGCCGTCATTTTTAACAACCAAATCCGTTAAAGGAATACCATTTGCAACGGCATCGACAAGCTTAGGATGATCTGTAAAGAGTTGATCTGCAATTTGTCTGCGGCTATATGTTTCAAAGTCTTCGCTTTTGCCATGTTCTTTATGGCCATGCTGTTCTGTGAGCCTTGACATATTGCCGTATAGGTGAACTGCAGTGGCATAGATATCATCGCCAGTGTCCTGCAGGCGTTGCCAATTTCGAGCCATAAGCATATCCGTTGTCAACTCAGAAGGGTTCGGCGCCGCGTGTGAGATGTAATCATCGCTTTGCCCTAATAGATGCCGTATTGCCGCGGCAGCGCGGCCGGCGTCCGGAAAGCATTCTTTGTTGTCTTCTAACCAATCCGCCATTTGGTTTTTAGCGATGTACACACCTTCTAATAATGCGTTTTGTTCCTCTGAAAAGCGCCCGTCATACTTTCCATCGCGCCATCCTTTAAAATCCATATCATTAAACCAGCTTTCGAGATACCCGCGAAAATCATCAATGGAATGTTGTTCCATGAGGTCTTGTTTTACAGGCTCCAGTTTGTTTTCAAGATTTTCCAGCACACGATCTTTCACGTTTTGTAGAACGATTGTTTGTGGGTAAATGCGTGTGGCCCAATCAATGGAAATTTCAGGTTCTCCGCTTTCACGCATTTCTGAAATTTTGTCGATTGTTTCACGCCAGCCTTCGAATTCAAAGTTTTGCAGGCCCAGGTTTGGTGGATAATCATCTAATAACTTTTGTAAAAAGGGGCCGTTATCATAGCGTGGGATTTCTTTGTAGCTTGCATTTGTATCATAGGACACGATCAGGCTTTGGGTGCTTTCTGTGGTATCGCCATTGCGCAGCATAAGGTCTTGTGCGCCGACATCGGCAAACATCTCTGCCGAGCGGGCATTAGCAAACTGTGTGATAACCCAACCCTCTGAGCCATAAAATGCGCTTTGGCCTTCTTGAATCCTGGGGTCGAGAGCATGGAGAGTTTCATGCGCAATAATACGGGCATGAATTTTAATATCGTCATATGTCATGCTCTCTGTGTCTTGACCATGCCTGTCGGGATCCCATGCTGTGGCGATTGCTATATATCGCCCATCATCCAAATGGGTATGGATCATTTTGCCCTGCAGAGCATCTTTAAATTCGTCATAGTCGTCATAGCCTAATGAAGTATGCAACCTCTCAACGGTCATGTTTAAGCTGGTAGCAATGCGGCTTATTTCTTCATCTCTATCGGCAAGATGGTCAAAAATCTCAATAGAACCGCGTGCTTCTGGAATTTCCGAGTAAAGAGAGGTGCGTATTTCAGATAACATGCGATTATAGCCGTCGGCGCCAGCGTAGTTTTCCTGCGCTTGCTTGACCTGCAAGCGTTCATCAACATCCGGATAATATTGACCAGAATTTTCGTAAGGCTCGCGTATTTCGCCTGAATGGCGATAAGCATCCTTAATCGTGCCCGACGTTCTTAAAAACTCCGAGGTGACATCGGCGAACTCTATATCTTCGTATTGTTTTCTCAACTTCAACCCGCTGATTTACTTTATTTATTATCATAATATACCCTGTAGGGCTCATTAAAGCAAATATATGCGTATCTATGCAGAAAAAAGCTAGTGCGCTTTGAGTGTATGCGGTATTCTTAACTGTATGGAATGGTTACCGTTTTTAAGTGAATATAAGGGATTTTTGGGTGGTTTTTCAATCGCGGTGGCCACGGTCTGCGCTGTGTCCCCCGTCAGGACATGTGAGACAAATTAGGGGTTAACAGATCAGGAGAGTTTTGGTTACATCGAAAGACGTAAGGAATGAAGATGAAACCAAAACAAACATCAAAAACAAGTAAGTCCAGTGCCACAAAAGTGGTGAAAGATATTCGCCGTGCGAACCGTAAGATTTATTCAGCGGAAGAGAAGATCCGCATCGTTCTGACGGGTCTGCGTGGTGAAACAACGATTGCGGAGCTATGCCGCATAGAAGGCATAGCGCAGAGCCTTTATTACAGTTGGTCGAAGGAATTTCTTGAAGCAGGCAAGCAACGTCTTGCAGGTGATACCGCGCGTAATGCGACCTCTGATGAGGTGAAGGAACTCCGCCGTGAATCCCGTGATTTGAAGGAGGTGGTGGCCGAGCAAACGTTAGAGCTTCGACTTCTCAAAAAAAGCATGATCGGGGATGGGGAGTAAAACATATGAGATACAGCGCATCAGAAAAATTAGAGATCATCCGCACCGTCGAGCAATCGCATCTTTCCGCGCGTGAAACGCTTGATAAAATTGGCATATCACGCCCGACCTTTTATCGGTGGTATGATAAATACGCCTCTGGCGGGTTTGATGCTTTGGCGGATAAGCCCTCAAAACCGTCTCATGTCTGGAACCGCATTCCTGATAAAATCAGGGATCAAATCATTGAGTTCGCCCTTGAGTGCTCCGAGCTTTCTCCGCGAGAACTGGCGGTAAAATTCACAGATACGCAAGGATATTTTGTGTCAGAAGCCAGTGTCTACAGGCTTTTAAGAGCGCAAGATCTCATCACCAGTCCGGCCTTTGTGGTGGTCAAAGCTGCCAATGAGTTCAAAGACAAACCAACGCGTGTAAACCAACAGTGGCAAACGGATTTTACCTATTTCAAGATCATCGGATGGGGCTGGTATTACCTTTCCACTGTGCTTGATGATTTCTCGCGATATATCATCGCTTGGAAACTCTGTAAAACCATGAAAGCATCGGATGTAACAAAAACATTGGAAATGGCTCTTGAGGCTTCGGGCTGTGACAGTGCAAAAGTCATTCATAAGCCAAGACTTCTTTCTGATAACGGCGCTTCATACGTGGCGAGTGATCTTGCGGATTTCTTGAAGGGCAAGGGGATGAGCCATGTGCGTGGAAAGCCATATCATCCGCAAACACAAGGGAAGATCGAGAGATGGCATCAAACATTAAAGAACCGCGTTCTGCTTGATAATTATTACCTGCCAAGCCATCTTGAGCACGAAATCGGGCAGTTCATCGAATATTATAATCATGAACGATATCACGAAAGCCTCGATAATCTCACGCCTGCCGATGTCTATTTTGGCAGAGGAAATTCAATCTTAGAAAAAAGGAGAAAACTCAAAAATAAAACTATTCAACAAAGACGCTTGCAGCATCTTAAAATTGCTGCTTAATTTATACAACCAAACAACCAATTCTCTCCTGAGAATTTATACTACATATGTCTCAAATCATTTGACGACGGACACACCAACATTCTTGCGGTATGCTAGTTCAATGGCGTCAGAACGTGATCGCTTTGTGTTCTCGAGTAAAGTTAACATTTCTCCGAAGACCTGAGAGGGGTTACCTCTGTTAATTTCCTCAATAATAAGCACGTGCGCTATATCAGGCTTCATTATAGCTGCCTCAATAATTTGTAAAAATATGCCATCAACAAGTGAAAGGCGCTCAGAAGTAGGGCGATAACCTCGAACAAAATCTTCGTAAGATAGAGACGGGTGAAATTGAACAGAACGTAATTGTTCAGAATTAGGATTTTTTTCACCAATTAGCACTTTTGCTATTCTTTTTGCGAGCCAAGTTTTACCTGTGCCCGGGGCTCCTTGTAAAATGAGATTTTTCTTTACCTCTAGTCTTTGTACAATAGACTTGATTTCTGCGTTTGAAAGGAATCCTCCTTCCGAAATAATATCTTCAATACTATATTTTTCGGCTTCTTTATCTTCTACAACGTCTTCATTTTCTGTTGTTTCATTTTGAAATCTCTCTGCCCAATACGGATGGTTCATGAAATATGAATAATTTTGCGGTTCATTGAAGAATGCGAATGAGACTAATTTTTGAGCCATTTCGCTTTCTTCGGTTTTTGCTCTGGCGAGAGTAGTTCTGTATGTATAAAAATACCATTCTTTAGAAGAAAAATCTTTATCCCATTGAACTTTGACAGTTCTGCCGTCTTTGGTGGTCTCCATAATTTCACCGATGGCTTTTATTTTCATTACACTTACCGGACGGCCTTTATTTTCAAAAGGGACATCTTTCTTACGAACGAAGGATGATTTAATCGCAATTTTATCGCCGACCTTCATCTGCTTAACTAAGTCAGAAAATTTCTCGTCGTAACCATTTTGCCAAATTCCAGAATTAATAAATATATCAGTTTGATCCTCGTCATCCCAGATAGCACCTGCGAACCAAAAGCTTGAATGTTCATCAAGTTGGTCTGGAGAAGTATCTTCGCTATCTTTCGATTTCATGCTTTTTTGTACTGTTTTAAAAATTTCGGCAGATAGGTCGTCTGTTATTTCTAACTCTAACCCTTTTTCAGTCAGCCCCCAGACACCGTATTTTGGTGAGTATATATAGCCTGCCTTTACGAGGTATAATCTAGCCCAGGCAATTCTATTCTCGTATGTTGGCCGACCATTTTTATTTGTTTCTTGAAGAAAACTATCAGGTATATTGTATTCGGTACAAATATAATCAAAGACTTCTCGAGGCTTAGCCTCACCGCCAAATTCTTGCAGGGCTTTTACTAACGGAACAAAATATGAGACAAATTGCGGAACACCTGGAATTTTATCAGTATAAATATTCATCTTAGATACCTACTTAGCGTGAATGCTATAAAGTATGCTTTGTAGAAAGAAACGTAAAGCTTCATATTTTTTATTTACTAGGGGCGCATGAAAACAACGTAATTTCCCATAAATTATATTATCGGTATTTAATGTTTTAGAAATAGTTTGCATTTAAACTGAGAATATAATATTTCTATATTTAACACAGCCGCCACGCCTATCCACGGAAGCGAAACCTTGGCGGCTTTCTTTTGCCTGAAATCATTGTGGGAAGATGCCTGAAAACTATTCGAAGCCGCCGCTTGCATTCAAACAACAAATAGATCAGCTCGTAAAGCGCGGTCTGATAGTTGATGATGAATCGAAGGCACAAGCAATTTTATCAGCGATAAATTATTATAGATTAAGTGCATACTGGTATCCATTTCGGAAAAAAGATGCAAATGCAATTATTACAAGTGAATTTAAGTCCAATACAAATTTCAACGATATTATTGCTTTATACGAATTTGATCGGCATTTGAGGCTATTGCTGATAGATGCCATAGAGCGTATCGAGGTGGCGGTTCGAACAAGAATTTCTTATGTATTGGCGCATAAATATGGTGCTTTTGCACACACGGATTCTAACAATTTTCATCCAAAATTTTGGCACAATGATTGGTTAACAAAAGTAGAGAGCGAAACTAATCGCTCAAGCGAAGAGTTTATTACACATTACCAATCAAAATATAATGGATTTCCAACGCTTCCTATATGGATGGTCACGGAGGTTATGACTTTAGGCGCGCTTTCAACTGCGTATAAGGGCATGAAAAACGATGATAAGAAATTAGTGTCTAAAGAATTTGGATTGCACCATAAACAACTTGCTGACTGGTTACATGTCTTAACTTACATTCGGAATATTTGTACGCATCATGGGCGACTCTGGAATAGAGAGTTGGCTATTAAGAGTGTATTGCCTAAGAATGCTTTATGGACACCCCCAGTTACTCCAACAAATACAAGATTGTTTTTCGTTTTATTGGTTATTCGTACATTGCTTAAGCCGTTGGATATGGGAGAAAATTGGCATCAGGACGTAACAAAATTAATTGAACCTGTTGCTCAAAATGCGTTATGGCGAAATGCAATGGGATTGCCGGAAGATTGGAAAAATCATCCATTGTGGAAACAATAATAGGAACTATTTCCCATAAGAAACATTATCACATTTAGCTTAATAGGTGCGAAGTATGACAATTACTACCCCTTCGGGATAGAATATTGTCAGTTTAAACAACCTGTTAAATGATAAATGGAGATAAGAAAATGGATCAATATGTAGGCTTAGATGTTTCACAAGACGAGACTCATATTTGTGTCGTTGATCGTGATGGAAACAAAATCTGGGAAGGCAACTGCCCCTCAACACCGGAAGGAATTGGTGAAGCAGTCAAAAGACATGCTCCTGAAGCTGTAAAAATAGGCCTTGAGAGCGGTCATCTTTCAACGTGGCACTGGCATGGCCTGACAGATATGGGATTGCCGGCCATTTGCATTGATGCCTACCATGCGCACGGTGTTTTGCGCCTGCAGATGAACAAAACCGATAAAAACGACGCACACGGCATTGCCCAGATTATGCGCTGCAACTGGTATAAAGAAGTCACCATCAAGAGCTTCGGGAACCATGAATCTCGTGCTTTGTTCCGGACACGGAGCAACTTGGTCAGCATGCGCACCGATGTTGTCAACCAGATCCGCGGCATGCTTAAAACATTTGGCATTCTAATTAAAGGTATTGCGGGCGTCAGTTTTGAAAACCGCATTCAGGAAATCATTGATGAAGGCACGGCCATTGCCCCTCCTCTTCAAATCCAGCTTGATATGTTGCGTATGATTAAGCAGAAAATAGACGATCTGGATGAGCTGGTTCTCGATCACGCTTACGCTTGCCAAAAATGCCGTATCCTGATGAGTATTCCAGGTGTTGGCCCAATGACGGCCGCAAACTTTGTGCTGGCCGTCTATGATGCTGACAGGTTCAAGCAATCAAAAAGTGTGGGTGCGTATTTTGGTTTAACGCCAAGACGCAGGCAATCCGGCGACATGGACTACAATGGCCGAATATCAAAGCGCGGTGATAGGGTTATCAGGCATCAGCTTTATGAGGCAGCCAATTCCATCCTCACACGCGTGAAAAAGCCCTCTTCCCTTCAAGCATGGGGGCTGAGGATTGCCAAACGCTCTGGTATGAAAAAGGCAAGAATTGCTGTTGCACGAAAACTGGCTGTCATCATGCACCAGATGTTGCAAACAGGCGAGTTGTTTTGCTTCAACCCTGCAACCGGAGAAAGGGCTGTATATGCGTAAGATGTAAGAGACAAGTTTTGTAGTCTTGTAAATGAAAGCATGAGATTACGTTTTGTCCCAGCCGGGACGAAAGCTTTCGGTTAAACCCGGTATGAATGATGCAGAAAAAAGATCGTTATATTTTGGACAAGTAACTTTCAAACTGCGGATCACATTTTGAGGGAACCGAAGCCTCCAAAGCAATAGTGTGGCAGTCCAATGACCACGTAGAGAATGGTGATACCGGCTAGACAAAAACGTAATCGCAGTATAGATTGCAGACTATATCCAGCACCAGTTAAACATAATTCTATTAGAGATTTAATATAGCCTATAGCCCCCCCCAATGGCTGTATTTTTCTTTTTTAAAAAATTAATTACGAAAATGATTTACTAGGCTAAAAAGTTATTACCGGCTGTTAAGTCGACCAATTCATCAATTGTCGTCGCTGTTCCATCTAGACGAACGACATCCTGATAATTTTCATTTCCATTTTGTACGGTCGCAATAACTGTATCTGCACCATCAGTGTAGACATTAACGAAATCACTAAGTGTGTTGAATTCTTTAGGTTAATAACCTATGTAACCTCTAAATTGGCTTAGTTATAAAATTTAATTTCTTCTTTGCATCATTTCTAAAACCAGAACTTTACCCCTGTTAAAAAATAGGTATTGCTGCTATCGCCGCCATCTTCTTCGATTAAATCGGCGGTTTTCCCAACATTTTGTTCCCAGCTGACACCTATATAAGGTGCAAATTTACGGCTAAATTCATAGCGGGCGCGCAAGCCCGTTTCAAACCCGGTAATGCCAGAACCGATATTATAATCTTCTGCATCATTCACCGCGAGTTCAGTTTCAAATCTTGGTTGGAGAGCAAGCCTTTGCGTGAAATACCAACTGCGCTCAACTTCCAGCACCGCAGAGGCTTTGCCCTCATCACTCAGATATGCAGTGGCGTCCACTTCAAATGTATAGGGTGACATGCCTTGTACTCCGGCTGCCAGAAATGTGCGATCATCCTCATCAGGCACAAAATCGTGCCTAACACCTAACTGGGTATCCCAGAAAGGCCGGATAGCGCGGTTCCAAAAAAGTTCGGTAGATATGGTTTCAAGTTCATCGCTGCGGAAATTGTATTCTCCTTCTGATTCAAGATAGAGTTTATTATAATCTCCACCAATCCAAGCATCGCCATCCCATAAAAGAATATCATTATCCTCATTTGTGCGATATTCAAGGCGGTCTCCCAACACCTGCCAGAATAATTTATTATCATGAACAACTGTCTTGCCAAAGTTCTTAGCGGTCAGTCCGGGTTCATCTAAAGCGTATTTACGAACCTTCGCGCCTTCTGGGGGCGGCGCAGCAGGTGAATGATAATCATCAGGGAGTGGTTCTTTTCCCTGATGATGATGCGGAATTTCCGGGTTGCGCTCGTCAGCATAAGCAGCCGGTGAAATAAAGGCAGCAGATAATAGTAGTAATGCTAAAGTTTTTCTCATTTTTAATCTCCTTCTAAGCCACGCGTACAACTTGGAACATACCTGCTTCCATGTGATACAGAAGGTGACAGTGGAATGCCCAATCACCTTTTTCGATTGGTGTAACCAAAAAGGAAGCGACCTCGCCGGGCTTTAATAAATATGTATGCACAAAAGGTAATTCTTCATTACTGCGCCCTGTTTCCAGTTGCATCCACATGCCGTGTAAATGCATGGGATGTTCCATCATGGTGTGATTGACCATATATAAGCGCAATCGTTCATTATGACGAAATAAATATGGCCCCGGATGCTCGGTGTATTTTTTACCATCAAGTGAAAAAATTCCGCGCTCCATATTGGCAGTGACATTAATAGTCAGTTCGCGATCAACTTCAGCCTTATAAGGTTGCGGCTCGGCAGACACCAAGTCTTTATAGGTCAGCACCTTCCATCCGTCCTTACCAAGGCCGATTCCCGGATCATCCATGCGCTGCTTCGGGTCCATAACAGCCATAGCAACGTCTGGATTAGTTTTATCAAGCATAAATGGCATTGGGCCTTTAGGACCGGGAATATTTGAATCTTGCATCTGCATGCGCTTATGATGCATTTTTTTCATCATCTTCTCATCCATACCGCCAAAATATTTTCCTTTCATCATGCCCATGCCGATATCTTCAAGTTTTCGGTCAGGTGTCTGGCGACGGCGCGGCACAGGCGCACTCATGCCCGCTGCAGGCGATAATGTACCGCGTGTAAAGCCGCTGCGATCAAGGCTTTCAGCAAAGACTGTGTATGCTTTTTCTTCTCTCGGTTTGATTATAACGTCGTAAGTTTCTGCAATACCGATGCGAAATTCGTGACAATCTACTGGCCGAACCGCTTTACCGTCTTTCATTACAACGCTCATATCAAGCCCAGGAATACGCACATCAAAATGACTCATGGCTGACGCATTAATCACCCGCAGTCGTACAGTTTCGCCCGGTTTAAACTGCCCTGTCCAGTTCATATCCGGCGAATGTCCATTCATGAGATAGGTATAAAGCGATCCTGTAACATTCGAGAGATCACGCGGACTCATATTCATCTTGCGGAACGGGAGGAGTTCGGCATTAGCATCTGCAAAACCATCTTTTTCTATTTTGTCGAAATAATCAAAAACCGTGCGCTTGTAATAAATATAATATTCCGGATCGAGCATGATATTGCGAAAGACTGTATCCGGGTTTTCAAATGTCCAATCAGATAAGACAATCACATGCTCGCGATCATAGTGAAACGGCTCACCGTCTTTAGGGTCAATAATGATAGGGCCGTATGCGCCTGTTTGTTCCTGAAATTTAGAATGGCTATGATACCAGTAGGTTCCGGCCTGCTGCACTTTGAAGTTATAGCGAAATGTTTCACCGGGCTGTATACCATCAAAATTCACGCCCGGTACGCCGTCCATACGAAACGGCACCAATATACCGTGCCAATGAATTGAAGCGTGCTCTGTATCTTCTAAGTGATTAGTTACATCCATTGTAACTTCTTCACCCTCGCGCCAGCGCACGAGCGGCGCAGGGACAGTTCCATTAATAGCCGTCGAGCGACCTGTCTTTCCGTTCACAACCAAAGGCGAATATCGGAAATTTAGATCAAAATAGTTTTGAGCCGGATAGTTGGTAACCCCTTCATGAATATTGCGCGGAGATGTTACCGCCCATGCTGGAAGCGGCAAGGCCGCTTGTATCCCCGTAACAAATATACCACCGGCTACGCCGCCTAAAAACTGTCTACGCGACAAATTATTTTTTGTAAGTGTGCTCATAAAAATCCTCTTTATATTCAACGTTAACAGATGGATATGGTTCCGTTTTGTCCTGGACTATATCCATTTTTTAAATATCTTCGTTCCATCCGCCGCCCATTGCTTTGAACAATTCGATGCGTGCCGCCAGTGTTTCATATCGCGCCCGCTCATGTTGATCTTCGGACTCCAGCAAAACGCGCTGCGCATCCAAAACACCCTGAAACTCCATAACGCTCAAAGAATATTGTTGTTCGGCGATTGGTCAACCCCCATTTTTTAATCCAGTTGTAAGTTCGTAATGTTCGCAGTTGTTCTGGTGTAAGGGGAGATGTTTGAGCAGCGTAGCGGAGCAAATATCTCCCCTTACATGCATCATCGGTATGGGCGGTTTATAACCCAGTGAGCTGTGTGGCCTGATGTGATTATAATGTCGTCGCCAGTCCTCAATAATGACTTGCGCCTCTTTGAGGCTGTAAAACATCTCGCCATTCAGGCATTCATCGCGCAAACGCCCATTAAAGCTCTCGTTGTAGCCATTCTCCCACGGACTGCCTGCCTCTATAAAGGCTGTTTTCACCTTCAATTTATGCAGCCAGTCCTGCAAGATTTTAGCGGTAAATTCGGAGCCGTTATCAGAACGAATGTAATCCGGCAGCCCTTCAGTGATAAACAAATGACTGAGCGTTTCCAGCACATCATCTGACTTTAAAGCGCGCTCGGTACGGATCGCCAGACATTTGCGGCTAAACTCATCAATCACGGTGAGCATGCGGATTTTCTTACCGTTGCTCAGGCGATCCGCCACAAAGTCATAGCTCCAAACATGGTTTTTCCAGTGCGGGCGAAGACGTATGCATGAGCCATCATTCAGATAAAGACGCTTACGTTTCTTCTGCTTTTGCGGCACTTTTAAGCCTTCTTCACGCCAGATGCGCTCAACACGCTTGTGATTTACATGCCAGCCTTCGGCGCGCAGAAGTGCTGTAATTCGACGATAACCATACCGACCATACTTCAATGCCAGACGTAGAATATCCTCTCGCAAAGCCTCTTCGTCATGACCTTTGCGCAGCCGGTAGCGAACACTATCACGGTTTATATCAAGAGCACGGCACGCACGGCGCTCAGATACATCATATCGTTGCTGCGCATAAATAACGCTTTGGCGCTTACGTTCCGTGCTTAGAAGTTTCCCGAAGCAACATCCTTCAGGATTTGATTGTCCAGACTGAGATCAGCCACAACCCGCTTAAGCCGCGCATTCTCGGTCTCCAGTTCCTTTAAACGACGCGCCTGATCCATGCCCATCCCGCCATACTCCTTGCGCCATTTGTAATAGGTCGCATCCGACACGCCAAGCTCCCGACATATCTACCAACCGCTTTGATCTGACCTTGAGCGCGGTTGAGACGTGATATTGCAGCCGCTTTTTTATTGTCTTTAAGCATGATCTTTATTCATCCTCCCTCGTGCCCACCAGAATGATGCCAGCGGTATAACCAACCATTGCAAAAGTGGGGTCAGACCTATCTCAAAGCTTGCAAAAGGCAGTACGGGCATCTGATCGGCATAAGCCCAGCTTTCACGCCAATAAACATTCAACCATTCGCTATAAACCGTGTAAGCCAGGCCAAAGACTATCGCCCAAATCGCCACAGCCCTGTAGCCTTTGTGAGGCCAGCAATTATTACCAACAACAACCAGCGCCAACATTAGACTGGCCAGAGCAATGAGAATATCCCCGCCCGTACAATGCAGCACTGCAAAAAGGATTTGTTTCCATGTCCCCTCGTACCAGATTGTATAAAGCGGCATGTGCAGCGCCTCCCAGACCAGATTACCAAGCGCGATCACCAGAAAATAGCGCCGCATGAAACTCAGCCAGGCGTAAAACTCATTTTTGTTTTCTATTATGCTTACCATCGCCCCTACCTGAAGATCTCCGGGCATTCCCGGCAGCATTTATTGTGAACGATGATATAAATCAGATGCAGGGTCGCCACGCCCGCCAGCAGGCAGAAAAACGAGATATAGGCGTAGGACAGGAATATCCAGACCACCGCAATGACGGCAATCAGCGTCAGACCAAACAGCCGCATATGCAAATAGGTCGAAATCAGCGGCGGCGTAACAATCAGAAACACGTAAATCAGATAGGTCAGCTCACGCGGGATAAAATAATCCAGAAACATCGTATCTTCATAGGCGATGGAGTGATTGTTGATGGCGACCTTAACCCAATCGGGATTGGCCAGATGCGGGATATACAAGGTCAATCCCAGCGCCAGCCCGGACAGTGCAAACATCAAAAGCGTTCGTTTACGCTTGCTGCCGGGCGGCTCCAGAAAATAAATGGCAAAGGGAATCCAGGTTGGCCACATCAGCCATGAGAAAAAGATAAAACCCATCGCCCCCCACCAGACCATATCCGGGTCGGCATCGTTTAAGCCCATCCACACATGCCCTTCCATCATCTGCTGGATGCCTGCCAGCACCGGCATCAGCGCCACGGGAAAATAGCGCATATTGATCTTATAGGCTTTCCACGCTGCATAAGCTCCGCCTGCGAGCAGCATGCCTCCGGCCACAAAACTGACGGGTTCGGACATGCACATGGGTTATCCTTCCCTTTCTTTCAGATGTTCGGCGAGCAAACGGATCAGATCAATGGCGTTGGTCGGATGCAAAATCGTATTGCAGGTCACAATCTTTCCCGCCCCTGCTTTCTGCAGGGCTTCATAGCCATCACCCGCAAAGACGGCATGAACACCGATACAAACTGGCGGCTTCATTCCGGCGTCCTTTAAATGTCCGGCGGCGGCAATCATGGTCCGGGCGGTGGAGATAATATCATCGACCAGCACGGGCGTATGATCCGCGTATTGATCAACATCCGGCACGGAAACCTCGACATCCTTATCACCATGGCGGGTTTTCGTCAGCACCGTATAGGCCGCTCCGGCGCGCTGTGCCACATCCGATACCCATTGATCGCTTTCCTCATCCGGGCCGATCAGAACAGGCTTGTCTATATTGTCTTTAATCCAGTCCGCAATCGCGTCCGCCGCGTGAATAACCTGTGCCGGGATGGTGTAAATTTCCTTCATCTCTTTATGGCGATGCAAATGCGGATCGACGGTGATCAAACTGTCAAAATGCTGCGAAAGAAAGGCTGCAAAGATATTGGAGGTTATGGCTTCACCTTCATGGAAACGCTTATCCTGGCGCATATAACCCAGATAAGGCGTAATCAACCCGACCGATTTTGCGCCCAGCTCTTTGGCCGTCCTCGCAAAGAACATGATCGTCATCGCCTTGCTGTCGGGCTGATTGAGGGAACAAAACAAAATCACGTCCCGGTTTTTAACATCCGTTTCCAACTGTAGAAGGGTTTCACCATCGGGGAAATGATGGATGTCTATTGCCCCCAGCTCATATCCCGCTTCTTTGGCCAGCAATACGGCCTGTTCTTCGTTGTCCGGATAGCTAAATAAAAGACTCATGATGGTTCTCCTTCTATGTCTATGATCCCGTCCTGCTCTTCGAGATAGCCAAGCGCATAATCAAGTTCGCCCGGCGAATGAGCATGGACGGTAAAAAGCGGCGCGCCTTTTTCAAGATGAGTGCCGACAGGCGTATGAAGATCAACACCCGCCACTTTATCGGCAGGCGCCCCGGCCAGTTTGGCCACGCGGGCAATGCGGCGGTTATCAATGGCTGTGACCTGTCCCGCTTTATCCGCTTCAATGACGTGGGTATATTTGGCACTTGGTATGTCCTTCATACCGCCCTGGGCATCACAGATTGCCTGGAACTTCGCCCAGGCTTTGCCGCTATTTAAAAGCTCTGCCGCCAATATCCGGCCTTGCCCGTTCTTCACATCCGGCGAAAATTCCAGAATGTGTCCGGCCAGATCCAGCGCC
>JBQDYD010000011.1:0-12992 GCA_051967755.1 Alcanivorax sp.
TCTTAGCGACGATGGTACTGCATCTTAAGGTGTGGGAGAGTAGTTCGCTGCCAGATCTTTCAAGCTCATTGTTAATGATTTCAAACCTGTTTTACGAATTCTAATTAAAAACGCCGCTCATTTGAGCGGTTTTTTATTGTTTGAAAAAGTACTGTGCAGTTCTATAGTTTTCTAATGAAGATTTACCCTTTAGTATTATGCTCCATCATGCTTCTTGGCTTTATTGCTGGGGCTGCTGCTGAAGAAAATATTGATTACACTGGCCGCATTTCATTTGATTTAAATAATATCCCTGCACTAAATGACTTTTCTGTTTCCATATCAGATGATGTCAAAATTGCTGAAGATATTCTTTGGGATACACACCCTCATGCATGGAGTTTTCGTACGCGTTTAAGGGAGGGACTTAAATCAGGGCCTAATTTTGCAGATAAATATGCGGTTATAGGTCATGGTTGCGGCACATCCTGTCAAATTTATTGGGTTGTGAACGTTGAGACAGGAAAGGTGTTAGGACGCTTTTCTTCTACTTATGGTGCGCATTTTAGACGTGATAGTCGCCTTATTATAAGAAACGCCTCGGATGATTTTCAGATGACCTCAGAGGAGTACCCTTTGTTAGGTATTGTTGACTATTATAAGGTCTGGAACGATGAGTTAATACTTATTAAACGTCTCAAATTGAGTGATTTATACGGAGCTGATGATTAATTCACAAGTATTTGAGCGGTTTTTTTGTGCTCAGAATTTTAATTTAGTTAGGTTCCTAATAACGGGTGGTTTAGTGTGACTTATATGGCGTATGTTTTCTTGCTGAATTGGTTTGTTTTTACCATGGCAATCGGGTGGTGTCGTCATTATAAAAGGGCGCTTATTTTCAATATTATTGCGACGCTTAGTTTTGCTGTATACGCCTATATGATTGACCAAAATGTTGCATCAGCAACCTTTATCTTGGCCGGAACGAATAGTTTTATTCAGCTTATCCTTCCTAAATCTAACAGTTTGAAACATAAAAGGCTCAGGAATGGCTTTGCTGTTTTAATTGCAATCATTGCCTGTTTTTATTTATTTCAAAGGGCATCAGAGCTTTTGCTATGTTTGTCATTTACTGTTATCAGGATCTGCGAAGCGCAACAATCTCCGCGCATTATGAAGTGCGGCATGGCAACAGGTATGTTTTTATATGCAGCGTTTGGCGTATGGGAAGGGTTGTATATGATGACTGCACTTAAAATCGTTGTGATGGTGGCATTTCTCTATAAATTATATGATGAGAGGCGATTAGGCGCAGTGCGTTGAGCCTAAGTAATTGTTTTATCTAGAATTTTTTCTTTATCCTTGTTCACTTTGTAATGTTTCATAAGGCTGTAAATACTTATAATGATCCACGAAGCATTATTGATAAGTACGCCGATATTCCAATACTGAGTAAGAGAATAAAGCATTAAAACCGCAGCGGCCATATTCATAACAATATACACAATATCATTGGTCGCGTTTGCTTTTCTATTTATATAGACATAGGACAGAAGAAATATGGTTGAACCACAGATCGCGGCAAGTTCTGGCAGGTTATAATCAAGCATAGTATCTGACTTTCTTTTTACGTTAGTAGTTATGTGTAGGAAGGATTAGCCTTCGTCTACCTCTTTTTGGATTTTCTCTAAATTATTTTTCAGATAGCTCTGATAATCTAATTCATATGTTTTAATTCCCTCAGCTAAGGTCGGTAGGGCGGCGTAATCGTCGATACCCAGACGCTTTTCCAGGGCGGTGATGCGGCGTTCTTGTTCATCTGTGGTTTTGATATTAAGTGGATATGTTGCGTCTGTTTTTTGTTTAAAAAAACAATTTATATTCAATGTGTTACCAAGGCGCCAAATATCACTTTGATCAAGACGGACATATTCAAATTCTGTCTCATTATATTCCTCGTGCCAATCGGCCATATCCTCTATGCCTTTGATGGCATAATCGATATACCACTCATGAGAGTTTTTTCCGTCATTATGTGTTTCATTATCCAGTATGCCTGCAGATGATTTTATCAATTGCCGCGATAATTCTTTCGCATGACCTGCATCTTCGGCAGGCAGATCGCAATGAAAACCATAATAAAAGTAATGCGTTTTTACCCAGGCGTCGCGTTCTTCCAGAATGATTTGTATAACCTGATCCATAGGGCTTAGGACGATCGGCAAAGAGCTATAGGACATATTGGCAGAGCATGATGCGCAATGATGATATTGCAGGGCATGAATGCTCTCATGAAACAGGATGTAAAAAAGGTTTTCTTTGCGCTCAAGACAGGCTTGGCCGATATGGATTTCATTTTTGGTGGGGCTATAGTGACCGCCAAGCAATTCATTGGTTATTTGATTGAATTCCTCAAAATTGAGAACGGCTTTGCAACCGGTTTTCGGATATTCTTGGAGTAGTCTTTGCCCTAATACCCCTGAGTCATTACAAAAATTTTTATATTCGGGGAGCCAGAGATCAAAATTTTTCTTATAGCGCGCATATCTCGACGAAGCCGAAAAAATGGATGGCGTCTTATCAGAAAAAATATCAGGTGTTTGCATTAGGTCCTGTTTTAATTCGGTTGCTTCAGTCAATGGTTAACGGCAAAAAGAAAGAGCGCATAAGCCTTAATTTGTGAGTTTTTCAAGGGCACTTTGGTACTCATCGCTAAGGGTTTTAATAAGGTCTTTGATAGGTAAGACATTATCAATATTACCCACGCCCTGACCCGCAGACCAGATATTTTTCCATGCTTTGAATTCGTCTTCAAGGACGCTGAGATCTCCTTTTTCAAGAGTTCCGTCCTTCATTGCCGCCAGATCCACCCCCGCGGCTTCTAGGCTTGGCTTTAGAAAGTTGGCGTGAATGCCGCTAATTGCATCTGTATAGACAATGTCGGTCGCCTGTGCCTGGGTGATCATATCTTTATACTCAGCCACGGCGGCTGATTCTTTTGTGTTGATGAAACGCGTTCCCATATAGGCGAAGTCAGCCCCTAAGGCACGCGCCGCAAGAATATCATTTCCATGTGATATACATCCCGCGAGAACAAGAATCCCGTCATAGAATTCTCTGATTTCTCCTGCCAATGCGAACGGGCTCATGATGCCTGCGTGTCCGCCTGCGCCTGCGCATACGGCGATAATGCCGTCAACACCACCTTGCGCGGCTTTTTTTGCATGTCTGATATTGGCAATATCATGCAGAACGATACCGCCATATGAATGCACAGCCTCAATCACATCTGTGTTAATACCAAGGGATGTGATGATGATCGGGACTTTGTATTTGATACAGAGCTCCAGATCAGGTTGCAGGCGTGTGTTTACGGGATTAACAATTAAATTCACCGCATAGGGGGCATCCCCATCATTAAGGGCGGCGTTGATCTCGATTAACCATTCCTCAAATCCTTCGCTTGTACGCTGGTTCAGGGCGGGAACACTTCCGATCACACCATTTTTGCAACAGGCAATAACCATTTTAGGATTGGAGATCAAAAACATTGGCGCTGCGATTACAGGAAGCGCGACCTTAGATATTAAGTCTTTGTTATTCATTTGTTTTTTCCGTATTTTTATACAGTTTATCATATTGTCTGAATGGATTGAATGATTTAACCATAACAGGCTATTTTTCATGAAGCGGCTTGGTCAATTACAAATACCTTTCTTGCAGGGGGTTATGCGCTACGTGTATCATTGTCAGGACTGTAAACAATCAGGATACGATATGCGCAAATTTTTTCTTTTATTCTTTCTTACCGCTTGTTGTGCGTTTTCTACGCCGGCATATGCAGAGCCGAGATGCGGGAAAGTAGAGGAAGACGTGGTCGAGGACTTGTTTCGCGCAATAGACCGAATTGACCATTATTACGACCTTGAAGATGAAATGGAAAAAATCTGCGCCATTATTGAGGCGCACAAAGATTGGGAGCGCGATCAATCCAAAAAGAAAGTGAATCGGGAATATCGCGATAAACGAGATAGCATTATTGAGGATATTGAAAGCGAAATGCGCACCCTGACAGGGTACCTGACTGAGTTGCGTGGTTGGATATATTATGATGCTGTCGGTGGGGTGGCAGAGGCCAAACGTATTGCGCATATTCGCCGCACCAAAAAGGATATAAATTTTTATATGATCAGTTTGGATGGGATTGTTTCATATCTAAACAAACTAAAGGAATAATTATTATTCGCTTGTGTTTATCCCCAAAATTAGGTTAAGTGTGCTTTATCTTTGTGACTTTGCTATATCTTATTTAAGTGCAGCCGAACATCACGAAGAGCTGTATTTAAATTTAATATGAAGGAGTAATCCCTTGTCACAAACAGGAACCGTTAAATGGTTTAACACTACAAAAGGATATGGTTTTATCGCTGCCGATGATGGAAGTGGTGACGTATTCGTACATATTTCAGCAGTTGAAGCTGCAGGAATGAGCTCATTGAATGAAGGTCAAAAAGTATCATATGATCTTCAAGAAAATCGTGGAAAGCAAGCGGCTTCAAACTTGAAAGAAGCATAAAAATTTCGCGATATTTTTGTTCTGAAGCGCCCGAATTTACTGGGCGCTTTTTTTATTATTCTTTTCTCATATTGCGACGCGTCACATCAAAAGTTTGTGAGGATTTTAAAAAACGGCTATAATCCGCTTCATCGTATAGTTGAGGAGGGAACCATGACAAATACTATTGCTTATGCGTGTGGCTCAGGGGGCGTGATGTTCGTGCCGGAAAAAATCGAACGAACAATGCCGAGAGTAAAGATCAGACGATCTAATGATAACACTGGAGAAGAGGCTAAAGAGGCCTCGAAAAAGGATCAGGAGTAGTCACTACTCCTGTTTTTTATTCATTTTTTTAGTGGGTAACCCTTGCCGTTTCCAAGGATGGCTTGTATGAATAAATCCATACATAACGTCATGATTTAAAACCTTTTGGTAAGGAAGCGGCATAATGGATACTACAAAAATTTCTGTCGGCAAAGATGCGCCGAACAATGTTAATGTGATCATCGAAAACACAGCAGGCGGCACACCTGTTAAATACGAATTGGACAAAGAGTCAGGTGCTCTGTTTGTTGATCGTTTTGTGCACACACCTATGTTTTACCCTGCAAATTACGGATTTATTCCAAATACACTCGGCGGCGACGGCGACCCTGTTGATGTTTTGGTTTACGCGCAGCACGCAATCATGCCCGGCGCCGTTATTGCGGCGCGCCCGGTTGGTGTGTTGGTAATGGAAGATGACGGCGGTATGGATGAGAAAATCCTTGCTGTGCCCGTTGATAAAACACACCCGATGTTTGCGGACATTAAAGAATATAGCGATCTTCCTAAAATCCTATTGGATGAGATCGAGCATTTCTTCACGCATTACAAAGACCTTGAAAAAGGTAAATGGGTAAAGATGCAAGGCTGGGAAGGTTCTGAAAAGGCGAAATCCCTTATCCTTGAGGGCATCGAAAACGAACAAGCGGAAAAGGCGGCGTAAGCCTTCGCTTTTAACTTGAATTATCAGGTGGCGTAGGGCACATAGCTTTACGCCATTTTGTTTTGATTATTACACGCAGGATTATAAAAAATGATTGATTTACCGGCATGGGTTGCAAACGGGTTAGAGCTTCTTTCCGCAACATTGATTGTGGCGATTGGCTGTTTTTTGGCGGCGCTTGTGGTGATGTATATTATCGATGCGACGCAAACCAAGGACGCGGTGCGCCATAACTTTCCTGTGCTGGGGCGTTTCCGTTATTTATTCTCTAAACTGGGTGAATTCTTCCGCCAATATTTCTTTGCCATGGACCGCGAAGAGATGCCCTTTAACCGCGCAGAGCGTGAGTGGGTATATCGCGCAGGCAAGGGGAAGGATAATACAGTCGCGTTCGGTTCCACCAAAAGCCTGACAGGCGCGGGCACATTTATCTTTATTAACTGCCCGTTTCCAATGCTTGAGGCCGATGCCGCCGTGACACAGCCGATGGTTATCGGCCCCTATGCGCGCGAACCATACTCGGCGAGCTCTTTCTTTAATATCTCGGGTATGAGCTATGGCGCGCTGTCTAAGCCTGCTGTGCAGGCCTTATCGCGCGGTGCGCGCATGGCGGGGTGCTGGATGAATACGGGGGAAGGCGGCTTGTCGCCATATCATCTTGAGGGCGGCTGTGACATTGTGTTCCAAATCGGGACGGCCAAATATGGCGTGCGTAACGAAGACGGTACATTCAGTGATGAGGGTTTGCGCAAAATCGCCGAGCATCAGGAAGTGAAAATGTTTGAGCTGAAGCTTTCCCAAGGCGCGAAGCCGGGCAAGGGCGGTATTCTGCCGGGCGCAAAGGTTACGCAAGAGATCGCCGATGTGCGCGGCATTAAAGCGGGTGAGGCGTCGATCTCTCCTAACCGCCATCCGGAGATTAACAGCGTGCCTGAATTGCTCGATTTTATAGAACGCATTCGTGACGTCAGCGGTAAGCCCGCAGGCTTTAAAACAGTTGTCGGGACGCATGACTGGCTGGATGAAATGTGTCAGGAAATCCATAAGCGCGGCATAGAAAGCGCGCCTGACTTTATCACAGTCGATAGTGGTGATGGCGGTACGGGCGCCGCGCCTATGTCTTTGATGGATAATGTGGGATTATGTATTGAGGAGAGCCTGCCGCTCGTCTCAGACACATTGCATAAATACGGTTTGCGTGACCGCATTAAAATCATCGCCTCAGGAAAGCTGATCACTCCGTCTGATGTTGCATGGGCAATTTGTACAGGCGCGGACTTTGTCACCAGTGCACGCGGCTTTATGTTCTCTCTTGGCTGTATTCAGGCGCTTAAGTGTAATAAGAACACATGCCCCACAGGGATCACCACCCATGATAAACGCCTGCAAAGCGGCCTGAACCCCGAAGATAAAGCGGTAAAGGTTGCGAATTACCAGCGTAATTTGGTGCATGAGGTTGAGGTAATCGCCCATTCTTGCGGCGCGTCCGAACCGCGCGGCCTGCGCCGTAAACATGTGCGCATTGTGCAGGCGAACGGGAAATCCGTGGCAATGGATCAGCTATACCCAAGGCCGGAGGTCATCGCGTCATTCGATAAGGCCGCGTGATGGAGGAATGGGGGGAGGAAATACTGGCTGTAAGACCTGTGCCGTTTCGGTTGTCATGGTTTGTCGCACAATTTGTGGTGACTT
This sequence comes from Alcanivorax sp., assembly GCA_051967755.1. GTDB lineage: Bacteria > Pseudomonadota > Alphaproteobacteria > Micavibrionales > Micavibrionaceae > UBA1672. The sequence goes on from JBQDYD010000011.1 coordinate 7,218, forward strand.
TATTTTTTCCAATGCTGCTATTAGCTGCTATGAAGCCAGATCAGGCGTATAATATACCCAGTCTCGGTGTTTTATCGTTAGTCTTTGCGCCTATTTTTGTGTTGTGCGTATATCGTCTTATTCGTGATATCTTTATGGATAGAGAAAAATTTATTTTCTATGTTTTTGAAAATGGAATTTCTTCACACTCATTAAGATGGACAGGGCACACATTTATACCGTTCAAGGATATTAAAGAAATCAGATATGAATATGGTATATGTGACTGGTCTGCATGTCATATTATTCCCAAAAGGCACGTTAAGTTAAAAGATGTGAATTATATTCGTTATCTCTTTATGGCGGGCATAAATAAGTTAAGGTCAGATGTTTTCTTTATTGTGCCTGTAAGAAGAGCGCTAGACATTGATACGAAATTATTGTGCTCTATCTGCAATGAAGCCCTTGAAAATTACCGCGCGAAGCACGGCGCTTAAATCGTAAATTTATCGAGCACGCAAATATTCTCATACCCTTTGGCGGAGAGGTATTCCGCGGCTTGGGCGCTGCGGATATTGCCTGCACACACAAAGGCCAGCCGCTTATCCGTAGGCAGTTCATCCAAACGCCCTGTCAGTTCAGGCAGGGGAATGTTTACAGGTGCGGACGTAATCAAATCATTGTTCAGCGGATCAGAAAGTAGCTCCTCAGGTTGGCGTACGTCTATGATAATGCTGTCTTCATCATTTAACTGGTCAATGCCGATCATCTCTACCATGGTCTTTCCTTTGGTTGGATTTTGAGTGTTTTTTTGTGTGTGATTACAGTGGGAACACGCGCTGTCCTTTGGTGTATAAAAACTTTCGATGCGCAGTGTTTTTAAATCAATATTTCTGAAATTCTCAGGCTTTTCCTGATCGATATCCAGCAAATATAACAAAGTCAGATGTGCCTGCATCATCCCGATAATGCCTGCAGATGTGCCAAGGATTCCTGCCTCATTACAATTGCGTGCATCGCTAGGGAAGGCGGGGAACAGGCATCGATAGCATGCTTTGTTACTATCATACCCCTCAAAGACGCCGATTTGCCCTGCGAATTGATTGACGCTGGCGGTGATGAGGGGAATGCCGAGCGTGACAGAAAGCGCATTGAGCAAGGCTTTGGTCGCGAAATTATCGCTGCCGTCCAATATGATGTCGATATCATATGCGGCCAGTAATTCGCCTGCATTATCCTCAGTCAGTTTTTCGGTGATCGTGCTGACCCGAATTTCGGGGTTCAAACTTTCAAGGTAAGCGCCCGCCAGTGCCGCTTTGTTGCGGCCTGCTTGGGATGTGCGGTAAATTGTTTGGCGGTGCAAATTCGATGCATCCACCGTGTCATGATCGGCGATAATGATATGCCCGATGCCCGCGCCCGCCAAATACGGCAAAGCGGGGGAGCCTAAACCACCCGCGCCGACCATCAGGATGCAGGTTTCAGACAGCCTTTCCTGTTTCAGGAGGTCAATTTCGGGCAATGAAAGCTGTCGGATATAGCGTTCCATGGATTGTCTATCCTGCGTCCTTTTCCTGATGCCAGAACGGACGATCAAGGAGCGGTGTAGAGGGGCTTGCACTTTCCTGCGCGGCGATGATACCCGCCAGATATGCATTACGTCCTGCGCGGACGCTATCGGCGAATGCGCTTGCCATGAGGGCGGGATCTGTTGCTTTGGCCACGGCTGTATTAAGGAGAACGGCGTCATAGCCCATCTCCATCGCCGCCGCCGCGTGTGACGGCGCGCCAATACCTGCATCCACCACAAGTGTTTTATCGGGGAAGCGGTCGCGTAATTGTTTGAGCGCATACAGATTGTTAAGGCCGCGGCCTGAGCCAATCGGCGCGCCCCACGGCATGAGGATTTCACATCCCAAATCAACCAAACGCTGGGCAAGGACAAGATCATCGGTCATGTACGGGTAGACTTCGAAACCTAAACCGATGAGTTTTTCTGTGGCCTCTAATAAGCCGTAAGGGTCTGGTTGCAAAGTATAATCATCGCCGATGACTTCTAATTTTATACGATTCGTTTCAAATATCTCTCGCGCCATTTGCGCGGTGGTGACGGCCTCATCCACGCCGTAACACCCCGCAGTGTTCGGCAGGACGGGGATGTCAAAGCTCTTGATAATATCCCAAAAGGCCTGGCCTTTACCCGCTGCATTTTCACGGCGTAAGGAGACGGTGAGTAATCCCGGCTGCGCGGCTTCGATGCTTTTGCGCAAAATATCAGGTGACGGGTACATCGCTGTTCCTAAAAACAGGCGTGACGTCATCGATGTATCACCAATATTCCATTGATCTGTCATGGTTTACCCTCCCTGCATTGGGGCAACGACTTCCACGCGGTCATTGTCTTGGAGCAAATGCCCCTCATGCGCGGATTTAGGCACGAATGTGTTATTCACGGCAACAGCAACCGTTTTTCCCTCAAAGCCTTGCGCGCTTAGAAGTTCGGTAATGCTGAGCGCTTTATCAAGCGTGCATGGCTGTCCGTTTAGTGTGATCTTCATGGGTCTTATTCCTAACAAAAAGTGGCGCATATTCACAAGGCTTGCCTGTGAGAATTCCGATCACGCATTGTGCCATGATCGGTGAAAATAAGTAGCCGTGCCTGTACAGGCCGTTACAGCTAATGATGTTATTACGGACATGAATTTGCGGCAGATTATCATCGTAGCTGGGTCGGATGCCTGCATTCATTTCTAATATTTCCGCATCACCAAAACTGGGGTGAATACTGTAGAGCGCGCTCATCAATTCCATGCCAGAACGAAGCGACATATGCGGGCTGCTATCGCTCTCAATAATGGTGGCGCCGATCATGAAAATATTATCATTTCGCGGAACGATATAGAGCGGGTAACGCGGGTGCATCAGGCGAAGCGGTCTTGATAGTTTGAACTCTGTGTTGCGCACAACCAGTGTCTCACCTTTAACCCCGCGCAGGTGTTGGTTGTCCGATTCTGTATTGATTCCCGTGCAATCAATTACGATATCGTAGTTGTTGCTATTTTCTTTTGAATCAAAGGCTTCTGATTTCTTGTTGTGAATTAACTTTACCAGGGTCTGCATGACTTTTTTAGGGTGGAGGTGTCCCTCACCATTTATGTGTAGGCCGTATCGAAACTTGCGATCCGGAAGGGCGGGTTCAAGTGTTTTTATCGCCTCTTGTTTTACTATCCCCCACGTATCGCATTGTGGCAGGATCGACTTAAATCTTTCCAAGATATGGCGGTCATTATCATGCGAAATGAGCAAGCTTCCGTTGCGGGAAAATTCGAATTCGTTGCCTGTTTCGTGGCTAATGTTTTCCCAGATATCAATTGCGGTTTGGCCTGCAGGAAGGTAGCTCTCCGGCATGTGATCAAGCTCACTAAACGGGCTGATCATTCCGCCTGCGATATAGCTGGCGTTGTTGGCGGGAAAGCCTGCAGGATCATATAATGTGACCGTGGAACCCGGCAGGTGTTTTTGCACCATATAAGCACAGAGAATGCCCATAATGCCGCCGCCTGCAATTGCGATATTTTGTGGTAAGCCGTTCATCTTCTCTCTCACATTCCTACGGCGCGTAGTCCATCAGTTTCGGCGCATCAGGTTCCAAGAGTATAATCTCAGCCCGCTCTCGGGCACCCCTTGTGAGCTTAGGGCAACACTAATTCATGTTTAGGGTGAGTGTCAATGTAGTTAACGATTTGTACCTGCATACATAGATATTTAGTTCCGTTCTTTTTTGTTTTTCTGAAGGTTGTCAGGTACTCTTCAATATCACCTTATGGTTGTTAATATGTATATCGTAACCTCCTTAAGTTGATATTTTGTTCTTTAAAATTGTGTTTTATCCATTTTTTACAGGGAGGGGCATATATGTCTCAACAGGCCGCGCGTAGTTTTTTTGGTGGGGGGCGCTCAACGTCCGTATCTTCAAGTAATAATTCAGTGCTCGCTTTGCGAGGATTAGATAAGATCATGTCCAATGTGATGGTTGCGGATGATGATTTGAATATTGTTTATATGAACGAGTCAATCATGGAGTTTTTGCAAGAGGCGGAGTCAGATATCCAAAAGGATTTGCCGCATTTCGATGTTAAAAACCTTATCGGCCAAAATATTGATATTTTTCACAAAAACCCTGCACATCAAAGAACAATGCTCAAAAATCTACCGGAGGGGTATAAGACCAGCATCAAGGTTGGTGGTAGACATTTTGGTTTAGTAGCCAGCCCGTTGCATGATCATAATGGCGTTCGGTTAGGTACTGTGGTGGAGTGGTCATCAGCAGAAGCATTGGATAATGCGGGGCAAGTTGCTGCTATGAATAGATCGCAAGCTGTAATTCAATTTGAACTGGATGGAACGATTATAACGGCCAATGAAAATTTTCTTGGCGTGATGGGCTATAGGCTGAATGAAATCCAAGGCCAGCATCACAGTATGTTTGCAGAGGCGGGCGTTTCTGATAGTGCGGAATATAAACAATTTTGGGAAAATTTACGTGCCGGTAATTTTCAAGCGGGGCAGTATAAACGCATTGGAAAAGGTGGCAAAGAAGTCTGGATTGAGGCGTCTTATAACCCTATTTTGGATTATAATGGCAATGTCTTTAAGGTGGTGAAATTTGCAATCGACCTTACCCCGCGCAAAGAAGAGAACAGAAAGCTTGCCGACGATTTTGAGGGGAATGTTAAGGGGCTTGTCGCAACGGTGGCATCTTCCTCTACTGAGATGCAGGCGACGGCGCAAACACTTGCGGCCGCGGCAGAGGAGACAAGCAGTCAATCAAATACTGTTGCTGCTGCATCTGAGGAGCTTTCCTCCTCTGTGAATGAGATTTCAAGTCAGGTCTCTACATCGAATACGATCGTCAGTACGGCAGTAACCGAAGCGCAAAAGTCCGAAAGGCTTGTTGCCGGATTGGTTGATGCTGCGGCTAAGATCGGTGAGGTGACAGGCATTATTTCAGATATAGCAGATCAAACCAATTTGCTGGCTTTGAATGCGACGATAGAGGCCGCGCGCGCAGGGGAGGCCGGCAAAGGGTTTGCCGTTGTCGCGTCAGAAGTGAAGAAGCTTGCTGCTGAAACGGCGCAGGCGACAGAAGAAATCAGGTCACAGATTGGTGATATTCAGGATGTAAGTCAGTCGACGGCGCGGGCAATTGGTGAGATTACGCAAGTTATTGGGCAAATTAGTGAGATTAGTGCATCAATTGCCGGAGCGGTGGAGGAGCAATCTGCTGCTACGCGTGAGGTCGCGGAAAATATTAGCGGTGTGCAAAGGGCAGCGGCAGAAACAGGGGAATCTTCGACAAGTGTCTTGGATGTGTCGCGCGATTTGTCTGAAAAATCAGAGGAATTGCAGGGACGTGTTGATGAATTTCTTGAGAGTGTGCGCCAAATGTAAGGCGCAGGCGCTTTTTTAGATGCGGTCAATGACAACCAAAGGCACCGAAAGAAAACGGAGGAATTGAAGCGGGGGTAAGGAAGAAAAGGGGGGCACTCTTTTACCTTTAATTCCGGTAAGAAAATCAATCAGGGCGCGGGAAATGACTAGGCTTTATGGCTTGATCTCATTTTGTTTTCATTTTTACGCGTTATCGGGCTTGATTTATCGGAATAGGGGCGTTATAACCCCATATCTCTAGCGCATTACTATTTTATTTGTGCTTACACATTGACGCGGGGTGGAGCAGCCCGGTAGCTCGTCAGGCTCATAACCTGAAGGTCGTAGGTTCAAATCCTACTCCCG
>JBQDYD010000012.1:0-3017 GCA_051967755.1 Alcanivorax sp.
ACTCTCGACCTGCGGGTGTTCGCCCAGGCGCTGCACATATTCTTCAAATGAAGAAGCGAAGGCAGATCCGGATGTAAAAAGAATGAAGGCAGTGCTGAGCGTTAAAAGTCTTTTAAATTTCATGGCTTTCTCCGAAATACGGTCGTTAATCCTATTACGAAGAGTATAGCCTAATCCCTCAAATTTTTTTAGGGGTCTTCACAAGCGATGCATGCGCTTGCCTTTACCGGCCAGATATTCCAGACAGAAGCCGCCAGTAACAAGCCGACCCCCGCATAGAATAAGGCCGAATGATCAATCCAGAATTTCCCTGCCAGAATAAGTGCTGCTCCCAAAATACCTGCAAAAAGTGGCTTATAGCCCCATCTTTGTTTGGCCTTCCACAACAAAGGTATGAGGGAAACAACCAGCAATCCAGCCGTCACAGGCAGCAGATAGGGTGTGTAATCGACAAATCCCAACCCCAATGCACCCAGTAATCCGGCATAAAGCGGCCAGCAGGCCGGGCAGGTTAACACAGGGAGAGCCGCTACGCCGGACGCTACAACAGACGGCACAGCCATAAGAGCTTTTTTCATGACGGCGCCATTTTTTCAAGCGCTGCCCTGATCATCCCGACATCCGGCGCACCTTTGCCGTTTTCATAGATACGGCAGGATTTCGCCTGACAGCATGAGCCTGGACCGCCCGCAATGTCTTTACCATTTACCAATATACTGGGAGATCCGAAAGCTTTGACACGATTGGGAACAGAGCTGTCATTCTGATCCCATTCCTGCCAGGCCGCCGCTATACCCAGTTCGTCGCAGGCTTTGCTGAGGTTTTCCCGTGCCGCATCTGCATTTGGGCACCCTTCAAAATAAACAAGTTCTATCATCATGGTTTTTTCTCCTTTCCATCAAGTGCGTCCACAATCGGACATGAATTTACAGAGGCCTCCGCATCGGTGCATTCCTTCAAAAGGCCGGTCAGGTCTTTTTTCATGGCCTGAAGCACTTTGATTTTAGCGAGCACGTCTTCCAGTTTTGTTTCCGCTAACATACGCACCTGACCGCATGTTGTATCGGGATCATCTCTTAAAGATAACAGGTCGCGGATTTCCTTCAGTGAAAAACCAAGCTGCTTGGCTCGTATCACAAAACGCAATCTGTCCGCCGTCGTTTCATCGAATTCACGGTAACCGGACTCACGCACAGACAACGGCTCAATAAGCCCCTCACGTTCGTAATAGCGGATGGTATCGATGCTCACATCCGCCTTTTTTGCCAAATCACCAATCAGCATGCTTTAACCTCCATATATTCAGTCTGGACTCTTGACCATACTCCAGAGTCAACATAAAAATTTTGCGGAGTTGAACCTACAGGCTTTGAGCCAGTTTCTGCATCAGCATCTTACGCGCGCGATAAACCCGCGTTTCAACGGTTTTCGGTGTCACGCCGAGGATACGGGCACATTCCTCCTGTGAACGGTCTTCAAGGGCGAAGAGGATGAGCGCGGTTTTCAGCTTGTGGGGTAACTTATCAATATGCTTGTCCAAAAGCTTCAAAGTCTGCCGGTGTTCGGTCAGGCTTTCGATATTTTCACCACTGGCCAACACATCATGCAAAGACCCTTTATCCTCATCATCTGTCCAGGCATCGAGAGAGACAAGCGATTGCAGCTTTTTCTTGCGCGCATAATCGCGGCACAGATTGAGCGCAATTTGATAAAGCCAGGTCTTAAACCTGTAGGAGGGATTATACGTTTCAGCGCGATCATAAACACGGAAGAAGGCTTCCTGCACGATATCATAAGACGTGTCTTCGTCACGGGTGTAGCGGGTTACAAAATAGAAAAGCGGTTGTTTGTGGCGTTTCATCAACTCGTCAAGAGCCGTCTCCCGGCCGTTTTGCAAGGCCAGCATTAGCTCCCCGTCGGGAAGCGCGGGGATCGGTTTATTGTCCGGCGTTCCGGTAGAGTTGCTCAACCACTTTCTCCTCAAGCTGCCTGTTTTGCTTTTCACTCAGAATGCCCTGCATATCGGCGAGATGTTGCAGCGTGAGTTTTTGCAGTTCACCCATCGCCCCGTGGATTTTGTCCACGGCCTCCTGCACCTGAGGAGAATAATAACCGCTGCCTTTAATCGCTTCGGCAAGCTCCATATTGGCAAGCTTCATCTGCTCTTCATACAACGCCCTTTGGCGGCGGAAGTCTTTTTCGATGACTGCCAGTTTTTTATCCTGCTGCGCATTCAAATTCAGATCGTGATGAAAAAGCGCGTGCATATCGCCCGCTGCATGATGGTGGACGCTGCTGCTTTTACCTAAAAAGTTTTGACCAATCAATACGCCGCCGATAGCTGCACAGGCCACGATCATAAGAAAGAAAAGAATCTGCCAGAATTGTTTCATGAAGGTGCCGGATCCGGGTAAGAAATGGTTGAGGTTATCAGATAAGGCGCACTGGTCGAAAATACCTCAAGCCCCAGAGTATCAGATTGCGCCTTAACTGGCGATAGCTGCGAGGCCATAAGACCAGCCACAAGCGCCAGTACCAGTGAAGCATAGCGCAGTTGAGCACCTGCACCAAAAGCTGGAAAAGCCCAAATAGAGGCTTGCGGCGCGGCTTTACTCTGCCGTATGCGCGACCAAACGTCGGATTCCAACTGGTCAAGACGGGAATAATCCGGCTCTTTCTGGAAGGATCGCTCCAGTAATTTATCTATAGCTTTCAACAACATGGCTTTTACTCCGCTCAATTATCTTACCTCTAATACGTTAGATATGCCACTTTCCCTCAAAAAATGAATAAATTTAGTGAATATAATTTATATAATACACCTATTAAATTTCTTAACTCGTATTTTTCAAAAAAACAATTAGAATGAGGCTGTCATGTTATTAAGGCATGGCCGAGCTTTAGTAGGCTTGTCTAAAGACGTTCAGCAAAACGAAATTTGCTGCTCTCTGGCTTATGGCCGTGTATCCCGTCAGCACAAGTTGGACAGATAGCGCATCATTGCTAAGGTGATGTTT
>JBQDYD010000013.1:0-1817 GCA_051967755.1 Alcanivorax sp.
ATAATCGGTGAAACCGGTCATCCCATGTCCTGCAACTTAATTCTTTGTAAGGTTCGCTATATTTAGTGTGTTTTGGGTGTGCTCCGGACTCGCCGCTTTCTCTTCTGGGAGCAGCAGGCTCCAAGCGTCTCGCCAGACTTGGGTATCAATCATACATCCACCAACACGCCGGTTGCGCGTAGCGTTCTGATGATGGCCGAACGTATAAACTGGTGTTCAGCGGACTGGTTTTATAAATGCAAACCATTGTCTTGGACAAACGCGGCAAAGCTTCACTTTCGTTTCAATGCCTTGTCTATAACCCAGCTATGGGATTCAGCCTAAATCTATTGCAGAGGACAAAGCGTGTCGGAAACCTGTGTTGCTGTGACCCAACACAAAATCGTGGTGTGATCTGCATCAGAAGTTAACATAACAAACCTTATGCGGAAAATTCTAAGCCGCATCGGCGAGTTGTCACTTTTTTGATGCCGCTTTCTTTTCCGTGATGCGTTCGACTTCCCGATCTATCTTGTCAGACATCGACCTTACCATGTCATCAACGGGTTTTTCCTCGCCGTTGGCGTCGAAAATCTCGGAATGCAAAAGGTTTACGAATATGCGCCAACCGGTCTTTGTTTTTGAATAACTGCGCTTATTGATAGGCTCACTGCCGCGTGCCACGTGAAGATCCAACAGGATCATGTAGGTGTCTTCATCCTCGGGATTAGGGTCGGTTTTTCGCCGTTCGGTGACTTTATCCACCGCCGCATTCATGTTCGGAAATACCTTGCGGGAAAACTCTTGGGGATCTTTCGGGCTTAGAAAATCATAGCCCTTCGAAACCAAAGCGTTTTCTATCGAAGATACATTATGTTTGGTAACGAAAAATCCGATCTTCATCTTGCGCCAACTCCCAATGACGATGAATCGTTGTTCATTCCGAGCGCGAAAGTTAAGACGAACGCGCTGGTATTAATAATCTTTTGTGAAGGAGTGAATGCAGTTGGTGTCAAGGGTATAGGCTTCTGCGTAGACTTCTAACATAAAGCGTTCAGTATCTGAAATTGCTCTATTTATCAGCGTAATCGCCTTTGTGTCAGCTTTTTCTGTGTCCGTTAGGGAATAGTGCTCTTTGTCACAAATATGGAAAATGGAAAAGACCGCCAGTTCGTCTGATAGTGCCGGTTGCCCCCCGCCTGAAGTCAAGATGACATGATATAGTAAATCTACAAAATCAGACCTATCCAAATCACTTTTCATATCTTCATTCAAATCAACTCTAGCTTTGTCCTTATCAATTGATCTGATTGCATAAAGAATTCTTTTTATAAGGGTTTCTTTGTAGTCTTGATTTACTTGAAAATCCTCATCTATGACAGACATTGCAACCTCGGGATACCCACGGAGGCTATAATCATCGTCAATAGTAAATACTACGCGCTCTAGGAGGGTTACGCCAATCTCATCCCTCTCCAGCAAAGCAGCTAGGTTGTCTTTTGATATTTCTTCAAACTGTTCAATCTCGCCGTTTTTCAAAAGCTTTAAGGATAATTCGAAATTGGAGTTTTCACTAGAAGCTGAATGTGCGAGGAAGATTAAAAAGATGGATGATAAAATTCCGGAAAATTTAATTTTCATTATCCAGACGCTCTTTATTTTGAGTTTTCAACAGGCCCGTTAGATAGCACTAGTTGAGAGAGTTAAATTGTTTATGAAAGCTATCTTAATTCGCCGTTTTTGTCACGCTCATCCTACGTACGAATGAACCTGCCGAAATATCCGCCCCGATCAGCAAATCCGCGGCAGTTGCTCGCCCACCAGCATATCGACAATCC